>JADKCI010000001.1 GCA_016714645.1 Chromatiaceae bacterium | reverse complement strand
GGGTGAAGGCTCCCTGATCAACATACGGCGGTTCCTTAGGTCACGAGCCGAAAGGCACGGTAATAGGGTTTGTCGGGCAGTGTTCCGAACAGCCGCAGCGATTGTCCGTCGTACACTCCAGGGTAGAACATGACGAGCGGGGTGCTGCCCATGCGGTGATGGAGGTTGTTCAAGAGGTTGTGTGTGCGCAGCAGCGGGTAGGCGCTGCCAACGCCCGAAACGAGGACCAGATCCTGTGACTCGGGCTGGACCGCCTCGGCGAAAACCTGGGCCAATTTGCCGGCATCCAGCGGCGCGGCGAGGACTTTCAGCAAGGCCGCGTCGCCCTTCTGGTGCTGCAGGTCCAGCGCCTTCTCGTAAAACCCGCGAACTTTCAGGTGGCGGACGATCAGGTCGAACAGGTTGACATGGACGTGACGCAGCTCCGGTCGGCGCTTGGGGATCTGGGCCAACAGAAACGCCAGGTGCGCGCGGACCTCCAGTTCCCGCTCGGGCGGATAGTCGAAGGCATAGAAGGGGATTTCGTTGCCGAGTCCCTTACCCTTGAGGAAATCATCAGCGATGACGCAGTCAAGGATCTGATCGAGGCGCTGGTTAAAGTCATGGCTCATGCGTTCACCTGCATGCAGCGCAGGATCCGATCCTCGCCCTGCGTCTTGAGATCGCTCGCCACCGCCGGCGAGATGATCAGCGGCTTCAGCGTCCGGGTGCGCGCGTCGGAAAGATAACCGACCTCGGTCAAGATGCCGAAGACACGGGAGCGCAAACTGATCAGGGTGCCCGTGGCCCAGTAGGGCATGCGGGGATCGCGGGTGTGACAGTCGTCCAGATAGCGGTCCCAATGCGCGGGCTTGAGCCGGTCCTCGAAGCGCCGGTAGAGATCCCGCATCACCAGGTCCAGAAAGTCACCCAGCAAGGGGGAGTATTTGAGGGTCGCGGCGAAGACGGCTTGGGTGGCCACGGGCTTGTCGCCGTCACGCACCAGACGCCAAAGGCCCGGGGTCATGGTCCGCAACCGCGCACGGATCAGGGTCGCCTTGGTCGATGCGGTGGTCAGCGAGCGCTTGCGCAGCCGATTCTCGACCTCGATGGCCTGCTTCCAGCCCGCAGGGTCGATACCCTGCAGTAAGAGATCGGCAACGAGGCGGCTCTCGGACACCATGAGCCCGCCTTTGGTGAAATTGGCCTGGTAGCGACCTGCATGCATCAGGGTCGTTGTGAGAAGAAATCGAACGGAAAATCCCTCAGAACTCGTCAAAACCGGCCCGACGATACCATTTGCGGGCCTCTTCGGGATCCTTCTCCACGCCCCGCCCCTCCTCGTACAGCATCGCCAGGGTGGTCTGGGAGCCTACCAGTCCCTGCTCGGCGGCCAGGCGAAACCAGTGCGCCGCCTGAACGGGGTCCTGTTTGGTACATTCGCCTTCCAAGAACATGAAGCCCAGGCCATGCTGGGCAATGTCCATGCCCGCCTCGGCGGCGGCCTTCATGAAGCGAAAGGCCATGCCATGGTTTTCATGCATGCCCAAGCCGTTCTGGGCCATGATCGCCATGCGATATTGGGCCTGGGGGTCGCCCGCCTCCGCCAGGGGAGACAGCAGACCCGAGGCGCGGGCGAAGTGCTTGGCCTCGAAGGCGGCGATGCCGCTGCCAATTTGCATATCGTAGTTGGAAATCGTGTCGGTCATGGGTCTAGTCCAGTCTCTTGTTGCGAATTGGCGGCACGGGGGCGGCCTTCGGAGTCCTCAAGCTGAGGCCCAGCCGGCCAGAATCAAAGGCCATTTTCGCCCGACCCCAGACGCAACCAGGCGGTCCACTGCTCCAGCAAGGCCGGATTGGCGGCGGCCACCGCCATGCAGGGCTCCAGCGACAGATTAACCGGGACTTTGCTACCCCCGGGGCTCAGGAGAAGGCTCTGGACCTCCGCCTCGCTGGCGATGAGGCGCCCGGCGGCCCAATCCCACAGCCGTTGGCCGCCATGCAGATAGAGCTGCGCCCGCCCCGCCGCCAGCCAGCACCACTCGAGGGCGACCGCGCCCAAACTGCGCTGCGAGCGGTAAGGGGCATCGCCACCGAGGCGCATCAGCAATTCCGCCGGCAGGCGCTTGATATCCACCAGGGCCAGGGCGTCCTTGAGGGCATCAGTGGCGGGTGCCCCCTGCAGGGGCTGCCCATTCAGCCAGGCGCCTACCCCCCGCTCGGCGGCAAAGCACTCATCGCGGACCGGGTCCAGCACCAGGCCCAAGCGAGCCTGCCCACCTTCGAGCAGGGCCAGCGAGATCCCAAAAAAGGGAAAGCCACCCGCGAAATTGCTGGTGCCATCCAGGGGATCCAGACACCAGATATTGCCTTGGGCGCCAGCCAGCAGGGCCCCTTGCTCCTGGGTCGTCATTTCTTCGCCCAGCACCGGCACGCCAGGAAAGCGATCTCTCAACTCGGCGAGGATAAAGGCCTGGGTCCCCACATCCGCCGCCGTCACCAGGCTGCCATCGGCCTTGGCCCTGGCATCCGGGTGCTGAAAGCGGGGCAGGATCTCGCTACGCGCGGCGGCGCGGAGCATGTGACACAGGCCTGTTAATTCCGGACTCATGGGGGTCTTCCTGGTGACAATATCGATTGGCATCATACCTCCTCCAGGTCGAAACAGCAGGGGTCAAGACCGGGGCGAGGCTCGTCCGCTTTTGTTAGACTGCTTTATATTCACTGAGTCTCAGCCATGACCCAGGCCCCTCAACTCGGCCGCAACGAGATGTTACCCCGGATGATCCAATCCCCTGGCCGGATCCCGGCCCTGATCCAGGTCCTGGTCAAACACCCGATCGGAACCCTGGTCCTGGCGATCACCCTGCTCTTCGCTACCGAGGCCTTGGCCGAGGACGCGGGCGCCGCTCCCCGGGCGGCCATGGCGGATGCCATGTCGCGGATGATGGAGGCCATGGGCTTCCTCAACCCTCCCACCAGCCCCGGCCTACCCATGACCACCCCTTTAGTCCCCTTAGGCGGGATGCCAGGCGGCCTGTCCATCCCCGGCATGACGGGCATACCCGGTGCCTCGTCCTGGCCAGCGCCCAGCGGCGACCCTTCCGGTCTCATGGGCAAGGGCGGCGAAGTCATGAAGCAGATGACCGAAGGCATGAAGTCCTCCGGCGGGGCCCTGCCCTCGTCCCCAGGCTCCCGATTGGATGGCGTCTGGGAGGGCCGCAATGGCGAGCTTCTCATTGTCCAGGGCAACCGTTTTCGCATCTACCCCGGCTCCAGCGGCTATGTGGACGGCTACCTGCAATTGAGCGGCGATCGCCTGGCCATGTACAACCCGGAAAATGCCCACATCAGCCCCTTTGACTTCGCCGAGTCCGATGGCCGACTGGCGCTACGAGACAGGAATGGCGGCCATTTTCTCTACCGGCGACTGTGGTTGGATCAACCGACGCCCCCGTTACCCTCCCCCGCCACGGCCGACAGGTAGTGCGGTCCAGCCGGACCCGATTGATCAGCCCAACAGCAACCTGGCGGCCACCAGCAACAGCAGGACCCCGAAGATGCGGGTCAGGATGGGGAGCGGCAGGCTGTGAGCCAGCCGGGCGCCCAGGGGCGCCATGGGCATGCTGGTCAGCAGGATACCCAGGACCGCTGGCCAATAGACGAACCCCGTGCTCATCGCGGGCAGCCCCTCCCTACCCCAGCCCGTGACCATGAAACCGATGGCCCCGGCCAAGGCGATGGGCAGTCCACAGGCGCTTGAGGATGCCACGGCCTGGCGCATGGTCAGGCCGGTCTTGACCAGGTAGGGCACCGTCAGGGTCCCGCCACCTATACCGACGATGGCGGAGAGGGCGCCAATCCCACCCCCCGCCGTCGCCAGCCCTAGCAGGCCAGGCGCGGTAACCCTCGGCGTCTCCGACCGAGGTAGCAGCATCCGCGCCCCGACATAGAGCAGGAAGACGCCGAACAGGCGCTGGAGCCATGCCTGAGGCAACAGGCCCGCAAGGGCCGCGCCCGCCCAGGCCCCCAGGACTATCCCCGGCGCCAGCCTCCGGACCAGATCCCAGCGCACCGCGCCACGCCGATGATGGGCCAGGGCCGAAGCGCCCCCGGTGCCTATGATGGTAGCCAGGGACGTGCCCACCGCCAGATGCACGATCCATTCCGGGGTAAAGCCCAGATGGCCGAAAACCAGGATCAGCGAGGGGACGATCAGTACCCCACCCCCCAGTCCCAATAAACCCGCCAGCAAGCCGGAAAAGACCCCGGTCACCAGATAGGCCAGGATTTCAATCAAGGTCATGGAATCTCCCGTTCACCCTTACCGATACCCCTACCCCAACCGATGGGAGGACCGGCCTTTTTGCGCACTGCAACATTAACATTTGCCTATATTAGCGAAATAATATATTCTCGTTGGCAGTTAAATTTTGCCCGAAGTCAATCGCGCCGTCATGTTGTCCCGACTCGCCAAAGCTCTGATTTTCTCCCTGTTAGCCCAGGCTGGCCCGGTGGCCGCCGAAAACCATTTCGACTGGGCCAAAGTCGGGGCAGAGGCACGGGAACGTGGGTTGCCCGTCGCCGTCCTGATCATGGGTCCCGATTGCGGCTACTGCGAACGCCTGCGTCAGGAATTCCTCGAAGCCCCCGCGACGCGTGGCACCCTGGAACGGGGGGCCGTCACCCAGGAGATCTCCCGGGACCTGGGCGGCAAGGTCACGGACTTCGACGGGGAACGCATCCGTACCCGTCGCTTCCTGGACCGCTACGAGATCTTCGCCACTCCGACCCTGCTTTTCCTTAGCCCGGAAGGCGAACTGCTAGCTCCCGCTCTCGTCGGCTTTAACGACCCCCAGAACTATGGGGAGCTGGTGGCCAAGCGCATGAATCGCGCCCATGCCAACCTGGCCTCTGGGGAGCGGCCATCCCGCTCCATGCTCGCCGAAAGCGAGTAGCACCGACGCCTGGCCCCTCACAAGCGGCCACGCAAATCTCTTAGGGAGAACCCCGTCCAAGGCTGATCGAGGTTCTTGGCGAGGCCCAAGACCCGAAAGCGCTCACCCATGGCGCTGGGCAGCACCAACTGCTTGGCCCCGAGCAGCCACTTCAGTTCCTCCTCGGCGGTAGCCGAATCGCCGCTCAGGCGTTCCGCCAGCAAACCGTCGAGGCCGAGTGCGATCAGGAAATGCGCCTGGGTCGCGAAACCCGCGACCGCCAGACCCGCGATCCGCGCCGCGTTGGCCGCCGCCGTAAAATCCACATGGGCCGTGATATCCTGGAGTCCCAGGTTCACATAGGGGTCCCCATGGGCCTGGTGGCGATAATGGCACATCAGGGTTCCCATGCCACGCTCGGGCCGATAATAGTCGGCGCGGTCGTAGCCATAGTCGATCAGCAGCAGCAGGCCGCGGGCCATGGACGCCGCCAGGGCTTGAATCCAGGGACCCAGCCGCAGATTGATTTCGGAGGCATAGCCAGGCTCCCGCGCCAGGCCCTGGGCCCAGAGGGCGTGAACCGCCTCGGACAGGCCGGGGCTAACGGGCTCCGCGCCCACCTCCTCCCAGCCAGTGCCCCGGGGCTTGACCAGGATTTCCGCAACCGCGCCCTCCTCGCGAACCTGGAAGCGATGCACCGGCAGGGCGTCCATAACCTCGTTGGCGACCAGCACGCCGGCAAACCCGAGAGGCAGGTCGTCCAGCCAGTGGATGCGGTCCATCATATCCGGATGGCGCGCCCGGAGCAGGTCCCGCTGACGCTCGCGCAACTCGGGGCCAGGTTCCAGGATGAGGTAGCGGCCGGGGAGACAGGCCGCGGTCTTGAGGCCATCAAGGAGATCCGCCGCCAATTCGCCGCCGCCGGCGCCCAGTTCCAGGATGTCGCCACCGCCCAGGGCCGCCAGGACTTCGCCACACTGACGGGCCAGGCATAGGCCAAAGAGGGGCGAGATAGCGGGGGCGGTCACAAAATCCCCGCCCCGACCAAACTTAGGCGCCCCGGCGACGTAATAGCCCAGTCCGGGGGCGTAGAGGGCCAGTTCCATGAAGCGGTCAAAGGGCAAGGCCCCGCCTCTTGCCAGGGCCTCGGCGCGGATCACGTCCGCCAGGCGGAGGCTGTGTTCCTGCGCCACCGGGTCCTCTCTGGCCCCCGGGTCAGTGCCCGCGCAAGTCATCGATTCGGCTGAAATAGGCATCGGGGGGCACGGAAGCGGCTAAAATCGCGGGAGGCTTATGATACAGGCAGACCCCTCCTTGGCACACGAACCCAACCATCAACCCCTGGTCCACAAGGTCGCCCTGATCACGGGGGCCGCCCACCGCATCGGGGCCGAAATCGCCCGCCTCCTCCATGCCCAGGGGGCGGACATCGTCATCCATTACCGCAACTCCATCGCCGCCGCCGAGGCCCTGCGGCGGGAACTGGAGAGGAGCCGCCCCTCCTCCGTCTTGTTGATAGGCGCCGACCTGCGCGACTGCCAGGCCTTCCCCGCCCTCATGGCCCGCGTGCAGGGCTTTCGTGGCCGGCTCGACATCCTCGTCAACAATGCCTCCAGCTTCTATCCGACGCCCTTCGACCAGGTTGACGAGGACCAATGGGAGGATCTGATGGCGTCCAACCTCAAGGGCCCCTTCTTTCTGGCCCAGGCCGCCGCGCCGCTCCTGCGTGCCAGCGGCGGCTGCATCATCAACCTGGTCGATATCCATGCCGAACGGCCCCACAGGAATCATCCCGTTTATTCTATCGCCAAAGCCGGCAACGCCATGATGGTCAAGGCCCTGGCCCGGGAATTGGGGCCCGAGATCCGGGTCAACGGTATCGCGCCGGGCATCATCCTCTGGCCCGAGGGCGAGGGCCCGGGCCCGGCGGTCAGGGCCGAGGTACTGAGCCGCACCGCGCTGGGCCGACCCGGCTCCCCCGCGGACATCGCCCGGGTCGTCTCCTTTCTGGCGCGGGAGGCGGACTACATCACCGGCCAGATCATCGCCGTCGATGGCGGGCGTACCCTGCAACAATGATGTCACCCGCCAAGTTCACGATTTCCACAAGTGCCTGAAAAACCGAGTAGCGCGATCAACGATAGGGAAATCATGGGCATTCAGTCCGTTTAGCGTTAGAATTTAATTAAATTGCGGTGGGTCCAGTCATCCACCCCAACCCCATAAGAAGAGATGAGCAGGACTCCATGACGGAAGAAGACATCAAATCCAGGACGGCGGTTGACGACGCCATCCTCCAGCAACAGTATCGGCGGGCCCTGAGTACCTTCGAGGGCATCATCCTTAGCGAAATCGAACTCACCAACCGCCTCAGTACCCGCCTCAATTACGGCATTCAGGCGGGCACCTTCATCCTGGCCGCCATCTCGATCTCCCTCTCCCTCCTGCTCTTCACCTTGACCTCCCAGGTCTCCCGCATCTCCAACGTCGTCGGGGGTATGAAGGAACACTTCATCTCGGTGAGCCAGCAGATGAGTGCCATCAGCGGCCACATGAACGCCATTGAGAGTCGCGTGGCCCTGTTGGAGGCGGTCGATCAACGCACCGCCCTCATGGACGTCGAGATGAGCAACATCCTCACGGACATGAATGATATGCGCGCCAACGTGGCGGGCATCGATGACTATCTCGCTACCGTCCGCAACCATATCTCTAATGTCTCGTTCAACATGGACCTGATGAATAACGAGGTCCAGATTATGAGCATCGAATTGGGCCGCATGGCGAAGCCGATGCGAAACATGAACAAAATTTTTCCATTTCCCTAGCGGACCCTCAAGGAGGGACAGAGCATGAGAAGCCGGCGAGTAGCAGACCCCAGGCGGGCCGTCATCGAGGTTATCAAGGACCTGGGTCGCGCGACCCAGCTCCATCTTGACGAGCGCCATCGCCATTTCCGCATCACCGATATCGTCATTATCGCCACCTCCCTGCTGCTCTTGCTGGGGGCCGCCTTCGACGTCTATCACGCCCGGGTCCTTTACCAGGACTTCAACGAGATTATTGCGGATATGTACTCCATGCACGACCACCTGATCGGCGTGGATGCGGACATGGGCGACATCACCGCGAACATGGAATCCTTTGACAATCACATGATTCACATGGATTCCATCGCCGCCCGCATGGACTCCATGGCCCGCATCATGCCCCAGATCCGCGGCAACACCCAAGCCATGGCGGGGGAAATGGCCAGCGTCGAAGAGAATATGGAACTGGTCCGCAATGCCATGGGCATCCTCGATTCCCGGATTCATGGTATGACCGGGGGGGTGGTCATGATGCGGGAGCACATGAGCCAGTTCGCCCGGCCCATGGCGGGGATCGTCCCCTTCATGCCCTGAGGACCGGGATCACCTACAATGACGGGACCGGCGGCCAGGGAGGCCCGCCACCCATCCTGGCCGAGGCAAACGCATGAGCGCTGCAATCCACAACGTCGATCCCGCCGAAATCAGTAAGTTCGAAGCCTTGGCGGCCCGCTGGTGGGATCCCCACAGTGAATTCAAGCCCCTGCACGAGATTAACCCCTTGCGGCTTGACTATGTGGACCAGATCGCGGGCCTCGCGGGCAAGGAGGTGCTGGATGTCGGCTGTGGCGGTGGCATTCTGGCGGAAAGCATGGCCATCCGCGGGGCCCATGTCACCGGTATCGATATGGGGGAGCTGCCCCTCAAGGTCGCGGAACTGCACACCCTGGAGACCGGGGTTGAGGTGAACTATCGCCAGGTCGCCGCCGAAACCCTGGCGGCGGAATGCCCGGCCTGCTTCGACATCGTCACCTGCATGGAGATGCTGGAGCACGTACCGGACCCGGCCTCCGTCATCGCCGCCTGTGCCCGCTTGGTCAAGCCTGGGGGGCACCTCTTCTTCTCCACCCTTAACCGCAACCCCAAAGCCTACCTCTTGGCCATCATCGGCGCGGAATACCTGTTGCGCTGGCTACCCCGTGGTACCCACGACTATGCCCGCTTCATCAGGCCCTCGGAATTGGGGCGCTGGATACGCGCTGCCCATCTGGAGTTGAGCCACCTCACGGGGATGACCTACAACCCCTTGCTGGGTGTCTATGGCCTCGACGCCCGGGACCTGGACGTCAATTACCTTGCGGCATGTCGGCGCCCAGTGGATGGCTGATGCTGGGAGCGACGGATCCTTGACGGAACCCTTTCGTGATACGAACCCCGCCGGGAGGGACCAGGTCGCCTCCGACCCACGAACCCTCGTGACCCATCGCCCCGCCTCCTGGCGTTTCCCCAACCCCGCCACCCCCCTGGGTTCCTCGACTTACTACAGCCTGAGATTTTCGCCACCTGGCCTACGTGATGACCTGGCGATCCTCGCCGCCTGGCGCCATCAGGTCCGCGCCATCCTGGTTGAGGTCAGGGATCCCGGCGTTGCCAGGCTTAAGCTCCAGTGGTGGCGCGAGGAACTGGACAAGCTCGCCGACGGCCGACCCAGCCACCCCTTAAGCCTGGCCCTGCAGACGGTAGCGAACCGACACCCCTTGCCCCTCCAACCTTTTTTCCAGATGGCCGATCAGGTGGAAGCGGAAATCTGGCGCCGCCCCCTGCCGGACTCGGCGGCCCTGGTCCACGCCTGCGACGCCGATCTCGGGGCCCTGTTCGAACTCATGGCCGGGTGCCATGGCCTCACCGATCCAGACCACCTCACCTCGGCGCGAGCCATCGGGGCCTTCTGCGCCCTGGTCTACCGCATTCGCGACAGCGGCTGGCTGGCCCGCCAAGGTCGGGTGCCTATCCCGCTGGACCTGTTGGGCCCTCATCACCTGACCCCCGACGCCCTCCGGGAAGGCCAGCACCGCGCCCGCCTGGTGGAGTGGCTCCCAGAACTCGCTCGCCAAGCCCAGGCCCTGCAGGCTCGGTCCGCCCATTTCGGCGCCCTCCCCCCCTTCGCCCGGGTACGGGCACGCATCCTCGCCAGCCTGCTCCGGGAGATCGAGGCCCTGTCCTTCCAGGTCGTTGACCAACGGCTCAGCCTCACACCGGTGCGCAAGCTCTGGATCGCCTGGCGCGAGACCTGGCGCTGACAGAGGACCCGCGCGGCCAGCCCTTATCCCTTCCGCCACATCGACATAACATTATGGAAAATTATCAGCCCGCCCCCAACCTCCTCGCCGGCCGCGTCATCCTCGTCACGGGCACCGCCGACAGCCTGGGCGCCGCCGTTGCCAGCGCCTGCGCCGCCCACGGCGCCACCCTCATCCTCTCGGACCAGGAAGAGGCTTCGATAGAGCCGCTCTATGATCGGATTGCGGCGAGCGGGGCCCCAGAGCCCGCGATCCTACCCCTGGACCTGGAGGCGGGCGACGAGCCGCACTATGCCGCCGTCGCGGCTACGATTGGGCGGGAATTTGGTCGGTTGGATGGCCTGGCTCACTGCGCCGCCTTCGCCCCCTTCCTGAGCCGCATCGATGACTATGACGCCAGTGAGTGGGAACGGGTCCTGCGCATCAACCTGACCGCCCCCTTCCTGCTCACCCAGGCCTGCCTGCCCCTGCTCCGGCAAGCCCCCGACGCCTCCATCGTCTTCACCGCGGATCGCGTGGGCCGCCAGGGCCTGGCCTATTGGGGTGCCTTCGCCGCCGCCAAGTTCGGCATCGAGGGCCTGATGCAGACCCTGGCGGAGGAAACCCGCGACCAGGGCCGGCTCCGGGTCAACAGCCTGTATCCCGGCATCGTCCGCACCGGTCTGCGCGCCCGCCTCTATCCCGGGGAGAACCCAGCGGACCTGGCCCCGCCCGAGTCCATTGCCAGCCAATATCTCTATCTGCTGGGACCCGCCAGCCGGATGGTGACGGGCCAAGCCCGTTAACCCCGACGATGAGCCCGCCGAATCGCGGGCCATTCGCCCGACACGGGCCTGATCCCCCAGTAGCAAGCGGTCTTCCCCACGCCGTGAATGGGCCCCAAGGGTTAGGGGTCGGTTTTTTTATCCTTCTCTTCCCGGCTGTCAGGCATCCCCTCAGCGTCCGGAATCCGCCGGGGGTCCACGGCATCCTCGTCCATGAGGATCCGCTGGCCATCCCCCTCGAGATCGTCGAATTGACCGGAACGGGCCGCCCAGAAGAGGACGATGACGGCCCCAAGGCCCAAGAGGATCATGCCAGGAATAAGACCGTAGATGACTTCCATGGAGCGGGATTCAGCCCTGGTTAGGTTTCTGGAAAAGTTTGCGAATGCGCGCGGAGTTGCCGATAACCGCGAGGGAACTCAGGGGCATGGAAACGGCGGCCACCAGGGGGGTCACGAGGGCCGCCATGGCGAGGGGCACCATGATGAGATTGTAGGCAATGGAGATGCCGATATTCTGGCGGATAGTCCTGAGGGTCCGGCGCGACAGGGCGGCGGCCTGGGGCACCCGGGCGAGATCCGCCTGCATCAGGACGATATCGGCGCTGGCAATGGAGACATCCGTGCCGCTACCCATGGCGATGCCCACATCGGCGCGGACCAGAGCCGGGGCATCGTTGACGCCATCCCCCACCATGGCCACCCGCTGGCCATGGTGCTGGAGATCGGCGATCACCCGATCCTTGGCCTCCGGCAGGACCTCGGCGATCACCTCGACCCCGCCCAGGGCGGCAGCGATCCGTTCTGCCGTGGCGCGGCGATCTCCCGTGAGGAGGGTGACGTGGATGCCCTGCGCCTTGAGACCAGCCACGACCTCCGCCGCGTTGAACCGCAACCGATCCTGGATAGCCAGCACCAGCAGGGCCTGGCCATCAAGGGCGACATGGATGAGGGTCGCGCCACTGGCGTTAAGCTCTTGATCCGCGATGGCCAAGGGTCCCGTCCAGGGATCGACGCCCTGAGCGATCAGCCAATCGGCGGTGCCCGCGATCACGGCCTGCCCACCCACCCGGCCCAGGATGCCCTGCCCCGGCCGCGACAGGCTGTCGGCCACCTCCAGATGACGGAACTCAACCCCCTGATCCCGGCAGAGATTAAGCACCGCCTGGGCGACCGGATGCTCCGAGAAGCGCTCCAGGGCCGCCAGGCTGGCCAGGTGCCGCGCCAGGTCCGAGTCAGGGTCCAGTGACCCGTCGCCCCTCCAGGTACCGCCCCCATGTGCGACGGCGGTCACCGCCGGCCGCCCTTCGGTGAGGGTGCCGGTCTTGTCGAAAACGAAATGGTCGATGTCGGACAGGCTTTCCAACACGGCTCCGGTCTTGACCAGGATGCCATGGCGGGCGCCTAACCCCGAGGCAACGGCAATGGCCATGGGCGTCGCCATACCGAAGGCGCAGGGACAGGTGATGATGAGAACGGCGGTGGCGGCCATAAGGGCGAGCTCGAAATCCGTGCTAACCCAGAAAAGGAAGGTCACCAGCCCCAGGGTGAGGGTGATGGCGACAAACCAGGGGACGATACGATCCGCGGTGCATTGGATGGGCGCCTTGCTCGCCTGGGCCTCCTCCACCAAGGCAATGATGCGCCCCAGAGCCGTGTCCCGCAGCAGGCCCTCGACCTGGACCCGGAGGGCGCCAGCACCATTCAGGGTTCCCGCCGCCACCCGATCGCCCCGCTTCCTCGCCACCGGCGCCGCCTCGCCGGTGAGCAGGGATTCATCCATCTGACTTTCGCCCTCCAGGATGACGCCATCCACGGGCACCTTTTCACCTGGCCGCACCAGCACGGTTTCACCGGCTTTAACGGCCCGAATCGGCAAGAGCACCTCATCGCCCCCGCGCAGAACGGTCGCAACCTTGGGCTGGAGATCAAGCAGCCGTTGGGTGGAGGCCACCGCCTGGCGCTTGGAGATCGACTCCAGGAAGCGGCCGACCAGGATCACAAAAAGGAAGTTTACGACCGTGTCCCAATAGACCTCGCCGATACGGGACCCGCTGATCGTGACGTAAAGGGAATAGCCATAAGTGATTGAAACACCAATGGCAATGGGCAGGTCCATGGTCAGGCTGCCGGCTCTGACTCCCAGCCAGGCGCCCCGATAAAAGGGCCAGCCGGAATAGATGAGGACGGGCGTGGCGACGGCGAAACCGATCCAATGGAAGAGGCCGCGAAACTCGCCCTGGTCCGCGCCGGAATAGAGGGCGATGGAAATCCACATGAGATTCATCATGCCGAAGGCCGCGACAGCCAGGCGATAGAGGAGTCGCCGATTGGCGCGCTGCAGCGAACCTTCCGCCACCTCCGGATCGAAAGGCACGGCGGCGTAACCGATCTCTCCCAGCCGCCGGAGGGCTTGGGAGAGCTTGAGGCGGCTATTGTCCCACTTGAGTCGCAGCCGCCGGCCGGTGAGGTTGACCCGCGCTTCGGCCACCCCCGGCAGGGCCTTGAGGCTATTCTCGATCAACCAGACGCAAGCGGCGCAATGGATGCCTTCGACCAGCAAGTTGATTTCGCGGGTCTCGCCCAGGGAATCGACGAACTCCTCCTGGACCGCATCGATATCGTAAAGGGCCAATTCCTTGGGGGGCTCTGGTGGCGGACCCAGGACTTCGCCCTCGGGGGTGCGCTGATAAAAGCCCTCGAGACCCGCCGCATGGATGGCCTCGCAGACGGACTTGCACCCGTTGCAACAGAAACTCCGCATCTGGTTTCGAACGGGGGCCCGCACCTCGGCCGGAGAGGCTACGGGCAGGCCGCAATGAAAGCAGCGTGATGACTGAAGCGAGTTCTGGCCAGGGATCGGGCCCTGGAAGGCGCTCACGGCCAAGGTCGATCGGAGACTGTCGCGCTGACCAGGGTCAATTCGTGACGGGAACCTGAGATCCGCCGCGGGGGGCGGGGACGGAAATGCGTCTGCCGAGATTGAACTCCTCCTCCCCCTGACGTACCGCCACCAGGGTGTCCCAAACCCCCATCAGGGGAAAGTTTACATCGACCCGAAAACGACCCGGCCCCTCTTCGATCATGGGCAGATCAAAATCCCGCTTGGCGTCCGAGGGACGGTAAGCGTAGAAGTGGGCGTTATCGATGTCCGCGGGCTGGCCGGCCTTATCGACAAGGAAGAAGCGGAGCACCGAGGGCTCACCGACCACCAGATCCTGGGGGACATCGGCCCGCAGGACCCAGCCCGGATCACGCTCCTGCCGACTGGCCCAGGTCTTCTCGTAATCCTGGCCACGATCGTAAAAGTTATCGACCACCAGACCCGGATTCGTGGAGAAACCCAGGACGACGAAGATGATATTGACGATCAGGACCACCACGACCAGGGAGACCCACCCAATGATCCAGGGGCTCTTCCAGGCAGGCAGGGGCTTGGGACTTGGCGAGGTTACAAGGGTCATCGCGGCTGATCTCCTCAAAGAAAACGTAGTGGACCTGAAACCGGCTTAGCGCTTGGGGCCAAAGAAAGTGCTC
This sequence comes from Chromatiaceae bacterium, assembly GCA_016714645.1. Classification (NCBI taxonomy): domain Bacteria; kingdom Pseudomonadati; phylum Pseudomonadota; class Gammaproteobacteria; order Chromatiales; family Chromatiaceae; species Chromatiaceae bacterium. The sequence goes on along the minus strand of JADKCI010000001.1, from coordinate 1,451,008 downwards.
TGCCGTTCGGCGGAGATTACCTGGCCGTCCGGGCGGGTAGCCTCGATGCGGAAGGTGATGTCCTCCCGCTCGGCCTTCAAGTGCTTACGGGGCACCTTAACGTAGATCACGGCGGGCATCACAGCGCCATGCTTAGCCAGCAGGAGGTCATCAACACCCATGAGGGTCATCTTCTCCGGCCCCGTGGCACTGATTTTGACCTCGAGGTCCGAGTTGTCCTTATTCAGAATTTTGAGGGTGTACTTATTCTGAATCGAGCCATCGGATAAGGTAGCGAAGAGGGGGGCTCGTTCATGCAGCACTTTGAGCTCAATCGGGGCTAGCGAGGTCAATCCATACAGAATGCCCGATATGGCGGCCAGCAGGATGGCGGCATAGACCCAGACACGCGGTCTGGCCAGCATGGGCTTGACCGGCTTACCCTCCAGTTCGTCGAGGGAGGCATAGCGGATCAGCCCTTGAGGCCGACCGACCTTGACCATGACGGCATCGCAAGCATCCAGACAGAGGGCACAGGTGATGCAGCCTTCCTGCTGCCCCTCGCGAATATCGACGCCCGTAGGACAAACAGCCACGCATTGGTTGCAATCCACGCAATCACCCGTCGTGCGGTCCTCTTCCTTCTGGCCCTTCTTGACCCGGCCGCGCGGCTCGCCGCGATGGAAGTCATAAGTCGGGAGTATGGTGGTGCGGTCCAGCATGACGCCCTGGATGCGGGCATAGGGGCAGAGCCAGAAACAGACCTGTTCGCGCAGCCAGCCCGCCAGGCCATAGGTACCCACGGTAAAGAGAGCCACCGTGACATAGGCTACCGTCCCGGACTGGCCGGTGAAGAATTCCACCCAGAGGCTTGGGGCATCGACGAACCAACTCACAAAGGCGAAGCCAGTGGCAAAGCCGATCAGGAGCCAGACGAGATGCTTGGTCACCTTGATCCGGAACTTTATGAAGTCCATGGAGGCCTTGTCGAGCTTGCGGCGGGCGGCCGGCTGGCCCTCCAGCTTCTCCTCGATCCAGGTGAAGACGTCGGTCCAGACCGTTTGGAAGCAAAAATAGCCACACCAGACCCGTCCCGCCAAGGCCGTTACCACGGCCAGGAGGATGGCGAAAAACAAGAGCAACAGCGACAGCATCCAGAAATCCTGGGGCAGGATGGTCGCGCCAAAGATGTGGTACTGACGAGCGGGGATATCCCAGAGGATAGCCTGCTGGCCATTCCAGCGCAGGTAGGGGCCAACGAAAAACAGGATCCAGACAGCCGCGGAAATCCACTTGATGGTGCGCCACTTGCCAGGCATGCGCTTGGCGTGAATGGTCTCGCCACCCGTGTTGATGTGCCACTGGGCGGCCTCGGCGTAGAGATCATCCGCCGCCGCGACTTTATCGACTGTTTCGTTGCTCACTGAACCCTCTCCCAAGGTGATGCCATAGCAGGCAGGGTCGCCGGGTGTCGGGCGGACGGGCCGGTCTTACCTGATGCGAATGCTGAAAATCTAGATGAAAATGACTATTTCGGCATTGCGCAAACGCAATTATATCCCACCATTTTACCCTGCATTTGGACTCTCAAGGGACCTTGCAAGGCTTGCGTACCCAGGATTGTCCAGGGCCGTAAAAACATAAGGGGGGACACATGCCCCCCCTTTCACCCACCCCATTGGAGCACAGGATTCGCTAACTCCTCCTGTGTCCCTCCTTCTGGTGCGCCTCCGCATCCTTATCCATCAAGGCCTTTACCTTAAAACCCAGGTAAACAATGATGACGATGGCGATGATCACCATCAGGATGGACATCCACATGACGGGGTCCCAATTCATCATATTGCTGAAAAAACTCACGATGCGTTCCTCCGTTTGGATAGGTTGGCGACGGGGGCGCGATGACCGCCCCTCTTCCCTGGCCCCGACTAGTTGCCGCCACCCAACTCATGGACATAAACCACCAGCTTTTTAATCTGCAGGGGGTTCAACTTGCCCGTATCCGCGAAGGCAGGCATGACCCCCTCGCGAGTACCCACCACACCATCCTGATTAACGCCATAAAGAATGCTGTGCTTAGCGCTTTCAAAGCCACCTGGCTCGAAGCGCCAAATGCCATCGGTCAGGTTGGCGGCGCCAACGGATACGATCTCGCCCCCAGGCAATTCCGCCAGGACGCCATTCGCTTTCGGACCATGACAGGCGGTACAGCCCTTTTCATTAAACAAGGCCCATCCCTGATCCGTGGCCTTACCTTCACTGAGGTCAACCACGAACTGTGCCAGGGCATCGACCTCGGCTGGTGACAGGATATCCTTGTGTGCCGTCATGGCGCCCTTGCGACCGTAGGCTATGGACTCCTGGAGCTTAGCCAGGGAGCCGCCATAAAGCCAGTCGTCGTCGACCAGGACCGGGTAGCCGGGATTGCCTTGACCACCACTGCCGTGACAAGCGGAGCAATTATCACCAAACAGCACCTTGGCCGAGGCCAGGGTGTACTGCTTCATACCAGGATCCGCCAGGATCTGATCGGCCGTCATCGCGGCGATTTTTTCCTCATACTGGGCACGCATCTCCTGGAGTTGCTGGACGCCCTCCTCGTACTCCTTGATCTGGGTCCAGCCCATGACCCCCTTGGTGAAGCCTTCACTATCTGGAGGTTGATAAGGCATGGGCCACGAAGGGTAGAGGATGAAATAGCCTACCACCCAGGCAATGGATGCCCAGAAGCCAATCATCCACCAACTCGGGGGGGGATTGTTCAGTTCCCTCAGGTTGTCGTCCCAGAAATGACCGGTATTGTTTTCACCGGGAAAGGGATTAGGTCCCGCCATTTTTTTCTCCGCTCTCTTTATTGTCCTCTTCGAACAGGATGAAGCGTTTAGCCTCGAGCTTATCCTTGTTCTTGGGACGAAAAACCTGGAAGTAAGCCACCACCATGGCAACGAAGGTGACCACCGTCAGTATCGTACCGATCCAGTCGTTGGTGGTCATCGCCGCCCAATCGGTATGGAAATACTCGCTCAGACTAGTCACGATAGACCTTGCCCTCGTCAAGCTTCACCATGGTACCCAGCACCTGAAGGTAGGCCACCACGGCGTCCATTTCGGTCTTACCCTGGAGCAGGGCCGGGGCCGCCGCTATGTCGGCATCGGTATAGGGAACACCGATGGTGCGCAGCCCGCCCATATGGGTCTGGATATTGACGGCATCCGGAGAGGCCTTATCCAACCAGGGATAAGCCGGCATGACGGATTCCGGAACGAGCGCCTGGGGTCTGCGTAGATGGGACCGCTGCCAGTCGTCCGAGTACTTGCCGCCAACCCGGGCCAAGTCAGGCCCGGTACGCTTGGAGCCCCACTGGAAGGGATGGTCGAACATGGACTCGGAGGCCAGAGAGTAATGGCCATAACGTTCCTTCTCGTCACGGAAGGGACGAATCATCTGGGAGTGGCAGGTGTAGCAACCCTCGCGTTGATAGATATCGCGGCCCGCCAGTTCCAGAGCGGTGTAGGGACGCATGCCATCGCCGGGTTTCCAGTTCGCCTTCAGAACGCCAGCATCGGCGGCAATGATGGCCTCCTGGCCAACCTTGCTCCAGACGATCTCGGGATAGCGGTTGTACTCCATCGTGTTCTTCAGATAGAAGAGCGGGACAATCTCGACCAGACCGCCCACGGAGAGGACGAGCGCGACAACGATGAGCAGGGCCCAGATATTCCGCTCCAGGCGGTCCTGAAGGCCCTTGGGTGGTGTGTTTTCAGCCATGTGTCTTACCTCGGGTGATCAGGCGGTAACTGTCGCGAGACGGGCCTTCTGCAAGCTACCGCTGGTGGCGGACTTGCGAACGGTCATCAGCACGTTGAAGAGCATGACGATGGCGCCGATGAGGAAGATACCGCCACCGACCGCACGCATGGCGTAGTAGGGGTGCATGGCATCCACAGTCTCAACAAAGGTGTAGGCCAAAGCACCGTATTCATCAAAGGCACGCCACATCAAACCCTGCATGATGCCCGACACCCACATGGCGACGATATAGACCACGGTCCCGATGGTCAGGGCCCAGAAGTGGAAGTTCACCAGCTTCTCGGAGAACATCTCGGTGTGCCAGAGGCGGGTCATGAGGTGGTAGATGGAGCCGATGGCAACGCCAGCCACCCAGCCAAGGGCACCGGAATGCACGTGGCCGACTGTCCAGTCGGTGTAATGGGACAGGGCATTGACCGTCTTCAGGGACATGACCGGACCTTCGAAGGTGGACATGGCGTAGAAGGCCAGGGCGACGATCAGGAAGCGCAGCACATAGTCGGTACGCAGCTTATCCCAGGCACCGGAGAGGGTCATCATGCCGTTCACCGCGCCGCCCCAGGAGGGGATGATCATGGCGATGGAGACGGCGGCGCCGAGGGAACCGGTCCAGTCCGGGAGGGCGGTGTACTGAAGGTGATGGGCACCCAGCCAGACATAGCCGAACATCAGGGCCCAGAAGTGGATGACGGAAAGGCGATAGGAATAGACGGGACGATTAGCCTGCTTGGGCACGAAGTAGTACATCATGCCCAGGAAGCCGGCGGTCAGGTAGAAGCCCACGGCGTTGTGACCCCACCACCACTGGATCATGGCATCCTGGGTGCCGGAGAAAACGGAATAGGACTTGAAGATACCCACCGGGATGGACAGGCTATTGACCACGTGCAGGTAGGTGATCATCACCATCATGCCCAGGAAGAACCAGTTCGACACATAGATGTGCGAGGTTTTGCGGATGGCCAGGGTCATAATGAAGTTGAAGGAGAAGGCCAGCCAGACCACGGCAATGAGGATGTCGATGGGCCACTCCAGCTCGGCGTACTCCTTGGACTGGGTGATGCCCAGGGGCAGAGTGATGACGGCGGAGACGATGATGAGATTCCAGCCCCAGAAGACGAACCAGGCCAGCTTGTCACTCCAGAGGCGCACGCCACTAGTGCGCTGGACCGTGTAGAAGGCAGTGGCCATGAGGGCGCAGCCACCGAAGGCGAAGATCACCGCGTTGGTGTGGACCGGACGCAGGCGTCCGAAGGTCAGATAAGGAATATCGAAATTCAGGAATGGCCAAGCCAATTCCGACGCGATGTAAACGCCAACAGCTGCCCCTACCACCAGGTAGATGACCGCCATCACTGTGAACCATCGTACAACGTCAAAGTTGTACTTCTGTTCGAGTCCAGTTTCCATAAAACCTCCCCGAAATGACTGCATAAACAATGTAGATATGCCAATTCCCTGCCGCACTGATCGCCACGCCTTTGGTCCTTGGCATAACCTAGGCAATAACAAAGTAAGAGCCTTTGAAAGTCAAGGTCGGGAGGGCGGCTGACCCCGGCCTGAGGCAGATCACTCGCTTTTCGTTGATCTAGGTCAGGTCAGAGCGGCGTGGCGAAGAAGAAGGGGAGAAGGACCTTGGATGATCCTGGGGCAGGGAAAAGCCTAGCGGAGACGGGCCGGCAAGGCTGGGCTAACTCATTTGAAGAAAGCCTCCTGGGAGAAACCCTCCTTCTCCAAAATATCACGTAGCCGACGTAGGGCATCCATCTGGATCTGACGGACCCGCTCCCGGGTTACGCCCAATTCCTCGGCGACCTTTTCCAGCGTGCTGTTCTCGTAGCCATGGATGCCAAAGCGCCGCTCGAGGACCTCGCGCTGCTTCTTGGTGAGCTTGGTTAGCCAGCTATCGAGGTTTACCTGAACTTCACGATCCTGGATGCGGTCAGCGGGGTCCTCGGCGCCCTCATCCTGGAGGATATCCACGAGGGGCTTGTCGGCATCCTTGCCCAAGGGGCTATCAACCGAGGTGATGTGTTCGTTGAGGCCTAGCAGGCGCTTGACCTCGCCAATGGGCCTGTCGAGGAGTTCCGCAACCTCCTCGGCACTGGGTTCGTGATCCAGCCGCTGGCCCAGAAGACGCGCAGCCCGCAGATAAACATTGATCTCCTTGACCACATGGATCGGCAACCGCACCGTGCGGGTCTGGTTCATGATGGCCCGCTCGATGGTCTGGCGGATCCACCAGGTGGCATAGGTGGAAAAGCGAAAGCCCCGCTCGGGATCGAACTTCTCCACGGCGCGGATGAGACCCAGGTTACCCTCCTCGATCAGATCCAGAAGGGGCAAACCGCGATAGAGGTAGCGGCGAGCGATCTTGACCACCAGCCGCAGGTTACTGACGATCATATTCTGGCGGGCCAGATTATCACCTGCCTGAGCCAGACGGGCCAGACACACCTCTTCCTCCGCTGTCAGTAAGCGGGAGGCCCCGATCTCATTAAGATAAATGCGGGTCGCGTCAAGATCGGACTCCTGTGCGAATGGCCGCGATCGGGGGGCAAAACCTTCCGCTTCCTCGTCCGTATTCTCATCGGCGGCAAAGACCGGGGTTATGTCACCGGCATTCTCCTCATCGCCATCGGCATCGGGCATGCCCAACGATTCCGGATCAAGTTCCTCCTCGCGATCCGATTCCTCTCGATTATCGGCAAAAGCCATGCGTCCTCTCTCCTCTAGGGCGGCTTGCGCGCACGGGCAGGTAAGTCAAGGGATCGACAGCCCCACCATCTCGCCGGATCTTGAAGTTACACAGTCAAGTTCCTCCTGGCCTGGCCCCAGCCCCAGCCCCAGCCAGGCGATCGTGCGGACTCCATCCTTATCCTACCCGCACTACCAACAACGGGGGTTAAACCCGCTTGGGCCTATAATATTCATGTTGTTCTAGGGAATGATAAAGTCACCTTATCGCTTGAGTCCACTGCCCGCGTAGACATCCTCGCCCACCTCGGTAGTCGTGAAGGGAGTATCGGTTGGGTTTGCGCCAAAGATATCCTGATGCTGCGTAGGGGCATAGCCCGCTGGATAGGGGCCGCCCCTGACATCGCCGAGGGCTCGAACCGGGCTAAAATATCTTTTGGGACATACTGAGGCGATAAAGGCGAGCGAAATCCAAGGAGCGGCGTGATGGGCCCATTCAGGCCAGGCCGCCCAGGAGCGGCACGAAGGTGACAGGCTCCAGGATCTCATGGCGATAACCCGGCTCCGTACGGATGACTCTGACCAGAACTTGCTCGCTGCCATGGCCGATGGGCAGCACCATGCAACCCCCAATGGCGAGCTGATTAACCAAGGCGCGAGGAATCCCCTCCGGGGCCGCGGTGACAAGGATAGCGTCGTAAGGCGCGTAATCGGCCCAACCCAACCCGCCGTCGCCGTGGCGCAGACGCACATTGCGCAACCGCAGGTCCCGCAGCCGTTTGCGGGCCGATTCAAGGAGCGCGGAGACCCGCTCGACGCTGTAGACGCGTCGCGCCAGGGACGCCAGCACCGCCGTCTGAAATCCCGAACCGGTGCCGATCTCGAGAACCGACTCGGGCCGTCCCGGCTCCAGCAAGGCCTCGGTCATGCGCGCCACCATATAAGGCTGGGACAGGGTCTGGCCGTGGCCGATGGGCAGGGCCGAATCCTCATAGGCGTGACTGGCAAGGGCCTCGTCGACGAAGCGATGGCGCGGTAGGCGGCCCATGATCGCCAGCACTTCCTTATTGCCTATGCCCGCCGCCGCGAGGCGAAGGCGAAGCCGCTCCCGAGTGCGTGGCGAGGTCATGCCAACCCCGGGTTCATCCAGGCACCCCTGAACGGCGGCAAGGGGATGAGTCATGTCCCCGACCTCAAGCACACCCCTCCAGCCACTCCGCCAAGGGATCGAGCAGGGCATGGCGCGTCAGGTCCACCTGCAAGGGGGTAACCGAGACGAAACCATGGCGAACGGCGTGAAAGTCCGTGCCGGGACCGGCATCCTCCTCGGGACCCGCGGGACCAACCCAGTAGATGGTGCGACCGCGCGGGTCCTGGGTGCGGGTAGCGGGCTCGGCTTTGTGACGATGGCCAAGCCGAGTAGCCCTCAGCCCAGCCAACTGGTCGTAGGGCAGATCTGGCACATTAACATTGAGAATGAGTTTGGACCCCAGGACCTCGGCATCCAGATTCGCCACCAAATTCACGGCGACGCGGGCCGCCGTCTCCAGGTGCTTTGGCTCATGGGAGGCTATGGATACGGCTATCGCCGGCAGCCCCAAAAAGCGCCCCTCGGTAGCCGCCGCTACCGTTCCTGAATAGAGCACGTCATCACCCAGATTGGGCCCGTGGTTGATGCCGGCGACCACCAGATCCGGTTCCTCGTCCAAGAGGCCGGTGATGGCCAGATGGACGCAATCGGTCGGGGTACCCTCCACATAGTAGTGGCCATTGCCCAACTCATGGGCGCGCAGCGGGTTGATCAGCGTCAGGGAATTGCTGGCCCCACTGCGGTCCCGATCCGGGGCCACAATGATCACGGTGCCATAGGGGGCAAGGGCCTGGGCCAGGATCAAGAGCCCTGGAGACTGATAGCCATCGTCGTTACTGATGAGAATGCGCATGAAGGAACCCCGTGGAAGAAGCGCTTTCATCATACTGGAATCGGTAGCCGGGAACACGCTTACGCGCACCGAGGAGGGGCTGAATGAGGGACCTGGTTAGGCATGGGCCAGGGGCTATCCGCTATACTCCTTCTCCCTTCAACAGCCCGCCAACCCCCGAGTCCATCCGTGAGCCAACGTCTCCCCGATGCCGAAAGTCAGCTCTTCCGCGCCGAGGTGCGGGACACGGAACCCCTTACCCTGGCGCTCCCGGAACCCTGGCGCCGCCGGCCACCCCCCTTTCCAATCGCCCAGCCCCTGGATACGCTGGCTGACGGGGAAGTGTCCAGCCTCTCGGAAGCGCAGGTGGAGACCCACGAATATCTGCTTTACGCCAAGCCGGGCGTCCAGAAGCGGATCTTGGCGGATCTCCAGCGCGGTGCCATTCCCAGAGAACTGGAATTGGACCTCCATGGACTGACGGTCGTCTTCGCCGCGCAACTCTGCAAGGAATTCCTGGCCGACTGTATCCAGCACCGGGTGCGGTGCGCCCACATCATCCACGGCAAGGGGTACGGCTCCGAGGAGCGCCAACCGGTCCTGAAACGTAAGGTCAATTATTGGCTGCGCTTGCGATCGGATATCCTCGCCTTTTGCTCCGCCACCCCGCGCGATGGCGGTACCGGGGCCCTCTATGTCTTACTACGGAATCCGGATAAGGCCCGACGGGAAGGCAAACGCTGAGTCAAAGCCGTTGAGTGAAGGGGGCCTAGCGCGATTGCGCGGATCGGCATCGCTCTCAATATTGACGAAGCCCGAGCACATCCTGCATATCGAAGAGGCCCTTTTCTTGTCTGGCGACCCAGCGCGCCGCCCGTGCCGCCCCTCGGGCGAAAGTGAGTCGGCTGGAAGCCTTGTGCGCAATCTCAACCCGTTCGCCTTCTGCGGCAAACCAGACGCTGTGTTCACCCACCACATCCCCGGCGCGGATGGTTTCGAAGCCAATCGTGTGGCGCTCCCGGGGTCCCGTCTGGCCTTGGCGACCATAAACGGCGACCTCGCCAAGATCCCGACCCAATGCCTGGGCGATGATCTCTCCCATGCGGAGGGCCGTGCCCGAGGGGGCATCCACCTTATGCCGGTGATGGGCCTCGATGATTTCGATGTCCGCCTCGTCTCCCAGGACCCGTGCCGCAATGTCGAGCAGTTTGAAGCAGAGATTGACGCCCACGCTCATATTGGGCGCGAGGATGATGCCAATCTGCGCCGCCGCTGAGACTATGGCAGCCCGGCCAGCCTCGTCAAAACCCGTGGTACCAATGACCAGGCGGCGACCCGCGCGACGACATAACGCCAGATGTTTCAACGACGAGGCCGGCGAGGTAAAGTCGATCAGGACATCGAACAGATCGAGTGCATTTTCCAGATCCTCCCGGATCGCGATGCCAATGGGTCCAATACCCGCCAACTCCCCCGCATCCAGACCCAGTAGGGAGCTATCGGGACGTTCGGTCGCCAGAACCACGCCCAAACCTTCGGCCTCGTTAACCGCATTGACCAAGGCGCGGCCCATGCGCCCACCAACGCCCGCAATCGCCACACGGATATCACTCATTAATCGACTCCGAAAAAAGCTTAACGGAAAAGGCCCATGGCGATTTCATCTCCTACCTCCAGGCCCAGTTTAAGGGCCGCCGAACCCTGATTAACCGCAATTTCAACGAGGCCAAAGGCATTTTCATACCAAAAGGCAGTGCCATGGGGAACCTCGTTAAAGGTTCTGGCGCGGGGAACCCGTTGCCCCCTAACATCCATCATCCCACCGGGTTGCACTAAGGCTGCGCGTATCCCCGTAATCAAATTCCCAAAGCTATCCTGGTAGATAACCCTAGGCAGATCATTCGGCCATTTCGCACCTTGGAGGCGGTCAGGATCAAAGGGTGTCATGGCAAGGGGACGGCCAAGAGTCAGGGAAATAGCAACCGGGGCGAAGAGATCCCGACCCTGAAAACTCGGTGACAAAATCTCAGGACGCCAGTCAATGCGAAAAACAGAAAAGGACAGTGCACCTCGACAAACCAGAGCCAGAAGGCCGTTATCGGGGCCAATGAAGTAATTGCCGTCAGCCTCAACAGCGATGGCAAGACGATCGCCGCCGACGCCGGGATCGACCACACAGAGATAGAGAGTACCGCGGGGCAAGTCTCGGACCAGCGCGGGGAGAAGGTAAGCCGCCAGATCAGGGCGAAAAGCTGGCAGGTCGGATATCACCTCGATGATCGAAATGCCCGGGAGGGCAGCGGCCAGGCATAACCGCAGTTGACCGACATAGGGACTCGCAGCGCCAAAGTCGGTGAGCAAGGCAATGCGACTGTATCCGGCCATAAAGCAAGGAAAATGAGTTAATACCTAAAAATCAGATGCAAAAAAACCGGGACAAGCCCGGTTATTCGTCTGTTGTTCGATAAGTCCTAGTAATCAAGACTCATCAGCGACAACGACTTCGCCCGCCGGACGATCGACCAGTTCGACATAAGCCATGGGGGCGGCATCACTAAACCGAAATCCGCATTTGAGAATACGCAGGTAACCACCCGGACGGGTCTTATAACGTGGTCCTAGTTCGGTAAAGAGTTTGGCAACGACAGCGTTATCGCGCAAACGTGCAAAGGCCAGGCGCCGCTTATGAACCGAATCCTCTTTAGCCAAGGTAATCAAGGGCTCGGCAACTCGCCTGAGTTCCTTGGCCTTGGGCAAAGTGGTCTTAATGAGTTCGTGACTAAACAACGAGTTCGCCATGTTCTTAAACATAGCCTCGCGGTGCGAACTGTTACGATTGAGTTGCCTTCCGGCCTTACGGTGACGCATGGTTGATTACCAGAATCTAGTGAGTGTACGCCATCGAGGCGCCTTCTCCCTGAAAAAACGATGAAAGCCATCTTCAGTGGCCAAGGCTATTCGGCAGGCTAAGCCAAAAAAATGCCTTGCCCCTACTTTATTGCCAACTCATCAATATTTTCGGGTGGCCAATTCTCAAGACGAGAACCCAGGGACAAACCACGAATGGCCAAAACGTCCTTAATCTCGGTAAGCGATTTCTTACCTAAATTAGGAGTTTTAAGCAATTCAACTTCTGTCCTTTGAATAAGATCGCCGATGAGATAGATATTTTCAGCCTTGAGGCAATTGGCGGAACGAACCGTCAACTCCAAATCATCGACCGGCCTCAAGAGCATGGGATCGAAAACCGGCTTCTCCGGCTCCATGGACATACCGCTGTCGTCATAAGCAGTACGCTCCAAAACCACGAAGCTGCCGAGTTGGTCTCTCAGGATAGCCGCAGCCTGTTGAACGGCGCCCTTCGGGTCAATGGTTCCGTTGGTCTCAAGGTCAATGACCAGACGATCGAGATCCGTCCTCTGTTCCACACGGGCGGACTGCACGTCAATTGAAACCCGACGCACTGGACTGAAAGAGGCATCCAATGGTAATTTTCCAATGGGACGCTCCTCACTGCCCTCCAACTCACGTTGTGTAACAGGCTCGTATCCACGACCCCGTCTTACCGTAAGCGTCATACTTAATTCGGACTTACCTGTGAGGTTGGCAATGACCAAATCGGGATTAGCAATCTCGGCACTGTGATCCAGCGCGATGTCCGCGGCGGTGATAACGCCAGGCCCAACCTTGTGCAGCGTAAAATTGGCTTCATCCTTTCCATGCAAGGTAATAGCCAATTCCTTGAGGTTAAGTAAGATCTCGAGCACATCCTCTCGCACGCCTTCCAGCGTGGTGTACTCGTGAAGAATACCCTGTATCTCGACCTCGGTGACCGCGCAGCCGGACATAGAAGAAAGCAAAATGCGCCGTAACGCATTGCCTAATGTATGTCCAAAGCCGCGCTCCAAAGGCTCAAGGGAGATACGGGCACGGCTGGGGCTTCCGTCAACCGGATCGACTTTGACGATCCGCGGCTTGAGGAAGTCACTAACAGCTTCAGGCATGCGATAACCCTCTCCGTTGCCTACTTGGAGTACAACTCCACGATCAGCGATTCGTTGATATCGGCTGGAAGGTCGGATCTATCGGGAATACGACTAAAAACCCCTTTAAGGGCCTTGGTATCCACGTTAATCCAGTCTGCAAAGCCATACTGCTCGGCTAAGGCCAAGGCATTTTGAATACGTACCTGTTTCTGGGCCTTCTCGCGTACCGAGATCACATCCGCTTCCTGTACTTGATAGGAAGGAATATTCAGTGTTTTACCATTAACCAGGACCCCCTTATGGGCAACAAGCTGCCTGGCCTCGGCACGGGTCGATCCAAAACCCATACGAAAAACTACATTGTCAAGCCGGCGCTCCAACAGGCGGAGGAGATTTTCACCCGTCGCACCCTTTTGTGATGCCGCCAGTGCGTAATAATTACGGAACTGCTTTTCCATCACGCCATAAATACGACGTACTTTTTGCTTTTCACGCAACTGAACACCATAATCCGAAACCCGGCGACGACGATCACCGGCTTGACCGGGTGCCTTCTCCAGATTGCATTTGGTATCAATGGAGCGCGCACGACTCTTCAGGGATAAATCCACCCCTTCACGTCGGGCCTGTTTGCAGGTTGGACCTGTGTACCTTGCCATCTCGATTCCTAGCTTTCCGGGACTTAGACGCGCCGCTTTTTAGGCGGGCGACAGCCATTGTGGGGAATGGGAGTCACATCCTGAATGCCGGTTATCTTAAAACCGGCATTATTGAGCGCCCGCACTGCGGACTCACGCCCAGGACCGGGGCCCTTGACATTGACATCCAGGTTTTTCACACCGTACTCCTTAGCCGCCTGCCCCGCACGATCGGCAGCAACCTGGGCCGCAAAGGGGGTGCTTTTACGCGAACCACGGAATCCGGACCCACCCGAGGTGGCCCAAGCCAAGGCATTACCCTGACGATCCGTGATTGTGACAATGGTGTTGTTAAAGGAGGCATGGACGTGTGCGATACCGTCCGCGACCTGTCGCTTCACCTTCTTTTTAACATTACGAGTCGGTTTTGCCATCAGATTATATCCGGCGTAAGCAAGAAGCCAAGGTTAGCGCTTGATCGGACGCCGGGGACCCTTGCGGGTACGGGCGTTGGTACGGGTGCGCTGGCCGCGAACCGGCAGACCACGGCGGTGGCGAATGCCACGATTGCAGCCCAGATCCATGAGCCGCTTGATATTCATCGAGACCTCACGTCTGAGATCGCCTTCGACCGTGAACTTGGCAACCTCGGCACGGAGCTTGTCCACCTGCTCCTCGGTGAGATCCTTCATCTGGGTGCCATGTGCAATGCCAGCGGCGTCGCATATTACGGCCGCGCGGTTGCGACCCACGCCGTAAATCGCAGTAAGGGCGATCACGGCATGCTTTCTGTCAGGGATATTGACGCCGGCGATACGGGCCATGCTCTTCTGTCTCCAATTCGACTTATGCTGAACGCGGGTAATCGCGCATTCTAGCAGGTTTCAGCAATAGGTCAACGCGCTAGCGTCAACCTTGGCGCTGCTTGTGCTTGGGGTCTTTGCAGATGACGCGAACAACACCGTTGCGCTTGACGATCTTGCAATTGCGGCAAATTCTTTTAACCGAGGCCCTGACTTTCATGTGTATTCTCCCAAACGTTCTTTATAAAGGCTACCGGAGGGGTCGCCCGTCAGCGCATGAGGCCGCCGCCCGGCGCCCTGAGATTGGCCTTCTTCATCAATCCTTCATACTGATGAGACATGAGGTGCGCCTGCACCTGGGCCATAAAGTCCATCACCACCACAACCACAATCAACAGAGATGTGCCGCCAAAATAGAAGGGGACATTCCAACCCACGATCAAAAATTCTGGTATCAGGCAAACAGCGGTGATGTAGATCGCTCCCGCGGCAGTAAGCCGGGTCATGACCGTATCAATGTAGCGGGCGGTCTGTTCCCCCGGACGTATACCGGGTATGAAGGCGCCCGAACGCTTCAAATTATCCGCCGTCTCCTTGGCATTGAAGACCAAGGCGGTATAAAAGAAACAGAAGAAAATGATGGCTGTTGAGTATGCGATTACATAGACAGGCTCTCCTGGCGAGAGCTTACTAGTGATATCAGCAATCCAGCGGGTATTTTCTGACTGGCCAAACCATTGTCCAAGCGTCCCAGGGAACAGAATGATGCTAGAGGCAAAAATAGGGGGTATGACACCCGCCATATTTATTTTCAGCGGTAAATGGGTGCTTTGGGCGGCCATCAGCCGTCTTCCCTGTTGACGGCGCGCATAGTTAACCGTTATTCGCCTCTGGCCTCGTTCAACGAAAACCACAAAGGCCGTGACACCTAACGCCAGCACAAACAGAGCCAGTACCGCAAGGGCATTCATTTCCCCCGTGCGCACCAGTTCCAATGTCCCGCCAATTGCCGATGGCAGCCCGGCAACGATGCCAGAAAAGATTATGATGGAAATTCCATTTCCAATTCCACGCTCGGTGATCTGTTCCCCCAACCACATGAGGAACATGGTCCCCGTGACAAGGGATACAGTGGCGGTAAAGACAAAGCCATAGCCGCTCAAAACAACAATTGAAGAACCGCCAACGGATTGACCCTGTAGGGCCATGGATATACCTATGGCCTGGAAGGTGGCAAGACCAACAGTTCCGTACCGAGTGTACTGGGTTATCTTTCTCCGACCTTGTTCTCCTTCCTTTTTGAGTTGTTCCAAGGTAGGAATTACCGAAGTCATCAACTGGATAATAATCGATGCCGAGATATACGGCATAATTCCCAGGGCAAAAAGGCTGGCACGCTCCAGGGCACCACCAGAAAACATGTTAAACATGTCGAGCATTGAACCCTGGTTTTGATCAAACAGGATAGCCAATGCCTCTGGATTCACGCCAGGGACCGGAATGAAAGTGCCAATACGATAAACTAGCAAAGCGCCAAGCACGAACAGCAGACGCTGACGTAACTCGGTAAGCCGCCCCATGCCCCCCAGGGCTTCAGTCATCGAAGACATGTTTTTGGCCATTCGGGATCAGATTCTCACTAGGCCTCGACAGTCCCGCCGGCTGCTTCGATAGCAGCACGAGCACCCTTGGTGACCCCTAGACCGCGAATGGTGTAGGCGACATCAACCGTACCCGAGGCGATAATTTTGACGTTCTGGATACCAGAGCCAATCAGACCAGAGGCGTGCAAAGCCAGGAGATCAATGACATCACCCATCACATTCTTCAGTTCGCTCAGGCGAATCTCATCAGTTGCGCGAGCCTTGCGTGAACGAAATCCAACCTTGGGAAGACGACGTTGGAGCGGCATTTGACCGCCCTCAAAACCGACCTTATGAAACCCACCCGCCCGCGACTTTTGACCTTTGTGACCACGACCCGCGGTTTTACCAAACCCGCTGCCTATGCCACGCCCAACTCGCTTTGCGACTTTTTTGGCACCATCACCAGGGCTAAGTTCATTAAGACGCATCTCAGAATTCTCCAATCACTTTAACCATGTAGGAGACCTTGTTCACCATGCCTCGTGTGGCGGGTGTATCTTCAACCTCCACGATTTGGTGCATGCGTCTCAGCCCCAGCCCCTTAACACAGGCCTTATGGTTCGCCAAGCGCCCAAAAAAGCCGCGTACCAGGGTCACCTTCATCATTTTTCTGTCAGACATTGCTTACCCCAGGATCTCAGCTACGGTCTTGCCACGCTTTGCGGCAACGCCCTGAGCATCGGTCATCGT
The DNA here is from genome assembly GCA_016714645.1 of Chromatiaceae bacterium. Lineage (NCBI taxonomy): Bacteria > Pseudomonadati > Pseudomonadota > Gammaproteobacteria > Chromatiales > Chromatiaceae > Chromatiaceae bacterium. The sequence goes on along the minus strand of JADKCI010000001.1, from coordinate 1,434,836 downwards.
CTGCAGACCATTTAAGGTTGCGCGGACAACGTTCATGGCGTTGTTGGTGCCAATACACTTGGCCAGCACGTTTTGTACGCCCAGTACCTCAAATACAGCGCGCATCGCGCCACCCGCAATGATGCCGGTACCTTCGGAGGCGGGCTGCATGAACACCTTCGCGGCACCGTGCCGACCAATGATGGGATACTGCAGGGTAGCCCCCTTGAGTTTCACATCAATCATATTCTTGCGAGCACCTTCCATGGCTTTCTGGATAGCAACAGGTACTTCCCTGGCTTTACCCGTGCCAAAACCCACGCGACCTTTACCATCGCCGACCACGGTCAAAGCGGAAAAGCCGAACTGACGCCCGCCTTTAACAACTTTGGCGACCCGTCTTACGCCGACGAGTTTTTCCAAAAAATCATCGCCTTCCGGCTTAGGATTGTAATTCGACATGATTCAGCCCCTAGAATTGCAGACCGCCTTCACGAGCGGCATCGGCGAGCGCCTTTACGCGACCGTGGTAACTAAACCCAGACCGGTCGAAGGCAACCTTTTCCACACCCGCCAACTTCGCGCGTTCGGCAATGGCCTTACCGACGACAGCAGCGGCCGAGGTGTTGCCAGCGTGACCCGCAAGGAGTGTGCGGACGGACTTATCCAGGGTCGAGGCGGAGGCCACGACCATGTCACCCGTTACACCAGGCGCAAGAACCTGAGCATATATATGGCTTGGCGTACGAAATACGCACAAACGGAATACACCTAATTCACGGATTTTGGCGCGTCCACGAGCGGAGCGGCGAAGACGAGCTTGTTTCTTATCCATATCGGTACCCCTTACTTCTTCTTCGTCTTCTTGGTCTCTTTACGCAGAACCTGTTCGTTCGCGTAACGGACACCTTTACCCTTGTAAGGCTCGGGCGGCCGGAAGGCGCGGATCTCCGACGCCACCTGACCGACCTGCTGTTTGTCAGCACCCGACACCAGAATTTCAGTCTGGGTAGGGGTAGCGATATTGATACCCTCGGGAACCTGATAATTCACAGGGTGAGAAAAGCCCAGACTCAGATTCAGGGTCTTGCCTTGAGCCTGAGCGCGGTATCCCACGCCGATCAAGGCCAGCTTGCGTTCAAAACCTGAAGAGCAACCCACAACCATGTTATTCAACAGAGCACGGGTAGTACCCGCCTGGGCCCAACCTTCCCTATTGGTTTCATCGATGGGAGCAACCTTGAGGTTGCCTTCCTGATAGGAAACGGTGACCAAGGGATGTACATTCCAGGTCAGGATCCCTCGGGTTCCTTTGACCTGCACTGCTTGCCCGGAGATCTCGATGGAGACTCCAGCGGGAACCGTAATTATGGCTTTTGCGATACGAGACATGATCGGCGCCTCCGGTCAAGCTACAGTGGCGATAATTTCGCCACCAAAGCCCGCTTTTCGAGCGGCACGATCGCTCATCAGGCCCTGGGATGTAGACACAATGGCTACTCCTAGGCCGCCACGAACCGCAGGCAACTCGTCCTTACCGCGATAAATGCGCAAACCTGGGCGAGAGATCCTTTTGATATGCTCTATTACTGGCTTTCCGCGATAATATTTTAGCTTAATTACCAGTTGCGGTTTTGCGCCATTCTCTTCAACCTGTACATCCGTCAGATAGCCTTCATCCTTAAGAAGAAGAGCTATAGCCTGCTTTTGCTTAGATGAAGGCATGGTGATGTTGACCTTGCCCCGGGTCTGGCCATTGCGGATGCGCGTTAGCAAATCCGCAATCGGATCCGACATACTCATGGAATTCTCCCTGGGGTCAGACCGCCCTTTGGGCGCGATACCCTCTAATTGGGTTATTAGCGGGTCGGATTGGTTATGACCCGCGTCAATAGAAGATGATACCATAGCTCGTGGGATAACCCACGAGCTTTATGGCATCCTACCCTAAAGCTGGTGTCGATCTGCTACCAACTGGCCTTGACCAATCCTGGTACGTCGCCACGCATGGCCGCTTCACGAAGCATATTTCGGCTAAGACCGAACTTCCGGTAGACAGCGTGTGGTCGTCCGCTAATTCTGCAGCGTCGCTGCTGACGGGTTGGACTGGCATCCCGTGGCAACTTCCCAATGCTTGTCATGGCAGCATCAATCTGCTCAATGCTGGCCGAACGGTCATCGATAACGGCCTTGAGCGCCGCACGTTTTACCGCATATTTTTTCGCGATCTGGACGCGTTTTACATCACGCGCCACCATGCTTTTCTTCGCCATGTGGTCTGCTCAGGTCCTGAAGGGAAACTTAAAGGCCTCTAGAAGCGCACGACCCTCTTCATTGGTTCGAGCACTCGTCGTAATCGTAATATCGAGACCCCGGATAGTATCGATCTTGTCGTAATCAATTTCAGGGAAAATGATTTGTTCCTTGACGCCCAGGCTGTAATTGCCACGCCCGTCAAAAGCCTTCGGACTCACGCCGCGAAAGTCACGAATACGGGGAATGGCGACGTTGATGAGGCGATCCAGGAATTCATACATTCGATCGCGACGCAGGGTCACCTTACACCCCACCGGCCATCCCTCGCGGATCTTGAATGCGGCTACGGATTTGCGCGCATAGGTGACGATGGGCTTTTGGCCAGCTAGTGCGGTAAGATCAGAGACGGCATGGTCCATAATTTTCTTGTCCGCAACCGCCTCACCCACGCCCATATTGAGCGTGATTTTAACGACTCGAGGAACCTGCATGACGCTTTTATAGCCAAATCTCTCCATGAGTTGGCCGACGATCTTATCCTGGTATTCGCTTTGCAATCTGGGCATGGGTTACTTACTCAAACGTCAACGACTTCGCCAGTGGATTTGAAGACACGCACCTTACGTCCGTCTTCCAGAATCTTGAAGCCCACGCGGTCTGGACCACCCTTTACCGGGTTGTACAGGGCCACGTTAGACAAATCCATCGGCATTTCCTTGTCAACAATGCCGCCAGAGATGCCCTTTTGCGGGTTTGGCTTCTGGTGCTTCTTCACCATGTTCACGTTCTCGACGATGACCTTCTTATCAGCCACGACACGGAGAACGGTCCCACGAGAACCTCTATCCTTTCCGGTCAGAACGACTACGTCGTCCCCCTTTTTGATCTTGCGCATAGCCCCATTACCTCACAGAACTTCCGGCGCGAGGGAGATAATCTTCATGAACTTCTCGCCCCGCAGCTCCCTGGTCACCGGTCCAAATATACGAGTACCGATGGGCTGCAACTGATTGTTCAGGAGAACCGCCGCGTTGCCGTCGAAACGAATTAGCGAGCCATCCGGACGGCGGACACCGGAACGGGTGCGCACAACCACGGCATTATAGACGTCGCCTTTTTTAACCTTGCCGCGCGGAATTGCATCCTTTACGGCTACCTTGATGATGTCACCGATGCTGGCATAATGCCGATGCGAGCCGCCGAGCACCTTGATGCACTGCACGCGCTTGGCGCCACTATTATCGGCAACGCCCAGACTGGTCTGCATCTGAATCATTGTCTGTTTCCTGAATTATCACAACCAGTTCGGTAGGATTCTCACGAGACCTACCCGCATCGACCTAAACCAGCGCGATCAGCGGGCCTTTTCCACCACCTGGACGAGCCGCCAGGATTTTGTCTTAGAGATAGGACGGCATTGTTCTATGGTGACCCAATCGCCCTTACCGCAAACATTGGCCTCATCATGAGCATGAATTTTGGTTGACCGGCGGATGAATTTACCATAAAGAGGGTGCTTGACACGGCGTTCAACAAGAACCGTGATGCTTTTCTCCATGGCATTACTGACAACCTGGCCGGTCAAGGTCCGGTTAATTTTGACTTCCTCATTCATCGGCTGCCCGCCTTGATCTCAGTTAATACAGTCTTGATGCGTGCTATGTCTCTACGCACGGACTTCATCTCGGAGGGCCGGGTCAATTGTCCTACACCCCGCTGCATGCGCAGGTTGAACTGCTCCTTGAGCAACTCAAGTAACTGCTTATCTAGATCGACAGCACCCGTGTGTCTCAGATCACTCGCCTTCATCACATTATAGTCCGCTTGGTAAAGGAGGTCTGAATCGGCAACTTAGCAGCGGCAAGGGCAAAGGCCTCGCGGGCAAGTTCCTCGGTGACGCCCTCAATCTCGTAAAGCATGCGACCCGGCTGAATTTGGGCTACCCAATATTCGACACTGCCTTTACCGGAACCCATGCGCACTTCAAGGGGTTTTTTGGTAATGGGCTTGTCTGGAAAGATACGGATCCATATCTTGCCACCGCGCTTGACTTTGCGCGTTATGGTCCGGCGAGCGGCCTCAATCTGACGCGCCGTCAGTCGGCCACGGGTCATGGCCTTCAGACCAAACTCTCCGAAGCTGACATGGCAGCCCGTAAGAGCCAAACCGCGATTACGGTCTTTATGCAGCTTGCGAAACTTTGTACGTTTAGGTTGCAGCATTTCTTATCCCCTCCTGGCAGCGGGCTTAGGAGCTCGCGCAGGCTTGGCGGGGACTTCCTCCACAACCTGGCCCGGGAAAATCTCCCCCTTGAAGATCCAGACCTTGACGCCAAGCACGCCATAGGTGGTCCGAGCCTCCGCGAATCCGTAATCAATATCGGCACGCAGGGTATGCAAGGGGACACGTCCCTCACGATACCATTCACTGCGGGCGATTTCGGCGCCGTTCAAACGGCCGGCGATATTAACCTTGATGCCACCGGCACCCAATCGCATGGAATTCTGCACGGCACGCTTCATGGCACGACGGAACATGATGCGTTTCTCAAGCTGTTGGGTAATGCTTTCGGCAACAAGCTGAGCGTCTAATTCTGGTTTCCGAATTTCTTCGATGCTCAAATGGACTGGAACGCCCATGAGATCCGAAACCTCCTTACGGAGCTTATCAATATCCTCGCCTTTCTTACCGATCACGACGCCGGGACGAGCCGTGTGAATGGTAATGTGGGCATTATTAGCAGGACGATCGATTTGGATGCGACTCACCGAGGCCTGCGCCAATTTTTTGCGCAAAAAGGCTCTTACCTGCATGTCGGTGTTGAGCAGATCCGGAAAATGCTTGGAATCGGCATACCACTTCGAGGTCCAGTCCTTGACGATCCCCAAGCGAATGCCGGTTGGATGAATTTTGTGACCCATGCTGGCTTCTCTTTAGGCTTCAGGCTTCGGCAACCGTCACAATAATGTGACTGGTCCGTTTTGTGATTCGATTGGCGCGACCCTTGGCCCTAGGACGAATCCGCTTCATGCTCGGACCCTCGTTGACCTGGATTGCGGATACCCGGAGTTCATCCACATCAGCGCCGGCATTATTTTCGGCATTGGCTATGGCGGATTCCAGAATCTTCTTGATGAGAGCAGCGCCCTTCTTAGTGCTAAAGGCGAGAAGGTTGAGAGCCTTCTCGACGTGCAGCCCACGAATCTGGTCCGCCACTAGGCGCGCCTTCTGAGCGGACAGTCGCCCTGTCTTAAGTCTTGCTTCAGCCTGCATTAGTACGTCCTCAACCTATCGCTTCTTTTTGGCCTTTTTGTCGGCCGCGTGACCACGATAGGTCCGGGTCATGGAGAATTCACCAAGCTTATGCCCGATCATATTCTCGTTGATCAGAACCGGTACGTGCTGACGCCCGTTATGCACCGCGATGGTTAATCCAACCATCTCCGGTAACACCATGGAACGGCGCGACCAGGTCTTGATGGGGCGCTTGCTGTTCTGGGCAACCGCGTCCTCCACCTTTTTTGCCAGGTGGGAGTCCACAAAGGGTCCCTTACGAATCGAACGTGGCACTTGCTCAACCTCGCCTAGTTATTTGCGTCCGCGACGGCGCACGATCATTTTATCGGTGCGCTTGTTGGAACGGGTCTTGTGGCCCTTGGTCGGAACGCCCCAAGGCGTAACCGGATGACGGCCTCCTGAGGTACGGCCTTCGCCACCACCATGGGGATGATCGACCGGGTTCATGACTACGCCACGCACCGTTGGCCTGACACCACGCCAGCGACTCGCTCCGGCCTTGCCGAGTTTGCGCAAGCTGTGCTCATTATTGCCAACTTCGCCGACGACCGCGCGACATTCCACGCTGACCTTGCGCATCTCACCCGACCGCAGCCGCAAAGTGGCGTAGCCACCATCACGGGCAATGAGCTGGGCGGAGGCGCCCGCGGCGCGCGCCATTTGGGCGCCCTTGCCCGGACGCATCTCAATGCAGTGCACCTGGGTGCCCAAGGGCACGTTGCGCAGCGGCAAGCAATTGCCCGCGGAAATCGGGGCATCCTCACTTGCCACCACCACGGCACCGGCTTTCAAGCCCTTGGGGGCAATGATATAAGTCCGGTCGCCATCGGCATACTTCAGCAGGGCAATGTGAGCCGTGCGGTTCGGATCATATTCCAAACGCTCGACAACGGCGGGGACACCGGTCTTACCACGCTTAAAATCAATGATGCGATAACGCTGCTTATGGCCACCGCCATGATGACGAACCGAAATGCGCCCCGCATTATTGCGGCCGCCCGTCCGAGTCTTCTTGTCGAGCAGCGGCTCATGGGGAGCCCCTTTGTGGAGCTCCGGGGACACCACCTTGACGACAAAGCGTCGCCCCGGGGATGTCGGGTTAGTCTTTACGATTGCCATCTTGACTGGTCCAAATGCGCTTAGGCGTTGCCGCCGAAATCGATATTTTGTCCCGCCTGCAAGCGGACATAAGCCTTGCGCCAATCCTTGCGCTTACCGCTACGCTGACCCATACGCTTTTGCTTACCCTTGACGTTGAGGATCTGTACACGGTCTACCTGAACGTCAAAGAGGGTCTCAACTGCCTTGCCGATTTCCAGCTTGTTGGCATCGGGGACGACGCGAAACACATACTGGCCGTTAGCATCGGCGGCCAGGGTCGCCTTCTCGGAGATCACCGGGCCTAAAATCACCTTTAATAGTCTTTCCTGGTTCACGCTAACCGCTCCTCGAGCTTACGGATCGCACCCTCGGTAGCCACTAGGTTTTCGAAGGCAATCAGACTGACTGGGTCCACTTCCTCGGCCATCAAGACATCGACGCGAGGTAAATTACGCGCCGCCAGGAAGAGATTTTCGTCAAGACCCTCGATCAGGATCAACACGTCCGTCAGATTCATGGCGACAAGCCGATCGGCCAACAACCGGGTCTTGGGCTCATCGACGGAGAAATCGGGTACGATGGTCAAGCGGCCCTGCCGGATCAACTCCGAGAGGATGGACCGCATAGCGCCACGATACATCTTCCGGTTGACCTTCTGGGCATAGTTGCGTGGGCGGGCCGCGAAGGCCCTGCCGCCACCGCGCCAAATAGGGCCGCGAGAGGTACCCGCGCGGGCCCGACCCGTGCCTTTTTGACGGAATGGCTTAGCGCCACCACCAGAAACTTCGGCCCGGCTTTTCTGAGCCACGGTCCCGGAGCGGGCAGAGGCCATATAGGCGGTTACGACCTGATGAATCAGGGCCGGCTTATAGTCGACGCTGAACACCTCATCCGCCAACTGGATGCTCGCGTCTTCACCGATTCGTGCTTGGATTTCCATTGACTTATCAGCCCTTGCTCTTCTTCACGGAAGGCAGCACGACCAATCGTCCACCCTCGGCACCGGGTACGGGACCCCGCACCAGCAGCAGGTTGCGCTCAACATCAACCCGGATCACCTCCAGATTCTGCTGAACACGATTGACGTCGCCCATGTGGCCAGCCATGCGTTTGCCTTTCATGACCCGACCTGGTGTCTGGCACTGACCTATAGAACCCGGTGCCCGATGGGAGACGGAGTTGCCATGCGTTGCATCCTGCATGCGGAAGTTATGACGTTTGACCCCGCCAGCAAATCCCCGTCCCTTTGTCACGCCACGTACATCAACCTTTTGCCCGGGAGCAAATATGCTGACAAGAATCTCGCCACCCTCCGCCAGGTCAAGGCCCTCGCCATCGGCGAGCCGAAACTCCCGGAGGGTATCTCCCGCAGTCACGCCAGCACGAGCATAATGGCCCGCCATTGGCTTGGTGACTCGCGAGGCCCGGCGTTCGCCAATGGCGACTTGAACTGCCCGATAGCCGTCGGTCGCGGCGGTCTTTACCTGTGTCACCCGATTTGGCTGAACCTCAATGACCGTCACGGGGACGGACGCGCCTTCCTCGGTGAAGATCCGGGTCATGCCAGCCTTGCGGCCAATCAAACCTATGGTCATGGTCCTATCCTCAGCTCAGCTTGATCTGGACGTCAACGCCGGCCGCCAGATCGAGTTTCATCAGGGCATCCACTGTTTTATCAGTGGGATCAACGATGTCCATGAGCCGCTTGTGGGTCCTCAACTCATATTGATCCCGAGCGTCTTTATTGACGTGTGGGGAGATGAGGATTGTAAAGCGCTCCTTTTTCGACGGCAGCGGGATAGGTCCAAGGACCTGAGCGCCTGTCCGCTTGGCGGTATCAACGATCTCATGAGCGGAACGATCAATCAGGCGATGATCGAAGGCTTTGAGACGAATGCGTATTCTTTGGTTTGCCATGGCTCTTACTCGATGATCTTGGACACAACGCCAGCACCGACGGTCCGGCCGCCCTCGCGGACCGCGAAGCGCAGGCCCTCGGTCATAGCGATGGGGGCGATGAGCTTGATGGTCATCTTGACGTTGTCGCCGGGCATGACCATTTCCACGCCTTCGGGGAGTTCGCAGGCGCCGGTGACGTCGGTGGTGCGGAAGTAGAACTGGGGGCGGTAGCCGTTGAAGAAGGGGGTATGACGGCCGCCTTCTTCCTTGCCCAGGACGTACACTTCGGCTTCAAAGTGGGTGTGGGGGGTGATGGTGTTGGGCTTGGCCAACACTTGCCCGCGTTCGACGTCGTCGCGCTTGGTGCCGCGCAGCAGGACGCCAACGTTGTCGCCGGCCTGGCCCTGGTCGAGGAGTTTGCGGAACATCTCGACGCCGGTGCAGATGGTCTTGACGGTGGGCTTGATGCCGACGATGGCGACTTCGTCGCCGACCTTGACGATGCCGCGTTCGATGCGGCCGGTGACGACGGTGCCACGGCCGGAGATCGAGAAGACGTCTTCGATGGGCATCAGGAAGGGATGGTCGATGTCGCGGGTGGGCTCGGGGATGTAGCTGTCCATGGCTTCGACGAGCTTGTAGATGGCTTCGGCGCCGAGGGGGCCGGTGTCGCCTTCCAGAGCCTTGAGGGCGGAGCCGGTGATGATGGGGGTGTCGTCACCGGGGAAGTCGTAGCTGTCGAGGAGTTCGCGGACTTCCATTTCAACCAGCTCGAGGAGTTCGGCGTCGTCGACCATGTCAGCCTTGTTGAGGAAGACGAGGATGTAGGGCACGCCGACCTGACGGGAGAGCAGGATGTGCTCGCGGGTCTGGGGCATGGGGCCGTCGGCGGCGGAGACGACCAGGACGGCGCCATCCATCTGGGCGGCGCCGGTGATCATGTTTTTGACGTAGTCGGCGTGGCCGGGGCAGTCGACGTGGGCGTAGTGGCGCGCGGCGCTTTCGTATTCGACGTGGGCGGTGGCGATGGTGATGCCACGGGCGCGCTCTTCGGGGGCGTTGTCGATCTGGTCGAAGGCCTTGACTTCCCCACCGTACTTGGCGGCCATGACCTTGGTGATGGCGGCGGTGAGGGTGGTCTTGCCATGGTCAACGTGGCCGATGGTGCCTACGTTGACGTGCGGCTTCTTGCGTTCGAATTTGGCTTTGGACATCCCGATCTACCCTAAATATGCTCGTTAGTGTGTCTTGGCTAGGGTATCGGCGGCTTTGCCGGTACCTCAGTGATTTGGAACAGATTATCTAGAATTCGTGGCGAATCCTTACATTCCCCGGCGTGATTTGCTGGCCAAACCGAACAACTCCGCCAAGGCTGCCTCGGCCTCTATTGATTGCCGGCGGCGTACGCCGCACCGCGAGTCAATTTTTGGCGACTGGCCGGCCGCTACTTTTGGGGCCTTCCTGTTCCATTGATCATCCTACAACTTCCCAAAGAGGTTGCAGTAAACAGGTGCCGTCTATTTCGCTTCGCCCGCAGTGTCCCGCAGGGCGCAATCAAAATGCAAAGGAGGGAACCAGGATCTCCGGGCCCCGCGCAACCCCGGGCAGGGTCGGCGCTCCCACCCCACTACCACCGATAATGCGAGAAGGCCTTGTTTGCTTCCGCCATGCGGTGGGTATCTTCCTTTTTCTTGACCGCCGTACCCCGTGAATCAGCTGCATCCATCAGTTCACCAGCCAACCGTAGGGCCATGGACTTCTCGGAACGTTTGCGCGCGGCATCAATCAACCAGCGCATGGCCAGTGAATTCCGGCGCTGCGGGCGTACTTCAACGGGAACCTGATAAGTAGCACCACCTACGCGGCGAGACTTAACCTCAACCACGGGGCGCACATTCTCCATGGCCTGGTCGAGCATATTCAGTGGCTCACCACCCTTTTTGTTTGCCATGGTCTCCAAAGCGCCGTACATGATGCGCTCGGCAACGGCTTTCTTGCCGTCTTCCATCAGCATGTTTACAAATTTGGCGAGTAGGTTACTTCCGAACTTCGGGTCCGGCAGAACCTGGCGGCGAGCAACGATGCGTCTTCTGGGCATGTGAGACTCCGACCTTCTAAATTCGACTAGCGATCAGCTCTTTGGGCGCTTGGCGCCATACTTAGAGCGACCCTGACGGCGCTTGTCCACGCCCGAGGTATCCAGGGTACCGCGTACCGTGTGGTAGCGAACGCCGGGTAAGTCCTTGACGCGGCCACCGCGGATAAGGACCACCGAGTGCTCCTGGAGGTTATGGCCTTCACCGCCAATATAGGATGTGACCTCGAAGCCGTTGGTCAGGCGAACACGCGCGACCTTACGCAGGGCGGAGTTAGGTTTTTTGGGTGTCGTGGTGTAGACACGCGTGCAGACACCACGCTTTTGAGGGCACTCCTCAAGCGCGGGTACCGTGCTTTTCGCCACCTGACGCTTACGCGGCTTGCGGACCAACTGATTGATGGTTGTCATGCAAACACTCTCCAGCGGCGCCTTCGCGCACCAAATCCGGGAAACGCGGGGTTACCCCTTGCGCCTCACCCTGCCCAGTAATAAATCAAGCCGACCAGATGGCCGGCTTGGCTAAGACCCGAAAGTATAGGTTTCACCCTAGAACATGTCAATACCTTGACGCAGTTTCAGGGATTGAGGTCGCATATTCGGTCACTCGGCTTCCGCGATATTGAGGGCCTCCTTGAAGGCCTCCTCTACCTCGGCGCTCGCCATCTCGATCTTGGCGCCACCGGCCTCCGCCTCCAGTTCCCGCTCCTCGCGGCGTTTGCGACGGCGCTCCTTGTGAGAGGCCAGGCCAGTGCCCGCCGGGATGAGACGGCCGACGATGACGTTCTCCTTGAGGCCGCCCAGGCGATCCGTGGAGCCCCTTACCGCCGCCTCGGTAAGCACGCGGGTCGTCTCCTGGAAGGAGGCCGCGGAGATAAAGGACTCGGTCGCCAGGGAGGCCTTGGTAATGCCCAATAGGAGGGGCTCGTAGCGGGCGGGGTGACGGCCTTCCGCCAGGGCCCGCTCGTTTTCGATCAACACCTGGCCCAACTCCGCCTGTTCACCGCGCAGAAGCCGGGTATCGCCCGCATCCAGGATCTCGCCCTTGCGCAGCATCTGCCGGACGATGACCTCGATATGCTTGTCGTTGATCTTGACGCCCTGGAGGCGATACACATCCTGGATTTCCTTCACCAGATACTCGGCGAGTTGGGTAACGCCCTTCAGCCGCAGAATATCGTGGGGATTGAGCTCCCCATCGGAAACGATCTCGCCCCGCTCCACGCGCTCACCCTCGAAGACGTTGACGTGACGCCACTTGGGGATCAATTCCTCGATCTGTTCGCCGTCATCCGTGGTGATGACCAAGCGCTGCTTGCCCTTGGTGTCCTTACCAAAGCTGATGGTGCCCGATGCCTCCGCCAGGAGGGCGGGCTCCTTGGGCCGGCGGGCCTCGAAGAGGTCAGCCACCCGGGGCAGACCACCGGTGATATCGCGCGTCTTGCTCGACTCCTGCGGAATTCGCGCCAGGACATCACCCACCCCGACATTGGCGCCGTCGGCGACGCCCACGATCGCCCCGGCGGGCAAGAAGTAACGGGCCGGGATATCGGTACCCGCGATGTTGTGTTCCTGCTCATTTTCGTCGAGCAGCTTGACCATGGGGCGCAAGTCCTTGCCCGCGGCCGGCCGCTGCTTGGGATCAATGACCACCAGGGACTTTAGGCCCGTCACCTCGTCGGTTTCCTGCTGCACCGTAACACCCTCGATGAAGGAGTCGAAGCGCAGCCGCCCCGCCACCTCGGTCACCACCGGGTGGGTGAAGGGGTCCCAGGTCGCCGCCACCCAGCCGCCAGAGACGTAATCGCCGTCGGCGTTACGCAGGGTGGCGCCGTAAGGTAGTTTGTAGCGCTCTTTCTCCATGCCCAGTTCGTCGACCACGGAGAGTTCACCGGAGCGGGAGACGGCCACCAGGTGGCCCATCTGATGACGGACAACCTTAAGATTGTGCAGGCGCACGGTACCGGCGGACTTGATCTCGATGCTATTGACCGCCGCCGCCCGGGAGGCGGCGCCACCGATATGGAAGGTGCGCATGGTCAACTGGGTGCCTGGCTCGCCGATGGACTGGGCAGCAATGACCCCCACCGCCTCACCCATATTCACCAGATGACCGCGCGCCAGATCACGCCCATAGCAATGGGCACAGACCCCGGAGCGGGCCTCGCAGGTGATGGGCGAACGGACCCGCACCTGGTCGATACCGGCCTGCTCCATGGCCACCACCCCCTGTTCATCCAGAAGCGTACCCGTGGGGCAGATGAGTTCGTCGCTGCCCGGGCGATAGACATCCGCGGCCAGCACCCGGCCGAGGATGCGCTCGCGCAGGGGCTCGACGATGTCGCCCCCCTCGATAATGGGCGTCATCAGCAAGCCGCGCTCGGTGCCGCAATCCGTCTCCAGGACCACCATGTCCTGGGCCACGTCCACCAGGCGCCGGGTCAGGTAACCGGAGTTGGCGGTCTTGAGGGCCGTATCCGCCAGGCCCTTGCGGGCGCCGTGGGTGGAGATGAAGTACTGGATGACGTTCAGCCCCTCGCGGAAGTTGGCCGTGATGGGGGTCTCGATGATGGAGCCATCGGGCTTGGCCATGAGGCCACGCATGCCCGCCAACTGGCGAATCTGCGCGGCGGAACCGCGGGCGCCAGAGTCCGCCATCATATAGATGGAATTGAAGGAATCCTGCAAGACCGCCTTACCCTTGGTGTCGGTCACCAACTCCTTGCCCAGCTTACCCATCATGGCCTTGGCCACCAGGTCATTGGTATGGGACCAGATGTCGATGACCTTGTTATAGCGCTCGCCGTTGGTGACCAGGCCCGAGGCGTATTGCTGCTCGATCTCCTTCACCTGACGCTCCGCCTCACCCAGGATCCGCGGCTTCTCCTCCGGGACCGCCATATCCTCCAGACCGATGGAGATACCGGACCGGGTGGCCATGCGAAAGCCCAGGTACATGACCTGGTCGGCGAAGACCACGGTTTGCTTGAGGCCCAGGGTGCGGTAGCAGGTATTGATGAGGCGCGAGATCTGGCGCTTGCCCAGGGCCTGATCGACCAGGCTAAAGGGCAGGCCCTCGGGCACGATCTCATAGACCAGGGCGCGGCCCAGGATTGTATCCTTGAGGGATAGCCGCGATTCGCGCTCGCCCGCCTCGTTGATCAGCACCTCGGGGATACGTACCCGGACCCGAGCGTGAATATCGGCCTGGCCCGTCTCGTAGGCGCGCCGCGCCTCGTCGATATTGGCATAGACGCTGCCCTCGCCCCGGACGCCCGCGCGTTCGCGGGTCATATAGTAGAGGCCCAGGACCACGTCCTGGGACGGCACGATGATGGGTTCGCCATTGGCGGGCGACAGGATATTGTTGGAGGCCATCATCAAGGCGCGGGTCTCGATTTGCGCCTCCAGGGACAAGGGCACATGGACCGCCATCTGGTCGCCATCGAAGTCGGCGTTGAAGGCGGTACAGACCAGGGGATGGAGCTGGATGGCCTTGCCCTCGATCAGCACCGGCTCGAAGGCCTGGATGCCCAAACGGTGCAGGGTCGGGGCGCGGTTGAGCATGACCGGGTGCTCGCGGATGACATCCTCCAGGATGTCCCAGACCTCGGCGGCGCCGCGATCGACCATCTTCTTGGCCGCCTTGATGGTGGTGGCCAGGCCCCGCAACTGGAGTTTGCCATAGACAAAAGGCTTGAACAGCTCCAGGGCCATGCGCTTGGGTAGGCCACATTGGTGCAGTTTCAGCTTGGGGCCAACCACGATGACGGACCGCCCGGAGTAGTCAACCCGCTTACCCAGCAGGTTCTGGCGGAAGCGCCCCTGCTTGCCCTTGATCATGTCCGCGAGGGATTTGAGGGGACGCTTGTTGGTGCCCGTGATAGCCCGGCCCCGACGACCGTTGTCGAGCAGGGCATCCACGGACTCCTGCAGCATACGCTTTTCATTGCGCACGATGATGTCCGGTGCGATCAGGTCTAGCAACCGCTTGAGGCGGTTGTTGCGATTGATGACCCGGCGATAGAGGTCGTTGAGGTCCGAGGTCGCGAAGCGCCCGCCGTCCAGAGGCACCAGGGGCCTCAGTTCCGGCGGCAAGACCGGCAGGACGGTGAGGATCATCCATTCGGGCCGATTGCCGGACTCCAGCAGGGATTCCATCAGCTTGAGCCGTTTTGACAGCTTCTTGATCTTGGTCTCGGAGTTGGTGGCCTCGATCTCCTCCCGCATCTGGCGCATCTCCGCCGGCAGGTCGAGGGTCCGTAGCAGCTCGTAGACGGCCTCGGCGCCCATGCGGGCATCGAACTCGTCGCCATTCTCCTCCAGGGCCTCCAGATACTGCTCGTCGGTCAGGAGCTGGCGGCGCTCGAGCTGGGTCATCCCCGGGTCGATAACGACAAAGGACTCGAAATAGAGGATGCGCTCGATGTCGCGCAGGGTCATGTCGAGCAGCAGGCCAATACGGGAGGGCAGTGACTTGAGGAACCAGATATGGGCCACCGGGCTTGCCAGATCGATATGGCCCATGCGCTCGCGGCGCACCTTGGCCAGGGTCACCTCGACACCACACTTCTCGCAGACGACACCGCGATGCTTGAGGCGCTTGTACTTGCCACACAGGCATTCGTAATCGCTGACGGGGCCGAAGATCTTGGCGCAGAAGAGGCCGTCGCGCTCCGGCTTAAAGGTACGGTAGTTGATAGTCTCCGGCTTCTTGACCTCACCATAGGACCAGGAACGAATGGTGTCCGGCGAGGCCAGCCCGATCTTGATGGCGTCGAACTCCAGGGCTTGACCCTGGGCCTTGAGAATTTTGAGCAGATCTTTCAATTCAGTGTCTCCGTGATGGAGGACTCCAGGGCATGACCCGGGAGCCGAGAAGGCGCCGAGGACGGAGGCCTGGGGGGCTGGCGGTCCTCATTCCAGGACCGGCACCGCGCACCAGGGGTCCTCAGTCCTGTTCGAGTTCGACGTTGATGCTCAGGGAGCGTATTTCCTTGACCAGCACGTTGAAGGACTCGGGCATGCCGGCCTCCATGCGATGGTCGCCATCGACGATATTCTTGTACATCTTGGTACGCCCGTTCACATCGTCGGACTTGACGGTGAGCATCTCCTGCAAGGTGTAGGCCGCGCCATAGGCCTCCAGGGCCCAGACCTCCATCTCCCCGAAGCGTTGGCCGCCAAACTGGGCCTTACCGCCCAGGGGTTGCTGGGTAACCAGGCTATAGGGACCCGTGGAGCGCGCATGCATCTTGTCATCCACCAGGTGATTGAGCTTAAGCATGTACATGTAGCCGACGGTGACGGGGCGATCGAAGGCATCACCGGTACGGCCATCGTAAAGCTGGGTCTGGGCCATGGGGATGCCCGTACCGCTATTATCCCGGCCAGCCAGGCGCAGCATCTCGCGGATCTCCCCCTCGGCGCAGCCATCGAAAACCGGCGTCGCCATGGGTACGCCCTTGGTCAGGTTGCGAGCGAGTTCAAAAATCTCCTCGTCCGTCAGACTGTCCAGGTTCTCCGGCTTACCGCTGGAGTTATAAATTTGACCAAGGAAGTCGCGCAGATCGCCGACCGCCCGGTGGGCACGCAGCATCTCGTCGATGCGACGACCCAGGCCATTGGCGGCCCAGCCCAGATGGGTCTCAAGCACCTGGCCCACATTCATGCGCGAGGGCACGCCCAGCGGATTGAGGACGATATCCACCGGCTCGCCATCGGCGGAGAAGGGCATATCCTCCACCGGCACGATCATGGAGATAACACCCTTGTTGCCATGACGGCCGGCCATCTTGTCGCCCGGCTGGACGCGGCGCTTAACCGCCACATAGACCTTGACCATCTTCAGCACCCCAGGGGCGAGGTCGTCGCCCTGGGTGATCTTGCGCTTCTTAACCTCGAAGCGGGCTCGAAATTCCTCGCGTTGCTCCTTGATGTGCTTGGCAATGGTCTCAAGCTGGCTCGCGGAGTCTTCGGCGCGCAGGCGGATTTCCAGCCACTTATCGCGGGAATCCTGCTGGACCACCTCATGGAGATAGGTTTTGGTGATCTTGGCCCCAGCCTTGAGACCCCGTGGGCCACCATCGGCGATCTTGCCGACCAGCATGCGCTCGACGCGCTGGAAGGTATCGTTCTCCATAATGCGCAACTGGTCGGCCAGATCCTTGCGGACCTGCTCCAATTCCATCTCCTCGATTTGATAGGCGCGCTTGTCCTTTTCGACACCATCGCGGATGAAAACCTGGACATCGACAACCGTTCCGGCCATGCCGGAGGGCAGGCGCAGCGAGGTGTCCTTCACGTCCGAGGCCTTCTCGCCAAAGATGGCGCGCAGCAGCTTCTCCTCGGGGGTGAGCTGAGTCTCGCCCTTGGGGGTGACTTTGCCCACCAGGATGTCGCCATCCCGCACCTCGGCACCGACATAGATGATGCCGGACTCATCCAGCTTGGCCAGGGCCGCCTCGCCGACATTGGGGATGTCGGCGGAGATTTCCTCCGGACCCAGCTTGGTGTCGCGGGCCAGACAGGTCAGCTCCTCGATATGGATGGAGGTAAAGCGGTCCTCCTGCACCACCCGCTCGGAGATGAGGATGGAATCCTCGAAGTTGTAGCCGTTCCAGGGCATGAAGGCGACGCGCAGGTTCTGGCCCAGGGCCAGTTCGCCCATGTCGGTGGAAGGGCCGTCCGCCAGGACATCGCCCCGGGAGATGAGATCACCCACCCCCACCAGGGGCCGCTGATTGATACAGGTATTCTGGTTGGAACGGGTGTACTTGGTCAGGTTGTAGATATCGACGCCCGGCACACCCGGCTCCGCCTCGTCGTCGTTGACCCGCACCACGATGCGAGCGGCATCCACGGACTCGACCGCGCCCCCCCGCCGCGCCACCACGGTAACGCCGGAGTCGATAGCCACCACCCGCTCCATGCCCGTTCCGACCAGGGGCTTTTCGGCCCGCAGGGTGGGTACCGCCTGACGCTGCATGTTGGAGCCCATGAGGGCGCGGTTGGCGTCGTCATGCTCCAGGAAGGGGATCAGGGAGGCCGCCACGGACACGATCTGGCGCGGCGACACGTCCATGTACTGGACCTCGGCCGGGGCCTTCATGGTGAATTCGTTCGAGTGCCGACAGGACACCAGGGCATCGGTCAGGAGGCCATCCGCGTCCAGGGTCGCATTAGCCTGGGCGATAACGAATTTGCCTTCATCGATAGCGGAAAGGTAGTGGATCTCAGCGGTGACCTGGCCATTCTCTACCTGGCGGTAGGGCGTCTCCAGGAAGCCATAGCGGTTGGTGCGGGCAAAGACGGCCAGGGAATTAATGAGGCCAATGTTCGGACCTTCCGGGGTCTCGATCGGGCAGACACGGCCGTAATGGGTCGGATGCACATCACGCACCTCGAAGCCGGCGCGTTCGCGGGCCAGGCCGCCCGGACCGAGGGCTGATACCCGGCGCTTGTGGGTGACCTCGGAGAGGGGGTTATTCTGATCCATGAACTGCGACAACTGGCTGGAACCGAAAAACTCCTTGATGGCCGCCGACACCGGCTTGGCATTGATGAGTTCCTGGGGCATCAGGCCCTCGGACTCGGCCAGGGACAGGCGCTCTTTAACCGCGCGCTCGACGCGCACCAGACCGACCCGGAATTGATTCTCCGCCATCTCGCCCACGCAGCGGATGCGCCGGTTGCCGAGGTGATCGATGTCATCCACGGTCCCTCGCCCATTGCGCAACTCCACCAGGATGCGTAGCACATCAATGATATCGGAGCCATCCCCCTGCGCGGCGCAGAGCTTGTGGGAGACGTCGTCGTTGCGGGCGCCGAAATAGACGTGATCGTAGAGAATCCCGGGACCCTCCTCGCCCTCGCGGGCCAGGCGCCGATTAAACTTCATTCGGCCCACGGCGGATAGATCGTAGCGGTCGTGGGTGAAGAAGAGGTTGTGGAAGAGGTTCTGGGCCGCCTCCTTGGTCGGGGGCTCGCCGGGTCGCATCATGCGATAGATTTCGACCTGGGCCTCCAACTCGGTCGCGGTGGTATCGATGCGCAGGGTCTCCGACATGTAGGGACCCTGGTCCAGATCGTTGACGAACAGAGTCCGCAACTCACCGATACCCTTCTCCCGTACCAGTTGCAGCAACTCGGGGGTGATGAGGTCATTGGCGTTTGCCAGCAATTCGCCCGTCTCGGTATCAATAAGATGGTGAGCCAGGATGCGGCCTAACAAAAAGTCAGCGGGCACCGTCAGGCGCTCCACGTTCAGCTTCTGGAGTTCTCGCGTGTGGCGGGCGGTTACCCGGCGGCCGGCTTCCACCACCAGTTGGTCACCCACCTTGATGTCAAAGACCAGAGTCTCGCCCCTGAGCCGATCCGGAACCAGGTCCAACTCAAACTCGTCGCCGTTGAGGCGAAAGCAATCGGTCTCAAAAAAGCAGTTGAGTATGCGCTGGGTGTCATAGCCCAGGGCGCGCAACAGGATAGTGGCCGGCAACTTACGGCGACGATCGATGCGCACGAACACGTTGTCCTTGGGATCGAACTCGAAGTCGAGCCAGGAACCACGATAGGGAATGACGCGCGCCGAGAAGAGCAACTTACCGGAGGAGTGGGTCTTGCCCTTGTCATGGTCGAAAAAGACGCCCGGCGAGCGATGTAATTGGGATACGATGACCCGCTCGGTGCCATTGATGATGAAGGTACCGGTGTCGGTCATGAGGGGCATCTCGCCCATGTAGACTTCCTGCTCCTTGATGTCTTTGATGACGCGGGACCCGGCCGGGGCATCCCGATCGTAGATGACCAGGCGCAGCAGGACCCGCAGCGGGGCCGCATAGGTGGCTCCCCGTTGATGGCACTCGCGCACGTCAAAGGGCGGCTCGCCGAGACGATAGCTGACGTACTCCAGCACCGCATTCCCAGAGTAGCTCTCGATGGGAAAGACGGATTTGAAGGCGGCGTGCAGCCCCATGTCGTGCCGCTCGGAGGGTTTCATGCCCTCCTGAAGATAATCCCGATAAGAGTCAATCTGGGTCGCGAGCAGGAAGGGGACTTCCAGGATGCTGGTGCGCTTGCCGAAGTCCTTGCGGATACGCTTTTTCTCGGTGAACGAATAAGCCATGCTGCCTTACCCTCGACGTACTGATAATTGGGCCGCCCTGGAACGGGCGGCGGATCGGGACGGAACGTGCGGACTGCCTAACCGTCGTTCCCACCCGATGCGTGCGTGGCTCAAAGCCCCGCGACGGAAACAGGGAAAGGCCAGCGGTCCAAGGATCGCCAGCCCCTCATTCCTAATGGAAGAATAACGACGCAAGGTTGAGATTATTTAACCTCGACGGTGGCGCCAGCCTCTTCCAGTTGCTTCTTGGCGGTAGCCGCTTCATCCTTGGAAACACCTTCCTTGACGGTGGTTGGCACGCCTTCGACGGCGTCCTTGGCTTCCTTGAGGCCCAGGCCCGTCAGGGCGCGGACGACCTTGATGACGCTAACCTTGTTTTCGCCGAAGCCGGTCAGAACGACATCGAACTCGGTCTTCTCCTCAACGGCCTCGGCCGCGGCGGCGGCAGGGGCAGCGGCCACGGCGACAGCCGCGGCGGCGGTTACGCCAAACTTCTCTTCCATCGCGCTGATAAGCTCAACGACATCCATGACGGTCATGTTGGCGATGGCTTCCAGGATGTCTTCTTTGGATATAGACATGGGTTTCTCCTAAATCGAATAGCTGGTTGATGCCCTACCGAGGACCGGACCCGTGTGGTCAGGCCGCCTCTTTGGCATCGCGGACCGCCGCGAGGGTACGGACAAGCTTGCCCGGGACCTCGTTGATGGTCGCCACGAGTTTCTGCGCCGGGGCCTTCATGACGGACATGAGCTGGGATATCGCCTGCTCGTAGGTCGGCATCTTCGCGAGCGTGCCGAGTTCCGAGGGGGCGAGCAGCTTGCCGCCAATAGACACAAGCGTGACCTTGAGCGCGTTATTACCCTTGGCAAACGCCTCGACCACGCGTGCCGCCGAACCCGGATCCGTCTGCGAAAAGGCCAGGACCATGGGCCCCTTGAGGGCCCCCTGTATGCAGGCAAATTCCGTACCTTCGACGGCGCGCTTGGCCAGGGTGTTCTTGACGACGCGCAGATACACCCCGGCCTTGCGCGCTTCAACGCGCAGGCTGGTCATCTGGGCGACGGTCAAGCCCCGGTACTCGGCGCCAACGGCCGAATAGGCGCTCTTCGCGACTTCCGCGACCTCGGCGACGATGGTTTCTTTCTGGGCAAAATTCAGTGCCACAGTTCGTCACCTCCTGATTTCGGTTGTCTGGGGACGCTATCCCCTGTTCCGATTGCCGCCCGGGTTATCCCTAACCCAGTAAGGCGGCGGTTCCGTGCGCCGTTATCAGGGGTCTTGCCACCGCTTGCGCGGTCACCAGTCCGATTCGGGAGCACCGTCTGCGCGGGCCTGCGTAAATTTAAGTCTGGCGCAACCTGGAATCCCTGTGGCAGCCCGGACGCCCGCGGTCTTTGACGGCCCCCGGCAAATAACCAGGGCCCCAAAGATCACATCGAACCCCGACCCGAAGGCCAGGGTCCGAAAATTATCGCGGCCATCATTCCCGGTGGCCGCCAAGTCGAGGTGAGGCATCGCCCCCCTCACGTAGGGTTAGACGAGAGCCTGGTGATCCACCGTCAGTCCAGGCCCCATGGTCGTGGAGACCGTGACCTTGCGCATGTAAACACCTTTGGAGGTACTGGGCTTGACCTTCATCAGGTTGCGCAGCAGGGCCTCAAGATTTTCGCGCAGGGCCACGGCTTCGAAGGAGACCTTGCCCAGGGGGCAGTGGATGATGCCACCCTTATCGGTGCGATAGCGCACCTGACCGGCCTTGGCATTACGCACCGCCTCGGCGACATCGGCCGCCACAGTACCAACCTTGGGATTAGGCATGAGTCCGCGGGGACCCAGCAAACGCCCTAACTGACCAACCACGCGCATGGCATCCGGCGAGGCGATGATGACATCGTAGTTGAGGTTACCGGCCTTCATATCCTCCGCCAGATCCTCCATGCCAACGCGTTCGGCGCCGGCGGCCGTGGCCGCATCCGCCGCCGCGCCCTGGCAAAAGACGGCCACTCGCACCTGCTTGCCAATGCCATTGGGTAAGACGGTAGCGCCACGAACCACCTGATCGGACTTCCGCGGATCGACGCCCAGATTCACGGAGACATCAACGTTCTCCATGAACTTAACCTTGGATAGCCCCTGGAGAATCACGAAGGCCTCTTCCGCGCCATAGACCCGGCCTTTTTCAAATCCAGACCGAACCGCCTGCATGCGCTTTGAAAGCTTAGCCATTTCAGACTCCCTCCACATTCAGGCCCATAGCGCGGGCACTGCCGGCGATGGTACGAACAGCGGCGTCCATATCGGCGGCTGTCAAGTCCGGCATTTTCATGGTGGCGATCTCCTCAAGTTGGGCGCGCGTTACGGTGCCAATCTTGTTGGTATGAGGGATCTTGCTGCCCTTGGTCACGCCTGCGGCCTTCTTGAGGAGGACCGTGGCGGGCGGGGTCTTGGTTATGAAGGTGAAGCTGCGGTCGGCGTAGACCGTGATGACCACCGGGGTGGGCATACCCTTTTCCAGATTCTGCGTTTTGGCGTTGAAGGCCTTGCAGAATTCCATGATATTTACGCCGCGCTGGCCGAGGGCCGGGCCGACGGGCGGGCTCGGATTGGCCTCACCTGCCTTGACTTGCAGCTTGATATAAGCTGTTATTTTCTTTGCCATTTCAACCTCTATGAATGGGTTCGATCGCCAGCCGCGAGGAACTGGCTCCCCGGATCCGCTGCCCCCTCTCTAACAGAGCGGTGGGTGGGATCGGCTCATGGATTTGAATCCATGAATTCGTTTGTGGGTCGGACTTCGCGAAAGGGTGCCGGGGCAATCCAGCCTTGACCGCTTACTTCCTCTCAGCCCTTCTCGACCTTGGAGAATTCCAAATCAACCGGAGTGGAGCGACCAAAAACCAGAACCGACACTTTAAGACGGTTCTTCTCGTAATCCGCCTCCTCAACCACACCCGTAAAGTCCGTAAAGGGACCATCGATGACCCGTACCATTTCGCCGGGCTCATAGAGAACCTTGGGCCGCGGTTTGGTGGCACCGTCCTGCATCCGTTGCAGAATGGCATTCGCCTGGCTGTCGGGAATTGGGGCCGGTCTATCACGATGGCCGCCAATGAAGCCCATGACCTTGGGCACATCTCGCACCAGATGCCAGGTATCGTCGGTCATCTCCATGCTGATCAGGACATAACCCGGGAAGAACTTGCGCTCGACCTTGTGCTGGACACCATTGCGGACCTCAACCACGGTCTCGGTCGGGACCAAAATGTCGCCGAATTGATCCTCCACACCGGCACGCTTGATACGGTCTTCCAGCGCACGCTTGACTTGATTCTCCATGCCGGAGAAGGCGTGAATCACATACCAGCGCTTGGACACGCTCAACTCCCCTGCCCAGTCAGCAATCGCAGGACGCTCATCAGCACCATGTCAAATAGCCACAGAATGATCCCCAGAATCAGGACCATGACTACGACGATAAAGGTGGTTTGCAGGGTCTCCTGGCGGGTCGGCCATACCACCTTACGGACTTCGGTACGGGCATCTCCCACGAAGTGCCACAATTGGCTCCCTATCTGGGTGTTAAGGGCGATCGCCGCCGATCCGCCCCCAACGACCAACAGACCCAAAACTCTTAGCAATGCCGAATAATCGGCAAAGAAATAGAAGCCGTAAATGCCGGCTATTAACAAGAGGGCCGCCGCCGCCAGTTTGGCGGTATCCAAACGGTTTGCGCCGGCTTCGGCTTTTACATTCATGGAGTTACCACGCCGCTCAATACGAGGGGAAAGTGGCAGGCCAGGAGGGAATCGAACCCCCAACCTGCGGTTTTGGAGACCGCTGCTCTGCCAATTGAGCTACTGGCCTAAAAAAATCAGGTCCAGGTTTCGGGGCAGGGTCGGCAACCCCGATCCGCCCCGACACGAGGACAAGTGATTACGCAATAATCTTGGACACAACGCCAGCACCGACGGTCCGGCCGCCCTCGCGGACCGCGAAGCGCAGGCCCTCGGTCATAGCGATGGGGGCGATGAGCTTGATGGTCATCTTGACGTTGTCGCCGGGCATGACCATTTCCACGCCTTCGGGTAGTTCGCAGGCGCCGGTGACGTCGGTGGTGCGGAAGTAGAACTGGGGCGGTAGCCGTTGAAGAAGGGGGTATGACGGCCGCCTTCTTCCTTGCCCAAGACGTACACTTCGGCTTCAAAGTGGGTGTGGGGGGTGATGGTGTTGGGCTTGGCCAACACTTGCCCGCGTTCGACGTCGTCGCGCTTGGTGCCGCGCAGCAGGACGCCAACGTTGTCGCCGGCCTGGCCCTGGTCGAGGAGTTTGCGGAACATCTCGACGCCGGTGCAGATGGTCTTGACGGTGGGCTTGATGCCGACGATGGCGACTTCGTCGCCGACCTTGACGATGCCGCGTTCGATGCGGCCGGTGACGACGGTGCCACGGCCGGAGATCGAGAAGACGTCTTCGATGGGCATCAGGAAGGGGTGGTCGATGTCGCGGGTGGGCTCGGGGATGTAGCTGTCCATGGCTTCGACGAGCTTGTAGATGGCTTCGGCGCCGAGGGGGCCGGTGTCGCCTTCCAGGGCCTTGAGGGCGGAGCCGGTGATGATGGGGGTGTCGTCGCCGGGGAAGTCGTAGCTGTCGAGGAGTTCGCGGACTTCCATCTCGACGAGCTCGAGGAGCTCGGCGTCGTCGACCATGTCGGCTTTGTTGAGGAAGACGAGGATGTAGGGCACGCCGACCTGACGGGAGAGCAGGATGTGCTCGCGGGTCTGGGGCATGGGGCCGTCGGCGGCGGAGACGACCAGGATGGCGCCGTCCATCTGGGCGGCACCGGTGATCATGTTTTTGACGTAGTCGGCGTGGCCGGGGCAGTCGACGTGGGCGTAGTGGCGCGCGGCGCTTTCGTATTCGACGTGGGCGGTGGCGATGGTGATGCCACGGGCGCGCTCTTCGGGGGCGTTGTCGATCTGGTCGAAGGCCTTGACTTCACCACCGTACTTGGCGGCCATGACCTTGGTGATGGCGGCGGTGAGGGTGGTCTTGCCATGGTCAACGTGGCCAATCGTGCCTACGTTTACGTGCGGCTTCTTGCGTTCGAATTTGGCTTTGGACATGACTCTATCCCCGCGATATGCTGAAAAATCGGCCAGATGACAGAAACGGCAAACTCGCCGCGCATTGCCTCCTGTTTCGGCGGCCACACGCGACAAAATGGAGCCCATGATCGGAATCGAACCGATGACCTCACCCTTACCAAGGGTGTGCTCTACCATCTGAGCTACATGGGCGACTTCGCAAACAACAGCTTGGAGCGGGTGATGGGAGTCGAACCCACGCTATCAGCTTGGAAGGCTGAAGTTCTACCGTTGAACTACACCCGCGCTTTCATAATCCAGGCGCCGATGGTATACGGCAACGGCCTGCAACCCCGGCGAGTTTGCATTCCAAACAATAAATGGTGGAGGGGGGAGGATTCGAACCTCCGAAGGCTGAGCCGTCAGATTTACAGTCTGATCCCTTTGACCGCTCGGGAACCCCTCCAAATTAAGCGACGCATGATAGCCCCAGGCAAAGGGCCTGTCAACCTCGTTCGAGCCTTGGACGTACCTCCCCTTAGCCCCACGAAGCCTGGCATTCACTCGCCTCCCGTCACGGCGGGGTTTCCTTTAACATGTTGCGGAGATATTTTTTGCCTAACGCGGCGTAACCAGGGAGATCCGGATGGACGTAACGATTTTTGGCAGCGGCTACGTGGGCCTGGTGACAGGCGCCTGCCTGGCGGAGGTCGGTAACCGAGTCCTCTGTGTGGATATCGATCCGGCCAAAATCGACCTGCTCAACAAGGGCGGCATCCCCATCTTCGAGCCCGGACTGGAAGCCCTGGTGGCACGTAACCGCGCCTCCGGACGCCTAACATTTTCCACCGACCCAGCCGAGGGCGTTGCCCATGGCCTCTTCCAATTCATCGCCGTCGGCACTCCGCCCGACGAGGACGGCTCCGCCGACCTGCGCCACGTCATGGCTGTCGCCCACTCCATCGGCGAACACATGGACGCTTATCGGATCATCGTCGATAAATCCACGGTTCCCGTCGGCACCGCCGACCGGGTCGCCGCCCAGGTGCGCGAGTCCTTGACCGCGCGGGGCGCCGAGGTCGAATTTGACGTCGTCTCCAACCCGGAATTTCTCAAGGAAGGCGCCGCGATCGAGGATTTCATGCGCCCGGACCGCATCGTCGTCGGCACCGACAACCCTCGTACTGGGGAGTTGCTCCGTGCCCTATACGCACCCTTTAATCGCAGTCACAACCGCGTCATGCTCATGGATATTCGGTCGGCCGAGTTGACCAAGTACGCTGCTAACGCCCTACTGGCGACCAAGATCAGCTTTATGAACGAGTTGTCCAACATCGCCGAGGCCGTGGGCGCCGACATCGAGCAAGTTAGGGTTGGCATCGGTTCGGACCCCCGCATCGGCTACCAGTTCATCTACCCAGGCTGCGGCTATGGGGGCTCCTGCTTCCCCAAGGATGTGCGCGCCCTCGAGCGCACGGCCCGGTCGGTTGGCTACCAAGCCGAACTCCTGGGCGCCGTCGAGGCAGTCAACCTGCGCCAGAAGGAGGTCCTCTTCGCCAAGATCCGGGATCATTTCGCTGGCCATCTCTCTGGCCGTACCCTCGCCCTCTGGGGCCTGGCCTTCAAGCCCAACACCGACGACATGCGGGAGGCCTCCAGCCGCCGGCTCATGGAGGCCCTCTGGGAAGCCGGCGCCAAGGTACGCGCCTTCGACCCGGTAGCCATGGAGGAGGCGCAACGTCTCTACGGTGATCGCCCCGACTTGACCCTGGCGACCGACCCCCTCGACGCCCTTGATGGCGCCGATGGCCTGGTCATCGTCACCGAATGGCACCAGTTCCGCGGTATCGATTTCACCCTCGTCAAGGCCCGCCTGAAAAGCCCCGTCGTCTTCGATGGCCGCAACCTCTTCGATCCACGTCATGTTAGCGCTAGCGGCCTGACGTACTATTCCATTGGTCGAACCCCAACGACTCCGGGTTGAGGGGCCTGGCACGTCTAATGGAATAGCCACGCAACACGGGGCTTTCGAAATTTGAGGGCCATTGCATCTCGACGCCTTGCGCAGAGCCAGACCCTTCGCCACTCAGGGATCGTCGCCCTTCCGACCCTAGCCAAGGTCGGAATCCCCGAACGAGGGCGATGAAGCCCGTCAGAGCCATGGCCTTGGGGGCGCCGGTGTTACCGTGTGCAGGTGGTAGTCGTGATCCCTGGTGAGTTATTCGCCAGATTTCAGACATCCTTCTATGCGGACCCCCTGGATGCGGTATTCAAGGCGCTGGGGGTGGAATAGAGCCGATGGGAGTGTCATATGACGTAAATCGCAATCCAGTAGCATCAGGCGATTGAGGAGAAATCCACGGCCGCGAGGCCGAAACAATGGCATGGGCCTTATCTGGAACAGAGGGACATTGTGAAATACAAACCTATCGGGTCCTTGATGGTGCTGGTCACCGCGTGCGCGATGATGATCGTGAGTTGCGGCGGCGACAGCACGGGTGGGCCGGAACCTTGGGACGCATCACCCTACGCCACGCGCATCTACCTGCTGGCCGCGCAACAGGGGAACCTGACCCCGCTGGACACCGCCGATGACGAGAGGGTGCCAGCCGCGGGGTCGTCGTGGGGGCTGACCCTGGAGGGTCTCAACCCCGGTGCCCTCTGGTACATGGATCGGCCGGGCCGGGCAGTGGGCAACACGCCGCTGAAAGATTACGTGAACACCCTTTGGAGCCGGGTTTACGGGGATACCGACCCGAACGCGACGATTCAATTCGACCTGGGCGTCAGGGGTGGAGAGGAAGGGGTCTACATGGTTTTGTCCGATCCCTCCTATGACGCGGCGTCCAACAGCATGCGTTTCCATGCGGAAATGCTGAATCACAGCCTGGACCAGACGCCCACCACCCCCCTGAATTTCTCCGATGTCACGGTCAACGTACTCAACAATGCCATGGACGACCAGGAGGTGGTGTCCTACGTCCAGTACGCCGACGGAGCCGACCTCTATCCCACCGGCAGGGAACATGAGTACCAGTTGGTGCTGAGCGACGCCGGCCCGGGGATGTTCTGGGTGGACAACGCCCCAGGGCGCTATTCGGACCAGGCGCCCATGTCCTACTTTTTTCCGCAGTGGGACTACCTGTTTGGCGACGACCCACCCAACGCGGCCCTGTTCGGAACCACGGCCGGCGGCGCCTTGAAACTCTTCTTCCTGACCCTGACTGAACCCCTCTTTGACGAGGCCTTGGGGCAGGTGACCTACACGGCCAGGCTCCTGGGGCAGACGTCCGGACCGGTGGAGACCCTCCATCGGATCAACCTGAACATTGATTCGGGGACCTTTTCACGCTTCCCGCTACCGGGCAAGGGCACGGCCTACCAGGCCTTCAGCCAAGGCTACGACCCCTCCACGGCCAACACCAACGTCATCTATTTCGGCAGCGATATCGCCCGCAAGGAGGTGGCATCGCTGTGGGGAACCCAATCCAATCTTTCGGTAAGCTGCGCCCCCTACTGCCGGGACGACCTGCAAACCCTCACGGGCATGGGCATCAACCTGATCCGGCTCTATGACTGGGATCCGCGCAACGATCACAGCCAGTTCCTGGATTACGCCCATAGACTGGGGATCAAGGTGGTGGTGCCCATCAGCAACTGGCTGCCGCAGAACCCGGGGGCCTGGGATACCCAAGTCCCCCTCTACTTCAAGTTTGGCAACTTCGGCAACAGCGCCGGCACCGACTGGCACCCGGCCGTGGCCGGCGTCATCATCTCCAACGAACTGGACAACTCGGACGCGCAATACGGCCAGGCGATTAGCCTGGTAGCGCGTTTCCTCCAGGAGGCCGATAGGCAGGGCTTCAGCAAAAGTGTGCCCGTAGGCGTGCCCATCACCTTTGTCCCCCGCGGCACCCCCTACGGCCCGGGTGGTCAAAACATGCCGGGCTGGAACCAATTCAGCAAGCTGTTGACCGATCCCCGCACCGCGCCTTACCGGGACCGGCTGATGCTGTGCCCCAACACCTACAACTCCAAAGACTACCTCTTTGCCAACGCGGAGAGCATGGGTCAGGGCTGGGTCCCGTTGACCTACCAGCAATTCGGCACCCCTATTCTCTTCACCGAAATTGGCTACAGCCGCGTCAAAAGTGATTACACCCCGGACTACATCAAGGACCAGTTGGAAGGAGTGCTGACCTACCAAAAGGCGCACCCGGAGCAAATTCTCGGGGCCTGCCACTTCCAGTTCTCGGACAAGGTCTGGAAACAGGGCGGCAATGATACGGAAGGCGCCTTCGGCTCTTTCACCCACGGCCCGATTCTGAAGCAAATTCAAACGGTACAGAGCGACTTCAGCTACTGGCCAGGCGATCCGGCCATCGATTACGGCATCCTGACCATCGACAAGCTAGAACCCACCTCGACCTACAGCCCCGTGATCGAGGCCTATCAATAGCTTCCTCTCCGGCGGATCACCCCTTGGGGGACAAGGGGCCCGCCGGCCAGGGTGGCTCGGAACATTCAAGCCACCGGGGCCATCAATAGACCTCGGGAATGAATCTAAAGGGGTAATCGGGCGACTTGTAGCGGTCCAGCTTCTTGCGATCCGGCAGTTTGACCTTCTCGTGGGGCACTTCCTCGTAGGGGATACGACTCAGCAGGTGGTGGATGACGTTGAGCCGCACCTGCTTTTTGTTTTCGGAATTGGCGACGTACCAGGGGGCCCAGGCGCTATCGGTGGCAGCGAACATCTCGTCCCGCGCCTTGGTGTAATCATCCCAGCGGCTATAGGACTTGAGATCCATGGGCGACAGCTTCCAGATCTTGCGGCCATCGTCGATGCGCCCCTCCAGCCGGCGAGTCTGTTCCTCCGGACTGACCTCCAGCCAGTATTTGATAAGGATGATGCCCGAATCGACCATGGCCCGCTCGACCAGGGGGGTCATCTTCAGAAACTTTTGGGCCTGCTCCTCGGTGCAGAAGCCCATGACCCGCTCGACGCCGGCGCGGTTATACCAACTGCGGTCGAAGATGACGACCTCGCCCCCCGCAGGGAAATGGGGCATGTAGCGCTGGGCATACATCTGGGTCTTTTCCCGCTCCGTCGGGGCGGGCAGCGCCACCACCCGGAAGACCCGAGGACTCACCCGTTCGGTGATCGCCTTGATGGTGCCGCCCTTGCCGGCCCCATCGCGACCCTCGAAGACGATGCACACCTTCAGCCCCTGGTGTACTACCCACTCCTGCAGCTTGACCAACTCCACATGCAGCTTGGCCAACTCCCTGTCGTACAGCTTCTGGGTTAGCGCGACAACCGGTGCCTGAACAAGAGCCGTGATTTCCTGTTTCTTCTTCTTGTTTTTGTGCTTAGCCATGGTAGGGACCTCGATGGTGGTTTGCCTGAAGTTCTGGAGCATTGAGAAGGATATCGGGAGCGGTTTTGCACCTCGCTCCCCTTCTCAAGGAAACTATAGACCACCAGGGCCAGTGTCAACGTGAAAGAAAAAATGGGACTTAGCTCGCGGATAGCGTTCGAACTTCACCGTCATCTACGACGCGTGCGTGCTCTCCCGCCCAATAGCTTACATGGCGAACCGGCCAAAAAGGTCCCGGTCAGGTCGATAAATGAGGGCCCAGGACCGTCCTCATCAGTGAGCATCCGGGCTGAACGCCGGCGATCATCTCCCGGATCTGCTCCTTGACATCCTGGATCGATACGCCTGCGCCGGCCGCCGCCTGCATCACCGCCGCGTAGGCATCAAGCACATCAGCCCCGGTGATTTCATAGCCCTGGCCGAGGGCGATCCAGCGCAGGGCGGCCAGGCCGGCGGCGAGCGCGAAGTCCGGCTGCTTCCCGGCAAAATCACGGGCGGCGCGGGTCAAGGTGCGCGGATCGGTCGGGCTGCGGGTCGCCAGCTCAGCCGCCACCTCAAATAGACCCGCATCCTTGGCGGCGGCAAACCACTTGCCCTCGGCTCCAGGGGTGCTGGCCATCAGGTCGCGCAGGATCTCTTCTGGCGTCTTGTAGGGGTACTTCCCGGCAATGGAGCGAAACCTCGCGAGGTGGGTCGTGGCTTGATTGGCTTCCAGCGCATAGCGGCGGTAGGCCTCCTCGAACGAGCCGGATGACAAGAGAATGGCTTCGCAGGCCTGGCTGATCTGCCAGCCCCGATCATTGAGGCCGCGCGAATCCTCTGCGTATTGGATCGCCTCGGCTTTCTTGCCCAAGGCCACCAGGGATTTCACCCCCCAGCGCCGGTAGTGCCACCACTTGAATGGCGCTGTGTCGAGCAACACCAGCACTTCCTGATCGCGACCCGCCGCATACAGGCAGGCCAGGCAGGCACTGGTGCCCTTGAAGAATTCGTGCTCGGGCGCCGCGGGGCTCCAGGCCTGCTCGGCGAGCGGCAGAAACGCATCGGCCCAATCCGATGCCAGCGCTGGCGTCACGCACAGCTCGCCCCAGTAGTCGCCCAACAGTTCGATGTAGGGCATTTCGTCGTCCTGCAGCGCTCGCCATAAGCGCTCCAGCCAGCGTTGCCGTAGTTGCGGCTCGACATCCGCTTTGGCGATGATCGGCACTAGGATGGTGATGGCCTTGTCGACGGCGGAACCCAAGGCGCCCGAGGAGCTGTCGACATGCACCAAGGCTGGCGAGAGTTTTTCCAACAGGCTGATGCCCCCCTCGGCCGCCAGCACCGGCTCCGTGCGGGCGACCTGCTTGATCTCCGCGATGGCCTCCTTGATGCGCTGCACGGGTGTGCCGGACCGCCAACCGAAGGCGTGACGGCGGAAACGGGAGGCAAACTGCCACTTGTGGACACTCATGATGGATCCTCAAAGGGTTACACAGCTAATGAGCTAGGACTCGCCCTTCTCGGGGAAGCTATAGACCACTAGCGCCCGTGTCAACGTCCAGGCAAGGATAGGGCCCTGGTGCGCGAATGCCCGGGCCCAGCCTTTCCGGCCCTCTGCCCACGCCAAAGTCGGCACCGGGCGCTGGCCTTGCCCTATACTCCGCTGCCAGGATCGGCGCCACGGGTAACTGTCCAGCCCCAAGCCCTTGTCTCGATGGCGTCCGGCGCCCCCCAGGTACCCCCTCTTGGATACTTGATGCGATGCTCAATACCACTCCCGTCCGCTACAAGCCGCATCGGTTCATCCATATTTATTTGCAACTTGGCAAATTGCTGTTCTTAAATGGCGCGACGGTCCAGCGGGTCATCGACAGCATCGGCGCCATGAAAAACTATCTGGGCGGCGATGATCTGCAGGTCATGATTGATTACGACGGCCTGGTGATCACCGACATTAGCGGCCAGCACTATCACACGCGCGTGGAAAGGCGGAACACCTTTGTTGTATTCAACATCGAGGTGCTCATTGAGGTCAGCAAATTAATTCGTAATCTAGATGTCGAGCGTCCAACGGTTGTGGCGATCAAGCAACATCTGGATGAAATTTCCAATTTGCATTCAGGGCTTAGAGGTTGGGGCCTGCATATTCTGGTAGGCCTGATCGCCTGCGCCTTTGGCGTTATCAACGGCGCCGACGCCACGGCCAGCGCGGCGATATTTCCGGCGGCGATGCTCTTGAGCCTCGTCAAATCCAGCCTGCTGGGGCGCGGCCATAATCTCTACATGAGCGTGTTTCTCGCCGGTCTGACCGGTGTCCTCTTATCCGGATTGCTGGCGAGCCTGTTGGGCACCGGCACCGGCCTGGTGGCGATCATCGCCATACTGCTACCACAAATCCCCGGTTTTCCCCTCATCAATGCGGGCTTTGATATTCTGCGTAACCACAACACGGTGGCGTGGGGCCGGTTAGCCTTTGCCGCCATGATGATCGTGATCCTCACTCTGGCCGCGAGCGTCCCCCTCCTGGTGTTTTTCGACGCCTTGCAGGTTGAAACGGCACCAGAAATAGGCTATTGGCTCGTCCGGCTCGCGGATGCGCTCTTTGCTGGCCTGGCGGCCACGGGCCTGGGTCTCCTGTTTAATGTCCCCGGCCGCTTCATCCCCCTGCTGGGTCTGGGCGCGATTCTGGCGCGCGGTCTGCGCACGGAGCTCATGGCTTTTGGCGGCATGGACATGGCGGTGGCGGCATTTTTGGGCGCGGCGGCGGTGTCCCTGCTCATGTCGCTGATCTCGCGTCGCGGCCACTTCCCGGCGGCAGTCTTCGCCTTGATTTGCGTGCTGCCGATGGTTCCGGGGTTTTTGGCGATCGATGGATTGAACCATTTATTTTTGTTCACGCAATTGCCCCCCAGCGCGGTACCGCCGGAAATGGCTGTGCATACCCTGCAGACCCTGCTGAAGACGGCCTTCACGGTCAGCGCCCTGGTATTTGGTGTGATTCTCCCGGTATTTTTGATCGGGGGCCGGAGCCCGCGGGTCTAGGTTGGGACCCGCCGGTATCTCCCGGGGAATAGGGGCAATCCCGGCGATCAGGTCCTGGGGTTCAAACCATTTAACTAGCGGATTGAGGAGCTTGAATCCATAAGGCATCTGTTTCGCATCGGCAGTTTTCTGTCCTTCATCGGGATGATGTTCCTCAAGGCCTTCGTGGACCTAGGCCACAAGATCATCATCCAGAACACCCTCTTCAAGACCTACGACGGCGATACTCGGATCCTGCTGACCGCCATCGTCCTTGCCCTGATCCTGCTGCCCCTCGCCTTCCCTTCCCAGGGGAACTAGAGACGACCAGGGCCACTGTCAACGTGAAGGCAAGGAAAGGGACTTGTTGCGCGGACGCTTGGGCACCCAGAGCCTGATGCACAAGCTCCAGGGCTATTGCACCCTACGCGCTACGCGCTACGTTTTCGGCCCGGTTACGCAGGCGTGGTCGGGGCCACTGTCGCCTCGCCGACCACGACCGGGGGGCGATCACGCATGGCCTGGTAGTAGATGATCGGGACCGCCATGCGCGAGAGCAGCAGCGAGGCGATCTCGCCCGCCATCAGTGAGATAGCCAGACCCTGAAAAATCGGATCAAACAGGATAACGCTGCCGCCGACCACCACCGCAGCCGCGGTCAGCATCATGGGGCGGAAACGCACCGCCCCCGCGTCCACCACCGCCTGCACCAGCGGCATCCCCTGTTTGTTGCGCAGCTTGATGAAGTCCACCAGGATGATGGAGTTGCGCACCACGATGCCGGCCCCGGCCATAAACCCGATCATGGAGGTCGCGGTAAAAAAGGCCCCCATGGCCCAATGGGCGGGGAGTATGCCGACCAGCGAAAAGGGGATCGCCGCCATCACGATGAACGGCGTGCGAAGGGAGCGGAACCAGCCAACGATGAGGATATAGATCAGGATCAGGACCACCACGAAGGCGGCCCCCAGGTCGCGGAAGACCTCGTAGGTAATGTGCCACTCGCCGTCCCACTTGACGGACGGGGTCAGGGTCGAGAAGGGCTGGCGGGTACTCCAGACGGTCAGGTGCTCGTCCGGCACGGACCCGACCGGCGTCAGTGCCTCGATCGCTCGGCCCAGGTCCATAATCGCATAGACCGGGCTCTCCACATCCCCCGCCACGTCCGCCGTGACATAGACCACCGGGAGCAGGTTCTTGCGGTAGCGGCTGTGCTCGCCGGTCGTCCGCTCCAGCCGGACCAACTCACCCAGCGGCACCTGACCCCCATCCGGGGTGCGCAGAGGGATCGGCAACAGTTGGGAGATCTCGGCCCGCTGCTCCAGGGGCAGGCGCACCCGGATCGGCACGTCCTCCCGCTCTCCGGGGACATGCAGTAGTCCCGTCTCCACCCCGGCCTCGGCGATGGTCACCAACCGCTCTACCTGGCTGGCGCTGATTCCGTTGCGGGCGGCCTTTTCCTGATCGAAGCGGAAGATTAATAGCGGCTGGGCTTCCTCCATGTACCAGTCCACGTCCACCACCCCGGGCGTCTGTTCCAGGAGCGCCCGGATTTGGAGAGCGTTGGCGATCTGCTGGCCGTAGTCTGGCCCATAGACCTCCGCCACCAGGGTCTGGAGCACCGGCGGACCAGGCGGCACCTCCGCCACCTTGACCCGCGCCCGGTGGCGCTCCACGATCGGCTGGATGCGCTCGCGCAGGCGTTTGGCAATCTCATGACTCTGGGCCTGGCGCTCATCCTTCGGGACAAAATTGACCTGAATGTCGGCCAGGTTGGGCCCCCGGCGCAGGAAGTAGTGACGTACCAGGCCGTTGAAGTTGTAGGGCGCGGCCGTGCCCGCGTAGATCTGGTAGTCGGTCACCTCCGGCTCCTGGCGCACCACCGCAGCCAGTTCCTGGGCCACCTGGGTGGTCTGCTCCAAGGTGGTGCCCTCGTCCATGTCGACGATGAGCTGCAGTTCGCTCTTGTTATCGAAGGGCAGCATCTTGACCTTAACCGCCCCGGCCCAGACCAGCCAACAGGCCGCCAGCAGGGCGACCGTGATCCCGAACAGGAAGGCCAGGCCCCGCCAGCGGACTTCAATCAGGGGACCCATGACCCGCCGATAGAGGCGGGTGGTCCAGTCCTCCGCGGTCAACTCCGGGCCGCGATGCAGGGCGAGCTTGCCCAGCATCCGATTGGCCGCCCAGGGGGTCACGACAAAGGAGACCGCCATGGAGAACAGCATGGCGGCCGTCGCCCCGATCGGAATGGGGCGCATGTAGGGGCCCATCAGCCCCTGCACGAAAGCCATGGGCAGCACCGCCGCAATCACCGTCAGGGTGGCCAGGATCAGCGGGCTGCGGACCTCGTTGACCGCGTCGATCACCACCTCGCTCAGGGGCCGTCCCCGGTTTTCGAACAGCCGGAAGTGGCGCACGATGTTCTCCACGTCGACAATCGGATCGTCCACCAGGATGCCGATGGAGAAGATCAGGGCGAACAGGGTGACTCGGTTGAGGGTGAAACCCAGGAGGTAGAAGGTGGCCAGGGTCAGGGCCAAGGTCATGGGGATGGCGATAGCCACCACGAAGGCCTCCCGGACCCCGAGCACCATGCCCACCAGGATGCTGACCCCCACCACGGCCAGGCCCATATGGAGCAGGAGTTCGTTGGACTTGTCAGTAGCGGTGCGACCGTAGTTCCGGGTCACGGTAACCTCCACCCCCGCTGGGATGATGTGACCCTGGAGCAGGGCCACCTTCTCCAGCACCCGGTTACTTACCTCGATCGCGTTGGTCCCAGGTCGCTTGGCGATCGCCAGGGTCACTGCCGACCGCGTGACCCCGAACTCGGACCCGGCGGGGTCGGCGCCTTCCTGCCTCGGGCCACTCCCGAACAGGACATAGTTGGTGGGTTCCTCCGGCCCATCCAGGACCTGCGCCAGGTCGCGGAGATAGACGAGTTGGCCCTGGTAGGCCCCCACCACCACGGCCCCCACCTGGCCCGCATCCGCGAGGAAGCCCCCGGTCTCCACCAGGACCTCGCCCCCCGGGGTCGGCAGGCTGCCGGCCCGCGACTGGCGATTGGCCGCCTCCAGCTTGGCCACCACCTCGTTGGGATCGATGCCATAGGCGATCAGCCGCGTGGTATCCAACTCGACCCGCACCTGCCGGCGCAGGCCCCCGATGAGGGTCGTCTCGGCAACGTCCTGGACCTGCTTGACCTCATCGTTCAGGGCCGCGGCGATTTGCCGCAGGGCCAGGGCGTCGACGCCATCCCCGTGCAGGGTCAGCGCCAGGATCGGCACATCGTCAATGCGCCGGGGCTTGACCAAGGGCGGACTGGCGCCGGGGGGGATCAGGTCAAGGTTGGCCGCGAGCTTCTGATTGACCTCGACAATGGCCCGCTCCTCGTTCCAGCCCACCAGAAAGCGCACCACGGTCAGGGCACCGCCGGGGCTCGAGGTGGAATAGAGATACTCCACCCCGGGCAACTCCCAAATCAGCTTTTCCAGCGGCTTGGTGAGGCGCTGCTCCACCTCCTGGGCAGAGACGCCGGGCATCTGCACGAAGATGTCGATCATCGGCACCACGATCTGCGGCTCCTCCTCCCGCGGGAGGAGGAGGATGGCCAAGGCGCCGAGTAACAGCGAGGCCCCCAGAATCAGCGGCGTCAGGGGCGAC
The DNA here is from genome assembly GCA_016714645.1 of Chromatiaceae bacterium. Lineage (NCBI taxonomy): Bacteria > Pseudomonadati > Pseudomonadota > Gammaproteobacteria > Chromatiales > Chromatiaceae > Chromatiaceae bacterium. Next base: position 1,397,951 of record JADKCI010000001.1, on the reverse strand, counting down.
TCGATGAAAAACGCGAGGATGTTGCGGATGGCACCGAAGCGACGAACACAGTACTTCGCCTTGCGTCTCATGGGAGATGGGCCTCTTTGCAACCTTGGAGCAGGATGGCAACCCCCGGCGTCGCGCTGGATGGCGGGAGTACCGCCTGGCTGAGCGCACGGGACCAGACTACCACGCCAATCCCCGCCGGACCGCCGGGATCGGCAACGCTAAAGAGTAAAGAATAGCTGAGATTTCTTAAACCTGATTACCTCCATGGCTCAGCTTTGCCGAGGAGGCGCCGAGGCATCGGCGGTGTGCGTACGGCGGCAAAGCCCAGGCGTGGTAGCATCACCTTGAGCGCAAGGCGCCGGTTGAACCGATAACAGAATTCCAGGCAGGTGTTTTGCCTGCATCGCGTGATAGGTGCCATGGATGGTATTTTTCACATTACCGATGATCATGTTGACCCATTTGAAAGCCTCCAGCATGACGCTCCATGGCCGCCGCGGTGGCGGGAAATAAGCTTTGAAACTCGCCGGCGGGGTTGCGTAGGATACCCATTGCACGAGGGCTCTTTGCATTGGTTAATGCATCGACTTAACGCCTTTTATGATGCCACGCGGCGAGCCTTTGTTCACCGCTAATAAAAACCATTTAACTTGCGCAATGAGGAGCTTGAATCCATGAGGCATCTGTTTCGCATCGGCGGTTTTCTGTCCTTCATCGGGATGATGTTCCTCAACGCCTTCGTGGACCTGGGCCACAAGATCATCATCCAGAACACCCTCTTCAAAACCTACGACGGCGATGCCCAGATCCTGCTGACCGCCATCGTCAATGCCCTGATCCTGCTGCCCTTCGTCCTCTTGTTTTCACCCTCGGGTTTCCTCGCCGACCGCTTTTCCAAGCCCAAGGTGATGCGCGTCTCGGCCTGGGCGGCGGTGGTCATCAGCCTGGGCATCACCGCCTGCTACTACCTAGGCTGGTTCTGGCACGCCTTTGCCATGACCTTCCTGCTCGCCGCGCAGAGCGCCATCTATTCCCCGGCCAAGTACGGCTACATCAAGGAACTGGTGGGCAAGGAGACCCTGGCGACGGCCAACGGCTGGGTCCAGGCCACGACCACCACCGCCATCCTCTTCGGTATCTTCTTTTTCTCGGTGCTCTTCGAGCATTACCTGAGTGGCATGACCTATTCCACGCCGGGAGAGGTGATGCACCTGATCGCCCCCCTGGGTTGGCTGCTGGTCCTGGCCTCCCTGGCCGAGGCGGTCCTCTCCTACCGCCTGCCCCAAAAGCACGCCGTGGACAAGATCACCTTCGATTGGGGCCAGTACCGGCGCGGCCGCTACCTGCGGGACAACCTCCAGGCCGCCTACGGCAACCGCGTGATCTGGCTCTCCATCATCGGCCTCAGCGTCTTTTGGTCCATCTCCCAGGTGATCCTGGCGGTCTTCCCGGCCTTCGCCAAGGAGACCTTGGGGGAGACCAACACCGTGGTCATTCAGGGCCTGCTGGCCTGCTCCGGTCTCGGCATCATCCTGGGCTCCATCGTCGCCGGCAAGGTCTCGCGCGACTACATCGAGACGGCCCTGATCCCGGTGGGGGCCATTGGCATCGCCATCGCCCTCTTCCTGGTCCCCGGCCTCCAGTCCTCCTGGGCCCACGCCGTCAATTTCTTCATGATCGGCGTCCTGGGCGGCTTCTTCCTGGTGCCCCTCAACGCCCTGATCCAGTTTAACGCTGGCGAGCAGGGCCTGGGCCGGGTGTTGGCCGCCAATAACTTCATTCAGAACATCTGGATGCTGGCCTTCCTGGGCATCACCGTCGCCGCCGCCTACGTCGAGATCGGCGACGTCACCCTCATCCTCGGCCTCGCCCTGGTGGCCCTGATCGGGGCCATCTACACCCTCTACCAACTCCCCCAGTCCCTGGTCCGTTTCCTCATTCGGCACCTGGTGGCCACCCGCTTCCGGCTCAAGGTCCTCGGCCTGGATAACCTGCCGGCCCAGGGTGGGGTCATGCTGCTCGGCAACCATATCAGTTGGCTGGACTGGGCCCTGGTGCAGATGGCCTGCCCGCGCCCGGTGCGGTTCGTCATGGAGCGGGAGATCTATGAGCGCTGGTACCTGAAGCGGTTCCTGGACTTCTTCGAGGTGGTCCCCATCTCCCGCGGCAGCAGCCGCCATGCCATCGCCACTCTGGCCCGGTTGCTAGAGGCGGGCGAGGTGGTGTGCATCTTCCCCGAGGGGACCATCAGCAAGAACGGCCAGGTCTCCGAGTTCAAGCGCGGCTTCGAGCTCTCGGCGCGCCAGGTCGCGGCGGGGACCGACGCGGTCCTGGTGCCCTTTTACCTGCGTGGCTTGTGGGGCACCTGGTTTTCCTACGCCACCGCCACCCTCCGCCGCAGCCGCGAGGAGGGCCGGTTAAGGGCAGTGGTGGTCGCCTTCGGGGCACCTCTGCCCCTGGCGTCCAGTGCCGAGCAGGTCAAACAGGCGGTCTTCGAGTTGTCCGTCACGACCTGGGAGGACTATGTCCGGGGCTTGCCCACCCTGCCGGTAAGCTGGCTGCGCACCGCCAAACGCACCCCGGGCCAGGTGACCCTGATCGAATCGAGCGGCGCCCACCTGACCAATCGGCGGCTGATCGCCGCCGTCCTGCTCTTCACCCGGCGCATCCGGCGCCTGGCCCCGGAGCCCGCCCTCGGCATCCTGCTCCCCGCCAGCGGCGCCTGCGCCATCGCCAACCTGGCGGGACTCATGGCCGGCAAGCAGGTGGTGAACCTCAACTACACCTCCAGCCCCGAGTCCCTGCGCGCCGCCCTCGCCAGCGCTGGCATCCGTCACGTCATCACGGCGGACCGCTTCCTGACCCGGCTTGCTGCCCGTGGCATCCACCTCGACGCCACCCTGGGCGAGGTCAGCCTGCACCCCATGGAGGCCCTGCGGGCGGACATCGGCAAGGTCGCCTCCCTGGGGACCCTCATCCTGGCCTCCCTGCTCCCGGCCGGCGCCCTCTTCACCCTCTTTGGGCGCCGCACCCGACCGGAGGACACCGCCGCCATCCTCTTCTCCAGCGGCAGCGAGGGCGCCCCCAAGGGCGTGGAGCTGACCCATCGCAACATCATGGCCAACATTCGCCAGATCTCGGACCTGCTCAATACCCGCGCCAACGATATCTTCATGGCCAATCTGCCGCCCTTCCACGCCTTCGGCCTCACCGTCACCACCTTCCTGCCCCTGGTGGAGGGCATCCCCCTGGTCTGCCACCCAGACCCGACCGACGCCTTCGGCAGCGCCAAGGCCATCGCCCGCTACCGCGCCACGGTGCTGTTCGGCACCTCCACCTTCCTGCGCCTCTACACCAAAAACCGCAAGGTCCACCCCCTCATGCTGGACTCCCTGCGGCTGGTGGTGGCGGGGGCCGAGCGCCTGGCCCCGGACGTGCGCGAGGCCTTCATGCTCAAATTCCAAAAGACCCTCTACGAGGGTTATGGGGCCACCGAGACCACGCCGGTGGCCAGCGTCAATGTCCCGGACACCCTGGATACGGATAACTGGAAGATTCAGACCGGTTCCCGCCCCGGCACCGTGGGCTTGCCCCTGCCCGGCACCAGCTTCCGCATCGTGGACCCGGTCACCCTGGCGACCCTGAACCCGGGCGAGGACGGCCTCATCCTCATCGGCGGGGTCCAGGTCATGAAGGGCTATCTCCAGGACCCGGAGAAGACCGCGGCGGCGGTGGTCGAGTTGGATGGCATGCGCTGGTACAAAACGGGTGACAAGGGCCACCTGGACGCGGACGGCTTCCTGACCATCGTGGACCGCTACTCGCGCTTCGCCAAGGTCGGCGGCGAGATGATCAGCCTGGGGGCGGTGGAGGAACAGGTCCGTCGGGTCCTGGCCGAACCGGAACTGGAACTTGCAGCGGTCAACATTCCCGACGAGCGTAAGGGAGAACAGATTCTGCTGCTGGTGGCGGCGGCGGACCTGGACACCGAGGCCCTACGCCGGTCCCTGCTGACCGCTGGCGTCAACCCCCTGAGCATCCCCGCCGAGGTGCGCCGGGTGGACGCCATCCCCAAGCTCGGCAGCGGTAAGACCGATTTCGGCGGGGTCAAGCGCCTGGCCAGCGAGCGGGTCTGAAGGCCCTTCTTTACCGGATGACCTTACGCATCAAGACCTCGTCCTGCCCGGCCATCACCAAGTCCGCGATGACGCCAATCGGGTGAAAGCCGTGCTGCTCGTAGAAACGCCGGGCGCCGGCGTTGAAGCCCGAGACCAGCAGCCAGAGGTTGGCGGTACGCCCGCGATAGCGCGACTCGATGAAAGCCAGGGCCGCGCGACCGATCCCCCGGCCCTGGGCCGCGGGGAGCACGGCGAACAGCTCGATATAGGCCCCGCGCAGCCAGGGATAGCGCACCACCACCAGCCCCTGTGGCTCGCCACTGCGCATCGCGAGGTAGCGGGTCACCTCCGGATGGGGTGACTCAAGCCCACGGGCCAGGGCCTCGGCGCCATAACCCAGGGTCTTCCAGGGGTCCATGACCGCCAGGGTCTCGCCGATCACCGCGGCCAATCCCGGCTCCAGCGCCGCCAGGGGGTGAAACTCCAGGGGCCCGTCCCTCATTTCCCGGTGCCCCGCCCGAACAGGACATCATAGCGGCGGTTGTCGCCGGGTCGCTCCTCGTAACAGGCCTCGACGGTGACCGGGCGACCGGCGGCCAGCAGTTCACTCAGGGTCACGAAACGATAACCCCGCCGCCGCAATTCCGGGATGAAGAGGGACAAGGAGCGGGCGGTGTTCCAGCCGCGCCCGTTGGCGTGGGCGACGACGATAGCCCCGCGGTGGCGTTTGACCCCGGCGAGGACCGCCTGGGCAATGGCCTGGGCGCTCTGGCCCTTGGCGGGGTCCCCGGTGACCACGGACCACTGGATGGCGGCAAGCCCGGAGTCCGGCGGTGGTCTCCAGTGCGTCCAGGTTGCAGGTGCCATAGGGAAAGCGGAGGACCGCCGGCCACTCCGGAATCCGCTCCAGGGCCGCGGGCCCGGCCGCCCGGGCGCAGGAACGCTCGGCCAGTTCCCGACGCAGCACCTGGTACTGGGCCTGGGTCCAGAGTATCTGGTCACGCGCCTCGGGGCCGGACACGACGCGCAGGTTGGCATGGGTCCAGGCGTGGTTACCGATCTCGAACCGGGGGTCGGCCATGAGTTGCATGGCCTGCTCCGGGTGTGTGCGCAGCCACTTGCCGCTGGCGAAGAAGGTCGCCTTGACCCCTTGCTCGCGCAAGGTCGCCACCAACTCGGCGTCATAGCCGGCGCGCTCGTTGGCCTGCTCGCAGAGATCAAAGGTCAGCGCCACCAGATGCGCCTGGGGGTCCGCGGGCTCCACCGACCGGATGGAGCCGCGCAGCCCGGCGGACAAAGGTGGCAGGGCGGTTTCGGCGGCACGGATGGCCCAGTCCGGAGGTGGGGCAGGGTCGTGCTTCAGGCCCCGCTGGATAATCCTGTCCCGAGGCGAACCGGCGAGTTGGGCCGGGGTCCAACAGGCTTGGAGAATCGCCGCGGGATCGGCGCCGTCTAGGGCCTCTTCTCTCCCGGCCCGGGACTCCGGGATCGGCCCGGCAGGGGGCGCCTCATCGGCCAACCGACCTGGAGAACTCGCGGGGGTCACCAGTAGCGGGGTCTCGGCCGGCAAGGCCCACCCCGGAAGACCCGCCAGGGCAAGGAGCAGGCACCCGCCGCGCATGACCCTCAACCCTTGAGAACGAAACAGAGGGGTGGGAATTAGGAGGATCTGCATGAGGCTTACCTGATGGACTTCTGGATGCCTGGGGAAATGCTGGTGGACCGGCCTCCCATCTCTAAGGGCCCGATCATGGAGTCCGAGCCGAGCGGATGAGGTCCAGTATAGCCGGCCACCGCGTCGCGGACATTCCAGGCCGCCACGGTCACGACGGGGCCCACTCCAACCGAAATTAACGGCTAACATAGCCGGTCGACGCGACCACCACGCCCGACCCCTTCCCATCCGGCCCACCCCCAGGAGGCAGCCGCTCATCATGACCCCTGACCCACCCCGCGTAACCGGCCAGGATTACCCACCGCCACCGGATACGCCCCCGGACCAGACCCCGGACGCGCTGGCCGCCCGCATCGGCCTGGCCGATCCCCCCCGCCGACGCTGGGCCGGATATGGACTGGCGGCACTCGGGCTGCTGGCGCTAGCGGCGGCCGCCTGGGTCCTGCTCCCGAGCGCCACCCCGGAGGGCCCGCGCTTCAAAACCACGCCGGTCGAACGGGGCGACCTGACGGTCAAGGTCACCGCCACCGGGCAATTGCAGCCGGTCACCCAGGTGGACGTGGGTACCGAGGTCTCGGGCACCATCGACCAGGTCAGGGTGGACTTCAACGACCGCGTCACCCAGGGCCAGGTCCTGGCCCGCCTCGACCCCGATACCTTCCAGGCCAAGCAACGCCAATCCCAGGCCGCCCTGCTGCTGGCCCGGGCCAGCGTTACCGAGGCCCAGGTCACCGTCACCGAGACCGCGAGCAAGCTGGGGCGCGTCCGCGACATGATCGCCAAGCGCCTCTCCTCCCCCGAGGAGCTCGACACCGCCATAGCCGCGGCAGGTCGCGCCGAGGCCGCCCTGGCGGTGGCCCAGGCCAAGGTCGAGCAGGCCCAGGCCCAACTCGACGCCGACAACCGCACCCTGGAGAAGTCCGAGATCCGCTCCCCCATCGACGGCACCGTGCTCAAGCGCCAGGTCGAACCGGGCCAGACCGTCGCCGCCTCCCTCCAGACCCCGGTGCTCTTCACCCTGGCCGAGGACCTGACCCAGATGGAGCTGAATGTCGCCGTGGACGAGGCCGACGTGGGCCAGATCGAGGCCGGCCTGAAGGCGGAGTTCACCGTGGATGCCTATCCCAACCGCCGCTTTCCGGCGACCATCACCCAGGTACGCTACGCCCCGGAGACCATCAATGGGGTGGTGACCTATGCCGCCCTCCTGTCCCTGGACAACCAGGACCTCTCCCTGCGCCCCGGCATGACCGCCACCGCCGAGATCATAGCCCGCGAGGTCAAGGACGCGGTGCTGGTGCCCAACGGGGCCCTGCGCTTCACCCCACCCGCGCCCAAGGCCACCAAGGAGGATAGTCGCGGCCTGGTCGGGATGCTGCTGCCCAACCGCTCCTCCTCCAGCCGGCGCGGCGGGAGCAAGGACGCCACCACCGGCAAGGGCTTCCAGGTCTGGATATTGAAGGAGGGGGTCCCGACGGCGGTGGCGGTCAAAAGTGGGGCCACCGATGGCACCCTGACGGAGATCCTGGACGGGACACTGGCGCCGGGAACCGAGGTGCTGGTGGACCTGGAGCGGACGGGGGCCAAGCCATGACCCAGGCCGCGGCACCCGCGTCCGCCCCACTCCTGCTCGAATTCCGCCAGGTGTCCAAGGTGTACGGTGCCGGCACCGCCGCCGTGCGCGCCCTGGACGCCGTGGATCTCCAGATCCGGGAAGGGGAGTTTGTCGCGGTCATGGGCCCGAGCGGCTCGGGCAAGTCCACCGCCATGAACATCCTGGGCTGTCTGGACACCCCCAGCGCCGGCTCCTACCGTTTTCGCGACGTGGGCGTCGAGACCCTGAGTCGGGACCAGCGCGCCCGGCTGCGGCGCAACTACCTGGGCTTCGTCTTCCAGGGCTTTAATCTCCTCAATCGCACCTCGGCCCTGGAAAACGTGGAGCTACCCCTCATCTATCGCCGCATCCCCAGCGGCCAGCGCCACACCCAGGCGGCGGCGGCCCTAGCCCTGGTTGGCCTCACCGGCTGGGAGACCCACACCCCCGGCGAACTATCCGGTGGCCAACAGCAGCGCGTCGCCATCGCCCGCGCCATCGTCACCCAGCCCAGCCTGCTGCTGGCGGACGAGCCCACCGGCAACCTCGACAGCGCCCGCAGTCACGAGATCATGGACCTGCTGACCTGGCTCAACCGGGATCGGGGCATCACTATCCTCATGGTCACCCATGAGTCAGACATGGCCGCCTACGCCCACCGGGTCATCCATTTTCGCGATGGTCAGGTGACCGACGACGGCCTCGGCACCGGGGCTCATCAAGAGGAGACCGCCTGATGCTCTGGAATGCCCTGCTCCTCGCCCTGCGGGAGATCCGTCGCAACGTCCTGCGCTCCATCCTGACCATCCTGGGGGTGGTCATCGGCGTGGCGGCGGTCATCATCATGGTCACACTGGGAGGCGGCGCCACCCGCGCGGTCTCGTCCCAGATCGAGTCCATGGGCAGCAATCTGCTCATGATTCGCATGGGCCAGAGCATGGGGCCCGGGTCCGGCATCGGCGTCCCGCCCTTCAAGATCGAGGATGCCATCGCCCTCCAGCGCGACATCCCCAGTATTCGCGTCCTGGCGCCCTCCGCCAGCCAGACCGCCACCGCCATCGCCGGCAACAACAGTTGGTCCACCTCCGTCACCGGCACCGACAACCGCTATCTGGATGTCCGTAACTGGCCTCTGGAACGGGGGCGCCTCTTCACCGAGGGCGAACTGCGCGCGGGCCAGGCGCTGTGCCTGATTGGGGCTACGGTCGGCAAGGAACTCTTCGGCGAGCAGGACCCCATCGGCGAGAGCCTGCGCATCAAGACGATCTCCTGCAAAATCATTGGTTTGCTCACCGCCAAGGGCCAGAGCAGCATGGGCCGGGACCAGGACGATCTCATCCTCATGCCCCTGCGCGCCTTCCAGCGGCGCATCGCCGGCAATCAGGACGTGACCCTGATCCAGGTCTCGATCAAGGATGGCGAGTCCACCGAGCGGGCCAAGGCCGACATGGAGCGCCTCCTGCGCGAGCGCCGCAAGATTGACGCCACGGAGCAGGACAACTTCGGCGTCAACGACATGAAGGAACTCACCAAGATGCTGACGGGGACCACCCAGGTCCTCACCACCCTGCTCAGCGCCGTGGCCGCCGTCAGCCTGCTGGTGGGTGGCATCGGCATCATGAACATCATGCTGGTCTCCGTCACCGAGCGCACCCGGGAGATCGGCATCCGCCTGGCCATCGGTGCCCTGGAACGGGAGGTGCTGATGCAATTTCTGGTCGAGGCCGTCGTCCTGTCGTCCCTGGGGGGCATCCTCGGCATCATCCTCGCGCTGGGGTCCTCCCTCGCCCTCGCCGACCTGCTCATGGTCCCCTTCATCTTCAACGGCGGCATCGTCCTCACGGCCTTCCTCTTCTCCGCCGCCGTCGGCATCATCTTCGGCTACTTCCCCGCCCGCCGCGCCGCCCGGCTCGATCCCATCGAGGCCTTGCGGCGGGAGTAGGCGCCAGCGCCCTGCCCGCGTGCCCGGGCGCCCCTTCCCTGGCGTCACGCATCCCGCCTCATGCAGGCGACAATACCGATTAGACTTAAGAGCGCCCCTGTCCCGGGGTCTTCTCAACCGGAATGATCACTCAACCTTGCACAGGAGAAGCCCCGATGACATCGACCACAACTGTCGCCCTCCCCTCCGAGGTCGTGACCTTCTGGTTCGCCGCTACCGTCCGGCCGCTCTGGTTCGCGGCGACGACGGAGTTTGACCAGGCCTTGCGCGAGCGCTTCCTGGCCACCTACCAGGCAGCGGCGGCGGGCGAACGGGCGGATTGGGAGATCACGCCCGAAGGGGCCTTGGCCCTGGTGATTGTGCTGGATCAGTTCCCGCTCAACATGTTCCGGGGTCAGCCGGAGGCCTTTGCCACCGAGACGGCGGCCCGGGGGGTCGCGGAGCGAGCTATCGACCGCGGGCTGGATCAAGCCCTCCCGCCCGAGCAGCAGACGTTTCTTTATATGCCCTTCATGCACAGCGAAGCCCTGGCGGATCAGGAGCGCTCGGTGCGCCTGTTCCAGCAGCCGGGCCTGGAACAGTCCTTGGGCTTCGCCCGCCATCATCAGGGGCTGATCCAGCGCTTCGGCCGCTTTCCGCATCGCAATGCCATCCTGGGGCGCGCCAATACGGCCGAGGAAGTCGCCTATCTAGCCTCCCCGGAGGCATTTCGCGGGTGAGGCCTCATACGGGTCTGTGTGATCATGATTCTGGCCGACCCCGGGTCGGTTGACGGGGGATGGGCCGGCTGGGATCTGGAAGCTAGGGTCTTCTTCATTTCTACCCTTGGCGGTGCCAACTGACCCAGGGGTCGGAAGCCACGCCCAGATCGGGCCTAGGCTGAGTTTAATGTGGCAGTGCCGCTCATGCTCCGCCACCTTCGGATGGTGCTTGAGCCTCTCGCCCATGACCGTTGGCCCAGGGTGTCAAAACGGGCTTGTTCGGTGGCGTTCACAGGGGTACTCTCCTCGGCGAAAAGCGCAACCGCCACAACCCTTTTCTCTGGTACGCGGGGCCGTGCCAGGCGGGGCCCCTTTAGGCCAGTCGTTAGCCCCCCATCACCATTATTTCTCGAGGAAAAATCATGAAAAGCAATCCAGTTGGTTGGTTTGAAATCTATGTCCAAAACATGGAGCGCGCTAAAGCCTTCTACGAATGCGTGTTCGCAATTCAATTTGAACAGCTAGAAAGTCCTGACCTTGAAATGTGGGCTTTTCCAATGCAAGAGGATGGGCCCGGTGCCATGGGTGCACTCGTAAGGATGGAAGGCTGCCCATCGGGTGGCAACAGCACCTTGGTTTATTTCACTTGCGCTGACTGCGCCCTTGAGGCCGAACGGGCCAAGGAAAATGGTGGTCAGATCTTCAAGGACAAATTTTCGATAGGCCAGTATGGGTTTATTTCCCTCGTTTACGATACAGAGGGAAATATGATTGGCCTTCATTCGATGCAATGATGCCAAGGCCCACCCCTTGACTGCCTTGGATTTTTGGAAAATCGGATAGTGGCGTCCTGTTCTGTGTGTGTACCTGGAGACCGGACATGACCGACACCGCAAGCCTCGGGACCACCAAACCCCAACGGCACGGGATCCACCCCAAGAGCTTGCGCGGCACTCAGGCCCGCCGCCGCCGCGAGGCCACCCCGCCCCCGGCCATGCCCAGGTCCGGGCAGACCGCCCCTGGGTCCGCGGCCGGCATCGAATACCACGAGCTGGTCCAGACCCCCGGCCTGCCGCCGGCGCGCATCATCTGCACCGACTACTGCCCCGACCAGATCCAGGTCCAGGAGGTCGCCGACATCGCCGCCTTTCTGGCCGTGCACCGACCGGCCTGGTCCAAGGTACGCTGGATCCATGTGGAGGGACTCCAGGACCGCCGGACCATCCGCGCCCTGGCGGAAAAATACCAGTTGCACCCACTGGCCATCGAGGACGCCCTGGACCCGAACCACAGACCCAAGGCCGAGGACTATCCGGGCACCGGCGACCTCCCCGGGCGCCTGTTCGTCATAGCCCGGCGGCTGCGCCTGGTGGACGGCGAGCTGCGCGGGGAACAAACCAGCCTGTTCCTCGGCCGCACCACGCTGCTAAGCTTCCAGGAGAGCCACTGCTCCGCCATGGAAGAGGTCCGGCGGCGCTGTGACAGCGAGCGCTCGCGGCTGCGCCAGAACGACGTGAGCTTCCTGCTCTACGCCATCCTCGACGCCCTGGTGGACCGCTTCTTCCCCATCCTGGACGAGACCTCCAGCCACCTGGAGGACGCCGAGGAGGATGTCCTGACCCGGCCGCACCGGCAAAGCCTCCAGGCCATCCACTTGATCAAGCGCGACCTGGTCATGATCCGGCGCATCGCCTGGCCCATGCGCGAGCTTATCGCTCAACTCCAGCGCGAGCCCCACGAGTGCCTCTCCCAGATCACCCAGACCTACTTCCGCGACGTCTACGACCACTGCATCCAGATCATCGACCTGATTGAGACCTACCGCGAGATCGCCTCCACGGTGGTGGAGACCCATGTCTCCATCATCTCCAACCGCACCAACGACATCATGAAGGTGCTGACCATCATCGGGACCATCTTCATCCCCCTGACCTTCCTAGCCGGGGTCTACGGGATGAACATGTACATCCCCGAGAACCAATGGCCCTGGACCTATGCCGTCTTCTGGGTGGTGTGCCTGGGCATCGCCGGCTTCATGCTGTGGCGCTTCCGGCGCGGCGGGTGGTTGTGATCCGCGCGGATCAGCCATCGAAGCAGCGTACCATGGCGTGACGACGAATGTCCGATAAGGAAGCCACCGCCCGCATCAAGATCAACAAGCTGCTCGAAGCGGGGGGCTGGCGATTTTTCCAAGCCGGCGCCGCGCCCGCCAACATTCGCCTCGAACCCAGCGTCACGATCAAGTCCACCGATCTGGACGCCCTCGGCCACAACTTCGAGAAGAGCACGACAGGCTTTGTCGATTTTCTCTTGCTCGATGCCAAGGGCTTCCCGCTGCTCGTCCTCGAAGCCAAAGCCGAGGACAAAAATCCACTCATCGGCAAAGAGCAGGCGCGTAAATACGCCAGGTCCCAGAACTGCCGCTTCGTCATTCTCTCCAACGGCAACCTGCACTATTTCTGGGATCTCGAACGCGGCAGCCCCTACCTCATTACCGCCTTTCCGACACCCGAATCGGTCACCGGCTACCGGAAGGTCACCCCTAATCCGCAACGCCTGATCGAAGAGCAAGTGGACGAGGACTACATAGTTCGCACCCAGCGCCCGAACTACCAGTCCGAAGCCGGGTGGCGAAACGCAGCGGAGCGACCCGGATACATCCAGACCAACAAGCTGCGCTTCCTCCGGCCCTATCAACTCAAGGCCATCCACCGCCTACAGGCCGCGGTCGGCGAAGGCAAGGACCGCTTCCTGTTCGAGATGGCCACCGGCACCGGCAAGACCCTGACCGCCGCCGCCGTCATCAAGCTGTTTCTCCGTTCCGGCAATGTGCGCCGCGTCCTCTTCCTGGTGGATCGCCTTGAACTGGAGGACCAGGCCAAGAAGGCCTTCGCCGCGGTCCTCTCCGCCGACTACCAGACCGTGATCTACAAGGAAAACCGGGACGACTGGCGACGCGCGGAGAATGTCGTCACCACCGTGCAATCCCTGCTCTTCAACAACAAGTACCAGAAGCTCTTCTCGCCGACGGATTTCGATCTCGTCATCTCCGACGAAGCGCATCGCTCTATTGGTGGCAATGCCCGCGCCGTGTTCGACCACTTCATCGGCTACAAACTCGGCCTCACCGCCACGCCGCGCGATTACCTGCGCCGGTTCGACCACGCACAGCCGGGCACCCGCGACCCGCGCGAGGCCGAGCGCCGCCTGCTGCTCGACACCTACCGCACCTTCGGCTGCGAGAACAGCCAGCCGACCTTCCGCTACTCCCTGCTCGATGGCGTCAGGGAAGGCTACCTGGTCAACCCCATCGTCGTAGATGCCCGCACCGAGATCACCACCGAACTGCTTTCCGAAGACGGCTTCGTCGTCGCCTTCACCGACGACGCCGGCGAGGACCAGCAGGAGACCTTCAAGAAACGCGAGTTCGAGAAACGCTTCTTCGCCCAAGCCACCAACCAGCTCTTGTGCAAGACCTTCCTGGAAAACGCCCTCCGTGACCCGGTTAGCGGCGAAATGGGCAAGTCGATCATCTTCGCCGTCAGCCAGGACCACGCCGCCAAGCTGACCCAGATCCTCAACCAGATGGCCGACCGCCTCTACCCCGGCAAATACCAGTCCGATTTCGCCGTGCAGGTCACCTCCCGGATACCCGACGCCCAGCAGTTCACCATCAACTTCGCCAACAACAAGCTGCTCGGCTCCGGCAACTTCATTCCCACCTACAAGACCAGCAAGGCGCGTATCTGCGTGACGGTCGGCATGATGACCACCGGCTACGACTGTACCGACATCCTCAACATTGGTCTTTTCCGCCCGATCTTCTCGCCCACCGACTTCATTCAGATCAAGGGTCGCGGCACCCGCAAGCACGACTTCCGCGAGCTGCTGTTCGACGACGCCCTCAAGGAAGGCGTGCAACAGCCCCTGAAAACGGCCTTCAAGCTGTTCGACTTCTTCGCCAACTGCGAATACTTCGAAAAGGATTTCAACTACGACGAGGTGCTGAAGCTCCCGCCGCCCCAGGGCAAGGGCGGCGACGGCGGGGGCGGCCCAGGCCCGGGGATGAGCGGCACTTACGAGCACCTCGGCGCCGACATCCTGGCTTCGCTGCGTGTCGAGCAGATTACCGCCGAGGGCATGAAGATCGACCGCATGTTCTTCGAGCAGTTTGAAGACGTAATCCGCGCCAATGACACCATCGCCGCCGCCGTTGAAGCCGGGCAGTGGGACCGCGTCATCGACTACGTCAACCGCGAGGTCTTCGACCAGCCCGAGGAGTACTACAGCCTCGACAAACTGCGCAAAGCCGCCGCTGTGGACCGCCGTCTGACCCTGCGCGAAATCCTGGAGAAGGTCTTCGGCCTCATCCCCCGCTTCAAGTCCAAGGATGAGTTGCTGGAAGAAGAGTTCACCAAGTTCATCGCCGACCGCATACCCGAGCCGCCCGCCACCATCCCGGCCATCAAGACCTTCTTCAAGGCCTACGCCACCAGTAACCGGGTGCGTGACATCATCGACAGCCGGCAATTCACCGATCTGGCGACCAACCCCTTCTTCACCACCCATGATTTCAGGGCCGTGCCCCAGCGGTACCGCACCCTCGTCCCCGAATACATCAAGGACTACGTCCCCTTGAACCAGTTTGCCGCCTGAGCCATGCATGACATGCCGGCGCTTCCAGTCACACAGATTCGGGTGATACACTTATTTATGTGTTCATCCCATGGGATCAAGATAATGGCAAGCACCGTCAATTTCACCGGCGCGGTCGACCGCGATCTGCTCAAGCGCGCCAAAATCATTGCCGCCAAAACGGACACCTCGGTCAATGCGCTGTTCAACGCCGAGCTTCGCCATCTGGTTGAAACCTTCGAGGCGGCCGAAGCAACAGGCAACCAGAATTACCGGCAGCTGCTCGATTTTTCGCTCGGGCGGCTCGCGAGCGACGAAGCCATGCGCGCGCTGGGGATCGACAGCGAAGAAGACCTCTTTTTGTTGATGGCACAAGCCCACCTGCCGATGCCGCGATTGTCGGAGGCCGTCACGCGCGACATGGTCGAGCAACTGAAATCGCTGGACAGCTGAGCCGCTCGCGATGGCCGCGAACGTCGCTCTGCTGCCCGACGCCGGGCCGCTCATCACGCTGGCCTATGCGGATGCGCTCGACCTGCTGTTCAAGCCCGGCTGGCCGATTGTGCTGGTCGATATGGTGCTGCACGAAGTAACGCGCAACCAGACGCCGACCAGCGAGAAACTGGCGCAGTGGGCCGCCTCCGGCCAGGTATCGATGCGCTCGACCCGCACCTTCCAGCATCACCAGCAGATGCTGACAGCGAACCCCGCCGCTGCCCGCACCGCCAATCTCGGCGAACTGGCGATCCAGGAAACCATGAACGACTTCGCACTGGAAGCATTCAACCTGGACCAGCCGCGACAAACCGGCGTGTTCCTGTTCGAGGACCACAAAATCGCCCGAGCCAGCTTTTTGCTGCCCGACAACTGCCGCAAGATCAGCACCCGCGCCTACCTGTTGTTTCTGGAGCAACAAGGCTGGCTTGCGTCGGCAGCGGAAATCGAGCGGCGCGCCATCCAGGCCGGGCGCAGCTTTTCGAAACTGCGGTTTCCGCCCGAATAATCCGTTTCAGGAATTCCCGTGCTCGACACCGACACCAAACGCCGCATCGACACCGCCCGCGACATCCTCGTCGGCAAAGTGCCCGACCCCAAATCCCAGGTCGAGCAGATCACCATCGCCCTCATCTACAAGTTCATGGACGACATGGACGCCGAGAGGACCGCAACGAGTTGCGGCGCATGCGCGGATTTCGGCCACGACGCTCGCTTCCTCCAACGCGGAAAGTCGGCGCTGGCGGGACGGCGGTTGTTCGGCCATTGCGGCCGGCGGGTTCTGAGCCAGTCTGATCTGCTATGTGGTCTTTAGCAGTCACTGATCATGAATTCACACCAATTACTGCTTTCCAATACGGCGAACGCGTATTCCGGAGACATTCAGCCTGCCGTCCCGATGGTTTGGTTTATATTGGTTCCAGCCGGTCGGATGCCGGATTGCAACGCTTGCGGCGGAAGGGGCTGGCCCTGAGATGCACAAGCAGACTCTGACGAAGGCGAGAGGAACGTAGGCATGCACGAAATCATCTGCCCACACTGCGGGAAAGCGTTCAAGATCGACGAGGCCGGGTACGCGGACATCCTGAAGCAGGTTCGCGATAGCGAGTTCGAGCAGCAATTGCACGAGCGACTTGAGCTGGCTGAGCAGGACAAACGGAATGCCGTTGAGCTTGCCACGACCAAGGTCGCCAGCGAGTTGCAGAAGGTTGCCGCGACCAAGGAATCCGAGATTCAGGAACTGAAGGCCAAACTCGATGCGGGTGAGGTCGCGCGGAAGCTCGCCGTTACCGAAGCGCTCAGCAAAGTGGAGAAAGAGCGTGACGCGCTCGCGAACGAACTTGAGCAGGCAAGGCGTGAAAAGGAATCTTCTTCCAAGCTGGCCGAGGCGAACCTTTTGAACGAATTGCAGAAGGCTGCTGCGACGAAGGACGCTGCGATCCAGGAACTGAAATCCAAGCTCGGCGCCATAGAGGTTGCGCAGAAGCTGGCGATCAACGAGGCTGTTGGTAGAGTCGAGAAAGAACGGGATGAATTGAGGAGTGGCCTCGAACGAGCCGCGCTTGAAAAGCAGCTTGCCGAGAAGTCGCTCAAGGACAAGTATGAGACGCAGATCAAAGATCGTGATGATGCGATCGAGCGTCTCCGTGACATGAAGACTCGCCTGTCGACCAAGATGGTTGGCGAAACACTCGAACAGCATTGCGAGACCGAGTTCAACCGCATTCGGGCTACGGCGTTTCCGAGGGCCTATTTCGAGAAGGACAACGATGCGCGGACAGGCAGCAAGGGCGACTACATCTTCCGCGACACGGACGAAGCCGGCACCGAAATCGTTTCCATCATGTTCGAAATGAAGAACGAGATCGATCGAACGGCGACAAAGAACAGGAACGAGGATTTCCTGAAGGAACTCGACAAAGATCGCACCGAGAAAGGGTGCGAATATGCGGTGCTGGTCTCCCTGCTGGAACCCGACAGTGAGCTCTATAACACTGGGATCATTGACGTGTTCCACCGCTTCCCGAAGACGTATGTCGTCCGGCCGCAGTTCTTCATTCCGATCATCACGCTGCTGCGGAATGCTGCGTTGAACTCGCTCAAGTACAAGTCAGAACTGGCGCTCGTTAAGGCGCAGAACATTGACATCACGAATTTCGAAACTGAGCTTGAGACCTTTAAGGTGGCATTCGCGAGAAATTACGACCTCGCCTCCGGGCACTTCCAAAAGGCTATCGTAGAGATCGACAAGTCAATCGACCACCTGCAGAAGACGAAGGACGCCCTCCTCGGTACCGATCGGAACCTTCGACTTGCGAACGACAAGGCGCAGGACGTGACGATCAAGAAGCTGACTCGGGGCAACGCGACGATGGCTGCCAAGTTTGTCGAACTCAAGAATCAAAATCCTTCCGATGCCAAATAGGTAAGGAAACAGGCCCGATGAAGACTATCAAGGAGGCGAGTCCCTGTGAGCATCACTAGAGAAAACGTAGATTCAACTGCCGGGCCAGTCGATGCGACTGCCCCGGCGGCAGCGCCGCCCAAATCGCTGCCTGCGATTCATGATGCCGCCCAGCAGACAAGGAACCTGCGGCAGGTACTCCAAGATGATAAACAGCGCATCGGCTGCTTCCTAGGTGCGGGGTGCCCACTTGGCGTATACGACGAGGCAGGTAGCAAAAGCGTGGTGCTCATTCCGGCAGTTGTCGAGTTGACCAAGCGAGTCGCAGACGGACTCCATGCAACAGATACCGCGCTCGGCGCTACCTCGAAGTTAAAAGCAAACTGGGATGCGCTCTGCGCTGAATGCAAGCCATCGGACGGCCAAGATCCAACCGTCGAGGACGTATTGACGGAACTACGGACACTTGCCAATCGCCGGGGCAGTGCCGAAATCCTTGGGATGAGCAAGAAGGATTTGGGCGAACTAGATGACAATGTGTGCGCACTCATCTCAGCGGAAATGCGGAAACCGCTTCCGGAGTACCGCAACGCATACAACCGTTTTGCATCGTGGATTGGCGGTGTTCACAGAGATTCACCCGCAGAGATCTTCACACCCAACTATGACTTGCTCTTTGAACAGGCTCTTGAGCAACATCCGCTTCCGCATTTCGACGGCTTCGTAGGCTCGCGTGAGCCGTGGTTTGATCTAGCGTCGATCGAACATGACACGATCCCGGCACGATGGACGCGGCTGTGGAAGCTCCACGGTTCCATCAATTGGGAAAAAAACGAAGAAACAGTGAACGGTAACAAGGTCACTCGGGTTGTCCGCGTTACCCGTGAGGCAGCAGCTGGCAAAGTGATGATCTTTCCTTCGCATCTCAAGTATGACCAGAGTCGGCGGATGCCATACCTTGCCATGCTAGATCGACTCCGCGCTTTCTTCCACGGGAAAGACGCACCGAGGCTTGTCGTGTGCGGCTATTCCTTTCTGGACGATCACCTCAATGAAGTTCTGCTCGATGGGCTTCGGGGCAATCGCAACGCTCAATGCTTCGCATTGATGTATTCAGGGCTGGATAAACATCCTAGAGTTGTTGAATACGCAGAGAAACAGAGCAATCTGACGGTTCTTGCTTGGGATGGGGCTGTAGTCGGAACACGTGTCGGTGGCTATCGAACCGGAACGACGGGCGGCACTGAACATGCGCCTTGGCTACTGGAAGAGGCATTGGCAGGGGGGGATGCGAAGATAATGCACCCACGCAGTCGTCTTGGCGATTTTCACTACTTCGGGCTCTTCCTTGAACAACTTTGCGGCGGGGGCGGTTATGACACGCAACCAGCCGTCTAATCCGGATCCGTCCCGACTTGGCACGGTCGAGGATGTGAACGGTTCGAGTGTCAGCGTGAAGCTGTCAGACAGCACGCCCGGTGGACTCCTTTTCGTGAACGGCGAGGCCTACCGCGTGGGGCAAGTCGGAGGCTTTGTGCGAATTCCGTCTGGATACGTCGATCTATATGGCGTGATCTCACAGGTTGGCGCAGGCGCTGCGCCCGGCCTCCCAGAGCTTGCGCCGCAATTCGGCAATCGATGGTTGAGAGTCGAACTCGTCGGGCAGGGCCGGCGCGGCACCAAATTCGAGCGAGGCATTGCGCAGTACCCCTCAATTGGAGATTCCGTCCACGTTGTCACCGAATCCAACCTAAAGACGGTCTATGCGCCGGGGGATGACGATGGCTACGTCGCCGTGGGGCGCGTCGCGAGCGCTGAGTCAATCCGAGCCTATCTGGATATGAACCGTCTGGTAAGTCGACATTCGGCGGTCGTCGGCAGCACAGGATCCGGGAAGTCAAACGCAGTCGCCAACCTTCTAGGTACCGTTTCTGATCCCGAGCGGTTCAAGGCTGCGCGAGTCGTGTTGTTTGACTTGCATGGTGAATATGCAAAGGCGTTCGGCAATCAGGCCAGAGTGTTTCGTGTTGGAGCAAACGCATTAGCAGGAGAACGGGAACTACGTGTCCCTTTTTGGGCGCTGACGGCGGAAGAGTTTATTTCCATAGCAATGGGGCCTGTATCCGGAGCGCCGTTGACTCTGCTTCAGGAGCGGCTGCTATCTGCCAAGCGGGCATCGAAGCCTGGCGGAACCCCGCACGGCATGTCAGAACTTGCCGTGACAGTCGATACGCCGCTACCGTTCTCCGTGTATCAGCTGTGGCATGACCTTTATTCGTTGCACTGCGCAACCCACACGGTTAGCAGCAACCAAAATCAAACCGAGGTTACGCGAGCCTATATCGAAGATGGTGTTCCATCAAAGAAAGCCACCGGCGATGCAGACACGCTTGTTCGTCCCCGATTCCAGCCGGTGACTGCTGCCAATATCTATAAGGGCGTCTACAGCGACCAACAGAGAACACATCTTGACGTGTTGGAAGGCAAGCTCCGCGACCCGCGCATGCAGTTTCTTTTCAATCCTGGCGAATGGGCAGCGTCGAAGGATGGAGTGACCCAGGCGGATCTCGATGCGCTGCTTTCGTCTTGGATCGGAGCTGATGCTCCTATTTCCGTTTTCGACCTGTCGGGCGTTCCCACTGCCATTGTGGACGACATGGTCGGAGCCGTTTTGCGAATCCTCTATGACTCAGTGTTCTGGGGTCGCCTAAAGCAGGAAGGTGGACGTGAAAGACCATTACTCGTTGTTTTGGAAGAGGCGCACGTATACCTCAGTGCCCAATCGAAGAGTCGTGCGGCCACTGCAGCTCGGCGTATAGCGAAGGAGGGTCGGAAGTACGGGGTTGGCTTGATGCTGGTGAGTCAGCGCCCGTCGGAAGTGGACTCGACGATCCTGTCACATGCGGTACCGTCATTGCACTTCGCCTCACGAATGATACCGACCGTGCTCAGGTTACTTCGTGTGCGTCGGACAACCTAAAAGGTCTGTTTTCGATGCTTCCAGTTCTCCGCACGGGGGAAGCACTGATTGTTGGCGAAGCAGTCAATATGCCTATCCGCGCAATCATCGATCGACCTCCAGAGGGGCGTCGACCGGATAGTGAAGATCCCGTCGTAGTGGTACCAAAGGATGCGGACGGCAAGCGTGTGAGAAGCGGCGGCTGGACCGAGCCGGTATTGAATGAAAACTACAAGCCTTTGGTCGAGTCTTGGCGTAAGCAAGACCCCACTGTGGGCAACCCAGTGGCGACGGCAAAACCGAAAACATAACATTTCAACCAGGAAGGCGATACACCATGGAACGGACACCTGTCAGCTCAAGCAACATCTCAGCGATTGGCTACGACGCAGATAACCAGGTACTTGAAGTCGAGTTCACCAATGGAGCGGTCTATTCGTACTCGGGCGTTCCGTCCGGCGAGTACGAAGGTTTCATGAATGCGGATTCCAAGGGTAAGTATCTTCACGCGAACATAAAGAATCGCTACTCGTTCATGAAGCACTGAGCCAGTTCTTGATGCTCTTGGCCCATACATGGTCTTCAACAGCACCTATTGGTCACGATGGTCAGCAGGTGGACGAGACTTTGTGCATGAGGCCGAGGACGATTGACCGGATCTCCTGGACACCAGTCTTTGCCCCAGGGAGATCGTCCGGCCGCAGTGGATCGAGAGCCGCAGTCGCAAAGATGGGAAGCGCGTTCAGCTTGGGTTTTATTCAACGACTGGTGCGCAGCGCATAGCAGACCACGTTGGCTCAGAACCCGGCGGCCGCAATGGCCGACCAACCGCCGTACCGCCAGCGCCGACTTTCACCCGTTTGAGCCCTTATGGCTAACTGTAAAAATGAGCAAACTGTCCTCCGAATTGGTTACGACTACCTGCCGCTCTCGTTCAAGACCCCGAAGGAGCAGGAGTACATCGAGTTCCTGTGGGACGCTTTCGAGACGAACTCTCGCGAAAGGACATCGAGATTTGTGCCGCCTTCGATACTGCTGGTTACAGGGCGCATCCCAATTTTTTCGGCATCGAGTCGCTTCACCACGCCTTACGAGAGCAATTTCCCCATGAATAATTGCCGCACCTCCCAGCAAGCCATCGTCGCCGAGATCGAAGCCGAGCAAGCGCTGGTGGCCGCCAACCGCGAACTGATCACCCGCTTCGAGCAAAAGATCCAGGCCACCCTCGCCCGCATCTGGGGCGAAAATGCAGCTGAACCATTCGGAGGAAACGCATGATCCGGCAACTGGAAGTCAAAGGCCTGCGCGCCTTGCGCTATGTTTCGGTCGATTTCGAGCCATTTCTGGTGATGGTCGGGCCGAATGCCTGCGGCAAAAGCACACTGTTCGATGCCTTGCTGCTGGTGCGCGACGTTCTGGCCAGCGGGCTGGATGCGGCGGTGTTCGGCAATGCCCGCATGAACATCGCGCCGCGCGCGGTTGATCCGCTGGACTTGACCTGGCTGCGCCAGGGCGGCGGCGTTGAAATCGCCGTGACCCTGGAATTGCCCGCCGCGATTGTCGAGAGATTGGGGCGGCGTTACCGCTACGCGCGTTATGAGTTGGGCATCCATACCGATGGCCGCTTGGGTTTCGATCATGAAACCCTGTGGCTATGCGACGAGATCAAGCCGCGCGAGATTCATCAGCAGACGCTGTTCCCATTCCCGGAAACGCCCCCGGAACATATTGTTTTACCCCAGAACAAAAAGAGCCCGCCGGGCTGGCGCAAGGTAGTCAGCAAGGTGGTTGAAAGCGGCAACGACTATTTCCGTTCGGAAACGTCGGACTGGAACAATCTGTTTCGCCTTGGCCCAGCCAAAAGCGCGCTCGCCAACTTGCCGGAAGACGAACAGAAATTTCCCGCCGCAACCTGGGCCAAGCGCGTGTTGATGGAAGGCATCCATCGCTTGATGCTCAATGCGGAAAAAATGCGCATGCCTGCTCCCGCGGGCTCCCCGTCCGATTTCTTGCCGGACGGTTCGAACCTGCCCTGGGTTGTGCATGCGCTGGAAAACAAAAGCGGGTCAAAAGCCAAGAAAAACTGGGTGGCGCATCTGGCGACCACACTGGATGATCTGGACGATGTGCAAACATGCGAAAAGCCTGAAGATCGTTCCCGTTATATCCAGTTGAAATACAAAAGCGGCTTGATCGCCCCTTCATGGGTGCTTTCCGACGGAACGCTGCGCTTGTTGGCGCTGACCTTGCTGGCCTATGCGCCGACCACCCCGAACGTGGTGCTGATTGAAGAGCCCGAAAACGGCATCCATCCGAAGGCGATGGAAACCGTCATGCAGTCGCTTTCGTCTGTCTATGACGCACAGGTCTTGTGCGCCACGCATTCTCCGGTGGTACTCAGCCTGCTGGAGTCAAAGCAGATTCTCTGCTTTGGTAAAACAGACGAGGGCGCAGTGGATATTGTTCGCGGCAATGAACATCCGCGCTTGCGCGAGTGGCAATCCGCACTGAATTTGGGTGAGTTGTTTGCAACGGGAGTGCTGGGATGAGGGATTGCCTGTTTCTCGTGGCGGACAAGAATATGGAGGGCATGCTCAAGGGCTTTTTCTCGCGAGATGCTTTTCATCGTGCCATGGGTTGCGGGCATTTTGATTTCGACTGGCGTCAGGATTTGCTGGTCGCCCATGGGCAAAATGACCCTGGGCTGTAGTCGCTACTTCAGCAGGGAAAAGCCCAGGTTCACCAGCAAGGCATTGGCCGTATCGGCGAACAGGGCGGCGGCCAGGGTGACCGCCAGGATGGCCTTGGGGGCGGGGCCGAAGTTCTGCGTCAGACGGTTCATCACCCCCAACCCCACCGGCATGGCGCCCATGGCAAAGCCGATGAAGCCGCCACAGCCCACCGCCCCCTGATAGCCCCGACCCAGGAGCGGATAGACCAGCAGCAGGCCCACCAGGCTGACGATAGTCACCTGGACGACCAGGGTGACGAGCAGCGGCAGGAGGAGATCCTGTAGTTCCCAGAGCTTGAGGCCCATCATGCTGATGGCCAAAAAGAGGCGCAGGGCCACGGTCCCGGTCAACTCCGCGACCACCATATCCACCGGATGGCGCAGCAGGTCGGCGCCATTGGTGAGCACCACGGCCACGGCCATGACGGCGAGGAAGCCTGGCATCACAATGCCCTCCTGCGAGGCCCACTGGCGCAGCACCTCCCCTAGGGCCAGACACAGGGCGATCACCAGGGTGATGACCAGCCAGCGGTCCGAGTTAAGCAGTTCCGCCGTGGACAGGTGCGGCGCCGGCGGTTCCCGGCTCAGCGCGCCCGGGGCGTCAGTGCCTCCGCCCCGATTGGGCTGGCGGCCTATCAACCAGGTGGCCAGGGGCCCCGCCACCAGGCCTCCGGCGATGAGGCCCAGGGTGGCGCAGGCCATGCCGACCTCCAGGACCCCCTCCAGCCCTTGGGCGGGGGTGGCCTGGGCCCAGGCGGCGGCGGTACCATGGCCGCCGAGAAAGGGGATGCTGCCGAAGAAGAGGCCCAGGCTGTTATCCAGGCCGAAACCGCCGGCAATGGCCACCCCGGCCAGGTTTTGCAGGCTGATGACGACCAGGATGGCGAGACAGATGACGGCCACACCAAAACCGCCCCGAAAGAGGGCCGAAAACTTGGCCGACAGGCCCACCCCAACGAAGAACACCAGGAGCAGGGTTTGGCGGATGCCATCGGCAAAGAGGATCTCGATGCCAAAAGCCTCGCGCGCGGCGGTGACCAGGGTGGCGATGAGCAGGCCCCCGGTGATGGCCGGGGGGATATTCCACTCCCGTAGCCGGGGCAGGACGCGATGGGTGAGGATGCCCAGCCGGATGGCGAGGACGGCCAGGATCAGGGTCCAGATTTCGCTAATGGGTGCGGGCATGAGGTTCCTTGGGCATGGCGGGGTGGGCGGGCAGTGCGGGAGCAAAATCGCTAGGCTGGCGAGATGGCTGCAAATATATTAACCGGCAACAGAGAGGGCGGAAGAATGCAATTTTTTCAATCGGTAGCCTGCCGCGGGAAGGCCCCGTCAACGGCAAGAAGCGGGTGGCACCTCTTGGGCCCGATCCTGGCGTTCGCGCTGATGGTTATGCCCTGCCTTACCCAGGCCGGCGGCGCGCCCGACACCGTCCCGCTCCAGATTCCCAACCTGGACAGCCTGCCCGCTGGCGAGATGGGAGAGAGCATCGTCCGGGGCCGCGCCTATCTGGCGAAGACGGGGGAGTTGCTGCCGGCCTTTGTCGGCAATGGCCTCACCTGCAAGAACTGTCATCTGGGCAATGATACGGAAGTAGGGATTATTGCCAATGCCGGGCCCTTTGTCGGGGTGGTCGCCGGCTTTCCCCAGTACCGGTCACGCGACGGCGCGGTAAACCTCCTGGAACAGCGGATCAATTCCTGCTTCGAGCGGAGCATGAACGGCAAATCCCTGCCCCTCGACCACCCCGCCATGGTGGACATGGTGGCCTACATGACCTGGCTTTCCCGCGGGGTGCCGGTGGGGGCCGCGATTGCGGGACATGGGATGCCGCAACTGGTGCTGGCACGGGCCCCCGACCTGGCCCAAGGGGCGGCGATCTATCAGGCCAAGTGCCCCGCCTGTCATGGCGTCACGGGGGCAGGCCTGGCGGGTCCCGATGGCGGCTATGTCTTCCCACCCCTGTGGGGTCCTCAATCCTTTAATATCGCCGCCGGCATGGCACGCCACTTCACGGCCGCCGGCTTCATCAAGCACAACATGCCCCTCGGCCAAGGCAACAGCCTGAGCGATGACGAGGCCTGGGACGTCGCGGCCTACGTCATCACCCAGGAACGCCCGGACTTCGCCGGCAAGACCAAGGACTGGCCTGGTGGCGATAAGCCCAAGGACGCCCGTTACTAGGCGGCCACCGCAGGGCAAGCCATTGTTTTAATAATTTCTATTTGAGTATCCCATGAGCATCAAGACCTCCCAAATTCTCAAAATCCTGCGCGAGCGCTTCCATGCCTTCCCGGGCATCTCCGAAAGGTGCCTGGTGGATTCGCTGCAGGTCTTCCGCCTCTTCGATCTCCGCGAGGGCGAAACCCTGCGCCTCACGGGCAGCGAACTCCCCGACCGCCTCTATGTCGCCCTCGGCCGGGTGGCGATCACCAACGCCGCCGGACAGAGCCACGAGATCGCCGCCAACGACCGCGGCTATGTCTTGCTGCCACCATTACCCGCGGCGGTGACGGTCGTGGCCCTGGAGGACTCCCACCTCTGCCACATTGATACCGCCCTCGCCGACTATCTGGTCACCCTGGAGGAGGTGGCTGGCAGCCTCGCCGCGTCCGGCATGGCCCATGAAGACTACCTCCGGCTGGTGCGCGATACGGCCCCCTTCCAGCGCATCCCCCTGGAAAACGCCGAGCGGGCCTTCGCCAGCCTCCGCGAGCGGCCGGTGGTGGCGGGGGAAGAGATCGTCAAGATGGGTAAGGAGGCGGACGCCTTTTACGTCATCGCCGCCGGCCGCGCCGAGTTGTGGCGGATCGATGACGAAGAGGGTATCCCGATGAAGGCCGCCGAGCTGGAGCGCGGGGCCGCCTTCGGCGAGGAGGGCCTCCTCACCGGCCAGACCAGCCCGGTGACGGTGCGGATGCTGGAGAATGGCGTCCTGCTGCAGCTCACCCGCGACGAGTTCGCCCGGCTGCTCGCCAAGCCCCTGGTGCGCGAGGTCGAGACGCCGGTGGCCAAGGCCATGATCGAGAACCACTACGTCGCCCTCGACGTGCGCCTGAATGAGGAATTCGACGAAGGCCACATCCCCGGGGCCCAGCTGATTCCCCTGTCGCAATTGCGTCAGCGGACCGCCGAACTCGACAGCACCACCCGCTATGTCGCTTACTGCCGCAGCGGCCGACGCAGCTCGGTGGCCGCCTTTTTACTCAGCCAACTGGGCTTCGACGTGGTGAGCATGGCCGGTGGGGTCCTGGCCTGGAGCGACCCGCTGACGGAACCGGAGCCGGAGGACTGAGGCCTGAGCCTAACCCACGAGGACCGGGCCGACCTGACCGGCTCAGTCGTTCATGGCGTCGATCATCTGAGCCTTGGCCTCGCGATAATCCTGATTGGCCTCCTGCATCATCTCCTCCGCGGCCTCCAGGGCCTTGAGAGCCTGATCGATATCGGACCCCGCGACCATCAGGGGGATTTTAGCCACATCCTCTTCGGAGCCTTCCACCAGGCTCATGGTGCCCAGATGTCCCCGCAGCAGGGTCAGCCGATGGAAGCAGAGGGTGTTTATGTCCTCGTGCTGGCAGGAGCAGGTAGCGGACATATTGGTACCCCTGCGCTGGAAGACCAATTTGCAAGGTTCCTGGTCGCCTTTCTGCACCACGAGACGGATCTCCCGGAGGGGATATTGCAAGGTCTCGTAGGCCTCCACCGCCTTCTTGACCGACACGTAGAACTCCTGGGTCCCAATGGCGGCGGAGAGGCCGACCTTCTTCAGTTGCTCCATGAAGGGCCGGGTGGCATCGGCGATCTTGACGTCGATACCCGCCTCTTCGAACTTGCGGTGCAGGTCGGCAAAGCGTTGGGCGGCGGTGATGTCCATGTCGGTGATCGCCTGGGCATCGATGATGACCCATTTCACCGGTGGATCAGCCTCGCCCACCAAGTTCTCCAGGCGATCCATGACGTAGCGCGCATTGGCGAAAATCAGGGGGCCATAGAGGCGATAGATCAGCAGGCCAGGCACGGTGTCGCCCGCCGACTGGGCCAAGCCCCCAGCGGCGGAGAGACCTTCCGGCAGGGCGGCGGTTGATTTAGGCCCCTTCCCCCCCGAGCGGATAGCGCCGAAATCCTGGAATTTACCCCCAGGCCGCCCTCGGCGCAGGATGGCATCCTTGGGGCGGGCGAATTCGACGATCACCCCGCCGAGAGAGATCACCAGCCCGATCAGGATCCCCGGGACCACGCCCGCCACCAGGATGGCGCCCGTGACGGTCATGGAGATGAAAAATTCCACGCGATCCATCCGGAACAGATCCCGCAGCGCGGCAATCTCCAGCATGCCGATACCGGTCACGATCAGGATGGCTCCCAGAGATACCTTGGGCAGCATCCCTATGAGCTCGGTCAGGAAGAAGAGCGACAACAGCAAACCGCCCGCCGCCACCAGTTGGGCCACCTGGGACTTACCCCCGGCGGCATCCACGATGGAGGTACGCGACTGGCTGGCGGAGACCGGGAACCCCTGCAAGAGGCCGGCGCCAATGTTAGCGACGCCAAGCGCCGTCAATTCGGCATTGGGTCTGATTTCGTAACGGTTTTTGTTGGCGAAAGACTGGGCCAGGAGGATGCCATCCGAGAAGGCGAGAAAGGCGATGGCCACCGCCGCCGGCGCCAGGGCGCTGACGTCCGACCAGTGGAATTGCGGCATCACCCATTCCGGGATACCGGAGGGGACGACCCCCACCAGCTTGATGCCCATCGCCTCGATGCCCATGAACTGGGTCGCCAGGATGCCAATCAGCGAGACCGCCAGGGCACTGGGAATGCGCGGCATCTGTTTGTTCAACAGGATCAGGATCAGGATCATCGCCGTGCCAAAGATGAAGGTCGGGGTATGGGCCTGGGGCAACTGGGAGATCACCTGCCAGAGCAGCGGGAAGAAATTCTCCCCCTCGGTATTGATGGCAAACAGCTTGCCCAACTGGGTGGAGGCGAGGATCAGGGAGGCCCCGTTGAGGTAACCGATCAGGACCGGCCGGGACAGGAAATCGGCGATGACCCCGACCTTGAGCCGGGCGGCGAGGATCAGCACAACCCCCGAGAGCAGCGCCAGAGTGGCGGCCAAAGCGGGTATGCGGGAGGGGTCGCCCGCCGCCAGGGGGAGGATGGCCGTACCCGCTAACAAACCGATCGCGGCATCCGGGCCGGCGATGACATGGCGCGAGGAGGCGAAGAGGGCGTACCCCAGGGAGGCCGCCAAGGCGGCGTAGATGCCCGTGATGGGGGGCATGTGGACCAGCTCGGCATAGGCGATGACCGAAGGGATCATCACCACGCAGGCCGTGATCCCGGCCAGGACATCGCCCCCCAACCAACTCAGCCGGTAGTTGGCCAAGACGTTCAGGAGGGGAATCCCCAAGGAGAACTTTCGCCCGGCAAGGGTCTGTGCCATCTATGGGACCTCGTGGATACCTGATTGTGGATGCGCATTCCCGGCACCCAGCCAGCGGCTAGGGCGGGCCTGGCGCCTCGCTAGGATGCGAGGGGCGCGGCGGGACGCGTCGGCACCCCGGTCCTGGACATGACCCGCGGGTGCCTTGAAGGGTAACAATAAGGTAACACGAGGCTAATGAAAAGTTTGGGTCCCGGCCTAGGGCGGACTCCAGGCGGTTTCGGGCACCCGATCAGTGCGGTCAGTGGCGAGGCGAGGTTTCCGCCGCCTGGCCGAGTTCGGCGCGCAGTTCGGCGATCTCCTCGTGGAGTGCCTGAAATTCCTGGTTCTTGCGCGCCAGGTAGGCGGAGGTCAAGGCCCGGCGCCGTTTGATGCCCGCGGGGGTCGGCAGGTAGGCGAACTTTTCGAGCTTTTTCTCGCCGCGCTGGAAGATGCCGCAACTAACCCAGTCATTGGTGACGAAGGTCTTGAGCAGATTGTTGACCGTGCCAACGCTGATGCCGAGGGCGGCGGCGAACTCGCGTTGGGTGCGGTGGGGGTTATGCTCAAGTTGGCGCAGGAAGCGGAAGTGGGTATCTTCTGCTTGGTGGGGGCGGATGGGTGAGGGCATGGCGGCTGGGTTTCCTGACTGGCTGCCCACCCGGCCCTGTCGGTTTCAGTGGGGCTCGGGGCTGGTGACCGGGTGGGCGGAGGCCCGTCCGGAGAAGTGGGCGGATTATCGACGCCTGGCCGAGCCTTGAATAGACATCAAATACGACAAGATACGTCCAAATACGACATTTTAGTCGTTAAGGCCTTGTATAAGCAATAAATCTCTGGCTAAAAATTTTTACGCAGGGGGTGATTTCGCCCTCCCAAACGCGGAAGCGGGCAAGGGTCTCCTAGGCAAGATACAGGGACAACCCCGTCCCAGGTCAGCAAAAGTCCTGGCGGCAAGGCCGGGGCAGAGCATGGAATACCCTTTGCTGGTCCCAATTCTTTGGAGTAGGCTTCCATGCCTTTCACGATTCGACGCTAAGAGGTTTTTCAGTGGAAAAGGATCTGCGCGAGGCCGCCCTCGAATATCACCGCTGGCCTACCCCCGGTAAGATTTCCGTCCGCCCGACCAAGGTCCTGACCAACCAGCGCGACCTGGCGCTGGCCTATTCCCCGGGGGTCGCCGCCGCCTGCGACGCCATCGTCGCCAATCCGGCGACGGCCGCTGATTACACGTCCCGAGCCAACCTGGTTGGCGTCGTCACCAATGGCACCGCCGTCCTCGGCTTGGGTGACATAGGCCCCCTCGCCGCCAAGCCGGTCATGGAAGGCAAGGGCTGTTTGTTCAAGAAATTCGCTGGCATCGACGTCTTTGACATCGAACTGGCAGAGCGGGACCCAGACAAGCTGATCGACATGATCGCCGCCCTGGAACCGACCCTGGGCGGCATCAACCTGGAGGATATCAAGGCCCCGGAGTGCTTCTACATCGAACGGAAGCTGAAGGAACGGATGAAGATCCCGGTCTTCCACGACGATCAGCACGGCACCGCCATCATCTCCGCCGCCGCCCTGCTCAATGGGCTCAAGGTCGTCGGCAAACCCATCGCGGAAGTCAGGGTCGTCTGCTCCGGCGCCGGCGCCGCTGCCATCTCCTGTCTCAATCTCTGGTGCTATCTTGGCGTCCAGCGCCAGAACATCATCGTCTGTGACTCCAAGGGCGTCATCTACACGGGCCGGCCGGGCGGCATGGACGAGACCAAGGCCCAGTATGCCCAGGACACGGCGGCGCGCACCCTGGGCGACGCGATCAAGGGCACCGATATCTTCCTGGGCCTCTCGACCGCCGGGGTCCTGACCCCGGAGATGGTCAAGACCATGGGCCCCCAGCCCATGATCTTTGCCCTGGCCAACCCGACGCCCGAGATCATGCCGCACCTGGCCAAGGCCGCGCGCCCGGACGCCATCATAGCCACCGGCCGCTCGGACTATCCCAACCAGGTCAACAACGTCCTCTGCTTCCCCTTCATCTTCCGCGGCGCCCTGGATGTCGGCGCCACCTGCATCACCGAGGAGATGAAGATCGCCAGCGTGCGGGCCATCGCCGAGTTGGCGGAGGCCGAGGCCACCGACGAAGTGGCCATGGCCTATCCCGGCCGGGAACTCAGCTTCGGTCCGGAATACCTGATTCCCACCCCTTTCGATCCGCGCTTGATCCTCAGGATAGCCCCCGCCGTGGCCAAGGCCGCCATGGATTCCGGCGTAGCCACCCGGCCCATCACCGACTGGCAGGGCTATCGCGCCAAGCTGACGGAGTTTATCTACCACACCGGCGTGGGTATGCGCGCCATCTTCCAGGCCGCCCGCCGGACCAAGGGCAAGCGCATCATCTTCGCCGAGGGCGAGGACGAACGGGTGCTGCGGGCCGCCCAGATCCTGATCGAGGAGCGGATCGCCCGCCCCATCCTCATCGGCTGGCCCGCCGTCATCGGCTATCGGCTGGAAAAGGCGCAACTGCGCATCCGGCCGGGGGTCGATTTCGATCTCGTCAACCCGGAATCCGACGAGCGCTATCGCGAGTGCTGGGAGGCCTACCTCAAGCTGATGGTGCGCCGTGGCGTCACGCCGGCCATCGCCAAGTCCGCGCTGCGCCGGGACAACAGCATCATCGGCGCCATACTGCTCCGGCTGGGCTACGGCGACGGCCTCCTCCTGGGTACCAGCGGCCTCTTCGCCGAGCATCTGCGGGTGGTCCGGGATCTGATCGGCAAGCGCTCCGACGTCCATACCCTGGGGGCCATGAACTACCTCATGCTCCCCGGCCGCTCCCTTTTTATCTGCGATACCCACGTCAACCAGGACCCCAGCGCCCAGGAGATCGCCGAGATCACCCTGATGGCCGCCGAGCAGGTGCGACGCTTCGGGGTCCAACCTAAGGTGGCACTGCTGTCACACTCCAACTTCGGCTCCAGCCCCTCCGAATCCGCCCGCAAGATGAGCCGTGCCGCCTCCCTGATTGACGCCATGTCGGCCGGGGAACTGGAGGTCGATGGCGAGATGCACGGCGACGCCGCCCTCTCAGAGGAGTTCCGCCGCGCCGCCAATCCCAACTCCATGCTCAAGGGCGAGGCCAACCTGCTCGTCATGCCCAACATCGATGCCGCCAACATCTCCTACAACCTGCTGAAGATGACCGGCGGCGAAGGGGTCACCATCGGCCCCATCCTCCTGGGCGTCGCGCGCCCGGTGCATATCCTCACCACCACCTCCACCGTCCGCCGCCTGGTCAACATGGCCGCCCTGGCGGTAGTCGAATCCCTGGAACGGTAAACAGGCTCAGTCCCCTTGGCACTCGCAATCTTCGATCTCGACAACACCCTGCTGGCGGGGGACTCGGACTACCTCTGGGGGCTCTTCCTCGCCGAGGAGGGCATCGTCAATCGGGAGGAATACGAGCGGGAGAACGAGCGTTTCTACCGTGAATACAAGGAGGGCCGACTCGATATCCAGGAATTCATGCGCTTCGCCCTGCGGGTCCTGAAAGACCATGAGCCCGAGGATCTGCTCCGCTGGCGGGAGCGATTTGTCCGGGAGAAGATCGAGCCCATCGTCCCGAACGCCGCGGTGGCGCTGGTGGAGCGCCATCGCGCGGCGGGGGATACCCTGCTCATCATCACCGCCACCAATGCCTTCGTCACCGCGCCCATCGCCGCGCACTTTGGCATACCCCACCTGATCGCGAGCATTCCCGAGGAGCGGGAGGGACGTTTCACGGGCCATCTGGCGGGCACCCCCGCCTTCCAGGCCGGCAAGGTCGAGCGCCTGCGCCAGTGGCTGGCCGAAGAGGGGGGCGACCTCGCGGGCAGTCATTTCTACAGCGATTCCCACAACGACATCCCCCTGCTGGAGCAGGTGGAATGTCCGGTGGCGGTGGACCCGGACGAGACCCTGGCGCGACATGCCCGGGCGAAGGGCTGGCCCATCATATCCCTGCGGGGCGAGGCCTGAGATAAGGGCCAGCGGACGGGACCATGCCATCGTTTCGGCTTCTCTGGCGCGGGTTGCGCCTCCTGCTCCATATTCTGACGGCCACCCTCCTGGTGGCTAGCGCCGTGGCGCTACCCCGGGCCCTGGGCCTACGCCCCGCCTGGAGACCGACCCTGACCCGCTGGTGGTACCGGCGCCTGTGCCGGATTCTGGGCCTGCGGCTAGCGGTGGCGGGGAGCCTGGCCCCCGGGATTCTGCTGGTAGCCAATCACATTTCCTGGCTCGACATCCCCGTGCTGGGGGCCCAGGGCGACGTCGCCTTCCTGTCCAAGGCCGAGATCCGCGCCTGGCCCCTGATTGGCTGGATGGCCGAGGTGCTGGGCACCCTCTTCATCCACCGTGGCGCCAATCAGGCCCGGGGCATAGCGGACCAGATTGCCAGCCGGGCCCGGGCCGGCCGGGTGGTCGTGATCTTTCCCGAGGCCACGACCGCCGACGGCAGCCGACTGCGGCCCTTTCATCCCCGCCTCTTCGCCGCCGCCCAGGAGAGCGGGGCCTGGCTGCAACCCGTCGCCCTGCGCTATGGCAAGCCGGACCGGCTGGATCGAATCGCGCCCTTCATCGGCGATGACCACCCCCTGCCCCATCTGCTCCGGGTGTTGCGCAATCCGGGCATCCGGGTTCAGGTCCAGTTCCTGCCGCCCCTGGCGAGCGCGGGTCT
The DNA here is from genome assembly GCA_016714645.1 of Chromatiaceae bacterium. Lineage (NCBI taxonomy): Bacteria > Pseudomonadati > Pseudomonadota > Gammaproteobacteria > Chromatiales > Chromatiaceae > Chromatiaceae bacterium. The sequence goes on along the minus strand of JADKCI010000001.1, from coordinate 1,364,573 downwards.
GGACCGGAAGGGGATGGCGGAGGCCTGCCGGCGGGCCATTGGCGATGCCTTGGGTTTGCCAGGGGACAGCTAGCCGATCGGGGCCCTCGTCACCACACCGGGCCCTTGGCGCCAGCCCGGTCCACCCCTAACGAAAAACCGCGCCGAAGCGCGGTTTTTTTGGGCCTGTCCTAGGCCTGTCTCCCATCCTGGGGGCAAATCACAGGGACTAATCCTTACTTGGCCTCGGCGGCGGGAGCGGCCGGAGGAGCGGGCGGGGCATAGGGGGCACCATAAGGAGCACCGTAGGGCGCGCCATAGGGGGCACCGTAAGGGGCGTAGCCGTAGGGGCCACCCCAGTAGGGGGCATAGCCATAGTAGTCCTGATAGCGGTTATAGCCACGGCCCCAGCCACGTCCGCCACCGGACATGTTCATGTTGAAGTCACCATAACCGTCACCGAACATGTCGTTCCACCAGTTGTTGGAGTTGTTGCCCCAACCATTGTTGCCCCAACCTGGGCCGCCCCAGAAGGCGGAAGCGGAAGCGGAGGCACCCAAAAGGGCGGCGATGGCGACGGCGGTAGCAAGCTTTTTCATTCGGATTCTCCTATTTATCAGTGGGCTGTTCATCAAGCGAGACACTCTGCGTGCCTACGGTATCTATAATATTAGCATTTGATTATTTTCAAAATCGGATTTTTTTATCACCTCCCGGGTTGTCATAGACAGATTCGAATACAGGCCCCGCGTGGCTTGGCCAGCCAGGGCCCTCAGGGGTCCCGCAACTTCCTGGCCACTTCCGTCAGATCCCGCCACGCCAGGGCCTTCTGCTCTGGCGAACGCAAGAGATAAGAGGGGTGGAAGGTCACCATCAGGGGCACGGCGTCGGGCCCGAAGCTGAACCAGCGTCCGCGCAGCCGACCCACGGCCTCGCCGGTGGCGAGCAGGTGCTGGGCGGAAATGCGCCCCAGGGAAAGGATGATGCGCGGCTGGACCCGCTCGATTTGCGCCATCAGGAAGGCACGGCAGGCCGCCGCCTCCTCGGGCTTGGGATCGCGATTGCCGGGCGGCCGGCACTTGAGGATATTGGCGATATAGACCTGGCCACGATCCAGGCCAATGGCAGCCAGCATCCGGTTCAGGAGTTGACCGGCGCGGCCGACGAAGGGCTCGCCCTGGCGGTCCTCATCGGCGCCGGGGGCCTCGCCGATCAGCATGAGGTCGGCATCCTGGCGACCCACGCCAAAGACGGTCTGGGTGCGGGTCTCCCACAGGCCACAGGCCTGGCAAGCCGCGACCTGGGCCTGCAACGCCTCCCAATCCAGGCCGACGCCGTTACCACCGGAGTCGAAAGCAGGCCAGGTGGCAAGGGGGGGGACCAGGGCCAACGGCACGGTCTGCGGAGGGATCGGGGCCGGGGTCGGCGCGGGGTCGCGGCGAGCCATCGCCACCTCGCCCCCCGCACCCGCCCCGGGCATTTTGGCCTGATCATCGCCAACCGCAACCCGCGGGCGCCAGGATTGGATACCCATGGCATCCAGATAGAGGTGGCGCCGGCTGGGGTCCATGGCGCTCAAGCCTCCTCAGACGTCGGCGGCCTGGGGGTGGGCCCGCTGCAGGGGCTTGAGCACCTTATTGCAGGCATTGATGTAGGCCTTGGCGGAGGCAATGATGATATCCGTATCCGCCCCTTGGCCATTGACGACGCGACCACCCTTCTCCAGCCGCACCGTGACCTCGCCTTGGGCGTCGGTGCCGCTGGTGATGTTGTTGACCGAGTAGAGTCGCAGCACGGTCCCGGAGTTGACGATGGACTCGATGGCCTTGAAGGTGGCATCCACAGGGCCGCCACCGATGGCCGCGCCGGGCTCCTCCTGGCCATCCACCAGCAGGACCACGTCGGCCCTGGGGGTTTCGCCGGTCTCGGAGCAGACCCTCATCGACACCAGTTTAACGCGCTCGTTGGTGGCGTCGAGATTGGCGTCGGTCACCAGGGTCTGGAGGTCCTCGTCGAAGATCTCGTGCTTTTTATCCGCTAATTCCTTGAAGCGGGCGAAGGCGGCGTTGAGTTCTTCCTCGGAGTCGAAGCTGATGCCCAACTCGACGAGACGGCTTTTGAAGGCATTGCGGCCCGAGTGCTTGCCCAGCACCATGCGGTTCTCGGTCCAGCCCACATCCTCCGCGCGCATGATCTCGTAGGTCTCGCGGTGCTTGAGGACGCCGTCCTGGTGGATACCGGACTCATGCGCGAAGGCATTGGCGCCCACCACCGCCTTGTTGGGCTGTACCGGGAAACCGGTGATGCCGGACACCAGCCGCGAGCAATGCAGGATTTGGGTGGTGTCGAGGCGGGTGTCGCAGGCGAAGTGATCCTGGCGGGTGCGCACGGCCATGACGATCTCCTCAAGGGCGGCATTGCCGGCCCGCTCGCCCAGGCCGTTGATGGTGCACTCCACCTGGCGGGCGCCATTGCGCACCGCCGCCAGGGAATTGGCGACGGCCAGGCCCAGGTCGTTGTGACAATGGACGGAAAAGACCGCCTTGTCGGCATTGGGGACCCGCTCCAGCAGGTTGCGGATGAGGTCACCGAATTGATAGGGCACGCTGTAACCCACGGTGTCCGGGATATTGACCGTCCGCGCGCCGGCATCGATCACCGCCTCCAGGACCCGGCAGAGGAAATCCAGTTCGGAGCGACCCGCATCCTCCGGGGAGAATTCGACATCGTCCGTGAAACGCCGGGCCCGCTTGACGGCATGGACCGCCTGCTCGACCACCTGATCAGGGGTCATGCGCAGCTTTCGCTCCATGTGGATGGGCGAGGTGGCGATGAAGGTATGGATACGGGCCGACTTGGCGCCGGCGAGGGCCTCGCCCGCGGTGTCGATATCGCGATCCATGGCGCGGGCCAGGCCACAGACGGTGCTGTCCTTGATAACCGCGGCCACCGCCTTGACGGCCTCGAAGTCGCCAGGACTGGCGATGGGAAAACCCGCCTCGATCACGTCAACCCGGAGCTTTTCCAGGGCCTTGGCAATGCGGACCTTTTCCTCCTTGGTCATGGAGGCGCCCGGACTTTGCTCGCCGTCCCGGAGAGTGGTATCGAAAATGATGAGATGTTCTTTGCTCATGGAGCGCTCCTGCCGCGCCTGGACCCTCTGGGCCGGCGCTATCGATGAAATTTAGGTCTGCATGGTCGCGTAATCTGGGGCCCCCGCCAGGGCCTGTTTGTCTCGTCTGCCCCTCAGGGCAGCAGCGGACGCGCCAGCAGGAGGGGCCGAAGCTGGAGCCTGGCCAAAAGCAGGGTCGCGGTAAGGCGCGAAAGGTAACTGGAAGTCATACTCGACAGAATAGGTGGTCTTCTCTGAAACTGGAATATAGGGCAAGCGACGACGGATGCCAAGAGCCCCAGCGCCCGTGACAGCCCGCGGCTTGCATGGAAAGCGGGCCGCTATCATATAGAATTGAGTTGAACAGACCCGATTCATTGGCCAGGGCCCGGCGCTTGCCGGGGGTTCATCCTCACCTTTCGGACGGCATGCGCAATGGAGTACAAAGACTATTACAAGACCCTGGGGGTGCCTCGCGACGCCACCCAGGAGGCTATCAAGCAGGCCTACCGCAAGCTCGCGCGCAAGTTTCACCCGGACGTCAGCAAGGAGCCGAACGCGGAAGCCCGGTTCAAGGAGATCAACGAGGCCAACGAGGTCCTGAAGGACCCGGAAAAGCGGGCTGCCTACAATGACCTGGGCAATCAATGGCGCGCGGGCCAGGAATTCCGGCCGCCCCCCGGCCGGGGTGGCTTCCACCGGGAGTTTCATTTCAACACCGGCGGCCCCGGCGACGCGGGCGGCTTCAGTGACTTCTTCTCCAGCCTCTTTGGGGGCGGCTTTGGCGGCGCCGGCGGGGATAACTTCGGCGATACCCGGCGCGGTGTCGGCGCGCGGCGCGAGGAGATGTTCCGGCAACGGGGCCAGGACCAGACCGCCCATGTCGAGATCAGCCTGGAGGAGGCCTTCGCCGGCGGTACCCGCGAACTGCGCCTGGAGACCCCGATCCAGGACGGCCAAGGCTATGTCAGCTCTCAGTCGCGCACCCTCAAAGTCCGCATCCCCGCCGGCGTCAGCCAGGGGCGCCAGATTCGCCTGGCCGGCCAGGGCCAACCCGGCGTCGGTGGCGGCCCCGCGGGCGATCTTTACCTGGAGGTCAAGCTCAAGCCCCATCGCCTCTATCAGACCGATGGCCGCGATATCCTGCTGCACCTGCCCGTCGCCCCCTGGGAAGCCGCCTTGGGGGCCAGCGTCCAGGTCCCGACCCTGGGCGGCACCGTCACCCTCAAGATTCCGGCGGGCAGCCAGACCGGCAAGCGCATGCGCCTCAAGGGGCGCGGCCTGCCCGGTGATCCCCCGGGCGACCAGTTGGTGATCCTCGAAATGGTGACCCCGCCCGCGGACACGGCGGAGACCAAGGCCTTCTACCAGCGGATGGCCGACACCCTGGCCTTTGACCCACGCGCCCGGCTCGGAGGCTAACGCCATGAATGAGTCCCCCGACTTCGTCCAGGGGGTGATCCTCGACGAAAACCTGGCCTTGGCCCTGGAGGACCTCACCGACCTGTGCGGCATCAGCGACGAACTCCTTGCCCTGCTCGTGGGCGAGGGTCTGCTGGCGCCGCGCGGCGAATCACCCGCCGACTGGCGCTTCGACGGCCTCCAGGTGCGCCGCATCCGCCGCGCCCTGCGTCTCAGCCATGACCTGGAACTGGATTGGCCCGCCACCGCCCTCGCCCTGGACCTGCTCGACGAGATCGATCGTTTGCGGGAGCGCCTCCAGGGCCTGGAGCTACAGGTGGTGCGGCGGGACTAGCCCCTCCTCCCGGCGCGGCCTGCCGCTTCCGGTATTACCCCCCACGCCAACCGACCCTGCCAGGCCCCTTCACGGGGCCCGTTCGGGGTTACCGCAACGCCCACGACCGCCGCCCCACTGGCTCAATATGGGCTGGTGCCGGCTATCCCGGCATGTTACGGTTACTTGAATTGAATGCCGATGCGTAGGCTTGCGATCCGCCTTGATGGTTGGATTCCCGACACACGCCGGTCCACCCTTCCAGACGACTCAGGGGAATAAGGATGCAGATACGGGTTGGATACGAGCTGATTTACGAGTGTCCACGGCCGACACCCATGTTGCTGACGCTGAATATCCATTACAGCCGCGCCTCCGATGTGGTTGTCGCCGACCACATCATCACCAACCCACCCCGGCCCATTAGTGCCTACCGGGACGGTTTTGGTAACTGGTGCAGTCGCATCGTCGCGCCTCCGGGGCAGATCCGCATCTCCTCGGACGCCCTCGTCAACGATAGCGGCTTACCGGACGAGGTCCATCCCTACCTGGCGCAACACGCCGTGGAGGATTTGCCGGCGGATACTCTGGTGTATCTGCTGGGCAGCCGTTACTGCGAGACGGACCGCCTCTCCGAAACGGCCTGGTCGCTCTTCGGGCAGACGCCTCCCGGTTGGCCACGCGTGCAGGCCATCTGTGATTTTGTCCACGCGCATATCGCCTTCGGCTATGAACATGCCCGGGCGACCAAGACCGCCCTCGAGGCCTTCCAGGAACGCACCGGCGTCTGTCGCGACTTCACCCATTTGGCGATTGCCTTTTGCCGGGCCATGAACATTCCTGCCCGTTACTGCACCGGCTATCTGGGCGACATCGGGGTGCCGGTCACGGGGCCAATGGATTTCTCGGCCTGGTTCGAGGCCTACCTGGGTGGACACTGGTACACCTTTGATTCGCGTAACAATGTCCCCCGCATCGGCCGGGTGCTGATCGCCCAGGGCCGGGATGCGGCGGATGTGCCGATCAGTCACACCTTTGGCCCCAATGAGCTGAAGAGCTTCAAGGTGTGGGCGGACGAGGTGGTCGGTCAGCCACGGGGCTGACGTCAATGCGGATGATGGCTCCCCTGCCGGGCCAGCAACCCATCGCGCTTTTGGAAGCCGACGAACCCGACGCCTTTGAGGTCGTTAACCGCCAGGGTGGCGGTATGGCCATGCTCGTCTGCGATCACGCCGCCAACCGGGTCCCACGCCAACTCGGCTCGCTGGGCCTGGACGCCGCCCAGTTAGCGGATCATATCGCCTGGGATCCCGGCGCGGCCGAGGTGGCGCGGCGCCTCTCGGCCCATCTCAATGCACCCCTGGTCTTGAGCGGTTACTCGCGCCTGGTCATCGACTGCAATCGGCCCCTCGGCCACCCACAATCCATTGCCGAATTGAGTGCCGGGGTGCCCATCCCCGGCAATCTCGGTATCTCCGCCGCGGAGCGCGAACGCCGGGGCGCGACCCTGTTCCAGCCTTATCACGACGCCATCGCCGGACTGCTCGCTGAACGCCGCCAGCGGCCGACGCTGCTGCTCAGTATCCACAGCTTTACCCCCGTTCTGAATGGCCAGCAACGGCCTTGGCAGGTGGGCATCTCGCACTGGCGGGATCGAAGGCTCGCCGATGGGCTGATCCAGGCCCTCACCCGCGATCCGGAGTTGACCGTGGGCGATAACGCGCCCTATCCCATCGAGGCCAGCATCGACTACACCCTCATCCGCTGCGTAGAAGGTTTCGCATTGCCAGGCGTCATGATCGAGATTCGCCAGGACGAGATTCACACCCTGGCGGGCGCCGCTCGCTGGGCCGCGCGCCTCGCCGAGGCCTATCGGCTGATCGAGGACGAGGCCCGATGCTTAGCGGGTCACTGACGCGACATCCTCCTGACAACGACCGGCGGTCATGTTAAGGAAGATGTCGCGTTAGCCAGGACGCTTGCGGTGTCGTTTGCGGCTCCTGTTTGAGGGGTGGCATCGATCTTGACCCTGAGGGTGATCGACCCCGACAGCGAATGGCGCCGGCACCGTCACTGGTTCGCAATGGCCGCGAATACTCGAAGAGGGGCTAGACTCAGCCCTTCGGGCGGGGTAAAAAGGGCTAGGAAGAGGCAACGCCACCGACCGAATGAGCGATCCGCATGTGACCAATCCCGAAATACTGAGCCAACTCAGCGGCCTGCAAACCATGATGGCGGACCTGATGCGAGGCCTGCCCGCCCATGAAGCCAACCAGCGCTTCCACCCCCGGCTCGCGCCCCTGGCCTGGTATCTCGGTCGCTCCGTCTATCGCGAACTCTATTGGCTACGGGAATTCCTGGCGGGAGACACGGAGCTGGCGGAGCGGGTCCGCCCCATCTTCGCGACCCAAGAAGCGGAGGCCCCCGCGGATCTGCTGCCCCCGCGGGACCATCTGCTGGCCTGGGCCGGGGAAGCGCAGGGTGAGCATCTGCGCCGGCTGGCGACCCCCGGGGCCTTGCCGGACAGCCCCTGGCTCCAGGATGACCGCCTGCCCTGGTTCCTGCTCCAGGAGACGGCGCGGGATTACGAGGCCATGCTCTGGGTCTTGCTCGCCCGTCGCCTGTCAGGGTCCGAGGAGGCTCCCGGCGGCGAACCCCTGCGGGCCCGCCCCCCCTCCACCCTGACGGTGGCGATGACTCAGGGTCACTACCGGATCGGTTCCCGCGAGGAGTCCTTCGCCTACGACAACGAATTCCCGCCCCAAGCGGCGGAGTTGTCCAGCTTCCGCATCGCCCGGCTGCCCGTGACCAATGCCGAGTTCCTGGGCTTCATGGCCGAGGGCGGCTATGCCCGCCCGGAGTTCTGGGATGCGGAAGGACAGGCTTGGCTGACCACCCACCAGGCCACCGCCCCCTGGCACTGGCGCCAGGACGAGGATGGCCACTGGTTCGGGCTGGGCCTCAACGGGGCGCGCCCCCTGACCGCCGAGGAGCCCGTCGCCGGGCTCGGCCGCCACGAGGCCCGGGCCTATGCCACCTGGGTGGCAAGTTTGGGGGGCGACCTCGCCGGGGCCGTGCTCCAGCATGAATATCAGTGGGAAATCGCCGCCCGCGCCGGCCACCTCCAGGGCACGGGCCGAGTTTGGGAGTGGTGCGCCAACCCTTTTCATCCTTATCCGGATTTCAGCCCCTCCCCGGAGCCATCGGCGTCCCAGCTTGCCTTCGCGGCCCAGCACGGCGTCCTGCGCGGGGCCAGCCTTTACACTCAACGCTGCCTGCGCCGCGCCAGCTTCCGGCACGCCGCCGGCCCAGAGGATCGGTACCGGGTCTCCGGCCTGCGCCTGGTTTTCCCTCCCGCCTAGACTCAACCCCAGCACCCGGTCTTGCGATCCTGGTTCCTTCTATGCTGCGCTGCAATACAATGGATTTATATAATTTGTTTTTTCAATAAAGGCTCAAGGTGTAACTTAGTCCTTGATTTATCCAGCGCAAGACTTCGCGCCCTGTTCGCCGGCCTTCCCGCCGAGAACCCACAGGGCGGCGCCTACCCGGTAGCGCCCCGCCAGCAACCCCCCCGAGCCGCCTTTCCCGTCAGCGGCCGACATCAAAGGAAGTCAACGATGGTGTCTATTTTCGTTGCCGTGGCCTTCATGAGCGTCCTGGGCCTGATGCTGGCTTCCATCCTGGTGGTGGCCAATAAACGCCTCTTTGTCTTCGAGGACCCCCGCATCGACCAGGTCGAGGAGTTGTTGCCCCACGCCAACTGCGGCGCCTGCGGTACGGCGGGCTGTCGGCCCTTTGCCGAACTCCTGGTCAAGCGGGAGATCGAGCCCGGCAAGTGCACGGTCAACTCCAAGGATATGAACCAGGTCATCGCCAACTTTCTGGGCGTGGCCATGGGCAACCAGGAGAAACAGGTCGCCCGCCTGGCCTGCGCCGGAGGTTCCCACGTCGCCTACATCCGCGCCTCCTACGGCGGCATCAATTCCTGCCGGGCCGCGGCCATGGTCTCTGGGGGTGGCAAAGGCTGTTCCTGGGGTTGCCTGGGGTTGGGTGACTGCGAGCAAGTCTGTGACTTCAAAGCGATTCACATGAACCGCTATGGCCTGCCAATCGTCAGCGAATCCGATTGCACGGCCTGCAATGATTGCGTCGAGGTCTGCCCCAAGGACCTCTTCAGCCTGCAACCCGTCAGCCACCAGCTCTGGGTCGCCTGCAAAAACCGGGAATTCGGGGATGAGGCCGAGGCCGAATGCAGCGTCATCTGCACCGCCTGCGGCCGCTGCGCCCAGGACTCTCCCGAGGGTCTGATCGAGATCCGCGACAACCTGGCGGTCATCGATTACTCCAAAAACAGCCTCGCCTCCCGCGTCGCCATTGAGCGCTGCCCCACCGGCGCCATCGTCTGGCTGGAAAAGGGCGGCCAGATCGAGAAGGGCAAGGACGCGCGCAAGGTGATCCGCAAGGAGGCCCTCAAGTCCGCGAACGCCAAGCCACTGCCCGTGGTCCGGGCCTAGCGGCCGTTCACCCCGAATTTAAACCTTATCCAGTGCCCAAAACGACAAGAATCCGGATCACCCGCGCCTTCCAGTGCCGGGATTCACTCCTACCAGACCGCTGAGAAGAACATGGCCATATTCGGAAAAAAAGACGAGAAGCCCTACAAGTATCCCGGCGTCCGCCAGGCGATGGACGGCAACAGCGCCGTCATCCTCTGCGAGCGCGAGGCCTCGGACGCCGCCGGTGCCTACCCCATCACCCCCTCCACCCAGATGGGCGAGTATTGGGCCGAGGAGGTCGCCAAGGGTCACCTCAACATCTCCGGCAAGCCCCTCATCTTCGTCGAACCCGAGTCCGAGCACGCCGCCGCGGCCGTCACCGCCGGTATGTCCATGACCGGCCTGCGCGCCACCAACTTCTCCTCGGCCCAGGGCGTGGCCTTCATGCACGAATCCCTGTACGGCGCCGTCGGCAAGCGCCTGCCCTACGTGCTCAACATGGGTTGTCGCGCCATCACCAAGGCCAGCCTCAACGTCCACTGCGCCCACGACGACTATCACTGCATCGATGACACCGGCTTCTTCCAGGTGTTCGGCAAGAACACCCAGGAAGCGGCGGACCTCAATCTCATCGCCCGCAAGGTCGCGGAACTCTCCCTGACCCCGGCGGTCGTGGCCCAGGACGGTTTCCTCACCACCCACCTGATCGAACCCCTGATGGTTCCCGAGCGGGCCCTGGTGGCGGAGTTCCTCGGCCGTCCCGCGGACATCATCCCCTGCCCGACCCCGGCCCAGAAGCTGGTCTATGGCGAGACCCGCCGCCGCATACCCGAGGTCTGGGATGTGGACAAGCCCATGGTGTCGGGTCCGGTACAGAATCAGGATGCCTACATGCAGGCGGTCGCCGCCCAGCGGCCCTACTTCTTTCAGCATATCGCCGCCCTCGCCGACCAGGCGATGGATGAGTACCACGCCCTCACCGGCCGCCGTTATCGGCGCGTCCGGGGCTACCGGATGGATGACGCCGAATACGTCATTCTGGGTCAGGGCAGCATGATCCTCCAGGCCGAGGCCGTGGCCGACTACCTGCGCGAGACCCGCAAACTCAAGGTAGGCGTGGTCAATCTCACCATGTTCCGTCCCTTCCCCGGCGACCTCCTCGGCCCCATCCTCAAGGGCCGGCAAGGCGTGGCCGTGCTGGAAAGAACCGACCAGCCCCTGGCGGAGGATCTGCCCATCATGCGGGAGGTCCGCGCCGCCCTCACCAAGTGCCTGGAGAATGGCGGCATCGGCCGCGACGAGCGCCCGCCTTTCCCCACCTACGCCACCTACAAGTCGGGTGACATGCCCCGCCTCTACTCGGGCTGCTACGGCCTGGGTTCCCGGGATCTCCAGCCCGAGGGGCTGATCGCCGCCATCGAGAACATGCTGCCCACGGGCCGCCGCCAGCGGTTCTTCTATCTGTCGATCGACTTCATGCGCGAGGCGACGGACCCCAAGGAAGAGATCCGCCTCCAGGCCCTGAGCGAGGCCTATCCAGACGCCATGAACCTGGCCCTCAAGGGCAGCGAGAACCCGAACCTGCTCCCCAAGGGCGCCATCACGGTGCGCCTGCACTCGGTGGGCGGCTGGGGCGCGGTGACCACGGGCAAGAACCTGGCCATGACCCTCTACGACCTGCTGGGCTTCGACATCCGCGCCAACCCCAAATACGGTTCCGAGAAAAAGGGGCAGCCCACCACCTACTTCCTGTCCGCCGCCCCCGAGGCCATCCGCCTCAACTGCGAATACACCTATGTTGACGTGGTGATGTCGCCGGACCCCAACGTCTTCACCCATTCCAATCCCATCTCGGGTCTGAAAAAGGGGGGCGTCTTCATCATCCAGTCCAGCCTGAACACCGCCGAGGCGGTGTGGGCCACCTTCCCCATCCAGGCGCGGCGCTTCATCATCGACAACGAGATTAAGGTCTTCTACGTCGATGGCTTCAAGATCGCCCGTGACGAGGCCTCCGACGTGGAACTCCAGTTCCGCATGCAGGGCAATGCCTTCCAGGGCGCCTTCTTCGCCGCCTCGCCACTGATGGAGCGCGCCGGCCTCGACGAGAATGGTCTCTTCCAGGCCATCGAGGACCAGTTAAGGTCCAAATTTGGCGGCAAGGGCGAGCGCGTGGTGCAGGACAACCTGCGCGTGGTGCGCCGCGGCTTCGACGAGATCATCGAGATCAAGGACAAGCCCTTCTCCACCGGCCAGCTCATCCCGCACAAGACGCCCAAGTTGCCCATCATGCTCAAGCAACTGCCGGAGGGCGATGGCTTTATCTCCGACGTCCACCGCTTCTGGCGGCAGACCGGTTACTTCTACGCCACGGGCCGCGGTAACAGCAACCTGGCGGACCCCTACCTGGCCCTGAGCCTGATGCCGGTCGCCACCGGCGTCTATCGGGACATGACCCAGATCCGCTTCGATTATCCCAAGTTCTTGCCCGAGAACTGCACCGCCTGCGGCGGTTGCTTCGCCACCTGCCCGGACAGCGCCATTCCTGGTCTGGTCAATACCGTCGCGGATATCTTCAACACCGCCATCCAGCGGGTTGAGAAGGGCATGCCCACCCAGTACCTTCGCCGCGAGACCCGCAAGGTCGAGAAGCGCTTGCGGGAATTGCTGGAAGGGGCGGGCGAGAGCGCCAGCACCCACGTCCTGCTCGACCAGGCGGTGCTGGAGACCCTGGCCGCCTCCGAGCTGGGAGGTGAGCAGAAGGCGGCCCTGGAGAAGGAGATGGGCCTCTTCCTGACGGCCCTGGCCGACTTTCAGCTCGCCGTTACCAAGCCCTACTGGACCAACCGCGAAAAGAAGGAAAAGGGCAGCGGCGGCCTCTTCAGCATCACCATCAATCCCTACACCTGCAAGGGCTGCATGGAGTGTATCGAGGTCTGCGAGGACGGCGCCCTGGTGGCCGAGCCCCAAACCGAACAGGCGATCGCCGAGATGCAGGCCCGGTGGGGCTTCTGGCTCAACCTGCCGACCACCCATCCCGACTTCATCCGCATCGACGACCTCAACGAGAAGGTCGGTGCCCTGGAGACCCTGCTCCTCGACAAGTCCAATTATCAATCCATGGTCTCCGGCGACGGCGCCTGCATGGGCTGCGGCGAGAAGACGGTCATCCACCTCTTCACCGGCACCGTCACCGCCCTGATGCAGCCGCGCATCAAGCAGCACCTGGCGGAGCTCGACGACCTCATCAACCGGCTGGAGACCCATGTCCGGCTCAAGCTGGCGTCCTGCGTGGACCTCACCAACACCGCCGCCATCGCCAAGGTGCTGGATGACAACCAGGACAAGGACATCACCCTTGGCGACCTCTCCGCCCAGCTCGATCAGGGCCACAAGGCGCATCCCGTCGATCCCGAGTGGCTCGGTTGGGTGACCAAGCTGCTGGGCCAGTTGCGCGACCTCAAGGGCCGCTACACCGACGCCCAGCCTCGCGCGGAGATGGGCGTGATCAACTCCACCGGCTGTACCTCGGTCTGGGGTTCGACCTACCCCTACAATCCCTACCCCTTCCCCTGGACCAGCCACCTCTTCCAGGATTCACCCTCGGTCGCCATGGGCATCTTCGAGGGCCACATGGGCAAGATGGCCGAGGGCTTCAAGGCCCTGCGCATGGCCCGGATCGAGTTGGACAAGGGCTACCAGGCCGCCGAACACCAGGCCTTCATGACCTATTTCAACTGGAAGAATTTCACCGAGGAGGAGTGGCGCCTCTGCCCGCCCGTGGTGAGCATCGGCGGCGACGGCGCCATGTACGACATCGGCTTCCAGAACCTGTCCCGCGCCCTCATGTCCGGCATGCCCATCAAGGTCCTGGTCCTCGATACCCAGGCCTATTCCAACACCGGCGGCCAATCCTGCACCTCCGGCTTCATCGGCCAGGTCGCGGACATGGCCCCCTATGGCAAGGTGTGGAAGGGCAAGACCGAGATCCGCAAGGAGATGGGCCTCATCGGCATGGCCCATCGCACCAGCTTCGTGCTCCAGGGTTCCATCTCCCATATGAGCCATCTGCTGGAGGGCTACATCGACGGCCTCAACAGCCACCGCCCGGCCCTGTTCAACATCTACGCGGTCTGCCAGCCGGAACACGGCGTCCCCGACGACAGCTCCGAGCGCCAGAGCCGCCTGGCGGTGGAGTCCCGGGCCTATCCCCTCTTCCGCTACGACCCGGATGCGGGCACCACCTTCGAGGAGTGCTGCTCCATCGAGGGCAACCCCAACCTCGAGGACGACTGGATCTCCTGGGCCGTCCAGTACCAGGACGAGGCCGGCAAGGCACAGCGCATGGAAGTACCCATGACCTTCGCCGACTTCGCCATGACCGAGGGCCGCTTCCGTAAGCACTTCCGCAAGGCCCCGCCGGAGACCTGGAACGACGCCATGGTGCCTCTGCATGAGTTCCTGGACCTGGACACCGAGGAGCGGGAGGACAAATTCCCCTTCATTTGGGGCGTGGATGGCAAGAATCGCCTGATGCGTGCCCTGGTGTCCCATGAGCTGGTCCTCTCCTGCGAGGAGCGGCGGGGCTTCTGGCGGCAACTGCGCGGCCTGGTGGGACTGGACCACCCCTTCGACGAGGAGATGGTGCGCAATCAGGCCAAGGCCGAGATCGCCCAAAAGCTGACTTCCAGCCTGCTCGCCCTAGCCCTGGGCGGTGCCGGGGCCGGAGTCCTGGCGGACTTCGCCCCCAATTCGGGCGGCAACGGCACGAGCGTGGCCGCCTCTGGCACACCCGGAGCCGCGGCTGGCTGGGAGCCGGTCTGGATCGAGAGCCCCGAGTGCACGGCCTGCGACGAGTGCATGAACATCAACCCCAAGCTGTTCGCCTACAACGCCCAGAAGCAGGCCATCGTCCTGGACCCCAAGGCCGGCCCCTTTAAGGACATCGTTAAGGCGGCGGAGAAGTGCACCGCCAGTTGCATCCACCCCGGCACGCCCTTCAACCCGGCGGAGAAGGATCTGGAGAAGCTCGTCGCCCGGGCGGCCAAATATCAATAGTCCGGACCCCGTCCGGCCCGCCACGGCGGGCCGGTCCCGGTATCCTTGTTGCGGAATCGGCATAAAGGGTTAGCGAATCATGGGCCTCTTGAATCTCTTCAGCTCGCGCAAGACCTTCGACCACGGCATCCATCCCGTGGAGCATAAGGAGCAGACCGCGGACAAGCCCATCCGGCGCCTGTCCTTCGCCCCGGAACTGGTGCTGCCCCTGTCCCAGCACCGGGGGGCGCCCTCCCGACCCATCGTCAAGGCCGGCCAGGAAGTGGTACGCGGCGAACCCATCGCCGAGGCCGATGGCTTCTTCTCCGTGCCCATCCATGCCCCCGCCGATGGCGTCATCCGCGCCATCGACCTGGCGCCCACGGCGGAAGGGCCCCGGATTCCCGCCATCTTCCTCAAGGTGCATCGCGCCTCGAACCAGGAAATCCTCTACGACCTGCCCCGCCATCTGTCGGTGCTGACGCCAGACGAACTCATCGATGCCGTCCGCTCCTCCGGCCTGGTGGGGCTAGGCGGCGCCGCCTTCCCTAGCCACGTCAAGATGAAGCCCCCGGAGGGGCGCAGGATCGAGACGCTGGTGGTGAACGGCTGCGAATGCGAGCCCTATCTCACCTGCGACCACCGGGTCATGCTGGAGCAGCCGGCCAGCATCATGGCGGGCATCCGGATCGCCATGCGGGCGACCGGGGCGACCCGGGCCGTGATCGGGGTCGAGGACAACAAGCCCGACGCCATGGCCAAGCTGCGGGAACACCTGCCCCTGGATATCCAGGTCACCGTCGAGGCGGTCGAGACCAAATACCCCCAGGGCGCCGAAAAAATCCTGATCAAAAGCCTCTTTGGCCGGGAGGTGCCCGCGGGGGGCCTGCCGGCGGATCTGGGCATCGCCGTTTACAACGTCGGCACCCTGGCCCAGATGGGCGACCTCCTGCCGCTCAGCCGCGGTCTCATCGAGCGCGTGGTAACCGTGAGCGGCCCCGGGGTCCTCAAGCCGGGCAATTACCGGGTCCCCATTGGCACGCCGCTGCGTTTCCTGCTCGAACAAACCAAGATGACCGACCAGGCCCACGAGGTCATCCTCGGCGGCCCCATGATGGGCATGTCGGTGGCCTCCCTGGAGGTGCCGGTGACCAAGGCCGTCTCCGGCGTCGTGGTCCTGGATGTCGAACATCCTGATCTGGCCCACCGCCAGGTCTTGCCCTGCATCCGCTGCTCGGCCTGCCTGGAGGCCTGCCCCGTCAACCTGAATCCCTCCATGCTGGGCCAACTGGCCCAGCACCGGGACTACGACCGCATGGCCAGGGAGTATTATCTAGATCAGTGTTTCGAGTGTGGCTGCTGCGCCTACGTCTGCCCCTCCAACATCCCCCTGACCCAGTACTTCCGTATTGCCAAGGCCATCAACCGCGACCAGAAGAAAAAGGTTCACTGAGCGCCCGCCATGCCCAGAATTATCGAGATCCGCACCTCCCCGCACCTGAAGCGGGCCAGGACCGTGCCGCAGATCATGCGCACCGTAGTCCTGGCCCTCTTGCCCATCTGCGCCTACGCCATCTTCCAGTTTGGACTGAGCGCCCTGCTCCTGCTGATCACCACCACCGGCGTGGCCATGGCCACCGAGTATCTTTTCTCGCGCCTCTCCGACCGGGGCAATAGCCTGGGGGACTGGAGCGTGGTCATCACCGGCCTGCTCCTCGGCCTGACCCTGCCGCCGGGCTTTCCCCTCTGGATGGCGGCGGTGGCGGCCTTTGTCGGCGTCGGCCTGGGCAAGTCCCTGTTCGGCGGTCTTGGCTTCAATGTCATGAACGCGGCCCTGGTGGGTCGCGCCTTCGCCCAGGCGGCCTTTCCGGTCGCCATCACCACCTGGACCCCCGGCTTCGCCCCCGGCCGCTTCCTGGAGCTCATCCCCTCGACCCTGACCCCCCCACTCATGAAGCCCATCCCGGTCACGGACTGGCTGGCGGGTCTGGGCATCGACGGCTTTACCGGCGCCACCGCCATGGCCCTGCAGAAATTCCAGCAAATCGAGGCCAATACCTGGGACCTCTTCCTCGGCCTGGTGCCGGGCTCGGCGGGGGAGACCTCCGCCGTCCTCATCCTGGTCTGCGGCCTCTATCTCGCCTTTCAGCGCATGCTGGATTGGCGGATTCCCGTGGGCGTCATGGCCGGGGCCGTCCTCATCGCCCTGCCCCTCTGGCTTTATGATGGCCACCTCTATCCCACGCCCTGGTTCGTTCTCTTTTCCGGCGGCCTCATGCTAGGGGCCTGGTTCATGGCCAGCGACATGGTCGGGTCGCCGGAGACGCCCTGGGGCGCCCTCCTCTATGGCCTCTTCATCGGCGCCCTCACCGTCGTTATCCGCCTCTTCGGGGGCCTCACGGAAGGCATCATGTACGCCATCCTGCTCGCCAACGCCGCCGCGCCCCTGCTGGCCGCCGCGACCCAGCCACGGGTCTATGGCGCCAAAAAGGAGGGCCGGTCATGACGGCATCCCTACAAGTTCCGGCTCAAGACCTGGCCCCGCCCGAGGCCCAGCCCGGCCAGGGCCCGCTGGCTGACCTCAAGGTCCAGACCGGCAACCCCGCCCCGGCCACCCCCAGTCGGGCCATGTTGACCACCCTGGGCCTCATCGCCATGATCTCCGGCCTGCTGGTGGCGGCGGCTTACGAGTTCACCGCCCCCATCATCGCCGAGAAGGAGCGACTCGCCACCGAGGCGGCCGTGCTGCGCATCCTTCCCGGGGCCGTCGCCAAACGCGATTACGTCATCGGGGCGGACGGCGGCCTGACCCCCGCCGAGATGGACGCGGGCCACAGCAGCGGCGGCCTCGTCTTTGCCGGCTACAACGCCGCGGGCCAGCTCCAGGGCCTGGCCATCACCGGCATCGCCAACGGTTACGCCGGCCCCGTGGAGGTCATGTTCGCCTATGACCCGCAGCGCCAGGCCATCGTCCGCAGCAAGGTGCTCAAGTCCACCGAGACGCCGGGTTTCGGCGATAAGCTCGACACGGACCCGGCCTTTTTGAAAAACCTCGAGGCCCTGGACGCCCGGCTCAATGCCGAGGGCAGCGCCCTGGCCAACCCCATCGTCACCATCAAGAACGGCACCAAGACGCATCCCTGGCAGATCGACGCCATCACGGGCGCCACCATCTCCTCGCGAGCCATGGGCAAGGCGGCGAACCAGGCCGCCCAGCGTGCCGCCCCCGCCATCCAGCGCAATCTGGCGCTACTGTCCCAACCGCGGTAACCGGGAGGCCGGCAAGATGACTGATTCCCCCCCCAAGACCCCGAGCGCCCCGGCGCCCGCCGACCCCTTCAACCGCCAGGAGAACCTGACCGCGGACACCTTCCTGCGCGGCCTTTGGCAAGAGAACCCGGTCTTCGTCATGATGCTCGGTATGTGCCCGACCCTGGCGGTGACCAACTCCGCCATCAACGCCATCGGCATGGGCCTGGCGACGACCTTCGTCCTGCTCGGCTCCGGGGCCCTGGTCTCCCTGCTGCGCCACTGGATCCCCAAGCAGGTCCGCATCGCCAGCTACATCGTCATCATCGCCACCTTCGTCACCGTGGTCGATTACGCCATCCACGCCATCAGCCTGGAGCTCTATGCGTCTCTCGGCGCCTTCATCCAGCTCATCGTCGTCAATTGCATCATCCTGGGCCGCGCCGAGGCCTATGCCTCCAAGCAGCGGCTGTTACCCACCCTGGTCAATGGCCTGGGCATGGGTCTGGGTTTCACCCTGGCCCTCCTCAGCCTGGGCTCGGTCCGGGAAATCCTGGGCAATGGCACCCTCCTCGGCTACTCCCTCTTTGGCGAGGGCTTCCAGCCCTGGCTGGTGATGGTGCTGCCGCCGGGTGGCTTCTTCGTCCTCGGGGCCTGGCTGCTGCTCTTTGCCTGGCTCAAACAGCGCCGTGAACGGCGTATCCTGGCACAAGCTGGAGTCGCCGCCCATGGCTAACGAATCCCTGCCCCTCATCTTCCTTAACGCCGCGGTGGTCAATAACTTCGTGTTGGCGCTTTTCCTGGGTATCTGCCCCTTCCTCGGCACCTCCGCCAAGAAGGAGACGGCCTGGAACATGGGCCTGGCCACCACCTTCGTCATGGTTGTCAGCTCGGTCAGCGCCTATGGCATCAACTGGCTCCTGGTCGAGCTGCAACTCGAGTTCCTGCGCCTCATCTGCTACATCGCCATCATCGCCGCGGCGGTGCAACTGGTGGAGATGTTCGTCAAGAAATACAGCCCGGCCCTGTTCCGCTCCCTGGGTATCTTTCTGCCCCTCATCACCACCAACTGCGCCATCCTCGGCCTGGCCCTCTTCCAGACCGCCAAGGAGTACGACTTCGTCCAAAGCCTGGTTTACAGCCTGGGCGCCGGCGCCGGCTTCATCCTGGCCCTGATGCTGATGGCGGGACTGCGGGAAAGACTGGAACTGGCGCGGGTGCCAACGGTAAGTCAGGGCGCGGCCATGAGCCTCATGCTCGCTGGCCTCCTGTCGCTGGCCTTCATGGGCTTCGCTGGCCTTGGAGCATCCCATGGCTAATGCCCTGATCGCCAGCCTGGTCATCTTCGCCGTCCTGGCCGGCTGGGTCTGGGTCCAGCAGCGTTATGCCGCCTTCGCGCGCCAGAACCCCAAGCTCGGCCCCTTCCGCGCCCCGGACGGCAGTTGTGGCGGCGGCTGTGCCTGCAAAAACGGCCAGTGCGAAACGCGGACGCCCTGATCCCGGGTCGGAGGCCAAGGCAGCCGTGATCCGCACCGCCGAGCAGGGCCACTCATAGCCGTAAATATATTTCCCAAAGGCCCGCCCCTTAACCCGGGGCGCGGGACCCCAACAACCAGAAACTCACCGGAACCAGCAAGATGAGCGAACTCGACCCACCTCTCGGCCCCACGGTCGCGGCCCAGATCACCGATTCCAGACGCATCACCCCCCTTAAATCGGAGGAGGTGCGTCATCTCAGCCTGCGGGTCGCGGACCCGGCCTTCCAGTTCGTCGAGGGTCAGAGCATCGGCGTGGTCGTCCCCGGGCCCCACCCCTTCGGCAACCCCTATCATGTGCGGCGCTACTCCATCGCCAATGCGCGCCCCCGGCCCCAAGACGAGGCCGTGGACCTGGAGATCCTGGTGCGTCGTTGCTTCTACATCGACGAAATCAGCGGCGAGCGCTTCCCGGGTATCGCGTCCCACTTTCTGTGCGATGCCAAGCCCGGCGACACCATCACCCTGACAGGCCCCTTCCGCAGCCCCTTCCAGATGCCCCTGGACAGGGGCTCCAACCTGCTCATGATCGGCACCGGCACCGGCATCGCCCCCTTCCGGGCCTTCGCTCAACTCATCTACGAGCGCCGCGGCGGCTGGGATGGTCAGGTCCGCCTCTTTTATGGCGGCCGCACCGGCCTCGACCTGGCCTATGCCAACGACGAGGCAACGGGCCTGGCCGACTACTACGACCTGGCCAGCTTCAAGGCCTTCAAGTCCCTGGCCGCCAATACCCTGATGCGCTCCTCCGACGCCCTGGCCCTGGGTCTCCAGGAAAACATCGGCGAGGTCTGGTCCCTCATCCAGGAGCCAAATACCTATGTCTTTCTCGCCGGCCTCGGCAAGATCGCCCAGGTCTTTGACAAGGTTATGAGTGAGCGCGCCGGTTCCCCCGAGGCCTGGCAGGGCATCAAGCAGCGGATGATCCGGGAGAAGCGCTGGTCGGAACTGATTTACTGAGGGACCCAGGCCCCGCCGTCAAGGACGGTCGAGGCCTGGGGGTCAAACACCCATGGCGCCTAGCGGCCGGTGGCCGTGTCGCCCATCTGGATCACGATCTTCTGGTAGAGCCCGCGAAAGGAAGTGACCTTTTCATAGGAGGCAATGGCGGCTTCCTGGGGCAGAATATCCCTGATCTCCTCCTTCCAGAGATCCAGGGCAAAGGGTTCCAGGGTGGCCAGGATCATCTTCATGACCAGGCGCAGCGGATGGCTGGACTCCGGGCCATGGTAATCGACAATGACCACCTTGCCGCCCGGTCGAGTCACGCGCAGGGCCTCGGCCAAGGTGGCTTGCCGCACCTCCGCCGGCTGCTCGTGAAGCAGGAAGAAGAGCAGCGTCCTGTCAAAGGTCCCATCCTTGAAGCTCAGTGAGCGCGAATCCTGTTGATGCAGATGAATCCGGGCATCCGGCTGCAACTTCTGGCGCAGATTGGTAAGCTGAATAGGTGCTACGTCAATGACATCCAATCGATCCTGTACCCCTAATAGCCCCCCCACCCGCTGGGTAAGATCCCCATAGACGCACGCCACCTGCAAGAGGCGCTGCCCCTCGCTCCCGGCGAGTTCCTGCAAGGCATCGTCACATAGACGCTGGTAATTACCCCATAGAATCAGATTGACCAGCCACTCGCGTTCGAAGAGGAACACGGCCCGGGGGTGCAAGTAGGCCCACCAGTAAACGCGCTGGAGATAATCCGGGATGGGGGGTGCCGCGAATTCGCCGGAAAGGCCGTCAGGGGAATAGGACATAGTTCTTCCTCAAGGGCAAAGTGCCTGATTGGATTATCAGGGCCGAGGTTCGACAACTCGGAATGGGGCTTATAGAGCAGACCTTCCCTGATGGACGCTAAGGATGGGCCATCCCTGACCAATCCTGGCAAACACTGACCGGTATCGCCGCCGGGACCCTGACTTCAGGGAACAAACAACCGCAAATCCCGCGCATCCCAGATTAACAGCCGGGATGGGTGTCCAGCGGTGCGACGAAGTAGCAGAGATACACCTTTCTTATAGTTACTATTTATTCTTGGCGTCCCACGGTGTATGCGCATTATTAGTCCAAAGACCCATAAATGACAATTATGTGACATAAAAAAATACCTTGCCCCGGATCTCCCAACCGAGGGGCACGGCGGGCCGAGGTCAGCCGCGCGTCATGATGCAAACGGCGATGGCATGGCTCGCCAATCCTGAAGAAGGCGCCGCGGGCCTTATGCTGGCCCCACATCAGCCAGCCAGTTCCTGGTACCGGAAACAATCCAGGGTATGGTCATTCACCATCCCCACCGCCTGCATCAGGGCCTGACAGATGGTGCCGCCGACGAAGCGGAAGCCGCGCCGCTTGAGTTCCCGGCTCATCCGGTCCGATTCCGGGGTCCGGGGGGGAATCTGCGCCAGGCTGGTCCAGGCGTTGTGCCGGGGCACCTGGTCCACGAAGCCCCACAGCAGATTAGCCAGGGTTTCGCCTTGCTCATGAAGGGCCAGCAAGGCGCGGGCATTGCTCACCGTGGACTCTACCTTGAGCCGGTTGCGGACGATCCCGGGGTCCGCGAGGAGTTCCGCCACCCTTGCCGCGTCGAAGCGGGCGATGGCCTCCGGGTCGAAGCCCAGGAAGGCGCGCCGGTAGCCCTCGCGCTTGCGCAGGATCGTCAGCCAGGACAGGCCGGCCTGGGCGCCCTCCAGGGTCAACATCTCGAACAGGTGCCGCTCGTCCCGGTTGGGGACGCCCCACTCGCGGTCGTGATAATCCACGTAAAGCGGATCAACGCCACACCAGGCGCAGCGCACCAGGCCGTCGCCGCTCATTGGGGCAGACGGTCCAGAATGCCGAACAGGGCCGCCTTGAGCTGATCATAGTCCTCGGGTACGGCGGCCAGCATGTGCGCCGCACTCTGGACGTAGGGGCCGGGGACGAGTTCATCGGCGCAGGCGGCGCAAATGCCCGCGACACTCTCCGGGGTGGACTCCAGATGGAACTGGAGACCCAGCACCCGCCCCTCGTACAGGAAGGCCTGCTGCTCACAGGCGGCGCTACGGGCCAACTGGACGGCTCCCGCCGGCGGATCGAAGGTATCGCCGTGCCAATGGAAGACGGGTAAGGAGAGAGGCAGAAACCCGAAGACCGGCGAGGCCTGCCCGGCCGGGGTCAGGGTGATGGGCATCCAGCCGATTTCCTTCTCACGATGGGGATAGACCCGCGCGCCCAGGGCCTCGGCGAGCAATTGGGCCCCGAGGCAGACCCCCACCAGGGTCTTGCCTGCCGCAATACTTCGGCGGATCAGGTCCTTCTCCACCGCCAGCCAAGGGTACCGGGCCTCATCGCCCACCCCCATGGGCCCGCCCATGATCACCAGCCAGTCGAATTCCGCCAACTCTGGCGGCGCGGCCCCGGCATAGATCGGGGTCACGCGCAGGGAATGACCGCGGGCCGCGGCCCAGTCAGCGATACCGAAGGGTCCCTCGAAAGGAACATGTTGCAGACAGTGAATCAGCATGAAAGAGATCCTCGGGAGTCAGCGCTGGCGCCGGCCTGGCAGGGCCGCGGCCAATTCTCAGGTGGTGGGGATGAAGAGCATTGGGTAGGAGTCGATGACGCTGCCGGATTATCGCGGTGAGCCCAGCCTGGATACCGCCGACGCGGCGGCCTTGGCGGGCCTCGAACTCCGGCTTGGCCGCCGCCCAGATCGAACAGCTGTCCTATCACGCCCGGATGTCCGATAAAAAATGCAGTTTCACCCTGCGCCAAACCCTGTGAGCCATTTCCGAATGCGCCGGTTACCTCTGCATTGGCCGAGCTCAACTCACCGCGCGACCGACCTGCGCGAGGTCGTGCGGCGCTGAGTGCGCCGCCAGCGAGTAGCAAGGTCAGGGGCATTGCGAATTACGGAGGTCAATTCACCTTTATATTTAATGCCGCGCATCTTTTAATATATTCGACACTGGCCGCCGACACGCCATCCAGATCCAAATCACCCTTTTGCCCGCCTATGTCATATTCAAGTCTGGAGGCGCCGCCCAGACCTGTTAGAAATATTTTATGGTTTTTATGATTAACCGTCAGGACCCCGCCCCGGCCATCATAACTCCAGGTCCCGGAGAACCCCTGGCCCTTGCCAAACTTGAACATAACCTCCGCCATGCTGGCGCCACGGGACTGCAGGCCCGCGTCGAACAGGACCGTCACGTTTTTATTATCGCAGGAAAGCTGCAAGAAGCCTTTGGAAATATTTTTATTTGATTTAAAGCAGGTCAATACCGAGGAATTGAGATTCGTGGCATCGTCGATATAGGAGAGCACCAGGCAATTCGCGCCGAAAGCCCGTTCGTTTGTCAGCCTGGCCTGGAGATTCGCGGAAATCAACAATAATACTGAAATAACCAGCAAGTAGGGCTTAGGGGTTTTCATGGGAAATAATGTCATGGCTATCGGGAGTTATCTCGGACCCTGCCGTCGGATCATTCAGACGGCGGCTCATAGGGGGTGACGCGGGTCGGAAGCCCTCAAGGGTGGGTGGCCAGGAAAGGCTGACGGCCAGTATGCCATCATCCCCAGGCCAGGATGGTCATCAAAGGATCAAATCCCGTTCATGGTATTTTCATATTGGCAACTTATATTGGCTACAAAAGGGTAACCGGCAGTCTAATCCGAGAACCGCCGCGCCACCCCTGAGATCAAACCTTAGCCATCAAGAGGAGCCATCATGACTAAAATCACCCACCGTCCGGGCGCTCTCGCCATGCTGATCCCCGGCATCGCCGCCATTCTTGTCGTCCTCGTTGCCGTCGTCTTGGTAAACATTGACGCCGCCATACAAGACCAGGACGTCTCTACCCCAGGCGCGTCAGCCATGCAGACAACGGGGCCTCGGGTTGCCAGCACCACGGACGATTAGCAAAGGGAGGCTTGCCCAACCCTCGCATCTGCACCTGTAACGGCCCCCGCTGGATATTTTCAGCCAGCCTTTCCTTGACGGACTCCAGCGGGGTTTCTTGTTCCCGGTATTGGCGGGACCTATCCTATCGCCTGGGATAGACACAGCCATAGTCAGGTGGCGGCGCGGGGATCATGTCCCGTGGACAGGTGATCGGGGTAGGCGCAGGGGTAGGTCGGCGATACTGGCGTGGGGGGGCGACGGGAGCCGTTGGCTTTTGGCTCATGGTTTCAACATGGCTTCCATATTCCTGCTCATATTGTCTCGCCAGGTATTCATCTCTCGTCCAGGCCTGCATATCCCGCACGCAGTTTTGCGAATAACAAATCACTTCTCCACCCGGCGTTTGCACGCTTGTCGCGCAGCCTGCTAATGGCAGCACAACAGCGGTTAGCAGGAAGATCCTGATGAAGAATGAAATTTTTCCAACCCGGTTCTTAGACATAAGGGACTCCAGCAAAAGAGACCGCCCACAGGCTGGCCTGGGAGGATTGTCGTAGCCCACCATCAGGCTGCGGAAGCGGGCCGAAATACGTCCGCGCAGTGACTTTTTGGTGGCTCAAACAGGAACGGCTTAGGGCTAAGGCACCTAAGCCGTTGTTTTATTGGAGCCGACGCACGGATTCGAACCGTGGACCTACTGATTACAAATCAGTTGCTCTACCAACTGAGCTACGCCGGCTTAGGATGAAGGATTCTATCTGGATGACTGGCGGGAGACAACGCCGCCCTCATCCCGGCACCAGCGCCAGGCCTTGCAGGACCAGATCGGGGACATGCAGGGCTCTCGACTGAATTCGGGCCATAAGGCGTTCAGCATCGCCGCCGGTGGTGACGAGGCCGGGTTCGGTGCCAGCGGCGTCGGCGAGCTGTCGCATCAGGCGCTCGGCTAGGGCGGCGGGGGCATCAAGGGAGGCGACGGCGATGGCGGTGGCGGTGTCCTTGGCCCAGAAGTCCGCAATCTCCTCGGGCTCGACGGGGGGGATCTGGGTATTGGCCAAGAGGGCCTGGCGCATGGTCTTGATGCCGGGGAGGATGAGCCCACCGAGGTGGCGTCCATCCGCGAGCAGCAGATCGTAGGTGATGGCCGTGCCGGCATCGAGGACGAGGACGGGCTGATTTAGGAGCCGGCGCGCGGCCAGCAGGGCCAGCCAGCGATCCACGCCCAGCCGGCCAGGGTCGGCATAGGCGACCGTCAGCCCCCCGCATACGGGCTGGGGACGGACGAATTCAGGTTCCTGTCCCCACAAGGCGCGACAAACGCGCGACAGGCCCTCGGCGACCTTGGGTGAGCCGACACAGGCAACTCGCGTCCGCACCGGTTTTTCCAGTATCTCCCAGGCGGCAAGCAGGTCGAGGGGGATGCCCCCATGATGGCGGAGGACGCGCATGGGCTCGAGCAGGGACTGTGGCCCGGCGGTGCGGAGGGTCCACTTGAGGTTGGTGTTACCTATGTCAACAAGAAGTTCCATGGCCAGTCCCTTCAGTAACCCGACGATTTAGATTCAATGTATGGGGACGGCCATGACACGACCGCCATGGGCCCCGCTAACCAGAACCCCTGTTGTTTGAGCCTCGCCACAAAAGGATTTCCCATCGCCCGCCTATCCGCCTATACTCCTGAGGCGTCAAAGATAGGCGTTGACCGCATTACCGTCATCCGCGACCTATAAGGGACTTCCACCGTCCGGGCAAGAATTAAGAATGGCGGCCGGGAAAAATACCACGTTTTAGCGGATTCGGGCAGTTCCGGGTTCGTTCGAGGTTTTGATTTCCCCAATCCTCCGTTCGCGACCCCTCCGGTCTTCCGTAAGGGCAAGCCCACGGGGCGGACAGTCCCCATCCACTCCCTAGAAGAGGTTCTCATCCCAATGAATAAATTTGTAAAGACTGCTGGCCTAGCGGCCGCTGTTGTGCTGTCCGCCACTTCCTTCTCCGCCAGCGCCTTTTGGGGTGGCGGGCCCTGGGGGAACAACGGTTACGGCAACAATAACAACAACATGATGAACGACATGTTCGGCGACGGCAGCGGCGACTTCAACATGAACATGAGCGGCAGCGGCCGTGGCTATGGTCGTGGCGACAACCGTTACTACAACAATTCCGGCTACGGCGGCTACGGCTATGGCCCCTACGGCTACGGTGCTCCCTATGGCTATGGCGCCCCCTATGGCGGTGGCTATGGTGCTCCTTACGGTGCTCCCTATGGCGGCGCCCCCTACGGTGCCCCCTATGGCGCCCCCCCGGCTCCTCCCGCCCCGCCGGCTCCCGCCCAATAAGTAAGGCAAGCCTGCCTTCGTTCCGGTCCTCCTGGACCGGAGCAACAACCGGCCCCGTCCTCGTGGCCGGTTTTTTTATCCCCCTGTCCTGAATCGCCGCACGCCAACCTGTCTGGGACAGGCGGAGGCAGCCCCCAGCGAGAGAATAAGAAGATGACCCAGCCGATTGAAGTCGCCGAGAACATTTACGCCATTGAGACAGGACTTTACCGCCATGGGCTGGCCTCCTGCTACCTGGTGCGCGAGGCCGATCGCCTGGCCTTCGTCGATACAGGCACGGCCCACACGACCCCCCACCTGCTCCAGTTCATCGCCGACCTGGGCCTGACCCCGATCATGTGGACTGGGTCATCCCCACCCATGTCCACCTGGACCATGCCGGTGGCGCCGGTGATCTCATGGCCGCCTGCCCCCAGGCCCGGCTGGTGATCCACCCCAAGGGGGCGCCCCACATGCTCGATCCTTCCAAGCTGACGGCCGGCGCTACCGCCGTCTATGGCGCGGAGGGCTTTGCCCGGGATTACAAACACCTCTTGCCGGTGCCCGCGTCACGCCTGATCGAGGCCGAGGACGGCCTGGAGATCGACCTGGCCGGACGCAAGCTGGTCTTCCTGGACACCCCCGGCCACGCCAATCACCACGGCTGCATCTACGACGAGCGCACCCGGGGGTTTTTCACAGGCGATACCTTCGGCATCTCCTACCGGGAATTCGATAACGAGCGCGGCGCCATGCTCTTTGCCCCCACCACCCCGGTCGCCTTCGACCCGGAGGCCTGGCAGACCAGCATCGACCGCCTCATGAGCTACGCCCCCGAGCGCATGTACCTGACCCATTACAGCCGTCTGGACAACCCGGCGGCCCTGGCGGGCGACCTGCGCCAGAGCGTGCGCGACCTGGCGGACCTGGCCCTGGCCGAGGCGGGTGGGCCACCCGAGGGACGCCTGGACCGGATTCGCGCGGCCGTCGGCGCTTACCTGGTCCAACGGGTTCGCGACCATGGCTGCGACATGGCGGAGAGCCGCATCCGCGAGCTCCTGGCGCTGGACACGGATCTCAATGCCCAAGGGCTCGAGGTCTGGCTGGCGAGACGGGCCAAGGCCGCCGGCCAAGCCGCCGCCGGCTAGCGCCCGGTGCCGGCCGGGCGGGATAACCCGCCCGGCCAACCCCCTAATCCCGGAGTTGGTAACGGGCCCCGCAATAGGGACAGGTGGCCTCGCCGGTCTTTTCGATGGGGAGAAAGACCCGGGGGTGCTGACTCCAGAACTTATCCCCCAGCGGGGGACAGGCCAGGGGCAGATCCTTGCGGGTGATGGAAATCACTTCCCGGGTCTGGGCATTGTCGGCGGCTGCGGCCATGATCGGATTCTCCTCGTGAGGGTAGCGGGAGGTCAGACCAGCGTGAGCCACTCGGGATGCTCGTCGCGGCGACCGTGGACCTGATCGAAGTAAAGACTTTGTAAGCGCTGGGTGATGGGTCCCCGGGTGCCGCTGCCAATGACGCGATTATCGACCTCGCGAATCGGGGTCACCTCGGCGGCGGTGCCGGTAAAGAAGGCCTCGTCCGCGATATAGACCTCATCGCGGGTGATGCGCTTCTCGACCACCCGGATGCCCAACTCCTCCGCCACCTGGATGATACTGCGGCGGGTGATGCCGTCCAGGGCCGAGGTTAGGTCCGGGGTATAGAGGATGCCATCCCGCACCAGGAAGATGTTCTCGCCACTGCCCTCCATGACATAGCCCGAGGCGTCCAGCAGCAGAGCCTCGTCATAGCCATCCCGCAGGGCCTCCTGAAGCGCCATCATGGAATTCATGTAGTTGCCGTTGGCCTTGGCCCGGCACATGGTGATATTGACATGGTGGCGGGTGAAGGAGGACACGCGGATGCGAATACCGTTGCGCATATTGTCCTCGCCCAGATAGGCGCCCCACTCCCAGGCAGCCACCATGCAGTGGACCTGCAGGTTATCGGCGCGCAGGCCCATGCCCTCGGAGCCGTAAAAGCACATGGGGCGGATGTAGGCGGAGGCCAGGCCGTTCTCGCGCACCGCCGCGCATTGGGCCTCGTCCAGGGTGGCGCGGTCATAGGGCATGGGCATGCCCAGGATTTTGGCGGAGTTGAAGAGGCGGTCCGTATGCTCGCGCAGCCGGAAGATGGCGGCGCCTTGATCGGTCGCGTAGGCCCGGACACCCTCGAAGACACCCATGCCATAGTGCAGGGTATGGGTCAGCACATGGACCTTGGCCTCGCGCCAGGGCACCAAGTCGCCGTCCAGCCAGATGAGGCCGTCACGGTCCGCCATCGTTCTCATGATCTTCTCCTGATTAGGTCGCGGACCGCCAGACTGGCGCCTTGCCAGGATAGGGCCCCCCAGGGTCGGGGACGGGCACGGCGGGGCCGGACCTCAATCCTCCATCAATGTTCGCCACAGGGCCGCCACCCGCTCGCGGCTGTCGAGCAGCACGTCCGCGGCGACCCGGGTCGGCTCATCCTGCAAGGCGCCGCGATGGTAGGCGGCCCGCAGAGCCTTATAGGCCGCGGTGAGATCCGTCGCCGCCGGGCCCGGCAGGAGATCCAGCCGGCCCAGGCTTTCCAGCAGCCGGATGTTATCGGACCAATCGGCCAGTTCCGGATATTGAGCTGCCCACCGCAGGATTGAGTATTGAACCATAAACTCGATGTCCGCAATACCGCCCTGACCCTGTTTGAGGTCGAAGCGGCCCCCGCCGCTCTTGTCCAGGCTGGCGCGCATCTTGGTCCGCATCTCCCGCACCTCCCCGCGCAAGCGGTCCGGATCGCGCTCCCGGCAGAGGACCTCGCGGCGAATACGGGCGAAGCGTTCATAGAGGCCCCGATCACCCGCCAGGGGCCGGGCGCGCACCAGGGCCTGATGTTCCCAGGTCCAGGCCTCCTGGACCTGGTAGTTCGCGAAGGAAGCGAGGGACCGCACCAAAAGCCCCTTATTGCCATCCGGGCGCAGGCGCATATCGACGTCGTAGAGCTGACCGGAAGGGGTCTGGGTGGTCATCATATGAATGGCGCGCTGGCCCAGGCGCGCATAGAACTGGTCGTTGGCCAGGACCTTGGGACCGGCGGTCATGGCATTGACGCTATCGCTGCCGTGGAGAAAGACCAGATCCAGGTCCGAGCCATAGCCCAACTCGATCCCCCCCAGCTTGCCATAACCGACCACCAGAAAGCCGGTCTCCCCGGCCCCCACCCCGGCGGGGGCCCCATGCCGCTGGACCAGATGGCGATAGGTCAGGGCGACAATGCGCTCCAGGCTGGCCTCGGCGATGTCGGTGAGATAGTCGCTGACCACCATGAGGGGGATGGCCCCCGTCAGATCGGCGGCGGCGACCCGCAGCCGGTTGCCTTGGGCGAACTGGCGCAGCCGCTCCATCTGCTGTTCCAGGTCCTCCGGGTCCAGGGGGTCCAGGAGGGCATCCAGCTCGGCCTCCAGCTCGGCCCGGCGCAGGGGTGAATAGAGGCGGCGGGTATCGATCAGCTCGTCGAGCAGCAGGGGCTGGCGGACGATCTGCTGGCCGATCCAGGGGCTCATGCCCGTGAGTCGCACCAGTTGGGACAGGATGACGGGCCGCTCCACCAGCATCGCCAGATAGGCGGTGCGGCGGGCCACCGCCTCCAGCACCCGCAGCACCCGCTCCAGGGCCAGGTCCGGGGCCTCGGAACCGGCGATCATGGGCAGGGCCAGGGGCATGAGTTGCCCCAGCCGCTCGCGCCCACGACTGCCGAGATCCTTGCGATGGACTCCCTCGCGGAAGGCCTCCAGGCTCAGCCGCGCCGCCTGGGGATCGGCAAACCCGGCCTGACTCAGCAGCTCCTCCGCCTGGGTCGCCTCCAGGCGCCCGCGCCACAGGGCGGTGAAGGCCGGTTCCTGCTGGGCCTGTTCGGCCTGAGGCGCGGCGAAGAGGCTGTCGAATTGGCCCTGGACCTGCCGCCGGTGCTCGTCGAGGGTCGCGAGGAATCCCGGCCAGTCGCCGAAGCCCATGGACCGGGCCAGACGCAGCCGGCCCAGGTCGTCCTCGGGCAGACGATAGGTCTGCTGATCCTTCCAGGCCTGGAGGCGATTTTCCACGCGCCTCAGAAAGACGTAGGCGGCGTCGAGCTGCTGGACGGCGTCGGCGGGCAAGAGGCCGCGCTCTCCCAGCAACCGCAAGACCGCGCGGATGGGGCGAATCTGCAGTTGGGGATCGCGCCCCCCGCGCACGAGCTGGAAGGTCTGGCCGATAAACTCGATCTCCCGGATGCCCCCCGGCCCCAGCTTGACGTTGTCCGCCATGCCCTTGCGCTGGAGTTCCTTGGCGATCATGGCCTTCATATCGCGGATGGATTCGATAGCGCCAAAGTCTAAATAGCGCCGATAGACGAAGGGCCGCAGCAGGGCCGCGAGCTGCTCCGCCTGGTCCCGGGGACCGGCCACCACCCGCGCCTTCACCATGGCGTAGCGCTCCCACTCCCGCGCCTGGTCCTGGTAGTAGTACTCCATGGCGGTAAAGCTCATGACCAGGGGGCCAGAGTCGCCAAAGGGCCGCAGGCGGGTATCGACACGAAAGACGAAGCCATCGACGGTGGGCGCGTCCAGGGCCCGCACCAGACGCTGCCCCAGCCGGATAAAGAATTGCTCGTTGGTCAGCCGCCGGGGGCCATCGACCAGACCCGTCTCCGGATAGGCCAGGATGAGGTCGATGTCCGAGGACATATTGAGCTCCCGCGCCCCCAGCTTGCCCATGCCGATGACCAGCAACCCCTGTGCCTCGCCCTTGGCATTGCGGGGGGTGCCCAGCTCCGCCCGCGTCCAGGCCTGGGTCCAATCCAGGGCCTGGTTGACGCATACATCCGCCAGTTCACTGAGATCCTCCAGGGTCTCCTCCAGGGCGGCGGCCCCGCCCAGATCCCGCCAGATAAGGCGCAGCATCTCGCGGCGGCGAAAGCGGCGCAGGCGACGCTGGAGGCCCTCGTCATCGGCGCCCGCCTGTTGCAGGTCTGCCAGCGCCGCGGCTAGCCCCTGGCCCATCTCGCCCGGCTCATAGGGGCGGTCCAGATCACCCGAGGCCAGGAGCTGGGCAAAGGTCTCGGGGTAACGGGCGACGGTGGTGGCGACAAAGTCACTCGCCTCCCAGACCCGGGCCCGGGTCTCTTCAAATGCCGGGTCCCGGGCGGAGGGGACGGCCATCCCCTGCCCCGCCGCCCAGTCCAGCCACTCCCGCCAGAGGCGCTCCGCATGGGCCATGGGTTCCGCTGCCACCGTCATAATTTCAAGCCTGTTTTGCCGAGGTCAAGGGCGGTCGCCCGGGTTAGGATCCATCTTGCTGGCCCAATCCATCGAGCCATTCCGCCAGGGCCAAAGAGTCGAGCACGGCCTGACCCATGCCGCCCGCCATCTCTCGCATCCCTGGCCCCATTATTGGCTAAAATGGCCGCTTCGCTCACCACCAAATAAGAAGGATTTCCCATGCTGCAAGCCTACCGTCAACATGTGGCCGAACGCGCCGCCCTCGGAATTCCGCCGCTGCCCCTGACCGCCCCGCAGACCGCCGAGCTGATCGAGCTGATCAAGCACCCCCCCGCCGGCGAAGAAGCCTTCCTACTGGACCTGCTGACCCATCGGGTACCGCCCGGCGTGGACGAAGCCGCCCAGGTCAAGGCCAGCTTCCTGGCGGCCGTGGCGCATGGCGACATCCAGGTCGGCCTGATCGGCAAGGCCAAGGCCACCGAGCTGCTGGGCACCATGGTGGGCGGCTACAACGTCCACCCCCTGATCGAACTGCTGGACGACCCCGAGGTCGCCGCCGTAGCCGCCGCGGGCCTGAAAAAGACCCTGCTGATGTTCGACTTCTTCAACGACGTCGCCGACAAGGCCAAGGCCGGTAATGCTCAGGCGCAGGCTGTCATCCAGAGCTGGGCCGACGCCGAGTGGTTCACCAGCCGCCCCGAGGTGCCCCAGTCCATCACCATCACCGTCTTCAAGGTGCCCGGCGAGACCAACACCGACGACCTCTCACCCGCGCCCGACGCCTGGAGCCGTCCGGACATCCCGCTGCATTATCTGGCCATGCTCAAAAACACCCGTCCCGACGCGGCCTTCCAGCCCGAGGAAGACGGTAAGCGCGGCCCCATGCGGTTCATCGAGGACCTCAAGAACAATGGCCACCTGGTGGCCTACGTCGGCGATGTCGTCGGCACCGGCTCCAGCCGCAAAAGCGCCACCAACAGCGTCGTCTGGGCCACCGGCCAGGACATCCCCTACGTACCCAACAAGCGCTTCGGCGGCGTGACCCTGGGCGGCAAGATCGCGCCCATCTTCTTCAACACCCAGGAGGACTCCGGCTCCCTGCCCATCGAACTGGACGTGTCCGGCCTGGAGATGGGCGATGTTGTTGACGTCCTGCCCTATGACGGCAAAATCCTGAAGAACGGCGCCACCCTCGCCGAGTTCCAGCTCAAGAGCGAGGTCTTGCTGGACGAGGTGCGCGCCGGCGGCCGCATCAATCTCATCATCGGCCGCGGCCTCACCGCCCGGGCGCGCGACTTCCTGTGCCTGCCCGCCTCCACCATCTTCCGCCTGCCCAAGCCCCCGGTGGACACCGGCAAGGGCTTCACGGTGGCGCAGAAGATGGTCGGCCGCGCCTGCGGCCTGCCCGAGGGCCATGGCATTCGTCCCGGCACCTACTGCGAACCCCGCATGACCACCGTCGGCAGCCAGGACACCACGGGCCCCATGACCCGCGATGAGCTCAAGGACCTGGCCTGCCTGGGCTTTTCCGCCGACCTGGTGATGCAGTCCTTCTGCCACACCGCCGCCTATCCCAAGCCGGTGGACGTCAAGACCCACCGCGAGCTGCCGACCTTCATCAGCACCCGCGGCGGCGTCTCCCTGCGCCCCGGCGACGGCGTCATCCATAGCTGGCTCAACCGCCTGCTCCTGCCCGACACCGTCGGCACCGGTGGCGACAGCCACACCCGCTTCCCCATCGGCATCAGCTTCCCCGCCGGCTCCGGCCTGGTCGCCTTCGCCGCCGCCACCGGCGTCATGCCTTTGGACATGCCGGAGTCCGTCCTGGTGCGCTTCAAGGGCGAGATGCAGCCCGGCGTCACCCTGCGCGACCTGGTCCACGCCATCCCCCTCTACGCCATCAAGGCCGGCCTGCTGACGGTGGCCAAGGCCGGCAAGGTCAACGCCTTCTCCGGGCGCATCCTGGAGATCGAGGGCCTGCCCGATCTGAAGGTCGAACAGGCGTTCGAGTTGAGCGACGCCAGCGCCGAGCGCTCCGCCGCCGGCTGCACCATCAAGCTGAACCAGGCACCCATCATCGAGTACCTGACCAGCAACATCATGCTGATGAAGAAGATGATCGCCGACGACTACCAGGACCGGCGCACCCTGGAGCGCCGCATCGAGGCCGTCGAGGCCTGGCTGGCCAACCCGCAACTGCTCGAAGCCGACCCGGATGCCGAATACGCCGCCGTCATCGAGATCGACCTGGCCGACATCAAGGAGCCCATCCTCTGCTGCCCCAACGACCCGGACGACGCCAAGTTCCTCAGCGAGGTCGCGGGCACCAAGATCGACGAGGCCTTCATCGGCTCCTGCATGACCAACATCGGCCACTTCCGGGCCGCCGCCAAGCTGTTGGGCGGCCAGCGTGACATCCCCGTCAAGCTGTGGGTGGCGCCGCCGACCAAGATGGACCAGAGCGAACTGGTCAAGGAAGGCCACTACAACACCTTCGGCATCGCCGGCGCCCGTACCGAAATGCCCGGCTGCAGCCTCTGCATGGGCAACCAGGCCCAGGTGCGCGAAGGCGCCACGGTGGTCAGCACCAGCACCCGCAACTTCCCGAACCGCCTCGGCAAGAACGCCAACGTCTACTTGGCCTCGGCGGAGTTGGCGGCCATCGCCTCCAAACTGGGCAAGCTGCCGACCGTGGCCGAATACCAGGCCGAGATGGGCATCATCAACCAGGACGCCGCCAGCGTGTACCGCTACCTGAACTTTGACCAGATCGAGGAATACGCCGAGACTGCCAAGGCCGTCGCCGCCTGATCGGTCCGGCCCAGCGCCGGACCGCGCCAGGGCCCGCCGGGGCAACCCGGCGGGCTTTTTTGTCAGCTAAGAGGCCTTTGAGGTTAAGGGCGGGAGTTCCATCTTGGAACGAACCAGAACGACGATGAGCATTTCCGCAAGGCGTATCTGCTCCCGGCCCTGGAGGCTGGGCTGATTGAAATGACCATCCCGGATAAACCATGCAGCAGCCGGCAGAAATACCGGCTGACCGATCTGGTGCGAGGCCGGAGTAGTGGTGAAGGTCGAGGGGCCCCTCGGCATACTCCTCCGCCGGCGACGGGAAGCCCGCGGGAACCCGGGAGGTGAAGAGCGGCCGGGATAGCGGCGGCCCCGGCCGGGCAAAATGGGTTCGTTTGGTAATTTGGCCTTTTTCGCGCCGCTGGGCGCCCGTTCCCCGTGCCCCCGCAAATGGGTTCGTTTGGTAATTTGACCCAAAACGCGGGTCGGGTCTGGCCAAGTCGAGTAAATTTCTGATGACCTCGGGCACCCCACCGAAGAACGCCAGCGCCCGGACTCTGGCGGGACTGCCGAGAACATCCCCCTGGCTGTTGCCCAATCCGCAGACGGGCAAACCCTACGTCTCCTTCTATCACGCCTGGGACACCGCCCGGAGACAGGCGGGCGGGGGTGCCGCTCTGTCGTTGGCATGATCTGCGGCATACGGCGGCGTCGTTGATGGCCAGTCAGGGGGTCAGTCTCTATAGGTGTTGGGGCATGCCCAAGCGAAGACCACCCAGCGCCATGCCCATTTGACGGATGACGCCCGGCGTCAGGCAATGGAGTCGGTATCGGCGGCTTCCGGGCTCTGAGATGCCAGGGGTGAGGGTCACGGCGCTCACCCCTGGCACACTGGGCTGTGAAGGGGTATTGGGTGGGGTGTGGGTGAAAATGATATGCGGTGGGTGCCGTGGATTTTACTAAGTGAAATTAGTGGTACTGGAAACGACAAAGACCGCGAAACGGGCTGTGGCCACCGTGGGAAGGGTGTGGGTGACCAGGAAAGACGGCGTGAAACAGCCAAGCACTGGCATGGGTATGTTGAACCGGCTTTGCATCGCTACTGTTAGGACCATCTACCAGGAGCAGATGGTTTTCTTGAAACCTATTATGTATCAGTGAGCTATGGCAGTTTGCTCTGCAAGGAGCGGCATTCGGCTCTAAAAGGAGCAGGGGCACTGCGGGCTTGCCATGGCCTGATGGCATGCATAGAGCGGACAAGAAGGACAGTAAGACGGAAAGATTTTCAGCGTATCCCTCAAGATGGGGAGAACCACTGCTGCATCAATAATAAGTATTGATAGATTTCTTGGGAAGTTCTGCGCCATTTGGACTCCTCAAACAGCAGATACAAATATCTTAACATATTGGTTTAGTTTAATAATTGCCAAAAATGTCGTATTTATACATGGATTAATTTAAGGGTTGTATAATAAAAAGCCAAGATCATAATCACATCGGAGATTCTGGCGATGGGGTACGGGCAAGGTGCAGGGACTGAGGGATATGCTGCCCAAATTGACCTGGATCAACGATCTTGGGGGAGATGAAAAAAGTTCAACTTTTTTATGTAGTTGAGTAATATCAGTAAAACGGCCTAAATGTCGCAAATGATAGTGATTTGGTCGTATTTGATGAGTAGACCTCGGGGCAAAGGGGGTCTAGCCTGTGGACTGGGTTCGGGACAGAAAGCGGGATTTATCATCAGGTGTTCGGTAAATAACCGGGGTTAACGCTGCGACGTTAGATACGCGGTGCTCAAATAGGTTTGCTACGGGTGGCTAAAACCATCGTGTCAGATAAGCAACACAGGCATTTAGCTAGCTTCCAAACTTTTGGCCCCAGAATAAAAACCAAAACTAGGGAATATTCGCACATGAAATTAAGATTTGGTAGTGCCCCGATTAGAAGGAAAGCAATGGCTTGAGCGTCTTTTGATTATTAATTGGGCGTGAGGCGTTATAGTGATGAACAAAATACCAAATGGCTCCGATATGGTTTTCCAGTTTTTTCGAGAAAGACAGTGCTTTCCTTACCAGTCGAGAAACACGTTGCCGAAGCGTATTGTTGAATCTTTCAATGTGATTGGTTTTGCCCGATTCCTTACCAACGGGAAGATGGCGTGTGGCGGGAAAGACGGCCGTATAAGCCTCCCAAAAGTCGGTATAGCTCAGCGCGTTTTGACGATAGTCACGTGGTAGAGAGTCCCATAAATGCTGGGCGGATTGCGCACTCCGGTCACCAATATAAAGACCAACAATTTCACGGGTATCTCGGTCTATAGCCAACAAAACCCATTGTTTATTATCATGTTTTATAACAAAAGACCATACTTCATCACATTCGATGATCAGTCGCCCTCCCGTTTTTTTTTAACGATGATCTCCCGGGGCACCTCTGCATATTTTTTATTGACAGAGTGCTGCAGCCAGCACTCTGAAACCCCAACACTACGTGCAATTCCAGCTAACGAGATTCTTTCTAAAAGCAAACGATCAATCAAGGCCTTCTTCTCATCGGAAATGGGTCCCTTCGCAGGATCTCGTACGAACTGACGTCCACACACCTGGCAACGGTAAATTTGCTTGTTGAGTGGATTGAATCCATTTTTGACGAGGTGATCAGAGTGGCAGGCAGGGCAGTGCATGAGAGAATGAACCTAATGCTGAAAATATAACCATAGCAGATTTTGCTAATTAATCCTACTGATCAGGGCACTACCTAAGATTTTTCGGTAGTGCCCCAATCCGCAGGATGATGACGAAGCTTATAGATATTAATCAGCATGTTAGAAAATTCTATCCTGCTGATCGGGGCACTACCGATTTTTCAATTTACTAGGGGTGTTGGTGCTTCTAAGCCTGACAACGGGGTGCGCGACGATCACGAGAGGGACCGAGGACACCTTAGTCATCAACTCCGAACCATCCGGCGCCGATATAAAACTTTCCAACGGCATGACAGGACAAACACCAGCGACCTTCAAACTGCCAAGAAAAGATGCAGTCTTTGTAAAGATCCAGAAGGCGGGATACCAAACGGTAGAGGTTAATGTGCAACCGCAAGTCTCCGGGGGCGGTGGTGCGGGCATGGCGGGCAATGTGTTGGTGGGTGGCATCATTGGGATGGCCGTTGATGCGGGCAGTGGCGCCATGAACGACCTGATGCCTAACCCATTAGATGTCAAGCTGGTTGCCACCGATGGCGAGATGATTGACATAGCCGGTGGCGGGGTCGAGGAACGGCTTGCACAACTCCGCGCACTGCGAAAAAACCGGAGTATCACAGAGTCCGAGTACCGGCGAAAGCGAGCCGAGATAGTTAGCAAACTTTAGGCAACTGATCACCTTTAGCCCCGGCCAGACGAGCAAGCCGGTCAGTATCAGTTCAAAGGTGATGTCGCGAAGGAAGCCAACGAAACGTTCTTCGTCAATCTCAGTGTTCCAACGGGCGCCACCTTGTTTGATGCCCAGGGGCGGGGAACGATCACCAACGATGACTAGCACAGTGATAAATGCCGCCAGAACCCAACGTGAGGCGCTTCAGAAATAACAGCAGGCGGAACAACAAAAAGCCGCGATTACCCCCTAACAACTTGCTAAGCAATTGAGGCCGCATAACTCACGCAACCAGGCACCCCATGCCTGATAGCGCGTATTCAGAAAAAAGCCAAATGAGGCAACCGGTGAATCAGAAAGGCGCATTACTACATGTAATGGGGTGGTTGTTTTTTAAATTTAGAAATATTTGGGGGCGCGATATAAATAGCAAGCTTAAAGCATTTACCTATGGCTTCATTGGTTTGGTCATTGGGATTGCTGTTTACCTATTCGTACGCGATCCGAGAATTTTATATTTAAATAACTTTCTGGATATACCTTTTATCTCTATAAATCAAGCCGATAATATAACATTTTTTATGAATGTTTACACTGGATCAATACCTACCGCAGTTCACGCATTCGCATTCTCGATTTTTACGGCTCTCGCGCTCGGAACTAACAGAAAAAATATCGTCTTAGCTTCAATCGTCTGGGCTGTGATTGATATTTTCTTTGAGATATTGCAAACAATCAAAGACTGCTCATTTATCCTTGGAAAACATATACTGGGCGACTTTCTTTGTGCCTACATTTCCAGTGGAACATTTGATTGGCTTGATATAGCTTCAATTATACTGGGAAGCTTTTTCGCTTATTATTTGATGTGCAATTTGTGCGTCCATAATGGAGAGTCAATCAATAATGGGTAGTGCGCCAGATCTGGATAGCACAGATTGCAGAGATTTTTCTTAACGACTATTTTTCAAGTTTCTATCCACGTCTGGACCCAGAAACTAATGCTGGCCAAACTAGGTAAAATCATTATGCCAATGCCATATGACGACAAGCCAATGACTGAAATCGCCAATTCGGCTGATTTAGCATGTGCTGCGGAGACTTAAATGAATTACTCGCGAATCTTTTTAACTTTCGCTTTCTTTGCCGTTGGCTTATTAGCCATTTTGGGTAGTGCGACAGAACCTGTAAATGTAGTAGAAGCTACTACGCCTTTCACATTGAGCGAGGCTGATGTCGCTGCAATCAAAAAAGGTGTTTCTGAAAAACTGCTAGATCCTACTAGCCCCCTATTTGGATCTATGCAAGCTAGAAAGGCAAACTCGAATAGAATCATTGTTTGCGGTTACGTTAATGCAAAAAATACTTTCGGGGGTTATACTGGAGATAAGCCATATGTGGGAGAATTATATCAATCAGGTTCAGGGAAAAAAGTAAAATCAGAATTTTCACCTATCCAGCTAGGAGGAACACGCCTTGAAAATTATGATGTAAGAGAAATGTGTTTAAGTAAAGGATTTAATTTTTAATACTACAGAAAGCGTCGAAATAAATAGGTAACAGGGGGCAGGCTCAATGATTATTTCCTAAATTTCCCTATTAAATTGCAGTCACCCAATCGGACATCCAGGCAAGAAACACGGAATTTAGACTCAATTCATGAAAACATAATATCCGTTCCCGATAATTTGAAAAAAAATGGGCAATCTCCTACTCTACCTTAGTATTGGGATTGCCCCCATAACCATGATTTTTTTATACAGGTATGTCTAAAGTAATTATGAAAGCGCAGGAATCTGGATACTTATTTGTAGCTGACAATAGTAAAAGATTCATTTTACTGGCGGCAGTACTTTTCACAGGTGTGATATCTATTTTGGGGTCTGGGAGTATTCCCACAAATAACAGTGATGGAAGTAAAGTTGGTGGTGCTACTATAACTATTTGGGAAGAGGCTGATAGTTATGCTGCTAAAGGAGAATTTTACCAAGCGTGGTATATGATTACTCGAACTCCACCGGGAATGGAACCCAAAACGAAAGAATATTTAAAAAATAATAACAAGATATATGATGCCGGAAAAAACTATTTTAATGCTTCTAACCTTAAAAATAAAAAAACTGACGGATACGGAAATAAATTCATCTATGAACAACTTGATGATTTTGAGCGCTTTGCAAAACCACAGGATATGAAATGGGCGAAAAATAATGTTCGCAACCTATACGGGAAAAGAGGGGAGAAATCACAATCACCAAAGACTCAAACGGTTAATACTGGAACATCACAATCAAAGGCTGAAACCGTTAGCCCTAAAGCATCAGAACCTCAATTACAGTATGCTCAGGCAAAAGCGCAATGTGATTATGAGGTTGAAGTAGCTGTGCCAATAGATAATACGCAACGGAATTTTCGAAGTTTTGGGGAAA
The DNA here is from genome assembly GCA_016714645.1 of Chromatiaceae bacterium. Taxonomy (NCBI): domain Bacteria; kingdom Pseudomonadati; phylum Pseudomonadota; class Gammaproteobacteria; order Chromatiales; family Chromatiaceae; species Chromatiaceae bacterium. The sequence continues at coordinate 1,324,361 of JADKCI010000001.1, read as the reverse complement.
GGTTTGTGGATGCATTAGGAAAAGATTTAGACCGAAGAAGTCGTAAAAGAGATTTACACCAATATTGTATGGCTGCCAAAGGATTCTAAGAGAATTAAAAGGAGTAATAATTGATTCAGGGTGGTGCCCCAATGCACAGGGTGAATCTTTCTTAACAGGCTGATAGATAGGGCTTAAACCAACCGCCATCTTATCGATTGAGGCACTAACCCAACTATAGGATTAGGGTATTGTGAAAAGGAACAATATCTAATGAAAACGCTGTTCGCCTTTTTGCTCTGCGTTCTCTATCTCCCCGCTCAAGCGGATCAGCATGACCACCAGATTGGCCAACATAACTACCACGCTGTCCGGTCTGATGGCTCCAATGCGCCCATCGTCCGCCGAGGGAGTACCTGCCCTCCCGGTTACTACCGAAACGGGGAGTACTGCCAGCCAGGGGCAGGCGCTAAGGAGCCTGCTAAGTCGTTCACACAAAGTCTTTATCACTAGAAAGCCATGTGGTACCGCGTGCCGACATTGTCGAGGATCTCGCCCACGTCACGCTCCAGCGTCGGAGCGTCGCGGTGCTTGGCAGGCATCCAAGAGTGCTTGACCAGATGCCAGAGCTTCTCGATGCGGTTCAGCTCCGGGCAGTACGGCGGCAGGAAGTACAGGGTCACGCTCCGGCGGCGGAGCACCTGCATCAGCGGCTCGATCGCACGGGCTTTGTGGACCGAGGCATTGTCCAGAATGATCGTCAGGGGCTTGGTGACCTGCGCAGTGAGGAGCGCGACGAACCCTGCACACAAGGGCGCCTTGAACGCACACCACAACTTGGCACTGAAGACCTTTCCGCTCGACAGCCGTGCGGCGACCACGTTGAGGCGCTTGCCGCGTGTGGCCTCGATGCAGTGCTGCTCGCCGATCGGCGTCCACGCGCTACGGTTCGGATGGATCTGCGCGAATCCGGCTTCGTCCAGGTACGCCAATTCGATCTCCCCAGCCTGGGCACGTGTTCTCAGGTCGACAATCTTTTGTTTTGCTTGTTCAAATGCCGCGTCGTCTCGTTTTTTTTAAGACTATGCCGGGTCCGTTTCCAAACGAACCCGCCGGCCTTGAGGACCGCCTTCAAGGTGTTCAGATGCACCACTGCGCCGCCCGCTTCTTCATGACGCGCCTTGAGCTCGGTCAGCGACAGGGGTTCCTCCCGCACCCACTGGGCCAAGCGCTCGATCTCCGACGGCGACACCTTCGCAGGTGCGCCACTACGAGGCAGATCCGCCAACCCGCCCAACCCCGCTGCAAGCCATCTTTTTCGTGTGTTGCTCACGGTCCGCATGGTCAATTCCTGCAACTCGGCGACCTGCGCACAGGTCTTGCCTTGCGCCAGCAGCAACACACTCCAGGCACGCTCGCGGACGCGCCAGTCAGGGTTCTTCTTCTCGGTCTGCAGCAACGCGTCCTTGTCTGCAGCACTCAGGGCCAACATTACGCGCAGCGGCACTTCACGACTCTCGATGACGGTACGGACCGACAACTTAACGCAAACGCGGCCAGCCGTCACTGATGACAATAACTTTATGTCAACGACTTATCAGCCGCGCAGGTAGCGTCTGTCCGCCCGGTTACTATCGGTACGGGGCCTACTGTGTGCAGAATAGGGATAAACTGCGGTAACGGATCATGCTGAAACTGGAAGACATCAAAAAGAACGCCGCCCTGGTGGGATTGGAACCGGGCCAGGTGGTGCGCATTGTCACCACGGAACCCGTGGGCGACCAGGCCCTGACCGTTTATTACAAGCTCCCGGACGGTCATGTTAGGGAGCGGAGACTGATAGGGTAATGACACCGACATGATTACAGAAACCGTAGTGACTGAACTGGCTGACGATGACGAATTGCTCAGATACATGGGGTTTGAGAAATTCTTACGGTTAGTTCATAACAAAAAACTATATTTTCCAAGAGCCGATTGCCTTGATGATAAACTTGAAGGTTATTATACGAAGCAAATATATGAAATTAGCAAAGCAGTTTCCGTTGGGACCAATGGAGAATTGAGTAACAAAGGAATTTGCGAGAGAACACAGGTAATCAGGGAAAGCGCCTATATCAGTTGTTGGACAAAATTCCAACATGAAAGCATGGCGCATTGGGAGGTGTATGGTGGAAAAAACTCAGTGGCAATAATGACATCAGTCGGAATATTGAAAAATCAATTAAAGGCTGAAGGTGACATTCTTTGTATCCTGGAAGAAGAAATCGTAGCAGTGGAGTATATTGACCATCATGCTATTGATAACAATTTGGCAACAGAACTGCTAAAGAATGCCAGGAACCCCCTAAAAAAGAAAAATGTAGCCTTCAGATACGAAGAAGAGGTTAGAATCATTTATAGTCATCACCATCAACTCGGGGGAAAGGAGGCACTTGATGCTAAACTTGGCAAAGGCTTTGACATTTCTATAGAACCCAATAAATTAATCCTTAGAATCTTTGTCTCACCTAAAGCAGATAACTGGTTCCATACTTTGGTTGTAGATCTTATGGAGCAATATCAGCTCTCTGGACGGGTTGAATGGTCAAGATTGCATTTAACGCCAATTGAAGAAGTGTTTTCGGGCAGTGCCCCAATCGGTAGGATAGCGGCTAGCTGAACTCCTTATTATCAGCCTGTTGGGTAAATGCGTTCTATGCATTGGGGCACTACCAAATTGGGCTATGGACGGTTTCTGATGCCATACCGCCGTGGGATTGGCGCAAACGGAAGTCCAGGCTTTTACGACCCGGCTAGACGGATCTAATCCATATGGTAGTGGTAAATGTGCGACTCCCCAGGGAACTTCATTAATAATTTAAATAGGAGAAGAATGTGATGAGCTTGTTTGAATTCGAAATGAAAGATAATGTTGCAAATTCAAAATCTGAAAAAATAATTGTGCAAGACGAAACTAGAAAATAATTAAGGTATGAGGAATTTCATCGATATTGCCTTCGTAATATTGATAGCTTCCATACAACCGCAAGAAAAATGGAGTCATTTAATGATAATTCAAATATTGAACGGTACGCACCATTTGACCAGATATTACCCAGATATAATCACATGAACATGGATCAAATGAAATCTTACTTTATATGGAGAACGAAAGTTAGAAATAAAATTGTTGAACCAATCAGCATTTCATACGTTCACGTTTACATATACGAATTGCTACATTTAGTGGGAGTTGGTAGCGCTGAAATTGGATTTTCGAAGCTGGTATTTCTTTGGGAAAATGCAGTTATATTTGCGCCAGGAATCAGTGAGAGCTTAGCAAGATGGATGATTGACTTTGTTGAGTACTACAATTTACCGATAAATTATCTTGAGCATCCAATGTTGAAGTCACATATTGAAAGTGATGCAGATAAGTTAGTAAAAGCTTTAAGCATGAGGGATTATTCGGTGATAAATGACATTATTGCTCGAAAAGGATACAATTATAAAGGAGGTGCTTTTAGCCGAAATGTAGATGGAACGACGCTAGAAAGATTGATAACAAATTTACTTCAAAATATCCTGGAGACTAATGATTTCATTTCGTATAATTTATTTGGAATCTGTACAAAATACTCATTTGTTTCAGCAGTCTTTGAGCCTTACAGATCTAAATACTCATTAGTAGAAAAGTCGGTCAATTATTTAAATTATCAGTACATTATTGAACTTGCTAGAACAATCGAAATTGCGCTAGACGAGATATTTGAAATCCCGCAGAAATTGATGAACAGGCCTTTATACCACTTAAAGAAAAAGGATGCGGCATTCATTAAAAGAGAATTAAAAAGAGATGTTATTAAAAATAAAATCTCTTTTTTGCCGAAAATAATTCCAGCAAAGAAGAAGTATTCTTCACCAAGAAATATTAATTCTTTGGTGAATGAAAGCGAAGTGATGCTAACGCCAAGAATTGTTGAGATTAACATTAGCAGTCTTTCTGAAATTCGGGATAAAACAGATTTAATAGCTGAGAAATTGATTTCTAAGGATTTATTAAATGAATATAAAAAAGAACCAAAAAAAGAATTGATCATAAATCATGACGTATACACGAATGACAAGGAAAAGGAAAAAGATGAATGGACAATATTCTTTAATAGTTTAGATGCCCATGGGAAAAAGATGCTTTCTCTTATTGCAGGCCAATCATCGTATAAAGATATTTCAGGGTATGCTGTTGGAAACCACTTAATGGTTGAAGAAGAAATTGAGAAGATCAACAACCTAGCAATTGAAACAATCGGAGATACAATCATCAAAGGAAATGGAACAGAATTATTAATATATGAGGAATATATTACTAATATAGACAAAAAATTAAATTAATGTACTGATATATTCCAAACAAGAAGGAGAAAAAAATTGAAAGTACCAAAAAGAATTGCTAAAGCTCTCATAGATTCTCTAAAAGCGGGAGTTGTTCCTCGAATAGGTCTTGAAAATGTCTTAGTAGGTAGAAGTGCTGAAATCAATGCACTGCTAGATGACATTGAGACTGTGAAAGAAGGTGGAGCCTCTTTTAGATTTATTGTTGGAAACTACGGAAGTGGAAAAAGTTTTATGCTGCAAATTATGAAAAATTATGCGATGGACAAAGGGTTTGTCATTGTAGACGCGGACATGTCCCCGGAAAGAAGATTAGCTGGAACTGGAGGTCAGGGTGTTGCAACATACAAGGAACTGATTCGTAATATGTCGACAAAAACAAAATCCGAAGGTGGCGCACTTCAACTTGTTATTGAAAAATGGATATCTAAAATAAAAATGGAAGTATTCCGAGAATCGGGGTTGGAGGAATGCGATCCCCTTTTCAATAAGAAGGTTGAATATAAAATAACAGAGACCATCCAAGAAATTGACGAACTTGTCCATGGGTTTGAATTTGGGCAGAATATTAGGACATATTGGAAAGCCTACAACGATGGAGATGAATATAAAATGCAGCTAGTGGTTAAATGGTTGAGGGGTGAATATACAACGAAGACAGAAGCTCGTGAGGAGTTAGGTGTTCGCGTAATTATTGATGACTCTTCGTGGTATGATTATTTAAAGGTCATGGCGCTTTTTATTGTTAAAGCTGGATTTGGAGGTCTCATGGTAATGATTGATGAGACGGTTAATCTATATAAAATCTCACACGCAGTCTCAAGAAACAATAATTATGAAAAGCTTCTAACAATATTCAATGATACGATGCAGGGCAAAGCAAAATACATTGGATTTATTCTTGGTGGAACGCCGCAGAGCATCACTGATAGTAGACGTGGGGTATATAGTTATGAAGCGCTCCAGTCACGGTTAGTGTCAGGAAAGTATGTAGTCGAAGGATATAAAGATTTTCTTTCCCCAATAATAAATCTAGCCGCACTTACCCCAGAAGAACTTGTAGTACTTACAGAGAAATTAAAAGAAATCCATGAAGCATATCTTGGATATGAATCAAGAATCACGCAAGATGATAGGATTTACTTTATCAAGTGCGAATTAAGCAGGGTTGGAGCCCAGTCAAAAGTAACACCTCGTGAGATAATTCGAGATTATATTGAGGTACTTAATATAACAATGCAAATTCCTGATACTAGCATTGCTGATATTATCGGGAAGCCTGATTTCGTATTCTCTACAAATGAAGTTACCGAGGAAGTTATTCATGAAACCTATGAGGAATTTAAGCTATGAGCGGAGTCTTTGATCGACTAGCAGAATTTATCCAAGAATATATTTATCGGAATAATTGGGATGAATTGCGAGACATACAGGTTAAAGCATGTGAGGTTATTTTTGATACGGATGCAAATTTGCTTTTATCTTCAGGAACGGCATCGGGCAAAACAGAGGCTGCCTTCTTGCCAATATTATCAGTTGTTCATAACTCCCCGAAAACAAAATCAGTCGATGTGTTATACATTTCTCCGCTAAAGGCACTGATCAATGACCAATTTGAGAGGCTAGATAAATTGCTCTTAGAGGCTGATATTCCAGTCTATAAGTGGCATGGCGATGTTAGCACATCCAAAAAAAAGAAATTACTCAATAATCCTGATGGGTTGTTGCAAACTACACCTGAATCTTTGCAAGGAATGCTTATTAATCAGCCAGGTAATATATTTATGCTTTTTAAATCATTGAAGTTCATAATCATTGATGAAATACACTATTTTATGAGTAATGACCGTGGTTTACAACTTCTGGCAGTGCTTGAACAAATACAAAGAATGATCGGGTGCGTGCCAAGAAGAGTAGGTCTATCTGCTACTTTAGGAGATTTGAAATCCGCAGAAGAATGGCTCAATACGGGTTCTTACAGAAAATCGATTGCACCGATTTCCTCAGAAGGGAGGCGAAGGATAGTAATTGGTATGAATCATTTTGAAAAAACAGAAAATAATCATAATGAAATTGCTTTTAATTATTACAAATGCTTGTATGACATAACGCTGAACAGACGGACAATTATTTATGCTCAGAGCAGAAACGATGTTGAGAAAAATATTCTATATCTGAAAAAGATGGCTACCAAGAACAAAACAGCAGATATTTATTATACTCATCACGGAGGCTTATCCGCACAACTGAGGAAATATGCAGAACAACTAATGAAGAACTCAGAACTTCCAATTGTTGTTGGTGCAACCCTTACCTTGGAACTTGGGATTGATATTGGAACTCTGGATAGGACGGTTCAAGTTCAATCTCCCATGACAGTATCGAGCTTCGCTCAGAGGTTGGGTAGAACAGGGCGTAGAGGCAATCCGAGCGAAATGATATTTCTACATATGTTCGAAGCAGATAGTAGTAGATTTGATAAACAATACGATTGGGATTTGATAAAAAGTATAGCAATAATTCATTTGTATGTTAAAAATAAATGGGTTGAGCCAATCGATATACAGCGAGTTAACTACAGTTTGTTATATCATCAAACAATGTGCTATTTGAAGCGAAAAATTGAAGCGCTACCGAAGGAAATGGCGCAGTATATCTTAACACTGGCAGTATTTAAATCAATAGACCAGAATGACTACAAAATATTACTGAATCACTTGATAAATATTGGACATATTGAGTACACGGAAGAAGGAAAATTAATGATTGGTGTCAAAGTTGAGAGGATGATTAATCATTACTCTTTTTTAGCTGTTTTTGTTACATCTGAAGAATACACTGTAAAAATCGACTCAACGACACTTGGAACCGTAGATGACATTGTGCCTATTGGAGAATTTCTTATATTATCCGGAAAAACATGGAAGGTTATAGACATTAACAATGATTCTAAAACATTGTTTGTAGAAGGCGGCGCAACACAGGCAAAAAGCCCTTGGCAGAAACAAATTACCATAATGGTGGATACGGAAATTGTAAGAGAAATGAAGCGAATACTAGAATCAGATGAAGCATATAAATTTGTATCGGAATCAGGGCAAAAAAATATAGAGAAAATGAGATGTAAGTTGCGAGATATTGGGGTATTAGATAAAGTCATCCACCAGGCATCAGAGTTTTCGTTTAATATATTTCCATGGCTTGGAACTAGAGATTTGATTAGGTTGTCGTATTTTTTTAAAGCCCACTTAATAAAAAATACAATTCATGATTGGGGAATTGAAATACCTCATACCAGGGTAGGGATTGCTAAGATTGAAGAGCTTTTCTTAAATGCGACTACTGAAAAATTCGATTTTGAAAATGTGGCAATTGATGAACACGATTTATCATATATTTTTGGTAAGTATAGTGGGTTTGTCCCTGAATATTTGTTACAGCAAGAGTTTAAAAAGAAAATTTTACAATTGAAAATACCCGATTCTATACCCATTAATCACGCCCTTTAATTATCCCCTAAAGCATCCCCCAAAAGATTCTTTATAAATACACCCCCAACCCCCTCATAACCCGCTTCGGCGGGTTTTTTTATGCCCGGAGAAAATGCCCATGCTGCAATTCAAATCCACCGCTGACCTCAAGCAACTCCCCGCTACCCATCCCGCCTATCCCCTCATCCAGGACCTGGTTGCAAGATTGATCGTCGATTACCAGCCCCCGGGTCGCGCTTATGCCCCCGAGGATGATGGCTGGATTGCCTTGATCGAAGAGTCAGATGTCCATCGCGTGCTCACGGAAATCTGGCCGGATTGGCAACTGGCCGATGTCGAATGGGAAGGGATCACCTATCGGGATGGTTTCTGGCAAGCCATTTACCTGGCGGACAATGAAAAAGGCTTTGTCCTGGTCATTCCCGACGAACCTTGGATCACTGACGAACTGCGGGAGACTATTGAATTCTATTTAGACCCCTGAACTGCGCCAATTTCAGCATCTTATCTGATAGGCAAACCTATCATTCCTTGATTTAACCGTGAGCCATTACATGAACGACATAGCACCACCCACCGACAACCTCCGGATCATCAAAGTGGCCACCTGTGAGGTGGACCCCAAGAACGCAGACCATCATGGGCCCTTCACGCCTTGCCAACCACAGAGGAGCCCGCTAAGATGCGTATATCTATTGTATATGCACAACGAGGATTCCTGACATGCGTGATGCAGCCATCAACCTCAGGGCACTACCCGAGCAGCGGGACCTGATCGATCACGCCGCCAGCCTGCTGGGCAAGAACCGCTCGGACTTTATGCTGGAAGCCGCTTGCGACAAAGCGCAAGCAGTCGTACTGGATCAGGTGTTTTTTCAACTGGATGATGGTCGGTTCAGGCAATTCACCGCACTCCTCGACGCGCCACCGCGTGCCAACCCGGGACTAGAACGCCTCATGGCCGTCCCGGCGCCATGGGATGATCAAGACGAACCGGCATGAGCCTGCGACTCAGTGCACCCGAGCCGATAAGTGCCACCCATCTCCTGAGTGAATTTAGCTGTGGCGAAGCCAGTCTGGACGAATGGCTGAAACGTCGGGCATTGGCCAATCAGGCCAGCGGCGCCAGCAGAAGCTTTATCGTGGCGGACGGTAACCATCGCGTCTACGCCTACTACGCCATAGCCGCGGGCGCGGTCACCCATCCGATAGCAACCTCTGCCGTGCGCCGCAACATGCCCGATCCCGTACCCGTGCTGATTCTGGCGCGACTGGCTGTCGGCCTTCACGCTCAGGGAATCAAGCTGGGCGCGGCCTTGCTGCGGGACGCCGTCAATCGGGCTGTGATCGTTTCGCATAACGCCGGGGTCAGAGCCTTACTCGTTCACGCCCTTGACCAGAATGCCAAGGGTTTTTATGAGCATTACGGTTTTCAAGCCTCGCCCTTACATCCCCTGACACTCATGCTGCGCTTAAATACCCTCGTGTCCTGAAGGGCCGATGCCAAGAACACCCTATGTCGCCGCCGACCTACACCAGCGCAGCGACGATCCTCAACATCTTCATCCAGTTCCAGGGCCGCGCTTACCCTGCAGGGCAATGCGCCTGCTGGTCTATATCGAGTTATCGCAATACCCATCGCCAGGGACGCGGGACCGCCCTCACACCAGATTCCACGGCCATGCCAGGACGGTCTCGCTGACCCAGCGCGGCTGTTCGACGGCGCACAGCAAGGCGCCCTGGGCCACCGGCAAATGGGGATGGGCCTGCCGGAAGGCCTCGATGCCGGAGGCCATGCGGCGGGTGGGCGCCGCGGTCAGCTTGATCTCGAAGGGGTAGAGGATGCCATCACGCTCCAGGAGCAGATCCACCTCGGCGCCGCCGGCCGATCGCCAGTGATGGCAGGCCGGTCGCGTGGGCAAGGCCCCGGCTTGCTTGAGGATTTCGCCCGCCATGGCGGTCTCGAACAGATGACCGAAGAGGGGATGGCCCGTCAGGGCCTGGGGTGAGGAGAGCTGGGCGTAATGGCAGGCCAGACCCGTGTCGGCCAAATAGCCCTTGGGGCGGGAGGAGACCCGTTTGGTCGGATTGCCGGAGAAAGCCGGCAGGGCCAGCCACTGGAAGGTGCCCTCCAGGATCTTCAGCCAGCGCCGGGCGGTTTGCGGGGTGATGCCGATCTCCCGGCCCAACTGGCTGTAATTGATCTCCTGGGCGGTGAGCGCACTCATCAGGCGCGCAAAGCGGCCGAAATCCTGCCAGTCTTCGACCTCGGCCAGCAAGCGGGCATCCCGTTCCACATAGGTGCGGTGGTAGCCGCTCCAGAAATCCGGGATGACCGCCGTCTCGATGGCGACCGCTCGCGGCAGGCTGCCCCGCCACAGCCATTCCGTTAGGGGGCCGGCATAGCGGCGGCCCTGGCGGGCCCAGGTCAGAAAGTCATCCGGCGTAGCCAACCAGCGCGGCAACCAACCCTGGGGCTCATCGCTGATTTCCTGGAGCGAAAAGCCATAGAGATCCAGGAAGGCCGCGCGCCCCGCCAGGCTCTCGGCCAGGGTGCGGATGACCTGCCATTGTTGCGAGCCGGTCATGAGGTATTGGCCAGCCCGTTCGGGGTTCCGGTCCACCCGGCGTTTGACGGCCGCCACCACCTCCGGCGCGAACTGCACCTCGTCCAGGATCACCGGCGGCGGATGGTTGAGCAGAAAGAGGTCGGGTTCCCGACGCGCGTCCTCCAGATCCAGGCTGGCATCGAAGACCACATAGTCATGGTCGGGAAAGACGTGCCGCAGCAGGGTGGTCTTGCCGACCTGCCGCGCGCCGGTCACCACGACGACTGGAAAGTTACCGGCCAGTTGCCGTAGGCGGTCGGTTTGGAGACGAGGATGAAACATACCTTGCAGATTAGTGATGGCATCACCAATTTGCAAGATTTTGACGGACATCATCACCCATTGAATTAGTTTTGCCCTTTGAGGCCGGGGCATGCCCTCTTCCCGACTAACCGAATACTTCCCCAGGTGGATAATATTAGGGCAGGTCCCATTCGCCCCCATCCACAGCCGCGAGGTCCCCCATGTCCCAACCCCTCCGTTTGCCCCGACCTGTCGGGGTCCCCAGTGCCTGGAGACGAGCCCCAAATCAGCCCTGGGTGCCTGCCAGGCGGGTTCTGCCGTGACCCCGGTCGGTGTCGCCTGGCGCGACCTCTTCCCCACCCTGGCCGGGGGCGATGCCCAGACAGGGGCGATCATGGAGACTGCCCACCAACTGACCCTGCCCCCGGACCAGCCGGTCTTCCGGGCTGGTTCGCCCTGTCTGAACTATGTCCTGCTCCTCGCCGGCCAGGTGCGGGTGCAGATCATCGGGGAGGGTGGCCGTGAGGCGGTCCTCTATCGCGTCCTGACCACATGCTGCATCCTGGCTCCTGAGTCAGGCCGGAGCTAGGTCTGTCTCCGCCACCCATCAGGAGATCGCTGTCGAACTGGGGAGTGCCCGCGAAGTGGTCTCGCGACACCTCAAGCGCTTGGAGGCGGCGGGTCTGGTCCGCCTGGGCCGTTCCAGCCTGGAGGTTTGATTGCCGCAAGATCGATACCGCCCCGGCCGACGTGAAGCGCGGCTACGAATACATCCATCACACCAGCAAGACCCTGGGCCCGGACGGCACCAAGAAGTACCCGAACGGTACCCCCTATTCCACCACCACCATCGCCTGTTCGAGCTGTCACTTCACGGGCGGCCATGTGCCCTTCGGTACCCTCATGTACCAGTCCCCGGACAAGTACGCCGGGCTGCCTTACTTTCGTCCCCTGAACTACAACCGCGACCTGGAAGATTCGATCATCGACTGCTTCCGCAACTGCATGAACGCCGCCCAGGCGCCCAGCAAGACCGATGTGGTGATGCGTGACATGGTGGCCTATATCCAGTGGCTGGCGGACGGCGTGACCAACCCAAATATGCAGGGCCCGGGCTGGGTCAATCTGCCGGGGAACGGCCTGCCGGTGGTTGATCCCAACGTCGCCAACATGACCGGAAATCCCGTTGCCGGGCGCAGCCGCTACAACGCCGAGTGCGGCAGTTGCCACAGCAAGGACGGCCCAGGGCGCGGCGAGTACCGCCGCGGCGAGGGCCGCCCACGCGTTCCGGCTCTGTGGGGCAAGGACGGCTACTCCCGCGGCGCGGCCTTCTACAACAGCCAGAACCTCGCCGGCTACATCAAGCAACACATGCCCTTGGGCGACGCCCTGACCCTGACGGCCCAGCAGTCGCTGGACATCGCGGTCTATATCAACGATCAGCCACGGCCCAGCGGCATGGCCAACCAGATGTTTTGTCACACGGAGAGTGACGGCATCCCCGGTGCCCTGCGCAAGCCCGCCGCCTGGCTCGTGGGCTATGGTTACCCCGGCGAACCCTTCACCGACCAGGACATCCTGTACGGTCCCTGGGCACCCATCACCGCCTGGCGCAATGCGGAAATCAATCGTCTGAAGGGACTCTGAACCGGGTCCGGCGGGGCCCAGTGTGGCCCCGCCGTCACTTACCCCCTTGTGACCGCGGGTGTTGCAGCCGCCTCAGCCCGGCAGGCAATCAGGGGGAAGATGGCGGATGATGCGATAGACATGACTGCCGGGGCGGGTAGGCCAGCGGCCACGTGGCGCGGGGTCCGCCGCCTGGGCACGTGAGGTGGCCTGCAGGACCAAGGGCTGAAAGCGGCCAGCATCAAGGTTAGTCTTGTTGTATGACCCGCCAAGCCCGGCGCGCAGCACCATTTCTATATCAGCGCACTTATCGGTATCCGGAATCCGCTCGCTGACATGGAACAGCAACCAGACCTCGAAGCAGGGGTTGCTGACCGCGAGGCTGAAACGCGCCGTTCTCGCCTCTCGGGCCATCGCACTGAGTTTCTTGCTACCCCATCGGTCGACATCCAGCATCAGCCAGAGGGAATCGTCCTTATCCAGGTCGTACTCGTCCCTGAATTGTCTCAGGCGCGCAAGCACCTGCTCAGGCGCCGAGCGGTTATCCTCCCCGGTGGCCAAGACCTTGATCTGGACCCGGGTGCTGCGGAAGAGGGCGAAGTATTGCTGTTCGGTCTTACGTCCTTCCGCGGCAATGATGACCAGTCGCGTATCCCGCCGATATTCCAGGCTGCGGTCCAGGGGGCGGGATTTTCGCGATGTCCGGATCATGACTCAGGCCGTCAACAGGGTTTCGCCGCCGTGAGTTCCGTAACCCGGATCAGCGGGATACCACCGAAACGGCCCTGAAGATAACTTTTTTCCAGCTTCAAATCCCGGCGCACATTCAGGGCGTTCATCGAATAAAGGGTGGAAGCACCAAAGGCATCCTTCTCGAAAAACCAGATTTCATCCCGGCGCAACAGGTCCAGATCCATCAGGTGAGTGTCATGGGTGGTGAACACGAGCTGACTCCGCTGATCCTGACCGCAGCGATCGAGGAAGGAGGAAACAAAGAACCGCGACAGATGGGGATGCAGTTTACGATCCAGTTCATCGACGACATAAACCCTTTCCCGCGTCCCCACATCCGCCAGAATTGGCAGGATCTCCATGAGCCTGCGCGTGCCGGATGATTCGTCCTCGAAATCGAAACGGACTTGTCCGCCATCCTTACCTTCGTGGACCGTTTTCAAACGGGCCGTCATGGGCTGACCCTGCTCGTTGCGATAAAAGGTCAGGGATTCACCCGTGGGACCCAGCAAGCCAACAATGGCACCCTCCTGGACATCCACTTCAATCTCCGTCCTGACGGTGGCGGAGGCGCCTGGCAGATGCTGATCAAAATCCAGAGGCACCTCCTCGGCGACCACGTCCTTGATGCCAGTCCCGGCCCGCCGCAGGAAATCGGCCAGAAAGGCCACAAAGTCCTGTTCGCGCCGCGCTCTGACCGCCAGCGGCTGAGGCACGCTTTCGGCCTTGACGATAGTCAGCACCGATTTGAACCAATCGTATAGAGGTGTCAGCCGTTCGACATTGCGGTCAGCCGCTTCCGTCAGGAAAAGCTGGTTCGGCCGGGTTCCCAGGGCGACCAACTCAAGAAAATCCTTTTGTTTTTTGGTGCGCCCGGTCAAGGCCGGGCCCGTCTCGACCCTAACCTTGCCTTCGATGTCCGTGACCCGTTCGAAGTACCTCACTTCCTTGGCCGTCGTGCGGACGAAGAGCCATTCCTCCTGGACCTGTTCCCCATCCACGGTAAAGCCATAGCTGTACTCGCTACCCTGGTAATCGATCAGGAAGTCGAACCTGGATGGCTGGTGAAGACGTTCGGCATCGAGACGGAAGGGCACCCGCGGAATCGGCGCCCCGCGCCGGGTACCTTCCACCACGAATAACTGGGCAAAGTGTAGCGCCTCGATCAGCCTGCTCTTGCCATGGGCATTGGGGCCATAGAGGGCCGCCACGCGCAGGATCCGTGGTCGGCGCCCGGCTTCGCTTTGCACGATGTGGCCGGGATGCTCAGTTGCCACGGATGCCACCATCGAGAAAAGCACCTCGTCGGCAAAGCAGGCGAAGTTTTCAACGGCAAATTGAACCAGCATGATCGAGCTCTGGCGGAAGAATCTGGTTAGATTATGGTCTATTTTCGTGAAAAAATCGAAAAATTTGCCAAATAACGGTACTGGTCCCGCCTTTGATCGGCCGGCCACGGATGCCCTCCTCAATCCCCGATAACATCCAGGACGTTGGGGCCACCCGCCTGATTGTTATCCCTCATACTTTACAGCTTCACTGTTCGATGTATTATCAAACCCACGAACGAACCCCTCGACATCAACACCATGAGCCGCGAGACCGGCATCAACGCCCGCACCATCCGCTACTACCTGGCGGAGGGGCTGCTGCCGCCACCCGCAGGGCGGGGACCGGCGGCCACCTATGGCGTGGGCCACCGCGACCGGCTTAGGCTCATCCGGTGTTTGCAGGATGCCCATCTGCCCCTGGCCGCCATCCGCACCCAACTGGAGGCCTTGGATGACGCCGGTGTGGCGGCGGCCCTGGTCGAACCACCGGCGCTGGCGGAGCCCAAGCCGGTCACGGCCTATCCCATCTTTGTCACCCCAACTCAGCCTGCCGCGCATTTTCAATAAGTTAGAGAATTTTCGCAGCAGAGTTGGTCACTACATTTGAGAAACCCCAGCACGCGGGTCGATGAACGTCTTCTCGGTCTTGCCGGGCAGGTGGGGCAGGCCCAGGGCGTTGTAGAGGACTTGCTGGTGGGGCTCGGGCCGGGTGGCCTTGCGGAGGTGGTAGATCTGGCCGTCGTCACGGTGGAGCACGACGGTGACCCGCTCCTGGCCGGAGAACTGATGGCGCAGGCTCTCCCAACTCAGGTGGATGCCCTGGGCCTTGAGCTGGAAGCGCAGGCTGTGGACCCGGTGGTAGGCCAACACCGAGATGAACAGATGGCCATCCACCCGGGCGCACGAGCTTGCGATCCAGACTCAGCCGGCGCAACGCCTCCAGCGCCACATGCTCGGCCCCGACGCTACGCGGGCGGATGACCTCCACCCGCGACAGGTCCACCCGCTGGTAGTCGCCCTCCGGCGCCGCAATATCCTGTTCGCAACCACCGTGCCGCGGCGACTGACAATGCGCGCCGCAACCTGCTGGGCCAGCGCCTCCCACTGCACATCCAAGCCATCGACGAGCAGATCCAACTGCCCCCCAGCAGCGCCTTGATGCGCTGGGCCAGCGGCGCCCATTGGGCGCGCGGCACCGCGAAGTTGCGCCCGAGATTGAGCACCGTGTGCTGGCGCACGTCCGCCCCAGAGCGTACCGACTCGACCAGGCGATAGGTGTAATAGGGCTCGCCCGATTCCCGGCTCTTGATGGTGGTGCGGCGGATGAACATGGCCACACCTGAGACGCTCGGCCAGGGTAGGTCAAGAGTGCCATAGAAAATTATGGCACTACACAAAGCCGGTTTACGCTAAGAGCTTGACGCGGCTTGGACCGCCTCCCCGCCGCGGCGGAAAACCGGGGTTTGGGGGCGGGTGGGCGGCCGAAACTGCTAAAGATGGATTAGCGCCTGTTGTCTGAGATCGATGCCTTCTCCCGCAATCGTTTCGGCTTCCTCAAACAGGTCGCCCGTGATAAGCCTGCGACGGGTGGCGTGACGGGGCTGGAAGCCGACGGACCGACAGTACCGCGACGCCGCTGGTGGTGGAGTGCGAGGGCCAGCCGAACAGGTCCTGACCATAGGTGGACATGCTGCTGGACATTAATTCCCAATGGTGGTATTAACTATCTATTTTAATTAGTTAATATTCGCATTTACCAAGGACATGGCGTTGGACATCAAGACCCTTTCCAGTCTGCCCGGGATCGCTACCCGCCTGGATATCCGCGTGGAAACCCGGCGGGCTGGCCCCTTTCGCTTCCAATTGGGGCTGGATGCCCAAGTCCTGGAGATGACCTATCAGCGGGTGCTGGATGCCCAGGCGCGCTTCCAGTCCGCGCCCCTGGCCCAGGTCGCCGAGCGCCTGGCCCCGGAGGTGATGGCGGGCGGGATTTTTGGTACCAACTCCATCGAAGGGGGAACCCTGACGGAGGAAGAGACCCGCCGGCTTCTGGACTTGACGTCGGACAGCGGGGTGGCGGAAGAAGAACGGCGCGCCCTTAATCTCAAGGATGCCTATCAATTGGCGATGATCACCAGCGCCACCCCTGATTGGCGGCCAGACCTTGATTTTGTCCGCGCCCTCCACGCCGCCATTACCCAGGGACTGACTCACTCTTACAACCGCCCCGGTCAATGGCGCGACAATCCCAAGACCATCCTGACTCATGTCGGCGATGCCGCCCACGGCGGTCGTTACAAGCCGCCTCAGCATGGCGGGGATATCCTGGCCTTGATGGGCGAACTCCTTGCCTGGCATGGACGTCTCGCCGAGGCGGAGGTGCCGGTCCTGATCCGGGCACCCCTTGTCCATCTTTACCTGGAGCGCATCCACCCCTTCTGGGATGGCAACGGCCGTGTTGGGCGGGTGCTCGAGGCCAGCCTGTTGCTCGCGGCGGGTTTTGATTATTGCCCCCTGGGCTTGTCCCGCTTCTATTTCGAGCATCTCGACCCTTATTTCACCCTCTTCAACCGGTGCCGTAAGGCGGAGGAGAGCGGTGAAGCGGCGGCTAATACCGCCTTTGTCAGCTTCCACCTGGAGGGGATGCTCGCCACCATCAACCGGCTCCATGACCGGGTTAACCGCCTGCTGGGCGACAGGCTGTTGCTGGCCGAGATCGACCGTCTGCTCCGCGACAAGGCCATCAATGCCCGTCAACACGCCATCCTCGACCACCTGCGGGAAGCCACCAGGCCCCCCACCCTGGCCGAACTGCGCCGTTCACCCTGGTATCTCGCCCTCTATGCCCGGCTCGCCGACAAGACTAAACAGCGCGACTTACGGGCCCTGCGGGAACGGGGACTGCTCCGTCTTGATGAAGCCGGGCGGCTGAGGCCAGTTCACTCCTAGCACTCAAGAACCGCGAATACCGCCCCGCGGGTGACTCACTCGCCATCTTGACCCGCACGGCTGGCCTCGGCCATTAGCGCATCTGATGGGATCCGTTACTTGCGCTCTACGCAGTAGTTACCGTTTGAGTAGTAACCCGGCGGGCAGGCGCCGAGTTTCTCCACCACCGCCTTGGCGTTGTCGCGCCCGACACAGTAATTGCCATTCGAGTAGTAACCGGGTGGACAGGCTCCACGCTTCTCGATGACGGGGTTGGCCGATTGGCGTGGCACGCAGTAATTGCCCGAGGAGTAATAGCCTGGCGGGCAGGCCCCGGCCTTGGGGATCGGTTTGACATCAGCGGCCAGGGCGCTGGTGACCCACAACATGAGGCTGACGGCGCCTATCTGACTGAAAAGCAATCGACTTATCCGGGCAGGCGCGCAGCGGGGGCGGTAGGGGCGGAACATAGGCCTATCCTCTTCTTGGTGTTGGGATGGGGATTACACCCGACGGATACGTCATGGGCTGACCGATGGCGGCCACCGATCTGGGGGGGGCAGCGCTTGGCCCTGCCTGGCCAGGATTGCGGTGCCGGGTGACATTATAGGGGCGGCCCGCCATCCTGTTCGGGGGTCCGCCCGAGGGTCCAGCGGAGTGCGACACCCTCTGTCAGCGGCTGGTGTTAATCTTGACCTCTGCCTTCCCCACCGCCCCTTCGCGCCAGGAGCCCCATGTGACCGCCACCCCCCTCACCCCCGGCCTGATGCTCGTCCACGGCAACCAGCCCGAGACCTTGCGGGACCTCCTCGTCACCTGGATGCGGCGCTACCCCCTGGCGCCCCTCGAACCGGAGATCATCCTGGCCCAGAGCAACGGTATCGCCCAGTGGCTCAAGCTGGCGCTGGCGGCCGATGCCACCGATGGCAAGGGCGCGGCGGGGGGTGGCGGTCTTGGCATCGCGGCGGCGCTGGAGATCTCCCTGCCGTCCCGCTTTCTGTGGCGGGTCTATCGGGCGGTGCTGGGTCCCGAGGCGGTACCGGAAGCCTCGCCTTTCGATAAGTCGCGCCTGGTCTGGCGCCTCATGCGTCTGCTGCCGAAGGCCATGGCCCGGCCCGAGTATGGGCCCCTGGCCCGCTTCCTAAGCCAGGACGCCGACCTGCGCAAGCGCTTTCAGCTCGCCGAGCGACTGGCGGATCTCTTTGACCAGTATCAGGTCTATCGCGCTGACTGGCTGGCGGCCTGGGCTCGGGGGGAGGACGTCCTGATCGATGCCCGCGACAAGTGCTCCCCCTTGCCGGAGGAGCAGCGCTGGCAGGCCTGTCTCTGGCGCGACCTGCTGGCGGATGTCGCGGCGGGCCCGGGCGACCCCACGGACCGGGACACTCCCACGGACGCGGGCCAGCGGGGGCCAGGCGCCCAGACCAGCCGCGCCAGCGTCCACGCGGCCTTCCTGGATCGCGCCCGGGACTGGCCGGGGGAGGAGCGCCCCCCCGGCCTGCCGCGCCGGCTGCTGATTTTCGGCATCTCCAGCCTGCCCCGCCAGGCCCTGGAAGTGCTGGCGGCCCTGGCGTGCTGGACCCAGGTCCTGATGTGCGTCCATAACCCCTGCGAACACTTTTGGGCCGACATCGTCGCGGATCAGGACCTGCTGCGGGCGGAGCGTAACCGCCAGCACCGCCGTAACGGCCGGCCGGCGGACCTGTCGGCCGCGGCCATGCACCTGCACGCCCACCCCCTGCTGGCGGCCTGGGGCAAGCAGGGGCGGGACTTCATCAGCCTGCTCGACGAGCATGACGAGGAGACGACGCGGACCGCCTATCAAGACCATTTCCAGGCCATCGGCCAGCGCATTGATCTCTTCCAGTCCAATGCCGATCCCCATCAGGTCCCCACCCTGCTGGCGCAACTCCAGGACGATATCCGCGACCTGCGCCCCCTGGCTGAAACCCGCGCGCTCTGGCCGCCGGTGAACCCCCAGGCGGATGGCTCCATCCGCTTCCACCTCGCCCACGGCCCCCAGCGCGAGGTCGAGATCCTCCACGACCAGTTGCTCGCCGCCTTCAATGCCGACCCGACCCTGACGCCGCGCGACATCATCGTCATGGTTCCGGACATCGACACCTATGCCCCCCATATTCAGGCGGTGTTCGGGCTGGTGGACCACCAGGACCCCCGCTATATCCCCTTCAGCCTCGCCGACCAGGGCCGGCGGGCCACCGACCCCCTGGTGCAGGCCCTGGCGACCCTGCTCGCCCTGCCCCAATCCCGCCTGGCGGTGAGCGACCTGCTCGATCTCCTCGAGGTCCCGGCCCTGCGCCGCCGGTTCGGTGTGGGCGAGGACGAATTGCCGCGCCTCCAGCGTTGGCTGCGGGGGGCCAACATCCGCTGGGGCCTCCACGCCGAACAACGCGCCAGCCTGGACCTGCCGGTCCGACCGGAAGCCACCACCCAGCACACCTGGCGTTTTGGCCTGCGCCGCATGATGTTGGGCTATGCCGTGGGCCAGGATGCCCAGGCCTGGCGGGACATCGAACCTTTTGATGAAATCGGCGGGCTGGATGCCGCCCTGCTCGGGCCCCTGGCGCAACTCCTCGACACGCTGGACAGGACCTGGCGGCAACTGCAAGAGCCCGCCACCGTCGCCGACTGGTGCACCCGCCTGCGCACCCTGCTGGCGGATTTCCTGGCCCCCGAGGACAGCCACGACGCCTTTACCCAGCTCCAGCTCGAAACCGCCCTCGACCAGTGGCGAGAGGTCTGCGACGAGGCGGGCTTGACCGAGCCGCTCCCCCTGTCCATCGTCGGCGAGCATTGGCTGTCCCGGCTCGACGAGGGGGGCCTCTCCCAGCGTTTCTTCGCCGGGGCCGTCACCTTCGCCACCCTCATGCCCATGCGCGCCATCCCCTTCCGCCAGGTCTGCCTGTTGGGCATGAATGACGGCGACTACCCCCGCCAGCGCCAGCCCATGGATTTCGATCTCATGGGCCGGGACTACCGACCTGGCGACCGTTCGCGCCGGGAGGACGACCGCTACCTCTTTCTCGAGGCCCTGCTCTCGGCGCGGGACCGGCTCCATGTATCCTGGGTCGGACGCAGCATCACCGACAACAGCGAACGCCCGCCCTCGGTATTGGTGGGCCAGTTGCGCGATCACCTGACCGCTGGATGGCGGCTGGATGGCCAGGCGGAGACCGGGGACCCGGATGCCGATAGGAAGGCATCGACGGCCTTGGTGAACGCCCTCACCTGGATACATCCCCTCCAGCCCTTCAGTCCCCGCTATTTCCCTGCGGACCCGGATGCCTCTCCCTGGTTCAGCTACGCCCAGGAGTGGCGCCCCCCCACGGATTTATGGGCCGCGACGGCAGCCGTGGGGCCAGGGGAACCGCCCTTGCCCCCCCTGGAGCCCGAGGAGCCCCTGACCCTCCGCGATTTGGCCGACTTTCTGAAGGCCCCGGTCAAGGCCTTTTTCCAGCAGCGGCTCAAGGTGGCCTTCGAGCTGGAAGACCCGGCCGGCGATGATCAGGAGCCCTTCGCCCTCAACCCCCTCCAGCGCTGGCAGCTCAACAACGAGCTGATCCGCGTCCAGGCCCGGGCGGTGGACCGGGGTGAAGCGATCGAGCAGGTGCGGACGGAGCGGCTGGCGCGCATCCAGCGGCGGGGCGCACTGGCCCCCGGCGCCTTTGGCGAGGCCCTCGCCGAGGAGTTGGCGGCACCCATGACCGATCTCTTCCAGCGCTACCAGGAGGCACTCTCACGCTGGCCGCGGCTGGTCGAGGCGGAAGAGGCCGTCCAGTTCGCGATCCAGGTCGAGGGCCAGACCCTGGAGTTGGCGGACTGGCTGAGCGCCATCCGGCTCGATGCGGCCGGCGAGCGGGGCCGGGTGGTGCTGGAGATCAGCGATGTGGTGCTCGGCCGGCAATACCGGGGGGACAAGCTCATCCGCCACTGGGTGGACCATCTCGCCGGGCACCTGGGGGGGGAGCCCCTGACCACGACCATCCTCAGCAAGGTCGGCGATGTCACCCTGGCGCCCCTCGACCCGGAGCAGGCGCGTGGGCACTTCACTACCCTGATGGCGGCCTGGCACGCCGGCATGTGTCGGCCCCTGCCACTGGCCACCAAGACCGCCTTCGCCTGGCTGAGAGGGGAAAAGGACGGCGCCGTGCGTGAGGCCTACGAAGGGGGCTATCAGCGAAGAGGCGAGGTCGAGACCGACCCCTATCTAGCGCGGGTTTATCCGGATTTCGGCGCTTTCGCCGCCCGAGGCGAGTTTGCCACCTGGGCCGAGACCCTGTTGCGCCCGCTGTATGCCGCGCTCCACCCCCCCAAGGACCAGCCCCCACCGACCGACCCCACCCAGCCCACGGGAGCCACGGCATGAACGGCACGACATACCCACCCCCCCCGCCAGCGGCGGACCCGGCCAGCCCCGCGACCCTCGACCCCCTGCGGTTCCCCCTCCAGGGGAGCCGCCTCATCGAGGCCAGCGCCGGCACGGGCAAGACATTCACTATCGCCACCCTCTTCGTGCGCCTGGTGCTGGGCCATCGGCCAGCGCCGAGGGATGAGTGCCCTGATCAGCCAGGGGAGGCCGAAGCCCTGGTTGAACCAGCCGCAAATGTGACCTCCCACCCTGGTTTGACGCCACCGGAGATCCTGGTCGTCACCTTCACCGAGGCCGCCACCCAGGAGTTGCGCGACCGCATCCGCTCCCGTCTGACCGAGGCCGCCGGCTATTTCCGCGCTGAGGCGGCCCACGTCCCCGCGCGTCCCGCCGGAGAGGACCTGCTCCACGACCTGCGACTTGAGTATCCCCCGGAGCAATGGCCAGGTTGCGCCCACCGGCTGCAATTGGCGGCCGAGTGGATGGACGAGGCGGCTGTTTCCACCATCCACGCCTGGTGCAACCGCATGCTGCGCGAGCACGCCTTCGACAGCGGCAGCCTCTTCACCCAGACCCTGGAGACCGA
This sequence comes from Chromatiaceae bacterium, assembly GCA_016714645.1. NCBI lineage: Bacteria > Pseudomonadati > Pseudomonadota > Gammaproteobacteria > Chromatiales > Chromatiaceae > Chromatiaceae bacterium. The sequence continues at coordinate 1,302,072 of JADKCI010000001.1, read as the reverse complement.
CCAGAGCGAACTCCGCGCCGAGGTGGTCCGCGACTACTGGCGCACCTTCATGGTGCCCCTCGACGCCGAATCGGTCGTCGAGGTCCGGCGCTGGTGGCCAGACCCCGCGGCCCTGGAAAAGGGGCTAGAGGGGCTGGTCGAGCATGCCGATCGCCTGGATGACCCGCCCGAGCCGGGGCGCTCGCTCAGCGCCGCGCGCGCGAAGCGGCTCTCTCGCCTGGCCGAGATCAAGGCCCCCTGGATCGATGGGGAAACCCCTTGGGTGGATGAGTTGCGGCAATTGCTCGATGGGGCCGTCGCCGCGCGGCGGTGAACGGCCGCATGCTGCAAGCGCGCTTCTACCATGCCTGGTTACAGGCCCTGCGGGACTGGACCCAGGACCCGCAAGCCGTTTGGCCGGACCTGGATGCCAAGAGCACGGCTTGGCGACGCCTGACCCCCCAAGGCCTCCGGGAGGCCTGGCTCCAGGGCACCTCCCCCGCGCACCCCGCCCTGGAGGCCATGGTCACCCTTCAGGATGACCTCAACCAGCTCCCGGATGCCCGTGACGCCATCCTCTGTCACGCCGCCCGCTGGGTCCACCGGCGCTTTGCCGCCGAGCAGGCCCGCCGCGCCCAGATGGGCTTCAACGACCTCCTGACCCGGCTCGACGCCGCCCTCCAGGGCCCCCATGGCGAGCGCCTCGCCGCGACCATCCGGCGCCAGTTCCCGGTCGCCCTGATCGACGAATTCCAGGACACGGACCCGGTGCAGTACCGCATCTTCGATGCCGTCTATCGGGTGGCCAGCAACGATGCCGCCACCGCCCTGATCCTCATCGGCGACCCCAAGCAGGCCATCTATGCCTTCCGGGGGGCGGATATTTTCACCTACCTCCAGGCGCGGCAGGCCTGCGCCGGACGACTCCACACCCTCGGGAAAAACTACCGCGCCACCCAGGCCATGGTGCGGGCCACCAACCGCTGCTTTCAGGCCGGCGAGGAGCGCCCGACCGGCCAGGGGGCCTTCCTCTTTCGCCAGGAGACGGAGAATCCGGTGCCCTTCAACGCGGCGGAGGCCCAGGGGCGCTCCGACGCCCTCCAGGCCGATGGCCACGCCCTACCCGCGCTCACGGTCTGGTGGTTGCCACCCCCGGACTCGGGCAAACCCCTCGCTAAAGAGGCTTACCGCGACCAGATCGCCGAGACCTGCGCCAGCGAGATGACGCGGCTCCTGGAGGGGGGCGCGGCGGGTCGGGTGGGGTTCGTACCGACCGGCGCGCCCAGCCAACTCCGGCCACTACGCCCGGCGGATCTGGCGGTGCTGGTCAACAAGCGCGCGGAGGCCGACCTCATCCGCCAGGCACTGGCCCGCCGCGGGGTGCGCAGCGTCTATCTCTCCGACCAGGATTCGGTCTTCCAGAGCCCCCAGGCCCGGGAGCTCCAGCATTGGCTGGCCGCCTGCGCCGATCCCGACGACACCCGCCGGGTGCGCGCCGCCCTGGCGACCCAGACCCTCGGCCTGAGCTGGGCCGAATTAGACCAACTCAATCAGGACGAACTGGCCCTGGAGGGGCGCGTGCTCCAGTTTCGTGGCTACCGCGACCTCTGGCGTCGCCAGGGGGTGCTGCCGATGTTGCGGGGGCTGATCAACGATTTCCGGGTCCCGGCCAGATTGCTGGGCGGGATCGACCCTGGCGAGCGGGTCCTCACCGATCTGCTGCACCTGGCCGAACTGCTGCAACAGGCCAGCGGTCTGCTGGATGGCGAGCATGCCCTCATGCGCTATCTGGCGGAGGAGTGCCAGGAGGCGGTGCAGAGTTCGGGGAGCGATGCGCGGCTCATACGCCTGGAGACGGACGCCGACCTGGTGCGGGTGGTGACGGTGCACAAGTCCAAGGGGCTGGAATACCCGCTGGTCTTCCTGCCCTTCGCCGCGGACTATCGGCCCGTCAAGGAAACGGACCTGCCGCTCAAATGGCATGACGACCAGGGCGAAGCGCAACTGTCACTCGCCGCCCAGGGCGAGGTCGTGGCGAGGGCCAACCACGAGCGCCTAGGGGAGGACCTGCGCAAGCTCTATGTCGCCCTGACCCGGTCGCGTTATGCCACCTGGGTTGGCTTGGCGCCCATCAATGGCCTGGAACAAGGGGCCTTTGGTTATCTGCTGGGGGGCGGGGAGCCGCTGGCGCCGACGGATCTGGAGGCGGCGCTGGTGGCCTGGCGCGGGGAATGCGACGACATCGCCCTGATCCCGGCGCCCATACCGACAGAGCAAAGGTTCCGGGCCTTGGCGGCAACCGCCGTGCTGGGGACCGCCCGCGCTTCGCGCCAGGTCGTGCGCGAGCCCTGGTGGATCGCCAGCTACTCGGCCATCAGCCGCACCCTGGCGGGCGGCGTGGCGGTGGGGGGTGTCCAGGGCGATGCCGGTTGGGATACGGATGGCGGTGCCGCCCGGGCCGCCGAGACCCCGACCGAGGAGCGCTTCCTGGAGATGCAGGCCGCGCGGACGATGGTAACCGAGGTCCTGGCCCCGCTAGCAACCCCGCCAGACCGGGCCGAGATCCCCCTGGATCAGGGGTTCCCGGCGGGCCAGGAACCCGCGGTGATTCCCGCCCGTCAAAGGACCACCGCGATCCCGGCCAGCCCGCGAACGACGCCCGCCCCCGGCTCCCCCCATGCCTTTCCCCGTGGGCCCGAGGCCGGCACCTTCCTCCACGACCTACTCGAATGGGCGGCGACCCAGGGCTTCGCCGCGATCGCGGCGGACCCGGGCCGGCTGCGCGACATGGTGGCGCGGCGTTGTCAATCGCGGGGCTGGGAGGCCTGGATCGAACCCCTGACGGCCTGGCTGCTAAAGCTCATCACCCAGCCCCTGCACCTGCCAGCCCTGGGGGACGCCAAGCCCCTCTCGATCAGCCTCGCCGACCTGACCTGCTACGTCCCCGAGATGGAGTTCTGGCTCGCCGCCCACCGCGTCGATACTCAGGTGATCGACCAAGGGGTCAGCGCCCACACCTTGGGCGGGGCACCGCGCCCGGCGCTGGCCACCAACCTGCTCAACGGCATGCTCAAGGGCTTCATGGACCTGGTCTTCGAACATCAGGGCCGTTACTACGTCGCCGACTACAAATCCAACTGGCTCGGCCTCGACGCCACCGCCTACACCCCCGAGGCCATGCGCGCCGAGATCCTGCATGCCCGCTACGAGCTGCAGTACGTCCTTTATCTGCTGGCCCTGCATCGCCTGCTCCAGGCGCGCCTGCCGGACTATGACTACGACCGCCACGTCGGCGGCGCCGTCTATCTCTTCCTGCGGGGTCTCGCGGCACCGAGCCAGGGCCTGCACTTTGAGCGCCCGCCCCGGCGGCTGATCGAGGACCTTGACCGCCTTTTCACCGGCGCCACCCAGGAGGTGACGGCATGAGCGCCCCTGCCCCGAGTCTCAATGAATCAAGCGTCCTGGCCCAGAGCGCCAGTCCCCCGCGCCCCGCCAGCCCCGATGCCCAGGGCCAGCCGGCCCTGACCCGCGACACCCCGCCATCCGGCGACTCCCCTCGGGGCCCCGCCGCCCTGATCGCCGGTCCCGAGGGCCATCAGCAGTTACGCCGCCTCCTGGCCCGCTGGGCCGAGCGTGACTGGCTGCGCCCCCTGGATGTCGCCTTCGCCGCCTTTCTCCGGGAAGAGGCGCCGGACGCGCCGCCGCTCCTGATTCTGGCGGCCGCCCTGACCAGTCACCAGCTCGGGCGCGGCCATGCCGGCCTGGACCTGGCGGCGACCCTGAGTGATCCGGCCTTCGCCCTGTCCCTGCCCCCCGACGGGGCGGATCGACCCGATTACCAGCCCACGCCCCGCCCCGCCGAGGTCTTGGAGGGCCTGAGCCTGAGCGCCTGGCAGACCGCCCTGCGCCACCCCGAGCTGGTCGGTCCGGGCGCCGGGGCGACGCCATTGGTGCTGGTCGGCCCGCGCCTTTATCTGCGCCGCTATTGGCAATACGAGCAGGCGGTGAGCGCGGGCATTCAGGCGCGCCTGGCACCTGACCCCACGCCAGGAGCGGCTCTGCCAATGGAGGCCCTGCGCCAGACCCTGGCGGTCCTCTTCCCACCCGCGCCCATCCGACCCGATTGGCAGAAGCTCGCCTGCGCCCTGGCCGCCCCCCGCGCCTTCGGCATCATCACCGGTGGTCCGGGGACCGGCAAGACCACGACGGTGGTCCGACTCCTGGCCCTGCTGCAGGCCCTGGCCCTGGCGGCCCCCAGCCCCGGCAAGCCGCCCCGGCCCCTGCGTATCCGCCTGGCCGCTCCCACCGGCAAGGCCGCCGCGCGCCTGAATGAATCGATCGCCGGGGCCGTCGCCCGCCTGCCCCTGGCGGGACTCGCCAATGGCGCGGCGGTGCGCGCCACCATTCCCGTCACCGTCACCACCCTGCACCGCCTGCTGGGCAGTCGTCCCGATACCCGTCGCCTGCGCTACCACGCCGGCAACCCCCTGGCCCTGGATGTGCTGGTCATCGACGAGGCCTCCATGATCGATCTGGAGATGATGGCCGCCGTCCTCGCCGCCCTGCCGCCGAGCGCCCGCCTCATCCTGCTGGGGGACAAAGACCAACTTGCCTCGGTGGAGGCCGGCGCCGTGCTCGGCCAACTCTGCCAGCGCGCGGGCGAGGGTCATTACACCCCGGACAGCCACGACTGGCTGGCGGCCGCGACCGGGGAGAGGCTCGACCCGGCCCTGATCGACCCCGCCGGGCGCCCTCTCGATCAGGCCATCGTCATGCTGCGCCACAGCCATCGCTTCGCCGCGGACAGCGGCATCGGCCAACTGGCCGCGGCGGTCAATGCGGGCGACAACGCCGCGGTTCTGGATATCTGGACCCATGACCATCCGGATCTCGCCCTGGCTGTGGTCGAGAACCGGGAAGACCCAGGCTTGAGGTCCCTCGTCCGGGACGGGCGGCTAGCCGCCGCGGGCCCAACCCCGGCCTCTGGGGCGCCCCCGCCACGGGTGGGGTACCGCCATTACCTCGCGATCCTGCGCCAGGGTCACCCCGCCCCGGATGCGGATGCCGACGCCTTCGATGCCTGGGCGCGAGCGGTCCTCAAGGCCCAAGGTCAATTCCAGGTGCTGTGCGCCCTGCGTCGTGGCCCCTGGGGCGTCGAGGGACTGAATCAGGGTATCGCCCAAGCCCTCCAGGAAGCTGGGCTTATCGAGGCGAGCCGGGGTTGGTATCTGGGGCGTCCGGTACTGGTTACCCGCAACGACTATGGTCTGGGCCTGATGAATGGGGACATCGGCGTCACCCTGGCCCACCCCGGGCAGCCGGGGCAGCCGGCAATCCCGCGCGTGGCCTTCCCCGCGGGCGATGGCCAGGACGGCATCCGCTGGGTACTTCCCAGCCGCCTCCAGGCAGTGGAGACCGTCTATGCCCTTACGGTGCATAAATCCCAGGGTTCGGAATTCACCCATGTCGCCCTGGTCCTGCCCGAGCACCCGAGTCCGATCCTGACCCGGGAGCTGCTCTACACCGGCATCACCCGCGCCCGGAACTATTTGACCCTGGTCCGTCCAGGGGGCGAGGCGGTGCTGACCCAGGCCGTTCAGCGCCAGGTGCTGCGGGCCAGTGGCCTGATGGTGGATGGCACATGACAATCCGAGGGCCTGCGGCTATCAAGCCCCGAGAGGTTGTATAGAGAGCATGAGCAGCCTTCGCTCTTCTATGCGCTCAAGGCGATTAAATTGTAATAGACGGATGGTTGCTCGGCCTTCGGGTGTATCGCTCCAGATATGCCCTTCCAAAGTGAGGCGGAAATGGGTGTCCCAAGCCTCGCGCCGGGGATCAAACAGCAGAACGATGTTGCCGGTTTGGGGATCAATGGCCGTCAGGTCGCTACCCTTGTGGCGGTTGCAGAGGGTACAACAGAGGGCGAGGTTGTCCAGGTTGGTCTCGCCACCGTGCTTTTCGGCGACGATGTGATCGATCTGGTGCGGTGCAAAGCTGAAAGTCTCCGAAATCCCGCAGTATTCGCAGCGACCCGCGGCGCGCTTGTGGACCAGCCGCCGCAGACCAGCGGAGATAAAGGTCCGGCTCACGCCTGACGAAGTCGTTGGGCAGCGCGAATCTTCGCCTTACGAACCAAATGCTCGACGTACTGGTAGTTCCGCCATTGCTGTTCCTCCTCGTCCGATAGATCGCCTTCACGGCCACGTTCAAGGAGGTGGTCAATTTGGACTTGAAGGGCTTGATTTGGACGTAACGCCATGATTTGCCCTGGCGTGGGCAGACTGGCGAGGAATTCCAGCACGTCCGCCAGCCCCGCGAATCCGACAGCTCCCTCGGCGTCGAGTTCGCGTAAGCCAAGACGCAGGATGCGCGAGAGGCGCCCCTTGCCTGGCCGCAGCTCGGCTGCAAGGTCATCGGGGATTTGCAGGGTGAGTTCCATCATGCGGTGCTCGATCGAAAATATTGGCGATTTCAGCCTCGGCCCCCCCAGTATTCGTCCCACTATTCTCCTCGTCAAGTCGTGGCGAAGCCGCAGGGTGCGTCAGCCACGGGAGCCTGGATTGGATCGCGCTCATGGAACAGCCGGGCCAGGTTTTGCGTGGTCTCCCCGACAGAATTGCCAAGCCGCGAGGGTCAGAGGGTACTCTGAGCATGGGCTATTGGGCTTTGCTCGCTTGGCAAGGGGTCGGATCGACGCTGATAATCCGCTGTCAGGGCCGCCTTGGGCGAAACCGACGACTCGCCAGACCGGCAGCAGGGCTTATCCTGGACCCTTTTCCCAACCGATTCACCCACCCCCGGAGTACGAGACCCGCCATGGAACTCTCCACCCTGACCGCCGTGTCCCCCATCGATGGCCGCTATGGCGCCAAGACCGAGGACCTGAGGCCCATCTTCAGCGAGCTCGGCCTCATCCGGCACCGGGTGCTGGTGGAGATCCGCTGGCTCCAGGCCCTCGCCGAGCACCCCGGCATCCCCGAGGTGCCGCCCCTGTCTCCTCATACCCGCCATCTGCTGGAGGGCATCGTCGCGAACTTCTCCGAGGAGGATGGGCGCCGGGTCAAGAACATCGAGCGCACCACCAACCACGATGTCAAGGCGGTGGAGTACTTCATCAAGGAACACATCGCCGGCAACGCGGAATTGGAGGCGGTCAGCGAGTTCATCCACTTTGCCTGTACCTCGGAGGACATCAACAATCTTGCCCATGCCCTCATGCTGCGGGAAGGGCGGGGCCAGGTGCTGCTCCCCCGGATGGACGAGATCATCGCCGCCATCCGCGCCCTGGCGCACCGGTTGGCGGACCAGCCCATGCTGGCGCGCACCCACGGCCAGCCCGCCTCCCCCACCACCCTGGGCAAGGAGCTGGCCAATGTGGCGGCCCGCCTCGCCCGCCAGCGCGACCAGATCGCCGAGGTCCCCCTGCTGGCCAAGATCAACGGCGCCGTGGGCAATTACAACGCCCATCTCGCCGCCTATCCCGACCTGGATTGGCCCGGCCTGGCCCAGGGCTTCGTCGAGGGCTTCGGCCTGACCTGGAACCCCTATACCACCCAGATCGAGCCCCACGACTACATGGCGGAGCTGTTCGACGCCCTGGCCCGCTTCAATACCATCCTGATCGATTGCTGCCGCGACCTCTGGGGCTACATCTCCCTGGGCTATTTCCGCCAGCGGACGGTCGCCGGGGAAGTCGGTTCCTCGACCATGCCCCACAAGGTCAATCCCATCGACTTCGAGAACGCCGAGGGCAACCTGGGCCTGGCCAACGCCATCCTGGAGCATCTGGCCCGCAAGCTGCCCATCTCCCGCTGGCAGCGGGACCTGACGGACTCCACGGTGCTGCGCAACCTGGGCGTCGGCCTGGCCCACCTGAGCATCGCCCTCCAGTCCGCCCAGCGCGGCATCGCCAAGCTGGAGCCCGACCCCGCCCGCCTCGCCGCCGATCTCGACGCCAACTGGGAGGTCCTGGCGGAGCCCATCCAGACGGTGATGCGCCGGTACGGCATCGACAAGCCCTACGAAAGGCTCAAGGAACTCACCCGCGGGCATCGCATCGGCCGGGAGGAGCTGGCCCGCTTTATTGATGCCCTGGAGATGCCGGAGGAGGCCAAGGCCCGCCTGCGGGAACTGACGCCCGAGACCTACATTGGCAATGCCGCGGACCAGGCGCGGGGTGTCTGAGCAAGGGGTGGCCGCCGGGGAGGCCCCCCTGCTCATGAGGGACCCTTATCGCCCGGGGCGAACGGGGCTCATGGCGGCGGCAGGCCTCGGGGCCTGAAGGCCCCAGGCTCAATGCCGAGCTTACGCATCCGGGACCTCAGGGTATCCGGATGGATATCCAGGAGCCGGGCGGCGCCAAAGGGTCCTTCCACCCGCCCCAGGGTTTGGGCGAGGGCACGCTCGATGTGACGCAGGGTGACGACCTCCAGGGGCTCGATCGTCTGGGACCGGAGGCTGGAAGGCGGCGGGACTGGCCCTGGCGACGGTGGACTAAGGGGTCCGGCACCTAGGGCCCGCTCGACCTCGAGGCGCTGGCCATCGCCGAGGATGGCGGCCCGCTCGATCACGGACGCCAGTTCGCGCACATTGCCCGGCCAGGGATAGGCCCGCAGGAGTTCCAGGTCCGCCGGGCTCGGCAGGCGGGGTGCCAGGCCGAGCCGCTCCGCCGCCCGCTGGGCAAAGTGGTTGGCCAGAGTCGGAATGTCCTCGGGACGTTCCCGCAAGGCCGGGAGCTGGATGGGGAAGACGTTGATGCGATACCAGAGATCCTCGCGGAAATCGCCCTCGCGTACCATGGCCTGGAGGTCGCGATGGGTCGCGGCGATCAGGCGCACATCGACCTGCAGGGGGTGCTGACCGCCCACGCGCTCGAAGGTGCCATCCTGCAGAATCCGCAGGAGCCGCACCTGAATGGCCGGGGTCAGTTCGCCGATCTCATCGAGAAAGAGGGTGCCGCGATCGGCGCGCTCGAACCAACCCAGGCGGCGATTGGCGGCACCGGTGAAGCTGCCGCGTTCGTGGCCGAAGAGCTCCGAGTCCACCAGGTCCGGCGGTATGGCGCCACAATTGACCCGCAGAAAGGGCCCCTGAGCCCGGGAAGAGCGGACGTGAATGGCCCGGGCAATGACCTCCTTGCCGGAACCCGTCTCCCCGAGAATCAGGACCGGGGCCGTCGCGGGGGCGACTAATTCGACGCCGCGCATCACCTCCCTGAGGCCGGAACCGCCACCGATGAGGGTGTCCGTGATCTCCTGGCGACCGAGTCGCGCCAGCAGGGAGCGACGATCCGCCTCCGCCGCCTCCCGCAGGGCGGTCAATTCCTTGAGCCGCAAATGGTTGCGCAAGGCCACGGCGATGGGTTCGCGCAGGGCCAGCAGCCGGGGAGCCGGGGGCGACCCCAGGCCACCGACGGCGTCCATTCCCAGGAGCAGGGCCCCCAAGGGCTCGCCCTGGCTGGCCAGGCCCACCGCCAGCAGATCCCCCGTCCAACTCGCCGGCACCAGACCCGGCAACCGCTGGCGGACATCCTCGGCCCGGCCCTGGACCAGGTCGTCACCAAGGCACCAGCGACGCAAGGGGGCGAAGGGCGGCAGGGGGTCGAGCCCCTGACCAGGCCCCGCCGGCGTCATGCCGCATTGAGCGGCGGATTTCAACCGGGCCTGCTCCTGATCTAGCTCCAGGATCAGCAGGCGCTCAAAAATGACATGGCGGCCCAGGCCCGCGGCAATCTCCTCGATCACCTCATCCAACCGGCCATGACTGGCGGCCAGGCGCCAGAGCCCGAGTAGGGTCGTCGTCAGGTTATCCATGGTCCGGGAGTATAACGGAAATTCCAACATATTCACCGGAATTTCCGTCTTATTTAACGGATTATGCAAATCCCGGGGTTCGAGGGTGGTGACCTCGGCCCATCAGAGCCTTTCCATCGGGGCAAAACCAAGCAAAAACTATAACAAAGCCTATTAAAACAGATGGATGAATCTTCCATTCCGGCCAGGCCCATCCCATTGGCATCTTTCTTGAGTAGGCCTAGACATACCAACCCTCATAACCCGGAGCCCCACCATGATCCGCCACTCCCTTGCCACCCTTGAGACCTTTTACCAGTGGCATCGCAGCCGCCTGCTGATCCTGGCTAGCCTGACCGGCTTGATGATCATCGCCTTCGCCAGCCTGGGGGTCATGCAAAACCTGGGCTGGTTAGCCACCCCGGACGCCTCCTCCTGGACCTCCTCGACCCTGCTGCTGATCTTTCTGGCGGCCCTGGGCTGCGAGTATCTGGATTCCAGCCTGGGCATGGGCTATGGCACAACCCTGACACCGCTCCTGATGCTCGCGGGATACGCGCCGCTCGAGATCGTACCCGCCGTCCTCCTGTCGGAGCTGCTAACCGGCCTTGCCGCCGGGGCCATGCATCATCGCGACGGCAATATCGACCTGCGCACCAACCCCGCCGCTCGCCGCACCTTTGGCCTGCTGGGGCTCTTGAGCGCGGTGGGCGCCATCGTGGCGGTCATGCTGGCGGTCAAGATCTCGGCTCAATGGTTTTCGCTGTTGATCGCCATCATCGTCTTGACCATGGGTCTGGTGACGCTCCTCACCGCCCGCCGGCAGTTCCGCTACAACACCGGTGGCATCCTGGCTATCGGTCTGATCGCCGCCTTCAACAAGGGGCTCAGCGGTGGCGGTTATGGTCCCCTGGTGACCTCGGGACAAGTCGTTTCGGGCGTCCCGGCGCGCCAGGCGGTGGCCATCACCTCCATGGCGGAGGCCCTCACCTGCGCCGTGGGCCTGGGTGCCTACCTCTACTTCCAGAGCGGCATCGACTGGTCCCTGACCCTGCCCCTGGTAGCCGGCGCCTTGCTGTCCGTGCCCCTGGCCACCGCGACCGTCAAGCATCTGCCGGAGACCGGGATCCGGCGCGGCGTGGGCATTTTCACCCTGGTCCTGGGGGCACTCCTCCTGGCGCGGTTGCTGGGATAACCTGGCGCGTTTGACGGGATAAAGGCGCCCTCGGCGGGGACATCAGGCTGGGACTGACCCGCCCGTCTGCCTGACCGCCTGCCCCGAGGTCAACCGGCCTCAGTCGCCCGGGGAGACCCCGAAGGCCAGAACCGCCCGCCGGTAGGCACGCATCACCCCCACCAGCAGCCCCTCCAGGACCAGGGCGGACAGCGCAAGGGCCAGGCCGGCGGGGCGGGCCAGTTCCGGGATGAAGAGGGCTCCCATCATCAAGAGCAGTGCTAGCAGGTGGAGCCCAAACTGGACGCGGGCCCAGGGCATGGGGAGCAGGGTGCCCATGTGCGGCAGGCGCAGGTCAAAACGGCCCGAGGTGACCTGCCGGTGCTGGAGATGGAACCAGGCCAGGAAAGGCATGATCTTGAACAACATACCCGCGGGCAGGCCCAGCCCCAGACCCATCAGGAGCAGAACACCGATCGGGTGCGACGGCGCGCCCAGGACCCAGGCCAGCCCGCCCCCACCCAGGGCGAGCATGGCGGACCACCAATGGAGCAGGGTGGGATCGAGGCGGCGACGTCCCCGCTTGATCAGCAGTCCCAGCGTCAGCAGGGCAAAAAGGACAAAACCCAGGGCTGTCGCGCCCAGGGCCAGCCGGGCACCCAGGTCCCAGCCCAGAATTCCCGCCAGGCTGCCAAGGCCGATCCCGACCAGGAGCAGAGGGGCCAACCAGCTTCTGGCGAACCGGGGATAGGACGGGGTGATATAAAAGAGGGGGATCACCTGGACAGCCACGCCCAGGATCAGCAGTCCCACCCATCCCAGCAGTCCCCAGGTGGCGTGGGCATCGAGCCAGGGGTTGAACGCCGCCAGCCGCAGCCAGCCAAGCAGAGTACCCGTAAGGACCAGGCCCAGGCTCACCGTCATGACCAGCCCCAGGACGGCGGCACGCAGGGCCAGGCGCGTCCCGGGGTCACCGCGTGACCGCGCCAGGGCCAGGGTTACCGGGATAACAAAGACCAGCAAGGCTAGGGCGTTAGCGCTGGCACCCACCCCCAGGGCCAGGGTGCCGCCACCCCAGAGGCCCCAGGCCAGGCTCGGGGCACCCAGGGCCAGGCCGGCGTGGGTCAAGGCCCCCACCCAGCGGACCCCAGGCACGGGCGCCCCCACCACCACGGGCAGCATCTGCAGGAGGGCGCCGCACATCACCTGGCCGAGATAACCCAAGGTGATCAGATGGACGGCCGCCAGGGCCGCGGGCATCCAGCGCGAGGCCAATAGGCTAGGGCCTTCCCACACCAGCAGCAGGCCGGCGAGGATGGCAAAGAGGGGGCCGGTGAGGAAGAAGCGAGCCGGGATATGAAAGGGCGGTGCCTGGTCGAGGGCCAGCCCGCGGGTATTGATCATTCGCCCACCGGCCAGATGAGGATGCGGTAGCGACCTTCCTCCCCGGACGTCTCCCAACGATGGCCCATGGCGCGCAACATATCGAAGAGAGGAAAGGGCAGGCGCCGATGGATGACATCGAGACGATCTCCATGCCCTAAATCGGCAAGGGCGTCCAGGATCCGCTCCAGAGGCTCCGGCGGCTCCAGTTGACTGACATCCAGGACCCGATCCATGGTTCAGCGGGGCCGGAGTTGGTCCAGCAGCCCCTCGGCGCGGGAGGCCAGGCCCTGGTCGGCAAGGGGGTAGAGAATGCCCTCCTCCTTGGCGTTATGCTGCTGGATGAGGAAATGCAGGGTCTCGACCAGGCCCAGACACTCATCCGCGTCGCGCTTGCCGATGGCCCCTTCCAGATCGGCCAGCAGGGCACGCATCTGCCGATGCTCCAGGGTCATGACATGGACAGGCCCCCCGGCGCGGGGATCGACGGCTAACAACTCGGGGAAGAGCCTTTGCTCCTCCCGCGCGAAATGGTCCAGCAGGGCGGCCACCAGGCCCTGGCCGTCACCCACCGCCTGGTCCCAGTCCCTGGCGGCCGCGCGCTGCTCAAAATCTGCAAGAAATTGATCACAATGACGATGATCGGCGGTCATGGTGGCAGAGATCGAGTCGGTCATCCCGGTATCCTCGTTTAGAAAGGGGATGCCACTGTTGCCCAGACTCCCGGGAATCGCCTTGATCTTAGTCATATTGCGGCTTGCCGCCTCTTTACGGGCCCCAGGCCTGCCTCAAGGAAAAAAGCTGTTCATAAAAAAACCGGCCACGAGAACCGGGGCCGGCTTTTGTGCAAACCAAGGCGCCCGAGGGGCGCCTTGGCAGCGACCAGACATTACATGAGGTCGGTCTTGGTCAGCACGACACGACGCTGCTGGACCGAATCAGCCGGATACTCCTGCAACAGTTCGCGCTTGCCGCGGGATTCGGCGGGGGCGACATTCTGAGACGGGTAGCCCTGGGCAATGATGTAGCTGCGAACCGCGTCGGCACGGCGCTGGCCAAGGGCCATGTTGTAGGCATCGGAACCCACGGCGTCGGTGTGGCCCGTGACGGTGACCACTTCAGTCTCGGGGGTCGCCTGGATGTCGCGGATGTACTGGTCAATCAAGGCAACCTCTTCCTTGTTTACCACATACCTGGGCACTTCGTACTTGTCAAACTCAAAGTTCAGACGAACGGTGACCTGCTCGGCAACCACCACCTTGGGGGCGGCACAAGGGGGCAGGTTCTTGGGGCCATCCGGGTAGGCACTCTGCCAGCATTCCCCAGCGCTATTGACCCAGAGTTGGCCCTCGGGGAAGGAACGGTCGCCAGCGGCGAACCAGAAGCTATCCTGCTGCTCAACCGCTTGCGTGGCAGGCGCCATCATGGCGACGGCCAGGGCAATCGGCGCCACGCGCCCAAGGGCGCGAAGGGTCTTCGTTGCTTTATACATGTTCTCTTATCCTCTGTTCAGGTTAGAAGGACTTGGTTTAGAAATCGGCGTTTCGGCAAAGGCCTGAAAGTATATATTAGACGAATGACAACAACGACGCCCACCGCCTTTTCCCTAAGCATAGCTTTCGGGAAGCCGCCCTCCGAAACCGCGGATACCCGCCTCTGTTGCGACTAATCGTCCGTCGTTCTTAATTGTAGCGTAAACCGCAGACAAAAGTGCAACCTTTTTCAATTTCAGACTTATTCGCAACGCCCCCAACTCCCCAAATACGCAACTTATTGAATTAATTGGTTATAACAATGCCAGGAAGAGCGTGACAGCTTTGATACTGTATCATTATCGCAACGTATGCCGATCCGGATGAGGTTTCACAGGCCCAGGAAAAGCGTGTCACTGGGCATCGCCCTCATCATCGGCGGCCAATTTCTCTTTGCCGCAATGGGTGTTGGGATCCGATTTCTCGCCGACGGGGTGCCCAACGAGGTACTGGTGTTTTTTCGCAACATCCTGAGCCTGGGTCTGCTCGCCCCCTGGCTGTTCCGGGATGGACTCCCGAGGCTGCACACCCAGGTCCCCCATCTGCACCTGCTGCGCGGCGGCGCCGGACTGGCGGCCATGTACTGCTTTTACTACGCCATCAGGCACCTGCCCCTGGCGGAGGCCATGGTCCTGCTCCTCGGCGCCCCCCTCTACATCCCCCTCATCGGTCTTCTCTGGCTCAAGGAGCCGGTGCCGGGACGGGTCTGGCTCGGGGTAGCACTGGGATTTGGCGGCGTCCTGGTCATCATGCATCCCGGCTTTGGGGGCATTTCCACCCCCGTAGCCATCGCCCTGCTCGGCGGTTTTTTCGCCGCCATCGTCCAGGTCACCATCCGCCAGCTCTCGGGCACCGAACCCACTCTGCGTATCGTCTTCTATTTCGCCTTCACGGGGACCCTACTCTCGGGCGTACCCCTGGCCTGGTCCTGGAGTGCGCCCTCCCCCCGCGATCTTCTCTGGCTGCTGGCCGTCGCCAGCTTTTCCACCCTGGGCCAGGTCTGCCTGACCCAGGGCCTTTCGATGGCCAGCGTCGCCCGCCTGGGGATTTTCAGCTACTTCTCGGTCATCTTCGCCGCCGCCTTCGGCTGGCTGTTGTGGCAGGAGCCCATCACCAGTTGGCAGGTGACAGGTTCCCTCCTGATCCTGCTGGCGGGGCTGCTGGCAGGCGGGTAACGGCTCCCGGGGCGGAGATCCGGTTCAGGGCCGCGGCAAAAAATGGGGGGTCGGAACCGCCCGCCGGGGATGGCCTTGGCGGCGATTCCTTATATACCCAGCGCCGGCCACTCTCCGGCCTATCGCGGGAGGGCCGGGTGGGGGCTGGCGGGGGCTGGCGGGGGTGTCGACAGCAGGGATGCCGTCGTCAGGCCTACCGGGAGGTATTCACGGCGTCCCCAGCCAGACACCCCCCGGCCCGGGAAACCGAAAACTCAGGGGTGTTGGGTATAGAGACAGCCCCTCCCTCACCCAACCCAGGCCCGGGCATTGCGGAACAGCCGCATCCAGGGCCCATCCTCGCCCCAGCCATCGGGATGCCAGCTATGCTGGACGGTACGAAAGACCCGTTCCGGATGGGGCATCATGATGGTGACCCGGCCCTCCCGGTTGGTCAGGCCGGCGATACCCAGGGGCGAGCCGTTGGGGTTGGCCGGATAGCGCTCCGCGATGCCACCGGCGTTTTCCACATAACGTACCACCACCCGGCTGCCGGCGGACCGTAGGTGATCGCCATCGCGGAACTCGGCCCTACCCTCGCCGTGAGCCACGGCGATGGGCAGCCGCGAACCAGCCATGCCGGCCAGCAGGATGGAGGGCGTCTCCAACACCTCCACCATCAGGGTACGGGCCTCGAATTGCTCGGAGCGATTACGCACGAAGTGCGGCCAATGCTCGGCTCCCGGGATGAGTTCCCGCAGGTTCGACAGCATCTGACAGCCGTTGCAGACCCCTAGGGTAAAGGTATCGGGGCGCGCGAACCAGGCCTGGAACTGGTCACGGACCGGAGGATTGAAGAGGATGGACTTGGCCCAGCCCTCGCCGGCGCCCAAGACATCGCCATAGGAAAAACCGCCACAGGCCACCAGGCCCTGAAAGCCAGTCAGTTCCGCCCGCCCGGCCATGATGTCCGACATATGGACATCGACGCAGGCAAAGCCAGCTTGATGGAAGGCGGTCGCCATCTCGACCTGACCGTTGACGCCCTGTTCCCGCAGCACCGCCAGCCGCGGCCGGGCCCCGCGCAGAATGAAGGGGGCGGCGATATCCTCCTCGGGGTCGAAGCTCAGTTCGACGTGCAGACCGGGGTCGCCCCGGTCGCCGATGCGGTCATGTTCCTCGGCGGCGCAATCCGGGTTATCGCGCAGGGATTGCATCGCCAGGGTCGTTTCGGACCAGACGCGCTGGAACTCCTTTCGCGTCCCCGCCAGGACGGCAACCCCGTGGCGCAGGAAGCGGATGGTCCCCTCCCCGGCGACCCCGGGACTGCCGATCACGAAGGCGAGAGCCCCCAGGCCATGATCATGCAGCAGTTTGAGGACATCGTCCGTGTCCGTGTGCCGGACCTGGATGACGGCGCCCAGTTCCTCGCTGAAGAGGGCGGCGCCGGGCTCGTCGCCCAGGGCGTCCAGATCGATCTCGAGCCCGCACCGCCCGGCGAAAGCCATCTCGCATAGGGTAACGAAGAGACCGCCGTCGGAGCGGTCGTGGTAGGCCAGGGCCAGGCCCTCCCCCGCCAGTTCGCGGATGGCGGCGAAGAAGCGCTTGAGCGACTCCGGATGTTCCAGGTCCGGCCCCTGGTTCCCGACCTGCCCATAAACCTGGGCCAGACAGGAACCCCCCAGGCGGTTGCGGCCCGCCCCCAGGTCGATGAGGATCAAATCCGTATCGCCGAGATCGATGCGTAACTGGGGCGTCAGGGTGCGGCGGGCATCGGTGACGGGGGCGAAGGCGGAGACGATCAGCGACAGGGGCGCCGTCATGGCGCGCCGCTCGCCGTCCACCGCCCAGACCGTCTTCATACTCATGGAATCCTTGCCCACCGGGATGGCGATCCCCAGGGCCGGGCAGAACTCCAGGCCCACCGCCTTGACCGTCTCGAAGAGCCGGGCGTCCTCGCCGGGATGACCCGCCGCGGCCATCCAATTAGCGGAGAGCTTGATGTCGCCGATAGTGGCGATATCCGCCGCCACCAGGTTGGTAATGGCCTCGCCCACCGCCATGCGCCCGGAGGCGGCGGCGTCGATCAGGGCCAGAGGGGCGCGCTCGCCGATGGCCATGGCCTCGCCGCCGTAGCCAAAGCCGTCGCGGGTGGTCACCGCCACGTCCGCCACCGGCACCTGCCAGGGACCCACCATCTGGTCCCGCGCCACCAAGCCGGTGATGCTGCGGTCGCCGATGGTGATCAAAAAGGTCTTGTCCGCCACCGTTGGCAGACGCAGCAGCCGTAGGGCTGCCTCCTTGAGGTCCAGCCCGGCCAGATCCAGGGCCGGCTTGTGGAAGGAGTGATGATGGACATCCCGCAACAGGCGCGGTGCCTTGCCGAAGATCATGGGCATGGGCATGTCGATGGGGGTATTGGCGAAGTGGGCGTCGCCCAAGAGCAGATGCTCCTCCGCCGTCGTCTCGCCCACCACGGCGTAGGGACAGCGCTCGCGCTCGCAGAGGCCCTTGAACTCTTCCAGCCGCTCGGCGGCGATGGCCAGCACATAGCGCTCCTGGGACTCGTTGCACCAGATCTCCATGGGCGACATGCCGGGGTCGTCGTTGGGCACCGCCCGCACCTCGAATCGCCCGCCGCGACCGGCATCGTGGACCAGCTCCGGCAAGGCGTTGGAGAGGCCACCGGCGCCAACGTCATGAATGAAGAGGATGGGACTGTCCTCGCCCCGGGCGCAGCAGCGGTCGATGACCTCCTGGCAACGGCGCTGCATCTCCGGGTTGGCGCGCTGCACCGAGGCGAAATCCAGGTCCTCCGCCGAGGCCCCCGAGGCCATGCTGGAGGCCGCGCCGCCGCCCAGGCCGATGAGCATGGCCGGACCGCCCAGCACTACCAGGGGCGAACCCACCGGGAAGGGGTGCTTATGGACGTGCTCGGGGCGAATGTTGCCCAGGCCACCGGCGAGCATGATGGGCTTGTGATAGCCTCGCAGCTCGCTACCACTGGGCCCCGGTACCACCTGCTCATAGGTGCGGAAATAGCCACAAAGGTTGGGCCGGCCATATTCATTATTGAAGGCCGCCGCGCCGATTGGGCCTTCGAGCATGATGTCCAGGGCTGAGACGATGCGCCCCGGACGGCCGTGATCCTGCTCCCAGGGCCGTTCCAGACCGGGGAGGCGCAGATTGGAGACCGAGAAGCCACAGAGCCCCGCCTTGGGCTTGGATCCGCGGCCGGTGGCGCCTTCGTCGCGGATCTCGCCCCCCGAGCCGGTGGCCGCGCCCGGTTCCGGGGCGATGGCCGTGGGGTGGTTGTGGGTCTCGACCTTCATGAGGATGTGGATCTCCTCGTCATGCTCGCCGTAGATGCCGTTCTCGGGGTCGGGCATGAAGCGCCGACCCTCCCCGCCCTGGATGACGGCGGCATTGTCACGGTAGGCCGAAAGCACCTGGTCGGGCGACTGCTCGGTGGTGTGGCGGATCATGCCAAAGAGGGAATGGCGCTGGGGCTGGCCGTCGATGACCCAGCTCGCATTGAAGATCTTGTGGCGGCAATGCTCCGAATTCGCCTGGGCGAACATCATCAATTCCACGTCGGTGGGATTGCGGTTCAGGGCGACGAAGCTCTCCACCAGGTAGTCGATCTCGTCGTCCGACAGGGCCAGGCCCAGGTCACCATTGGCTCGTTCCAGGGCGGCACGGCCACCCGCCAGCAGGTCCACCCTCAGACAGGGCCGCGGCTCGGCCTGGAGAAAGAGGCAAGCGGCGTCCTCTTCGTCGAACAGGACTTGTTGGGTCATACGGTCGTGGAGGGCCGCCTCGGCCGCCCCTTGCTGCTCGGGGGTCAGAGATCCCTCGGTGGTCGCCAACCAGTAGGCCGTGCCACGCTCAATCCGCCGAATCTTGTTCAGGCCGCAATTGTGGGCGATGTCCGTAGCCTTGGAAGACCAGGGCGAGAGGGTCCCCGGCCTGGGGACCACCAGCAGGAGTTCACCGCTGGGCTCGCGCCCGGTCAGCTTGGGCCCGTAGCGCAAAAGGCGGTCCAGGACCGCTTGCTCCCCCTCGTCCAGGGTCTGCTCCAGCTCGACGAAATGGCGGAATTCAGCGTATAGGCTCAGGTTTCCGCCCATCTCGGCCGCCAGGCGCCTTTCGAGCTTACGCAGGCGGAAATCGGAAAGGGCGGGGGCGCCGCGTAGGACAAGCATGGGCAATGGGCTCCGGCGGAGGGGTCTGGATGTCGGGCATGATACCCCAAGGACCGAGGGCAAGGATGGTCAAAGGCCCCTGTGACCCGGCGCCACCCGAACTCGACCCAACAGGGGCCGGACGCGGGCCAGAACTAGGAGGCGGGGTCAGTCCAAGGCAGGGCGATGATGCCGTCCCGCGCGAAACCGGAGGGCTGCCCCAGTTCGTCGTAGCAGGTACAGCGCCTGCCTTCGAAATGGAAGTCGCCGATATAGCGGTGAGATATCTTACGGCGTAGGTTGCTGGCCAGGTCGAGGCCCAGGAGGTGACAGACGAGGGCGCGGATGACGCCGGCGTGGGCGACCAGAAGCAGGGTCTGGGTCGGGTGATCCGCGGCCATATCCAGGAGTCTAGCCAGGCAGCGGGTCTGCATCTGGCGGAAGCTCTCGCCGCCGGGAAAGACGTAATCCGGGTCCTGTTTGAACTTGGGGTAGGCCTGAATCACCTCATCCTTATCAAGGCCAAAGAGCTCGCCGTAGTTGATCTCGTTGAAGGCGACATGACTCTCCACCGCGTCACGGCCCCGGCTGCGGGCGTAGTAGAGGGCTGTATTGCGGGCACGGCCCAGATCGCTGGAATGGATGGCATCAAATACCAGCTTCCGGGTCGT
Organism: Chromatiaceae bacterium; assembly: GCA_016714645.1. NCBI lineage: Bacteria > Pseudomonadati > Pseudomonadota > Gammaproteobacteria > Chromatiales > Chromatiaceae > Chromatiaceae bacterium. Next base: position 1,282,204 of record JADKCI010000001.1, on the reverse strand, counting down.
CAGACAATGGTCCACGTCGAGCAGATCGCTCTCCCAGTCGCTGGCCCGCGGGGCATCGCCCCAGCCCATGATGCGCCGGGCCTCATTGCTCTGGGTGCGAAAATGGCGAACCAGAATCAGACGCATGAGGGCTCCCGCTAGCCTCCGCCGCCCAAGGGCCCGAAGAGGTCGTCGAGCACCGCGTGGATAGCGGTCGCGAACTCCTCGAAGGAATGGGGCTTGACGATATAGTCCTCGACCTCGTAGCGAAAGGCGGCGGCCCGGTCATTGGGCTCGTTGGATGAGGTCAGCACGATGACCCTCAGGTCCCGCAGTTCAGGGTCCGCCCGGAGCGCCTGGAGAAACTCGATGCCGCTCATGCGCGGCAGATTAAGGTCGAGGAGGATCAGGCCCGGCGGATCGATCCGTGCCCGGCCCTTGCCCCGCAACAGCTCCAAGGCCTCGGTGGCGGTGCGGGCCACGTACAGGGGAATGGGGATGGCGTGCCGCTTGAGGGCGCGCTGCACCGTCATGACGTCGACGCGATCATCCTCCACGAGCAGAATGCCGCTGCCAGGTTTGCTCATCTCGGTAGGTCTCGGTTGGTTTGTACGTCGTCTCCACCGGGGTCAAGCGCCTGTTCCCGCTTGGCCCAGGTGAACACGAAGCGGCAGCCGCGCCGCTTGCCCTTCCTATCCGCCAGATCCTCCAGGCGGATGGCACCCCCATGCTCCTCCACCAGCTTCTTGACCAGGGCCAGGCCAATGCCGGTGTTGACGCCGTAATCCTTGACGCTCAGGGTCTGGAACATGAGAAACACCTTGTCCTGGAACTCCGGGGGTATGCCCGGGCCATCATCCTCGATGGCAAAGAGCCACAAGTCCCCCAGATCCTGGCCCGAAACCCTGACCCAGCCACGATCACGGTCATGGTGACGAATGGCGTTGGCGATCAAATTGGCGAAGACCTGGGACAGATGCAGCCGATCGGTGTGAAGGACCGGCAGCCCCAGGGCAATCTTGACTTTGAAATGGCTGGGGGGAGCCAGGGTATCCACGACCTCCGCCACCAGGGGCCCCACGTCCACTTCTTCCAGGCTCCCAGCCACCCGGCCGATCCGGGAATATTCCAGGAGGCCCTCGATGAGGGCATTCATGCGCGCCACCCGGTCGCGCAGCAGATCGAGCTGCTCCTGGGTCTCGGGGGTCAGCCGGTCCTGGAGATCCTCCTTGAGCCATTCCGACAGGTTGGCGATGCCGCGCAGGGGGGCCTTGAGATCATGGGAGGCGACATAGGCGAACTGCTCCAGGTCCCGCGCCCGCCGCTCGGACTCGAAGGTACGCCGCTCCACCCGGTGTTCGAGAGTCATGTTGAGGCACTGCATGGCCTGCTCCGCCCGGCAGCGCTCGGCGATTTCGACGTTAAGGGCCTCGTTGGCGCGGGATAACTCCAGGGTGCGCTCCGCCACCAGCCGCCGCACCTGGCGGTCGCGCCCGGTGAGGGCCAGCAGATAAACACAGGTCAGCAGGGTGAAGACCAGTCCCATGAGCGGAATCAGCCAGACCCCCCACCCCTTGGTCTGGAAGGCGCCGGGCACCGGGGTACAGACCAGGGTCCAAGTCAGATCCCCGGCCTGCACCTGGCCTTGATAAGAAGTGGCGATCGAGTCCGTCCGCCCGTTGGCCTCGTCCCGGAGGCGGGAGCGATGGACATAGAAAAGGTGTTGCTTCTGGGTGTCGTCCCGAGACCAGAAGGCGATATCCACGCCACTGGGGCCCAGGCTGGCCATGGCCTCATCGATGAGTTCGCCAAACCGGAAGACGCCGATGGCAAAGCCGCGCACCTCCTGATCCTCGATGCCTACCGGCTCGGCATCGACATCATTTGGCATCTCCAGCCCCTCGCCTTCCTCGACCCGGGTAAAGACGGGACGATAAATGGAGAAGAGGCTTTCCCCGTCCTGGCCCTGCCGGGTTTCGGGCTCGCCCACCAGCAGAGTCCGGAGTTCCGCCGCCTTCGACAGGAGTTCCATCACCCGGGGAATGCCCGCCAGGTCCATGCCCAGCAGGGAGGTGTTTTCCGGGTAGGGCTGAACGTAGAGAATGGGGAAATGGACGGGCCGCTCCGGCGCTGGCTGGCTCTCGCCGCTGGCGGCCTGATCCTGGACCTGAAAGCGTGGTATGCGAGGGCGGACCTTGGCGACGAAATCACGGCGCTGATCACCGGTCACCCTGGGCGCCCATTGCAGCGACTGAATGATGCGGTTGCGTTTGAGGGTCGGACCGACGAACTCGCGGAACTGCCGCCGGGTGACCATGGAGGCGGCATCGAAGAAGCTGCCCAAATCCTGCACCAGACCCAGGGAGTAGTCCAATTCCCGCTGGATCACTAGCAAGCGGTCCCGGGCGGCCTCGGAGAAGGCGGCGAAGTGCCGCTGATTTTCCAGGTCCGCGATCCGCGCCGAGACCAGCCAGGTCCCCAGGGCACCCAGTAGGGCCACCACGAAGATGGGGCCATAGCTGCGCCAGAAGGCCGCCGCCTCGGCCAGCCACTCCCCCACCTTGGCCTGGGGCCACCTCATGCCAGGGCCTCGGGATCGGGGGGGAAGCGCTCGCCGATACGGCGCATGACCTCGTCCATGACCTGGCCCACCGTCTCGTTCATGTCCCAGTTCACCAGGACCGGAATGTCCGCCTTCTGGGCCTGATCGACCATGAAGGTTTGCAGGGTCCAGATCTCGGACAGCATCTCGCGATGACGATCGGAGTCGCGATCCGGGGCCTCGCGGCTACGGCGTTTGAACTGCTCGTCCAACCGCTTGCGCGTCGTCACCGCCAGCATCAGAGGCACCAGCACGGACTTGGTCCGCACCTCGGCCAGGTCCAGATAGGTCGGCATCACATGCACGCCATCGACGATGAGGTCGGTCCGCTCCTTGACGGCGCGGGCAATGGTCGCCTCCAGGGCCACGCGGACCGTGCCGAACTGGGCCAGAAATCCCGCTATGACCGGGTCCTGGGCGGAGGCCGCCGACCCTTTCACCTGGGGCAGGCCCCGCCAGGCGTCAAAACTGGAATAGCCCAGGGTGGGCGCCACATGGGGCACCAGGTAACAGCGGATGATCTCGCGCATCATGTCCGTGGACTGGGTACGGACGATATCCAGCAGGTAGGCCAGGCGGGTGGCCAGGGTGCTCTTGCCAGTCCCGGTGGCGCCGCCCAGCAGGATGATGAGGGGCTCGCCGCTATCATTGAAATGGCAGCGCGAGAGGAAGCGGTTGCCCGCATCCTGAAAGCCCCCGGACTTGAGGGTGGCATAGACCACCTGACGCAGTTCCTTGCGCCCCACCTGATTCACGCCCTGCTCGCGCAGGCTGGCGTGGACCAGGGCGGCCCCCCGGGCAGCCACGTCGGAACGGATACCACAACCCTCCAGATGGCGCGCCAGGACGCCGGTGGAAAAGGGCTCGGACCCCTCCTGGCGGCGCACCACGACCCGGGAAACCCCACCACCGGCATCATAGTCGCCGCGGATCTGGGCGCCGAAGCGACGTTCCAACTCCTCGCCCACCAGACGCCGCAATTCATTCGTGGACATGACCTCGGTATCGCCATCCAACTGATTACGAAGGCGATTGGCAATGGCGTAGGCTTGAGTAAAGGAGATGCCAACATCCACCAGCGACTGCACCAGGATGCCGCGCAGGAAGGGCAACCGCTCTCCCGTCGCCGTCTCTACCAATAAGGCCTTACTTGCCATAATGAGGCTCACCCCCCACCGACGCCACCGGGTGACACCAGCAACCTAGACAAAATTCGGGATCCCGAAAAACAGCATTGTCCGCGGAGGCTAGACACCGCTTTGCACGGTGGGTGGCCGCCCAGGGGAAGGAAGGGAGGGCCTGACTGCATCATCCCTAGGCCAGATTATCGCCCCAGCACCTGATCCAGTTGGGCAAAGATGCAATTCAATACGGGCTGGTTATCACCGGGAAGGAAAGTATTTATATTCGAGGCGTAGCCGTGACGGTCGATGCGTCCAAAGTAAAGCTTGGAAGTTTGGTCAATAAAGTAGATATTCGCGTCGCCACTTTCCACTTGCACCAGGTAATTCAGAGGCTGCCTGCCAATGTCCAATTTACCGCAGGCTTTGACAAGGCGATCCACGAAGGCATCGTCGCCAGAATCCTCGACGAGAGAATCCGGGGCCACCAGGGAGCCGCCACAGCCGGAAATCGCTATGACCGCCAGGATCACCGCCAGGTTGGTGCGCTTCGATAACATAGCCGTTACTCCTGGGGATGGTGTCCTGGTTAGGGATGGGTGTTGGACCGAGGCGGCGTGACCGGTACTAGCCAGCTCCGGGATCAATCGGGTCGTTTCGCGGGACATTTTAGTACCCGCGCGCCCATAGTCCAGCCTCTTTTCAAAATTAGGATTTTATGGTGCTCCCCCCTGACAATGGGGACCCCGGACCGGAAAATCATTTGATCCCTAGTGGTGTCCCTATGTCCAATCTGATCAAACTCCTTCATGAAACGGCCTCCTTGCGGGCCGAGTATCAGCGACTGCACCAGGATCTCACGGGTCTTTCCGTGCGCCGCCTGCTGTTTCTGGTCCGGTCTGGCGCACGACAGCAGGTGGATGCCCGGTTCCAGCAGCTGTTCCAGCGCCTGGGAGAAGTGCGGGAAGAGATGGGACGCTTGGCCCCCGACGACCTCGCCATCCGTAGGGGAGAAGAACTCTGCCAGGCCCTCAAAGACTTCCACCAAGCCTTTGACGAGACCCTGGGGCAACTCGAAATTCTCCACCGGGCGCAGGCCAGCCAAGCCACCAGGGTCCCTGGCAAGGACAGCCACAGCCTGCTTGCCCCCTATGACGACGCCCTCCAGCACCAGCGCCGGATGGGGGCCCGGATCAACGACTTGCTCGCCGATCTATGAAGACCCGCACCTGCGCGAGCGGGCCTTTATCAGTCCCCATGAGCGGCGGGGCGGAGACCTCCGCCAGCACCATCCGAGTTAGGGCCCTGGACCCGTCCCCCTGCGGCAACGGGTCCCCGCGCCGCCCCCAAGGCCCGGTGTCATTTCAAGGTCGCCGGCTGAAATCTATTTTCAACCAGTGCCTTGGCATCAGCCTGGGGTACATGACATTGGTTGCAGAAATAGCGGCTGCCCGCCGGCCGTACCAGCTTGCTTCCGTTGCGGTCAGTGAAGTGGGACTCGCTCATCTCCACCGACTTGGCCTCGTCTTCCTCCGGGCCCTTCATGTGACACTCCAGGCAGCCGTTCTCCTTGAGATTTATGGCGTACTTCTCGTTGGTATGCGGGACCAGGGGCGGCTGCTGCTCAAAGTTACGCGGGATATTTTCCTTGTTATTGATATACTTATAGGGCTCTGGCGCCGGCTCTGTCACCGGAATCGGCAGGTCGCCGCGCAAGGACACGACACCGGCGAGGACTTGCCCCGCCAGCCCCGCCTGACCGGTTACCAGAAGGGCCAGAAGGGTTAAGGATGGCTTCATGACGACACCTCTCTTTTGTGGTTTTCGCCGCCTAGGGCCGGGCGAGGGTTATTGGCAAAACGCGTGGTGAAGGCGAAGACGTCGCGACCGCAGACATCGATGCACCGTCCACAATTAGTACAGTGGCCGGACAGGATCAGGGGTCCCAGCCCCTTGTCGGCCCCCTTCAGCGCCGGCCGGATGACCCAGTGCTCGGGGCACACCGCGAAACAGTCCATGCAATCGTCGCAGCGCTCGCGCCGGACCGCGGCCACCCTCAGCACGGCCGCCGTCCCGACCAGGCCATAGAAGGCGCCGATCGGACAGAGATGGCCACACCAGGCCCGGCGACCGACGAAGAGATCCAGCAGGAACACCGCCGCCAGGACACCCCAGGCCAGGCCCATGCCAAAGACCAGGCCGCGATAGACCATGGCCACCGGATTCACCAGTTCCCAGGCCAGGGCGCCGCTGGCCGCCGTCACCAGCAGGATGGCGCCCAGGAGCCAGTAGCGGGTCTGATCGGTAAAATGCGCTCCGGCCTTGATGTTGAATCTACACCTCAGCCACTCGGCGGCATCCGTGACCGGGTTGATGGGACAGACCCAACTGCAATAGGCGCGACCGCCGACCAGCCAATAAAAGACCAGCACAATCAGGCCGCCAATCAGGGCCGTCAGCTCGGGGACATGGCCTGTCGCGAACAGCTGCAACAGGAGCAGGGGATCGGTCAGGGGCAGCAGATCCAGAGTCAGACTGGAGGCCAGGTTACCCGTGACGATCCAGGCGCCGAACCAGGGACCAGCCAGAAAGAGCGCCAGGACCAGCGCCTGGCTCAAGCGCCGCAGCACCAGATAGCGGTGAGCACCAAACCAGCCCTTGAGCCGGCGCGCCTCGGCGCCAGGACGACCGCCGGCTTGCATCAGAGACCTCCCTTGCGGTTGAGCGTCTCCAGCGGATTGCCGGGAAAGGGCGAGGCCGCGGAGGGTGCTAGCGGGGCGGCGGGTCCAGATGGCGCCAGCGGCTGGGGTGGGGAGAATGCCGGGTTAGGGGCCAAGGCAGCTGGTGGCCCGCCGGGCGCGGGTGGGAGCCCCAGGGATGGTGCCGGCAGGTCCGGCTGGCCCGGGATGAGCCCTCGGCCGCCGTGCTCGTAACGCGAGCCCTCGGGCAAGTGGTACTGGTGGGGGAGATCCGGGGTCACCAGGGATTCCCCGGCCTGGGCCTTTTGCTCCCAACCCAGACGATAGTGCTTACCGAGCATCCCCTTGGCCAGGGCGATCGGCAACACCTTGATGGCCGCCTCATCGAGAATGCAGGCCTTTTCGCACTTGCCGCAGCCCGTACAATCCCGCGAATGCACCACCGGGATGAAGAAGGCATGCTTACCGCTGCGGGGGTTATGCCGCATGTCGAGGGTGATGGCCTTGCCACGCAGCGGACAGCTATTGAAACAGACCTCGCAGCGCAGACCTTGAAAGGCAATGCAGGCCTCCTGATCGATGAGGACGGCGAGCCCCATGCGCGCCGCCTCGATCCGGGTCAGGCTCGGGTCCAGGGCCCCGGTGGGACAGGCCTTGACACAGGGGAGGTCATCGCACATCTCGCAAGGGATAGCCCGGGCCTCGAAGAAGGGCGTACCCAGGGCGACCTCGTCCCCCAGCCGGGCCAGTTTCAGGGTGTCATAGGGACAATCGCGCACGCAGAGACCGCAGCGGATGCAGGCACCCTGAAACCGGGTCTCGTCGTCCGAGGCCCCCGGTGGCCGGATGGCGGTCGCCGGCAGGGCCCGAGCCTGGCGCTGATAGACGCCCATCGTAACCGCCACCAGACCGACGCCCACCGCCGTCCGCAGGGTGTCCGTCAGCCAGCGCCGCCGCCCCGCGTCGAAACCCTTGGCGCCCTTCTCATGACCAGACATGGCCCCTCATCTCCCCTGCTCAAGCCGCGACCACCCGCTAGGGCGGCCAGCCCCGGCGCCCCTATCAGGCCGGCATGACCTTGACGGCCACCTTCTTGAAGTCCGTTTCCTTCGAGAGGGGATCGGTGGCATCCAGCACCAGTTTGTTGACCAGGCGGCTGGCATCGAAGAAGGGCACGAAGACCATGCCCTCGGGCATTTTATTGCGGCCTTTTGTCTCCACCCGACAGATGATCTCGCCACGGCGGCTGGCGATCTTGGCCGCGTCGCCGCGCTTGAGGCCGCGCTTCTCGGCATCCTTGGGGTGCATGAACACCTGGGCATCCGGCACGGCGCGGTAGAGCTCGGGGACGCGCCGCGTCATGGATCCGGAGTGCCAGTGCTCCAGCACCCGCCCGGTGGACATCCACATGTCAAATTCCTGGTCCGGGGCCTCCGCCGGCGGCTCGTAGGGCGCGGTGATGATGTTGGCCCTGCCATCCGGGTTGCCGTAGAAGGCGACTTTGGCGCCCTTGGGAACGAAGGGGTCATAGCCTTCGCGATAGCGCCACAGAGTCTCCTTGCCGTCCACCACCGGCCAGCGCAGACCCCGCACCTTGTGGTAAAGGTCGAACTCCGCCAATTCATGGCCCTTTTTTGGACCCTCCAGGCCGAAGATCCGATACTCCTCGAACAGGCCTTTTTGCAGGTAGAAGCCAAAGGCATCCATCTCGTCATTGGGGTAGAGGTTGCCCCGGTCATCGGTCACGGGCTGCTTGGCGAACTTGTTGACCGCGCCATTGGCGTAAAGCACCTCGAACAGGGTCTTGCCGCGATAATCGGGGTTTTTCGCCAGCAAGTCTTCGGGCCAGACCTCATCCGTTTTGAAGCGCTTGGAGAATTCGACGTACTGCCAGAGGTCGGAGCGCCCCTCGCCTGGGGGCTTGACCTGCTGGCGCCACACCTGGGTGCGCCGCTCGGCGTTACCAAAGGCCCCCTCCTTTTCGGTCCACATGGCCACCGGCAGGATCAGGTCGGCGGCCATGGCCGAGACGGTCGGGTAGGCCTCCGAGACCACCACGAAGTTGGCCGGGTTGCGCCAGCCGGGGTACATCTCCTCATTGATGTTGGGACCGGCCTGCATGTTGTTGGTCGTGCTGGTCCAGTAGCAGTTCAGCTTACCGTCCTTGAGCATGCGGCTCTGCAAGACGGCGTGATAACCGATCTTGCCCGGCAGGGTGCCCTCGGGCAGCTTCCAGACCTTCTCGGCGAAATCCCGATGCTCCTTCTTCTCCACCAACATGTCGGCGGGCAGGCGATGGGCAAAGGTACCGACCTCGCGCGCAGTACCACAGGCCGAGGGTTGGCCGGTCAGCGAGAAGGGGCTATTGCCCGGCTCGGAGATCTTGCCGGTCAGCAGGTGGACGTTGTACATGAGGCCATTGACCCAAACGCCGCGGACATGCTGGTTGAAACCCATGGTCCAGTAGGAGGTGATCTTCTTGCTGGGATCGGCGTAGAGCCTGGCGAGCCGTTCCAGGCTCTCGACCGGGACTCCAGACAGCTCTGAAACATATGCGGCGGTATAGGGCTCCAGGGACTTTTTGTAGTCCTCGAAACTGATCTTGGTCAGGTTGCCCTTGCCGGCATTCTTGGCCGCCTTTTCCAGGGGATGATCCGGGCGCAGGCCATAGCCGATGTCGGTCGGGGTGCTGTTGAAGTTCACATGGGCATTGACGAAGTCCCAGTTGACCTTATCGTTGGTGACCAGATAGTTGGCGATGTAGTTGAGGATCGCCAGGTCGGTCTGGGGCTTGAAGATAATGCCATGATCGGCCAGCTCGAAGCTGCGATGCTCGAAGGTAGACAGCACATGGACCTCGCAGCCCGGCCTGGTCAGACGGGTGTCGGTCAGGCGCGACCAGAGGACGGGGTGGTTCTCGGCCATGTTCGCCCCCCACAAGACGAAGGCATCGGCGTGCTCGAGATCGTCGTAGCAGCCCATGGGCTCGTCGGCGCCGAAGGCGCGCATGAAACCCACCACGGCGGTGGCCATGCAATGGCGCGCATTCGGGTCGATGTTGTTGGAGCGGAAGCCCGCCTTGTAGAGCTTGGAGGCGGCATAGCCCTCGTAAACGGTCCACTGACCCGAACCAAACATGCCCACCCGCGAGGTGATCTCCTCCGGCGGCTTGCCCTGGTTCTCCTCCAGGCTCTGCTTGATCGCGGCCTTCCATTTGACGGCCATGAGGTCGAAGGCCTCGTCCCAGGAGACGGGCTCGAAATCACCCTCCTTGTCGTACTGGCCATGCTTCTTGCGCAGCAGCGGCTGGGTCAGCCGGTCCTCGCCATACATGATCTTGGACAGGAAGTAGCCCTTGATGCAGTTCAGACCCCGATTGACCGGCGCGTCCGGATCACCCTGAGTGGCGACCACGCGGCCGTCCTTGGTCCCGACCAGCACTGAACAGCCGGTGCCGCAGAAGCGGCAGGGGGCCTTATCCCAACGGATACCCTGGTCTTCCTCGGCGGCGGTCGCCGGGATGCCCGGCAGTGCTAAACCCGCGGCGGCGGCAGTGGCGGCAATGGCATTGGTCTTGATAAATGTCCGACGGGTCTGATTCATGATACGACCTCCTCCTGGGGGGACTCGTTATCGACTTGGTAGTAAATGAGAGAAGACGCGGAGACCCCCGCGAGGGCAGCCAACCGGGCCATCAGGTCGGCGCAATAGCCATAAAAGGGCCCCTCGAGGGTGACGACCAGCCGCCCGCCCGCGCTGGCATGCAACTCCACCCCCGCCAGGCCAAGAAGCCTCTGCTCGACCGCTGCGGCCTGCTCGGATCGACATATCAGCAAGACGCCACAGACGTGGTATTCGGTCATGCCTTCTTCCGCCCTAGCCAGGCCTGGACAGGGGGACCGCCGCCACGACCGTTAGGCATCCCTTCGCGGCTGACGAATGGGGTGGGCGGGAATAGCATGAAGCCACCTTCAGGTTCAGGGCGCTGGCCGACCCAAACGTAGGCAGGTTTGTCCCAGGGCGGAGGTGCAACGCACACGAACGCGCCCCCGACAGGATGACCCGGGGCGCGGGCTGGTCTCAAGGCCTGGGTGGTAGTCATAGCCTGCGACGGATCTAAAATCGTGACCGCTTGGTTTAAGCGGCAGGCTAACCTTGAAGGCTCCCGCTAAAATTGACCCAGATCAAGGCTGGAAAAAATGCCTGCCGCGCCGCATCCACCCCTACCACCAATTCTTAATATTTTATTTTGGGTAGGGGGCTGTCTTGACGTAGGGGTCCTCCCTATGCAGCACCAGCAGCGCCAGGGTACGGCCGGTGAGGACCAGGACCGCTAGCGGGACCAGCAGATACATGGCAAGCAGCGGCCGCACCAAGGGCAGAGGGCGGTGCCACGGATAGGTCAGGTCCTTAAGCCGGGAGTCCATTAGGATGATGGCCCTAATGGCGAGCTTGAGCAGGATTAGGAGGGTGTGCGTCATGGGCCTATACAGGTTGCGACGGTATCGGGCCCAGGCCCGGTACCAATGGGAGGAGCGCCCGGCATCAGGCCAGGACCGAAGCCCCTACTTGCGCGCGACTCCCACAAGGATCAGCAACCGACACTCCTGGCCGATATCACCCTAGCCTTTACCACGCGGTGTCCGGGTGCGTACCCCGGGCCGCGACCAGAACCTTGGCGGGATCCCGCGGCTGACTGTCAGGCGACATGCAAAACTGGCCCGGAGGCGACCCGTAAAACCGACCCCGCACAGACCCAACGGAGGGGTCCAGATGAGCGAACGAGGCGTTACGGTAGCAACCCTTTGCGCGCACCCGCACCGGTCTGAGGCGAAAACTCGCGGTTGTGTTTGACAACTGGTGAGCCAGGTCTACGCTGAACTATTAGAGAACAACATGACGAGGCGACAACCCCACCGCTTCGTTCCAGTAATACCGCGCCTTAGAGGGGCCCAACCTGATGTACGCTTCTAGACTTAGGCTATTGACCTGTCTTTTGCTCTTTCTCACCGCGACAACCACCAGTATCCCGACGCAAGGAGCGCCTGGATCCTCGGGGACGATGGGGTTCGTCATCCAATGCCCCCATCTACCCCCGGGCCTGGAACCAATCCCTACCTGCCAAGGGAGACCAGCAACGTGCGTCGGGACGGAGGAAAACGATGTTCTTTGGGGAACGGAGGATGACGATGTCATCCTAGGGCTTGGGGGCGACGACGCTATCCAGGCAGACGCTGACGACGACATTGTGTGCGCAGGCCCCGGCAACGACACTGTCCATGGCGGCCCTGGCAACGACTCGATCTACGGCGAGGACGGGGATGATGTGCTCTTCGGAGCCAAAGGGAAGGACTCCCTTTATGGCGGTCATGGCCGGGACGTCCTATGGGGCGGACCTGAGTTAGATTCCCTTGACGGCGGTCCCGGCGAACTCGATGCGTGTCTCGGACAGAAAGACGAGGCTCAGTTCAACGAGGAGAACTGCGAGTTCATCTATCCTCCCCCAGGATTTACCCACGAAAAACAGCACCGTTTTGGGCCAGGAATTATCAAGGAAGCCACGCCGCGCCGAGCCACAGACGGGTGAATGCAGCCAACGCGTATGATTGAGCCCCAATCCCCGCAAGATAACCGGGGCTGCGAGAAGGGCCCATATCATAAGGTCATCTAGTTGAGGAAGGTCATCTAGTTGAGGACGGGGCCTCCCAGTAAGACTTGGCGAGCAGGCGGAGTGACCAATCTACTTGGCTGGTTTGCTACAGAAGGGTCACGCGGATTCAGTTCAGCGACTCGCCGCCTGAACCCCGGGAGTCACACTGTTGAAGAGGCGCGGTTACCCAAGGGCTCAGGCGGATCATGCGCACCCGGAAGCCTTTGAAGATGACCACCGGGGACTGCCCACCTAACTCAAGCACGCAGCGATGGCATCTTGGTAGCAGGGAGTCCGTCATTATCCGCTCGATTCCACACTCTGGAGGACTGAGGATCCGTGGCCGGATTTGGTTGGTAGTTCTGTAGCCCCGAAGGATCGCAGCCCGTACTTTCTTTGGACAGACTGGTGGCAACCTCCCACTGGCGCGCTGATCGCGCAGTGTCGAGTGGCGTTTCCCCAAGCGAATCCATCAGGTTCGCCTTTGCCCCAGCGCGAATCAGGTACTCCGCTACCTCGAGCCGGCCCTTGCGGGCTGCCTCGTGCAAGGGCGTTCGACCGCGATCGTCGCGCGCATTGATGTCGGCGCCCGCCAGTAGAAGCACCTCGACAGCGCCAATATGTCCGCTCGCCGCAGCGTCGTGAAGCGGGGTGTTACCGGGACGGTCTTGGGCATTTACACTTGCGCCTGCCCGGAGCAAGAGCAGGGCGATCTCCTCATCGCCTTCACTCACCGCGACATGCAAGGGGGTCTTACTTCTTTCGTCGGTCACGTTCGGGTTCAGACCATTGCTCAACAAGAGGCCAGTCATGTCCGTGTACCCGACCCGCGCCGCAACATGCAATAGCGTGTCGGTTTGTGGTGTATCCGGGATTGTTGCCCCCGCGGCGATCAGTATCCGAACCACGTCAAGGCTGTTGTTCTTGACGGCCTTGTGCAGCGGGGCCTCACGCTGCTTGCTAAGGGTATTGAGATCGGATCCGCGTTCCACCAGTAACTGGGCGAGGCGAGGGTCTCTGCACGCCGCTGCCTGGTGCAGTGGCGTCTCCCCACTCTTGTTGCGGGCATGGTAGTCTACCCCCGCATCCAATAGCTGGCGCAGGGAATCGAAGACACAGGTGGATGCGGCCTTGTGCAGCGGGGTGTCACCATAAAGATTCAAAGAATTGACCTTAGCCCCCCGATGCACCAATTTATTCACGGCATTAACCTGTCCCGCGGCAGCCGCATAATGTAACGGCGTTTCTCCCTGAGGGTCCGCCGCGTTCACATCCACACCCGATCGCAGCGCCATATCAATCGCAACGAGGTTTCCTGTCATCGCCGCCTCGAATATCGTCACCTGGGGCCCGAAATTACAGGCAGCAAGGGCCGTAGCAAGAATTACGAGCAGCAGGGAACGCAACATTAGATAGTTCATTGTGGATCTCGCACTTATCGCTGCGTATGCCTAGCTCCTCGTTTAGGTAGAAGCCACGAGTTATCCGCCCTATCTCCGTGTACCTGCAGCGGCCCCACCGTAGTCCAAACGTTGGGGGTGGAGCTGGCCGTTTCCTGCAAGGTCAGAAGTGGCTGACAGCCCGTGTCACCCATGGCGCCTTCCTGAGGCGAGCGGCTAGTCCTTATCATTTTCGCCTCGCTCCCTCCCAAGTGGCGACTGCCCATCTAACGTCCAACGACTGCCACTTAGGGCACTCGGCGTTGGGGTACGAGCCACAATATTCGCACCCCCATCGCCGCGAAGTAACCCCGACATGGCGATCGGCTCGATCGCGTGCCGCGCAAACTGCAGACAAGCCTCACCGACCTGGGAGAACCGCGCCTTATCGACCGCGCCTGACAGGGCGTGCTCGCCAAATTGAAGCCTTTAACACAAGCATATCAGTATATTTGAATATTTCAATATTATTTCACCACGGCATGATGCTATTCATAAAATTCATGGGACGGCCAATGTTCTGGTTAAGGCCGGACACGTTGCCACTGATATGCTGAGTCGCCGCCGTCACTGCCGCCATGTGTCCGTTCATGAATTGCAGGGTCGCGTTCATCGAACCCACGCGTCCATCTAACGAGCGCATGGTTTGATCCATGGACCCGATCCGTATGTCGACGTCCCGGATGGAATTCAGCATCGGAGGCAAGGTTTCCAACTTCACGTTCATAGCCGTTACCGTTCCGGTGAGGTCGTCAAGATTCACTGAGATGTCCCGCACGCTGCCAGTGAGCCCGTCGAGATTTCGCGAGATCTGACCCATTCGCTCTGACATGAACCCCAAATTGACATCGACCGCACGCGCCATGGTGTCAATGTCCTGCACGAGATTGTAAACCATGTAAAACGCGTAGGCAGCAAACAACGTGAAGCCGAATAGCATCGGAAACATCACCATCTGCCAGCGACGGTTGCTCTGCACTAAGGCCGTAACAAGTCTGCAGAGGACATCGTGCTCCGAAAGTAAGACCCCCGTTTGACCGCGTTGGCTCTCTTGCGTACCAGCCGGGGACTCGGGCTCGGTGCTGGTATCGCAGGGCCAATTTACCTTTGGCGTTTTCATAGAAACTATACCCTATTGGTCTGATCGTCTTACGCGAACCCCTTCGCAACCGGCCGATCGCTGGCCCCATTTTTTTGCCTACTCGGCATTATAACCTAGCCTTGGGGGGGGTCCGACCCCGGCGCTGCTCGAAGTACCGGCAGCTACCCAAGCAGAATGAGCGGATGTAAAAAATCAGCGTTTGGGTGAACCGTGACCCCGGTGTCCCGCTCGCCGCTCGGGCTCCTTGGTCTCTGCGGTCCGAAATCCTGTCTGAAGTTCCTTGCATATCTGCCAGCATGCCCCCGAACCAGGGTCACCTCTGGATGTTGACGTAGCCTCCGCTTGTTCACGATTTTTTTGAATCATAGGGCGCACTGCCGCGGCAGTCCATGGTAGGACGGGCGGGCTCAGTGCCCTTAGAATTGGTGGGTCCTGGGGGTGAGGATCGGCCAGGCGCACTTGGGGTCGATGCCGACCGCGTCCGACACGATCCGGTGCGGGTTAGGGCCGATCCACCTACCACAGGCGTTTCCGGTATAGCGGGCGCCCGCTCGTGATCCCCAATCTGCACCCTGGAGGCTGAGGAAAAACAGGATGGAAGGCATGCTGACCCGTCTAGCGGAATCCCCTGAACTAAAGAGGTTGCATTTCCGCGCCCTCTGCCATGTATCCGTCCGTGCCCCGACCCTCTTCGCCGATCTCGGCTTCACCGACCTAGACCAACGGCTCAAACCCATCCGCAACCAAGGTGCTGGTCAGTTCATGAAACAGCACCACGAAGCGGACGTCCAATAGGGATTGCCCGCGTTCGCACAGAGAAGGGCGCAGGCCGCTGATGTGGACCTGGACAACCTCGTAGTCCAGGTCCGACGGTGCACGGTCATCGGGGAGGAGGGCCACCTGGGTGGGGACGAGATCGGATCGCGGCGCTTGTACCAACCGAAGGCGCGGGACGCCGCGCCGAACTCTGGCCGCGGGGCCATCCGGCCTTGTCATGGGGCGGCCCCTGCGTGAGCATGGCACCGTGATCGCAATCCCATTCCTACCCTTTCCCAGCCCTCCAAAGTCAGGGGCGACGCCGTGATCGGGGCACTGGTCCGCCGCTGGCGTGAGCGAACCACGGCCAGAGCCCTGGCCCATTACCCCGCGAAGGCATGGAAGCAAGCCTGGGACGCCCTTCCGCTCTTGGCCGGGCTGGACGCAGGGGAGGCCCAGGGCCTGCAGGCACTTGCGGCCCAATTCCTGAGGTCCAAGACCATCGAGGCGGTCCAGGGAGCCAGCCTCGAACCCCACGATCAAATTGCCATCGCCCTGCAGGCCTGCCTGCCGGTCCTGCACCTCGGCCTGTCCTGGTACCAGGGGTGGTATGCCGTCATCGTCTACCCGGAAGAGTTCGTACTGGAGCGGGAGCACATCAATGCCGATGGGGTCGTCTGGATCGAGAGCGTGGTCAAAAGTGGGGAGGCCTGGGAGCAGGGGCCGGTGATCCTATCCTGGGCCGACGTGGAGGCTGGGATGCAGCGGGATGGCTACAACGTCGTCATCCACGAACTGGCCCATAAGCTGGATATGCGTAGCGGCCCCGCCAACGGCCACCCTCCCCTGCATGCCGGGATGAGCGACGGGACCTGGGCGCGGGATCTCGGGGCCGCCTATGCGGCCTTCGTCCACCGCGTGGACCGCCATGGGGAGACCGCCATCGACCCCTATGGGGCCGAGTCCCCGGGGGAGTTTTTCGCGGTATGCAGCGAGGCCTTCTTCGAGATCCCCCATCCGCTCCGGTTGGAGTTCCCGGCGGTCTATACCCAACTCGCCGCCTTCTACCGCCAGGACCCGATCGCCCGACTGGAGCCTGTGGTGTGGGACGAGATCCCTCGGAATGTGGACGACCTTATCGATACCGGCAGCGAGTGGCGGCTGCAAGGCACACAGGGCCCAGGGCGATCTGCTCGGTGAGGACTTTTACCATCCCACACCTGCTACCGCTGCCTGGACAAGCTCCTGGGTCCACCGTAACTGTTCAGGTCTCCCAGGCAGGCTTACGCCAGCCGGGGCATCGGCGGTTGGCTCTGGAAGGGCTGGCTTTTCACGGCCAGAAGAGCAGGAGCAGGGAGGCGGCCATCCCGATGGCAGGAAATACCCACGACGGTGGGGATAGATCGATCCTCTGCGGCGGATTCCAGGGTTCGGACTGGTTATCGGCGTCAAACCCGCGGGCTCGCAGGTAGTAAACACCGAAGAGCGGTTTTTGGAAGGTCGCCTCGTTCGTGGTCACCCCCACCCGCTGCACCGAGTGGTCGAAGCCCCGATCCTCGACCAACTCCACCTCGAACCGTTCGTTGGGCTCGCCGCGCCAGCGGAAGGTCATGCTCTGCCCCTCGATCTCCGGGGCCGCGAACTCCTGGGTGGGGCTTTGGCTGAAGGGGGGTTGGGTTGGGCGTCGACCTTGAGTCCCCGCTGACTGTCGAGACCCTCGATCCCGTCCCGATCCACCGGCCTTACCCGCAGGAAGCAATCTCCGTCGGGCACTCTTGTGAACTTCACCGAAGGCTCGGTGGTGATACGGTCCTGGAGCAGGATTTCGAAGGATGCGCTCGGTGCCACCTGGACCCGGTAGCGGATGGCCTTAGGCACTGTTTGTCGGGGTTGGCTTGGGATTCTGAGCGGCGTTCCTCGAGGAGCACCTCGGCATCGGAAACCTCACCGCCGATCAGGCGCGCGGAGACCAGTTGGAGGCGGCTCCGTTCCCGCACCAGAAGACGGGTGCCGTCGGCGAACTGCAGGGTGGCGTTGGCATCTTTGCCGGTTTCCAGGTCATCCCCGGCATACAGCGTCATACCTGGCTTGAGCGTGCGCTTAGTGTGGGGGGCACCGAGGTGGCCGCGGACCTCGCCCTGCACCTTGATGATCTGCACGGGGGCGTTCTCACTGCGGACCCACTACCGATCGGGGTCGAACTTGATGCTGGCCATGACCTCCGCCAGAGACCCGGCGGTCTCAGTCTCGACCCCCGCCACGGCCTCGCAACAATCACACAGTAGTCGGTTTAGGGCTTTTTGCTGCCATCGACCAGTAAAACTTTCTTGCCATAAGTTGCCCGCATGGGGTGCTTCGCTTGGCGCCAGGCGCACGGATTGGGTGGTGTCTTTGTTCTAAGTGGTCAGCCGCCGGTAAATGTCAGCCACTTTCAGGGGCAATTTGCGCACTTCGTCGATTTCCACCCAGTTGGCGTGGCCATACATGTGCGGCAGGTATTCCTTGCCTTCGCGATCGATGGTAATGCAGAAGGGGTGGATACCGCTACGGCGGGCTTCGAACAGGGCCTGCCGCGTATCCTCGATGCCGTATTGGCCACGGTAGCTGTCGAAATAATCGTCGGGTTTGCCATCGGAGAGGGTAATGAGGAGTTTGGTCTTGGCCTCGACCTCGTTCAGCCGTCTGGACAGGTGGCGGATGGCGACCCCCATGCGGGTGTATTCCCGCGGCACGATGCCGGCGATGCGCGCCTTGACGCTGGCGTCGTAGGCCTGATCGAAGGTCTTGATGCGGTAGATCTCGCAGCGCTTGCGGGTGGTGCCCGAAAAGCCATGGATGGCATAGCGGTCGCCCAGGGTCTCCAGGGACTCGCACAGCATGACGAGGGACTCGCGCTCCGCGTCATTGATCCACCCCTTGGTGGAGCCGCTCATGTCAACCATGAACATCACCGCCAGGTTGCGGTCGGCGCGGTGCCGCTGCATGAAGAGCTGCTCGCTCATTTCGCGCCCGTCCCGGGCATCGGCCAGCGCCTCCACCAGGGCGTCGATGTCCACGTCATCGCCCTGGGCCTGGCGCTTCAATAACCGGCTTTCGTCGCGCATGGCCTCGAAGGTGCGGCGCAGGTGCTTGACCAGGCCCTGGTGCTTGGCGATGACCTCCGCCACATAACCCGGATCGCCGGGCTCGAGGTCGATCTCGCGCAGCACGCACCAGTTCTTCCGGTAGTGCTGGCGGGCAAAATCCCACTCCTGATAGAGGTGCGCGCCCTCCAGGTGATAGGTGCCCTGCCAAACCTCGTTGGGGTCCTTATCCTTGACCTCATAGCGGGCGGCGTCGTATTCGCCATCACCGGCGGCGACCAGCATCTCGGGTGGAATCTCGCCCCAGTCCAGGACGACGGAGGTGAGCAACTGCCTCACGTCTTCCGGCGGGGCGATGGGCTGGTCATCCAGGGTCAGTTCCCAGCCCAGGCCATCCGGCTTGGCCTCGAATCGCGCTGGCGGCGGGGCCTGCCGCTCCTCGGACGGGTCCAGGGGGACGGGTGGGGCCTTCCGCCGCTGCTCTTCCGCGAGTTTCGCCAGCTTGACACGCAGCAGGATGGTCTCCCGCTCCAGGCGCGCCTGCCGGGCCGCGGCAATCGCCGGGGGATTGAGCCGGGCCTGATAGATGCGGGCGGCGGGCGGTTCGAGGACATAGGCGGTATCCAGCAGCGCCAGGGCGGTCTCGGGGACGGCGGGGTTGCGGTTCAAGGCCGCCGCGAAGGACCGCCAGCCAGCGGGAAGGGCCGTGTCACCATGCCGGTGCGAGAGGCCCTGCATGTCGCGCCACAAGCCGGGCAATTCGCGCGCCAGGCAGATATCCAGGCGCAGGCTGTCCAGGGCCTGGAAGGCCGCCAGGGCCTGGTCGGGATCGGGAAAGCGCGCGAGGACCGCGGCGAAATCCACGCGCGCGCTGCCAAAGCGTGTCTGGGCCCACATGAAGGTGACCTGGGCCTTGCAGAGCAGAAAATTGTCCGCCTCGCTCTCCATCAGGGCCATGACGTTGGGCAGGAAGAGGCGTTCGCTGTCGGTATAGACCTGCTCGCCCTCTTTCAGATCCAGCCGGCGCCCGGACAGTCCGCACAGAAAGCTGGAGAGGACGGGCTGGACCTCGTTGAAGAAGGCACCCGCGGCCCGCGCATGGGCGTGGGTTAGGAAGTCATCGACCTTGAACAGCACCTCGAGCGCCGGACGCAAGCCGACCTGATCATAGGTGTCCATGGCATGCACGGCCCAGGCTTCGATGACGCGCTGGTCCAGGCGGTCGAGGGCCGCCACCACCCGGCGGGTAAATTCATAGCTGATCTGGATGTTGGTGCTGGCGATGCGATCGACCAGATCGAGGATGAAGTCCTGGGTGTCCCGGTCCAGGGGCGCCAGGATATCGACCAGATGGCCGACCTTGTGGAAGGTGAATTCCACATCGAAGGCCGTTTCGAGCCGCCGGGTGAGTTCCTCTCCGGCGAGAGGCGGGCTAATCCGCACGGGGCGGCCCCTCGCGGCCAACCCGGCAGGCGCCGCCACGGGGCTCGAGCGGGAAGGCCGCTAGAGGGGTGCCGCCCATTCAGAAGAGGGCGGCGATCAGTTCATTGACCGCCGCGATCAGGTCTTCGTCATCGGTCAGCGCCAGCGATACGGCGCCCTGGCAGGCGGCGCGCGGCTCCACGCCTTGGGCGATGAGCTTGCCGGCATGGACCAATAAGCGGGTGGAGGCGCCCTCCTCCAGGCCATTGCCCTTGAGATTACGCGTCATTTCCGCCAACTTCAGCAGTTTGGCGGTGGCGGATTCGTCCAGTCCCGTTTCATGGCGGATGATCCTGGCTTCGAGTTCGGGCTTGGGGTAATCGAAGGACAGGGCCACGAAGCGCTGCCGCGTCGATTGCTTGAGCTCCTTCAGCACGCTCTGGTAGCCGGGGTTGTAGGAAATGGCGAGGCAGAAGTCGGGGGAGGCCTCCAGCAATTGGCCGAGCTTCTCGATGGGCATCATACGGCGGTCGTCCGCCAGGGGATGGATCACCACCATGGTGTCCTTGCGCGCCTCGACGATTTCATCCAGATAGCAGATGCCGCCAGCGCGCACGGCGCGGGTCAGGGGCCCGTCCACCCAGGTGGTCTCGCCGCCCTTGACCAGATAGCGGCCCACCAGGTCGGAGGTGGTAAGGTCGTCGTGGCAGGAGACGGTAATGAGGGGTCGCTTCAGGCGCCACGCCATGTATTCCATGAAGCGGGTCTTGCCGCAGCCGGTCGGCCCCTTCAGCAGCACCGGCAGGCGGTTGGCATAGGCGGCCTCGAACATCGTGACTTCATTGCCAACAGGTTCGTAATAGGGTTCCTGGGTAATGAAATGCGTTTCGGTGGGAGACTGGGTACTTTCCATGCGGCAGGGTGTCGTCAAGAGAGGTGGGCCAGGTGGGGGCGAGGCGATTATATACGAACAAACCGGCTTTTTAGCTTTGCCGACCCTAGCCGCCCTGCCCTCACACCTCCAGATCCAGGACATTCAAGTCTCCCCCGAAGACCTCGCTGGCCAGTTCCACCAAGTGGTGGTGGTGGCTGAGGAAGATGACCTGGGTCAGGCGGGACAGGTCGGCCAGGGCAGCGAAGCCGGCGCGGGCGCGGCCATTGTCGTAGTTGATGAAGAGGTCGTCGGCGATGAAGGGCAGGGGCGGGGTCTGTCGCAGATGCAGCTCCAGGGCGGCCAGGCGCAGGGCGAGATAGAGCTGGTCGCGGGTGCCCTCGCTCATGCCCTCGATGTGGACCCTGGCCCCATTGGGACGTTGACCCAACAGGGTCGGAGGCTGGATGTCATAGTCCACCTGGAGCCTCTCCAGGGCCCCGCCGGTCAGGCCCCGAAAGATAGCGCTGGCCCGGGCCAGCAGGGGTCCCTGCTTGTGTTCCCGAAAGCGTTCGATGGACCAGCGCAGCAGCTTGGCGGCGGTATGGACGCGAACGAAACGCTCAACGGCATTGCCCATGCGCGCCAGGGCCTCCTGCCGCCGGGCCTCTGCCTGGGCGGCCTCGTCCTGGCCGGCAATCCGCGCCAGATTGGCCTCGGCCAGCCTCAGGTCCGCGGTCCGCTGATTCTGCTGGCTGACCAGTTGTTCAATTTCCTCCCGGAGTGCCGACACACGGGCCGGGATGGCCAGGACATCAATACCGGCCCGTTCCGCCTCCAGGGCGCCAGGGTCTAGCCCGTCCCCATCCTTCAAGAGCTGCTCATGGAACTGATCGCGCTCGGTACCGAGTTGGCGCTGGTGATCCGAGCGTCGGATGGCCTCCCGCAGGATCTCCAGGTCGGCCCCCGGGGGTAAGCGCTGCCGCAGGGGGTCCAGGGTGGCCTGAGCAACCGTAAGGCGCGCGCGATCTGCCTGAGCCTCCCCGGTCGCCTGGGTCAAGGCCGCCTGGAGTCGGTCACGGTCCTGGGCGGCGGCGGTCTCCTGCTGGAGGCGGCGCGCCAGGGCCAGGGCAATGCCGTCGGCGGCTTCCGGGGCCAGCTCCGGGGCCAGGCCCCGGGCCAAGGTCTGGGCGGTCCCGGCAAAGTCCGCTAAATCCCGCCGCATCATGTCGATGCGGTTGACGCGCAGCTCACGAATCTTTTCCAGATCGCGGTGCATCTCCGCGAATAGGTCCAGCGCCTCTTGCAAGGCGCCGAGAGGGGTATCGGGTGGCAAATGCGCGAGGGCGAGGTTCTGCTGCAATTCCGATCGCCAGGCCGCCATGGCCTGATGGGCCTCCTCGCGCCGCTGACGGTTTTCGGCCAGGGTAGCCAGGGCGCGGACCTTCTGGTTGGCGAGGAGCTCGCGCTTGTCCGCGGCCTGGCGGGCGCTCGTCACCACCTCCTCGGCCAGCGGCAGGAGGGCGGCGAGGCCCTGGGACTCCCCATCCGGGGCCAGGGTGCCCAGGGCCCGCGCGAGGGCCTGGCTCGCCGCGGTAACCCGCCGCCCGAAGGCATCGCGGCCGGCACGGTCCTCCTCCAGGGCCTCCACCGCCCGCAGGACCCGCTCCCGGGCCGCCCGCCAGCTTTCGACGCGCGCCAAGGGCAACCCGGGCAGGCCAATATGGGCGATTTGCCGTTCCCAATCCTGGTGGTGAGCCGTCAGGTCCCGGTCATTCTCCTGGACCAATGCCTCCAGGTCCCGTTGTTGTTGCAGCAGTTGCTCCAGGCGATCAAGGCGGGCCTGGAGCCCGGCGGCCTCCTGGGCCTTGTCGTGGCGCTGATCGGACAGGACATCGGCGCTGGCGATCTGCTGCTCGAAGCGGTCGGCGGTTTCGGCCAGGGCCAGGGCCCCGGCCTTGATGCCTCCCCAGGTGGCGTCCCGCTGGGCACGCCGCTCCCGCACCTCCGCCAGGGTGACGGGCTTGTGAGTCGCCTGGTATTGACGGGTTTCCAGCTCCAGCCGCCCCACCTCGGCCCGCAGCTCCCGGAGGCCATCGGCCAGCTTGGCGGCGCTGGACTCCAGGGTGGCGCGCCACTGGATGATGTCGGTGATCTCCCGGGGGGCGGGCAACGCCAGGCTGCTCAAATGGTCCAGGGCGGGGTGCCCCTCGCCCAAGGCCAGCAGGGCCCGGTCCAGGTCGCGGGTCAGCCGCGCCACCTGGCCGTCCAGTTGCAGTTGCTGGACACTGATATTGCCCAGGTCCCGGGCCGCCACCAGGGCCTTGGGCAAGGCCGGCGGCGGTTGGGTACCCGGCAGTGCGACCAGATCGGCATCGATCACCTGGAGTTCCCGCTGGCGAGCGCGAATCGTCTCCTCGGCGCTGGCGAGGGTCTGGGCCAGGGCCTCATGCCGACGCAGCAGCTCATTGATAGCCGAGCGCACCAGCCGGCCCGGCAGCCGTTGGCCAAGGGCCGTCTCGTCCTCATCGGGCCAGCCCAGTTGCCGGGCACCGTTCTGAACCTGCTGCCACAGCACCCGGACCTCCTCCAGCCGCCGGCCAATATCCCGCTCGTGGTTGCCGAGGCGCTGGCGCTGTTCGGCGAGGGCTGCGATCTCGGTGGCACGTTCCAGGATGGCCGGGTCTGGGTGCAAGGCATCCCGCCGTGCCGTCAGGTCCACCACCTGGGCCTCGTGGAGTTGCAGGGACTGGCTAGCCATGGCGATATCCCGTTCGGCCCGGGCCAGTTGGGCGCCGGCCTCCTCCGGCAGGGTCGGGACCGCGCCGAGGACCGCCAACCGCTCCTCCCGGTCCCGGAGGTTGGCCAGGGGAGTGGCGATGCGCCACACCCGTTGCAGGCGGTCGCGTTCCTGCTCCAGGACCTGGCAACCGGCGCTAGTCCTCTCCAGGTCCGCCTGCAAGTCCCCGACCCGCTCCCGCGCCGCCAGCCAATCCTTGGCGCGCACCGTGGCCCGGTCCAGATCGGCCTTGGCCTGCTCCAGTTGGGCGCTGGCCTGGTAATACTCGCGGTTATCGGATTTGCGCTTGCTCCAGAGCCGGTCGGCCTCCTGTTCCAGTTGCTCCCGAATCTCCCCCAGGCCGCCGATCCCCGCCGCCGCCTGAAAGAGGATGCGGCCGATATCGTTGGAGGCATTGAGGATCTGCTCCCCGCCCGCCACCAGCCGCTGATGATCGAGGCCGAACATCTGGTCGAAGAAATGGCGGTCCACCTGGCCGAGGAAGGGGCTCAGGGCCTCCTCCGGCAGGGTGGCGCCCCCGGGGGTCTTGAGGGTGTTGGTGCGCGCCTTGAGGCGGATGAAATCCAGTGGCCCGGCGTCCTGACCGCCCTCGCGCTCCAGGCGGGCCCCCAGGCGCATCTCGTGATGCGGATGCAGAAAGTTGAAGCGCGAGCGGGTCTCGATGCCGAACAGCAGGTCCTGAATAGCCGCGCGCAGGGTGGACTTGCCGGCCTCGTTGGGACCGACGATAAAGTGAAAATCCTGGTCGGCCCGCGGCAGGGTCAGAGACCGGTCCGTGAATTTACCGTAACGCAGAAGATCGAAGCGGGCGATACGCATGGTCGGCCTCACCGGGCCCGGCCCAGATGGGCCAGCAGATCCGGCGTCACCGCCCTGATGAGATCCGCCACCTCGCCCTGGCGGATGGCCTCCAGTTCCGGCAGAGCCGCGAGGAGCTCCCGGGGGGCCTTGTCCACCAGGGGGCGCAGATCGTCCAGCAGAGCCTTGAGGAGGTCCGGGTCGTCCGGGGCCGCGGCGAGAAAGGCCTGGAGGTCGGCGATGGCATCTCCCCGGGCGCTCAGGAGGGCCGCGTCCCGTGGGGGCCGGGTCTCCAGGCACACCTTTTCGACCCACAGCCGGTCAAGGCCCTGGGCCGCCGCCTGGCCCAAAACCTCTTCCCGCAGGTGGGCGGCCAGACCGAAAAGCTCGCCATGGGCGGCGGTCTGGCCCCGCAGGACCAGGCGAACGGCCAGATAGAGGTGTTCCGGGGTGGTGGCGATGAGGCCCTCGAAGGCCCGGCCCACCCGGCGTACCACCTCTTCCAGGGTGGCGTCCGCCGCAACGTCCAGCTCCAGCCGTTCCCATCGCAGGACCGCCACCGCCAGCCGCTCGACCGTCTTGATACCGGCCTCATCGGCGGTGACCAGGAGGGCACCGCGCTCCCCGGTCTCCCGGCTATGACGCCCCTGGAGATTGCCGGGAAACACTACCCAAGGGTCGCGGTGCAGGATGGCGAACTCGTGCACATGGCCGAGGGCCCAGTAGTCATAGCCCTTGGCGGTGAGTTCCGCCAGGCTACAGGGGGCATAGCGGGCGTGACTGGCATAGCCCTCCAGCGCCGTGTGCAGGACGCCGATATTGAGCCAGCCGGCCACCGGGGGTGGATAGCTCGCGGCCAGGTTTTCCAAGGTCGCCGCCTCGCGATAACCGCGACCATGGAGGGCCACCTTGAGGGTGTCGAGCCGGAAGCTGCTGGCCTTGCGGCTCTCAAAAGTGTGGACATTGTCCGGCAGGGTCAGCTTCCGGGTCATCTCGCTCTCGGCATCGTGGTTGCCATGGAGCAGATAAACGGGAATGCCGGCCCGGTTCAGCCGCCCCATCTCCCGACAGAAGTAATGACCGGTATTGGCGTCCTTCCAGTTGCCATCGTAGAGATCGCCGGCGATGACCATGAAATCCACCGCCTCCTCCAGGGCCAGATCCACCAGCCGGCCAAAGGCCTCGCGGGTGACGGTGCGCAGCCGGTCCGCGGGGGCGTCCGGGTAAGCGGACAGCCCCGTGAGGGGGCTGTCCAGGTGGATGTCGGCGGCGTGGATGAATCTCATGAGGGTCCTGGAGAGATGTCAGGGGGTGGTCTAACGTATCCGTGGGCGGTCGCCGCCCCCAATATAAGGCTTTCTCGACCGGCCCTCCCTGCGGCATCATCCAAATCCCAGCCCCTCAGGCGGGCGCCGAGCCCCGAATCAGGTAGTCAAAGGCCGCCAGCGAGGCCTTGGCCCCATCGCCCATGGCAATGATGATCTGCTTGAAGGGTACCGTAGTACAGTCGCCCGCCGCGAAGACCCCCGGCAGCGAGGTCTGGCCCCGGTTGTCGATCTCGACCTCGCCCCGGGGGGAGAGTTGGAGCCTGCCCTTGAGCCAGTCGGTATTCGGCAGCAGGCCGATCTGCACAAAGACGCCTTCCAGATCCAGCCGGTGCGCGGCGCCGCTGGCCCGGTCCTGATAGACCAGGCCATTGACCCGCTCGCCGTCGCCCGTCACCTCGGTGGTCAGGGCCCGGGTGACGACCGTGACATTCGTCATACTGTGCAGCTTTTTCTGCAGGACGGCATCGGCACGCAGGGTTGGGTCAAATTCAATGAGGGTGACGTGGCCGACGATGCCGGCCAGGTCGATGGCCGCTTCCACGCCGGAATTGCCGCCCCCGATCACCGCCACGCGCTTACCCTTGAAGAGGGGGCCATCGCAATGGGGGCAGTAGGCCACGCCCCGCCCGCGGTATTCCAGTTCGCCCGGGACATTCATCTCCCGCCAGCGGGCCCCCGTTGAGAGGATGACCGTCTTGCTCCTGAGGGTCGCGCCGCTGGCGAGCCGGACCTCGGCCAGGCCGTCGGGGCCGGTCGTCAGGGCCTCGGCGCGCTGCAGATTCATGATGTCCACTTCGTATTCGCGGACGTGTTGTTCCAGTCCGGCCACCAGTTTGGGGCCGTCGGTCTCCTTGACCGAGACAAAGTTTTCGATCGCCAGGGTATCGAGCACCTGGCCACCGAAACGCTCGGCAACTATCCCGGTCCGGATGCCCTTGCGCGCCGCATAGATGGCAGCGGCAGCCCCGGCAGGACCGCCCCCGACGATGAGGACATCGAAGGCCGGCTTGGCCGCGATCAGCTCGGCGTCGCGAGCGGCGGCGCCAGTATCCAGCTTGGCCAGGATCTCTTCCAGGGTCATGCGGCCCTGACCAAAGGGTTCGCCATTCAGGAAGACGGTCGGCACGGCCATGATCTGGCGGTCATCGACCTCCTTCTGGAAGAGGGCGCCATCAATCATAGTGTGGCTGACGCCGGGATTGACCACCGCCATCAGATTGAAGGCCTGCACCACGTCCGGGCAGTTGTGACAGGAGAGGGAAATGAAGGTCTCAAAACGGAAGGTCCCCGGCAAGGCGCGCATCTGTTCAATGACGGCGGGCTCGACCTTGGGCGGGTGACCGCCGGTCTGGAGAAGGGCCAATACCAGGGAGGTGAATTCGTGCCCCATGGGGATGCCGGCGAAATGAATCCGCGCCGTTTCTCCCGGACGACCAACGGCGAAAGAGGGCCGGCGCACATCCTGACCGTCGTAGCGGATGCTGACTTGCGAGGACAGGGGCCCAATGTCTTCCAGCAGCGCCCGCATCTCTTGAGACTTGGCGCTGTCGTCGAGGGAGGCAACCACCTCAATAGGTTGTTGCAGGCGCTCAAGGTAGGCCTTGAGTTGGGTTTGGATGTTGGCGTCGAGCATTGATTTAATTCCCATGACAGCGGGGTTGCGCATCACCCCGGCATCACCCTCGCAACCCAGGGGCGGCGAGGGGGCCGGGGTCTTGGTTACGACCGGACTTAAATCTTACCCACCAGGTCGAGGGACGGCGCCAGGGTGGCCTCGCCTTCCTTCCACTTGGCGGGGCAGACTTCACCCGGATGCGCCGCGACGTACTGGGCGGCCTTGATCTTGCGCAGCAACTCGGCGGCATCGCGGCCTATACCGCCGGCATTAATCTCGATGATCTGAATCTTGCCCTGGGGATCGATGACGAAGGTGCCCCGCTCCGCCAGGCCGACCTCCTCGATCATGACCCCAAAGTTGCGGGTGAGGACCCCGGTCGGATCACCGATCATGGGGTAGTTGAGCTTGCCGATGGTCGCGGAGCTGTCGTGCCAGGCCTTGTGGGTGAAGTGGGTGTCCGTCGAGACCGAGTAGATTTCCACCCCCAGCTTCTGGAATTCGGCGTATTTGTCCGCCACGTCGCCCAGTTCGGTGGGGCAGACGAAGGTGAAGTCGGCGGGGTAGAAGAAGAACACGCTCCACTTGCCCTGCAGATCGTCGGCGGACACGGCGACGAACTTGCCCTGGTGGAAGGCGGTGGCGCTGAAGGGCTGGACTTCGGTATTGATGAGGGAGTGCATGCTGGCTACCTGTGGGTGAGGGGTTAATCAGAAACGATGGGTGCATGGTAGATACCCACCGATCTGGCAGCCAATTGATTGTTACGATGCTGGTGATAGGCGTTGACTATGTATTACCACTCCCCAGCCCCTCGGGGTCTACCAGTCTCCCGCGGGGGCATGGCGCGTACCGATGGCCCTGACCACCGATGGGTCTTTTGAGGTACTACCGTTCGTCTCCGTGACCAAAACCGATGACAGCAACGAACGCCAGCCCGGAGATTGAAACATACGGACAATAGCCGTTAAGGCGGGAGGAGGGAGGTAATTCTCTTAAGCATTTGATTTGGCGGTGGGGGTGGGATTTGAACCCACGGAAGAGTTTCCCCTTCGCTGGTTTTCAAGACCAGTCCAATAAACCGCTCTGGCACCCCACCCATGACTTTTTACCGGGGTCGCGGGTCCTTACAAAACCCTGTCGCGGGTTTTCAAGACCACCGCTGTCGGCCACTCCGCCCGCCTGCCGGGATTGGCGGGGCCCGGCTTGGATTGGAGCGGACTAGCCCCCAACATGTCGGGCAGGGATAAGGATACCGGAAGGGGCGCCCCAGGCCAACGCGACTTTAATTGCCTTTTCCACCCGGACCGGTATCCTTCGGAACTCCATTTATCGCTTACTGTCATAGGCTGGACAGATTCCAGATCCACTCACAACCCAGGAGAGACGCCAAATGGCTACCCCCCAATACTCCGTACTGAGCGGCGCCCAGAGCGCCATTTCCGCTAACAAGGTGTTGAAAAACACCTACATGTTGCTGTCCGCCACCCTGGCCTTCAGTGCCGTCATGGCCCTGGTTTCCATGACCCTGGCCCTGCCGAGTTGGATGTACCTGGTCTCGGTGATCGGCGCCATGGTGCTGGGCATGTTCGTGCTGCCCCGTACCGCCGATTCCAGCGCCGGTATCGGCGTCATCTTTGGCATCACTGGCCTGCTGGGCCTGGGACTGGGCTCCATCCTGACGATGTACATGGCCCTGCCCCGGGGTCCGGAGATCATCGCCACCGCCTTCGCCGGCACCGGCCTCATCTTCCTGGGCCTGTCCGGCTATGCCCTGACCAGCAAGAAGGACTTCAGCTTCATGGGCGGCTTCCTCTTCGCCGGCATCATGGTGGTCTTTATCGCCGCCATCGCCAATATCTTCCTGGCCATGCCGGCCCTGTCACTGGCGGTGTCCGGTGGCATCATCCTGCTGATGAGCGGCTTTATCCTCTTTGATACCAGCCGCATCATCAACGGGGGTGAGACCAACTACATCATGGCCACCTATGGCCTCTACCTGAACATGTTCAACATCTTCGTCAGCCTGTTGCAGATCCTGGGGATCATGAGCAGCGACGACTGATGATGACGGCTTGATGTCTGACCTTGACCCCGGCCCCGGCCGGGGTTTTTCTTGTGGCCCACCGAGACCCCGATCATGGACCTCTTTTTGAAAATCATCGCGGCCGCCGCCATGGGCATGATGGTCTTTTATGCCTGGCGGTCCTACCAGCAGTGGCAGGAGCATGGCCCCAAGGCCGAGAAGGGTGACTGGCAGGCGGTCATTCTCCCCCTGGCGCTGGTGGTGGGGCTGGTCGTCCTGCTCATCGCCATGGTGCGCTAGTCGGCCCGCAAGCCATCACCGGGTCCCTGGCCAACCTGACCAGGGACCCTTTTCCCCCGCCCTCCTCCTACAAAAATTCCGCCCCGCCCATGTAGGGCCGCAGGACAGCGGGGATGCCCAGCCTGCCGTCCTCCTCCTGGTAATTCTCCAATACCGCCACCAGGGTACGGCCCACGGCGAGACCGGACCCATTCAGGGTATGGAGCAGCTCGGGCTTGCCGGTCTCGGGATTGCGCCAGCGGGCCTGGAGACGGCGGGCCTGGAAGTCCTGGAAGTTGCTGCAGGAGGAGATTTCGCGGTACTGATGCTGACCCGGCAGCCAGACCTCCAGGTCGTAGGTCTTGGTGGCGGAAAATCCCAGGTCGCCAGTGCAGAGGGTCACCACCCGGTAGGGCAACTCCAATTTCTGGAGAATGGCCTCGGCATGACCGGTAAGAACCTCCAGGGCGGCGAAGGAGTCCTGAGGACGCACCATCTGGACCAGTTCCACCTTTTCGAACTGGTGCTGACGGATCATGCCCCGGGTGTCCTTGCCGTAGGAGCCGGCCTCGCTGCGGAAACAGGGGGTATGGGCGACCCAACGGCGGGGCATGGCGGCCGCGTCCAGGATCTGGTCCCGCGCCAGGTTGGTCACGGGCACCTCGGCGGTGGGTATCAGGTATAAGTCCTTCTCGCCGGGCACCTTGAAGAGTTCCTGCTCAAACTTGGGCAGTTGCCCGGTCCCATAGAGGCTTTCGGCATTGACCAGATAGGGGACATAGACCTCGACATAGCCATGCTCGCGGGTATGGGTGTCGAGCATGAACTGGATCAGGGCCCGGTGCAGCCGCGCCAGGGGGCCGCTCAGGACCACGAAACGCGAGCCCGTGAGCTTGGTGGCGACGTCGAAGTCCATCCAGCCGGTGGGGACACCCAGGTCCACATGGTCCTTTGGCGCGAAGGCAAAGACCCGGGGCTGGCCCCAGCGCCGCTCCTCGCGATTGTCGCGCTCGTCGCGGCCATCGGGCACGCTGGCATGCGGCAGGTTGGGCAGGCCCAGGGCGATCTGACTCAGGTCATTCTGGATCTCCGCCAGTTCGGCCTCGGCCGCCTTGAGTTGATCGCCCAGATCGGCGACCTGGGCCAGCAGAGGCGCCACCGCCTCACCCGCCTGCTTGGCCTGGCCGATGAGCCTGGAGCGGCTGTTGCGCTCACTCTGCAATTCCTGAGTTCGCACCTGGATGGCCTTGCGGCGCGCCTCCAGGGCCTCGATGCGCCCGGTATCGAGGGCGATTCCGCGACGGGCGAGCTGCTCGGCGACATAGGTCAGCTCGGCGCGCAACAAATGGGGATCCAGCATGATGACTAACCTGGGTTGGATGACCGGAGCCAGACGCAGCGACCCTCGCTGGCCTTGTCGATGGCGGCGAGGCGTTGCCGATGGGCATGGAGTTCCGACTCGGTGGCCCGCACCACGGGCAGAGGCAGACGGTCGGCGGGGAGGCGGCGGACGGGATGGCGATGGCTCTCCTGGCCCTGATCGCCCTGGCCCCCGAAGGCCAGCTTGACCTGGCCGCCGGTCATGGCGAGATAGACCTGGGAGAGGATCTCCGCATCCAGCATGGCCCCGTGCAGGTCGCGACGGGAGTTATCGACCTCGTAGCGCTTGCAGAGGGCATCGAGGGAGTTACGTTGTCCCGGATGGCTGCGGCGCGCCATCGCCAGGCTGTCGATAACCCGGCACAGGTCACCGATACGCGGGGCTTCCGGGCGCCAGAGCTTTAGCTCGTGATCCAGAAAACCCACGTCGAAGGGGGCGTTATGGATGATGAGCTCGGCGTCGCGGATGTAGGTGAGGAAGTCCTCGGCGATATCGGCGAAGCGCGGCTGATCGCGCAGAAAGTCGTTGGTGATGCCATGGACATTGACCGCCCCCTGCTCCACGTCCCGATCCGGTTGCAGATAGCAATGGAAGTCCTGGCGGGTCAGGCGGCGCTCCATCAACTCGACACAGCCGATCTCAATAATGCGGTGACCCTCGGCCGGCTCCAGGCCCGTGGTCTCCGTATCCAGCACGATTTGACGCATCGTTAACTACCGTCCTCGGGAACCATCAGCGGGGGATGCCCTGGTTGGCCAGGGCATCGGCGCGCTCGTTTTCGGGGTGCCCGGCATGACCCTTGACCCACTGCCACTCCACCTGGTGATCAGCCAGGGCCCGGTCCAGGCGCTCCCAGAGGTCCTGATTCTTGACCGGTTGTTTGCTCGCGGTCCGCCAGCCGTTGCGCTTCCAGCGCGCCATCCACTGCGTGACACCCTGGCGCAGATACTGGGAGTCGGTGACGACCCGGATGGGCATGGGCCGCTTGAGGGCCTCCAGGGCCTGAATGACGGCCATCATCTCCATGCGGTTGTTAGTGGTATGGGACTCGCCGCCGCACAACTCTTTCTCAAGGGCGCCGAAACGCAACAGGGCACCCCATCCACCGGGGCCGGGATTGCCCTTGCAGGCGCCATCGCTGAATATCTCAACCGGGTCAGACATTGCGGCTGGACCCGCGCGTGGTGGGTTCTACCGCGTTGCCGGGCAGCAGCTTGCGGCGGGTCTTCCAGGAAGGCCGCAGGGGCGTCAGGGTGGAGACGCGCTTGACGGCGCGCAGGGCATAGACACCGCCCAGGGCCGGCCAGAAGTGGCGGCCCGCCCGGTCAAGAAGACTGCCCGAACACCATCGGGAACCGCCCCAAGGGGCCTGAAACACCAACATCCGCTGCATCTCCAGATCAAAACCCAGTAGGGACAGCCACTCAGTCACCCGGTAGCGGGTCAGAAAGTGGCCACACCAGGGCACTCGCCCGGGGCTCACCAGGCGCAGGAGCGCCCAGGGGCTCAAGGCATTGAAGCCCAGAATGATGAGCCGCCCCTCGGGGATCAGGACCCGTTCGGCCTCCCCCAGCACCTGACGCGGATCGGCCGCGAAGTCCAGGCTGTGGGGCAGAAAGACGGCATCCAGGCTATCGCTGGCGATCGGCATCATCTCCGGGCTGGCGGCGATCCGCATCCCCAGCCCGCCACGATGAAAGGCGGGGGGTAGCGAAATGGCGTAGCGGACATGGCTGCCCGCCACCACCTCGCGAAAGACGTCATCGCCACCCACCTGGAGGAGATAATGGCCAAAGATCCCTTCCAGCATCGTCTCCAGGCAGGCCGCCTCCTGAGCCGCCACCTCCCGCCCCAGGCTCGACCCATACCAGGCCTCGATCTGGGCGATCAGTTCGACCCCTTGGGGACAGGTCTTGATGCTTATCGAAGGCATATCAGGCTTAATCCCCCGACGGCGGGGGCGCCAGGACTTCGCGGTTGCCATTGGTCTCGGCCGCGCCCACGATGCCGATGCGCTCCATCTCCTCAATCATGCGGGCGGCGCGGTTGTAGCCGATCTTGAGCCGGCGCTGGACGCCGGAAATGGAGGCGCGGCGGGATTCCACCACGATCTGCACCGCCTCGTCGAAGAGGGGGTCCTGATCCTCCAGGTCGCCACCCGGGCGCGGCTCCGGGTCGATGCCGGGGATACCATCGCCCATGTCCATGAGGATGGTGTCGATATAGTCCGGCTCGCCCTGGGCGCGCAGGAATTCAACGATTTTATGCACCTCATGGTCATCGACGAAGGCCCCGTGGATACGGTAGGGGATGCTGGTCCCCGGCGGCAAATAGAGCATATCGCCATTGCCGAGAAGATGCTCCGCGCCCATCTGGTCGAGGATGGTGCGGGAGTCGATGCGGGAGGACACCTGAAAGGCCATGCGGGTCGGGATGTTGGCCTTGATGAGGCCGGTCAGCACATCCACCGAGGGCCTCTGGGTCGCCAGCAGCAGGTGGATGCCGGAGGCGCGGGCCTTCTGCGCCAGGCGGGCGATAAGCTCCTCCACCTTCTTGCCCACCACCATCATCATATCCGCCAATTCGTCGATGATGACGACGATGTAGGGGAGATGATCCAGGGCGGGCGGCGAGTCCATGGGCATTTCCCGCGCCAGGTTGTAAAGGGGATCGAGGATAGGTTGGCCCGCCGCCAGGGCATCGGCGACCTTGCGGTTGTAACCACCGATATTGCGCACCCCCAGCCGCGACATCAGCTTGTAGCGCCGCTCCATCTCCGCCACGCACCACCGCAGGGCGTTGGCGGCCTCCTTCATGTCCGTCACCACCGGCGTGAGCAGGTGCGGTATGCCCTCGTATACCGATAGCTCCAGCATCTTGGGATCGACCATGATGAGGCGCACGTCGCGGGGTCCGGCCTTGTAAAGCAGGCTGAGGATCATGGCGTTGAGGGCCACGGACTTGCCCGAGCCCGTGGTGCCAGCGATGAGGGCGTGGGGCATGCGCGCCAGGTCCGCCACCACCGGGTGCCCGGAGATATCGGTGCCAAGGGACAGGGTCAGGGGCGACTTGGCATCCTGATAGGCGCTGGAACCCAGGATCTCGCTCAGGGCCACCGTCTCCCGGAAGTTGTTGGGGATCTCTAGGCCGATGACGGACTTGCCGGGAATCACCTCGACCACCCGCACACTGACGGTGGAGAGGGCCCGGGCGATATCCCGGGACAGGCCGGTGATCTTGCTGGCCTTGGTCCCCGGCGCGGGCATCATCTCGAAGAGGGTCACCACGGGGCCTGGGTGAACGGCGACCACCTGGACGGTGACGCCAAAGTCCGCCAGCTTGATCTCCACCTGGCGCGAGAGTTCGTCAAGCTGGTCCTTGGAATAGCCCTTGCCGCTGCGGCGCGCCTCGTCCAGGAGCAGCAGGGGCGGCAACTCACTCTCCAGGCCCAGAGGGGCCATGGGCAATAGCTCGGCCCCGTCCGCCTTATCCTGGGGCAGTTCGGGGGGCTGGAGGGGGATACTGGGTTGGGTGGCCTTGAGGCTTGGCTTGGGCTGGGCTTTGGCTTCTGGCTTGGGCTGAGGTTTGGCCTCCGGCTTGACGTGAGGTCTTTTAACCGGTGGTTCGCAGGGGGGCTCGATCTCCACGGGCAGGGGCCGGGCCAGCTCGATCAGGTCTTCCTCATCCAGCAGAGCCTCCTCCTCGATCAATTCGGGTTCGCGAAGCGCGACGGCCGCCGGCTCCCGGGCCCGCACCGGTGCCTTCTCGATTGGCGGCCGCATGAACCAGAGCACCAACTGGTTAGCTGCCCGCCACAGCAGCAGGGTCAGCCAGCCAATGCCATCCAGCACCGCCAGCCAGGACAGGCCGGTAAAGAAGGTGATCCCGGCCAGGAAGAGGGGTGCCAATAGCAGGGAGGCACCCGATGGGTGAAAGCTGGCCACCAGCTTGCCGCCGACCAACTGACCGACACCACCGCCGATGCCATTCGGGAGCGGGACGGGAATGCCCTGCAGCAGGATACCCGCCAGGGCACTGCCGGCGCCCAGGGTGAGCACAAAGCCAAGCAGCCGCAGGGCCAGGCGTTGCACCCGCGTCTCCGCCTCGTCGTCCATGCCGCGCAAGGTCAGCCAGGCTGTCCAGGCAATGGCGATGGGGAGCAGGTAGGCAAAGTAGCCGAAGAGCGACAGGACCACGTCCGCGAACCAGGCCCCAAAGGGACCGCCCAGATTCTGGACCTGATTGCTCGGCTCGATGTGGGTCCAGCCCGGATCCTCGGGGGCATAGGAAACCAGACAGGCCGCCAGAAAGAGGGCGACCGCGAACAGAGACCACATGATGGCCTCGCGCACCACGCGCTGAAAATAATCACTGAAGGTCAGTTGCCCGACCCGAGTCGCCTGTGCCAAATTCACTCCCTCCGTTTAGCCCCCTATTATAGGGGCGGGGGTGGTTGAGCCGATGCCGCCATCCTGCCTGGAAACTGCGCCCATGCCAAGCCGGTTCACCCGACCCCCGGGGTCCAACCGACCATCCTTTACCCGACAGGGGTCCATCCGTAACATGTAGGTCAACGCTACCCCTTATCAGGGGCGGCCCTGCCCTCAAGATTCAAGGAGTCCCGCCATGAACGCCAATAAGCACTGCCGCCTGCTGATCCTGGGTTCCGGACCCGCGGGCTACACGGCCGCCGTCTATGCCGCCCGGGCCAATCTGCATCCGGTCCTGGTCACGGGCATGGAACAGGGCGGCCAGTTGATGACGACCACGGACGTGGACAACTGGCCCGGCGACCCCGACGGCGTCCAGGGTCCGGACCTGATGGAGCGCATGCTCCGCCACGCCGAGCGCTTCGAGACCCAGATCATCCTGGATCACATCAACCAGGTGGACCTGAGCCAGCGGCCCTTCCGCATCTCCGGCGATGCCGGCGACTATAGCTGCGACGCCCTCGTCATCGCCACCGGAGCCAGTGCCCGTTATCTGGGCCTCCCCTCCGAGCAGGAATTCCGCGGCCGGGGCGTCTCCGCCTGCGCCACCTGCGACGGCTTCTTCTACCGCAATCAGAAGGTCGCCGTCATCGGCGGCGGCAACACGGCGGTGGAGGAGGCCCTCTATCTCTCCAACATCGCCGCCGAGGTCATCCTGGTCCACCGAAGGGATGCCCTGCGCTCGGAGAAGATCCTCCAACAGCACCTCTTCGAAAAGGCCGAGCACGGCAACGTCAAGATCCTCTGGAACAGCACCCTGGACGAGGTCCTGGGTGACCCCACGGGCGTTACCGGCATGCGGGTCCGCAATGTCCAGGACGGCGCCACCCAGGACATCGAGCTCCAGGGCGTCTTCATCGCCATCGGTCACCAACCCAACACCCAGCTCTTCGAGGGCCAACTGGAACTGCACAACGGCTACATCAGGGTCCAAAGCGGCAGCGACGGCAACGCCACCGCCACCTCGGTCCCCGGCGTCTTCGCCGCCGGCGACGTCATGGACCACGTCTATCGCCAGGCCATCACCTCCGCCGGCTCCGGCTGCATGGCCGCCCTGGACGCGGAGAAATTTCTCGATGCCCTGGGAGGCTGAACGTTAGCTACTTCACCGACGGGTTCCGGGCACGGCCTGCTAGCGCCGTGCCCCTCTGGCGATCGATCTCTGGGGCGATTCACGAGGAAAGTTATTCTGAGATTCAGGGGACAGCCTGAACCTTGAATTGAACACCAAGGGCGTGCATGAGTTTGAATACCGTTTCGTACCTGGGCTTGGCGCCAGGCGCGAGGGCCTTATAGAGGCTTTCGCGAGAAACTCCGGCGTCTTTGGCAAGTTGGGTCATGCCCCGCGCGCGGGCAACAGCTCCCACGGCCTGTAGGAAGTGATCCGGATCAGGGTCTTCCATTGCCACGGAAAGGTATTCAGCGATCATTTCCTCGCTATCCAGGTAGTCGGCAACATCGAAGGGGGTGATCTCGGCCGTGGGTTACTCCTTGGGAAAAGACTTGAGCAGTTAGGCCATTTTCCTCATTCTTTGCCAATGCCGTGGTTTGAACCAGGTTTTCCCTTGAGCCTGGCCAGCCGTCCGCGGGTCTTGAGGCCGAGCATGGCGGCTATCCCGATGCCGATGACGACTGAGAGTGCCCAGTCGAGCGGGGTGAAGAACCCCGTCGCCACCAGCAGCGTGATTATGCCGTATGGCAAGAGCAGGAAGGAGTTGGTGATGAGCCCCGGGTTGTAGGAAGGCTTGGCCCCCTGGAAGAGGATCGTGTGCGTCGCGTTGTTGATGATGAGTTCGAACCAGATCATCGAGAAACCGAGCCAGGGCGCTACCCCGGCAAGGATTGCGCCGAGGATCACGATCGGGTAGGCGATCAGGATGTTGACCTGGAAAACGTAGGCGTCATCCAGCGGGAAGTCGGGGTCGGTCTTCGAGCCAAACGGGGTCTTGAGATTGAAGAACTCCTTGAACCCAATGGGCGCAAGCACGTATTCCTCGGCCTCGTGGAGCATGAGCAAAGGCAGGTGCAGGCACAGGAGCCACTGGTAGAGGTCCATCGCAGGCCTGAACCAGAGGAGGAGGACGATGAGCGGCGGAGCGAGGAAAAGCGTCGCCGACTGCCAGATGCGGTTGACGACTCGGTAATTCATTGTGGACCCTCATCGCCCCTTTCCCGCAACAGCACCACGGCGAAGGCGGCGATACCCTCGCCGCGGCCGGTGAAGCCCATGCGCTCGGTGGTGGTGGCCTTGAGGTTGACGCGGGCCGGGGGGCAGCCAAGGTCGGTGGCGAGGGTCAGGGTCATGGCGGGGATGTAGGCGGCCAGCCTGGGTTGCTGGGCGACGAGGGTAAGGTCGGCATTGTGAACGGCGAGGCCCAGATCCCCCAGGGAGGCCATAACCCGGCGCAGTAGGATACGGCTGTCGATCCCGGCGTAAGCGGCGTCGGTATCCGGAAAATGGCGGCCGATATCGCCCAAACCCGCGGCGCCGAGCAGGGCGTCGCAGAGGGCGTGGATGGCCACGTCGCCGTCGGAATGGGCCTCCAGTCCCTGGTCGTGTGGCACCTGGACGCCAGCAAGCACCAGGGGTCGGCCAGGGCCGAAGCGATGGGCATCGACACCCTGTCCAATCAGCATAGCCGTCCCTGTTTCAACAGATGGAAATGAGCCAAGGCCAGGTCCTCGGGGCGGGTAATCTTGATGTTATCGGCATGGCCCGCCACCAGCAGGGGCTGGAAGCCGGCGATCTCCAGGGCGCTGGCGTCATCCGTCACCAGTTGGCTCGCCGCGATGGCCTGACGCAGCGCCTGGCGCAGGGGCCCCAGGCGGAACATCTGGGGCGTGTAGGCATGCCAGAGACCCGCGCGGGACACGGTGTTCAAGACCTCGCCACGGGCGTTCGCGGCCTTCATGGTATCCCGGACCGGGACCCCGAGGAGGCCACCGACGGGGTGATGTTCCAGGGTTGAGATGAGCAGATCCAGGTCCTCGCGCCGAAGACAGGGCCGGGCGGCGTCGTGGACCAGCACCCAATCGTCCTCCCGGGCACGCCCCGCCAAGGCCTCCAGGGCATTTAGGACCGAATGACACCGCTCGGCGCCACCGGTGACGCGGATTATGGCGGGATGATGTGCCGAGGGCAGTGCCTCCCAGCGCTCATCCGCCGCGTCCAGGGCGATCGCCAGGCCCCGAATCCGTGGATGGTCCAGAAAGAGCCGCAGGCTGTATTCGAGCACCGGCTGACCCGCCAGGTCCAGGTATTGCTTTGGGATGGCCGCGCCCATGCGCCGGCCGGCCCCGGCGGCGGGGATCAGTGCCCAACAGGCGGCTTCAGTCACCGGCCTTATACTCGGACATAGGCGGGGATTTGGACTCGAGCTTGGCGGCCGGCTTGGACTCGGGATTCGGTGCGGGCTTCGACTCAGACCTAGGCTTGGGCGCCTGCTTTGCCTCGGGCTTGGGCTTGGACTCCGGCTTAGGTGCCGACTTAGGTGCCGACTTCGCCTCGGGCTTGGGTGAGGACTTCGACTCGGATTTGGATACAGGCTTCGTCCCCGACTTAACCTCGGGCTTGGACGCCGGTTTCGGCTCGGGTTTGGACTTGGCCTCGGGCTTCGAATCGGACTTGACCTCGGACTTGACCTCGGGCTTAGCCTCGGGCTTAGCCTCGGGCTTAGCCTCGGACTTGGTCGCCGGCGTGGGGCCCAGGCTGGAGGCAGCCTGGGGAACCTTGGCCGTCCCAGCCGGGAACCTGGCCTTGCCTTCTTCCCGAGCCAGGGGCATCGGCGTTTGCGGCTCTATGACCTGGAGAAAGATTTCCCCCTCCTTGATCATCCCCAATTCACTGCGGGCGCGCTCCTCCAGGGCATCCTGGCCCTGGCGTAGATCTTCCACCTCGGCCTGCAGGCGGCGGTTACGGGTGCGCAGCTTTTCCAATTCCTCGCCCTGGGCCAGGATCTCGTGGCGCAGGGCGGCTACCTCCGCCAGGCTGCCCTCGCCCACCCAGAGGCGGTACTGGAGCCAGCCAAGCAACAGCAGCAGGACAAAAATCAGGATGCGCATGGGCGACCGGAATCAGGTTTCGCCGGCGCCGGTCAGGCGCCGGCAGGTCGGGTTCAAAGCCAGCGGAAGGCCGACCGGCCAGCAAAATCGGCCTCGGCGCCCAACTGATCCTCGATACGCATCAACTGGTTGTATTTGGCGACGCGATCCGAGCGGGACAGGGAGCCGGTCTTGATCTGGCCGGTGGCGGTAGCCACCACCAGGTCGGCGATGGTGGTGTCCTCGGTCTCGCCCGAGCGATGAGAGACGACGGCCGTGTAGCCCGCGGCATGGGCCATGGCGATAGCCTCCAGGGTCTCGGTCAGGGTGCCGATCTGGTTGACCTTGATGAGGATGGAGTTGGCGATGCCCCGGTCGATACCCTGCTTGAGGATCTGGGTGTTGGTGACGAAGAGGTCGTCGCCGACGATCTGGACCCGGTTGCCCAGGCGCTCGGTCAGGCGCTTCCAGCCGTCCCAGTCGCCTTCCGCCAGGCCATCCTCGATGGTCAGAATGGGGTACTGCTTGACCCAGCCCTCCAGCAGGTCGATCACGCCGTCGGCGTCGAGTTTGCGGCCCTCACCGGCCAGATCATAGATGCCGTCCTGGTAGAACTCGGAGGCGGCCACATCCAGGCCGATCCAGATATCCTTGCCCGCCGTGAAACCAGCCTTGCCGATGGCCTCCAGGATCGCCTCCACCGCGGCAATGTTGGAGGGCAGGTCCGGGGCGAAGCCCCCCTCGTCGCCCACGGAGGTGGCGAGCCCCCGGCCCTTCAGCACGGCCTTGAGGGCATGGAAGACCTCGGCACCATAGCGCACCGCCTCGCGGATGCTGGGGGCGCCCACGGGCAGGATCATGAACTCCTGAAAGTCCACGCTGTTGTCCGCGTGCTGGCCGCCATTGATGATGTTCATCATGGGCACCGGCAGCCGGTAGTGGCCCTGGCCGAGATAACGGTAGAGGGGCAGGGTCTCTTCCTGGGCGGCGGCATGGGCCACGGCCATGGAGACGCCCAGCAGGGCATTGGCGCCGAGCCGGCCCTTGTTCTCGGTGCCGTCGAGTTCGATCATGCGCCGGTCGATACCCCCCTGGTCGGTGACCTCCATGCCGACCACCGCCTGTTTCAGCTCGCCCTCGATATGGGCCACGGCCTTGCGCACCCCCTTGCCCAGGTAGCGGCTCTTGTCCCCATCGCGCAGCTCCAGGGCCTCGCGGGAGCCGGTGGAGGCGCCAGAGGGAACGGCGGCGCGGCCAACGGCGCCATCGGCGGTGATGACATCGGCCTCGACGGTGGGATTGCCGCGCGAATCCAGAATTTCCCGGGCACGGACGTCGATGATCTCGGACATGATGCAACTCCCCAGGGGGATCACCCCCAAAATTTGAAAAAAAGCGGTCTCGCGGCGGTGGCTTAAAGATCCGCCTCGGCAAATCTCCGCCCCTTGACCACCCGATCGATCTCGACCAGGGTTTCCAGCAGCTCCCGCATCCGCCCCAGGGGCCAGGAATTGGGTCCGTCGCTCAGGGCCTGGGTGGGGTCGGGGTGGGTCTCCACGAAGAGACCCGAGATACCCGCGGCCACCGCGGCCCGCGCCAGTACGGGGACGAATTCCCGCTGCCCGCCGGAGCTGTCCCCCTGCCCTCCCGGCAACTGGACCGAGTGAGTCGCGTCGAAGACCACGGGGCAGCCGGTCTCGCGCATCACCGCCAGGGCGCGCATATCGGAGACGAGATTGTTGTAGCCGAAGCTCACGCCCCGCTCGCAGACCATGATCTGGTCGTTGCCCGTGGAGCGGGCCTTCTCCACCACCCGCTTCATATCCCAGGGCGCCAGAAACTGGCCCTTCTTGATATTGACGGGCAGGCCCATCTCGGCGACGGCCAGGATGAAATTGGTCTGGCGGCAGAGGAAGGCCGGCGTCTGCAGGACATCCACCACCTCCGCCACCTCCCACAGAGGCGTGTCCTCGTGGACATCGGTGAGGACTGGCACCCCCAACCCGGCGCGCACCCCTTCGAGGATACGCAGGCCCGCCTCCAGGCCGGGGCCGCGAAAGCCGCCGATGGAGGAACGATTGGCCTTGTCAAAGGAGGATTTGAAGATGAAGGGGATGCCCAGTTCCGCCGTCAGTTCCTGGAGATACCCCGCCACTTCCTGGGCCAGGCCCGGGCTCTCGATGACGCAGGGGCCGGCGATCAGAAAGATGGGGCGATCCAGTCCGACCTCGAAGTTCAGGAGCCGCATCAGGCGTCCTTCCCGGCCGCCGCACCCTGGTATTCGAGGGCGGCGCGGATAAAGCCCGTGAAGAGCGCATGGCCATCGCGCGGGGTCGAGGTGAACTCGGGATGGAACTGGCAGGCGATGAACCAGGGGTGATCGGGGATCTCCACCATCTCCACCAGGCGACCGTCCAGGGACCAGCCGGAGAAGCGCAGGCCCGCGTCCTTCAAGGGGTCCAGATAGCGATTGTTGAACTCGTAACGATGGCGGTGGCGCTCGCGGACCTGGGGCTGGCCATAGACAGCCCGCGCCAGGCTGCCCGGCTCCAGACGACAGGTCTGGCCACCCAGGCGCATGGTGCCGCCCAGGTCGGTGTCCTGGCCGCGCCGCTCGATCTGGCCCTCCTCCGTCTGCCACTCGGTGATGAGGGCTATGACCGGGTGGGGGGTCGCGGCGTTGAATTCGGTGCTATGGGCGCCGGCCAGTCCCGCCACGTCGCGGGCGTATTCGATCACCGCCACCTGCATGCCCAGGCAGATGCCCAGATAGGGAATGCGGCGCTCCCGGGCGTAACGTACCGCCTGGATCTTGCCCTCGATGCCTCGTTCGCCAAAGCCGCCGGGGACCAG
Source organism: Chromatiaceae bacterium (assembly GCA_016714645.1). Lineage (NCBI taxonomy): Bacteria > Pseudomonadati > Pseudomonadota > Gammaproteobacteria > Chromatiales > Chromatiaceae > Chromatiaceae bacterium. The sequence goes on along the minus strand of JADKCI010000001.1, from coordinate 1,239,869 downwards.
GATGGCGTCCAGGCCCTGAAGACAGGCGGTGCCCTCGGTCTCGACCCGCTCGGAATCGACGTAGCGGACCTTGACCCGGGTATGGGTCTGGACCCCGGCATGCGCCAGGGCCTCGGACAGGGACTTGTAGGCCTCGGTGAGGTCCATGTATTTGCCGACCATACCCACCGTCACGGTGGCGACGGGCTGGTCGAAGCCATCCAGGACCCTCAGCCATTCGCTTAGATCCGCAGCGGGCACCCCCAGACCAAATTGGCTGACCACCAAATCATCCAGACCCTGGGCGTGCAGCAGAAGGGGAATACGGTAAATGTTGTCCGCGTCCACGGCGGAGATCACCGCCGCCTCCGGGACATTGGTGAAGAGGGCGATCTTGCGCCGCTCGGGCTTGGGGATGTCCTGCTCGGCGCGACACAGCAGGATGTCGGGCTGGATACCGATGGACCTCAGTTCCTTGACCGAGTGCTGGGTGGGCTTGGTCTTGATCTCCCCCGAGGTCTTGATGTAGGGCACCAGGGTCAGGTGCATGAAGAGGGCGTTCTCGCGCCCCTCCTCCACCCGCATCTGGCGGATGGCCTCCAGGAAGGGCAGGGATTCGATATCGCCCACGGTGCCGCCGATCTCGACCATGGCGATGTCGGCGGCGCCGGCACCCAGACGGATGCTGGCCTTGATCTCATCGGTGATGTGGGGGATCACCTGCACCGTGCCGCCGAGATAATCGCCCCGGCGCTCCTTGCGGATGACGCTCTCGTAAATCTGGCCGGTGGTGAAGTTGTTGTTGCTCCCCATGCGGGTGCGCAGGAAGCGCTCATAGTGGCCCAGGTCGAGGTCGGTCTCGGCCCCGTCGTCGGTCACAAAGACCTCGCCATGCTGGAAAGGGCTCATGGTCCCTGGGTCCACGTTGATGTAGGGATCCAGCTTGATCATGGTCACGCGCAGGCCGCGCGCTTCCAGCAGGGCCGCCAGGGAGGCGGCCGCGATACCCTTGCCAAGGGATGAAACCACGCCGCCCGTAATAAAGATGTATTTGGTCATGAGGAAGGAGCCGCAGAGCGCGCGGGACGGTCCCGCGTAACCGGCGCAGGCTAACAAAATAGCCGCCTGGTCTCAATGGTCTCCGCGCACGGATCGTGGCGGCTGGCGGCCAGGCATTTTTAACCTGCCGTTTACTTGATCCTAATCAATTTAGATAGCAAAATGGTGGGTATGAAATCCTCCAGCCTCCCAGCGATGCACGAAAACAAGGTGATATCCTTCGAGGCCATACGGATCGCCTGCAAGAATTGCAGCCTCTCCGCCCTCTGCCTGCCCCTGGGGTTAAACCCCGAGGACGTGGAGCGCCTGGACACCATCGTCCGCCGCAACCGCCCCCTGCACCGTGGGGACTACCTTTTTCAGCACGGAGACCGTTTCCGCTCCCTCTTCGTCGTCAAGACCGGCTCCGTCAAGACCTTTGCCCCCAGTTCGGAAGGTGGGGAACAGGTGCTGGGGTTCCATCTGCCGGGTGAAATCATCGGCCTGGACGCCATCGAGAATAATGCCCATAGCTGCTCCGCCAAGGTCCTGGAGACCACCGCCTTCTGCGAGGTGCCCTTTTCCCGCTTCGAGGAACTGAGCGTCAACATCCCATCCCTTCAGCACCAGATGTACCGTCTTCTCAGTAAGGAGATCGCCCAGGAGACCGAGATGCTGCTCCTGCTGGGCAAGAAGAGCGCCGAGGACCGCCTGGCCACCTTCCTGCTCAGCCTCTCCCAACGCCTGCAAAAGCGGGGTTTGAGCCCCACCGATTTCTATCTCAGTATGTCCCGCCACGAGATCGGCAACTACCTGGGTCTGGCCGTCGAAACCGTCAGCCGCCTCTTCACCCGCTTCCACGAGGAAAGACTGCTCGTGGTCGATCGCAAGCACGTCCGCCTCACCAACCTCCGGGCCCTGGAGGCCATGGTCCAATGTGCCCCCCTGGAGGATTATCGGCGGCGGCTACCCTGATGGCCAGGCCTTTCGGGAGATCCGTATAGGCGGAGGAAGCGGAGGTTGAAAGCATCAACCCCAGCGCCCGATTCTAGAAGCTACTGGCGTTGAGATAGAGGTGACAGAGGATGCTGGCGGCATAACCCAGGGCCACCGCCCAAGTCCATTTGAGGTGGCTGGCAAAGGTGTACATGCCCTTGGACTGGCCCATGAGGGCCACGCCCGCCGCGGAGCCGATGGATAGCAGGCTGCCGCCTACCCCCGCCGTCAGGGTCACCAGCAACCACTGACCCTGGGCCATTTCCGGCTGCATACTCAGAACCGCGAACATGACCGGGATGTTGTCCACGATGGCGGAGAGCAGGCCGATGAGGATATTGGCCGTGGTCGGCCCCAGGTCGATATAGATGAATTCGGATATCAGCGCCAGGTAGCCGATGAAGCCCAGGCCACCCACGCACAGCACCACGCCGTAGAAGAACATGAGGGTGTCCCACTCCGCCCGCGCCAGCTTGCGGTAGATGTCGAAGGGCATGGCATCCGCCAGGCTCTCGCCCGGCAGCAGGGTTTTTTCGCCGGTCTTTTTGAGGAAGTAACCAAATATCTTGAGATAGGCCAGCCCCGTCATCATCCCCAAGACCGGCGGCAGGTGCAGGAAGTTATGGAAGCTGACCGCCGTGACGATGGTCAGGAGGAACAGCAGGATGACGCGTTTGGCGCCACGGCGCATGGGCACCTTCTTCCCCCCGGCCGGAGGCACCACATCGGGCACCGCGAAGTGCATGATGGCCGCCGGCACCACGAAATTGACCACGGAGGGGATGAAGAGCAGGAAGAAGGTCCAGAAATCCAGGAGGCCCTTCTGCCACACCATCAGGGTAGTGATATCCCCAAAGGGACTGAAGGCGCCACCGGCATTGGCGGCGACCACGATGTTGATAAAGGACAGGGCCACGAACTTGGGGCTGTCGGATCCTACCGCCAGGACCACCGCGCCCATCAGCAGGGCCGTGGTCAGGTTGTCCGCCACCGGGGAGATAAAGAAGGCCAGGAGGCCTGTCATCCAGAAGAGTTTCCGGTAGCCAAAACCACGGCTGATGAGCCAGGAGCGCAGGGCTTCGAAGACATTCCGTTCGTCCATGACGTTGATGTAGGTCATGGCCGCCAGCAGGAAAAGGAAGAGTTCGGCGAACTCCAGGATGTTATGGCGCACGGCCTCCCCGGCCTGCGTCGGCAGATCATTTTGGGCATAGACGATCGCGATCAGCACCCAGATGATGCCGGCGGCCAGCATGACGGGCTTGGACTTCCGCAGATGGGTAAACTCCTCGACCATCACGAAGCCATAGGCGACAACGAAGATCAGGATGGACACGAATCCCACCCAGTGCCCCGTCAGATCGAGACGATTGGCTGACTCGGTGGCGGCCGCCAGTCCTGGCGCGAGCAGGGTGGCGACTAATAGGAAGAGGCGCATCGGCGCGAGACCCGTCATGTGATATCTCCAGAAGAAATCAGAGGTACAAGGGCGGTCGTTCGGCGGACAGGGGGTGGGCGGCCAGGGGAACCGCTCGCCAATCCTCGGGAAACCGGGTATTCAGACCAGCCGGATTCTACAGGCGGCGATGGCGCGAACAATTGCGGTGGCGCAATTAAAGCCACGAAATCCGGTAAAGAATCCCGCTAGTATCGGAGGACAATTCGGATAAACTAGCGGCCTCGAATCGTCCGAGGCCGCGTGGAGTCCCCCACCACCCTTCCCCGATGCAAGAACTATTGATTCTCGCCATCCTGCTTGTCCTGTCAGGCATTTTCTCCGGATCGGAGACCGCCCTCACCTCTCTCTCCCTGGCCCGCGCCCAAGCCCTCCACCGGGAAGGTCGCCGGGGAGCCACCGCCGTCTATCGACTCAAGAAAGAACCGGCCCCCATGCTGATTGCCATCCTGATCGGCAACAACCTGGTCAATGTCGGCGCCTCCGCCCTCGCCACCGTGGTCGCCACCGACTGGTTCGGTCACCTTGGCCCCGGCATCGCCGTGGGCGTCATCACCCTGCTCCTCCTCGTCTTCGGCGAGATCACCCCCAAAAGCCTGGCTACCCACTATGCCGAGCGCATCTCCCTGGTGGCGGGGCCAATGCTCTACGCCTTCATGCGCGCCATTTACCCCCTGGTCTGGCTCTTCCTCAGCCTCACCAACCTGGCTCATCGTCTCGCCGGCAAGCAGGCCGACCCCCTGGTCACCGAGGCGGAACTCATCAGCATGGTGGAACATGGCGAAGAGGAAGGGACCATCGAGGCCGACGAGCGCGAGATGATCGAACGCGTCTTTAGCCTCAACGACCTGCGCGCCGAGGACGTCATGACCCCCCGGCGCCGGGTCTTCAGCCTCGACGGCCGCCGCACCCTGCAAGACCTGACAACGGAGATCATCAAGGAGGCCTATTCCCGCGTTCCTCTTCATGGCGACAACCCCAACGTCATTCTCAAGGTGCTGTTTGCCCGAGACCTGCTGGAGGCCATGGTCACGGGCCGCATGGACCTCAGTGCCCTGGAGATAGGCCGCGAACCGCTCTTCATCCCCGCCAATCAGATGATCGACAAGCTACTGCCCTTGCTACGTAAACATAAGCAGCACATGGCGTTAGTGGTGGACGACAGCGGCTATCTGGAGGGCGTTCTCACCCTGGAGGACATCCTCGAGGAGGTGGTGGGCGAGATCTACGACGAGAGCGACGAGGCCCCGGAACAGTTCGAGACCCTCACGGATGGCGGCATTCTGGTCAGCGGACATGTCGAGCTGCGCGTGATCGAGGACTTTTTCGACATTGAAATCCCGGGTAAACCCACGGACCGGGTCAGCCACTGGATTTTGAACCACACGGCACGCATCCCCGCCAAGGACGAAAGCTTCCTTTTCGATGGCATGAGGGTGCAGATCCGCGACGCCTCCCAGCGTCACATTCGTAAAGTGGTGATTAGCCGGGTCGATGACCAGCTACCCCAACCGAATGACATTCCACAACATCCCGCTTAAACGAGGCAAAGCCCCCCTTGGACATCGCATTAATCATCGAACTGGTCATCTTCATTATCCTGCTTGGCTTTTCGGGCTTTTTTTCCAGCACCGAAACCTCCCTCTTTTCCCTCAATAAGACGCAGGTGGAAAAGATGCGCGTGGATGGCAATCGCCGCGTGGATCTCATCGAGCGCCTCTTGAGCGAACCGCGCCGCCTCATCGTCACCATCCTCATCGGTAACGAGTTCGTCAACGTCGCCGCCTCGGTCATTTCGGCGGCCATGGTGATCCAGCTTTTCGGGGCGGATAACAAATTCGTCAACCTCTTCGTCATGGTCCCCCTCCTGCTGGTGTTTGGCGAGATCACGCCCAAGGTGCTGGCCATCCGCAATAATGTCGCCTTCGCGACCTTCGAGAGCGGGCCCATCGACCAGTTTGCCCGCCTGATCACCCCCCTCCGCTGGGTGGTGCGCGCGGCATCCGAGTTTTTCACCACCCTCATCGTCGGCAAGGAGCGCTCCAAGGGCAATATTGTCACCGAGGACATGGTCCGCACCCTGGCCCATGTGGCGGTCGGCGAGGGCACCCTGGACCACGCCGAGGCCCAGTACATCGACCAGATCTTCGATTTCGGCAGTCAGCGCGTGAACGACCTCATGACGGCCCGGGCCGACGTCACCTTTGTCCCCGTCGAGGCCACGGGCGGCGAGATCCTGGCGACCTTCCGCGACAGCCGCCAGTCGCGCATGCCCGTCTATGACGATAACCGCGACAACATCATTGGCATCCTCCACGCCCGGGACCTGCTGGCGGTGGACATCAACAATCTGGGCCAGGGCTGGCATACCCGCGAGGGTCTGCTACGCCCCCCCTACTTCGTCCCCGAATCCAAGTCCGCCTCCGACCTCTTCGCCACCTTCCGCCAACGCAAGAAGTCCTTCGCCCTCGTCGTGGACGAATACGGCGGTGTCACCGGCGTCATCACCATGGCCGACCTGCTGGAGTCCATTTTCGGCGATATCCCGACGCCCTCGGACGAGGCGGACGATGACTGGTGCCACGAACTCGCGGACAACCGCTTCGCCCTGCCCGGCGCGACCCCCCTCGAGGACTTCAACGCCCGTTTCCACGCCAATTTCGAGGTCGAGGATATCCGCACCCTGGGTGGTCTGGTGCTGCATCACTTCGGTGAACTCCCCACGGAGGGCGCCAGCGTGGAGATCTGGCCCTTCCACTTCACCGCCCAGCGCATCGAGGCCAACCGCATCCTGGAGATTCTGGTGGAGCTGCTCCCCGGGGCTACACCCAATGCCCTGGAGACCGGGGTTGAGCCTGGCCCATCGCCCGAGGCGGGCGGTGCGGCCCTCCCCCCGGACGAAGCCGCGCGCCCCTGACGCCAACTCCCGCCGCTCCCCGATCCCCACCGCGAGAACTCCCGATACATGGACATCGTCACTACCCTGCTCGTCATCCTTCTCTGCCTCCTGCTGGAAGGCTTCTTCTCGGGTTCCGAGATCGGCGTGGTCAGCGCCGATCAGATCAAGCTGCGCCACGATGCCGCCAAGGGCTCCAAGGGCGCCAAGCTGGCGATCGCCATGCTGAAGAAACCGGAATGGTTGCTCTCCACCACCCTGGTGGGCACCAATATTGCCGTCGTCACCAACACCACCATGGTCACCGCCCTCATGATCCACCTCTTCGGGGATCAAGGGAGCTGGATGGCCGTGGTATTGGCGGCGCCCCTCATCTGGGTCTTCGGCGAGATCGTCCCCAAGAGCGTCTTCCAGCAGCGCGCCGACACCCTCACCCCCATTGTCATCTTTGCCCTGCGCTTCTTCTCCCTCCTCTTCTGGCCCATCCTGATTTTCTTCAGCGCCGTGACCAAGCTCCTGGCCAAGCTGGTGGGCGGCACGGATCGCAACCCCTTCACCCTACGTGAGGAGATGATCACCATGTTGAAGATGCCCGCCTCCACCGACGGCGACATCCAGCCCGTCGAGAAGCAGATGATCCAGCGCCTCTTCAACTTTACCGAGACACGGGTCGAGGACAGCATGCGCCCCCTGATCGCCGTCACCGCCATCGACAGGGAAGCGACCTGTGGCGAGGCCCGGCGCCTGGCCATCGAGACCTCCCACGCCCGCCTGCCCGTCTTCGAGGAACGCATCGACCAGATCGTCGGCATGCTGTATGTGCTGGACCTGCTCGGCGAGCCCGAGGACCGGCCCATCGCGGATTTCATCCGCGAGGCCCTCTATGTACCGGCCACCAAGAGCGTCCAGAACCTGCTGGTGCAGTTACGCCAGACGGGGGAGGTGGTCGCCGTGGTGGTGGATGAATTTGGCGCCGCCGAGGGCATCATCACGGTCGAGGACATTGTCGAGGAAGTGGTCGAGGACCTGAGCGACGAGTACGACGGCAAGGAGCCCTCGTCGAGCCTCTTCCAGAAGCTGGACGAGCACGACTACCTGACCAGCGGCCGCACCGAACTGAGCCAGATCGCCGAGACCCTGGGGATCACGCTGCCCTCCGAGGATTATTCCACCATCGCCGGCTACATCCTCAACCGCACGGGCAACATCCCCGCCCCGGGCACCCAGATCGAGGCTGACAAGATCACCCTCAATATCCACCGGGCCTCGGCTCGCGCCATCGAGGAGGTAAGAATTCGCTGGTCCTGAGCCAATGACGGGACGGGAAGCCTCGTCCAGAAGCGCAAAAAAAACTCCGATGCCGGAACCAGGCCGGCATCGGAGCAGTTACAACAGGAACCCGCTAATTTAGAAAGTATGTTTACCAATCCACCAGAAAATGGCGGCAATCGCGCCACTGGCGGGAATGGTCAGCACCCAAGCCATCATAATCTTACCCGCCATACCCCATTTAACGGCATATTTACCGCGCGTACTGCCCACACCGAAGATGGAGCCGGTGATGGTATGGGTGGTCGAGACGGGAATACCGGCCATGGTCGCCAGGCCCAGGGTAATACCACCACCCAGGGCAGCGTTGGAACCGCTGATCGGGGTCAACTTGGTGATCTTTGACCCCATGGTCTTGACGATACGCCAGCCGCCCAGGTAGGTACCCCAGGCGATGGAGAAATAACAGGCATACACCACCCACATGGGCAGGGTGGACACATCCTTGGTGACGACATGCCCTATCAGGGGTACGCCACCGGCGCCGGCCGTGATCAGCAAGAGCCAGATGATACCGATGGTCTTTTGGGCATCATTACCGCCATGGGCGAGGGAGTAGAGGCCCGCCGACACCAACTGAGCGCGCATAAACCATCGCCCGACCTGATGGGGCGTTCGATTGCGAAACACCCAGGCGGTAATGAGCTGCAAGGTACCGCCAATCAGGAAGCCGATCAGGGGGGAGAGGATGATGAAGGCCAGAACGGTAATAAAGCCCTTCAGTTGCCAGAGGCTACCCCAAACGATGGCATCCCCACCGCCAACCTTGGCCAGGGTGGCACCCACCAGACCGCCGATAAGGGCATGAGACGAGGAGGAGGGGATGCCGTAATACCAGGTAATGATATTCCAGGACAGGGCACCCACCAGACAGCCGAAGATGACGTAATGATCCACGAAGGAAGGATCGATGACGCCCTTGCCAACGGTGGCCGCCACCTTGAGCTGGAAGACCCAGAGGGCAACAAAGTTGAGGGTCGCGGCAAACAACACCGCCTGTTTGGGGGTGAGGGCCCCGGTGGCCACGATGGTGGCAATGGAGTTTGCCCCGTCGTGAAATCCGTTCATGAAGTCGAAGGCCAGGGCGACCGCAATGAGGAGGACCAGGGTCCAGGTACCAATAAGTATTGCTGCTTGAGCTTCCATTATGGGTTCCTCAAGCGTTGGCGAGGATAACTTCTTCGAGGGTTTGACCCATATTCTCGGCCGCCTCTAGAACAGCCTCCAGAATTTGGTACATGCCCTTCACCTTGATGACTTGGATGGCATCGGTTTCCTCGCGGAACAACCGCGACATCCCGGCGCGCCAGAGCTTATCGGCCTTCGATTCGAGCGCATCAATTTCCTTGCAGTACTCCAGTGCCGTGGTGGCCTCACCCATCTTGTCAAGCAGGGTCACGGCCTTGCGCACCCGCTCCACCGCATCGGCCGCCAGTTCCGCTATCTCGCGCGCCTCTGGCGTAGCCTCCTTGAGATCGTAAAGTATGACCGACTCCCCTACGTCCTGCAGGCGATTGAGGATGCAGTCGAGACCACTGGCGATCATGTGGATTTGGTCGCGGTCAATCGGGGTGATGAAGGACTTGTGGAGCATGACGATGGTTTCGTGCTCGATGCGGTCGCCGCTGGCCTCCGCCATGTCTATCTCTTGGATCAGACGGGTGACCTCGGCGGGGTCCTTACCCAACTGAGTCATCATGCGCATCATGGCGTTGGCCGCCGCCGCGCAGCGATCGGCATGTGTATTGAATTGGATGAAGAATTCGTTTTTTTTCGGCATCAGGGCACTAAACACAGACTTCCCCTCTCAGGTGGATGGTTAAAGGCAGAACACGACAGTCATCAAAAAACCCTCAAGCCAGGGTGGCCAAGGGCATCTTCATTCCATGCTGGGTTTTTAGAGCAGGCCTTCGGAGGCCGAACGGCGGGAGCAAGGATAAGATTGCAGAATTGTTACAGAGATTTATTACGGTTTTGTTAATATTGTGTTACCAAGGCGGTTTTCCGCAAACCAAGGTTCATCCACGACTATATCGAAATAGTAAAATAACCCAAGAGTTGCGCCAGGCCGACCTTGTTCATAAGCCGGGCCACGGCCAAGTATTCCTTGGGAAATTGGACCAGAGGCGGAATATCCCACGGGAGATCAGTACAAATTAACCGCCTCGTATATCCGTCATTCCAACGCCGCGGGATTAGATTGATTCTTCATGGCCTTCATATCACATGCCAAGGCCCGATCGTTCTTAGCCACTATTGATTTTCTAAGCTTCAAATTTCTGTTTTTTATCTCTTTATTAATCCTGTATTTCTCATTTTCACTCACGTTTTCCATGTCCCAGCATGGCTCCACGGCGGCTTCCCAATATTCATAATCAGTTTTTTCCTTGTAATACTTCCTACCCAGGTCTCGCGCTCTATCCTTATCGGAATTTCTCAATGCGTTTTTATATTCCTCCTCCGATTTCATCAGTTTCTCCAATCGTTCCTTCACGCCTCCCTCGAGAACAAAAGCCTCGATATCTTTTCGATCCTTGCGGTTGATAAAAACAATAACCACCAATAACGCAATCACCAGAAGAATTATTAATTCCGGCATTTCTGATTACCCCCACTCAATATTTGATAATTAAGAGCATCGGTTCAAGAGGCGGATTGGCTCGCATACCCATGCGATCAGCCTCGGAGCGGTGAAGGCGCTATCAAGCTCCGCGATCGGTCACATGAGCGGCGGGTATGCGCGCCTTAAGGGCCTGGATCAGGCCCTCCATGTCGCCATAGCCCTCCAGGCGGATACCGCGATTATCCTTGCGCTTGATCTGAACGTGGCGCGGCGCCCCGCGCCGGCGGTAAACATTGACGGCGGCGACCTCCTCCAGGTCCAGTTCGGTGATGGCGCCGGCGGCATGAAAACGCACGCGGTCGGGCTGGATCTGGATCCAGTGATCCTTGACCAACCGCAGATAGCGGCGATGACGAACATAGTTGATCAAGTTGGCCGCGACCAAAAAGAGGTAGACGGAGACGAGGAGGGTATTGTTGAAGCTCTGGGGGAACTGTATATGGCCCCAGTATATTAACGAGGCCAGGCCAATACTGAGAACCAGGCCATATACGATGTTGCGGCTACGCTCGCGCAGGCTCTCCGGGCTGATGGTGAAGCGGGGATGTTTGAGGGTCATGATTGTATTTTCAGTTATTTGATAGAATGATATTATCGCATTGGCCTAACACTTTTGTTAACCGCTGATATTGGAAGACATCGGCTCGATTTTTCCGCCTCCCACCTGGCGGACTAGCTAGCAACTGGCGACCTCACCCCATCTCCCTGGAACGAAAGCGGTATCGCCCGGTTTCCAGCGACCGGGGAGAGGGAGCTCCCTGAATTCCCTCTGGACCCGGAGCATCGGCGATGCTGAAAAAAAGCCTCCTTCCCGTCATTTTCGCCATTCTCGCCTATGGTTTCTGGATCAGTCCGAACTTCAAGGAGATCGCGGCCGGTGTCGCCATCTTCCTGTTCGGCATGCTGTTTATGGAAGACGGCTTCAAGGCCTATACCGGTGGCATACTCGAGAAAATCCTCAAGCGCACCACCGACAAGCTGTGGAAAAGCATGTCCTTTGGCGTCGTTTCCACCAGCATCATGCAGTCCAGCTCCCTGGTGTCGGTCATTGCCATCTCCTTCCTCAGCGCCGGCCTGCTGGGTTTGACCGCCGGTATCGGCATCATCTTCGGCGCCAATCTGGGCACCACCACTGGGGCCTGGCTCATCGCCGGCTTCGGCCTCAAGATCGACATCGCCGCCTACGCCATGCCCATGCTGGTCTTCGGCATCATCCTCGCCTTCCAGAGCTCCAAGGCCGCCAAGGGGCTCGGCTACATCCTCGCCGGTCTCGGCTTCCTCTTTCTCGGCATCCACTACATGAAGGAGGGCTTCGAGACCTTTAAGGAGACCATCGACCTGTCCCAGTTCGCGGTCGGCGGCCTGGCGGGTCTGCTCATCTATACCGCCATCGGCATCTTCGCCACTGTGGTCATGCAGTCCAGCCACGCCACCCTGGTCATCACCATCACCGCCCTGGCCGCCGGCCAGATCACCTATGAGAACGCCCTGGCCCTGGCCATCGGCGCCAATGTCGGCACCTGCATCACCGCCATCCTGGGGGCCATCAGCGCCAACGTGGATGGCAAGCGCCTCGCCGCCGCCCATCTCATCTTCAATGTGACGACAGGCGTGGTGGCCATTATCTTCATGAACTACATCCTGGTGGCGGTGGACTCGCTCAGCACCCTGGTGGGGATCGCCCAGGACAACTGGACCCTCAAGCTCGCCGTCTTTCATACCCTCTTCAATACCCTGGGCATCGCCCTCATGGTCCCCCTCATCAACCAGTTGGTTAAGGTCCTATACAAGATCTTCCCGCAGCCCAAGGCGGACCTGGTGGCCCCCCTCTACCTCAACGAGGCCGTTGCCGATTTCCCCGATACCCTGGTGGAGACGGTGCGCAAGGAGGTGTTGCACCTCTACGACAATGCCTTCGAGGTCCTGGCCCATGGCCTCAGCCTGCACCGGCACGACATCCGTTCGGACGCCGACCTGGCCGAACTGACCCAGCGCCCGGACAAGCCGATGACTATCGACCTCGACGACATCTATGGCCGCAAGGTCAAGGTGCTCTACAATGCCATCATCGAATTCACCAGCCGCAAACAGGGCCAGTTGCCCCAGGAGCAGATGGAAGAGGTCATGATGCTGCGCGACGCCGCCCGCGACATCGTGGAGGCTATCAAGGATGTCAAGCACATGCGTAAGAACCTCATGACCTACATCGTCTCCGACAATGCCAGCATCCGGGCCGAGTACAACAAGATCCGCGCCCATTTAGGCGAGATTCTGCGCGAACTCGCGACCCTGCGGGATGCCGGGGAGGCGAGAGACCTGGTGGCCCTGGACGGTCTGCGGCTACAGATGGAAGAGAACGACATCACCCTGAATGGCGATCTGGACCACCTGATCCGCGAGGACAAAATCGCCCCCCCCATGGCCACCTCCCTGATGAACGACAGCAGCTACGCCTACGACGTGGCGCGCAATCTGATCGCCGCCGCCGGCGGCCTCTTCGCACCCCACGACAGCGGCATGCGCCAGGCTGCCCTTGAGGTGGAACTGGACGAGGAAGAAATGGACAAGCTGCTGCACGAACCGGAGCTAATCGGTATCCGGGCCGGGGAGACCCCTCGGCCCACCTCCACCTCAACTACCCTTCGGGAAAAACGCTAATGGCTGTCAAGAAATTCCTCAAACAAGTGGCGGACCTCTTCGACACCCGTCACCGCAAATGCAAGGATAAGAAGGTGTGCCTGGAGGAGGCCGTGGCTCGCCTCCAGGCGCGGCAGACGGAACTGGAGGCCAGTCTGACGGAGGATCAATCGGACAAGGGCCGCAACAAGCTGATTAAGCAGATAAGGGTCGTCACGGCCAAACGGCGGAAAGGCGAAAAGATCCTTCAAGAGCTGACGACCGAGGAATAGCTCCCTTTTCAACGACCTCGACCGCCCTGACGTGATGACCGCGCTCAGGTTGAGAAGGCGCGATTGTAAAGGGCCGTGAGGGGCTCGACGGGGTAGCGCAGAGGCAGGAAGCGCTCGCCGGCCAGGGCGACGATGCCGATCCATTCGGGATGGGCGCCAAAGACGACATGGTGGTTTTTTATGCCGCCGGCCTCCAGCCAGAGGGTGTCGTCGCAGGACAGAGGGGTGTGGCCGACCAGGACGGGTACCCGAGGGTCCAGGCCGAAGCAATTACGCAGGCGCTTGATGTCCCCTGGGCCATAACCGGCGGGGGAATTGGGTTTACGCAGCCGAACCCGGGTGACCTCGCGCTCCAGGCGCGGGTTATCCCGGATATTGATCAGCATGTCCCGGGTGACGGTGGAAGTCGGCGGGCCCGCATGACAGGCAACGAAGCGCGGCGAGGCGGCGACATAGGGCAGCCGCTGGTAGAGCTGGGTCATGGCCTCGAAATAGGCGGTGCCCCGCACGTCGCGCAGGGCGTGTTCCCAAAGGACGGCCTGGGGCACACCGTTCTTACTGATCTCCTCGGAGAAGCTGTCGTGGTTGCCGCGCAGGTAATAGACCTGGCCCGGGAAGGCGAGCTGGAGGCGAAAAATCAAGTCCATGAGGAGCATGGAAGTTCCCATGAAGTCCTCCAGACCCTCCTCGTCCGGGTGGGGCGCATCGCCAATGATGACGAGGGCCACCTTACCCGCCTCCAGCCCTTCCAGGATGGCGTTCTGGGTCAGCACCACCAGCAGGTTGTCGAGACGGGCGTGCAGATCACCCACGAAGACCGGGTCCAGTCCCGGTGGCAGCCTGACCACCCCACCGGGGCGGCCCTTGGCATCCTTGGGCTGGTTGGGATCGGACTCTATCCAGGCGATGACGGCTTCGATCAGGGTCAGAGCCTCCTCCCCGGAGGGCTCGGCGATCGGCCCGCCCAGGCGCTTGGCCAGGCGTTCAAGCTTGGCCAGGCGCAGGTTGGCGGCGGGTTTCCAACCCGCCTTGGGTGCCAGGGGCGAGAGGCAGCTCCCCTCGGTCGGCGCCAGATTCTTGAGGGTGAGACCCTCCGGGGTCAGCTTGATGCGCAGATGATGGGCCGCCACGGTCTCCGGATAGTCCAGCAAATCCTGCTGCTGATCCTCCTCCCGTCCCAACACCAGACTATCGCCGGGCACCAGGCGCAGAAAGCCATGGAGGGTATCGGTGGGATCTTCCGGGTCCTCGATCAGATAGGCCCCGCTGGGGACCGTTCCGCCCTCGGCGGTCAGCATGGGTTCGGGATAGAGTTGTAAACGTTTACCCTGCTCGCCCCCCAGTTGCATCAGGATCGGGGCCAGGGGGCAGATAAAGCGCACCTTGGCCTCGCCGAGACTAACGGCACCGGCGATTTCGATCTCCTCGCAGGCCCCAAACTCGTCCAGTAGATCGCTGAACCGGCGCAGAAAACCTCTCGAAGACTTCTTGGTGGGAAAATTCATCTCAACCTCCTGTCGCTTCCAGGGCAATCCGCCAGGGGGCGGCATCCAGGTCCTCGCGCACATAGACCCTCATGCCGGAACGTTGGAAATGCGCCGCAACCTCGCCAAAGATTTCCATCTGGCGGCGAATGTGCGCCAGGTCAAGAAACTGGTCCACCGGATGGGTGCCCTGACGGGCCCTGGCCAGGCGCCGTTCCAGGACCAGTTCCGGCGCGGGCAGGAGAAATTCGAAGACGAAGCGCTGGGCCCAATCCGGATCCCAAAAATGACGCTTGAGGGGCGGGCACCGGATACGCCCCCTCTCCAGGAGCAAGTCCTCGCAGCGCGCCAGCCATTGCGGCTCGAAGAGGGCCAGGCCCTCCTTCTCCCCCACGAAGGGTAGTCCTAGCTGAACCTCCCGAGGCCGCAGGGCCATGGCCTGGGACTTCCACCAACCAGCGACGCCGATATCGATATAGCCTTCCTCGGGCCAACCCTTGATCCGCTTGATCAGGGTGGTCTTACCGGAACCCGGTGGCCCGGTCACCACCAACTGCCGGAACTTGAGATCCGGCGGAAAAAGCATGCCCTTGATATCCTGACAGGGCTCGATAGGCGCCAACGTCAGGCCATTGATTATCCTCTTCATCTCACCCCACCCAACCCTAGGTGAATACCCAGTCCCGGTAAATCGAGATCTCCCATGGACCTAAGGCGGGTCCACTGCCGCTGAATCCGGTAGAAATTTGGTACAAAACAGAGGGCGCCAAAAGGCGCCCTCTGTTTTGTACCTCCTTGCCCAAGGGCAAGGAGGTGGCGACGCTGTCCCCCAGGGACGAGGGAGAGCGGCGCCCGCAGCCGGTCTGGCAGGTCTAGCCGCCAAAGATGGCCTTGAGGATATAGAAGAAGATGGCCGCCAAGGCCGCGCCCACCGGCAGGGTGATGAACCAGGACACCACGATGTTACCCAACACCCGCAGATCCAGGGCGCCGATGCCCCGCGCCAGGCCCACGCCCATGACCGCGCCCACGGCGATATGGGTGGTGGAGACGGGCATGCCGAGACCGGAGGCCACGATAACGGTAGCCGAGGACGCCAGGGTAGCGCAGTAACCGCGGCTGGGGGTCAGCTCGGTGATCTTGGAGCCGATGGTCTCCATGACCTTGTACCCATAGGTCGCCAGGCCCACGACGATGGCGATGCCACCCACGAGGAGCACCCACCAGGGCACCGGCGCCTTGGAGGCCAGGGTACCCGTATCGACCAGGCTGAGGACGGCGGCGATGGGCCCAATGCCGTTGGCCACGTCATTGGAGCCATGGGCGAAGGACATGGCGGCGGCGGTGAAGACCATCATGGGGGTAAAGACCTTCTCGACGCTGGCGTAGTGGAAGCTCTTGTCAGCCTTGTTATCGACCTTGACCTTGTTGACCAGGAAAGCGCCGAGGATGGCGCAGACAATGCCCGCGGCGATGGAGCCGATCTGTTCCTCCATGGTGCTGAAGTGGAGGTTGAAGTTCTTGAGGCCCTTGGAGATGGTCACCAGGGCGACGATGTAGCCCACCAGGAAGACATAGAAGGGGGCCCACTTCTTGGCATTACCAAAGGGGTCATCGGTCTCGAACACCAGCTTGCGCACGCTAAGCATGAGTACCAGGGCGATAACGCCGCCGGTGACGGGGGAGATGAACCAGCTCGCCACGATCTCGCCCAGGCCGCCCCACTTGACGGCGTGCATGCCAATGCCCGCGACCCCGAAGCCCACCAGGGCACCGACGATGGTGTGGGTGGTGGAGACGGGCCAACCGCGGCCGGAGGCCACCATGAGCCAGATGCCCGAGGCCAGCAGGGAGGCTAACATACCGTAGATCAGGAGGTGAGGCGTGCTTGCCAGCACCGCCGGATCGATGATACCGGACTTGATGGTGCCCGCCACGGTACCGCCCGCCAGGAAGGCGCCGGCAAACTCGAAGATACCCGCGATGATCACGGCCTGCTTGACGGTGATGGCGCCCGAGCCCACGGAGGTACCCATGGCGTTACCGACATCGTTGGCGCCGATGCCCCAGGTCATGTAGAGGCCGAAGACGAAGGCCAAGGCGAGAAACCAAGTGCCGTATTCGGCAATGATTTGAGATTCCATAAATCCCCCAAAAAAAATTCAGGTCAAAGGAGTCGGTCACCCCATGAGGGCACCCCAGCGCGGAATAGCCGGGAGCGGTTCATGGATCTTACCGGTCGGGAGCCGCGCTCAGCGGGCGATGAGCAGGCGCAGGCGATCGCCGACCTTCTCGGCGTAATCGGCCAGGTCGCCGATCCACTGGATCAGCTCGTACCAGAAGATGACCGAAACCGGCTTGAGGCTGTCTTCCTGGGCGAACAGGGACTGGGTCAAGGCCATGCCAAGCTTGTCGGTATCGTCCTCGATGAGGTTGAGCTTCTCGATCATGCCCGTGACCGTCTCGGCCTCGCGGCCGCCAAAGCCGGTCTCCACCAGTTCGTCCAGCTCGGAGATCAGGAGACCGGCCTGGTTGACGGCATCGACGCAGCGCGCCACCAACTGGCGTAGATCGGCGGCCATGCCCGGAGGCACCTGCATGTCGCGCTCCACCAGGAGCCCGGCGATATCCTGGGCGGTGTCGGCGATGGAATCCTGCATGCCCAGGAGATCGAGCAGGTCGCGTCGGTCCACGGGCATGAAGAGGCTCTTGGGCAACTGGGCGCGCAGCCCGTTCTTGATGGCGTCCGCCTCGTGCTCCTTGGCGAAGATGATGTCCTTGGCCTTGATAATGCCTGCCTTGTCGTTGGCGATCAGGGCCTCGAACAGGCCCGGAACCTCGGCGACGCATTCGCTAACCGCAACCATGTGCTTCTGCACTGGTTTGAAGGGGGAATGCCCGAACAGCGAGGCGATAGGATTGGTACCTTTCAAGAGATGACTCCTCAAAATGGGTGGAAGAGTGTTTGTTGGCCGCTCTAGTGGGGTCAGGGATCGGGCCCATGCCATCCCTGTCCACCAGGACCCAGCCGAGTCCAGGTTTCTTGACCTACTTTAGCGCGTCACTATTCTGTCAGGGAATTGTTGCAAAACGGCAAACCTTTTGTCATCTTTGCTTGATCGAAGTCATCCTTTTTCACGTCCTGAAACCCTTATGATTCAGGCTCGTTTTTGCGCGAGTCTGACGCCGCCGCCCGCCGCAGGGGAAGGCGTGGCCAGCCGCCGCCAAGGCGCCGTTAGGCCCCAGTCCGCGAGTCCCTTCCGAGGGGCGAACGCCCTCTCACCGCCGGATTCCCGGTACACAAGCAGGTAATAACACGATGCCTATGGAAACGGGTGACCTCGAACTCATCATTCGCATCCTCCTTCAGATCGTCCTCCTCTCGGGGTCGGCCATCTTTTCCGGTTCCGAGACCGCCCTCTTCTCCCTGAGCCGGATTCACCTGCAAAAGCTGCGCAACACCCGGGACCCGGCCTCGGAGGGTATCCACGCCCTCCTCGACGAACCCCGGCGGCTCATCATCTCCATCCTCTGCGGCAATGAGTTGGTCAACATCGCCTCCTCGGCCAACATGGCGGCCATCCTCTTGACGATCTTCGGGGCCGAGGATGTGGGGTGGATCAACATCCTGGTCATGGTACCCATGCTCCTGCTGGTGGGCGAGATAACGCCCAAGACCATCGCCGTCACCTTCCCCGTCGGCTTCGCCAAGAACGTCAGCGCCAAGGTCCTGCCGCGCTGGATCTGGCTCATCACCCCCCTGCGGGAGGCCGTGCGCCTGGTGGCGGACCGGGTCACCACCTGGGTCGTCGGCGACTCCGTGGCCCGTGAGAATCTTCTCCAGCCGGACGAACTCAAGACCCTTCTGGAGGAGGGCGAGGAGACGGGCGTCATCGACGCCACCGAGCGGGTGCTGATCGACAATCTACTGGAGGCCTCGAATACCGAAATCGCCCACATCATGACGCCAGGGCCGCGCATCCGCTTCCTCGACGCCGATCTGCCCCTGCCGGAACTCATCGAAGAGTTCCGCCGCCATCGCCACCCCCGCATCCCGGTCTATTCGGGGCACTGGGACAACGTCATCGGCTTTCTCTATTCCGAGGACGTGCTGCGGCTCATTCGCGGCGGGGCGGACCTGGAGCGGGTCCAGATCCAGGAAATGCTGAGGCCCATCCACTTCGTCCCCCCCACCATCAAGGTGGACGAGATGTTCAATTTCTTCCAGACCCACAACACCCGTTCCACCATCGTCCTGGGCGAGTTTGGCGAGGTGCTGGGCATCGTCACCATCAAGGACGTACTCAAGTTCATCTTTGGGGAGATCACCAGCCCCATGCGCGGTATCGAGGATCACGAGCGCGACGAGGGGGGCTACATAGTCCCCGGCGACATGCGGCTGCTGGACTTCTACAACCTCACGAATATCGATATCACGGACCCAGTGATGACTACGGTGGGCGGCGTCGTCTTCCGCCTCTTCGGCCGGCTGCCGAAGGTAGGGGAAAGCGTCATCCACGATGCCTACAGTTACACCGTGCTCCAGGTCGAACGGCTGCGCATCGCCCGCCTGCGGGTGGCCCCGGTGGAGGAAGGGGCCCTGGAGGAGGAGGAGCTGGCGGAATTGATCGAGACCCAGGAGGCCTTGCAGGACCAGGAACCTCCCGCCCTGGAGGCGGTTCTCGAAGCCGCACGGGAACCCAACCCCTCATCAACCCCCGACGCCCGCTAGGAGTACCGCGATGGACCTGCTCATCCCCTTCTTGATCATGATCTTCTTCCTGTGCCTGAAAGCCTTTTTTTCGGGGTCGGAGATCGCCATCGTCAATTCCGACAAGTTCAAGATGCGTCACCTGGCCAAAACCGGGGACCGCAAGGCGGCGCTCCTGCTCAAGATGTTCCGCACCCCGGACGTCATCCTGGGCACCACCCTGGTCGGTACCAATGTCGCCACGGTCACCATCTCGACCCTGGGCGCCATCATCGCCATCGAGGCCTTTGGCGAGATCGGCGACATCATCTCGGTGCTCATCATGACGCCCTTCCTGCTCATCTTCGGCGAAATCGTGCCCAAGAGCATCTTCCAGCAGAAGGCGGACACGGTGGCGCGGACCATCATCCCCTTCCTGCGTTTCTTCTCCCTGGCCTTCTATCCAGTCATCTTCGTCTTCAGCCGTATCGCCCGCTTCGCCACCCGCCTGGTGGGGGGCGCCACCACTGGCCACACCCTCTTCATCACCCGCGAGGAATTGAGCGTCCTGCTCGATATCAACGATACCGGCAGCGGTGTTGGCTCCGGCAAGGTCGATCGGCGCAGCATCCGTCGGGTCATCCGCTTTGCCGACACCACCGTGGGCCAGGCCATGATCCCCCTGGCGGACGTCATCGGCTTCAACGAGATGCGCAGTACCGCGGACGCCGTTCAGACGGTCATCAGGCACGGCTACAACCGCCTGCCGGTCTATCGGGGCAATATTACCAACGTCAAGGGCGTGCTCACCCTGACCACCTGGGACATGCTGGACCCGACGACCGAGGAACGGCGCTGCACCGACTTTATTCGCCCGCCCCTCTATCTCTCGGCCCAGCAGACCATCGACCAGACCCTGCGCCTGCTCCAGGCGCGCGAGGATCACATGGGTATCGTGGTGGACGAATTTGGCTCCGCCATCGGCATCATCACCATGGAGGACATCTTCGAGGAGGTGGTGGGTGATATCGAGGTGGGCTACGACTTCGATGAGTATCAGTCCAAGCGCCAGTACAGCATCGAGGAGGAGAGCGAAAACAGCTATGTCATGAGCGGCCGCTCACCCCTCTCGGAGGTCAACGACAAGCTGCATATCAAGCTGCCGGTTTACGTGGCCCATACCATCGGCGGCTATGTGATCACCCGGCTGCGGCGCATCCCCCAGGAAGGCGATTCCATCCTGGACGATGGCTTCCGCTTTACCGTCCTGGAGGCCGATCCGCGCACCGTGCTCAAGGTGCGGGTGGAGCGCGTCTGACCGGGGCGACCGGTAAGCCCCGCTCAAACCTTGTCACCCCATCCACCAGGCATCAGCCAAAGCGCCCTTCGATGTAGTCCGCCGTCTCCTGGCGCTGGGGCGTAACAAACATCTGCTCGGTCAGGGTGTGCTCCACCACCTTGCCCATGAGCATGAAGATGCACTCTTCACTGGCGCGGCGGGCCTGAGCCATGTTGTGGGTGACAATGAGGATGGTGTACTGGCCCCTGAGCTCCCAGATCAGTTCCTCCACCGCCTCGGTACCCTTGGGGTCCAAGGCCGAGCAGGGCTCATCCATCAGCAGGATGGCGGGCTTGACGGGCAACAGCCGGGCGATGCAGAGCTTCTGTTGCTCCTCCAGGGACAGCTCCGTGGCCTTGCGTTTGAGCTTGTCCTTGACCTTGTCCCACAACAGCACCTGGCGCAGGGATTCCTCGACGATCTCGTCCGGTTTGCCCTGGCTGACGTTGCCCCCGCCCTTGGCATGGAGGCGGTGGCTGAAGAGGATATTGTCGCGAATCGAGATGGGCAGCGGGTTGGGGCGCTGGAACACCATGCCCACCTGCTTGCGCACCTGGATCAATTCCACTTCCGGGTCATAGATGTTCTGGCCCAGGACCTCGATGGACCCCTGAATGCGCACATAGCCCAACCGCTCGTTGATGCGGTTGACGCTGCGCAGCAGGGTTGACTTGCCGCAACCCGAGGGACCGATGAGGGAGGTAATCATGCCCTCCCGGATGTTGAGGTCAACCTTGTAAAGGGCCTGGAAGATGCCATACCAGAGGTCGAGCTGGCGGGTGCGCATGGCGTATTCGCATCCAGTCACCCCGGCCGAGGCGTGTTGATCTTGGGCGTTCATAGGCGTTAGCGAAAATTCAGGTGGACCAGAAAGAAGGTTTGACAACCGGCGCGGATCGGCATCAACCGAACCGGCCATCCACATAGTCACGGGTGCGCTGGTCCATCACCTCCCCGGTGAAGAGGTCCTCCGTAATGCCGATCTCCACGCACTCCCCCCCCAAAAAGAAGGCCGTACGGTCCGCCAGGCGCCGGGCCTGCTGCACCAGGTTGGTGACCAGGATGATGGTCAACTCCTGGCGCAATTCCTTGAGCACATCCTCGATACGCATGGTGGTGACCGGATCGACCGCGATGGAGAATTCATCCAGCATCAGGAGCTCCGGGTCCTGGGAGAGGGCGCGGGCGATGGTGAGGCGTTGCTGCTGGCCACCGGAGAGGAGACTGCCGAGGGCATCGAGGCGATCCTTAACCTCATCCCAAAGGGCCGCCCGCATCAGGCAACGCTCGACGATCACATCCAGATCGGCCTTCCCCTTGATGCCCCGCAGTCGCGGTGACAGGGCCACATTGTCGTAAACCGTCATCGGCAAGCCCACGGGTAGGGGGAACACGACGCCGATGCGGCTGCGCAGGGCGTAAATGTTGTGCAAATGGCGGATGTCGTGGCCGCTGAAGCTGATGTCCCCCTCGACCCGCATCGCCGGGGTAAAAATATCCATGCGGTTGACGGCCTTGAGGAATGAGGTCTTACCGGCGTTGGCGGGTCCGATGATGCCGAAGATTTCATGCTCGTGAATATCCAGATTAACGCCATGCAGAGCCTGGGTATCACCGTAGCTGATCGCCAGGTCCCGGACCCGCAGCTTGACCCTCGCGGCATCGGGTTCCAGCCGGGACTCCGCGGAGGCCGTGTCCGGGCGCGGAGCAGATTGGCTTACCATTTCTTCTTACCCCGCAGATACATACGGAAGGCGATCGAGGTGCTGTTCATGACCAGGACCAGGCCGATGAGGACCAGGGCGACGGCGTAGGGGATGTTCTCGTTGATCCCTGGCACCTGGGTGGAGACCACGAAGAGGTGTAGGGACAGGGCCATGGTCTGGTCGAACACGCTCTCGGGCAGGAAGGGGGTGAAGAAGACGGCGCCGGTAAACATGATGGGCGCCGTCTCCCCGGCGGTGCGGGAAACTTCGAGGATGACGCCCGTGAGGATGCCGGTGACGGCGTTGGGGAGCACCAGGCGGCGAATGGTCTGCCAACGGGTGGCCCCCATGTTCCAGCAGGCCTCGCGAAAGGCCCGGGGGACCGCTTGTAGGGACTCGCGGGTCGCCACGATGACGACCGGCATGGTCATGATCGCCAACGTCAGGCTCGCGGCGAGAATGCTGGTGCCAAAGCCAAAGAAAATGACGAAGGCGCCGAGCCCGAACAGGGCGTGGACAATGGAAGGGACGCCCGCCAGGTTGATGATGGCGAGGTTGATGATGCGGGTAAACCAGTTGTCTCCCGCATACTCGCTGAGATAGATGGCGGCGAAGATGCCGATCGGCACCGACAGCAGGAGCGCGACCGTTACCAGCCAAATGGTTCCCAGCAGGGCTGGCAGGATGCCACCCGCGCGCATGCCATCGGTGGGATAGGTGAAGAGGAACTCGAAGGAGATGAGGCTCCCGCCCTTGTACAGCAGGGTCGCCAGCACGATCATGACCGGCGTGATAAGCAGCAGGGTCATGAGCCCGAACAGGATGCGATAGAGTCCCTGAATCCGGGCGTTGCGCCGGTTCAGGTCGGTGGCTTGAAACATAGCGTTAGCACTGGTCATCTCGTTACCCCTTGCGGATGCCGCGCACGATGAGATCGGCGGTCAGGTTGATGATGAAGGTGATGAGGAACAGGAAGATGCCGATGGTAAACAGCACCTGATAGTGTTCCTCCCCCACCGCCGCCTCCCCCAACTCCGCCGCGATGGTGGCCGTCAGGGCGCGTACCGAATCGAAGACACTCCCGGGGATGTTGACCGCATGACCGGTGGACATCAGCACCGCCATGGTCTCGCCAAAGCCCCGGCCGACGCCCAGCAGCACGCCACCCAGCAGCCCGGTCTTGGCTGCCGGCAGGACCACCTTGAAAATCACCTGCCAGCGGGTGGCCCCCATGGCCTCCGCCGCCTCGCGGTAACGATCGGGCACGGCCTTGAGGGCATCCTCCGCGATGGAGGTCATGATGGGCGCCGCCATCAAGCCGAGGATGATGCCGGCGTTGAGAACATTGAGCCCGACGGGGACGTTGAATACCGAGATAATCAAGGGGTTCATGATGACCAGGCCAATGAAGCCCCACACCACGGAGGGGATGGCGGCCAGCAGTTCGACCAGCACCTTCAACGCCTCGCGGGTTTTTCCGGTCGCGAATTCCGCGATATAGATGGCGGCCCCCAGCGAAAAGGGGATGGCCACCAGCATCGCCAGACCCGTGACGCTGGCGGTACCGGCAATCAGGGCCAGGATGCCGTATTCGGGCGCGTCGGGGTCGCTGGGGAACCAGTAGGGCGTGAGAAAGAACTCCCGGAAATCCAGTCGCTCGAAAATGAAGCCGATCCCTTCCTTGGTTACAAACAGAAAAATCCCCAGCACAAAGATAATCGCCGAGATTCCGCAGACAAAGACCAGGCCCCCCACGGCCTTGTCGATGTACCAGTCAAGATCCCGGCGGTCGAAATCGCCCACCCTGGCGGTGGGCATGCCAAGGGCACCCCTAGTGTCGGCCATATCAGGATGCCTCCTCGCCGCCGAGGATGGCCATCAGGTTGCTTACCTGGACGGCGATCTCCCGGTAACAGGTCTCGTAATAGGGGCGAAGCTGGTCCGACGGCAGATCCCTGGGCCCCTGCCCGAGATCCCAATCCAGTACCGCGGTGTGGAAGGGGATGCTTTCCAGGTAGGACTTAGCGGGCCCCTGCAGGCTGACAATCACATGGAAGTCCGCGAGTTCCTGGTGGGTCAGGTCCAGCACCCGGGGCTGATGGTTGCTGAGGTCAATGCCCCGCTCCCGCAGGAAATCGACCAGGGAGGGGGCCAGGTTGGCGGCGTGACGGCCAGCACTCTGGTAGTCGCCCGCGCCCGGGAAGTTCTTGCGGGCAATGGCGACCGCCAGGGGGCCCAGCAGGCTGTTGTCCTCATCCAGGAAGAGGATGCGGAAGACCTTGGCCGGCTTACCCTCCCCCGTCGCGGCGAAAACGGCCTCCTCGCACAGGTTCTTCGCCTGGTCCGAGACCCGCTCCAGCATGTTGAAAATCACCAGATAGGCGAACAGGTCCTTGACGCCCAGCCGATCGCCTTCGCCCACCAGGTCGGCGAACACCGTATCGAAGGTCCTGGCCACCTGATCGGCCATGGCCATGGTGGCCTTGGCCTGTTCGGCGTTACCGGCGATGAAGGCGGCAACGGACTGCTTGAGCATCTGCCGTGACTCGCCCGCCATCAGTTCCAGCTCCCGGGCGACCGTGCCCTGGGGACGGACCGCGAGCTGCACGGATTCCCGGCAGATGGTCACGGCATAGTCGCCGATCCGCTCCAGCCCCAGGTTGGCGCGAATGATGGCGGACATGAGGCGCAGGTGGCCGGCACTCGGCAGATGCAGGGCGATAAAGCCGTGGCACATCCGATCCAGGGCGCGACTGGCGCGATTAATGGACTGATCCCCCAAGGCGGTCAGGTGGGCGATCTTGTCGTTGCCGCTCAGCAGGGCGTGCAGCGCGTCACCAATAGCGTCTTCAACGCGCTGGGCCAGGATAGCCAGATGCTGTTTGATGCGGGACAGGTCTCTATCGAGACGCTCTTCGTAATGTGACATGAGTGCGGCTCCGCCAGGCGAGATCGGATAACAAAGGGTCCCAGGGGGCAGAGGCACCCACCGGGCACCCGCCGCCAACGAGCGTCAAGGGGTTATTTGCAGGCGATCTTGCGGACCGGCGCATACCCTTCCTTGGCCACCAGGCATTGGCCCGTGTCGCTCATGATCCAATCCATGTACTTCTTGATTTCCCCCTGGGGCTCGCCGTTGGTGTACATAAAGAGGGGGCGGGCGATGGGGTAGGTCCCGTCCAGGGCGGCGTCTTCCGAAGGCATGACGCAGGGCTTGCCGGCTTCCGGGGCGATGCAGACGGTTTTCACATGGTCCGTGGCATAGGCCAGACCGCTATAGCCGATGGCGCAGGGGGTCTTCTCCACCAGGTCCACCACGTCCTTGGAACCGTGCATGTCCAGGGTGCCCAGGCGGAACTTGCCCTTTTCGCCCAACACGTGCTCCTGGAAATAGGCGTAGGTGCCGGAGTTGTTCTGGCGGCTGACGACCACGATCTCACCCGAGTCGCAGCCCGGTATCTGGATGCCGAGATCCTTCCATTTAGTGGCGCCACCGTCGCGCCCGTAGATCTTGGCCAGATCCGCGATGGCCATGGAATTGGCGGGATTGTTCTTGTTGACGTAGATGGCCAGGGCGTCATAACCCACGATATGTTCGATCGGGTTATGCCCCCGCTCCTGGGCCTGCTTGATCTCCTTGTCCTTCATCTTGCGGCTGGAGTTGGCGATATCGACGGTGCCGTTGATCATGGCGGCGATACCGGTGCCGGAGCCGCCACCGGACACCGCGATGGCCACCTCCGGGTTGACCTTGGCGTACTCCTCGGCGAAGGTCTGGGCCACGTTGACCAGGGTATCCGAGCCCTTGTTCTGGATTTCGGTGCGCGCCTGCGCGTTGCCAGCCGCCAGGGCGATGGCGGTAGCAGTGGCAACGGCCAAATAGTTATTCATCTTCAACATGTTATTTCCTCTATCGTTTTCGCAATGGAATGTTCGGTGGTAAGCGGGGAATCTCTGCCTAGCAGCTTGACGAACGCCCATTACGGCAACTTTACCTCTTGATGAATATTTCTTGACCTGATCCCCGGCCCCGGCGGCAGTCGCGGGAAGGAGCCCCTCGGCTAGCCCGGCGGCCGGGAAGCCAGTCTTAACCTAATGTTCATTTAGCTGTACTAGAGTGTATTCAGTATCCAAACCACTGAAGAATCCCAGGGGGCTCCCATGAACAGGATCGTCGGCCAGTTGCGCATCGGCGAGAAGATCGGACTCGGCTTTGCCTTGGTGGGCATCCTCTACCTAGCGGCCATCTGGCAGTACCATCAGGGCCAGAACGCCCTGATCCGGGACTATGGCCAGCTTCACTCCAGCTTCGTGACACGGGTCAACCAGGCCTTTGCCATACAGACCCATTTCCACCAGGCGCGCCTGGCGGAGGGCGACTTCCTGCTCCACCGCCGGGAGGCGGATATCAACCGGGTGGAGGAGCAGGCCCGGCTCTTGCTGGAGGAAACCCGGCGACTCGCCGCCGCCCCCGATACAGCCGTGCCTGGCAAGGCCATGGGCCAACTGGCCGCGACCTACCAGCAGGGCTTTCTGGATATCACCGAGGCTTGGATCATCAAGGGGCTGGACGAAGATAGCGGGCTCCAGGGGGCCTTCCGCCGCTCGGTCCACGAGTTGCAGCAGAGATCGCGCAACTTCAACGCCGGCGAGCTCTATGTCACCCTCCTGCAGATGCGTCGCGGCGAGAAGGACCTGCTGCTACGCGGAGAGGAAGAGTACGTCACGCGCGTCCAGACCCTCATCGAGCAATTCCGGCACCTGGTCCAGGAGGCCGACTTCTATCCCGAGGTGCGCCAGGCCCTGCTGGATGAACTGGCTGTCTATGCCACGACCTTCCAGGACTATGCCCGGGGCGTCCTGGCGGGAGAGGAGATAGCGGGGGGCAAGGGGCCCTTCCGCGATTCCGGCCATCGCCTGGAGGCCATCCTCTCCGCCCATTACGTGCCGGGCCTGGAGACCGCTATCCTGGAGATGCGGCGCCGGGAAAAGGACTATCTGCTGCGGGGTGACCACGCTTACATTCGGCAGGTCCAGGATATCGCCGCCCTGATCCGTGGCCAGATCGGCACCGCCGCCATCGCGGCGGAGGATCAAGCCCAACTCGGCGCCCTCCTGGCCAACTACGAACGGGACTTCCTGGCCCTGGTTGCCCAGAATGATCTCATCGCCGGACTCACCCTCGGCATGGATAAGGCCGCGCGAGACATGGAACCCCTGGCGCGCCAAAACCTGGCGCAGGCGGACCAGGCCATGGTCGAGGAATCCGCGCGCCTGGTGGTGGCGACCCAGCGACAGGGGCGGCTCAACCTGCTGGTGGTATTGGGGGCCGTGGTCTTGGGTATCCTCTTTGCCTTCTTCCTCACCCGGCGGATCGTCCGACCGGTACAGGAGATGGCCGGTTTGCTCAACCGCCTGACCCACGAGAGCCCCAGCGAACGCATCGCCACCCTGCCCGGCTCCCGCGACGAAATCAATGCCATGGCCCAGTCCCTCAACACCCTGGCGGACCACCGCACCCGCTTCGTGCAATGGTGGAAGGCCGCCATGAGGGAGGCCACCGCCCTCCGCAAGCTCCATCAGGCCGCCGGCGAGGACAGCCGCGATCAGGCCTTGGAGGACCTTCGGCAGGCCGCCCTGGCGCAGGTCCAGCAACTCAATGGGATGCGCGGCCAGTTGCTCAAGCAGGCGGACCAGATCGACCAGGGCTGCCAGCGCCTGCGCCGGGCCCGTCCAGGGACCCCGGCCCCCGAGGTCGGACAACTGGAGGAGAGCGCCAAGACCATCCGTACCCTGTTAGAGGTCACGGCCTAGGCCGGGTATGGCACCAGGACGTCGGAGGTCTCGGCCCCGGCGCCCGAATCGTCACCAAACCGTCAATCCCTTGTCATGTTTTTTCATCTCCGCCACCCTTTTTGGTCCCTCACCCTCTATCATTAGCCGGTGATTTTCGGGTCCCACCGAGCGCCAAGCCCTTCTCCCCAACCAGCGCTGATCGTCTTGGTGCGGACCAGCCCCAATAACCGTCTCCCAGGTCCGCCAGGAAGACGAATATCCTGGGCGTTGACCTTGTCTGCACGATCCAAACCCCTCGGAGTTTGGTTACAGCCCCGTCACCTGCCCCTATCTCGCGCCCTTGATTCCGGCCAGGCATTGGCCAGGGGACCACCCACCATGATGATTGATACCCACACCCATGTAGCCGTCGCCGATTCCGGTGGAAAATTGCTCAAGCTCAGGGATGCCATCGAGCGTCTGTTGCGCCGAGACGCCAAGAAACCCTTGGAGAAGATCCTCTCCAAGATCCATCCGGCGGACCTGGGACAGGTGCTGGAAGGGATCCCGGAGGAGTATGTCACGGTCCTGTTCCTGAGCATCCCAAACCCGAGCGTAGCCGCCGAGGTCATGGCGACCCTATCAACGCGGATGCTTTCGGATGTCGTGCGCGAGGCGGACCTGGCTCGGCTGGCCCCGATTCTGGATCACCTGGCGCCGGATGATCTGGTCGATTTCATCGGCAAACTGGACGAGGAACTGGGTGCCAAGGTGACCTCGGCCCTGACCAAGGATAGTCAGGACGAGCTGGAGGACTTGCTCCAGTACGACCCGAACACGGCCGGTGGCATCATGACCACCGAGTTTTTCTCCATGACCGATGATTCGCGCGTGGAGCAGGCGGTCGAGGCCATCCGGGGCCGCGTGGACATGGAAGACGTGGAGATGGTTTATTACCTCTATGTCACCAACAGCCATGGCCGCCTGATGGGTGTCGTTTCCCTGCGCCAACTGCTCCTGGCGCATCCCTCCAAGCTGCTGCGGGATGTCATGAACTCCCGTATCGTGAGCACCCATACCAGCGACAGCCAGGAAACCGTGGCCAAGTTGGTGGATAAGTACCGACTGCTGGCCATCCCCGTGGTGGATGAGGAGGGCGTCCTGGTGGGCATGGTGACGGTGGACGACGTCATCGATGTCATCGAGAACGAGACCACCCGCGAGATGTTGGCCATGGCGGGTACCAGCAGCTCCGAGCTGTTGACCCAGTCGCCCCTGAACATCTTCAAGCTGCGCGCGCCCTGGCTGATGGCCGCCTTTCTGGGTGGTGTCGGCGCGGCCTTCGTGCTTGACCAGTACGAGGCCACCATGGCCCAGATCATTCAACTGAGCGCCTTCCTGCCGATTGTCATGGGCATGGCCGGCAACGTCGGCACCCAGGCCGCCACCGTCGCCGTGCGCGGTCTGGCCACGGGCTCCCTCAAGCTATCCCACTTCAAATCCCTGCTGATCAAGGAGTTGTCCGTTGGCCTGATGCTGGGCTCCTTCTACGGCCTCATGCTATCCCTCGTCTCCTACCTGATGTTCCACAATTTCGAAAGTGTACCCAACCTCATGCTCACCGTCGGCGTGGCCATGTTGATGAACATCTGCCTGGCGGCCATCATCGCCTCCTCGCTGCCCATGCTCTTTCAGCGACTAGGAACAGACCCCGCCCTAGCCTCGGGACCCTTCGTGCTGACCTCCATCGACGTGCTCGGCGTCATCAATTACCTGATCGTCGCCTCCATCATTTTCGATATCTAGGGCTGCCTTCTTAGGCCGCTGCGCCGCGCCAGGACAGGGTTCCGGGTCGCGGTGTCCGGGAGGCTGGCCCGCCGCTTTCCAAAATCCTGGGTGATCACGGATGCCGCCTTCCCAGTGGAGGCGGATGCCGTCGTCCCAGTGGAGGCGGATGCCGTCGTCCGCGGTGGGCGGGGTGCATCGCCAGAGATCCCCCACCGCCACCAGATGGGCGCCGTCAAAGAGGCAGGGTACGTAGGGCCTGAGCCAGGAGGGGATGGCGGCCTCCTGGAACAGGTGCTTGAGCCGCCGCTGGTGGGGCTGATCCGCGAGGCGGCACCTCAAACCCCGAGCGCCGAAGCGGACCTCCAGACCAGAGGGCCAGCAGCAGGCAACCGGGTCCTGCCTGGCCCCCACCCGATCCAGGAGGCGGAGGCAGCCCAGCCCCGCCGGCAGGGGTAGTTCCCCTTCCCGCCACTCCAGCACCGCGGCCCCCGGAACCGGGGGGAGCGGCGTCATGGCATAGAGGTCATCGCGGTAGCGGCGCGTCTCGCAGCCAGGCCAGGCCACCAAGGGGATACGATCCGGACGGGCCCGCATGAGCTCCGCGCGGATGCGCCCCAGATGGCGGCTGTCCGGGGTTGGCAGGCCAAGATCGGAGAGCCAGTGTCGCAGCACGGCGGCCTGGAGGGCGGGCGCGCGGACCGCTAAGGCCGCCAGGGAGAGGGTTCCGGGCCGACTGCCCCCTATCCGGCTGATTTCCCGCGCCGCAAGCACCGCGATCAAGTCCTGGGCCTCGGCGCAATGAGCGGCCGAGCGGGACAGACTGGCCGCGCAGGCGGGCCAACGCTCCGCCAATAACGGCAGGATGCGGGACCGCAGGTAGTTGCGATCGAAGTCGAGGTCGCCGTTGGAAGGGTCTTCGATCCAGGTTAGGCCCTGGGCGCGGGCATAGGCGAGGAGTTCGGCCCGCCGATAACCCAGCAAGGGCCGCAACAGCCAGGCCCCGCCCAGTCGCGCCAGCCTGGGCATGGCCGCCAGACCCTTGACGCCGCTGCCGCGCAGCAGGGCCAGCAGCAGAGTTTCGGCCTGATCGTCCTGGTGCTGGGCGGTCAACACCAGGTCACCGGGACCGGCTACCGCACTCAAGGCGGCATAGCGACCCGCCCGGGCCAGGGCCTCCAGACTCTCGCCGCCCTGGCGCTGGAGTGCCAGGTGGCGCAGGGTCAGGGGCACGGCCAGGTGCTTGCACAGGCGGCGGCAGTGGTCGGCCCAGTCGCCGGCGGCGGGGCTCAGACCGTGATCGACATGGATGGCGGCCAGGTCCAGGGGTCTCAGTTCCCGCGCGGCGGCCAGGACATGAAGAAGGACGGTGGAATCCAGGCCACCGCTCAAGGCGACCCAGAGGCGCCGGGTGTCGGGACAGAGATCAAGCGCCTGGAGCAGGCGCTCGGGGGTCGGAACGGCCATGGGAACGGCCTGGGCCGCCGGCTACTCCTTGAAGCGGGCGAAGCCCATGAGGCGCTTGTAGCGGCGGGCCAGGAGATCGTCCAGGTCCTGATCGGCGAGCTTGGCGAGGTGGCGGCTCAGGGCCTCCTTGAGGTTCGCGGCCATCTGGGCCGGATGGCGGTGGGCGCCGCCCAGGGGCTCGGGGATGATCTCGTCCACCAGGGCGTTCTCCTTGAGCTTGTCGGAGGTGATGGCCATGGCCTCCGCCGCCAGTTCCGCCTTGTCCGCGCTCTTCCAGAGGATGGAGGCGCAACCCTCGGGGGAAATGACGGAGTAGGTGCTGTATTGGAGCATCAGTAGCCGGTCGCCGACGCCGATGGCCAGGGCCCCGCCGGAGCCGCCCTCCCCGACCACGGTGCAGATGATGGGGGTGCGCAGATGGGCCATCACCAGCAGATTATGGGCGATGGCCTCGCTCTGGCCGCGCTCCTCGGCGCCGACGCCGGGATAGGCCCCCGGGGTGTCGATGAAGGTCAGGATCGGCATGCGAAAGCGCTCCGCCATCTCCATCAGCCGCAGGGCCTTGCGGTAGCCCTCCGGGCGCGGCATGCCGAAGTTGCGATAGATCTTTTCCTTGGTGTCCCGCCCCTTCTGGTGGCCAATGACCATGACCGGAAAACCGTCCAGCCTGGCCAGGCCCCCGACGATGGCCGGATCGTCGGCATAGGCCCGATCGCCGTGCAGCTCCTGAAAGCCCTCGAAGATGCGCGGCACATAGTCCAGGGTGTAGGGCCGCTGGGGATGGCGGGCGAGCTGGGAGATCTGCCAGGGGGTGAGGGCGGCGAAGGTGCTCTCGGTGAGCGCCCGGCACTTGGTTTGCAGCCGCTCGATTTCCTCGCCGATGTTGATGGCGCTGTCATTCCCAACCAGCCGCAATTCCTCGATCTTGGCCTCGAGTTCGGCGATGGGCTGTTCAAATTCAAGAAAGTTTAGATCCATGATGGCAACATCTTAATCAAAATTGGTCCTTGGCGACAGCGGCAAGGGGCCATGCGAGAATCGCGGGATTCGCAATTGTCATTTCGGGATTCCTTTCCCTGGAGGGGACCATGCGGCCGGTGCTGTTTGTCCTCCTGTTCTGCCTCCTGCCGCCAGCCCTGGGCCAGGCCGACGAGCCCTGGGTCACGACCGGACCCGATGGCCAACCCGGGGTCCACCTCTATTTCTACTGGGCCCTGACCTGCCCCCATTGCATCGAGGCCCACCCCGCGATTGAGGCCATTCCCCAGGCCCGGCCCTGGGTGAAGCTGCATGCGCGGGAACTCACCCACCAGCCGGAAAACGCCCGTCTTTACGAGGCCATGGCGGCGGACTTGGGCGAACAGGCGGCCTCGGTGCCCGCTCTGCTCTTTTGTGGCGAGATGCAGGTAGGCTGGGATAGCGATGACACCACGGGTGACATGATTCGTCAGCGTCTGGATGCCTGCCG
Source organism: Chromatiaceae bacterium (assembly GCA_016714645.1). NCBI lineage: Bacteria > Pseudomonadati > Pseudomonadota > Gammaproteobacteria > Chromatiales > Chromatiaceae > Chromatiaceae bacterium. Next base: position 1,206,929 of record JADKCI010000001.1, on the reverse strand, counting down.
GGCCAGAGCCGCCACGGCCGGGCCCAACCGGGTGGCCGGGGCCCAAGCCGCCGCGCCCCCGATCGGACTGCCGCTCATCGGCGCCATCGACCCTACCCACCTGTCCCTGCCGATGCTCACGCTGGTGCTGGCCGGGCTGGACGCCTTCAACCCCTGCGCCTTCTTCGTCCTACTGTTTCTGTTATCCCTCATGGTTCATCAAGGGAACCGCACCCGCATGCTGGCCATCGGCGGCATCTTCGTGACCGTTTCGGGGCTGATGTATTTCGCCTTCATGGCGGCCTGGCTCAGCCTCTTCCAGTTGCTCGGCCACCTTGATGGGGTGACCCTGGCCGCGGGGGCCCTCGCCGTGCTGGTGGGCCTCCTCAACGTCAAGGACTTCTTTCTGTTCCACCAAGGGCCATCCCTGTCCATCCCCGAGTCAAAAAAGTCGGACATCTTTCGGCGCGCCCGCACCATCCTGAGCGCCGATAGCCTGCCAGCCATGTTGGCCGCGACGGTCCTGCTGGCGGTGGCCGCGAATTTCTACGAATTGCTGTGTACGGCGGGCTTCCCCCTGGTCTATACCCGCTTGCTCACCCTGGCCGACTTGACGCCAGCGGGCCGCCTCGCCTATCTCGCCGCCTACAACCTCATCTATGTCATGCCCCTGGGACTGATTGTCATCCTCTTTGCCCGCAAGCTGGGGGCCCGCAGGCTCGGCGAGCGCGAGGGACGCCTGCTCAAGCTATTGTCTGGCATCATGATGCTGGGCCTGGGCGCCCTCCTCCTGCTGGCCCCCGCACTCATCAGCCAGGTGGGCAGTGCCTTCCTGCTGATGGCCCTGGCCCTGGGCATCACCTGGCTTGCCGCCAGGCTGACCCGCGGGAGCTGACGCCTTCCGACCCCGCCTGGCCCTTGGCACCGCTGGGCACGAGCCTGGCCCGCCGCCACCCTTATCACCCGGAGAACCCAGCCCGTGAGCAGTCCCAACGAACCCGCCACCTGGAGCCCCAGCCCAGCCAGATCCGACGGCCTGCGCGTCAATCACCAGATCCTGATCCCCGCGACGGACCTGGAGGAGCGCTTCATCCGCTCGCCCGGACCGGGGGGGCAGAACGTCAACAAGCTGGCCACGGCGGTGCAATTGCGTTTCGACGCCGCCCGCTGCCTGGCCCTGCCCGAGCCGATGCGGGAACGCCTGGCCCGCCTGGCGGGCCGGCGCCTGGGGAGCGACGGCTTCATCACCATCGAAGCCCACCGCTATCGCACCCGCGAGCGCAACCGAGACGATGCCCGCCAACGCCTGGCTCAACTGCTGATCCAGGCCACCGAGGAGCCCAAGCCGCGCCGCCCCACGCGTCCCAGCCGCGGGGCCCGGGAAAGGCGGATGGAGGCCAAGCATCAGCGGGCCCAAACCAAGCAACGACGCTCTGGCCCTCTGGGCGAGGGATGAGGGATGCCTGGCCCGGCGTCCTAACCCTGGCGGCCCGGGCATAAGGCCGCCAGGCAACAAACCCCGCACCGGGGCCGGGTACGGCAGACCTCCTTGCCGTGGCGGACGATGAGGGCGTGGTATTCGTTGAAGAGGGCGACGTCCGGTCCCAATGCGGTCTCCATGCCCTGGCGGATGGTCTCGTAGCCCTCGTTGCCATCGAGTTCGCCCAGGCGCGAGAGGAGACGCCGGCTGTAGGCATCGACGACAAAGACGGGCCGGTCGAAGGCGTAGAGGAGGATGTCGTCGGCGGTCTCGGGGCCGACGCCCTTGATGGCCAGCAGCCGCTGCCGTAGCTCGGCCGTGGCGAGCCGGGACAGCCCTGCCAGTCCCCCGTGGGCGAGATAGGCGGCGCAGAAGGCTCGCAAGCGCCGGGCCTTGACGTTGAAATAGCCTACGGGCCGCAGGCGGGCGGCCAGTTCCGGTTCGGGCAGGGCGAGGATGGCGGGGGCCGTCAAGGCCCCCAGGGCGGCGAGATTGTTCAGGCCGCGCTCGACGTTTGTCCAAGAGGTGTTCTGGGTGAGGACGGCCCCCACCATGACCTCGAAGGGCGTCTCCGCCGGCCACCAGTCCTGGGGGCCATGGGCGGCGAGCATGGCCTCGAAGACCGCGAGCAGGCGGTCTCCGTCCAGGTTCGACGCCATCCCCCTCAGAATTTGTAGCCCTTGGGGATAACCACCAGACCGCCTGCGGAGATATGAAAACGCGCCCTATCCGCCGCGGGATTGATGCCGATAGCGGTATCCGGCGGCACCTCCACCTCCTTATCGATGATGCAGCGGCGCAGGTGCGCGCGCTCCCCGACCGTGACGCAATTGAAGAGGATGGCGTCCTCGACGATGGCCCCATCCATCACCCGCACCCCCGGAAAGAGGATGGAGTGATTGACACCCCCGCCACTGATCACGGTACCAGCCGCCAGCATGGAGTTGACGAAGATCCCCTCGGTGCCGGACAGGCCGGGTATGGTGCGCGCCGGGGGATTCTGACCCTGAGCGGTGAAGATCTTCCAATCGCTTTGGTAGAGATTGAGGGGGGGATCGTGCTCCAGCAGGGCCATATTGGCCAGGTAGTAATCGTCGATGTTGCTCAGGTTATTCCAGTAGCGATCAGGGGAGACCCGGCCGCGTTCGCCGCCAAAGCGATAAACACAGACCTCGGTGTCCCCCGCCAGCTTAGCGACGGCCTCGGCCACGGAGACCCGGTCGGCGGCGACAACGGCCTCCACCGAATCCAGCAATTCGAGCAGGAAATCCTTGTTGAAGAGATAGACCCCCATGGGGGCACAACTGGTGCCCGGGACGGGGGCCTCCGCCGTCAAGAGACCGCACACCCGGTCCTCGCCGGCCAGATCAAAGGCCAGGGCGGGTTTGGGCCCACTGTCCGCGCCGCGGCAGGCGGCGGTGATGACCGCGCCGCGCTCCCGGTGGTGGCGGATCAACTCGGCGTAGTCCATGCGATAGACCAGATCGCCGTCCAGGGCAAGCACGAAGCGTTCCGCGTTACGTTCGATCAGATAGCGATTTTGGCGCATGGCGCTGAAGAGGCCACCGTACCAATCGGAGCCCTCGCGCATCTGGGGGGGGATGGGGGTGATGTACTCCCCGAGTTCCGGGTGAAAGATCGACCAGCCGTCGCGCAGGTGCTTCTGGAGGGAATGGGACTTCCATTGCGTCAGCACCAGGATCTGGCGCAGCCCGGAGTGCAGGCAATTGGCGAGGGTAAAATCGATGATGCGAAATTTGCCGCCGAAGGGGACGGCGGCCTTGGCTCGATGCAGGGTAAGAGGCGCCAGGCATTCGTCCTGGCCAGTCGCCTTCACGATCGTCAATGTCTGGGCGGGCATGGCTCTCCTTTGAGTGGGCTAGACAGGGGAACTGGGACCGATGTGGACGGCGCGCAGTCTAACCTATCCCGCGGCCAGGGGCGCGGAAATCGCCGCGCCCCCCGACCGCGCCAGCCCCGGGACGCTTAGCCCGTATTCCGCACCCCGGCGGCGATGGCATTGATGGACCTCAGCAGGGGCCCCAGCCACTGCTCGCGCTCCTCGGGCGTGGGGCCCCGCCGGTAACGTTCCAGAAGGACCACCTGGATATGATTCAGCGGGTCCAGGTAGATGTTGCGGCGCGCGAGGGAGAGCTGGAGTTCCGGGGTCTCCTCCATCAATTGGTGTTGTCCGGAGATATTGAGGATCTGGAAGACGGTGCGGTTGTATTCCTCGCGGATACGGCGGTAGATCAACTCGGCCTGGGGGCGGTCCTGGGCCAGCCGCAGGTATTGCTCGGCGATGTGCGGCTCGGCCTTGAAGAGGGCCATCTGGGTATTGCTCAAGAGGGCCCGGAAGAAGGGCCAGTCCTGGTACATCTTCTGGAGCTTGGCCAGGCGCTCCAGCCCATCGCCGCGCCAGCGCTCCAGGGCGGTGCCCAGGCTATACCAGGCCGGCAGGGTGTGGCGCGACTGGGCCCAGCCGAAGACCCAGGGTATGGCGCGAATGGAGGTCAGGGAGCGGTCGGCCTGCTTGCGGTGCGAGGGACGGGAGCCAATGTTGAGCAAGGCGATGGCGTCCATGGGCGTGACTTCATAAAAGTAGTCCAGGGTGCCCGGGGACTTGATCAGATCGCGATAGGCCTCCTCGCCCAACCGGGCCAGCTCGTCCAGGATGCCGATATAGTCGTTGCGATCCGGTTTCGGCTCCTCGATCAGGCAGCGGCTGGAAAGGATGAGGCCGCTGATGCCCATGGTCAGCTCGTAGCGGGCCGTCTCCGGGTTGGCATAGCGGTAGGACAGGACCTCACCCTGCTCGGTGAACTTGATCTGACCGTGGACCGTGTCCGGCGGCTGGGCGAGGATGGCCTCGTAGGTGGGGCCGCCACCGCGCCCGACGGTGCCGCCGCGACCATGAAAAAGACGGCAGGCGACGCCACGATCCTTGGCCAGGGCGATGAGCTTGCGCTGGGCCTCGTAAAGATGCCAGGTGGAGGCCAGGATGCCGCCATCCTTGCAGGAATCGGAATAGCCCAGCATGACATCCTGCTGGTTGCCGGAGGCCTGGAGCAGAGCGGCGTAGGTCGGATCATCGAAGAGGGTGGTCATGACCTGGTCGATGTGACCCAGATCCTCGATGGTCTCGAAGAGGGGGCTGACGCGAATGTCACGAAACCAGCCGCGATTGTCCCGCCCCGCCAGGCCCGCCAGGCGGGCCAACAGCATGACCTCCAGCACATGGCTGGCGCTGTGGGTCATGGAGATGACGTACTCGCCGAAGGCCTCGGGGCTGATCTCCGCCCGCAGCCGCGCCATGACCTCGAAGACCTCCAGGGTCTCCCGGGTCTCGGCGGTGAGGGTGGGCTTGTCAATGTGGAAGGGGTGTGGATGGGCGATGGCCTCCGCCAGGGCCACCCGCCGCTGATCCTCGGTCAAGGCCTGGTAATAGGGGGCGCCGGGCTGGCGGGCGAAGAGTTCCGCGACCGCCGCCGTGTGGCGCAAGGATTCCTGGCGGAGGTCGAGGTGCATCAAATGGAAGCCGAAGCTTTCGGCGAGGCGAATCAGGTCCTGTAAAGGCCCGGCCGCGGCGCTGGCATCGCCATGGCTGATGAGGGAGTCGCGGATCAGGTAGAGGTCCTGGCGGAAATCCGCTGCATCGGCATATCCCAGGGGCAAGTCCTCGGGCGCGGCGGCGATGCGGGCCCGCACCCGCGCCAGATTCGTCAGCAGGCGATGGCGGATGATGGCTAGCTTGCGTCGATAGGGCTCGTGGATGAAGCGGCGCAGATTCTCGCCCATGGTCTCGACCCAGTAGCCCTCGTCGGCGTCCAGGCCAGCGAGAAAGGCGGGCGATGGCTGACAGAGGGTGTCGCAGTGACTGAGCATGCGCCCCAGGTCGCGCACCCGTTCGCTATATTCCTGGAGCACCAACTCATGGTGCATCCGCACGGTCAGGGCGGTGGTCTCGGGCTTGACGAAGGGATTGCCGTCGCGATCGCCGCCAATCCAGGAACCGAAGCGGATGAAGCTGGGCACCTGGATGCCGGCCTCGGCGCCATAAATCCGCCGTATCACCCGCTCCAGGTTGGCATAGACCCGGGGCACGGCCTGAAAGAGGGATTCGCGGAAAAAGTAGAGCCCCTGGCGCACCTCGTCCGTCACCTGGGGCTTATGCTCCCGCACCTCGTCGGTCTTCCAGAGGATCTGGATCTGGGCGAGGATGGCGCCGAGCTTTTCCTCCGCCTCGTCCTCGTTGAGGCGGCGGGTGCGCAAATCCTGGGCCAGCAGGAAGATGCGGCGAAAGGTCTCCAGGATGGTGCGGCGCTTGGCCTCGGTGGGATGGGCCGTGAAGACCGGCAGATAGACCAGTTGGGCGAGGAGGCTCTGAAAACGCTCGGGGCTGACCCCCGCGGCCTTGAACTCGCGCACCGTATGATCGAAGGAGCCCAGCCAGAGGGGGCCGCCCTCGCTAACCTGGTCCATGCGGTGCCGGTAGCCATGCACCTCCTCGGCGGTACTGACCAGACCGAAGTAGATGGTGAAGGAGCGGATGATCTCGGCCAGGGTTTGGGGGTCCAGGCCTTCGATCTTGCGCATGAGTTCGTCGAGCCGCGCCGGATCGGGGCGTTCACGCAGCCGGGCGAAGCCCTCCCGCAGGCGCTCCACCATTACTAATACCCGCTTGGGGCTGTGCTCGCGGAGGACCTCGCCCAGGAGGGCGGTAAACAAATCAATATCGCGCCGCAGCTCGTCGTCGGAGGCTTGGTGATCCATGCTGGGATTCCGGACCGCCGGGACCGGCGGGGAGAGATAGAGGGTAAGGATATGTTATACCCAAAACACCCGCGTTTTCGGTATCCCGGGTCAGGGTCGGGTGGTGTCTGGCGGGGGACGCCGTGAATACGTCTCTGTAGGCTTGGCGACAGCATCCCTGCTGTCGACACCCCCGCCAGCCCCCACCCGACCCTCTCCGCGCCTGGCTAAGCGTGGCTGACGGGGGACGCACCCCGCGCCTGAGCGGCGCGGGGCTTCTTCAAAGGCTAGTTGGCGGCCTTGGCGGCCGGAGCGGCGGGGGGAACGGCTCCCCAGCCGGGATAGCCGTAGCCAGGATAGCCCCAGCCACCGCCATAGGGATTGCCCCAGCCGCCATAGTAGGGGTTGCCCCAACCACCGTAATAGGGATTATTCCAGCCACCATAATAGGGATAACCGCCATAGGGATAACCACCCCCATACCAGGGCTCGTCCCAGCCCCAAGGCCCACCGCCACCCCAGTTACGCATGGAGTTAAAGGGACCGAAGAAGGCATTGGCGGAGAAGGAAGCCACGACCGAGGATCCGGCGATGGCGGCGGCAAGCAGCAAACGTCTGTTGATCAACATGGTTGAGTCTCCTCAAGATTGGAGTAAAGCGCGGCCCCCGGTAACCTTGCCGGGAGCCGTCGCTAAAAAGAATACTAGTACCCCATCCCGAGCATTTTGACATCAATCAATATCAGTACATTTAGGTTTGCTGATATATCTGGCCACCCGGGCCGGAATACCTAAACCTTATGGGTGTTTGGTATGGCTAGGGCCGGCGGGGCTTGAGGCCCTTGGGTGGACCCGGGCGGCGATCCGCGCCCGGGTCATGGCCCTCGGGACCCACCTCGCGAGGCCTGAAGGGCCGCTTGACCGGGTCCCGGGGCGCCCCGGCCCCGGCCAGGCTGATATTCAGCCGCTTGCCGCGCACGAAGACACCACGCAGATGCTGGAAGATCTCCCGGGGCATGCCCTCAGGCAGATCGACCAGGCTATGGTCCTCCTCAATGGCGATGCGGCCGATGAAGCGACCCTCCAGGCCCGCCTCGTTGGCGATGGCGCCGACGATTTCGCGCGGGGCTACCCCGTCGCGATGACCTACCTCGATGCGGTAACTCACCAGGCCGGCGTTGTCACGCTCGCGCCGACCCGCTCCCCGCTCCTCGCCCGCTCCGAATTCCCGCCGCGGATCCGGCCTGTCACCGAAGCCCGCCGCCGGGCGCTCCGGGTGCGACTCGGGGCGAGGGGGACGCTCGGGACGGTCCGGTCGCGGCGGCCGCTCGCCCTGCTCGAGGCGTTCAGCCCGCTGCGGACGCGCGGGCCGCTCCGGCCGATCCAGAGGCGGCTGCTCCCCGACATCCCGCGGCGGTGGCGGGGCCTGGCGGTCAGGGCGATCGGGCCGTTCCGCGCGCTCGGGTCTTACGGGCTGACTGGGCGCCCGCTCCGGACGCTCGGTGGGTTCCCAGCGCGGCGCGCGTTCGGAACGGCCACCTCGCTCGGCAGCCCCCTCCCCGCGCTCGAACCGTTCCGGTTTGTCCTCGCGCCGCTTGAACTTGGGTTTGGGCGCCGGCTCCAGTTCGGACTCTAATCTTAGCGGCCGCTCGCGCTGGGCCAGGTAGGTCAGGGCGGCGGCGATATCCATGGCCTCTATCTCCCCCTCGCGGGCCATGCGGGCCACGACGCGGTAGAAAAAGTCCAGATCGGCCTCCGCCAGGGTCTGAGTCACCATGGAGGTGAAGCGTTCGATACGGTGAGCGCTGAGATCCTCCGAGGTCGGCGTGGCCAACTCGGGGATGGTCCGGCGGATGGTGCGCTCGATCGCCTTCAGCAAGTGGCGCTCCCGGGGCTCGACGAAGAGCAGGGCCCGGCCCGCGCGCCCGGCGCGCCCGGTGCGGCCGATACGATGGACATAGGCGCCGGGGTCGGTGGGGATATCGTAGTTGACCACCAGGCTCAGGCGCTCCAGGTCCAGGCCACGCGCCGCCACGTCGGTGGCCACCAGGATATCCAGGCGGCCGCGTTTGAGGCGCTCCACCGTGCGCTCCCGCTCCGACTGGGTCATATCGCCATTGAGGGGCTCGGCGGAGAAGCCGTGGGCGGATAGTTTTTCCGCCACCTCCAGGGTCTGGATCTTGGTACGCACGAAGATCAGCATGGCGTCGAAGGTCTCTACCTCCAGCACCCGCGTCAGCACGTCCAGTTTATGGAAGCGGGTCACCAGGCAGTGATACTGATCGATGGTGTCCACCGTCTCGGTGGCCGCCAGCAACCGCACCTCCACCGCATCATGCAGATGGGCATGGGCGACCCGGCGGATGGCGGTGGGCATGGTGGCGGAGAAGAGGGCCACCTGCCGCGCTGCGGGCGTCTGTTCGAAGATCCAGTCGATGTCCTCCGCGAAGCCCATGTCCAGCATCTCGTCGGCCTCGTCCAGGACCAGGGTGCGCAGACCCGCCAGGTCCAGGGTGCCCCGCCGCAGATGGTCCATGACCCGCCCCGGAGTGCCGACGATGACATGCACGCCGCGCTCCAGGGCGCGCGCCTGGAGGCCAAAACTCGAGCCGCCATAAAGCGGCAGGACATGAAAGCCGCGCAGGTTACGGGCGTAGGTCTGGAAGGCCTCCGCCACCTGCAGGGCCAGCTCCCGGGTCGGCGTCAGCACCAGCACCTGCGGCTTGGGCCCGGCGTCCAGTTCGACCCGACTGATGAGTGGCAGGGCGAAGGCCGCCGTCTTGCCCGTGCCCGTCTGGGCCTGGCCCAGGAGGTCGCGCCCCTGAAGCAGATGCGGGATGCACTGGCACTGGATGGGGGTCGGCGTCTCGTAGCCGAGCGACTGGACGGTAGCCAGGACGGCCGGGGCCAGCCCGAGTTGATCGAAACCCTCGCACTCGGTTAGGGGTTCCATGGTGGATGCGGATTCCATGGGTGATAAACCTCGGGGACCTGGGAAAAGAAAGGAGAGACAGTGACGCGGATAGCCGCCGGTCCCGCCTAGGGCAAGCCGGCGCAGGACACAGTCCGAATTCGACCGAGCAAAATAGCACGATCTGGCGTGGGAGACACGGCTAAATTAGCGCCACCACCCGCCCACCCTCGCGAACTGGCCGGGGTTAGGCAGGGAGAGGCGATCCGCAGCTTTACAAACGGTTTTGCAGGATGAGGAACCAGTGACGGCGGGGCGTGGCCCGCAGGCGGCCCTGGCCGTCGAGTTCCAGGGTGCTCTTGGACACGGAGTTGCGGACGTTGCCGCCGATGACCTCCAGGTCCTGGCCCTGCTTCCCGACCACCAGATCGCAATGGAGGTTGGTACCCTTGAGGGCCTCGGGACTGGTGTAGCCATCAAAGGTGGCCAGGTGAGTCAGGCCGCGGGTGGCGCAGACGAGGTCCCCGGGGTTTGGGCTGTAGTCCGCGACCCGCCGGGGGACGAAGAAGCGCCCCGGGTAGTCGGACAGATCGATGAGACGCGCGACATAGACCCAGTGGGCCGTCGCCGAGGGAAACTGACTCTCCGGGACAGCCACCCCCGCCATGACCCAGCTCAGGAAGGCGGCGGACCAGGGCTCCTGGCAATCCCGGCCGTCCAACCTGGGTTTTCCCGCCGCGCGCCAGTAGGCGTTGACCCGGCCGCTGTAGGGACCATCGTCGTCCTCCCAGGCTCCGACATGAGGGATGCTCTCCTCGCCACCCTTGAAGACCACGGTTTGGCGCCCGAAGAAGTCCCACTCCTGGTTCGCGCGGGAGATAAGGGCCTGCTTAAGGCCTGGGTTTGGCGCCGGCGGGGGCCCTATGGGCCGTCCCGCCCAGGTTTTAGGACCTTCATCCGGAGGTGGGGTCGTCGCACAGCCCAGGAGGGCAAGACAGAGCAGGAGGCAGAGGGGGAGCCTGGCTGTTGCCGCCAGGGACGCGGGAACAGGTCCCGGCATGGACACGGCGGGAATGCGGATGGGCAAGGCATGCCTCCTGGGCGGGGGCTAAAGAGATGGTTTGCCTTCAGGCCGACCGAGAGCGTGGGTACGCGGCCAACCGGGCTAAGGCCTGACCAAAAATGACCCGGACGAGTCCCGGAGCGGCGGTCATCGCGGCGGCCGGCGGGCCTCGCGGAACCAGGGACGGTATTCCTCCATGCGCGCCCCTTGTTCCTTGGGTGCCTGGCGGCGGCAGGTGGCATAGTCCGGGGTCCCGGAGGATGCCCCCCAGCGCCGCTCCACGCAGTCGTTGGGGTTGTACCCCACCTCAAGCCCGGCGCGGCGGGCGTAAATGTCCGCCAGGCTCAGGCGAAAGGGGCTGCCATCGCTGCGGCTGTAGGTCACGAAGCGCTCCTGGATGCGCCGCGCATGGAGCCGCTCGATGCGCGCCGCGGCCCCTGCCGGACGCTCGCCGCGCAGGACATAGAGCTCCGGATAGCGCCGGATACGCTCGGGCAGCCCTTCGAGGACCTTGAGGGCGATCAGCAGGCGCATGTCCCGCGAGGGTGTCGCGTAGTCCTCCCAGGGCCCCGTGGTCTCGAAGATGGCCGGGCCACTGGGCATGGGGACCGGTGCCCCGGGGTGGGCGCGCATATAAGTCTCGCCATTGTCCACCGAGGTGACCCGGGTCTCGATCTGTTCCATCAGGGCCGCCAGGGTGGCGTCGTAGGCGGCCTCGGGATCCAGCCCCCGGGGGTTGATGAGGTGCTCCATGCGGGCGTAGAAGTCCTCCGGCGACAAGCTGGCCTGCTCCGCCGAGTAGGGCGGAGTGCCATCGCGACCATCCAGATCGCCGTTGGGCAGGAGGCGCGACCCGGGGCCGCGGGCGACCAGCGGACGGTGGGCCTTGAAGCCGGGGCCAGCGCTAGGCGTGTCCGCAAAGAGGAAGGTTCCTTCCCAGAAGCGCTTGCGGCTGACCGAGTTGTCCGGCTGGGCGTCCACCGCGAGCAGGAGCCCACTGTTTCCGGCGGTCTGGGGGATCCACTTCACCAGGATCAGGGTGTGGCCGTAGGGGTCCGCGTAGAGGGTACCCGGCCAGAGCGCCGCGCGATCCAGGGGCACCGGATAGAAGTCCGTGGCCTCATCCCCCAGGGCCGTGCGCCCGCTGCCGGAATGGACCCGGTCCATGAGTCGCCGGCTGACGTCACGAAAGACCCCAGCCGGTACCGGTGAGCCGGCGAAGGCCGGGTCGATGGTCGGGGCCTCGCAGCGGGGGGGGCTGTCGCGACCGCCACGGCTGCAGGAGCGATAGGCGATGGGCAGGCCCAGCTTCCAGGCGAAGTAGGCGCGCAGGAAGTAGGACAGATCCGCGCAATCCGGCTCGGCCGGCAGGCGCTTGTCCTCGTCTTTACCCAGATAGCCATAGAGAAAGTTGCGCCCTGGGTCGGCCAGTACCGGGGCCAGCGACGGAAAACTCAGGGATTCGTTGGGCGGCGCATCGAAGAGGCGCTCGATCCAGGCAGCATAAAGGGCTTGGGCCGCCAGGTCCCACTGGCCGCTGCCCCGGTCCCCGGCCCCGGCTCCGACCTCTACCTCGGCGCAGGCCAGCACCCGGCCACCCCGCGTCGCCTCGATCCGGTAAGCCCCAGGCTGGGGTTCGTCGAGCGTCCCCTGGAGATGCCAGGGGGGTCCACCGCCCCGGGAAGTCCGCAGACCCGTCCGACGCCCACCCGGGTCCGTGACCTGGACCTGATCAAGGTCGCCGCCGGTGGCGACCGCCAGAACCGTCAGGGGCTCCCCGGGCTGGGGGTAGAGGGGGGCGGTCCAGACCCAGGCGTCGTCCCCCTGCCGGCAGGAGGACGCGGCCATGGCGGTAGCCGGAGAGCTGAGACACACCGCCAGCAGGCCGGCGGCCATCAGGGCAAGGGAGACGCCACGCGCATTCATAGCAACCTTTCGAACCAAACCCGAGGTGGCGGAAGTGTAACCGAACACCCCTGCGTTTTTCGGATTTCAAGGAGCGCATTAGCCATCCTTGAGTTCCTTATCCACGATGGCCGCCACCACCAGATCGCCCCAGACGTTGATGGCGGTAATGGGATAGTCGAAGAAGCGGTCCACCACCAGGTACAGGGCCAGATAGGTCGGGGGCAGGCCGAGCAGATCGAGCATGAAGGCCATCATGGCGATGCCGCCCCCAGGGATACCGGCGGTACCGGCGGAGGAGGCCATGGTCAGCAGGACGATGAAGACCGTCTGCCAGGGACTCAAATCGACGCCCGCCAATTGCGACATAAAAATTAGCAGGATGGATTGGTAGAGGGCGGAACCGTGCATGTTCAGCGTGGCCCCCAGGGGCAGGGTCAGGCTGGTGACCCGCTCGCTGACCCCGAAGGCCTCCAGGGCACGCTTGGAGACCGGGTAGGTGGCGTTGCTGGAGGCGGTGGACAGGGCGGTGAGCAGGGGCTCCCGGCAGGCCGCCACCAGCGACCAGGGGGAGCAACCGGTGCGGACGCGGTAAAGGGTCGGCATGACCAGGGCGCCGTGCAGGACGGCGGCCAGGACCACGGCCCAGACGAAGGCCCGGAGCTGGAAGGCCCCGGCCCAGTCCATGGTGGCGAGGCTGGCGTAAACCAGCCCGAAAATGCCGAGGGGCGCCAGGGCCAGAACCCCGTTCAGGGTCTGCATCAGCAGGGCGTCCAGGGCCTGGGCACCACCAACCAGGGTGGCCCTCTGGTGCTTGGCGAGGCGGCGGGAGGCGGCGGCGGCCATCACGGCGACAAAGACGATGTGCAGGACGTTGCCCGCGGCCAGGGAGGCGAAGAGGTTGCTGGGGACGAAGTTATCGATCAGCCGATCCAGGCTGAAGCTGGCCGTGGCCGGGGCGGCCGGCGCCAGGTTCAGCAGGCCAGCGGGGACCTCACGGGCAAAGACGAGACCGAGCAGGATCCCGATAATGGCAGCCACGGCGGAGGTGGCGAGGTAGTAAAGCAAGGTACGGCCGCCAATGCGCCGGAGATTATCCCCGCTGGCCAGGGAGGCGTAGATGGAGACCAGGATCAGGGGCAGGATCAGGAGCTTGAGGACGGAGATGAAGATCTGCCCAAGCCAGGCGACATAGGCACCCCCGGCCGGAAAGACGAGGGCCAGGGCGATGCCCAAAAGGAGCCCGCCGGGGATGGAATAGAGATAGCGCAGGGGCATGGCGGGTCCTGAGATGTTTTGGTAGGGCCGCCAAGCGACCGGGGCGGTAGGGGCTCCTGGTGGCGAGGCCGAGGTGAGGCAGAAGCCCCGCCTATCCGCCGAGGCGCTCCCGGTTGCGGTCCACCTCGTCCTGGTCGCTGTAATAGGTCTTGTGGCCACCGCGATCGATATAGCGCTCGTGGCCCTTGCCGGCGATCAGGGCCACCCAGAGCTCGGCCGCCGGGCGGCTGGCCAGCAGGTCAAAAAGGCGGGCGATGGCTTGCGGGCGCTCCACCACCACCTCCGGGGCCGGGCCCGCTATGCCGGTCAGGATGTCCGCGATGATCCGCTCGGGGTCCTCGGTGCGGGGGTTGTCCGAGGTCACGATGATGTGATCGGAGTGGCGCGCCACCGCGGCACCCATGAGGGGGCGCTTGCCGTGATCGCGATCCCCGCCGCAACCGAACAGGGTCGCGACCCTGGCCCCGGGAAAGGCGGCGCGGATGGCGGCGAGGATGGTCTCCAAGGCGTCCGGGGTGTGGGCAAAGTCGATGACCAGGGTCCGGTTGCCGATCACCTGGCACTCGAAGCGTCCAGGCACCGGATTCAGGCTCCGCCAGTAGGGGCGCTCCCCCGGGCCCAGGACGCCCTCCGCCAGGGCCACGGCCAGGGCGTAGTTGGCCCGATTGTGCTCCAGGGCCAGGAAGGGCTTAGCAGCGATGGCCTCCGGACCCAGGGCGGCGGGGGCCAGGACCTCGATCGGGACCCGCGACTCCCCCAGCCCCCGCAGGCGCTCGGCCACCGCGGGGCTGGAGCAGAAGAGGCGCCCCCCCTCCCGGATCAGGTCGAGGATGCGGGCCTTGGCGGCGAAGTAGGACGCCTCGTCGCGGTGATAATCCAGATGGTCCTGGGAGAAGTTGGTCCAGCCGGCGTTCCGCAAGGGGATGCCCTGGACCCGCCCCTGGTCCAGGGCATGGCTGCTGATCTCCATGGCCACCACATCGCACCCTCCCCGTTCGGCGTGCAGCAGGCGGCGCAACTCGATCAGGGGCGGGGAGGTAAAGCCGGTCTCCGCGAGGGATTGGCCGTTGCGGGAGACGCCCAGGGTGCCGATGGTCAGGACCCGCTGCCCCTGGGCCGCGAGCATGGACTCCAGATACTTGACGGTGGTGGTCTTGCCGTTGGTCCCGGTGACGCCCAGGAAGCAGGGGGCGCCCGGCTTCAGCGGGTAAACCAGGTCGCAGAAGCGCCGCACCGTTTCGGCCCAGTCCCCAGGCCGGGTGACGTAGATCCCCTTGGCCGGCATGGCATCGAAGCAGTCGAGCCTCTGGTTGGTCACCAGGACCGCGCAGGGGCTGGCCGCCAAATAGCGCTCATAGATCTCCCCATCGCTCTTGCCATCCGCGAAGCGCTGGAAGAAGAGGATGGAGCCCGGGTCGCAGGCGTCCGCGCGCCACTGGATATTGGTCAGGGTCGCGGGGTAGGCCGACTCACGCCGCCAGGCGAAATCGAGCGTCTCGATCAGATGGGACAGGGGGTCGGAGGGCATGGTGGTCCGGTGCGATTCGCGGAGGCGCTACTATAACAGGCCTCGAAAGCCACGCCTGGCGCAGATGCGGCCAGCAGCCCCGGACAGGGCATTGGGCACGGCGGTAACGAGCTTGAACATCAGGGAAACCGCTCCGGCATAATGTCCCCCTTGGGTGATCGCTCGGTGCGATCTGGATGCCCATTAACCCGGGGGAAAACCTCATGACCCGAATCGACAAGCTGCCCACCTGGCTGGCTCTGGCCATGAGTTGCGGGGCCCTGGCTGACCAAGCCACGGACCTCCCCTACCGTAATCCGGGCTTGCCTGTCGAGCAACGGGTCGCAGACCTGCTCGGGCGCATGACCCTGGACGAAAAGCTGGGCCAGATGGTCATGGGTGGGCGCGACTGGGTGACCCCGGCCCAGGTCGGTGAACTCAAACTGGGTTCGATGCTGTCCGGCGGCGACAGCCCACCCCCCGACCCCAATACCCCGGACGGCTGGGCCGCCCTGGTCCAGGGCTACCAGGCGGCGGCCCTGGGCACCCGCCTCGGCATCCCCCTCCTCTATGGCATTGACGCGGTTCATGGCTTTGGCGCACTGCCCGGGGCAACCGTCTTTCCCCACCAGGTGGCCCTGGCCGCGGCGGGGGACGAGGACCTGATGCGCCGCATCGGCGCGGCCACCGCCCGCGAACTCGCCGCCGTCGGCCTCTATTGGAATTTCGCGCCCCTGGTGGCGGTGGTCGACGACATCCGCTGGGGACGCGCCTACGAATCCCTGGGTGAGAATACCGATCTGGTCACCCGTCTGGCCCTGGCCTATACCAGCGGCTACCAGGGTGGCCTGGCGGAACTGGGGCCAGGACTCCCCCGGCCTCTGCCGACCGCCAAGCATTTTCTCGGTGACGGCGGTGTCGCCTACGGCAGTTCCCATTTCGAACTCAAGGGCGTCCGGTCGCACCTGGATCGGGGGGACACGCGCGGCGAGGAGGCGGCCCTCCTGGCGCGTTTCCTGCCGCCTTTCCAGGCTCAGATCGAGGCCGGCGTCGGTGCCATCATGGTCTCCTACAGTAGCTGGAACGGCACCCTGATGCATGGCCATGCCGAGCTGCTCCAGCGGCTCCTGCGCCAGCAACTCGGCTTCCGGGGCCTGGTGATCTCCGACTGGGAGGCCGTCGCCCTTCTCCCGGCCCAAGGCTTCGACCAGCAGGTGGCCATGGCCGTCAACGCCGGCGTGGATGTCCTCATGGAGCCCGCCAAAAGCGCGGAGGTCATCGGCCTGCTCCACGCCCTGGCCGCCGACAACCAGATCTCCGCTCAGCGGATCGATGAGGCCGTCGCCCATGTCCTGCGGGTGAAATTCGCCATGGGCCTCTTCGAACACCCCGGGCCGGTGGCCGCCGCGGGCGAGCTGATCGGCGGCCCCCAACACCGCGCCCTAGCCCGGGAGGCGGTCCGCAAGTCTCAGGTCCTGCTCAAGAACCAGGAAGCCCTGCCGCTGCGGCGCGGCCAGCACATTCGGGTGGCCGGGGCCCACGCCGATGACCTGGGCCTCCAGAGCGGAGGCTGGACCCTGGCCTGGAGTGGCTTTCAGGGCGACAACAGCCGCCTGCCCGGGGGGACCAGCATCCTCGCCGGCCTGCGTCAGGTCGGCGGCGCCACCACTCGCATCGACTATGCGGCGAACGGTGACTTCGAGGGTCCCCCGACCGACGTGGCCCTCGTCCTGGTCGGCGAGCCGCCCTATGCCGAGTGGTTGGGCGATCGCGATGCCCAGGGCCTGCGCCTGTCCCCCCAAGATCAGGCCCTGATCGCCAAGATGCGCCCCCTGGCCCGCAAGCTGGTCCTGGTGCTGGTCACGGGACGGCCGCTCATCCTCGATCAGGCCCTGGAGGCCAGCGACGCCCTGGTCGCCGCCTGGCTACCGGGTAGCGAGGGCGCCGGCGTCGCCGATACCCTGTTCGGCGATGCGCCCTTCACCGGCACCTTGCCCTATGGCTGGCCGCGCGACGCCGACAGTCTCTTACCAGCCAGCGCCTCCCCAGCGGGGCGCCCGCCGAGCCTGCTGTATGAATTCGGTTACGGACTGAGTTATACAAAGCCAATAGCTGGCGGCAGCACATGGCCCTGACCGACAAACAAAGTGGTGTTCTGAAAAGGATGATGGTCGGCTTGTTGCTAGCCTTGGCCATCGTCATCGGCAGTGGGACATGGAACCCCATGGGTTTTCCCGCCGGGATGACCCTCATTGACCGCCTGGCGGTCGCGGCCCAATGCGCCCTGGTACCCGGCCTCTTCATGATGATCGCGGTCGCGCGCATGGCGCGGCAGCGCTTCTTTTCGCCAGAGGATATCGATGGCGGAGTCACCGCCACGGATACTCCCCGGGCGCAATTACTACAAACCCTGTTGCAGAACACCCTGGAGCAGTCCGTAATCGCCCTGCTGGTTTATCTGGGGTGGGCCTTGACGATGCCAGCAACCTGGCTGTCGGTGGTGCCGGTGGCGGCCATGGCCTTTGCCATCGGGCGCATCCTGTTTTTCCTGGGCTATGAAGAGGGCGCGGCATCCCGAGCCCTGGGGTTTGCCATGACCTTCTATCCCTCCGTCGTCATGATGATAGCGCTGGGGGGCGTAGTATTCTGGGATATGATCTTCTGAAAGGAAGACTACCGGAGTCGCACCAGGTACTGTTCCACCCTCGGGCTTTCCGCGTATCAAGCTGTTCGACGGGATTGTGCCCGGCTGGCGGGCTGGAGATGGACATGAACCTTATCGAGATCAGTGTGTTAAATCCGTCCGAGGCCTTGAGCACCTTTGCCGCTACCTGGCAGGACGCCTCGGCTGGCAAGGAGCCCATCCCCCACCTGGCCTTTGGCAGCCTGAGCGAGTTATTTTCCGCCATTAGCGCCAAGCGGCTCGATCTGCTGCGCTATGTAGCCACCCATGAGGGGCTGAATGTCCGACAACTCGCTCAATCCCTACAGCGCGACTACAAAAACGTCCACACCGACGTGGTCAAACTTCTGGAACTGGGTTTGCTAGAGCGCAACGAGCAGGGCTTGCTGTCTGCTCCCTACGATGAAATCCTCATCCATGCCGAACTGCGCCATGCGGCATGAACACCTAACCTCTCCGCCCAGACCCTTCTAATCCGCGAGATCCCTGGATGGCTTTTCAAGTGGGAGCGATGATGCGAGTTTCCGATCCCACCTTCAATACAGGTGCCGCCAAGCTCGGCCTTTTCGAGCTTTTTGCGGCCATACACAATGGCGAATCCCTGGAATTAACCTGCCTACACCCCTACCAGCGGGCTCCAGCGGTCACAGTCCTTGCCATCATGATGGCCGCACTGCGCCGTTACGCCAATATCCCTCTACAGGCCGCACCGGACTGGGAACGGGAATGGCAGCGACAGGTCGGGGATGACGCCTTGCGGTTAATTGCCCCCGAGGAGGAGGTCGCCTTCTTCCAACCGCCCCTGGACCCTGGCAAAAACCGCTCGGAGATGACCCTGAGTGATATGGATTTCACCTTCACCAAGCTTGGGCACGCCGTAAAGCCATTCCTCCAGGGCACGGCCGAAGAGGCCATCTTTACCCTCTGGAGTGGCCTTTGGGCATTGACGGTGACCAAGTGGAATGGGGGCACGCGGCAAGGGCCTTCCGTCGTCCTCCCTTCCGAAGATGGCACCCTTGCGGGTGAGGTGCGTCACCTGATGGCGGCCTACGAGGCACGCGCCTCGACCATCATCGGCTCGCAAGCCTCCCCCAGCAAGGCAGGAGACCACTTTCTGTGGTTGCTTCCCGTGGGTAGCCATAGCCTAGGGGTGGATAGGATTCCTTACCCCTACCTAGAGGCGCGCCCCTGCCACCTCGTCCCCCTGGGCCCGGACCGTTACCGAGGGATCGGCGAGCACTCGGTTCCTGCCCGTCTGGCGGGCAAGGGGCACGCCGATGACCCTCATGTGCCCATTACCGAAGGTAAACCCTATCGCCTGTGGGGAGGCCGCGTCTGGTCGATGCGCACTCGCCACGCCATGCTGTTTGGGGGCGACAATATCCTCCGGCCGGCGGCCATGGGGCAATCGGGTTACCGGGTGGTGCGGGTCTGTGGGCTGGGTGTCGATAATGGCAAGACCCGTGGTTACTGGGAGGCGCTGCATCCCCTGACCCAGCGGGCCGCCTTTTCGTTGGCGATGCAGCCAGAGCGGGCTGCCGATCTCTCCCAACGGGCCTTGGATGCGGCGGAGAGGGTCGATAAGGCCCTCCGCTGGGCCGTCGAGGCCTTGATCGAGGGCTCGGCCAAATCGGCGGCTGTCAAGGCGGGCAAGGCGCGGGGGGCACAGGGACTCGCGTCCGCCCTCACCGAACCTCTGACCGCATGCCTTCTGACACTGCTGGCCGAGCCCCCGGATCCTCCGGCTGAGCAGGCCGCCCTGCTAGCGGCCGCCGTTGTCGTACTCCGAGAGGTGTGGGGACCGCTTGCCACCGGCTGCCCCGATCCGCTGCGGCGGGCGAAGAGCGCCAATCGATTGGATCATAAGATCAAAGAGCTTACCGGAGCCACCGCCATGACTCAGCCGCCGGACCTCGCCAAGCAGGTCCACGCCATCCTGCACGAGATCGGCGCGCACCTCACGCCCAATGACCGGGCGCGACTGCGCACCATGATCGCCACCGAACCACCGATGCTCTACTGGCAACTCCTCGGGCAGGTGCCGCCAAGGCTGAGGGATACCCCGGCGACCGAAGCCGTTTGGCGGGCCATCCTCCCCGCCCTAGGCGCTATCCGGGCTGGCGGCCTCCCCATTGGCAAGGCCCTGGCCCAGAGCGACTACCCTGAAATGCGGGTGCGGCAATTGCTCACCGCCACGGGTGAGACCCTGGTGGGTCTGGTGGCCGAAGTGGTGCGCTGGCTGGTCGCCCACCAAGTGACCACCCTGGACCTCTCGGCTCTTGGTGCCTTGGCCCTCGCGGACGGACTCGGCGAGGAAGAGACTCGGGCCGAACTCCGGCAACTGATTGCGATGAGCTGGGTGCGCGGGCACTCCCGTGAGGAGGCCGCCTGATGGACGGCACCCCCCAGCTCTCGGCTGCCAGTCCTGCCCCGCTGCTGGCGCAGCTTGCCGTGAGGGTGCCCGAAGCGGTGGCAGCCGTCCGGAGTTCGCTGACCCACGCCGGTCAGCGGGATGAATCCCTGTTACTCAAGACGATTCTTACCGAGACCCTTGGCGGCCCATGGGTCCGCCCCTGGCGCCTGCAGGGCGTCCGCGACGGCACCGCGACGATTCTCGGTTATAGCTTACAGGACGCCGATACCCTGCGGGATCGGCTGGCCTTCGCCCTGCCCGCCCTCCAGCAAGCCGTCGCCGTCGTAGCGACGGCTCCCCTGCCCCCGCTCCACGAGGGACAAGGCCTGCGTTTCCGGATACGGCTGGTCCCCACCATCCGCCAGACCGGCAAAGGGGAAATTGACGCCCTGCTGTACGCGGTTCGCAAGGACCCGGCAGGACAGCATGACCGCGCCCGGGTCTATGTCGACTACCTGACCGCGCGCTTGGCCGGGGCCGGGGTGCAACAAATCAGTCTCGACGGCACCCGCCTCGCCAGCATGGTGCGCCGCCAGGGTCCGAACTGGACGGAGCGGGTCTTCCCCATCGCGGAGATGAGCGGTACGCTGACCATCAGGGCTCCAAGCCAGTTCACCACCCTCCTCACCCAGGGCCTGGGCCGCCAGCGCGGCTATGGCTTCGGTTTTGTTCGCTTGGAACCCATTCACTGACAGGGGCATGGGACATGAAGGTTATTCAACTCCATTCACTCTTCTCGCTACCCGTGCATATCCCGAACCGGGGTGCCGACGGGCTTGCCAAGCGCGCCGTCTTCGGTGGCGTCGAACGACAGCGCATCTCCTACCAAGCTCAGCAGTACGCCCTCCGCAAGAGTCCCGAGATGGCTGGGCTCGAAGCAGCCGGCGGCATCGGCCATAGCTACCGAACGGCCCTGGTTGGGGATCGGCTATTGAAATTGGCTCTGGAGGAAGCTGGCATCACCCCCGCCGAGGCCTGGAGCGACGCGATCATGGCCCTGTGGCGCAAAGAGAAGGAGAAGACAGAGGTCGGCGAGCATGGCCATGATGCCGAGGAGACCACCGCGCCCTTGATCGTGGGCGAACAGGAAGTGCGCCTCTTCGTGGCTGTCGCCAGGACCTGTGCCGACGCCGACATCGGCCCCACGGGCTTGCGACCCCTGATTGACAAGAGGGCCCCCAAGGGAACCCCCGAGGCCGTGATACAGGCCATCGAGGCGCTCCGCTCCACCCGGGGTTCGGTCGGCTTTGATGGCGCCCTGTTCGGGCGCATGGCCACCGGCATCGCGGTAGCGACCGTGGACCGGGCGGTACGCATCAGCGATGCCCTGACCACCCACGCCATCACCCCGGTGGTCGATTTTTTCCTGGTGACCGACGACCTGAAAAACCGCGCGGCGGGAGAGGCCGGGGGCTCGCATATTAATACCCGCGAGGAGGCGGCCGGATTGTTCTACCGGCATGTGCTGATTGATACCGCCCAGTTGCGGCGTAACGGCATCGATCCGGCGGCGGTCCTTGCGCCGCTGGTCGTGGCGCTGCACACCGTATCGCCCATCGGCAACCGGTCACCCGCCCGCATTATCGAATCCCTGGTTGAGATCGGCGGTCAGGTGCGCTCCCTCATGGATGCCTTTGCGGCGCCGGTGGCCCAGCAGGAGCGGGCCGTGGCGCGGCTACGGGCCATGGCCACGGAGGACTATGCCACCTTTGGCAAACCGCCCGCCGCCTTCTGGCTTTCCGAGCAACCCGCGCCGCGGATAGCATCGCTGGCCCAGACCACCCAGGCTACCTGGGAGGCGTGATGGCTGCCTTGGTGATGCGCTGGCGCGGCCCACTGATGTCCCTCGCCGGGGCCCGTATCGATGGCTATGCCCAACAGATGCCGATCCCGTCCCTGACCATGGTCGCCGGGCTGCTGGGCGCCGCACTGGGGTATCGGCGCGGCGATGAGCGGCTGCCTATTCTGGCCGATAGCCTCAGGTATGGCGTTGTTGTCCATCGGCCCGGGACTCCTCTGGTGGATTTTCAGACGGCGGACCTGGCAACCATTGGCATGGAGTGCGCCGTGGTGGACCCGCAAGGTCAGTTACACCTCTTCCGGCGGGCAGGTAGTGGCGCGGCCAAGGACCGGCAAATGCAATATCGCCCCCTGCTCGCGGACGCGGACATGAGTGTGGTTGCCGAGGTTGCCGCTCCCTGGAGCGCCCAACAACTCCTGGAGGCGCTGCATGACCCCCTGTTTCCCTTGTGTCTGGGTCGCCAGTCGTGCCCGGCGAGTGGCCAGGTAGGGGAGCAGGTAATCGAAACGGCGTCCCTTGATGAGGCGCTGGAGACGGTGAGAAGCCGGCGGCATGGGTCCATCTACCGGCCGGTGCGGAGCCTGAGCGAAGGCTTGGTGGTTTCCGTGCCGTCGCGGGGGCGCGGTGCAGCGCTTTTTTCGGTGGCATAATTGGCGCTCCTATTTTTCATATAGGATCAGATTGTTATCGACAAGGGTCTCCTCCCCGTACGCGGGGGTTTACCGCACGAACTCAGCCACTGCCAGGGCTATGAAGAGTCTCCTCCCCGTACGCGGGGGTTTACCGCCGGGTCCGGCGCCGCCGCCATTGGTGTCGCCGTCTCCTCCCCGTACGCGGGGGTTTACCGGTTGGTGCGCTGATTGTGCCCTCCGTGGTGCAGTCTCCTCCCCGTACGCGGGGGTTTACCGTTTGTCGTCGTAGCCTATACCGCGACCGGCACGTCTCCTCCCCGTACGCGGGGGTTTACCGCAGGGCGACATCTTCGGCATGGTCCAGGCCACGTCTCCTCCCCGTACGCGGGGGTTTACCGGCCTCTAATGGCGCGTGAAAGGTAATCCAGTCGTCTCCTCCCCGTACGCGGGGGTTTACCGGCCGGTCTTTTGAACGGATCACCCATCAGGGTGTCTCCTCCCCGTACGCGGGGGTTTACCGGTCTTGAGTTGATTCTTCATTTGATACAACTCGTCTCCTCCCCGTACGCGGGGGTTTACCGTTTTACCTTCAGAATGCCCGCTGCACCATCGAGTCTCCTCCCCGTACGCGGGGGTTTACCGACCAGGTTCATGTGGTTGCGCTCGCGGTGCGCGTCTCCTCCCCGTACGCGGGGGTTCATTCACGCTTAGGTCATCTCCTGGCGTACTCTTACCGCTACCCCCTTGGTCGAGGCCTGTGATCCGTGACTGCCATAGCAAAAACCGACCGTGAGACAGGCGCAAGAAGATCCCTTATTGGCCATTCACTCGACGTTGCCCTCGCGGCATCCTGTTTGCTTTCCGCGGGCGTGCTGAAGGACCGACTTGCGGTTGCCTGCGGTCATGCCCTGACCGCTACACACCTTGCCAGGCTCGCTTACCTGGCCGGACTACATGACTGTGGCAAGGCCTTGGTGGGCTTCCAGGAACGCATTACCGGCCAGGGACCAGGCACCTCCCACCTCGCTGAAGCGCTCGCGGCACTGATGGGGGAGCCAAAGGTCCAGGCGGCACTGGGGGTATCAGAGTTAAGCCCTTGGTTCAGCGATGCTTCAGCGGCCCTGTTCTGTGCTATCTGTCACCACGGATCACCCGTGGCGCAGGGGGACATCTCCGTTGCACTGGCCCGGGTGAGGGCACAGGTTGCGGCCTCCGCGTCTTATGATCCGGTGAGGGAGATGGAGAGTCTCACCGCCGAACTCCGTCAACGCTTCCCGCAGGCCCGCGGAAGCGCCCCGCCAATCCAATGGACGACATCGTTCGACCATCTCTTTGCCGGGGTGGTGATGCTGGCGGACTGGCTTGGTTCGAGTTTGCCGGTCCCGGGGCCAGATTGGCGGCCCCAGGACGTCGCGGCCTTGCTCGCGACCCTGCCCTGGTCGGATTGGCACTCAGGTGCCCCCGCCAACCTGATCTTGCCAGGCCAGCCCCTCGGTGCCCAAGCGGTCATCCATGAGGTGCCACTCTCCGAGAGGCTGGTCATCATCGAAGCTCCCACCGGTACCGGCAAGACGGAGGCGGCTTTGCTGCGCGCCTTGCAACTGGTTGCGGCCGGTCGCGTGGACGGGATGTACTTTGCGCTGCCCACCCGGGCGGCGGCCACTGAGATTCATGAGCGTATCGGCAAACTCGCCCGGGCCCATTCTCCCGCACTCGCGGCTCGCGTCGTGCGGGCCGTCGCGGGGAACCTTGCCACGGACCCGATTGCCCGGGCCGTGCCCGGCTTGCTGGACCTCGATCCCTGGCAGCAGAGCCGCTCCTGGGCCGTTGCCAGCCCGAAGCGGGTGATGGCCGCGCCCATCGTGGTGGGAACCATCGACCAGGCCATGCTTGCAACCCTGCGCGCCAGGCACGCCTGGATGCGCCATGCCGCCCTGAGTCGTCATCTGCTGGTGATTGACGAGGTCCACGCCTCCGATCCCTACATGCTGGAGATTGTTCGTACCCTGGTCCGGCGTCACCTGGACCTTGGTGGTCATGTCCTTTTGATGTCCGCCACCCTGGGCGAACTGTTGCGTGCCGAGCTGGAGCAAAGGCCCCGATTACCCCTGGACCGGGCACTTGCAGCGCCTTACCCGGTCGTCAATGCGCTGCCCGTCGCCGTCCCGACCCTTAGCTCGACACTCCGACTCGCCGACTATCGGGTAGCCCTGCATGCCATCGCCGCTTGTGTTCGGGTCGGTGGCTGCGCCTTGATCATCCGCTCGACGGTGGACACGGCCATCGAAACCTATCAGGAGTTGAGCAACAAGGGGATAGCGGCGATGCTCCACCACTCCCGTTTCGCGGACGTGGATCGTCAGTATCTCGATGGGCAACTCGTTGGCATCATCGGCAAGGGTGGCACCCGCGCACCGATCGCCATTGTCGCTACCCAGACGGCAGAGCAGTCGCTGGATATCGACGCTGACCTACTGGTGTCGGATCCGGCCCCGGCTGACGTGCTGTTGCAGCGTCGGGGCCGGCTGGGACGGCATCGACCCGCCCAAGTTCTGCCGATGATCGTGCTCTCGGCTCAGGCGGAGGAGGAAACCGCCGCCATGGCATTACGCCGGGTACAGGGCAAGCGGGGCAAGATGCCAACCGGTAGCACCTGGGCCTACGTTTACGATGTCCTGGGGACTCTCGCCACCCTGGAGCTATTGCAGGGGAAGGACGCCATCACCGTGCCGACGGATGTCCGGCTATTGGTGGAGACGGCCACCCATCCCGATGGACTTGAGGCCTACGCTGAGCGGCGGGGCTGGACCCAGCTTTGGCGCGAAACCTGGGGCAAGCGGCTTGCCCAGCGACAACTTGCCCAGGGAGGGTTACTGGATTGGACGCAACCCTACGCCGGACAACCGGTGACCGAAGCCATTGCGACGCGGCTCGGCGAGGGCTCGGTCACTGTCGAACTCAGCACCCCCATACCTTCGCCGCTCACCGGGAAGGCCATCACGGCTTTGCCCTTTCCCTGGCATTGGCTGCGGGATGTCCAGAACGGCACTCCGGGTATTGCAGTACCCCATGCCATGGGCGGCTTCTCGATAGCGGTCGGTACCCAGCGCTTCCATTACGGGGTGCTGGGGCTGAGACGCTAACGGCCTATCCAAGGGAGATCGTGGGCCTTCTCGACCATTGCTGTGCTTCTGCTTAAACCCCCGGCTAATCGCTCCCGGTGTAAACCCGCAGGATGCGGAAAGGCAGCTCGGCACCATCCACGCCACCGTTCAGGGGTGGCGCGCGGTGAAGCTGGTTCACGGCGATGTAGAGCCAGTCAGGCTCGCCGAAATCCAGGGCGTCCGGCCAAAGGAGCCGGTCGTCCGCGACCAGGGTCTCCAGCTTGCCGTCCGGGCTCAGGAGGCTGATGGCGTTGTGACTCAGGTCGGTGAAGTAGTGATTGCCAGCGGCGTCGGTGGCGGCCCCGTCCGAAAGGGGCTTGGGTCCGACCTTGGCGATGGCGGCGGCGACCGTCGCCTCATCCGCCCCCTCGCGCAGCAACCGCGCCGGCACCAGGTACCAGGTCGCGCCGCTCATGGCCCCAAAGAAAAGTGTCTCGCCGTCCGCGGAGAGGGTGATGGGATTGACCGCGATGCGGGCCGGCTTGAGCTTGCCGTCCTCCCCGGGTAGGCCGATGACCCGGCCCTCGATCACCAGGTCCCGGTCCTCGGCTTGCAGGGCGGGCGAGGTGGTAAAGCGCCGGGAGACGCGCTGGTTGAGGTCCAGGATCACCAGCGCGGGGGCCTGGCTGCCGCCCGGGTCGGCGATATAAACAAAGCCCCGGTCCGCATCCACCGCCAGGTCGTTGAGAAAGCTGCCGGTGGGCGCGGTCTCCGGTGGAAAGTCATAGCGAAAGACCGGCCGGCCGTCGACGAGGGCGAAGGCCAGCAGCTTGGGCGGCTGGTCGGGCTGGTGGGCGGGGTCGCCCAGACCATTGTCGAGCACCCAGAGGCGATTCTGGCCATCGATCCG
The DNA here is from genome assembly GCA_016714645.1 of Chromatiaceae bacterium. Classification (NCBI taxonomy): domain Bacteria; kingdom Pseudomonadati; phylum Pseudomonadota; class Gammaproteobacteria; order Chromatiales; family Chromatiaceae; species Chromatiaceae bacterium. Next base: position 1,180,512 of record JADKCI010000001.1, on the reverse strand, counting down.
AATGCCGAGGACGCTGTTGAGTACCTCGGAACCCGAGCCAAAGGCCCCGTTCCAGGCCAAGTCCGGCCAGGGCCGGTAGCTGTTGGGCCCGGTGACCTCGATGAGTTGCGCCTCGGCGCGGCGGAATTGGTGAACCGTGGCGAAGACGCGCCCCGACTCGGTGACCGCGAGATTGCCAGGGTTGATGGGCAGCTCCGCCACCGCCTCGATGGCGCCAGGGAGCAATTGCTCCCCGGCCCGGGCCGGCAGGGTGGCGAGCAAGGGCAGGACCAGCAGGAGGGCGGCAAGGGCGGGACGCATGGCTTTCTCCTAGGAGATCTCAACAAAGTTCAAGGTTTATGGGAGTTAGGGATCAGGGACTTGGCTAGCAGGGACTCGCGGCTCATCCATCCTTGCCTTAACATAGTCCAATGACCAATAAGTCTGGAGGCCCCGATGCAAACGCTTTCCGTCGCCGACGCCAAGGCCCGCCTCACTGCCCTGCCTACCCAGGTTGAGGCAGGGGAGGAGGTCGTTATCACCCGTCGCGGGGTACCGATCGCGCGTATCGTCGCCGAACCGATCGCGGGAAGCCAGCCCTTCGATTTAGCGGAATTATTCGCCTTCGTTGATCGTCAACCCTGCATTCTGGCCCTGACGCGACGGCCGCTGGCATGTCCGATCAGAGTGACATACCCCTCCGGGCCCGCGATGCGTTACATCTGGCGGTCTGTGTCAGAGCGAGGGCACGCCTCGCCATTTTCGATGGCGGCTTGGCCAAGGCCGGGAAACATCATGGCGTGGCAACGGACTATTTGACGGCCCAGCCCCCTGATTAGGGGACATGGGCACCATCCACTTCACCAAGACTTCGGGTTTTCAACGCACCAAGACACATGCCCTGTCAATCCCGCCGGCGCGCCATGGCCAGGCCCGCGATGATGACCGCCAGGGACACAAACAGCAGGATGAGGGAGGCCAGGGCATTGATCTGGGGCGAGACGCCCAGGCGCACGCTGGAATAGACGACCATAGGCAGGGTAGTGGAAGCGGGTCCGGCGACGAAGCTGGCGATGACCAGATCGTCCAGGGACAGGGTGAAGGCCAGTAGCCAGGCGGACAGCAGGGCCGGGGCGATCAGGGGCAGGGTGATGCGCAGATAAACCACCAGGGGCCTGGCGCCCAGGTCCATGGCGGCCTCCTCCAGGGAGCGGTCCATCTGTGCCAGGCGCGCCCGTATCACCACGGTGGCGTAGGCCATGCTGAAGGTGATGTGGGCAATGGCGATGGTGGTGAAGCCACGCCCGTTGGGCCAGCCGATGACCTGCTGCATGGCGACGAAGAGGAGCAGGAGGGACAGACCGATCAGGACGTCCGGCATGACCAGGGGCGCCGTGAGCAGGAGTTCGAAGCCACCGCGCCCGCGAAAGCGCCCGTAGCGGACCAGGGCCGTGGCCGCCAGGGTGCCCAGGATCACGGCCAGGGTGGCGTTCACCGTTGCGATGCGGACGCTCAGCCAGGCGGCATCAAGGATCTGGGCGTTACGCAGCAACTCGCCATACCAGTGGGTCGAGAAGCCGCCCCACACGGTCACCAGGCGCGAGGCGTTGAAGGAATAGATGACCAGCAGCAAGACAGGCACGTAGAGAAAGGCGTAGCCGAAGGCCAGCATGCTGTAAATAGGCCAGCGATGGCCCTTCATGACTCGCCCTCCAGGCGCGACTGCCAGCGTTGCAGGGCCACGAAGGGCACGACCAGCAGGGCGAGCAGCACCAGCGCCAGGGCCGAGGCCAGGGGCCAATCCTTGTTGGAAAAGAATTCGGTCCAGAGCATGCGCCCAACCATGAGGGAATCGGGTCCACCGAGCAGGTCCGGGATGACAAACTCGCCCACCGCCGGGATAAAGACCAGCAGGCTGCCGGCCAGGATGCCGGACAGGGACAGCGGCAGGGTCACGCGGACGAAGGCTCGCCAGGGCCGGCAACCCAGATCCGCCGCCGCCTCCAGCAGGGTGAGGTCGAGGCGGCTGAGGGTCGCGTAGAGGGGCAGGACCATGAAGGGCAGATAGGAATAGACGATGCCAATATAGACGGCGAGCGGCGTATGCAGGATGGTCAGGGGCTCATCAATGACCCCCATGGATATCAAAAAGTTGTTGAGCAGGCCATTGTTCTTGAGAATGCCGATCCAGGCATAGACGCGGATCAGGAAAGAGGTCCAGAAGGGCAGGATGATGAGCATCAGCAGGGGCACGCGCCAGCGCTCGGGGGCGGTGGCGATGGCATAGGCCATGGGGTAGCCGATGAGGAGGCAAAGGAAGGTGCAGACCAGACCCACCCAGACGGAATTGAGGAAGGCGGCGCGGTAGAGGTCATCCATCCACACCAGGGCGTAGTTGCCCAGGTTGAGGCGAATCTGGAGCACGGCGTCATCCAGCCATTCCAGCAGGGCCGAATAGGGTGGCTGGGCCACCAGGGGCTCCGCCAGGCTGATCTGGAGGACGATGACGAAGGGTAGAAAGAAGAAGAGCAGCAGCCAGAAATAGGGCAGGCCGATGTTGGCCCAGCGCCCCGGTTGCCAGTAGCCCCGGCGCCTCATCCAGCCCCGCCAGCCCTCGGTCCGAGCGTCGGCATTCTGGCTCATGCCCAGGACCTTCCCCTGTTCCGCTGGCGACCCAGACGCGTCATGGCGCTAATCCGTCAGGACCACGCCGCAGACGGGTGACCAGGCCATGGTCACCTCCTGGCCCCAGGTCAATTTCTGCTCGGTACGGGGATGGATATTGGCCAGGGTCATGGTGGCGACGCGTTCCGGCGAGACGCGGACGTGGAAGATGGAGACATCACCCAGGTAGGCGATATCCTGCACCTGACCGGTGACGCAATTCTCGCCGGGACTGGGACAGTCCTCGCACAGGCGCATCTTCTCCGGCCGCACGGCAACCGCCACCGGCGTCCCCAGGGCCAGGGGCTGGCGGCAATGCACGCGCATGAGCAGACCCCCCTCCCCCGCCACCAGGACCTCGTCGCCACCGCGGGCGGTCACCTTGCCCTCGAAGAGATTGACCGAACCGATGAAGCTTGCCACCAGGCGCGAGTTAGGGAATTCATAGATACCGGTCGGGGTATCGATCTGCACGATCTGACCCGCGTCCATGACCGCGATGCGACTGGACATCGTCATGGCCTCTTCCTGGTCATGCGTCACGGTCACGAAGGTGATACCGATGCGCTCCTGCAACTTGACCAACTCGAATTGGGTGTGAACGCGCAGCTTCTTGTCGAGGGCGCCCAGGGGTTCGTCGAGCAAGAGCAGCTTGGGGTGCTTGGCCAGGGAACGCGCCAGGGCCACGCGCTGACGCTGTCCGCCGGAGAGTTGGTCCGGCCGGCGCTTGCGCAAGTCGCCGATATGGAGCAGGTCCAGCATTTCACCGATCCGCTCGGCGCGCTCGGCCCGGGGCATCTTCTCTTGCCGGAGGCCAAATTCGATGTTGGCCTCCACGTTCATGTGGGGGAAAAGGGCGTAGGACTGGAACATCATGTTGACCGGCCGCCGGTAGGCCGGGATGTCGGTGACATCCACGCCGTCGATCCAGATGCGGCCGCGGGTGGGACTGTCCAGCCCCGCCAGCAGACGCAGCAGGGTGGACTTGCCACAGCCGGAACCCCCCAGGAGCGAAAAGAACTCACCCTGATAGATATCCAAGCTGACGCCGTTGAGGGCATGAACCTCGCCAAAGAGACGACTCACGCCCTCAATACGCACATAGGGCCTGGCTTTAGGGTCTTGCCACACCTCCAGGGCACCGGGTTCCCGATCTTCTGGCCTAGCCACAGACTTCTTGCCGCCCGCCGGCCCGGATCAGCGATTGGCCTTGAGCCGGGTCCAGATGCGGTTGAGTTCGCGCATCTCCTTGTCGCTGGGTTCCTTGAGGGTAATGAAGCGGGCGCGGGTCTCCTTGGAGGGATAGATGCCGGGATCCTGGCGCACGGCCTCGTCCAGAAACTCCGTCGCCGCCAGGTTCGGATTGGCGTAGTTGACAAAGTTGGAGGCGTTGGCAATCACCTTGGGGTCCAGGAGATATTCGATAAAGGCCAGGCCTTGGGCAGGATTGGGGGCATCCTTGGGGATGGCCATGACATCCACCCACAGGACGGCACCTTCCTTGGGCACCAGGTAGGCCACCTTGACACCATTTGCCGCCTCCCTAGCCTTGTCTCGAGCCTGGAGCACATCTCCGGAATAACCTTGGGCGATACAGATGTCGCCGTTGGCCAGATCGCTGATGACCTGGGAGGTATGGAAATAGCGGATGTAGGGATGCACGGCCTTGATGAGGTCCTGGACCGCCTTCAGGTCCTTCTTGTCACGGCTGTTGGGGTCCTTGCCCAGATAGAGAAGGGCGGCGGCGAGGACCTCCGTCGGGTCATCAAAAAGGGTCAGACCGCAACTGGCCAGCTTCTTGGCCTTTTCCGGGTCGAAGACCAGGGCCCAGCTCGCCACCGGCTCCTCGCCCAGGGCCGCCTTGACCTTATCGACGTTGATGCCCAACCCCGTAGTGCCCCACATGTAGGGCACCAGGTATTTATTGTCGGGGTCTATGTCCTTGAGAGAGCTGTAGATCTCGGGGTCCAGGTTTTTCAGGCCGGGCAGCTGGGACTTGTCCAGGGGCTGATAGATACCGGCCTTGATCTGGCGCGCCGCGAAGGGGCGGGCCGTGGGGAAGACGAGGTCATAGCCGCTGGAACCCGCGAGCAGCTTGGCGTCCAGGATCTCGTTGCTGTCATAGAGGTCCAGCACCGCCCGCGTGCCCGTGCGCGCCTGGAAGCCTGCCAGGGTGTCTTCCGCGAAGTAATCGTTCCAGTTATAGATGTGAACGGTTTCGTCCGCCGCGCCTGCCGCCAGAGGGGCGAGCAGGGGAATCCAGGCAATTTTCTTGAGGAACTGGCGCATGGTGATCGTGTCCCGGGGTAATCAGCAAACAGTTAAAAGCCGCTCCCAACCCGGCTCATTGGGGGTTCGGAGCGGCTCGGGTAGTAGGTTGTGAATAAGCTCCTATTTTGCATGGGCGACACGACCTTGTCATCCGCCCCGTCCCATCTTTATTAAATCCCGCGGGGCGAGGCCGGCGGGGCATCGCCTGCCCGCAATAAAGACTGCCTGCTCGCCAGCCCATGGGATAAACTGATGGCTGATCAACCAGCCCCCAGGCCAGCCCCCCCAGCTTGCACGGCACACACGAAATTAAGGAGGAGAAGATGACCGAACCCAAGATTGCATCTCCCTTACGCACCTGGACCTGGCTTCTGGCCATCCTCGTCCTTGGCCTGGGCGCGCTCCTGGTCTGGCACTACCAGTACGCCCAAAAGCAGTTGCAAGGCCACCAGGCCGTAATCGCCGAGAAGGGCCAGGCCCTGACGGCCGCCGAAGCGGAGATAGCCGGTCTCAAAAGCAAGCTAACCGCCCTCGGGGGTGATCTGTACCTCGCCACCAAGGCCCAGCAAGACCTCAAGGCCCAGGTTCAGGCCAAGCAGGCGGAGCATGAGGCCGCCCTCGTCACCCTGCGTGACGCGGCCAAGGCCGCCGAGAGCACCCTGGAGCAACGCCTCCAGGGGGCGGGTGATGAAATTACCGCCCTGAAGGCCGACATCGCCCAGCTCAACCAGGCCGCCACCGATGCCGCCGCCACCCACGAGGCCCATGTCCTGCAAATCACCGCCGACCTGTCGGCCGAGGCGATGAAATACCGCACCCTCCTGGTCGGCAGTGACCCGGAAAAGGCGGCCCTAGTGGCCAACTGGGAGCATCGCGTCCAGGCCCTGCACGCCGAACTGCTCAAGACTCGCCAGGCCCTGGAGGCCGAGCGGGCGAACCTGGCCACCCTGGACAAGGATCTGACCCAGGCCAAGCAAGCGAACGAGGCGCTCAAGCAAAACCTGAGCGCGGCGACCTTGAAACTCCAGGCCGCCGATACCGCCCTGACCCAGGAGCACGATGCCCTGACGGACCTGCGCACCCAGGGCGAAGCGGCGGTCGCCGCAGCGGAGAAAAAGGCGCGGGAACTCGCTGACCGTCTGGATACCGCCATCCTGGCCCACACCTCGGATAAAGGCGAGGCCGAGGCCCTGATTGCCCAGCTCAAGCAGGAGATCGATGCCGGCGGCGCCGCCCTGTCCAGCCTCCGCGGCGAGCACGAAAACCTCCAGGGCACCCTCGCCACGACCCAGCAGGCCCATGCCGGTGCCCAATCCGAACTCGATCGCTTGAGCCAGGAGGCCGCCGAGGCCCAGGGCGCCCTGTCGCGGGAGCTGGCGGCGAGCAAGGATAAGATCGCTGCCCTGAGCACGGAACTGGATAAACTCCGCCAACAAGGCGAGGCCGATCAAGTCCGCGCCAAGTCCGATTTGGACGCCCTGCGGCAGCAATCGGCGGCCGATCTGGCCCGGGCTAAGGCTGAAGTGGACGCCCTGCGTCAACAGGCGGAAGCCGATCTGAACCGTGCGAAGACGGGGGCCGAGGCGGCCCTCAAGCATCAGCGGGAGGCCTTGACCCGCCTGAGCGGCCTGGGCGGCCGCACCACCCAGGAAGGCATCCTCTTCACCTTGAAGGAAACCGAGACGCGATTCCTCACGGGCAAGGGCACCCTCCCCGCCGGCCCGATCCCCAGTCTCGACCAGCTCGCCGCCGTCCTGGTCGAGTTCCCGGAACTCAAGGTCCGGATCGAGGGCTATACGGATAGCTCGGGGCGTGACGAGACAAACCTCGCCCTGTCACAGCAGCGCGCGGATGCCATCATGGCGGCCCTGGTCGAACGGGGCGTCGCCGCCGAGCGTCTGACCGCCCAAGGTAATGGCGAGACCAAGCCCATCGCCACCAACGACACCCCGGCTGGCCGGAGCCAAAATCGGCGTGTCGAAATCTACGTTAGCGAACCCTGAGCGACAGCTCGGGAGGCTAACGACCGTGCGCGAGATCATCCTCCTCGACAATGGCTCGCGACGTCCCCAATCCACCCTGGCCCTGCGGGAGTTGGCAGGGCGCTTGAGGGGACTCCTCCTCCAGCCCGTCCAGCCCTTATCCTTGGCCCATTCCGACCTCATTAGCGCCGATAAACTCGATGGGCAACCGGCCACCACCCTGGAACCCTGGCTGGTTGACCGTTTACACCGGGGTGCCCGGCGCTTTCTGATCATCCCCCTCTTCTTCGGCCCCAGCGGGGCCCTGACCGAGGCCATCCCGGCCCTGGCGGCCAGGCTGAGCGCGGACATCGGTCCGCTGGATATCCGGCTGGCCGCCCCCCTCTGCCCCCTGCCCCAGGGGGAGCCGCGCCTCACCGCCATCCTCCTGGACCGCATCGCGACCGCCGCCCGGGAGACCCAGCTCCAGCCCCGACGCCTGGTCCTGGTGGATCATGGTTCCCCCCGCCCCGAGGTCAACGCCGCCCGGCGCTGGGTAGCGACGGACCTGCGCGCCCGTCTGGCGGCCAGTATTCAGGTCGAGGAGGCCGCCATGGAGCGTCGCGCCGGCCCCCAATACGACTTCAATGGCGAACTCCTGCTGGAGGTTCTGCGCCGCCTGGCGCGCGCGGACAGCCAGAGCCCGGTCTTCGTCGCCCCCCTGTTCCTGTTCGCCGGCCGTCATGCTGGCCCCGGCGGGGATCTGGACGAGATCGCGGCCGCCGTCAAGGCCGAACACCCCGACCTGCGCATCGCCCTGACGGGGCTGGTGGGCGACCATCCGGCCCTCCTCGACATTCTGGAGTCGCGCTTCCTTGAGGCCAAAGAGGACGCCGGGGAGTGATCCCAGCCCCGGCCGTGAACCTGCCCATCGCGGCGGCGCTGGATGAACTCACCGCCGCCTTCAGGACCGGACATGCCCTGCTCCAGGCCCCCACCGGCTCGGGCAAATCCACCCAGGTCCCCCTGGCCCTGCTCGACCAGGACTGGCTGGCGGGCCAGCGCATCCTGATGTTGGAACCCCGTCGTCCCGCCGCCCGCCTCACCGCCGCGCACATGGCGGCCCTGCTGGGCGAAAAGCCGGGCGAGACGGTGGGCTATCAGGTCCGCTTCGAGCGCCGGATCGGACCGCGCACCCGCATCGAGGTGCTGACCGAGGGCATCCTGACCCGCCGCCTCCAGTCGGACCCGGCCCTAGAGGGCGTGGGGCTGGTCATCTTCGACGAACTCCACGAGCTGAATTTGCCCTCGGCGCTGGGCATGGCTCTGACCCTGGATGTGGTCGCTAACCTGCGCCCGGACCTGCGCATCCTGGCCATGTCCGCCACCCTGGATGCCGGGCCCCTGGCGGACCTGCTCGGTGGCGCGCCCCTGATCCAGGCTGGCGGCCGGCCCTATCCGGTCGAGATCCACTACGCCGAACGGGACCCTGGACGCGATGGGCTACCGACCCTCGTCGCTACCATCCGCCAGGCCCTGGCGGACCACTCTGGCGACCTCCTCGCCTTCCTGCCCGGCGCGGGGGAGATCGAACGCGTCCGCGAGCGGCTCGCCGGCCTGACCGAAGCGGGCATCCAGATCCTGCCCCTGCATGGCACCCTGCCCGTCGCGGCCCAGGACCTGGCCCTGGGGCCGGGGCATGGCCGGCGGCGCCTGGTGTTGGCCACGGATCTGGCCGAGACCAGCGTTACCATTCCCGGCATTGGCGTGGTGGTGGACAGCGGTCTGACCCGCAAACCACATTTCGAGCCGGGATCGGGTTTGACCCGGCTGGTGACGGAAGCCATCCCTCGCGCCTCGGCGGATCAGCGGGCCGGGCGCGCCGGGCGACTGGGCCCCGGCGTCTGTTACCGGCTCTGGACCCGGGCCCAGGAGGCCAGCCGCCCCGAACACCGCACACCCGAGATCCTGCAAGCCGATCTGGCCCCCCTGGCCCTGGAACTGGCTCTCTGGGGGGTGAGCGATCCGGCGGAACTCCAGTGGCTCCAGGCCCCACCGCGCCCGGCCTGGGAGCAGGGAGTCGCCCTGCTCGTCCGGCTGGGGGCCCTGGATGCCGCTGGCCACATCACCCGGCTTGGCCGTGCCATGGCGGGCCTGCCCGTCCATCCGCGCCTGGCCGCCCTGCTCACGGGGGCGCCAACCGACCTGGCCGGGGAGGCCGCGGACCTCTGTGCCCTCCTCTCGGAACGCGACCCCTGGCTACGCCGGCCCGGCGAGCCCGGCTCGGCGGACCTGGGGCCACGTCTCCTTGCCCTGGAGGCCTTCCGAAACCGCCGGAGCCCTGGCGACATGGACGGCCGCCGACTCGCCGCCCTCGACCGCGCCGCTAACCAACTGCGCCGACTGGTCAAGGACGCGGAGCCAGGGGAGCCGCGTGGCATTACCAGCAGCGGCGGCCTGCTCGCCCTGGCCTATCCGGACCGGATCGCCCAGCGGCGCGGCGGATGCGATGGCCGCTACCTCCTGGCCCAGGGCTCCGGCGCCGTGCTGCCGCCGGGTGATCCCCTGGCCAGTCACCCCTATCTGGTGGCCGCCGGCCTGGATGCCGCCGGGCGCGACGGCCGCATCCAACTCGCCCTGCCCATCACCGAAACGGAGATCCAGGCCCTGTTCGCGGATCGGATCCAGCGCGAGCGGGTCCTGACCTGGGACCCGGGCCGAGAGGCCGCCAGCGCCCAGGAGGTCACGCGACTAGGCGCCATCACCCTGGCCGCCCAGCCGGCGCCCCTCCTGCCCAGTGACCCCGTCGCCGACCTGCTGCTGGCACGCATCCGGCGCGACCCCGGCCTGGCCCTGGAATGGAGCGACGCCGCCCGCCAGTTCCAGGCCCGTGTCCTCCTGATGCACACCCTGGAACCCGATGCCGGCTGGCCGGACCTGACGCCCGCCCAACTTGAGCAGAGTCTGGAAACCTGGCTCGGCCCCTGGCTGGCCGGCAAGAGCCGCCTCGACGAGGTCCAAGCCCTCGACCTGGCCGCCCTCCTCGCCGCCCAACTCAACTGGGAGCAACGCCAGCGCCTGGAACAGGATGCCCCGGCCAGCCTCCTCACCCCCGCCGGCACCCGCCGGCCCATCGATTACCTGGCCGGCGCCATCCCCATCCTCGCCGTGCCCCTGCAAGAGATGCTGGGGGCTCGCGAGACCCCGAGCATAGCCCGTGGCCAGGTCCCCCTCCTGATGCAGCTTCTCAGCCCGGCGCGCCGTCCCATCCAGCTCACCCGGGATCTCCCGGGATTCTGGGTCGGCAGTTATGTCCAGGTGCGCAAGGAAATGCGCGGCCGCTACCCCAAGCACCATTGGCCTGAGGACCCCGCCAACGCGGCGCCCATGGCTCGGAGCATCAAATCAAGAGGGGTGTGACGGGTGTGCTGGGTATTTAAAAATGGGGGGGTCCCAAGCCCCACTACCAGGGCTTGTACTGAAATTGCGGCAGGCTATCGCGGTCAAAAATGGCAGGCAGGGTCTCGACCAACCGCACCAACTCATCCAGGTTCATGTAGCAGCCCCAGGAGGCCTTGGCGGCTTCCACGGGTAGTTCGACCCAAAAACGCGCCAGCTTGGGCTCGCAGAGGATCTGCAGAATATTATCCTGGCTATCGATGAGGCCGAGAAAGTCGTCCCCGCCATGAAAACGTCCCAGGAGTTGGCGCTGGATATCGCGGGCGCTCATCTCGACGGCGTTGGTCGAGGAGATGGTATCGCCGGAACGTTCGAAGTAGTAGAAGACTCGGTAATGCATGGCTAATTAACCCCGCTCCCCGCTCGACGACCTGGACGGGTGGCGAGGAGGCGAATGGCGCGACCTGGGCCCGGCCTTGCCCCGTGCTATGATTTCCAACTTCCGCTCCGGCCACGCCGGGAAGGGTAGGAACAATCCTGTCTTTTACTCCATCCGGGCCGTCACGGGCAAACTTTTCCTTGATCGCCTCAAGTTTTTGATCCCGCGCCAGCGGCCGGGGACCGGCGGGGCCGGCACAGGGACCTTGACCCATGCTGCATCTTCTTGACCCGCGGGATCCGACCGCACCCTTCCCCGACGTCACCCTGGCGGAGCGCGAGCCCGACGGCCTGCTCGCCATCGGCGGCGACCTGGACCCACGGCGCCTGCTCAACGCCTACCGCCACGGCATCTTTCCCTGGTTCAGCGCCGGTGATCCCATCCTCTGGTGGAGTCCGGACCCCCGGACCGTGCTGCTGCCAAACCGGGTCCATATCTCCCGCAGCCTGGCGAAGACGCTGCGCCGGGGACACTTTCAGATCACCCTGGATCAAGCCTTCCATCAGGTCATTGGCGCCTGTGCCGGCCTCCGCCGCCACGGCAACGGCACCTGGCTGGTGCCGATGATGATTCGCGCTTACCAGCGGCTCCATCGCGCTGGCTGGGCCCACTCGGTGGAGGTCTGGCGGGATGGCGACCTGGTCGGCGGCCTTTACGGCGTCACCCTTGGCCGCGTTTTTTTTGGAGAATCCATGTTCAGCCTCGTCAGCGATGCCTCCAAGGTGGCCCTGGTCCACCTGTGCCGGACCCTGGAAGACCGTGGTTATGGCCTCATCGATTGCCAGATGGCGACCGACCACCTGCTGAGTTTGGGCGCCTTTCAGATCCCACGCGCCGCCTTCACCGCGACCCTCGACCTCCTGTGCGCCGATCCGGGTACTCCCGAGCTCTGGAACCCCGAGGCCATAGCCACAGGGGGAGCGGATGCCCTGGCCCGATCGTCCGTCCCTTCAGACCAGAACGGGGCGGGCTCATGACCAGCCTTGGCTTCCAGCAGCGCCTAACCCTGTTCCTGACGGGGAGACGCCCTTGCGCTTATTTGCCGGGACGGGAAGAGCGCGTCCTCTTTGTCGATCCCAGGGTACCCATGAGCGGTCCTCTCTATGAACCCCTGTTGCGTAAGGGTTTCCGGCGCGCCGGGCGCTTCGTCTATCGCCCCGCCTGCGGCCCCTGTCAGAGTTGCGTACCCGTGCGCCTGGATGTCACCCACTTCGCCCCCAACCGGTCCCAACGCCGCAATCGCGACCAGAACGCGGATCTGATCCTGAGCGACTGTCCGGCCGCCTTCGCCCCCGAGCATTTTGACCTTTATGCCGCCTATATCCACCATCGCCACCCGGATGGGGGCATGGCGGAGCAGTTGACCCCGGAAAGTTACCAGGATTACCTGATCCAACCCTGGGGGGGCGAGACCCGTCTGCTGGAATTACGCCTCGGGGAGCGCCTGGTCGCCGTGGCCGTTACCGACCGGTTGCCCAATGCCCTGTCCGCTGTCTATACCTTCTTCGATCCGGCAGTGGCCGACCGCGCCCCGGGCGCTTACGCCATTCTGAGTCAGATCGGACTCGCCCGCCACCTGGGGCTCCAGTACCTCTACTTGGGGTATTGGATCAAGGACTGCCGCAAGATGGCCTACAAGGAAAGATACCGGCCCATCCAGGCCCTGATCGGGGAGCAGTGGCAAGAATTCGCGCGTGGACAACCCATTCCTGACCAAGACGGGTGGGCGTTAGGTACCCAGAGCCCGTCAATCCCTGGTCGGTAGCGGCAGGCGGGCGAGAAACCCCTAGACCGGTCCCAGCAGGCGTGTCGTGACCCCCACCGTCAGCCGATGATGACCGCCCCCGCGAATCACGCCCCGCAGGGGTGCGACATCGCCATAATCCCGACCGACCGCCAGGCGGACATGGCCGCTCGCGGGCACCAGATCGTTGGTCGGATCCAGGTCCAGCCAGCCATCGACGGGGACGCCGGGCGTACCTGGCGCGTAGACCTGAACCCAGGCATGCGAAGCGTCCGCCCCGACGAAGACGGGACCCTCCCCGGAATGAGTGCGTAGGTAGCCGCTGACATAGCGGGCGGGCAGCCCCAGCATGCGGAGGGCACCCGCCATCAGGTGCGCGAAGTCCTGGCAAACTCCCCGGCGTTGGGTAAAGGCCTCTTCCAGGGGGGTGTCTATCTCGGTGCTACGGGCCTCGTAACGGAAATCGGCATGGATGCGATGCATCAGGTCCAGTGCGGCCTCCGCCACCGGCCGGTCAGGGGGAAAAGACGGCAGGGCATACTCCCGCAGTGCCTCCAGGCGCGGCACATAGGGAGAGGGTTGCACGAACTCCACCGCTGGATCGAAGGGCGCGCGCGCGACGTAACGCAAACGATCACGCACCCGCCGCCAATCGGGCGCGGCCTCGGGCTGGAGCAACCCAAATCGCGGCGACACCCGCAGCCGGGAATGAGCTCGCACCCGCAGGACCCGGTGGGCTTGCTGGAGTGTGAAGTGACAACAGGCGTTACCAAAGACATCGGTGCCATCGCGGCATTGAGCTGGGGCTGGGTCCAGGTCCAGGGCGTAAGAAATCAGCGCCTGGTGGGCGTCGGCCAGGGGCCGCAGGTAGGCGAGGTGATGGGCGAGAGAGACCGGCGCCTCGTACTCATAACAGGTCTCATGCAGGACATCCAACTCCACCACTCCAGGGGCATCCCCGGCGGGCCTGGACCCGGCAGTCCCGGGGGTGGGGTCTACCTGGCTCATGTGTGCCGCACCTGATCCATGCCGTCCGCCAACGCGAAATAGCGATGGCCAATCTCTTCGCCCAGGGGGAGCGCCAAGCGGTTCAGGCGCCGCGCCACCTCCAGCAAGAGCTTGACCAGACCGGCGTCGTCCAGATCGCGCAGGTCCTGCAACGTAAATCCCACGCCCGCGCGTGGCAGCCATGACTGGATGGGGGCGAGGGCCTGCTTGCTACCGGGAAGCTTCGAAAGTTCGGTCCGCAACCGCCGCAGCACGCCCGCGAAGGCCCGGGGGTTGGTGTCCTCCAGCACCAGTAGATCCACCAGGGCCAGCAAGTCCTCATGCCGCTGATAACGGGCACGGTAAGTGATGGTACTGTCGAAAAGATCCAGCAGGGCTTCCACGCCATCGGCGCTGCCCAGGGCCCCCGCTTCAAGGAAGTCATCCAGGCACTGGGTGAGGCCAACCAGCCGCTCCAGGAGGCGACCCACGGTGAGGAACCGCCAGCCATGATCGCGGATCATGCGATCGGACTGGGCGCCCGTGGCCGCCGCTAATTGCAACGCCAGCCGATCCAGTGCCGGGGGCACCCGACCCCGCGCGGGTAATTCCCCACCCGCCAGGGCGAGTGACGAGGTGAAGGAGGCCCGCATCGTCCGCATCAGGCCCCACTGCTCGGGCGATAGCCGGTCACGCAAGGCATGAGAAGTGCGCTCTAGGGCACCCAGATTAAAGGCGATGCTGAAGGCATCCTGGTCATCGGCCAAGCCCGCCAGCAGGGCGCGTTCATAAAGACGGGGGGCCTTCACCAAAGGGGGTACTCCCGGGGGCACCAGGCCGGCACGCCCACCCTGTAGCGACAGGGCGTGGGACAAGGCGCCGCGGGTCATGCCATCGGCGGCGGTCAGGCGCAGGGTGGCGCGCGCGAGGCGCACGAGATGCTCGGTGCGTTCCGTGTAGCGTCCCAGCCAGAACAGATTCTCACCCGTGCGGCTACTGACGGGGCGACGCCGCCCCTGTACATCGTCCACGGACAGCCGGCCCGGCAGCATGGAAAAGCGATCAACTGGCCCATCTGTCAGGACCCAAGTGTCCAAACTGGTGCCGCCGCGTTGCATCGAGACGCTGGCCTCCGCGCCTTTGGCGACGCGCGTCATGCCACCTGGCAACAGCCGCCAGCGCCCTTGGCCATCGGCGATGGCATAGACACGCAACAAGGCCGGGCGTGGCGTCAGGGTGCCCTCACCCCAGATGGGTGCGCGCGAGAAGGGCAGGCGACTCTGCACCGTCCAGGCGTCCGGATCCAGTTCGACGTCGGCCTGGACGGGATCGAAAACCTTGGAGGTCCTGCCGGCCTCCGGGAAGGTACTGCGCAGCAGCTTGCCCTCCAGGTGACCCTTGACATCGGCCCAGGCCGCGGGCTCCCCGCACCACCAGGTCGGCAAGGAAGGCATCAACAGCTTCTGCCCCAGGATCTGCCGCGCGATGCCGGGAAGAAAGCCCTGGATGGCGGGCGACTCCAGGAAGGCGCTGCCCAGGGCATTAGCCATCACGATATGGCCGGCGCGAGCGGCGTCCACCAAGCCAGGGACCCCCAGCGCCGAGTCCGGACGCAACACCAGCGGGTCGCACCAGTCGTCATCCACGCGGCGGAGCACACCATGCACGGGCTCCAAGCCCTCCACCGTCTTCAGGTAGAGGTGCTCACCGCGCACGGTCAGGTCCCCGCCCTCGACCAGGGGCAGGCCCAGGTAGCGCGCCAGGTAGGCCTGCTCGAACCAGGTCTCGCTGTAGGGCCCCGGCGTCAGGAGCACGATGCGGGGCGTGTGACCACCGGCGGCCTCGCGCGCGGGTCCCTCCAGCGCATTCAGCAACCGCTGGTAGCTGCTAGCGATGTGCTGCACCCGCATCTCCCGAAAGATGTCGGGAAATTGCGCCGAGACCAGCAAGCGGTTGTGCAGCACATACCCCAGGCCCGGAGGCCCCTGGGTCCGCTGGGCGACGACCCACCAGCCACCATCGGGCCCGCGGGCGATATCAAAAGCCACGATCAGCAGTCGTTGACCACCCGCGGGCCGCGCCCCGTGCATGGCGCGCACATAGCCAGGATGGCGTAACAGCAGGGCGGGAGGCAAGAGGCCCTTATGCAGGAGTTGCCGCGCCCCATAGAGGTCCGCCAGCACCGCCTCCAACAACTCGGCGCGCTGCACGAGACCGGACTCGATTTCCGCCCAGTCCTTCGGCTCGATCAAGAGTGGTAGCAGTTCCAGCGACCAGGGGCGCGTGGCCACGCCATCGGCGCTGAAGACGTTATGGGTAACCCCATCCCGCTGAATCTGCTCATGGATCTGGGCCAGGCGGCGGTCCAGGTCCGCCGGCAGGCCGCGACCCGCCGCCGGGGAGGGCAGCAGGCCCAGGAATCGTGACCAGACGGGGCGCGGGGCCCCGACCGGTAAGCGCAGTTCGTCCCAGACCCCCTCCTCGACCGGTATCGCGGGCATCAGGGCGCCGCCAGCCGTCTCTGCGGGCGCGCGGGTCCCCGCGGTTGCCAGGGGCGCGGGGCTTATGCTCGGGGGTGGCAAGCTCGTTAGCGCCGCCGGCGCAGGTCCAGGGTGAAGGGGAACTCCAGGCTAGCGCGCGCTGGTTCCACCTTCAAGGTACCAGGGGTATGGCCAAACCGGAAAAAGCGGCCCAAGCGCCGGCTTTCCGCCTCGTAGGCGTTCACCGGAAAGGTCTCGTAACTGAGCCCGCCGGGGTGCGCCACATGATATTGGCAGCCCCCAAGGGAACGCCCCAGCCAGTTGTCAACGATATCCAGGGTCAGGGGGGCGTGGACGCCGATCGTGGGATGCAGGGCGGATGAGGGTTGCCAGGCGCGATAGCGCACCCCGCAGACGTATTCGCCGGCGCGGCCGGTGGGCTGCAGCGGCACCGCCTGACCATTGACCGCAATCACATGGCGGTTATCGTTAAGGCCCGTAACCTTGAGTTCCAGTCGCTCCAGGGAGGAGTCGACAAAGCGCACCGTGCCGCCGCCGGAATCCTCTTCGCCCATCACATGCCAAGGCTCGAGGGCGCTGCGCAGCGTCAGGCCAATACCCCAGCCCGATACCTCGCCCATCACCGGGAAGCGGAACTCGAAGTGCGGGGCGAACCAGGCCCCGTCAAAGGCAAAACCCGCTTGTTGCAGCTCGATGATAACGTCATCGAAGTCCATCTGGATAAAGGTGGGCAAGAGAAAGCGGTCATGGAGGCTGGTTCCCCAGCGCGTCAGGCGGGTGGCGATGCCACCCCGGTAGGGCTCGCGCCAGAACCAGGCCAAGAGGGCCCGCAATAGCAGTTGCTGCGCCAGGCTCATCCTGGCATGAGGCGGCATTTCAAAGGCCCGCATCTCCAACAGGCCCAGCCGGCCGGTGGGTCCCTCCGGCGAATAGAGCTTGTCGATGCAAAATTCGCTACGGTGGGTATTGCCCGAGGCATCGATCAAGAGGTTACGGAGCGACCGGTCCACGAGCCAGGGAGGCGCAATGCCGGCGGCACCACTGGCGGGGGCCATCCGCCGCTCCAACTCGTCGAGGGCAATCTCGATTTCGTACACCTGATCGTTGCGCGCCTCGTCGATGCGCGGCGCCTGACTCGTCGGGCCGATAAAGAGGCCGCTGAAGAGGTAGCTCAGGGCGGGATGGTTGTGCCAGTAGGTCAACAGACTCGCGAGCAGGTCCGGCCTGCGTAGGAAGGGACTGTCGGCGGGCGTCGCCCCGCCCAGTACGAAATGGTTGCCACCGCCCGTGCCCGTGTGCCGCCCGTCCAGCATGAACTTCTCGGTGGAGAGCCGCGACTGATGAGCCGCCTCATACAGAAACTCGGTGTGATCAACGAGCTCGCCCCAGTTGTGCGCCGGGTGGATATTGACCTCGATCACACCAGGGTCCGGGGTGACCTGCAGCAACTTCAGACGCGGATCGCGCGGCGGCGGATAGCCTTCCAGGACTACCTTCACGTCCAGATCAGCGGCCGTCGCCTCGACGGCCGTGACTAATTCCAGGTAGTCCTCCAGATGTTCGAGGGGCGGCATGAAGACGAACATCACCGCGCTCTTGCCGCCATGCTCCGTCTCGGCCTTGGTGCCGTTGGCACGCTGGGGATCGCGCACCTCGACACAGAGGGCGGTGCGGATGATCCAGCCCGCCGACTGCTGGCGCGCCGGCAAGGTGTCCGGTGTCTCCGCACGTGGGCTAGTCGCGTGGTGCGGGGAGGAACGGCCTTCGCCGGCTGTGGGTCCAGAGCCCCCAACACCGTCACCGGTCCCGGAATATCCCGGCACCTCTTGACCTTGCAGGGCGACGGCACCGCCCTCGGCAAATCCGTACCCCAGATGTCGGGCGTCATAACGCGTCTGGGATCTCAGTACCGCGGCACTGGGTAAGGGGGTAAAGGGTGCGAAGGGGTCCTGGGATATCGAAAAGGGCTGGTCCTCGGTGCTGGCCCACGGTAGGGAGTCGAGCGGCAACCGATACCCCATCGGCGAATCGCCGGGGATCAGATAGAGGCGATCATCGCGGGGAAACCAGGGTCCGCTGATCCAGCTTGGCCCCGCTTCACCCGCGATCAACTCACGCTTGAGGGGCAGCAGGTAGCCCACCACGCTGTCCAGCCCCTGGTCAAAGATACGCCGCAGGCGGACGCGCTCGAGCTCATCCTCGAGCTTGGAGTCGAAGGGGTCCACGTTGATCGGCAGCCGGCGCTCGCGCCACAGGTAGTACCAGGTATCCTCATAGCCGGTCTGAACATACTGGGTGTCGAGATCGAGGCGCCGCGTCAAAGCCATGATGAAGGCCTTGGCATCGGCGGCGGTATAGCGATGGGTATGGCGCTCGTCGGCGAGCAGTTCGGGGTTATGCCAGCAGGGCTGGCCATCGGCGCGCCAGCAAATGGAGAGCGCCCATCGCGGCAGTTGCTCTCCGGGGTACCACTTACCCTGGCCGAAGTGCAAAAAGCCACCTGGCGCATAGCGCCTCATCAGCCGATGTAACAGTTCGGTAGCCAGGCCCCGCTTGGTAGGACCCAGGGCGTCCGTATTCCATTCCGCGCCATCCCGGTCATCCACCGACACAAAGGTCGGTTCGCCACCCATGGTCAGCCGCACGTCGCCAGCCACCAGTTCCGCGTCCACCGCCTGGCCAAGCGCCGAGATCCGCTCCCACTGGTCATCGGTATAGGGCTGGGTCACCCGGGGGGACTCGTGAATACGCATCACCTGCATCTGGTGGGAGAACTCGACTTCGCACTCACCCACCGCCCCGGATACCGGGGCGGCCGTTGCCGGCTCGGGGGTACAGGCCACTGGAATGTGCCCCTCCCCCGCGAGCAGGCCAGAGGTCGGGTCCAGGCCAACCCAACCCGCACCGGGCAGATAGACCTCGCACCAGGCGTGGAGGTCGGTAAAATCGCTTTCTGCCCCGGAGGGACCATCGAGTGACTTGACGTCGGGCTTGAGCTGGATGAGATAGCCGGACACGAAACGCGCGGCCAAACCCATGTGGCGCAGCGTCTGCACCAGCAGCCAGGCGGAATCACGGCAGGAACCGGAGCCATGGGCCAGCGTCACCTCCGGCGTCTGCACCCCGGGCTCCAGCCGGATCAAATAGGTGATATCCCGCTGCAGGCGCTGGTTCAGCTCCACCAGGAAGTCGATGGTGCGCACCTCGTCGCGCGGGATGCTAGCCACAAAGGCCTTGAAACGCGGCTTCAAGTCACCCTTGATCAGATAGGGCAGCAGGTCGTGCTCCAGTTCCGGGGCATACCGGAAGGGGTAGCGCTCCGCCTCCGGTTCCAGAAAGAAGTCGAAGGGGTTGTAGACCGACATCTCCGCCACCAGGTCCACCGTGACCTTGAACTCCTGGGTACGATCGGGAAATACCAGCCTGGCCAGATAGTTGGAAAAAGGGTCCTGCTGCCAGTTGATGAAGTGCCCCGCCGGCTCGACACGCAGGGAATAGCTCAGGATAGGGGTGCGGCAGTGGGGTGCGGGTCTCAACCGCACGATCTGGGGCGACAAGGACGCCAACCGGTCGTAACGGTAGTGCGTGACGTGATTGAGCGCGACGTGAATGGACAATTGATTCTCCCGATCTGGCAGGCAAGGTACCCACAAAGATTTATTTAGCAAGGTCCGGGCCATCGCAATGGGAGATCCACGCCCACACAACCAGCATGAAGGCCACCCAGCCTGGTTGCGGACCCGGCGCCCGCCTCGCCCCACAAAGTGATGCTGCTTGCACGCTTTTAGGGCGCAACCTTCCTCGACGCACCCTCACTTGGTGCAAACGGGGATAGATGCCTTGCCCCCCCTGATGTCAGCGTGGCACTGATGCCGCGCCGACCCCACTCATCCCTTACCGATCGTCCGTACCGCCCCGACCCCGCACCTTGGCACCCCTCTTGCTTATTAATATCAAGAGGGTAACAAAACCCCCGGTAATTAAGACTACTGAGAGGGAATGGCACCATGGCTATTGATTGGAATCTCTACGACCCGAAGGGGGGCTATGACGAACTCATCGGCTCCCCGGGTATTCCTCGCCCCTCCGCGACCAACCTGACCGCCTGGCTGCGCTCCCTGTCGGACGATGAGTTGCAAATGCGCAAGCTCGATGCGGAGCTGGCGATTATCGATAAGGGTGTCACCTTCACCGTCTATAGCGATGGCGAGAATATCGACCGGGCCTGGCCTTTCGACATCATTCCGCGCGTACTACCCCTTAGCGAGTGGCGGGGGGTCGAAGCTGGCCTCAAACAGCGCCTCAAGGCCCTCAACCTCTTCATCGACGACCTCTACCACGCCCAAAAGGTGCTGGAGGATGGCGTGGTGCCCAGGGAACTCATCGCGAATTCCAAGGGCTTTCGCCAGGAATGCGTTGGTATCCACCCTGCCCACGGCGTCTGGGCCCACATCTGCGGCAGCGACCTGGTGCGGGATGCCGACGGCATCCTCTATGTCCTGGAAGATAACCTGCGGGTGCCTTCGGGCGTCTCCTACATGATTGAAAACCGCGAGGTCACCAAGCGGGTACTGCCGGAACTCTTTGAGAATACGAACATTTTGCCCGTCGATGACTATCCCGACCGGCTGCTGGAGATGCTCCAATCCATCTCCCCCGCCAAGGGTCCCCGCCACCAGGTCGCCGTGCTCACCCCCGGCATCTACAATTCAGCCTACTTCGAGCATGCCTTCCTGGCCCGCAGCATGGGCGCCCAATTGGTGGAGGGGGCCGACCTACGCGTGGATCAGGATGACTGCGTCTATATGCAGACCATTCAGGGCATGACGCGGGTGGATGTCATCTACCGGCGCGTGGATGACCTCTTCCTGGACCCGGAGGTCTTCAACCGCGATTCCATGCTCGGTGTGCCCGGACTGATGCGGGCCTGGCGCCAGGGCAAGGTCGCCCTGGCCAATGCCCCGGGCTGCGGGGTGGCGGACGACAAGGTCATCTATTCCTATGTCCCTGATATCATTCGCTATTACCTGGCGGAAGAACCCCTGCTGCCCAATGTGCCGACCTTCCGCTGCCACGTCAAGGCGGAACGGGACCAGGTTCTGGCGAACCTGGAGACCATGGTGGTCAAGCCCGCCAACGAATCCGGAGGCTATGGTATGCTCGTTGGACCTCAATCCACGGCCCGGGAACGAGAGGAGTTTGCCGTCTTGCTAGGGGCCAATCCTCGCAATTACATCGGTCAGCCCGCGCTAAAACTCTCCACCGCGCCGACACTCTGTGATGGATCCCTGGAGCCGCGTCATCTGGATTTGCGGCCCTTCATCCTCCAGGGACGTGATATTCACGTCACCGCTGGCGGCCTGACGCGGGTGGCGATGAAAAGGGGTTCCCTAGTCGTTAATTCATCCCAGGGTGGTGGCAGTAAGGACACCTGGGTCGTCGATAGCGAGATAGCCTGATGCTCTCCCGAGTTGCTGAACGCATTTATTGGCTGGCGCGTTACCTCGAACGCGCCGAAAACACGGCGCGCCTGGTCAGTACCTACCATTTTCTGCTGATGGACCTGCCGCGAGGCGCCCAGTTGGGCTGGAAGGCCTTGCCCGTCATTACCGGCGGACAGGAACTCTTCGCCGAGCACTATCTGCGCCAGGATGAACGCAACACGGTCAAGTTCCTCCTCGCGGATGCCTTCAACCCGAGCTCTCTGATCAATTCCATCGCCTGGGCGCGGGAGAACTGCCGGACTTCTCGTGAGGAGTTACCCGGCGCGGCCTGGGAACAGATCAACGAGTTCCACCTCTTCGTCACCGACCAGGTGATGGAGGCCCTGACCCGCCGTGGCCGCTTCGTTTTCCTGACCGGGGTCATCCGCCGCTGCCAGCAACTAACCGGACTGCTCCACGGCGTCATGAGTCGCGGTCACGCCTACGAGTTCATCGATCTGGGACGTTACCTGGAGCGGGCCGACATGACCTCCCGCGTCATCGATATCGGCACCCAGAGCCACCCCTTGAGCTATCAGTCCCGGGACGAGACGGGCAAGATCGATGTCCATGTCTGGACCAGCATCCTGCGCGCCCTTTCGGCCTATCAGATGTATCGCAAGGACCTGCGGATTGCCGTCAACGATACCGATGTCGCCGCTTACCTGCTCCATGATGGCAACTTCCCCCGCTCTATCCGCCACTGTCTGGACGAGGCCGAGGCCTGCCTGGGGAATCTGCCCCTGCATGGTGACATGCTCCGCCGGGTCCGGGCGGCGCGCCAATACCTCGATGACATCAAACCCGGCGAGTTGGATGGTCCTGGCCTGCATCAAGGGCTGGATGCCCTGCAAATAGGCATATCCAGCATCCACGAAGGCATCCGCAAGACCTGGTTCACGCACTTACACCAGGCCGAGAGTCCAGCTGGTCCAGCCCTCATGCGCCAGGTGGCTGGCCAGTCGCCTCCAGCGTAAAGGGTGGCAGAGCGGCTATGGCCAAGCGGATATTTTCCGCCCAACTGGCGCGCAGGGCGTTGAGATAGGCATCCTGCTCGTCCAGGCGGCGGTACATCCGTAGCACCAGGGAATCACGTTCGTAGAGCAGCAATTCCACCGGCGGCCCCACGGTGACATTGCTCTTCATGGTTGAGTCCATGGAGACCAGGGCGCAGCGCGCTGCGTCCTCCAGGGTTGATTTCTGCTCGATGATGCGATCCAGGATCGGCTTGCCATACTTGGCCTCCCCGATTTGCAGGAAGGGTGTCGCCCGGGAGGTGGTGATGTGGTTGCCCTCGGGATAAATCATGTGCAGGCAGGGCGCCTCTCCCGCGATCTGTCCCCCCAGGATAAAACTCGCGGCGGGGCTGAAACCCGCGTTAGGGGACTCCTTGTCCCGATGCCGCTTTTGCCGCAGGCGGCTAACCTCGCCAATGTAATCCGCCACCTCATTCATATAAGGCGCCTTGTTCAGTGGGCAGTCAGGATCATCCTTCAACTCATGCCGCAGTTGGGCAATCACCGCCTGGGTCGTTGCCAGGTTCCCCGCGCTCAGGATGACAAACTGCCTTTCCCCCGGAATGCCCAGGGTGTGCATCTTGCCGTAGCAACTCACCTGGTCCGAACCCGCGTTAGTCCGGGAGTCCGAAGCAAAAACCAAACCGGCATCAACAGAAATTCCCACACAATAGGTCATCGCGACGGCCCTCAGCCATTACCAGGTACGCACAGTTTAAGGCAAGAAGCGGACCAGCGGACGGGGGATTGGACCGGCCCGACTAGCTGGGGCTTGGTCGGAACCCTGGGTCAGGCGTTTTGACGAGGGAAAGGGTGATGGCCACGCCAAGTAAGCGCCAGCCTGCCAGAACTTATCCTGAGGGTAGGGCCGTCGAGGGACTGGATGCGCTGAGAGAGTGCCCGATGCCCCATGTCGGGGTCAGGCGGTAAGGACTAGGCCGCCTTGGCGCGTGCCCTTGCCGAAGCACCGAAGCGAAACCGAAGACGTCGCATCAGTGACAGGCGATCAACAAAGAGCTTACCCACCAGGTGGTCCATCTCGTGTTGGAGACAGACGGCAGGCATCCCTTCGAGATCCCGCTCGAACGCCTCGCCCTCCCGGCTGAAGGCCCGAACGCGCACCTGCGACGACCGGACCACGTTGCCAACGACACCCGGCACGGAGAGACAACTCTCCTCCACCAGGCAGGGTATGGTACTGGCGAGGATTTCGGGGTTGATGTAGACCTCCGGTTCGGCCTCGCCTCCGGAGAGATCGATCACCAGGACCTGGCGACGATCGCCGGTCTGGGGGGCGGCAAGTCCAATGCCCTTTGAAACCCCTAGGGTCTCGCAGAGATCATCGACCAGACGCCACAAGCTGGCGTCAAAGGCCTCCACGGGTTGCGCGAGCAGGCGCAGGCGCGGATCAGGGTATTCCAGGATCGCTAGGAGAGCCATACCTTAACTCGCTTAACCCGCCGTGCTACCGGGGGCATCAACCGCTTGCGGCACCGGCGCCACCGCATCCAGGGCTAGTCTGCTATCTGCAGAAAGCACACCGGCCCGGCTTGCCGATGCACGCCGGATAAGAGGCAGCGCGGCTAGGATGGCGACCAGCAGCAAGGCGATTTCGATCCCATAGACGAGAAGATAGCCACTGGCGGTCCCCGCAAGGCCCCAAGGCCCATCACCCGCCCCCACCCAGGCATTGACGAGATCGCGCATCGTGCCGCTAAGTGCCATACCGAGGCCCGCCGCAGTCGCCTGGACGGCACCCCAGGCGCCTAATGCCAGACCGGCCTGATGACGGGGGGCGCGATTCATGGTCGCGGTGAGGGTCCCATGACCAAAGAGGGCACCCCCGAAGCCAATCAGGAAATTGCCGACTAGGAACAGACTGGTAGCCCCGAGGGGCGCGGCAATGATCACCAGGGCAAAGGCAGGCAACCCGATCATGGCGCCAACATTGGCGACGCGATAGGGATCCGCGCCACGGCTCAGGACACGGGAGGCCCAGCCGAAGCCGAGCAAACCACCCAGGGCGAGCAAGGCCGTCAGTTTGGTCGTCGTGCCCACGGTGAGATTGAGCACCTGGCCGCCGAAGGGCTCAAGCAGGATGTCGGCCATGCCGAAGGCCATGGTGCCGATCCCAACGACCACGAGGCGACGCAGGGCATACTCCCCCTGGAGAAAACTCGACCAGGACTCGCGGAAGCTGGGATCGGCCGTGGGCGTAGGGGCACCCCGGAGGGGCCGTCGCGTCTCCTGCTTCCACATGGCGATGAGATTCAGCAACATGGTCGCGACAGCGGCACCCTGGATCACTTGAATCAAGCGGCCCGGAGAGAAGTTCGCCAGCGCGGCGCCAAAGATCAGGGAACTGGCGATCATGCCAACGAGCAACATCACATACATCAAGCCAACGACCTTGGGATGTGACTCCGGGGGAGTGAGGTCCGTCGCCAGCGCGAGCCCAGCCGTTTGCACAATGTGTACACCCGCGCCCACGAGGAGGAAGGCCAGGCCTGCCGAAACCAAGCCGATCCAGATCGGGGCATTGGCGGCCTGCAATTTGCCCGCCAGCACGAGCAGCGCGAAGGGCATGATCGCAAAGCCACCAAACTGCAACATGGTGCCATTCCAGATAAAGGGCACGCGCCGCCAGCCCAACTCGCAGCGGTGGGTATCGGAGCGGAAGCCGATCAGGGCACGGAAGGGTGCGAAAATCAGCGGCATGGCCAGCATGATGCCAACCAGGGACGCCGGTACACCCAACTCAACGATCATGACGCGATTGAGGGTCCCGACCAGCAGGACCAGGGCCATACCCACGGAAACCTGGAACAGCGAAAGCCGCAGCAATCGACTGAGGGGGAGATCGGGCGTGGCCACGTCCGCGAAGGGGAGGAAACGCGGGCCAAGGGAAACCCACGACGTCATCAGTTTATAGCCGATGCGGTTCACGTCGGTGATAATTCCTTTAAAAAACAACACGGGGCCGGGATTGGCCGCACCCGACCCCCTTGACAGCCTCCCGTGAGAGAGAGGCTGACGGTCCTAGCCACCCCAATAGGCGGCAAACCACTTCGCATGAGTCAGGATTTCGTAGTGAACGAGCAGGGCAATAACCGCGACCGAACCCAACAACAGCGGCAAGCCGACCGTGGGTTTAACGACACACCAAATTCTACCTTGGTTCATGATTTTCTCCTCAGCCTAGCCAGGGGGTCAAAACGGCCGCAAGCACATGCGCCACGAGAGCAATCGCGAAGAAGACTCGCGCGCCATCAATGACATGTTTATGAAGCTCTTCAGACTCGTTAATCGTAAGTCCGGTAGGCCACACCCGGTCAGGATCGTTCAGATCAGTTGCCATTAGTATTCTCCAAAGACATTAAGAGGTCTCATCAACCTCGAGCGTCGTGCGAACCTCGCACGGAGGGTTGCCATCAGCAGCATTCGGCGGCTTCTCGCTAACGGGAGGCCTCTTCCGCCCTGTGCAAGAATCTTACGAACACCCCCAGAAGTTGTCAACATGATTTGTCTATCATAAGTGTCAGGTTTGGTTGACACCCGCTGACGATCGGGCACGCGGAAATAACCGCGCCCAACGGAGCCCGCAGGGATTGCATCATGGAACCGAGTCTTGGGTCGGGACGGGTAAGCACCCGCTGGAGGTCACGCCGGGGGAGCGGCGTTACCCCCAGGCCAGCAAAATCAACGCTGGCTGGTCAGCAGGGGGAGGCCAAAGAAGGATGAAAGCGGTGCCGGATTTTCCATACGCAGCGGCAGCCCGAAGCTGAAATCCGCCGGGCCCGCCTTACCCATCAGGGTCTCAAGGCCGAACAATGAAGAGAGGGGCGCGGCCTTGCTGCTCAGCAGCCGGTAGCCAAAAGAGAGTTCGAGGCTAGATCCCGAAAATTTACTGATCATAGTGGGTTCAGAGCCCTCGCAACTCGAAATCAGGGGGATTCCCAGGAAGTCCGAGAAGGGCGCCGGCTCATTGCGCTTCAGCACCGGCCACTGCAAGGCCGTGGAAAGGGGTGCACCCGCCTCCTCCCAGGCAGCCGTATCCATCGGTGGCGCCAAAAGGTGGGAATCGACCGGGCCACAACTCTCCAGGATATTGATCGCGGCCTGGCCGAAGCCGAAGGCAGCGCGCACCAACACGATCGAGCGACCCCGCTCCAGACTTTGCGTCAGGATCTTGGCATCGCTGCTACCCAGGGTAAACCCCAACACCGCCTCGGCATTAGCACCGGGCGTCACCAGCAGGATGGTGTTGCTGGGGAAACCATCCTCCTTCAGCTTGTTGAAGGCGACGAGCGCCTGCTGCTCGGTTTCGTACATCCGTACGTAGGTCATGATAGGTCTCCAGAAGAGGTTGCAGGGAGATTTTGCTTTGGCGGCAGGGCGTATCCACCCGCGCCGCACAGTCGCACACTCACTTCAGCATACTCCTCACGACGAACCCAGGGAAACGCTGGTTTAATTCAATTCGCCACTATCGCCTAATTGAAAATCAATTGGTTAAAATCAAATTTTTCGGCCAAAAACCGATTTAATCAGCAACTTCCAAGAAAACGCCAGTAACCCAGGGCACGGCAACGTAGGTTTGAACCTGAAATACTTTAAAGCAAAAGCCCGAGGAAAACGGCTCTTGCGATTTCTGGTTACTCGCCCAATAAGTCCCCACCGACATCTATCTCAGATGATTTAAAGGGGGTCGGGTTTGGCCGACCCCGACCCCTATAGGCCAGACTCCCGCGGGAGAGGCCGAGAGATCTAACCACCCCAATAGGCGGCGAACCATTTGACGTTGGAGAGGATCTCGTAATGCACCAGCAACGCGATCACGGCGACCGAGCCCAGCAACAGCGGCAGGCCAACAGTGGGTTTAACGACACACCAAATTCTACCCTGGTTCATGATCTTCTCCTCAGCCAAGCCACGGGGTCAGGAACGCCGCAAGGACGTGTGCAATCAGGGCGATCACAAAGAACACCCGGGTA
The DNA here is from genome assembly GCA_016714645.1 of Chromatiaceae bacterium. Taxonomy (NCBI): domain Bacteria; kingdom Pseudomonadati; phylum Pseudomonadota; class Gammaproteobacteria; order Chromatiales; family Chromatiaceae; species Chromatiaceae bacterium. The sequence continues at coordinate 1,153,074 of JADKCI010000001.1, read as the reverse complement.
CCGTCGATAACGTGTTTATGAAGCTCTTCCGACTCTTTGATAGTGAGCCCGGTGGGCCATACCCGGTCCGGATCGTTCAGATCAGTTGCCATGTGCATTCTCCAAGGACAAAAAGAGGTCTCAACCAACCTCGACATCGTGCGAACCCCGCACGGGGGATTACTCCTTACCGCACCCTTGGAAGTCGAAAGAGCACTTCATGCCTGGCGCGGGGCAGGGCCAAAAGGGGCCTTGCCATGGATCGGGAGGGATGTGAAGCGGCTTAACCTCTTCCGTCCCTGAGATGCATCCTACAAACGTCGGGGGCCCTTGTCAACAAAACTTGTCTATCGTAAGTGTCAATCTTGGTTGACACTTAAACCGAAGGCCGAAAAAACCTTGCAGCAGTCGGTTTTCCCGGCCATGCAGTCATAAGCAACTGATTAATATCTATAAAGATGGCATAACGCCTGGAGGGAAGGCCGCTGGAGGGCAGCGTCCCCTCCATGTAGGGAGAATCAGCCTTGGCTGGTAAGCAGGGGGAGACCCAACTTGGAGGATAGTGGCGCCGGATCGGCCAACAGCAGCGGCAAGCCAAAGCTCGCCTCACCCGGGCCCGCATCACCTGACAGCGTCTTGAGACCGAAGAGTGACGAGAGGGGCGCCGCCTTATTGTTCAGCACGGGGAAACCAAATGACCGATCAAAGATCGAGCTAGGGGCAATAGGCTGAATACCCAGCCATGCGGAGAAGGGCGCCGGCTGGTTTTGCTTCAGCACTTCCCACTGGAAGGAACGGGACAAGGGCGCGGCATCGTCATAGTCAACCGATAGCCGTGGCGGCGGCAGAAGCTCGGTCTCGACAGGCCCGCCACTGTCCAGGATATTGACCGCCGACTGGCCGTGACCGAAACCCGCGCGGATCAGCACGAGTGTCAGGCCGCGCTCCACGCCCTGGGCATAGACTTTGGCATCGCTGCCCAGCACATACCCCGCGGCGATCGCGTCTGAAATACTTCCGACCGATGGCCCAATGCCGCCAGACGCCGATGTCACCAGAAAGATGGTCTCTTCGGGAAAACCATCCTCCTCAAGTTTCCTGACGACATCACGCGCCTGCTGTTCGGTTTTATACATCCGTACATAGATCATATTCGCTCTCCAGAAGTATTTGCGGGGGGAGATTCACCGTGGCGGCAGGGGCGCGCCCGCGCCTCGCAATCGCACACGCAGAATAGATTACTCCTCGCAACAGAGCCAAGGAAGTAGCGGATTTACAGATTCGTTAAATCGCCACAAAGGGAAAAGACAGGGGAGTTGCCGCCCGGCAAGCCTATTTCAGCTTTGTACAGACCCCCCACGCGGAGAGCAGGAGGAGACAAGAAGCGCGGGCCGCGATCTTCGGCATGACAAAAAGCGACGCAAAAAAAACGGCGACCCGAGGATCGCCGTTTGCTTTTGAATTTGGAGCGGGAAACGAGGCTCGAACTCGCGACCCCAACCTTGGCAAGGTTGTGCTCTACCACTGAGCTATTCCCGCTTTGAACACCTCGACCAAGGGTTGTACCCAACTCTTGATCAAGAGCCCCGCATTTTACGGATGCTCGCTGGGGTGTCAAGCCTCACGGCTGAAATTTCGCGACGCCCCATCGGCCCCGAACCCCCGACTAACGGCTCGCGCCGGAATGGGTGAGGCTAGGCCAGGCCGCGCGGAGGTAGATGAACATGGACCAGAGGGTGAGGGCCGCGGCGAGATACAGCAGACCCAGCGCGGGTTCATAAATTGGCAGGCCCCAGGGGGCCTTACCCAGGATGAGGATCAGAATGGCAATCATCTGCGCCGTGGTCTTGAATTTGCCGACCTGGGAGACGGCGACCCGGGCGCGTACCCCCAACTCCGCCATCCATTCGCGCAGGGCGGAGACGGTGATCTCGCGGCCGATGATGACCGCCGCGGGCAGGGCCAGCAGGGGACGAGGGTCGGCCTCGACCAGCAGGACCAGGGCCACGGCGACCATGAGTTTGTCGGCGACGGGATCGAGAAAGGCCCCCAGAGCCGAGGTCTGACCCCAGCGGCGGGCCAGATAGCCATCCACCAGATCGGTGAGGGCGGCCAGGCCAAAGACCAGGGCGCAGGCCAGGCGTGCCCAGGTGAAGGGCAGGTAGAAAAAGCCCACGAAGACCGGGATCAGGAAGATACGCAGCAGGGTCAGGATGTTGGGGACGTTCCACATGCCTAGGGCCTCTGACTCGCGGGGTGAATGGCCTCGAAGATTTGCTGGGCCAACTGGCGACTGATGCCCTCGACCTGGGCGATGTCCTCCACCGCGGCGCCCTCCAAGGCCTGAATACCGCCGAATTCGCGCAATAGCCGCTGACGGCGCTTGGGGCCAATCCCAGCGATTTCCTCCAAAACGGAGACCGTGCGCGCCTTGGCGCGACGTTGGCGGTGGGCGGTGATCGCGAAGCGGTGCGCCTCGTCGCGAATCTGCTGGATGAGGTGCATGGCGGGGGAATCGGCCGGCAGTATAACGGCCGTATCCCGACCGGACAACCACAGCTGTTCGGCGCCGGGACGCCGATCCGGCCCCTTGGCGACGCCGATCAGGGTCAATCCCGTGATCGCCAGTTCCCTCAAGGCCGCCTCCACCTGGGCCAGCTGACCGCGCCCGCCGTCGATGAAGAGCACATCCGGCACGGGAAACTCGCCCTGTTTGACGCGGGCATAGCGTCGGCTCAGGGCCTGGTGCATGGCTGCATAGTCGTCGCCCGGCGTCACCCCCTCGATATTGAAGCGGCGATAGTCGGATGTGAGGGGGCCGTCGGTCCCAAAGACCACGCAGGAGGCTACCGTCCGCTCGCCGCTGGTATGGCTGACGTCGAAACACTCCAGGCGCAGCGGGGGGGCCTCCAGATTCAGGGCCAGACGCAGGGCCTCGCGCCGCTGGGCATAGCCGGCCTGACTGCCGAGGCGCGACGCCAGGGCCACCCTGGCGTTGTCGCGGGCCAGGTCGAGCCAATGGACCCGCTCCCCCCGTACCCGGTTCCTGATCACCACCTTATGCCCGGCCCGCTCGCCCAGGGCCGTCTCCAGAAGCTCGCGCTCCTCGGGCTCGGCACTGACCAGAATCACCGCCGGCACCGCCTTGTCTACATAAAACTGTGTCAGGAAGGCGGCGATGATACCGGCCTCTTCCATGCCCTCGGGCACCCGCGGGAAGAAGGCCTTATTGCCCAGGTTACGCCCAGCACGGATGTAGAAGACCTGGACGCACGTCAAGCCGCCGCCACTGGCACAAGCAACGATATCCAGGTCGCCGCCCTGGCCGCTCACATACTGGCGCTGCTGAATGCCACGCAGGGTCTTGATCTGGTCACGCAGCACGGCGGCACGCTCGAAGTCGAGGGCCACGGCGGCGGCCTCCATGCGCCCCGCCAGCTCGCCAATGACCTCGTCCGTGCGGCCCTCCAGAAACTGGATGGTATGCCGCACATCCTGGGCATAGTCCTCGGGTGTCACCAGCCCGACGCAGGGCCCGCTGCACCGCTTGATCTGATACTGGAGGCAAGGCCGTGACCGGTTCCGGAACACCGCATCTTCGCACTGGCGCACCGGGAAGATCTTCTGGAGGAGATGCAGGGTCTCCCGCACCGCCCAGCCGCTGATGAAGGGGCCGAAGAAGCGGTCGCGCCCCTTGGTCGAACCACGATGAAAGGTCAGGCGCGGGAAGGGGTCGCGGACCGTCAGACGGATATAGGGATAACTCTTGTCATCCCGCAGCAGGACGTTGAAGCGCGGCTGCAGGGACTTGATGAGGTTGTTTTCCAGCAGCAGGGCCTCACCCTCGGTGCTGGTCACGGTCACCTCGATGTCCCGGATCAGGGAGACCATGAGCTCGATGCGCCGGTTGTGGGCACGGCCGAAATAGCTCGACACCCGGCGCCGCAGGTCCTTGGCCTTCCCCACGTACAGTACCTTCCCCCCGCCATCCAGCATGCGATAGACGCCCGGAGTCTCGGGAATCTGCCTCAGGAGGCGGCGGGGGTCGGCGGGATCGACGGGATCGGAGTTGGACATCAGCCTCGGCCGGGCGTCCGAATCAGGCCGCCACCCAGTCCCGCGCCTGACCCACCACGGCGCGGAACATCTCGGTCGTCAGCCGACGGGTCTGGGTGTTGTAGCGGCTGCAATGATAGGAGTCCAGCAGCCGCAGCCCCCCAGGCAGGACATACCCGGCGCCGTGGGCAAAGGGATAATCCTTCTGCTTGAGTCCCAGGGCGGTCAGCACGGCCCCATGGGCCAGCCGCCCCAGGGCCAGCACCACGGCGCCCGCATCCAGGTCCGCCAGCTCCGCCCTCAGGTAGCCATTGCACTGGCGGGCCTCCAACCCTGTCGGCTTGTTCTCCGGCGGCAGGCACTTGACGGCGTTGGTGATGCGACAGCCGATCAGCTGGAGTCCATCGTCCCGGGCACGGGAGACCGGCAGGCTACCGAAGCCGAAAGCGTACAGGGTCTCGTATAGCAGGATACCGGCATGATCGCCGGTAAAAGGGCGTCCCGTGGCATTGGCTCCATGAAGCCCGGGGGCCAACCCCACCACCAGAAGCCTGGCCTCCCGAGCGCCAAAAGGGGGGACGGGGGCGGCATTATAAGCGGGATGTCGGCCCCTGACCTCGTCCAGAAAACCGGCCAGACGGGGACAGCGGCGGCAGCCAGGGTTGAACCAGGCCGCCGGGATAGGAATTTCGGAATGGGGCATCAGGACAACGGGGTTTAGCGAGCATGGCTCACAGCATAAAGCCTAGGCCCGACCGTACCAAACCCAGGGGAGCCACGGGATCCAGGGGAACCTCAACGGCCGGGCCTGCTCTGCTGGGCTTATCCAGCCCGACTCGCGATCAGCCCCCCAACCGGACACGAATGCGGGCTCCCCCCAGCGGGCTCCGGACGATAGCCAGATCCCCGCCGTAGGCGGCGCAGATCTCCCGCGCCACCGCCAGCCCGATGCCATGTCCAGGGGTAGCCAGGTCCAGGCGGGCCCCGCGTTCGCCCAACCCCCGCGCCTGCTCGGCGCTAATGCCGGGGCCATCGTCCTCCACCCATAACACCACTAGCCCGCTTTCGCGGCGGGCCCCGATCCGGACCCGGTGACGGCACCACTTAAAGGCGTTGTCGAGCAGGTTTCCCACCACCTCCAGGAGATCGCCCTCAGCCCCGCGGAAGCTGAGCCCAGGCTCCAGATCCCGTTCCACGCTAACCAGGCGCTCGGCATGGAGCTTGGTTAGGGTCGCCAGGAGACGCTCAACGGTCGAGGCCAGGGGAATGGGTCGCGATAGGGGGGCGGCTGGGCGGCCCCGGGCTCGCTCCAGTTGGTAGCTGATGATCTCGTCCATGCGGCGGATCTGCTCTGCCATGACGGCTCTCGGCGACGGATTCGCGGTCGGTGCCTCCTCGGCCCCCACCGGCGCCTCACTCTGCTCGCCAAGAGCGCCGCGCATCACGGCCAGGGGCGTCTTGAGGCTATGGGCCAGATCGGCCAGGGCATTGCCGAGCCGGCCCTGACGCGCCGCCTCGTGGGCCAGCAGGGCGTTGAGGTTCTCGGTCAGGGCACGCAGTTCCCTCGGGTAGGCGCCGTGCAGCCGCTCCTGGCGGCCAGCCTCCACGGCGGCCACCTCGGCGGCCACCCGCCGCAAGGGGCCAAGCCCCCAGCGCAGGGCCACCAGGAGGGTGGCCAGCAAGACCAGGGACATAGCGCCCAGCCAGGTGAAGAGGTGGACCCGAAATCGGGCCAGCTCCTCCTCGTAGGGCCCCAGGTCCTCCGCCACGCTGAAGGTGTAATCCCTGGGGGTCGGCCCGATGGACCAGGTGACGCCAAAGCCCTCCACGAAGAAGGCGCGACCCTGTGCCTCTTGCGCCATCTGGAAACGGCGCACCCCGGGGCCAAGCTGGTGCTCGAAGGGGATGTTCTCGCCGAGGGCGGAAAGGGAGCGCCACACCGGCTCACCCCTTGCGTCGGCGACCTGGGCGTAGAGACCGGAACCTAACAGGCTGAAGCGCGCCTCTGCCAGGTCGCGCGGGAGGGTCAAGCCATCATCGTCCACATCCGCCGCGGCCATCAGGAGGTAGATCTGTCCCAGCAGGCGCTCCTCGCGGGCCGCGCCGGCACTGGCCTGGAAGGCCTGTTCCAAAGCCAGGCTCGTCAGCGCCATAAATACCAGCATTACGAGGGCCGCGGCCCATGTCACCCGCGCCCGCAGGGAGCTCAAGCGCGGCCGTACCCGGCAAGGCGCGATGCCCCGCCCCTGCTCGTCACCCCCAGGCCACGAGGGTGCGAATCCCTGCTCAAGGCCGGGGTGATAACAGCGCCTTGACTCAGCCGGACCGGCCTTCTCACGGCTCCCCCAACGTAAAACGGTAACCCCGGCCACGCAGGGTCTCGATGGGGGCCAACTGGCCATCCGGATCCAGCTTGCGCCGCAACCGCCCGAGCAGGACCTCCAGCACATTGCTGTCGCGATCCTCGTCATGGGGGTAGAGGTAGTCCGCCAGTTCGCGCTTGGACAGGACACGACCGCGCCGTGTCATCAGGTGCTCCAGCAGGCGGAACTCAAAGGCCGTGAGCTCCACCAGCCGCTCCCCGACCCACACCCGCTGGGTAGCGCGGTCGAGTCGCACCGGGCCCGCACGCAACTCCTGGGTCGCGGCCCCATGGGCACGCCGCAACAAGGCCCTCAACCTCGCCACCAACTCATCTATCTCAAAGGGCTTGGCGAGGTAGTCGTCGGCACCCACCTCCAGCCCCTCAACCTTATCCTGCCAACGACCGCGAGCGGTCAGCACCAGGATCGGCAGCAAGCTGCCGGCAGCCCGCAAGCCGCGGATGATCTCGATCCCCGAGATCGTGGGCAGGCCCAGATCCACCAAGGCGACGTCAAAGGGATACTCGCTGGCCAGATAGAGCCCCTCGGCGCCATCCCCCGTCGCCTCGCACCAATAGCCCTCCGCAGTCAGGCGCGCCATGAGCTGGCCGCGCAGGGCCACCTCGTCCTCGATTACCAGGATGCGCATGGATCTGGGTATCTGGCGTCCTAGCGCCCGCTCGCCGGGATGAAGACGCCGCGCACCTCACCCGAGGGCGTCAGCACCTTGACCTCGTAACCCCCGCCCTTCTCCCGTACCGAGAGGACCTTGCCGCCCGTTTGGCGGCGGACCTGCTCCGCCGCCTGGGCGGCGGAAGCAGCCCCCCCGCCCTGGCCCGCGAGGCCTATCCCCGGCGCGGCCGCGCTGGCCGCGCCGGACCCCGCCAGGGCGACCAGGGCTAACAGGACCAGGGGTAAAGGGCTAGGTGGCATGGAGGTATCTCCAACGCTGGTACAGGGCGGGTATCGGCAAATCTATCACAGCCAAATTGCCCCGCGCAGCCCGGCCGCCCAAAAAACATCCGCTACCAGTCGCTGCGGAGAATGACCGTGACACCGCTGGCGAGCGGGGCCCACAAGGGGGCCACCACCGGGCGGGGCTGTACATAGACGGGTTCGCGGACCACCACGACCCGCCTGTCCCTGTCCCAGTAGCCATGGTGACCATGATCGTGGTGCCGCCGATGTCCACGGTGCTCGTGGTGATGCCGCTGGTTGCCGTATCCGTGGCCATCGCCTCGATCCGCTTGGGCCAGGCCGGGCAAGGTCAGGGCCCCAGCCAGCAAAGCCACCGTCATCCATCCCATCGATGTCGTTTTCGTGCTCATGATGATTCTCCTCTGGGGTTCGGCGGGGCCCGATGCCCTCACCGTTGGCAAGCATCCTAGCGCGCCATGCCTGAACCCAAGCTGAACCAAGGCCAAGACCCGCCAACCTAAATGCGTCCCTTGTGACCGGCACGCCATGATCCTGGCATTCTTTAAGGGACGAACCTGATGAGACCCCACGACCGCATTGAGTCAGCCTGAAATCCGACTGAAACAACAGGAAACGCTTGGATGCCCTAGCGACATCCCCCCGCTCAGACTCGGAACTCCGTTACGGCCAGTCCCTCCCCGAAAGGGGTATCAAGGTTGCACCGATTTTCCATCCTTACTGCACAAACTACCCTCGGTCATGGCACATCCTTATTCCTGACGGTAAGGCACCAGGCTCCCTGCCGGGGTAGGGGGCACCCAGTCCAAACCCGACCCACCGGCTCGAGGCAACGAGGCCTTTGATCACACCAACGGAGAAGAATCATGAAAAAATCAACACTTGCCAGCGCCATCATCCTGATGGCGATCGCGACCTCGACCGTGGCACAACCCCTTAGCGGCTATGGTCCCGGACCGGGGCCTGGAGGCTGCGGCATGATGTCAGGCGCGCCCTGTATGGGCAGTGGTGGTCCCGGTCCCGGCGGTGGCGGAGGCTTGGCCGGGATCGATTTCAGAGTCCAGCGCATGACCCAAATGCTGGGGTTGAGTCCCCAGCAGCAAGGCCAGGTCAGGGACATCCTGGAGGAACAGCAGAACAGCCGATATGCCACGAGGGCGCAAGTGGATGCGATCCTGACGCCGGAACAGCGCGCTCTGCACGCGCAAATGATGCGGAGAGGCGGGTCGAGGGGCTATGGGGGCGGATACAACCGCCAGGGCTGGTGACGGAACAGGGGTTTTGTCTGGAGCGGCGAGTTGGCCGGAATTCCGATAGCCGCCCCTGGGATTGCCCATTAGGAGAAGCAGAAATAGCTCTTTCCGGAGACATTCAGCGGGAGACTGAATCCAAAATATACCCAGCGATTGTCCGGCCCCCCGAGAAGCGCCAGTTTGGTCCCTTCGTCCTCGATTTAGCGGCGCGGCGCCTCTTGCGAGACGGCAAGGAGGGGCACCTGACCGGGGCGGAAATCGATCTGCCGTGCCTGCTGGTGGCCGGCTGCTGGCTCTGGTCTTCAGCCTCTTGCTCTTAACGGTGGCCATCGCCGGAGGCAGTTTCCAACCCTTCCACCGCGGCGATGCCTCGCGCAGCCCCGTCAATGGGGGGGCCGGGCTGGGGCTCGCGATCGTGCGGCAATTGACGGAGGCCAGGGGTTGGCGAACCCAACTTCAGCCGCGGGCAGGTGGCGGACTTGAGGCCTGGCTCACCATCGGTCTCACGCCATAGCCCCATCATCGCCGGGCATTGGGATAGGCGCCCATCCGCCAAGCCGCTCCGTCGCCGGTCGCCGGGATACCGCCATCGCTACCGATCAGCCCAGGCCTTAAGCAGGCCTTAAGAATATCCGCGCATAATTCCGGACTCCTCAAGCCGCCGGGTGCCTCCTCGAATCACACCATGTCCCAACCTGATCTCAGACGCTACGCCTGGCTCTCGATCGCCGCGGCCCTGGCGACCATCCTGCTCAAGAGTGGGGCCTGGTGGCTCACCGGATCGGTGGGGCTGCTGTCCGATGCCATCGAATCCCTGGTCAACCTGTCTGGGGCCCTAATGGCCTTGTGGATGCTCACGATCGCGGCCCAGCCCGCGGACGACGACCATTTCTACGGCCATGGCAAGGCGGAATATTTTTCCAGTGGTTTCGAGGGATTACTGATCCTGGCCGCGGCCATCGGCATCGGCTGGGCGGCCGTGGAGCGACTCCTCCATCCCCAGGCGCTGGAGCAGGTCGGGGTGGGTCTGGGCATCTCGGTGATCGCCTCCATCATCAACCTGCTGACGGCGCTCGTCCTGCTGCGCGCCGGCCGCGAGCACCGCTCCATCACCCTCGAAGCCGACGCCCATCACCTGCTCACCGATGTCTGGACCTCCGTCGGGGTGATCTTGGGGGTCGCCGCCGTCTGGCTGACCGGCTGGCTGTGGCTGGACCCCCTCCTGGCCCTCCTGGTGGCGGCGAATATCATCTGGACCGGGGTGCGGCTGGTGAGCCGCTCCGCCGCAGGCCTCATGGACGCGGCCCTGCCGACGGACCAGCAGGCCGCCCTGGCCGCGGTGATGGAGACTTACCGGCGCCAGGGCATCGATTTCCATGCCCTCTGGACCCGTCAGGCCGGCGCGCGCGTCTTCATCTCGGTGCATGTCCTGGTGCCAGGCCGCTGGACGGTCAAAGAGGGGCACGATCTGGTGGAGCGTATCGAGGCCGAGATGCGCGCCGCCCTGCCCCATGCCCACGTCCTGACCCATCTGGAGCCGATCGAGGACCCCCTTTCCCAAGAGGACCAGAGGCTGGATCGATAGCGGGCCCTGCCGATGGGCCCGGACCCCGGTGAGAAAGCCGGACCTGCCCACGCCCTGCGCTACCCCCGGACCCGTGGCCTAAAACGCCCTTAAGCTGGCCTTAAGGAGGAGCTTGGTAATATCCGCTCCCACGGCCGAACATCCCTTAATGGATTCTCATGATGTCCAAGATCCACCCGCTCCGGCTCCTCCTCCTCTGGCTCCCGACGACACTGGCCTGGTCGGGGGGCGAGCCACTGCTCCTGCAAGCGTCGCAAATCAGATCCCTGGGTATCGAAACCCTGGTCATCGGCGAGACCCTGGAGGCGCGCCCCAGCCGGTTGCCCGCCCGAGTGGTGGTACCCACCGATCAGATCCGCCTCGTCTCCGCCCCGGTCGCGGGCCTGGTCGAGCGGCTGACCCTGGCCACGGGCGCCCGGGTCAAGCGAGGCGAGGTCGTCGCGCGCCTCTCCAGCCCCGAGGCACTCACCTTGCAGCGCGACGCCATGGAGTCCAGCAGCCAATCCAGTCTCCAGCAGCAAAACCTCAAACGCGACGAGCAGTTGTACGCGGAGGGCCTGATCGCCGAGGCCCGTCTCCAGGCCACCCGCGCCGCCGCCAGCCAAGCCGCCGCTCGGGCCAGCGAGAGCCAGCAGCACCTGGAACTGGCCGGCGTGTCGGGTAAAGGCGCGGGTCCCCTGGCCCTGACCGCGCCCATGGATGGGGTGGTCCTCGAACAGGGAGCGGCCCTGGGCCAGCGGGTCGAGGCCTCGGCGGTGATCTACCGTATCGCCCAACTCGCGCCCCTCTGGCTGGAAATCCAGGCCCCGACCACGATTTTCGACGGGCTCAAGTTAGGGACCCCCGTACGGATTGCCAACAGCGACATCAAGGGTCGCGTCATTGCCATCGGCCCCAGTATCGATACGGCCAGTCAAACCCGGCTGCTGCGGGCCCTGGTCGACGAGGGCGCCGAACAACTGACGCCGGGGCAATCCGTCGAGGTGGAAATCGCCCAGGCTAGCGCCCAAGACCAGCGCCTGCCCGCCGCCGCCGTGGTGCGTCAGGGAGGCCAGACCTACGCCTTCGTGCAGATCGCCAGCGATAACAAGGGCGCCAGCTTCGAGGCCCGGCAGGTAAAGGTCATCGGCCAGAGTGGCGAAGGCCTGCGGGTTGCAGGCCTCCAGGTGGGCGACCGGGTGGTGTTGAAGGGCGTCTCCGGCCTCAAGGCCATGCTGTCCGGGGCCGGGGGCGAATAATGCTTGCCGCCCTGATTCGCTTTTCCCTGACCCAGCGCCTCCTGCTGATGGTCCTGACCGTCCTGCTGGTCGCGGCGGGTATTCAGGCCTTCCTGGGTCTGCCCATCGACGCCTTTCCGGATGTCTCCACGACCCAGGTCAAGATCATCCTGAAGGCCCCCGGCATGACGCCGGAGGAGGTCGAAACCCGACTGGCCGTCCCCGTCGAGCAGGAAATGCTCGGCATCCCGAATCAGCGCCTGCTCCGTTCGACCTCCAAGTACGCCCTGACCGATATCACCATCGATTTCGAGGACGGCACTGACATCTACTGGGCCCGCCAGCAAGTCGGCGAACGTCTGGCCGCGGCCATGGGCAACCTGCCACCCGGAGTCACGGGCGGCATGGCCCCCATCACGACCCCCCTCGGCGAGATGTTCATGTTTACCATCGAGGGCGACCTGCCCCTCGCGGAGAAGCGCGCACTTCTGGACTGGGTCATCCGCCCGCAACTGCGCACCATACCGGGCGTAGCCGATGTCAACAGCCTGGGCGGGGAGGTGCGTACCTTCGAGGTGGTGCCCAACCCGCAACTTCTGGTCGCCCGGGGCCTGGCCCTCCAGGATCTGCGGGAGGTACTGGAGGCCAACAACCGCAACGACGGCGCCGGCCGCCTGACCGATGGCGAGGAGGCCCTGCTAGTGCGTGCCGAGGGCGCCATTCGCACCATGGACGACGTCAAAGCCATCGTTTTGAAGGCCAGGGACGGCCTGGTGGTGCGCGTCGGCGACGTGGCCGAGGTACGCTTTGGGTCCCTGACCCGTTATGGCGCCGTCACCAAGGACGGCCAGGGGGAAGCCGTCGAGGGCCTGGTCCTGGGGCTGCGCGGCGCCAATGCACGATCGGTGGTCGAGGGCGTCAAGACCCGGCTGGCCGAGATCACGCCGACCCTGCCCAAGGGCGTCACGATCGAGCCCTTTTACGATCGCGGCAACCTGGTCAATCGCGCCGTTGGCACCGTGTCCAAGGCCCTGCTAGAGGCCATCGTGCTGGTGGTACTGCTCTTGCTCGCCTTTCTTGGCAACCTGCGCGCGGCCCTGGTAGTCGCCGTCATGCTGCCCCTCTCGGCCCTGGCCACCTTCATTCTCATGCGCATCTTCGGACTCTCCGCTAATTTGATGAGCCTGGGCGGCCTGGCCATCGCCATTGGCATGTTGGTGGACGCGGCGGTGGTGGTGGTCGAAAATATCGAGAGCGAACTGGCGGAGGCACCGGACAACCTGCCCACCCTCCATCTGATTTTCCGTGCCGCCCGCGAGGTCGCCGCGCCAGTCACCTCCGGCATCATCATTATCATCCTGGTCTTTCTGCCCCTGCTCACGCTCCAGGGGCTGGAAGGCAAAATGTTCGGACCGGTGGCACTGACCATCGTCTTTGCCCTCGCCACCTCCCTCGTCCTGTCCCTGACCGTGGTGCCCGTGCTGGCCTCCTATCTCATCCAGCGCGGGGTGCATCACGAGCCCTGGCTGGTGCGCAAGTTGTCCGCGCTCTACGATCAGGTCCTGACGACCGCCCTTGCCCATGGCCGGGTCTTTGTCGCCATCGCCCTCCTCGCCCTGATGGCGGGCGGGGGCATCTTCATGTTGTTGGGCAAGAGCTTCATGCCGACCATGGATGAGGGGGATCTCATCATGCAACTGGAAAAGCTGCCCTCCATCGGTCTCGACCAAACCCTGGTGATCGACACCCGGGTGCAACAGGCCATCCTGGCGCAGGTACCCGAGATCAAGGCCATCGTCGCCCGCGCGGGTTCCGACGAACTGGGCCTGGACCCCATGGGCCTGAACCAGACCGACACCTTTATGGTGCTGCAGCCACGCGAGACCTGGCGTAACCCGGACCCGGCCTGGTTGGCCGACCAACTGCGCACCGTCATGGCCGATTTTCCCGGCGTGGGCTTTTCCTTCACCCAACCCATCGACATGCGCGTCTCCGAGATGTTGACCGGCGTGCGGGGTGACCTGGCGATCAAGATCTATGGCCCCGATCTGGACACCCTGAACCGCCTGGCCGCCGAGGTCGAGGCCCGGGTCAAGCAGGTACCGGGCGCCGAGGATACCTTCACCCTGCAGAACAATGGCGTCCAATACATGAAGATCGAGATCGACCGGCTGGCGGCCGGGCGATTCGGGCTCAACGTGGACGCTATTCAGAACGACCTCAAGGCCCTGCTGGAGGGACGCGACGTCGGCACTGTCATCGAACAGGGGCGACGCATCCCCCTGATCCTGCGCGGGCCCGAACAGTTGCGCGCCACGCCCGCCGACTTCGAGGCGCTACGCCTGAGCCTGCCCGATGGCGGCAGCGTGCCCCTGACCAGCGTCGCGCGCATCGACCGGATCGATGGCCCGGTCAAAGTGGACCGGGAAAATGCCCAGCGCTACGTCGTGGTGCAGTCGAACGTGCGCGACCGCGATCTGGTGGGTTTCGTCGAGGACGCCAAGGCGGCGGTGGCCCGCGACGTTCCCCTGCCGGAAGGCTACCGGCTGGCCTGGGGTGGCCAGTTCGAGAACCAGCAGCGGGCGGCGGCCAGACTGATGGTCGTCGTGCCCGTGGCCCTGGCCCTGATCTTCTTCCTCCTCTTTTCGACCTTCCGCTCGGTGCGCCAAGCCCTGCTGGTCCTGTCCAACATCCCCCTGGCCATGATCGGCGGCATCTTCGGCCTCTTCATCGCCGGGGAATACCTGTCGGTGCCGGCCTCGGTGGGCTTCATCGCCCTGCTGGGTATCGCCGTGCTGAACGGCGTGGTCATGGTCACCTACTTCAATCAATTGCTTGCCCGGGGCCTGCCGGTGGCCGAGGTGGTCGTCGAGGGCGCCCGCCGCCGCCTGCGACCGGTGCTGATGACCGCCAGCATCGCCGCCTTCGGCCTGGTCCCCATGCTCTTCGCCACCGGACCGGGCTCGGAGGTCCAGCGCCCCCTCGCCATCGTCGTCATCGGCGGCCTGGTCTCCTCGACCGCCCTGACCCTGGTCCTGCTGCCCATCCTGTTCCGCCGCTTTGGGGTCAAACCCAACGTCGCCTTCGCCGAGAATGCCCATGCCTGACGTCTTGCTCTCCCTCGCCATGCCCACGGACGTCGCTCAACTCGTCGAGGACCTGCTGCTCTCCCGGCCTGACCTGGTGCGTGGCTTTACCTCCAGCCATGCCGAGGGCCACGGTTCCGCCGCCACCCTGGTGGAGCCCGCGGAACTGGTCGCCGGCCACTCGGCGCGGGTCATCATGCGCATGGTGGGGGGCGACGAGGCCCTGCGGGAGCTGCTGCGGCTTATCAAGGCTGAACTGCCCCGCGCCAACGTCTTTTACTGGCTGGTGCCCGTGCTGGAGCAGGGACGGCTATGAAGAGACTGCCCCTTGCCCTCCTGTGCGCCACCCTGAGCCTGGAGGCCCTGGCCGCGGAGCCGACCCCCAATCTGCCACCCCCCGGGATCGTGGCCCAGATCCTGCGCACCAACCCCGGGGTGCGGGCGGTGGACAGCCAGATCCCCGTCGAGCAGGCCAACCGTTCACGGCTGGAAGCGGGCGACTACGAGTGGACCCTGCTCCTCGGGGGCCAGCAGCGCCGTGTCAACCCCACCAGCGGTCCCGATGATCGCTTTCAGGAATGGAATGGCGATCTGCAACGCCAGGTGCGGCTGCCAGGCAAGGCCGCCCTCGATAGCGAGCTCGGCAGCCTTGGCGTCCATCAAGCCGAAAAGCGGCTGGAGGATGCCGAGCATGAGGCGGCACGCAACCTGCTGAAAGGCTGGTTTAGCTGGCTGAAGGAGGGCGCCGCCGTCGCCCAATGGGAAACGGAGGTCGCCCTGCTGAGGAAGCAGGCCAAGGCCGTAGCGCGCCGTCAGGAGCTGGGGGATGCCGCTCGCCTCGAGACTGTTCAGGGCGAGGCCGCCCTCGCCCAGGCCGAGGCCCAGTTGGCCCAGGCGCGGGGACGCCGGGATACCGCCGCGGAGGACTTGCGCCGCCGCTATCCGGACCTGCCTCTGGAGGCGCAAAAGCGGATTGTTGAGCCGCCGGCCCTGAATGGCGACGCGGAGGAATGGATCACCGCCATCATCCAGCACAACCACGAACTCGGCCTGGCCCAGGGTGATGTCCGCCAGTCGCGGGTCGGGGTCAAACGCGCCGACAGTGACCGCCTGCCCGACCCGACCTTCGGCCTGCACCTGGCCAGCGAGCGCGATGGCGAGGAAAACATCATCGGGGCCTATGTCATTGTCAACCTGCCCGGTGGCGCTCGCCGCGCCAAGGCCGATGCCGCCCTGGCGGAGGCGGAGGCCGCCAACCAACGCGAGGCGGCGGCCCTGCAAAAGGTGACCGCCGAGGCCGCCAGTCTTTATCAGACGGCCCGGGCCGCGCGCATTTCCTGGCAGTCCGCCAGCCAGGCCGCCACCCGCCTCGTCCACGCGGCGGACATGACCGCCCGCGCCTATCAACTCGGCGAGGGCAGCATGATTGATCTCCTCGCGGCCCGCCGCACCGCTAACGAGGCCCAGCTCACGGCCCGCGTCAGCCAACTCGAGGCCCTGGAGTCGGGCTATCGCCTACGGCTTGACGCGCATCGCTTGTGGGATTTTGGCCCCGGGGACCAACAGCCCTGAGGCGCGCCCGCGGGCGGCACCAAGCCGGCGGCCGCCCCGGCCTTCGCGCTGATTCAGTCCACCAGGACGTTCTTGAACTGCCAGGGGTCGTCCGCCGCCACGTCTTCCGCGAACAGGCTGTTGCGATCCAGGAGTGGGGTCCAGTCGCTGTAGACGCCGACCATGTCACCGAGATAGGGCAAGGCGACCGCCATGACCTCGCGGTAGTCCATTTCGTCGGGTTCCAGGATGCCGGCGTCCGGGTGATTCATGGCCCAAGCCAGGCCGCCCAGAACGCCCGCCGCGGTCTGGAGGGTCGTGGCCGTATTATGGGGACAGAGGGCGCGGGCCTCGTCAATGGTAAGGCGGGAGCCGTACCAGTAAGCCTGGCGGGCATGGCCCAGCAAGAGCACACCGAGTTCGTCCATGCCGGAGTGGATGTCGTCCGCGGTCAGCAGGCGTTGTCGCGGCTGGAGACACCAGTTCCCGCCGGCCAACTCGTGCAGCGACAGCACGGCGTCGTCGCAGGGGTAATAGGCATAGTGCACGGTCGGACGATAAAGCAGTTCGTCACCCGCTCGCAGCGTCAGGTACTCGGCGATCGACAGGGATTCCTCGTGGGTAATCAGGAAGCCGTGATAAGGACCCGCCAGGGGTGTCCAACTCCGCACCCGGGTACTGGCGCCCGGGCGCTCCAACCAGATGGCGGCCCGGCTGCCAAAATCATGACCCCGCCCGCTCGCCGGCCAGTAGCGCTCATGACTGCCCCAGCCCAGTTCGGCGGGCTGGCAGGCCTCGCCAGCGAAACCCTCGATCGACCAGGTATTGACGAACTCGCCGGGCTGTTTGGGGGCCAGTGAGGTCTGGGTGTCCCGCTCGGCGATATGGATCGCCCGGACGCCCAGGCGCCGGGCGCAGTCGGCCCAGTCCTGCCGCTCGCGGGGTTCCGCGCTGCCGGGGAGGAGATCGGCGGCCAGATTGAGCAGGGCCTGTTTGACGAAATGCGACACCAGGCCCGGGTTCACGCCATGGGACAAAATCGCGGTGGGACCGGCATTAGCCGCGTCGCGCAGGCCCAGGGCTGCCGCCCGCAGGGCATAGTTGGAGCGCCGGGCGGGGGTGACCGAGGCATCGAAGTGTCCCCCGGCCCAGGGACCGACGCAGGCATCCAGGTAAAGCACCCCTGCTTCCTGGCACCAGGCGATCAGGTCCCGACTGCTTACATCGACCGACAGGTTCAGCAGGAAGTCGCCCGGCCCGAGCCGCGCCGCGAGCAGTTGCCGGTAGTTGTCGGGCGTCAGGGCATCCACTTCATAAGCCACGCCCTGAGCGGCGGCCATGGCCCCCCACGCGCTTTCCGGGCTCATGATGGCGATCCGTTCCGGGGCGATCGCGATATGGCGCAGCAGCAAGGGCAGCAGGCCGCGCCCGATGCTGCCAAAGCCCAGCATCAGCAGCCGGCCATCGAAGCTGGCCCATTGACGCTCAATGTCTCGATCCACTTTTTCCATCCTTATGCCTTTGGCGGTTCACGATCAGCTTCGCAATATAGCCCACCCCGGGCCTTGTTGCCGTACCTAGGGACCCCGGCGCCCGACCATTCGCCCCCAGGGCACCCGGAAGGCGAGCAGGACCGCCAGTACCGCGGCATCGATCAAGGGTTCCAGGGTATCGGCCTTCACCAGCCAGAGGAAATGCAGCACGGCCAGGATGGCGATGACATAGACGGTGCGATGCAGGGTCACCCAGTGGCGGCCGAGGCGCTTGATCCAGCCCCGGGTTGAGGTGACGGCCAGGGGGACCAGCAGCAGCAGGGCGGTGAAGCCCACCAGGATATAGGGCCGCTTGGTCAGGTCGGTGGTGATGTCCTCCCAGACCAGGGCGCGATCCAGGACCAGATAAGCCGCGAAATGGAGCACGGCATAGAAGAAGGCGAAGAGACCGAGCATCCGCCGAAAGCGGATCAGCCAGGGCTGACCGCTGAGGCGCCGCAGGGGCGTGACCGCCAGGGTGACCAGCAGGAGCCGCAGGGCCCAACTCCCGGTGAAATGGACGACCGCCTCCACCGGATTGGCGCCCAGTCCGTCGCTCAGGGCACGCCAGACCAGCAGACCAAAGGGCGTCAGACAGAGCAGAAAGACGAGGGGCTTGCCAAAACGGACGGCGATATCCGGCCGGAGGCTAGGATTGACGGGCGACTGGGGGCTGGGCCTGGGGACGGACATAGCGTCAGAAAAAGCGCTTCAGATCCATGCCCTCATACAAGCTGGCCACCTGATCGGCATAGCCATTGAAGGGCAAGGTCTTCTGCTTGGGAGCAAAGAGCCCGGCGCCGATGATCCGGTGGCTCTTCTGGCTCCAGCGCGGGTGGTCCACCGCCGGGTTTACGTTGGAATAAAAGCCGTACTCCTCCGGCTGCATCTGATTCCAGGTGGCCAGTGGCTGGGACTCGACAAAACTGATGCGTACGATGGACTTGATGCTCTTGAAGCCGTACTTCCAGGGAACGATCAGGCGCAGGGGCGCCCCGTTCTGACCCGGCAGGACCTCTCCATAGAGGCCCGTGGCCAGGATGGTCAGGGGGTGCATGGACTCGTCCATGCGCAGGCCCTCCCGATAGGGCCATTCGAGCACCGCGCGCTTCTGCCCCGGCAGTTGCTTGGGGTCCTCTAGGGTCTCGAAGGCGACGAACTTGGCTTGGGCGGTCGGCTGGAAGCGCTTGAGCAGGTCCCCGAGGGGGAAGCCCACCCAGGGAATCACCATGGCCCAGGCCTCCACGCATCGCAGGCGATAGATGCGCTCCTCCTGGGGGAAGCCCGTCAGGATATCCTCGATCCCGATCTCCCCGGGCGCAGCGCAGGCCCCATCCACCCGCACCGTCCAGGGCCGGGTCTGGAGCAGGCCGGCATAGCGGGCCGGGTCACCCTTATCCGTGCCCAGTTCATAGAAGTTGTTGTAACCAGTCACGTCTTCGCGGCTGGTGAGCGTCTCGTCCGTGCTTAGGGGGCTGGGGACCAGGCCCGGGATCTTCTCCTCCGCCGCGGCCTGACCTGGCGTCAGCAGCCCGCCCAGGCCACCGAGAGCGGCGAGGCCCAGGCCCGCGGCGGCCCCGGCCATCAGTTCCCGACGCCGCAGCCAGTGCTCCTTGGGGGTGATCTCGGAGGGCGGAATGGGGTATGGCGGTTTTATCAACATGGATCGGTCCTCGACAAGTCATAGGGGCATTAGATTGGGCTGATTGCGACCTCATAAAGGCCCCCGATCACCAGGTATTCGTCCTCGCCCTTGAGCATGCCTGGCAACAATTGATTAAAGAGGAAGATCTTCGGCAAGGGGACCTCGACCCGCAGGATGTAGTCGCCGAACTCATCGGCACGCTCGCGGTTGCTGGTAAAGCTATTGAGATTATTGAAGAGGACCCGGTAGCGGCCACCGCCCAGGGTTGCCAGGATCTCGTGCTCGTCGATGCGGTTGATGCCGCGGTAAAGGGTCAGGTGCCTCTCCTGGGCATAGGCGAGGCGCAACTCGTACTGACAATAGGTGTAGAGGAGGTCGAGTTGGGCCTCCAGGGCATTGGTGGCGTAGAGGCCCCGGGTACTTTCGGCGAGATAGAGGCGATAGGCATCGCTACCGCGACCCTGGAGGGGGCCGGCGTGGTGGCGCGCCAGCAGGCCAAAGCGACTCTCCACCCAGCGCTTGAGAACCGCCCCCTCCCGCCCGTTCGAATCGAAGGACCAGCCGCGCGCCAGCCGCAGATAGTTGGCGTTCGCCCGCTTCTTTCTGGCCCGCCCCGGCACTAACCCCGCCTCATCCAGGTGATCAAGGAGGAAATGGGCGCTCATGTAGTCGCGGAAGGCCTGGGCCCGCGCCGGATGTTGATCGAGCGGCGCCAGGGTCCTGAACAGGGCCACGTGAAAGGCCCGGATGCCATCCAGCTCCAGCGGGACGGGGTACCGTTGGAAGGTCAGGCCACCCAGGATCGCCGCCGGGAGATTGCAGTGGTTGATCGCGAGCCGCGCGCTGGCGGGGAGCCCGGCCTCGGGCACCCCCGCGGCTTGTTCGCTTTGTCGCTTGTTATCCATGGCCAGGGGTAACTTTGTTGGAGATACCACCAAGCCGGGAACCAGGGCCCGAGATCTAAAATCATTCAAAATCAGCATGATGTTCGCATTAGCAGCATTGGCACATGGATTGCAAAAACGATATCGAAAGCACCGCATATTCACGCCCCCTCGCGGCGGCCCCACAGGAGATATCCCCATGGCAATACGTCAATGCGCCATCTACGGTAAAGGCGGCATCGGTAAGTCCACGACCACCCAGAACCTCGTAGCGGGTCTGGCCGAACTCGGTAAAAAGGTCATGATCGTCGGCTGCGACCCCAAGGCCGACTCCACCCGTCTGATCCTGCACGCCAAGGCACAGAATACCATTATGCAGATGGCCGCCGATGCCGGCTCCGTCGAGGACCTGGAGCTGGAGGACGTGCTCAAGGTGGGTTACGGCAATATCAAGTGTGTGGAATCCGGCGGCCCCGAGCCCGGCGTCGGTTGCGCCGGTCGCGGTGTCATCACGGCCATCAACTTCCTGGAGGAAGAAGGTGCCTACGACGAAGATCTCGACTTCGTCTTCTATGACGTGCTGGGCGATGTCGTCTGTGGCGGTTTCGCCATGCCCATCCGCGAGAACAAGGCCCAGGAGATCTACATCGTCTGCTCGGGCGAAATGATGGCCATGTACGCGGCCAATAACATCTCCAAGGGCATCGTGAAATATGCCAGCTCCGGGAGTGTTCGTCTGGCGGGCCTCATCTGTAACAGCCGTAACACGGCCCGGGAAGACGAGCTGATCATCGAACTGGCCCGCCAGCTCGGCACCCAGATGATCCACTTCGTGCCCCGTGACAACGTGGTGCAGCGCGCCGAGATCCGCCGCATGACGGTCATCGAGTACGACCCCAAGGCCAAGCAAGCCCAGGAGTACCGCGACCTGGCCCTGAAGATCATCGAAAACAAAAACTTCGTGATCCCCACCCCCATCACCATGGATGCCCTGGAAGACCTCCTGATGGACTTCGGCCTCCTGGACGAGGAAGACGAATCCATCATCGGTAAGACCGCCGTGCAGGAAGTGGCCCTGGCCGCCTAACCGAGTCAGCCCCCCTGTTCCCTGTTTCCCATGGCGCGACCGTCGGCGAGTGAGCCGCGGCGCTGAATCGAGGAAAGCCCATATGTCCGCATTGACTCACGAAGAGACGCTCGAACTCATCCAAGAGGTGCTCGAGGTCTATCCGGAAAAGGCCAAGAAAGAGCGCGCCAAGCATCTGGCGGTCAACGACCCCACGGTCGAGCAGTCCAAGAAATGCATCATCTCCAACCGCAAGTCCCTGCCTGGCGTCATGACGGTCCGGGGTTGTGCCTACGCCGGCTCCAAGGGCGTGGTCTGGGGTCCCATCAAGGACATGATCCACATCTCCCACGGCCCGGTGGGCTGTGGTCAGTATTCCCGCGCGGGTCGCCGCAACTATTACGTCGGCATGACCGGGATCAACACCTTCGGCACCATGAACTTCACCTCGGACTTTCAGGAGAAGGACATCGTCTTCGGCGGGGATAAGAAACTCGACAAGCTCATCTCCGAGATCGAGAGCCTCTTCCCCCTGAGTAAGGGCATCAGTGTGCAGTCCGAATGCCCCATTGGACTCATCGGAGACGACATCGAGGCGGTGGCCAAAAAGAAAAGCAAGGAACTCGAAAAGCCCGTGGTACCAGTGCGTTGCGAGGGCTTCCGCGGCGTTTCCCAATCCTTGGGACATCACATCGCCAACGACGCCATCCGTGACTGGGTCATCGGCAACCGCGACGGTGACGAGTCCTTCGCCACCACGCCCTATGACGTAGCCGTGATCGGCGACTACAACATCGGTGGCGACGCCTGGTCTTCGCGCATCCTGCTGGAAGAGATGGGTCTGCGCGTGGTCGCCCAGTGGTCCGGTGACGGCACTCTCTCCGAGATGGAACTGACCCCCAAGGTCAAACTGAACCTGATCCACTGCTACCGCTCCATGAACTACATCTCCCGTCACATGGAAGAGAAGTACGGGGTGCCCTGGATGGAGTACAACTTCTTCGGCCCCACCAAGATCGCCGAGTCGCTGCGCAAGATCGCCGGTTTCTTTGACGAGACCATCCAGGCCGGCGCCGAGAAGGTGATCGCCAAGTACACGGCCGAGTACGAGGCGATCATCGCCAAGTACCGCCCGCGGCTGGAAGGCAAACGGGTCATGCTCTATGTCGGCGGCCTGCGCCCGCGCCATGTCATCGGCGCCTACGAGGATCTCGGCATGGAGGTCGTGGGCACGGGCTACGAGTTCGGCCACAACGACGACTATGACCGCACCATGAAGGAAATGGGCAACGCGACCCTGCTCTACGACGACATCACGGGCTATGAGTTCGAGGAGTTCGTCAAGAAGGTCAAGCCCGATCTGGTGGGCTCCGGCATCAAGGAGAAGTACATTTTCCAGAAGATGGGCATCCCCTTCCGCCAGATGCACTCCTGGGACTACTCCGGCCCCTACCACGGCTACGACGGCTTCGCCATCTTCGCCCGCGACATGGACATGACCATCAACAACCCCTGCTGGAAACAGATGCAGGCGCCCTGGCAGCAGTCTGCCACGGGAGAGGCCCTGCCCGTGGCCGCCAGCGCCTGATCCCAGACGCGTAGGTTGGGTTAGCGCAGCGTAACCCAACGAGTCCGCGGGGGTGTCGGGTTACGCTTACGCTAACCCGACCTACGCCACTACCCCGCCGGAAGCCCGGCCAAGACACAGAACTCAGTACCCACCAGGTCGTTGTCCGCGGATTAGCGGCGCGACGGGAGCCTACCCATGAGCCAGACCATCGACCAGATCAAGCCCAGCTATCCCCTCTTCCGGGAACCGGAGTATGTGGATAACCTCGCCCGGAAGCGCGACGGCGTGGAAGAGGGGCACTCCGCCGAGAAGATCGAGGAGATCTTCCAGTGGAGCACCACCCCGGAGTATCAGGAACTCAACTTTAAGCGCGAGGCCCTGACCGTCAATCCGGCCAAGGCCTGTCAACCCCTGGGTGCCGTCCTCTGCGCCCTCGGGTTCGAGAAGACCCTGCCCTATGTGCATGGCTCGCAAGGCTGCGTCGCCTATTTCCGCACCTATTTCAACCGTCATTTCAAGGAGCCCATTGCCTGCGTCTCGGACTCCATGACCGAGGACGCGGCGGTGTTTGGCGGCCAGAAGAACATGTTCGATGGCCTGGAAAACGCCATGGCCCTTTACAAGCCGAAGATGATCGCCGTCAGCACCACCTGCATGGCCGAGGTCATCGGCGACGACCTCAACGCCTTCATCGGCAATGCCAAGAAGGAAGGTTACATCCCGTCCGAGTTTCCGACCCCCTTCGCCCATACGCCCAGCTTCGTCGGCAGCCATACCACGGGCTGGGACAATATGTTCGAGGGGATCCAGCGCTATTTCACGATCAACGCCATGGACGACAAGGTCGTCGGCTCCAATGGCAAGATCAACCTGGTGCCCGGCTTCGAGACCTATCTGGGTAACTATCGCGTCCTGCACCGCATGATGAAGGAGATGGGTGTCGATTACAGCCTGCTCTGCGACCCCACCGAGGTGCTGGATACCCCGGCCGATGGCGAATTTCGCATGTACGATGGAGGTACCCGCCTCGAAGAGATGCAGGATGCCCCCAACGCCATTGACACCCTCTTGCTGCAACCCTGGCAATTGGCCAAGACCAAGAAATTCGTCCAGATCACCTGGAAGCAGCCGTCGAGCCACCTCAACATCCCCATGGGGCTGGCCTGGACCGACGAATTCCTGATGAAGGTGGCCGAGTTGACCGGCAAGCCCATCCCCGACTCGCTCACCAAGGAGCGCGGCCGCCTGGTCGATATGATGACCGACAGCCATGCCTGGCTGCACGGCAAGAAGTTCGCCCTCTATGGAGACGCCGACTTCGTCCTCGGCATGGTCAAGTTCCTGCTGGAACTGGGGGCCGAACCGACCCACGTCCTCTGCCACCAGGCCAACAAGCGCTGGAAGAAGGAGGCAGAGACGCTGCTCGCCTCCTCGCCCTTCGGCAAGGAGGGCAAGGTTTACACCGGCTGCGACCTCTGGCACTTCCGCTCCCTGTGCTTCACCGACAAGCCTGATTTCATGATCGGCAACAGCTACGGCAAGTTCATCCAGCGCGACACCCTGCACAAGGGCAAGGAGCATGAGGTCCCGCTGATCCGCATCGGCTTCCCGATCTTCGACCGCCACCATCTGCACCGCATGACCACCCTGGGCTACGAGGGGGCCATGTACCTGCTGACCACCCTGGTCAACGCGGTCCTGGAGCGGCTGGATGACGAAACCCGCGGCATGGGGACCACCGACTACAACTACGACCTGGTGCGTTAGCCGCGGATGGCTGCCCGCGCCGCCTTTTCCATCCCCTGGAGAGCATCACCATGCCGAGCGTCATGATCCGCAAGAGCGACACCGGGGCCCTCCTCTTCTATGTCGCCAAGAAGGATATGGAAGAGACCATCGCCTCCGTGGAGACCGACACCCCGGAGGCCTGGGGTGGCAAGGTGGAACTGACCGATGGTTCCCAATGGTACCTGGACCCGATCAGCCCGCCCCCACGTTTTCCGACCACCCTGCGCTTCACCCGCGCCGCATAAATCACCGGCCGGGGTCCGCCGGCCACCGCCTAATGGGAGAGCATCATGGCCTTTCAGATCGTTAGAAGTATCTGCACCGCTTGCGGCGACTGCCTGCCGCTTTGCCCCACCAAGTCCATCAGCCCCTTCAAGGGGACCTACAAGATTGACGCCGAGACCTGCACCGAGTGCGTGGGCGAACACGACCTGCCCCAGTGCATCAGCGCCTGCATGGAGGATGACTGCATCATCGCGGCCTAGGCGGGTATCCGGACGGATCCCCAACCGCCAGGTAAAGCGCCGACATGGGCGACCGGACGGGGTGGCAAACCCCCGTCCGATTTTCGTGTGTGGCCAGGGAGGGCCAAGCCTCCGCGGCCGACCCGCGCACCGATTTGAGAAGCCAAGACCATGGATAAGCCACTTTCGAACGACATCGCCCTGCGCATCGGACTCGCTGCCCGGGTTCTGCCCGATATCTCGCCCGCCCGCCTGATCCGCGTCCTGGCTGACGCCATCGGCCTGCCGCCGACAGCGGATAAGCTGGCGAGCCTGCGCGTCAAGGACCTCAAGACCGCCGCGAATGGCGATCTCGAGGACCTGGACCTGGATGCCCTCAAGACCGCCCTGGCCCTGTTGAAGGGGGAAGGGATCGCCGCGACCGACCCGCCCCCGGCCCTGGACCCTTATGACGAAGGGATGATGCCCGGCGCCATCCGGGTGGCCTGTGCCTCTAATGGCGGCGAGGTCCTGGATGGCCATTTTGGTAGTGCCCGGCGCTTTCTCATCTACCAGGTCTCCGCCGCCGGGGTACGCCTGATCGACGCCCGCGACGTCGAGGACGGCCAGGCGGAAGACAAAACGGCCTATCGCGCCCACCTGATCCGCGATTGTCAGCTCCTCTATGTCGCCTCGATTGGCGGGCCCGCCGCCGCCAAGGTGGTCAAGGCCGACATCCATCCCATCCAGGATGCCGCCGGGGGTAGCGCCCGTCAGCGCCTGACCAGCCTCCAGCGCATCCTGGCGGACAAACCGCCCCCCTGGCTCGCCAAGGTCATGGGTCATGCCCCCGAGGCGCGCATCCGCTTCGAGCCGGCGCTGGAGGTGGAGGCGTGATCACCCCGGAGCGTATCGAGCAGGTGATGCAGGTCGTGGCGCGCGCCGGACTCAACGATCGGACCCTGGCGGCCCTGCGCGAGGTCTTCGCCGAGCACCACTTCACCTACTGTCGGGACGATGACATCGGCGGGGCCAGGCCCGTGCGCACCGCGGCGGGCTTCAACCTCTACCTGGTGGATGGACAGGCTGGGTGCCCGCGCCTCACGACGGACCTGGACATGGCCACCGGGCTGGTGCTGGCCGAAATGGAACCCGGGGTCTGACGGGCGCCATGGATAATCCCGCCATCACCCGCCCCGGGGACGCCCGGGGACCCACCGACCTGGAGATCGCCCTGGGGTCGGCTTGCGCCACCCTGCCGGCGCCCGCGGACCTGAATGCCCTGATCGCGGTACTGCGCGACCTGCTCCCGGGGATGGAGCCACGCCACGCCCTGACCCGTGGCGGCTGGCATCGGCTGGGCGGCCTGGTGGACCGGGAGGGCCAGCGCATCGCCCACCATATCCTCCCCTGGGCGGAGGCCGAGTCCGGCGGCGATATCGATGAGCTCCTGCTCAAGGTCGCCGACCTGCCCTATATCGCGACCCGTCTCAACGGCCAGACGCACTATCTGGTGGTCCCCATCGGGCCTGGATCGGCGGACTTCCTTCAGATCGAGGTCGAGCAGCTTCAGGAGGTCCAGGATCGCCCCATCACTGCCCCCGACTGGTTCCCCGACAGCATCGCCGAGTTCGTCGACCCCCTGGACTTCCCGCACCTGGAGCCCAAGCCCCTGGGACCCCCACGCCTCCTCTTCCGGCGCCTGCTGCGGGTGCCGGATTTCATGGCCTCCCGAGAGGCAGGTCCACGCCTCCAGCGTTTCGTAAAGGACTGGGAGCGCTGCAGCGCCCAGGAATCGGCCCACTTCAGCGAGCATTGGGTCCTCGCCATCCGGGAGTCTCAGAACCGCAAGGGCGCGTTACACCTCAGCGCCAAACCCATCCCCATCCTGGTGGGCGAGATTCCCCCCCTGCCCGACGGAGCAGTAGCCCGGGGCGCCCTCCTCGCCAACCGGATCCACGGGTTCGACCGGGCACTCGGCTACCCCTTCGCCTGGTACTTTCACATGCTCACCAGCCCCAAGGTCTCGCACCGGCTCGCCGAGGCGGTCCATGCCGACCTGATGGGGGCCTACGCCTATCTCCCCGCCCGGGATCTCAAGATCTTGCGGGATTGGTATGCCGATCCCTATGGGCTCTAGCCGTCAGGGGGATGTCTCTGGCTTATTTGGGGGCTGCGGGTCACGACTTTACGCTTAGACTTCGCTTACTGCTCCCTCAGGGCCTCGCAAATCCGATCAAGGTCGTGACCGTATTTTTGAACTGCCGAATTTCTGCGACGATGGGATCTTCACGCATGATCTAGCAGCATCTCGGCGGTCCCCTCGAAGCGAGGGTTAGGCCAAGGCGGTAATTCAGTGCGCAAACTAATCGTCATCGCACTTCATCGCGTCATCAGCGCGAACACACCCCAGCCCAGGTATTCACGCGTGTAAGCGGCGTAGCGCTCGGGTTCCGAAGTCAGTTGGGCGCGAACCTCTTTCGCTAACTCGTCGTCGGGATTGGCTTCAAGCCATCGGCGCATGGTGAGCCATTTGGCCGCCTCGTATCTGTCCCAGCCGTCCTGGTCAGCCAGAACCATTTCAACGACGTCGTAGCCGAGGCGGCCGAAGGACGCGAGAAGTTCTGGGAGCATGAGAAAGTCGGAGATCGAGTTGGCAAGACAGCCTTTGGCGACCTCTTCCGTCGCCGGTAACTGCCGCCAGTAAGGCTCGCCGATCAGGATGATCCCGCCGGCGCGCAGGCTCCGCGCCAGAAGCTCGATGGTGCCGGCGACTCCCCCACCGATCCAGGTGGCACCGACACAGGCTGCCACGCTGACCTTTTCGTCAGAGACATAGCCGGCCGCGTCGCCATGGCTGAACTTGACTTGATCGGCGACGCCGAGTTCTTCAGCACGGCGTTTCGCTTGCTCGGAGAACAACTGGCTCATGTCGATGCCGGTGCCGATGATGCCGTGATCGCGTGCCCAGGTGCACAGCATCTCCCCCGAACCGCTGCCGAGGTCGAGCACTCGGGCGCCCGGTTCCAGACGCAGCGCTGCGCCGAGAGTGGCGAGCTTTTCGGGTGTGATCGGGTTGTGGATGCGGTGAGCACTTTCAGTGATGTTGAATATCCGTGGGATGTCCATTGTGGAAAATTTCCTTACGCTCGTTTGTTAGGCGATATATCCCCATTGCCTGAATTTTTCTTGCAGGTCCGGGACATATTTAAAAGCCTGAAAATACAAAAACTCTGGGGCGAAATCCGCACCATTTGGCCAAACGATGGTATCGAGTTCTTTGTCAACACGAAGCTGAGCGAACACAGAGATGTCTTGCAGTTGCTGGAATGCGGATCCTTCTAGCGCCGAAGAAAGATCGGCGATGCCTTTTCTTCCATCGTTGAACAGAACCTCTACCTTATAGTCGGCGAGATAGCGTGCATCAGATACATGAAGAAACATTGACATTACTCCAGCGGCTCTATCTCTTTTAGGGTCTCCTTCCTTCGGCACAGCTCCCAATCTTCCAAAAGTTCGTCTTTATGGATTTCATGCCATTCCAATACATGGCGAAGAGCGCGTTTCGGGAATCTACCCTCCACAATGCCGGTGAGAATATCAACGGTAATCTCGTAATCACAATATTTGGCATGGAAATGAGGCGGCGAGTGATCATCCCAATACATCGCGATGACGATTCCGAGAAATCTACTGATTATTGGCATCGTCTTGTGCCTTTGCTCCTCGCCTAACACCAAGCACAGCCGAGAAAGACCGCACTGCGGCCTGACGTCGGCTGGGGCGCCATATTATGCTCTGATTTTCTTGGGTACAGGAGCACCTAGCGCCTCCGCTATTAGCTCAAAACCTGCCTCGTTTTTGAACGGTTCAATTTCATTCTGAAGTTTTTTCAACCGAACCTTTTGCCAGCTTGATGAAGTATCATGATTCTCTTTAATAAATTCTGGCGTTAACGTATAAAACTCAGGAGCTTCAGCGCCCGTTGTCCCATCATTACTTCCGTAAAATTTTCCGATATTCAGAAAAACTACAACAAGAAAATCGAAAGCGTCAAGTGCTTTTTCCTTGATTGGAAAGCCACGGTCGCAGACAGTCGCGTAGCGACTCTTTACCTGGATTCGAACCTGTGCCCGTTCATTATCTTTTGGTTTATATCGTGGCTCTGGGTGGATGCAAATGAGATCGTAACCCTCATTGCCTTCAGGTGCCTTGTAAGTCAGTATATTCCTTCGCATGAGGTGTCCCATGACGAGATACTCAGCCCCGGTTGAAACAACAGGAAGTCTTAGCCAATCTCTTTCGCTCACCAGTGGCTCCTGAAAGGCATAACGACTAAGATGAGCCGACCCCGCGCGCGGCACCACGATTGAGAACCAGCACGACGCCGAACGCGCGGGGTCGGCTTGAGCGCCTTGTTAACGGCTAGATGTCGATTAAATGCCATGCTTCCAGATACAAATTATCAGGATCTCTGAAATTGCGAACACTGGAATCTTTTCTTGCTGAACCATCGTTTTTGTAGCCCAATAGCCATTCACTGTGGGTTCTTGATATATATTCTGCGACAATTTTGCTAGGGACAATATAAAATTTCGGTCGTGTACCGAGTGCTTCCAAGGAAGCCAAGACATAGTAGTGATTATCTGAAAAGAACGTTTCTGATTTCTTATTGAGAATCCATTTGCTTTCGCCTTTACTATTGGTCTTCACTTGGATGCTTGCTGATTTTGTTCCGTCCGAATTGCTTGCAATGATGTCTATTCCTCTGCTGTTGCGCAGAGTAATAGATGCTATATACCCTCGGAGCGTCAACTCTCCTGCGACGAGATACTCGCCGGCAACACCCACAAGTGTAGACTCAAGTTCAAATGTCATCTTCTACCACTCAGCCCTAGGGACGTCGGTTGCCCGGCGCCCCCGGCACAGTCCCGGACGTGCAGTTTTCCCGCATCCGGTTCTTCGGTTGTACTCGCCTTCGCGCGAGCAAGTGATTCATGCAAACACCCGCCGCGTCGCTGGCTTCTCAGTGATGCGGGGCTTCGCGATGCCGAGCTTCGCTAAGGCGCGGTTGAACACCTGCCAGGTAAAGCGCTTGCGCTTGCCGCCGCGCCGATTCAGCCATTTGAACGCCTACTCCG
The DNA here is from genome assembly GCA_016714645.1 of Chromatiaceae bacterium. Lineage (NCBI taxonomy): Bacteria > Pseudomonadati > Pseudomonadota > Gammaproteobacteria > Chromatiales > Chromatiaceae > Chromatiaceae bacterium. The sequence goes on along the minus strand of JADKCI010000001.1, from coordinate 1,122,979 downwards.
TCGCCGTCTGGAAGAAGCGCCACAAGTCCCGCGAGTTGCCCCCGTAGACCGTAGTGGTTGTAGTGCCCGTCCCGTCGGCGATTGAGTCCCTTGATGAAGTCCCTGCCCGGCAGGCGCCGGTGGCCCTTGATCCAGTCCTTAAGACGCTGCACCGCACCACGGGGTTTCTTGCGGGCGGTGCGGCGTTTGACCCGCGGGGTACCTTCCCGGTCCGGAAACCAAATCCACTCGAAACCGATGAAGATGACCCACCGCGTCATGCTCGGATTAAAGCGGATGAAACGCAAGACCTGCGTTTTCTCAGGCGCCACCTCAAGACTGAACTTGGCCAACCGTTGAGGCAGTACTTTGAAGAACCGCTCGGCATCGTCAGGAAAGCGGAAGGCGCAGAAGAAATCGTCGGCGTACCGGCACAGCAGCGCCTGCCGGCGGCAGCTGGGCCTGACCCCACATTCGAACCAGAGGTCCAGAACAATCCGACCCTACCTGTCCGGCACGCGTTTCCTGTGCGGGCTGCATACTCCCGTCGTGTCCTTCGCCCTGTGGCTGGCTTTCCGAACCGCCGACTACGATGCCCGATAAGACACCTCCTTGGCATACGGCCGTCGCCGGCCTTCCTGGACCCTCAATGCTCGACGCATCCACCCGAGCGCACGCCGTGTCAGGGCTCTTCACCCGTACGTGTCCCAGCCCGGTCGGTTTCATCGTCTCACCTCGTCCAGGAGATTTGGGGGGCTTCCCGAGTTCTCCCGGGTCTCTCTTCCTGTCTGCCACGGCCTGAGGGCTCCGGGGTACCGCCACACCCAAGCCATAGTGGGTGCTTCGTGTTGCCTTCCCGGACGTTAAAAAGGTCGGTGTCCGCAATAAGCTGAATTTCGAAGTGGTACCCGCACATCAGGGAAAGCGATTGCCCCTACGGCCTACAGGATTGTCTGTGTACGCTTACCCCATCCTGTACGTGGGTTGCCTCGCTCCGCCAAGGGACCAACCCGCGATACGGGTGGGCGGCCCACCCTTACCCGACCGGGACTCTCACCCGGCAAGAGACACCGAGCGTCGCTCGGCACGATAACGTTTGAGCTAAGCGGCACACGCCGGCAGGACGTGGAAGGCCCAGAATGAAATGAGGGCCTGGAACGATATGCCGGTACGTGTCCGCTTGAGCGATGGGTTAGGCAATCGGCTTTTTCTTGCATCTGCGGTTTATGAGGCATCGAAAAAGTCTGAATCGATTTGTTTGACTTCATATTGATTGCGGACCTGTACCCCGACATTGAATTGATACATCAGGTCAACCAGACGTTCTCCATCCACAAGAATGATCGTATGATGCGCTTCGCGTGCCTTCTTTGATGCCTTTTCATCAAAGCCGCTGGTTGTGACAAATACGCCTTTTGTGGTGTCTCCGCTCATAGCGCCGATAAAGTTACGAATATCAGTTTCTCGCACCTTGTTGTCGGTGTAACGCTTCGCCTGTATGTATATCTTCTCCAAACCCAGCTTGTCTTCGTTGATTATTCCGTCGATTCCGGCATCTCCAGACTTGGATGTCTCGGTAAAATCTCCATACCCCATCTTCTTCAACAGAATGAGAATAACCTTCTCAAAATAGAACGGATCGATTTCCCGCAACCTATTTAGTAGTTCAGATTTCGTTTGTGCCTCAATCTCAGAAAACCCGGCATCTATCATATCTTGCGGAGATTGGTCGGCAGCAACACATGTGTCCGAATTTTTTGTTTTTTCTTCGGCGTAGAAATCCATCAGGTTCGATTCCATATCGCGAAGAGTAACTCCCTGATCGCAGGCTTTCTTTCCCGCTTCCGTGATCTGAACCATGCCGCGCTTCGGGAAATGAACGAGCCCGCCCTTCTTGAGATAAGACTTTCCCCATGCAATTCGATTTTCAATCAGTACTTCACCGCTCTTTGTCTTCTGTTTCAGCAAGTCTTCGGGCAAGTCCGAGTAGTACTGTTCCTGAACTAGCTTGATGAGTTTGCGATGATGAACGACCTCTCCGTTGCTAAGGGTCTGCAGAATCGGCATGAAGGTCTCGTTAAACTTTGGTAGCTCCATATCTTGTCCTCTCATGCTCAACTATTACTTTACAGATCTGTCTAGTCTCTAAACTGTCACTGTATCCGTGGGCCCCCGGAGCGGCCTCCGCCCGGACCCATGTCCAGCGCGCTCGAAAATACGCCCTGCCCGACACCCCGTCAACCCATGAGGAAAAGGGCCGCCCCTTCCCGGCTCGGTACGCCGAAAAAATCATGGAATCAGGCGTTAAGCCACCCTTCGGCCGCTGGCTCGTGATCCGGGCCGAGGCATGCGTCGCGGCCCATCCGGGGCGCCAACTGGTGGACCAGTCCCCCGCCGAAATCGATGCCTATCTGGCGGCGATCGGGCGCAAGCCGGAGGTAACGGGCTGGCAGGTGCGCCAGGCAGCCCTTGCGATACGGATATGGCTGGAGCTGGCCGGGGTGGCCTGGGTCCATGCAGTGGACTGGGCGTATTGGCAAGCCTCGGCGCGGGAGCTGGGCCCATCGCACCCGACGGTGGCGCGGGACGATAAGTCAGTCGCTGCGGCTGGGGCGTCGGCGGCCAGGCCTTTGGCGGCCATCATCGGGTCTCGGGAAGCAGGGTCAGACCCTGGGCTCAGGTCGATCCGGGTAGCAGGCTATATAATCATAGCTGGACCTGAGCCTGGCGGTCCCGCCTCACTCTTGATCCTCGTCTGATGGTACCCCACCGGATCGACGGCTTACCGAGAACCCCACGATGAACCGACCTGCACGCCTCATCGCCCTTGGACTGATTTGTTGGATGACGGCCGCTTGTGAGGCCCAGACGGGGCCGGTGCCGATCAGCGGGGATGTCCCCGAGGCCAAGGGCTGGCGTACCGAGGTCGTCACCGGCGGCCTGAGTCACCCCTGGTCCATCGCCTGGCTGCCGGACGGCTCGGCCCTGGTCACCGAGCGTGATGGGCGCCTGCGTCGGCTCCGCGACGGTAAGCTCGTCCCGACACCCATCTCCGGCCTGCCGCCGCTGCTCGCCACGGGCCAGGGTGGCCTGCTCGATGTCTCCATGCATCCGGACTTCGCCGATAACGGGCTGGTCTACCTGACGCTGGCCATCGGCAGCCCCGACGCCAACCGCACGGCCCTGGCCCGGGGGCGCCTGGACGGTGAGGCCCTACGGGACACGCGGATCATCTTTGAGAACGCCGACCCCAAGTCCGACGGCCAGCATTTCGGCTCGCGGCTGGTCTGGCTGCCGGATAAGAGCCTGCTGATCAGTATCGGTGACGGTGGTAATCCGCCGATCAGCTTCAAGGGGGACTTCATCCGTAACCAGGCCCAGAACCCGGGGACCCATTTCGGCAAGATCCTGCGGTTGAACGACGACGGCACGCCCCACCCGGGCAACCCCTTCGCGGGCCGCCCCGGCGCCCGACCCGAGATCTGGACCCTGGGTCATCGCAACATCCAGGGTCTGACCCGCGACCCGGTAAGCGGGCGCATCTGGGCCAACGAGCACGGAGCCCGGGGCGGCGACGAACTCAACGTCATCGAGGGCGGCAACAACTACGGCTGGCCGGAGGTGACCTACAGCAACGAGTACTGGGGGCCGCGGATCTCCAGCGAGACGAGCCGCCCGGGCATCGCCGAGCCCAAGCTGGTCTGGACGCCGTCGAATGCCCCGAGCGGCCTGACCTTTTACACCGGTGACGTCTATCCGCGGTGGAAAGGCAACCTGTTCAGCGGCGCGCTCAAGTTCCAGCAGATCCGCCGCCTGGTGCTGGACGGCACCCGGGTGGTCACCGAGGAAAAGCTGACCATCGGTCGGCGGGTGCGGGATGTGCGCCAGGGGCCCGATGGGTATCTGTATGTGCTGACGGACGAGGACGAGGGGGCGCTGCTGCGTATCCTTGCGGTGGATGAATGATTCCAACCCCGATTGTCCCGCCCTGGCCCCTGTTGCGTATGATTGTGAAGACTGACTCTGCCCGTATCATTCAGGACAGACAACGGCTTCCCATTAAAAAAATTCGGGGTCTGTCCCCTGTTTTGTCATACGGCAATGCCGTATCATCCGGGCGGTGTATACCTTCATCGAACTGCCAGTGTTCACCCGGTATGCGGCGGACTGCCTGGACGATGCCGACCTGGCCGCTTTGCAGCGGACCCTGGCAGTCAACCCGGAGGCTGGCGACTTGGTGCCTGGGACCCGTGGCGTGCGCAAGCTGCGCTGGACGCGCCCCGGGATGGGCAAGCGCGGCGGGCTACGTGTCCTCTATTACGTCCAGGACGTCCGGGGCCGGATCTGGCTGTTGACGGTGTACACCAAGAGCGCCCGGGAGAACATCGCCGTGGCGACCCTGAACGCCCTGCGGGAGTTGGCCGACCATGCCGAAATTGACTGAATCTGAACTATTGGCCCGGGATGCCGGGCGAGACCTGAATGCCGAGTTGCTCGAAGCCGCTGCCGACATGCAGGCCGGCCGGGTGGGTCGCGTCACCCTAGTCACGCGCCAAGGCCAGGCCGTGGAATCCCCAGTGGCCCGGGTGCGGATCATGGCGCGCTTGTCCCAGGCCCGGTTCGCCGCCCTCCTGGGGGTGTCGCCGCGGACCTTACAGGACTGGGAGCAAGGCCGCCGAGAGCCGACCGGTGCTGCTAAGACCCTGCTGCGTGTCGCCGAGCGGCATCCCGAGGTATTGCGGGAATTGGCGGCGTAGGGAGACTCGGACATAGGAATCGAAGCAAGGCATCCATGCATTGCTGCTTCAAGGCCTGTGAAACGAAAAGGGATATTCCCCCTTTCCCCTTAGAACAAACGCCTGAAAGCCGGCGGGGACGAGCACTGCCTGGAGGCATTAATGTTCCAGCCACCGAACTGTGGGCCCACAAGGCATCCATTAGAATCGTCGAATATTCGGAAAGCTTGATGCAACCGCCCTGTCCCTCTTACGCAGCGCAGCCGATGATCCTGATGGCCTACGAGGGGCGTGGTGCAGGCGCTGAAGTCACAAGACTCACTGCTGCGTAGATGTCTCCGCTGCTGCACGCATTCTCCGGAAAGCTCCTCTCGCCTTCCCTTTGGAAAGACGGAGTCTTGCATCTGCCCAAGCCCCTTGCCGACGCGCACCGCGAATACTTGATCGACAACGGCTGGTGGGGCCAATACGACCCTGCCGGTTCCGGCGGCGTGATCGGCGGTGCTTCCGACGAGGAAGCGTGCGATCACGTGGTGAACCGGTTCCTGAACTCGGCTGCCCGCATGCAATACGCCTGCTCGGACCCCAAGGACGAACAGGCTGACGTTCGCGATGCGGTACTCGACCAGCTTGCTGAGGGGCGCATCCACGTCATTGACCTTGCCGCCGGGAACGGCGCTGGCACCATGAGCATGCTGTCGCTTATCTGCGAATTGCGCTGCAAGGGTTTGATCCCGCAGCTTCCACTGAACGTCAGCGTCTCGGCAGTCGACTTTTCGCCAGCAGCGCTGAATCACTTTATCGCCCTACTGGACAAGTTATCTCCTTGGCTGGCTAGCGCCGGGATCAATGTTGAGCTCAACTTGTGCCATTGCGATCTGACTGTTCTGGGTGACTTCAGCGAGACTCTTGACGGCTTCTTCACGGACGCGCGGGCGCGAAGCGTGAGCCGGTTCCTGTGTGTCATCTCTGCCATCTCGGGCGCCAAGAAAGAAGGCGTAGAGCCAATCATCGACTCGCTCAAACACGCCGCCGCCATGCTAAGTCACAGCAGGAGAAGCAGTTCGTGGCTGTGGGTTGAGCCATACATTGGGAAGTCATGGTTCACGACGCTTGCCGATGTGATTCGCTTGACCCTTACAAAGATTCAGCACAAGTTTTTGTCCAAGGGCGAGTCGTTTTCGCTCACTGTGGATGTGCCGATGCTGGAGGATCCAGCTACCCGTTCCTTCAATTGGAAGGACCCACACAACGGAAAGGCTCCGCTCAGTCGGGTCATCGTCCTCGCGTTCCGGAATCGATGACCATGTTTGGAACGGACCAGACGCTTCTGATTCGGGCGTTGAACGCCACCAGGCAAAGTTACTTCCCAACTTACGTGGGGCTGCGACTCATCGCGAAGCAATTACCCTCCGTAGAGAACTCATACCTGAGGCGCGCAGTCGAGCGGCGCTTGTCGGCTGGCGACCGCTGGCGCTTCAGGCACTTTGACTACTTCAAGGCGATCGGTCAGGCCGCCGGGCAGGACGTGCCCGAGTACAGGAGCTGCCTAGCCCCGAGCCCGTTCACTGCTTTCGCGGAGGCGCTAGTCTTGGCCCAGCTGGCTTCAATGCCTAGTTTCGCGGCACCTGCGCGGGTATACAGCTACCTGTGGCCAAAATCGGAGTGGTCCGGGTCCAGCTACGAATTCTTCGCGGATGGTTACAAGCGCCGGAATATGGACATCGCCGAGGCGCTTCGGCGGCCAGGGTCCGTCGCTGTCGTCACTGACCTGAAGGGGTTCTATCCGTCGATCCAGCATGACCGCGTCATGTTCGAGCTGAAGGCACGCCTCAAGTCCCCGGGTCAGCGTGAAGGTCTTCCTATCGATGCAGTCGAGAATTTCTACAACCAACTATTCGCGGCCGGTGGTGGCGGGCTGCCTATTGGCCCCGCTTCCGCCCATGTTCTCGGGCATCTCGCCCTTGTAGATGTTGATCGTGAGCTGTCCGCCGCCTACGGGGCCGGCTACTTTCGCTATGTTGACGATATCATCGTCGTCTGTGATACGGCCGACGCTGCGGCAACGAAGAAGCGGATTGCGGATTGCGTCGATTCCCAGGGCTACCTCCTGAATGCAGACAAGTCTGTGGTCATGTCGGCGGAAGAGTGGAACTCAAGCGTCCTTCGACTGGATGTCGCGGGCAGCGATGATTTCCGCCGCTACACGCAAGACTTGGCGGCCTACTTGGTTCTGCACCCAGATCGGGGAAGTGAGTTGGGTAGGTTGTTGTCCGAGGCTGGGCTGTCGATCCCGATCCAGCGGCTTCAGGCTCTCTCGTCATATTCTCGGTTTCGATACTTCCTAGGTCGGCGCAAAGCGCCTGGCGGCCTGCCGCATGCCTTAGGCATGGTCTTCGCGCGAAATGCCGACTTCGTAGAACGAGCTGTGTGGTTGAAGCAGGACTACGAGCAATCTCTTGATGGCCTCGTGCAAGATCGCTCAGCAAAGGGCCCCGAATTGCGCCGCTGGCATGTGCAACGAATCCGTCGCGTCGTCAACACGCTCTTCTACCTTCGGCGACTCTCCGAATGGAAGTCGAACCTGGGTATCTTTGATTCAGTTCCCGAGTTGGTTGAGCAGCGCTCATTGGCGATCGCGCTGGCGTCGGGCACCGTGAATCCGGTACTTCCGTTCTTTCCCCGAGGCCCGGCTGCGTTCGCTGAACTTTGGTCAGAGCACGGCAAGGGACCAGCCGCAATCGACGTAGCCACTTGTCTGACGACAGCTGCGGCGACCGATTCACTTGTGACGCTGAGTCTCACTGGAACGATCTTTCCCGAGGCAGTTCCGGTCGCAGGGCAAGGAGACAGTGTGCGACTTCTTCACGTCGTCAAGAGCCGCGAGAGACTAGTTCGCTCCAATCCAGACCTTTCATACGAAGACGAGTTCGAGTCCTTGAGTCTGGGTGTGTCGCACGAAGCGATATCGACGCTTGCGCGAACGCGATATGCCCTAAGTGAAGGGACGATCCTTGATGCGTTGTCGTTGCTCAGTTCGGAGTACAGAAGCTGACCGAGATACGGGTCTTGACTTGTGCCACAAGCGAAAGGGGCCAGGCTCAAATGTCCCTTGGATGGCAGGCATCTCGGTCAGGCAAACACCTGACAGGTCATAGCCAGAACTCCATTCCCTGCAGCAACGCACGCCTAACTGTCAAGCCCCGGGAGATTATTAATCTCCGAAACGAATAGCTCAGGTTGTTTTGCCCGCCACTGTTCCAGGGCTTCCACCGGGCACACATGACCCAGTGCCCGCTGTGGAATGTGGTAATTATAGACGTTGACATAGCGCTGTAGGGTCTCCGCCAAGTGCTCCCCGGAGCGAAAGCGGTTGGTCGCCAGGACCTCGCTGATGCGGCCGTTAAAGCGCTCGATCATCCCGTTGGTCTGGGGATGGCGCGGCGGGATGAGGCGGTGCTCGATGTGCTGTGCGTGACAGATCCGATCGAAGCCATGTTTACCCGTCGGTTCCCGCTCACCGGTCGCGCAGAACCGGTCGGTGAATTCCTTGCCGTTATCGGTCAAGATGTTGGTGATCTTAAAGGCGGCGGCTTGGAGGAGATGGGTCAGGAAGCCCTGGGCGCAGGCGGCGGACTTTTCGGGCAGGATCTCGACATAAACCCAGCGCGTGGCGCGGTCGATGGCGGCGAACAGGTAGCGACGCGGGTCCTCGTCGGGCATCTGCGGCAGGTACTTGACGTCGACATGCACAAAGCCGGGGGCATAGCCTTTGAAGGGCTGATAGGCCGGCTTGCCGCGCTGTCAATGGCCACCAGAACTGATCCACATTCGGCCACGAAAATTGACCCCTCTGGAGATCCGGTTCAGCATCAGTTTCCGATTTTCTGCTTCAGTCGATAGCTTTCTCCTCCGAGCATGAAGACCTGCGAGTGATGGATGAGGCGGTCGACGATGGGCACCGCGACGTTCTCGTCGCGGAAGAACTCGCCCCAGTTGGTGAAGTCCTTGTTGGTGGTGAGGATCACCGAGCGGTACTCGTAGAGACCGTTGATGAGCTGGAAGAGGTTGTAGAGGCCCTGGCGGTTCATCGGCAGGTAGCCCAGCTCGTCGATGATCAGCAGATCGAACTTGAGCAGGCTGGCGATCTTCTTCTTCAGCTCTCCGCGCAGTTCGGCCAGTTCGAGGGTTTCCACCAGCGCCAGTGCCGTGGTGAAGAGCACCTGGTAGCCGGCCTCGAGGGCCTTCAGGCCGATGGCGACGGCCAGATGGGTCTTGCCTACGCCGGGCGGTCCGATGAAGACCAGATTGGCGCGCTCCTCGAGGAAGCGGAAGTCCAGCAATTGGCTGACCTGGCGTTTGGTGATGGTGGTCTGGTGGCGGTAGTCGAACTCCTCCAGGCGCTTGATCACAGGGAAGCCAGCCTTGCGCAGATTCGCGGCCAAGCGATTGGTCTCGCGGCCCTGCAGCTCCAGGTCGACGAGTTGCTCGACCAGATCCAGATAGGACAGGGCGTTGGCCTCGGCGGCGCCGAGCAGTGCGGCCAGGCCATGGGCCAGATGGCCGCAGTTGAGGGCACGGTATTGGTGCGCGACGGCATCAATGGAGGTCATGAGCGCCCTCCGGTGCGTTCTGCGCGGCAACGGCGGCGTAGCGTGCGAGCGGCGAGGATGCCGACGTACCGGTGCCCGACGGTGTGCGCGGTGGCGGTTCGCCGCAGCGTTCGGGATGCGCGCTGTAGGCGTCCAGATACGCGCGCAGCCGGGTGTAGCTCATGGCGGGTTTGTCGCACAGCGCGGCGACGAGACCCGGATCCAGCGCCGGGTAGCCTTCGAGGAGGCGTTTGACGCCCTGCAGTTGGTCTTTGTAGATCTTCGGCTCGGTGGCCTTGATCAGGGCGCACAGACGCTGTCCCGATGCCGCGCCCAAGCGCTGCGCGATGGCCGCCTCCAGGTCGGCGATCGCCACGGCGGGATCACGGTAATGGTGGGTGTTCTTGATGATCGCGCCCTTGCCGGGAGCCAGCCCGTGGCGGGCGATGACCGCGCCGCTGCCGGGGTCGCTGATCACCCGCTGCCCGTCGCTCTCCACGACGCCGACCCGACTGCGCTGATAGGCCAGGGGGACGGAGTACTTGTTGGCCTGCCAGGCGATCAGGCCGGTCTTGTCGGCGTGCCGGGTGAGCGGTGCCTCGCCGGCGAGCTCCGCAACCCCGGGCGGCCTTAGGTAGGGCGCCAGGTGCGGCTGCTCCGCGCGCGCATAGCGCTCGCGTGGCGCCTCGCCGGTGGTGGCATGGGTGCGGGCATTGGCCGTCTCCTCGAGCCACCGCTGCAGGTGGGTCACCACCTCCGTCCAACCCGCGAAGGTCTCGCCGTAGAGCCCGTTGGACTTGACGTACTTCACCCCGGCTTCGACCTTGCCCTTGCTCTCGGGGTCATAGCCACGGCAGGCCCGGATCGTAAAACCCGCAGTCGCCGCCTAGCGGGCGAAGCGTTCGTTGAGCGCCAGCTCGCGGCACTGCTCGTCGATCACCACCAGCCGGGTCTGGTCGTAGACACATTCGCGCGGACGCCCGCCAAACGCGCGGAAGGCCGCATCGTGCATCCGGATCAGCTCGGCGGTGTCGATCGGCCGGGCACTGGCCGCCACGTACAGCAGCCGTGAATAGGACAGGACAAAGACCATCAGATACACCGTGGTCGCGACCCCGTCGATCATCACCCCGCGCAGCTCCCCGCCGTCGACCTGGCACTGCACGCCGGGCACCCTGTCCAACACCGGCTCGTAGTAGCGCTCCTGCTTGAGCGCCACCGTCGCCTTCAGCTCCCGGAGGTAGCGCCGCGCCGTGCGGGCCGAGACCGCCAACTCCCCGTGGGCCTCGCGCCGCTTGCGCAGCACCTTCACCGCGCTCAAGCGCGGATAGGTCTCCAGCAGGTGCACCATGTACCCGTGATGCACATCCAAGCGCCGCTCCCGGCGCTGTCCCTCCCGATATGCCGTGATCTCCTCGGCACTCATCCTCAGGTACTTGCGCACGGTGTTGCGCGAAATCTTCAGCTCCGCCGCAATCGCCCGCAGCGAGCTCCCCCGGCCTTCGTCGTACATGGCTTTGATCTTGTGAATCATGACCCACTCCTGCATCTGCACCCCCGACCGGCAAAAAAGCCGCACAGTCTGAGGCTGCACACCTGAAAAAGCACACTCCTGGATGGATCAAAGTAAGTGGCCGTTAGTGGGTCAGTTTAGATGGCCAGTAACACGCGCTCGTCACGGGGCAGCAGCGCTTTGAAGTCCGAGACCCCCTGGCGGCGCAGGCAACGGTCCAGCCCGGAGCGCGAGACACGCGCGTTGAGAAACTCGCGGGTCACCGCCAGCACGTCATCCAGGGGCAGCAGCAAGGACTGGCGCAGGGCCACCACCACCGCCTCCTGGGCCGGCGAGAGGGTGGTGTGCAGGCGATGCGGGCGGTGGGAACGGTCGATAGTCGCCGCGCGGCGGCGCCACTTGCGCACCGTGGCCTTACTCAGGTGATAACGCCGGGCCAGTTCTGCGATGGGCAGCGGCGACTCGCGCAACTCGCGGCGAATGGCGGGGGTGGTACGGGCATGCTTATGCAGGTTCACTTGCAGGGGTGTGATCTCCGTGTGGCGTGGGGATGGCTAGCCATTCGGCAGCCCCCGGGGTGGCGAGATAGTCTAGGACCTCCCGGGCACGGAACAGAGGATAGCTCCTTCTGGGTATATAATCACACGGGGCGGAACACCTAACCCAACCTACGCGCTTGGTGGCTCATAACATGAGCCCGCGGGACCACCGAGTTTCGACGCTAATCACCTCAGGCAATCTCGATCAGGCGTTCGCCGGATGCGAGGGCACGTTCGATGTCCGGTAAGATATTATCGAACCAGATCAACAGGTCGCGCCGTCTGGTATTGCCAATGCGAACCCATACCACGGCTGCGCCATTAGGATCGATAGAATGGAGGGTCACGAAGTCTTGGTCCTTGGTGATAAGGACCGCCGCGGTCGCAACGGCCCGAGCCCAAATCGTGCGGTCGCTTGATTCCATCATATTGCAATCCAATACATGTTCGGCCTGGTGCCCTCGTTGCGTAAGCCAACGGGCCAAGGCCGGCGGCAGTTGGGCATCCACCAGAAAGCCCATCTTCAAGCCACACGCAAGACGAGGTGATCCGCTTGCTGTGCCGCGTATTCCAGCGCAGCCGAAATATCGCCATCCTCCAGGTAGGGATAATCGGCCAAGATCTCCTCGCGCGATGCGCCTGCCGCCAGCATGTCGAGCACATCCTTGACGCGAATCCGCATGCCGCGTAGACAGGGCCGGCCGCCACAAACCTTCGGGTCTTGGGTAATGCGATCAAAATGGTTCATGTAATGAACTCCGCAATCTCAGTTGTCAGCACGAATGTGCCGAGTCACCCCTGGTCCATCGCCTGGCTGCCGGACGGCTCGGCCCTGGTCACCGAGCGCGACGGGCGTCTGCGCCGGCTCCGCGACGGCCAGCTCGACCCGAGGCCCATTTCCGGTCTGCCGCCGGTGCTCGCCACGGGCCAGGGCGGGTTGCGCGATGTCTCGCTGCATCCGGACTTCGCCGACAACCGGCTGGTCTACCTGACGCTGGCCATCTCAAATCCGTGGCGGCCACGCGCTCGCGTCCACGGTTTCCCGGTAGGCATGCCAGGTAGCGTGACCAATTATCGGGAATATCACCACCAACCCTAGTAATCCTGTTACCACAGAAAACAACATCCCACCCACAATCGTCGTCGCCCACAGTAACATGACCTTTCGGTTGCGCAATACCGCATTGATACTGGTGACTATGCCCGTAACCAGATCGGTGTGACGATCCATGATCATCGGCAGGGAAAATGCGCTAATGCAAAAAGTAATCACGGCAAATACGGCGCCCACCGCAGACCCGATACCAAAGAAAAATACCAAATCTGTCTTGTTGCTTATGAAGCCGCCAGCTGGAAAAAAGAGATGCAGTAGGTGACCGACATGGATCCAAACCAGAAACAGGACTATGAGAACGCTTGTAAACAGGCCCAAGTTGCCGATACCTCGCGTGCCATCGCGAAAGCAATAGCTGAGTTTGGGAGACAGTCCCTTCTGTAGTTGGCAACTGATGGAATAGAGCCCGATGGCCATGACCGGCCCGATCAAGGTTAAACCGGAGAGGATCGTCAACAATACGAGCGGACCGCTGATGACAAATCCGGCATAGGCTGCGATATAGCACAGGATCGTCGCTGTCACACCATAGGCCAAACTTTTGCCCGGCGCCCGTCTCAGATCCGCAATGCCAAGTCTTATCCAGCGTTTCGGCGCTTCGATATCCAAATCGCGGCAAGGTGCAACGAATGGCAGGTTATGGGTGTTTCCAAGTGGATTCTGTGTATCCGAATCGGTGTGGTCAGACATGTCAGATGAACCATTTAAGGTGGTCTTAAATAAAAAACCTCTAAGGACAATGGCTTTGCTGGCCCCTGGGCTGGACCACGGGACTTGTCCGGCCCCCCGCTAGCGCGTCAATTGTTTGGACATTAGCCCAGGCTCCCGAACCTGTCAAACCAGGGGGAAATGGGCCCTTTCCGCCGGGGCCACCAGGTGCAACATGCCATGAATCCAGCGGCCAAGGGCCGCATGAGGAACCAGAATGCCCCCCAGGCCGCGCGGCTTGCGCTATCCGACGCCCGGCTCCGCGCCCATGCCCGCACCACTGCGGCCGCCAATTCCCCCGCCATTGCCCTATACTCTGGTTCTCGTAACACGAATCGGAGAACCAAGATGCCAAGAGGTGGTGCCCGCCCGGGCTCCGGGCGCAAGGTCGGATCGGGCCGCTGGGGCGAGGCGACCCAGGTGGTGCGGCTGCCCGTCAGCCGTATCCCCGAAATCCAGGCCTGGCTGCAAGCCATCCCCCGCCTAGGACCAGAGTTGACGGACCTGGAACCGGCCCGCCCAGGGCCGCCCCTATCCCGGCCGCTCTTCGCATCCCGGGTCCCCGCCGGCTTCCCCTCGCCAGCGGAGGAATACGCCGAGGGGCCGCTGGATCTCCATGACTACCTGATCCGCCACCCGGCGGCGACCTTCTATGTGCGCGTCACCGGCGAGTCCATGACCGGGGCCGGCATTCTGAATGGGGATGTGCTGGTGGTGGACCGGGCGCGCGAGCCGCGCCATGGCGATATCGTGGTGGCGGTCATCGATAACGAACTGACGGTCAAGCAACTGGACAGCCAGGGGCCGACGCCGCGCCTGCGCGCCCATCACCCGGACTTTGCCGTTATCGACTTGCGCCCGGGGCAGGAACTGCGCATCTGGGGGGTGGTGGGCGGCGTGGTGCGGCGGTTGCCGTGAGGCCCTGCTAAGTTTTCACGACGACTCCCCCGCCAGCCGACACAGCTTAGCCCCCAGATTGAGTTGGCCGATGCCAGCCAGGGCGATGAGCGGGGTGGTATTGCAGCAGATCACGCCCGCTCGCCCAACAAAGACGTTTCCCGTGCCAGGTCATCGGCGCTGTCTTCCAGTAAGACGGCGCCGGCGGCCATCGCCCGCTGCAAAAAGACCACCCGGGGCATCGCGAGCCAGGCCGCGGCGGTACCGGACGACAAACGCCCCTCCCGGAACAGGGTGATGGCCGTGTGCTCCTTCATGAAGCCCGCAAGCCCTTCGGCGTTCATGTGGAGGGAAAGCAGTATTTCCGCGGGACAATCGATCGCCACTGTTTGATTCATAACCGTCTCCGCAAGAGGGCCGGCCGGTGAGTCGGGCAGACCAGCCAGGCAGGGTGCCTGAAATTGTCACCCCTGGCGCTGACGGCGCGCGATCAGCGGTCATCGCCCCCTACGTCCTGATCGACGCCAACCCCTGCTAGGTGAGCTTTGAGCGGGTCTTTACCGGGGTCAGTCGGAAAAGGGAACCGAGGCGCCAGTCAGCATTGCGATCTCCACGGCGAGTTGCCGGGATAGCAACCCACCAGAAAGGACCCCAGACCGCGCGGATTGGGATAATCGCATCAATCGCCCCCCGATCGGGAGCGCAGGGCCCGACGCAGGAAGGCCATCTGTTGGCGGTACTGGTGGCAGCCACCGCACATCAGGTTGTGCAGGCCCAGGGCCAGGCGCTCACGCCAGGTGAGCGGACGGTCGAGCTCCTGCGACATCAGTTGGGTGGCCTCTTTACAATTCATCATGGACGTGCCCTCCGTCGGCTCAGCGGGTGAACCAGGTTTCCTCAAGGCAGAGCCGCAAGCCCATCCGGGCGCGGTGCAGGATGACCCAACAGTTGGCCATGGCGATGGTGAGTTCCTGACAGATCTCGGCGGTCTCCAGGCCTAACAGCTCCCGCATCATGAAGACGCGGGCGGTGCGCGCCGGGAGACGGTCAAGACAAAGCTCGAAAACCTGCCAGAATTGCTGCTGCTCCAGGGAATCCTCGGGGTCCGCCCAGCGGTGCGGCTTGTGCTCGGTGGCCCAGAAGCCGCGCCGGTCGAACAGGCTCTCGAAACCCTGGTCCTCGTCGTCGGTGTTACTCATGCCGGAGAGCGGTACCTCGCGGCGGCGGCTGCGCAGGGTGTCGACGATCTTATGCTTCAGGATCGAGTACACCCAGGTCTTGACGCTGGAGCGGCCGCTGAACTTGTCGGTGCCCTGCAGGGCGGCGATCAGCGTTTCCTGCACGACATCCTCCGCCAAGGCCTCGTCGCGCAACTGCAGGGTCGCAAAGCGCACAAGGTCGCGGCGCCGCTCCCCGCAGAATTCCTGAAGCTGTTCGGCAATGGCCACGGGCGCACCTCGAGGACGGTGATCAAAAATGGCATTATCGCATGACTGGGTCCGCACCCATGGCGCCCGCGGCGCCAAGCCGTCGCCGATGGATCAGGTCATCCAGGGGCAACGAGCCCATCGCCGCGGCCCGTCGTGGCGGTTACAGCGACCCCTCCGCCCGGTCGCCGGAACTCGCGAGAGGCCCTTATAGGGCGCTGCGTATCGGTGGTCCGCTGGGTAGCGCCGCCGGTCCCTTCACCCGCAACCCTGATCCGTCATCGTTAGTCGCGCGGCGCGGGCAATCCTTACGAGCAGCGCCCAGGAACGGGTGGCCGCAATAGTCTTTGACGTGGTCAGGCAGGGTGTTCTCCGGGGGGCGGTGGTCAGTGAGAGACAGGTCTATTGGGGATGGCGGCGGACGCAACGCCGGTCGATCCGTTCGACGGTTGGTCGAGGGTCTGCCGGAGCCGCTCCGGGAGCTGGAGCAGGTCCGGCGGCGTGTCGATATCCGCCAGCGCTGCCCCGACCCAGACGCGCCAGCCCAGGGCCTGCATCCGCGCCCGGGTCACGGCCGCGACTCGGGAGGTGCTCCAGGGGATATCCGCGAACAGGCTGGGGTGGTCGGCCCGCAGGCCCAGGAGCGTGTAGCCACCGTCCAGCGCCGGGTAGAGCGCCGCGTCGTGGTCGGCCAGGGCCGCCGCCGCAGCCTGGAGACGCACCGCCGACAGGGCCGGGCAATCGGTGCCGATCAGCAGCACGCGGGCGCCCTGCGCCAGGTGTCGCCGGGCGGCGCGGGCCAGGCGCGCGCCCAGGTCGCCATCACCCTGGGCGCTGGTCGCCACGCCGGGCGGCAGTGGGTAAGCAGCCCAGTCCGGGGCGCTGAAGTCCGGGCTGGCGCAGAGCTCCACCGCCCCGCTGCCGGCGGCCAGGGCCTGGGCCAGGGTGTGGTCCAGCAGGCGCCGGGCCAGCCGTGCCGCACCCAGCGCGCCCAGGGCGGGGATCAGTCGCGTCTTGACCCGGCCACTGACCGGCGCCTTGGCGAAGACCAGGATGCGCGTGGGGATGACGATGCCGGGACTCATGGCGTGCCGTTCAGACGTCCGTCATCATCAAAAAGGACCCATGAGCACCAGACGTTTCATCCTCTTCTCCAGGTATGAAAGCGGGCCAGGGCGGCCAGCAGGGTTTGTGGGGCATGGGCGCGCTTCCATTCGCCGGCGGCGTATTTGGCGGCTTCGCTCCAGGTGGGATAGGGGTGGATGGTGCCGAGGATCTTGTTGAGCCCCAGTCCGTACTTCATGGCCAGGGTGAACTCCGCCAACAGCTCGCCGGCGTGCGCGCCGACGATGGTCACCCCCAGGATGCGGTCTTTCCCGGGGGGAGTGAGGACCTTGACGAAACCCTGGGCGTCACTGTCGGCGATAGCGCGGTCGAGGTCATCCAGCCCGTAGCGAGTCACTTCATAGGCGATACCCTGGGCCTTGGCCTCCTCCTCGGAGAGACCCACCCGCGCGACCTCGGGGCTGGTAAAGGTGACCCAGGGGATAACGCGGTAGTCAGCCTTGAAGCGCTTGAAGCCACTGAAGAGGGCGTTGACCGCGGCGTACCAGGCCTGGTGGGCGGCGGTGTGGGTGAATTGATAAGGTCCGGCCACGTCGCCGACGGCGTAGATGTTGGGATAGCGGGTCTGGAGATAGGCATTGGTCTCGATGGTGCGGCCCGTGGGGATGCCCAATTCCTCCAGTCCGTAACCCGTCAGATTCGCCACCCGCCCGACCGCCACCAGCACCGCGTCGAAGGGGATGCGCTGGTCCGCTCCGGCGTGCTCGGTGACCAGGATCTTCTCGCCGTCCTCGACCAGGAACCGCTTCGCCCGATGATCCACCAGCACCGCGATCCCCTCGTCGCGGAAACGTGCGGCGATCAGGTCCGAGACCTCGGGGTCTTCGCGCACCAGCAGGCGCGGCAGCATCTCGACCTGGGTGACCTGTGACCCCAGCCGGGCGAAGGCCTGAGCCAGCTCGGCACCGATGGGACCGCCGCCCAGTACCACCAGCCGCCGGGGCAGCATGGGCAAGTCCCAGAGGTTATCGGAGGTGAGATAGCCGACCTCCTCGATCCCGGGAATGGGCGGCACGAAGGGCCGCGCACCCGTGGCGATCACGATGCCGCGGGTCGCGAGGCGTTGGACCGCACCGTCCTCGCCTCTGATCTCCACCGCCCAGGGCGAGACGATGCGCGCCCGACCTGCGACCACATCCACGCCCAGCCCCCGGTAGCGCTCCGCCGAGTCGTGGGGCGCCACCGTCCGCACCACCCGCTGGACCCGCTCCATCACCTGCTGGAAGTCGACCTCCGCCGGCGCCGCGCGGATGCCGAAGTCTTGCGACCGCCGCAGTTGGGCCAGCAGGGTCGCCGTGCGGATCAGCGCCTTGGAGGGTACGCAGCCGGTGTTGAGACAATCACCGCCCATGCGATACTGTTCGACCAGGGTGACCCGGGCCTTGACAGCGGCGGCGATGTAGGCGGTGACCAGGCCGCCGGCACCGGCGCCGATCACCACCAGGTTGCGGTCGAAGCGCCGGGGCTTGGGCCAGGCGGCATAGAGCTTGCGCGCCTGGACCAGGGTGACCAACCGTTTGGCCAGCCAAGGGAACACGCCGAGCAGGGCGAAAGAGGCCACCAGCCCCGGCGACAGGATGCCCGAGAGGCTGTCGAGCCGGGCGAGCTGGGTACCGGCGTTCACGTACACCAGGGTCCCCGCCAGCATGCCGATCTGGCTCACCCAGTAGAAGGTGCGGGTCTTGATCGGCGTCAACCCCATCAGCAGGTTGATGACGAAGAAGGGAAACACCGGCACCAGGCGCAGGGTGAAGAGATAGAAGGCGCCGTCCTTGGCCATGCCGGCGTTGACCGCCGCCAGGCGTTCGCCGTAGCGCCCCTGCACCCAGTCGCGCAGCAGCCAGCGCGAGACCAGGAAGGCCAGGGTAGCGCCGATGCTGGAGGCGAAGGACACCAGGAGGGTGCCGACCCACAACCCGAACAGGGCGCCACCCGCCAGGGTCATCACCACCGCGCCGGGCAGGGACAGGGCGGTCACGGCCACATAGAGCAGGAGGTAGGCTCCCGCCACCCGCCAGGGCGAGGCGTCATACCAGGTGGCAAAGGTCGCCTGGCCGGACTTGAGGGCATCCAGGGTCAGCAAGCGATCCAGATCGAAGGCGAAAAACACGACGATCAAGGCGATGATGAGCAGCAGGCCAAGCTTTTTCATGTGGTAAGCCCCTCGGTCCGCTGGGGGCCGGCGTTGAGGTGGCAAGGGACGCCAGTTTGGTTGCAGCGGTAGCCCAGATTGACCAGGCGGGTGGTCGGCCCGCGGTGGTGCCGCCGCGGAAAGGCACTGTCGCGCACCAGGGGGAAGGTGTCAGGCATGGCGAGGGATCCTTATCTGTGTTTGTGCTCGTAACAGAGGGTGAGGCATACCCAGCGCGGCGGCAACCTACCAAGCCGGGCTCGTCAATCTTAGTCCATCTTTTGCCGGTCGCGGAGCGGATCCACGCCGCCATAACCGCTGTACGGATACCCGCGCTTGCCGGGGACATCGCGGTCACGCTCAGCATCGGCATCGCCGAGGTGGGCCAACCAACCCAGGATGAGAGCGTGGCGCAGGTGATCAGCCGCGCCGATGAGGCCATGTACGCGGCAAAACGGGCCGGGCGCAACGGGTCGGCAACCTACCTGGCGGCGCGACCCGGAACCGGGCCCGGCTGAGCTAAAACACCGGGGGGTGCCCAACGAAGGTGTTGGTCTTCGTCCTCGAGGCCCTGGGGGCCGGCGTCAGCGCCCGACCGCCGCCCCCCAGCGCATGAAGAGGCGGTACAGGACCGGCACCACGAAGAGGGTCAGCAGGGTGGAAAAGGCCAGCCCCCAGACGATGCTGGCGGCCACCGGACCCCACAGGAGCGACTTGCCCGCCAGCCCGAAGGCCAGCGAGAAGAGCCCGGCGATGGTGGTGCCCGTGGTCATGAGGATGGCGATCACCCGCCGACGGGCGGCGTAGAGGGTGGCATGCAGGGTGGACAAGCCGGCGGCGCGGCGGGTGTTGGCGGCGTCGATGAGGACGATGGCGGCATTCACCGCGATGCCGGTCAGGGCGATCACCCCGTAGAGGGTGTAGAGCGACAGGGGATTGCCCGACACCAGCAGGCCCAGGGTGACCCCGGTGAAGGCCAGGGGCACCGTCACCAGGATCAGCAGCGGCTGGAAGTAGCTGCGGAACTGCGCGGCCAGGATCAGGTAGATCAGGCCCAGGCCCAGAAGGAACAGCGGGCCCATGGCGTCCAGGGATTCGTTGATGTCGTCGAGCTCGCCGGAGAAATCCAGGTCGGTCCCGGGGTAGCGCGCCCGGATCTTCTCCCACTCCGCCCGCAGCGTCGCGTTCGCGGCCAGGGTATCGGTTTTGTCCTGGTCCAGGTCGGCATCTACGGTGATGGCCCGGCGCAGGTTCCAGTGCCGGATCAGGCCGAGGCTTTCGCGCTCCTCGGCCACCAGCAGGGCGCCCAGGGTCGTGTTGCCGCCGCCGGGCAGGGCGACGGGGTCGTCGAGGACCTCGCGGATGCGCGCCACCGTGCGCGGCTCGGCGCGCACCCGCAGCTCGACCTTCTCGCCCCGGTCGCGCAGATCAGCCACCACCTCGCCGTCGATGTGCAGCCGCACCAGCCGGGCGACCAGGCCGGGGTCGAGCCCGGCGTTGCGGGCCGCGTTCACATCCACCCGCAGGCTCAGCTCATTGCGGCCCGGCGTGTCGTTATCCACGATATCGCGGGCGCCGGGGATCTGGGCGACGATCGCCTTGACCACATCGGCGGCGGCGCGCAGTTCGGTGCGGTCGTCCGCCCGCACCTTGACGCTGATGGGCTTGGCGGTCGGCGGCCCGCCGGAGATCTTGAGGAAGGAGATCCGCGCCCGGCCCGGCGTCTGTGTGACGGACTCGCGCATCCCCTCGATGATGTCATCCAGGGCCCGTACCTCCGGGGTGGCGGGGTTGAGGGACACGGTGATCTGGCCATACTGGTCGCCGTAGAGCGGCTCCATTTCGGTGAACTTGATGCCCGCCAGGGCGGTCACCGAACGAGCCTCCCCCTCCCGCAACTGGGCACGCACCCGCGCCTCGACCGCCAGGGTCTGGCGCAGGGTCTCTTCGATAGGCGCGTCCGGGGGCATGTCCACGTTGACGTAGTAGAGCCGGATCGGGTCCGCGGCAAAGAACTCGAACTTCACCAGCCCGGCCCCCACGGCCGCCGCCGCACCCAGGAAAAGCGCAAGCGCGAGCCCCAGGTAGGCGCTCGGGTGGCGCATCACATGGATGAGCAGCCGCGTGTAGCGGACCCGTAGCAAATGGGTCCACTTCTCGCGCAGGGCCTGGGTGCGCGAGCGGCTGATGGCGCGTCCGCCCAGGGCCACGACGTGGGCCGGCAGCATCCAGAATGCCTCGAGCAGGCTCACCGTGAGCCCCACCGTCACCACGAAGGGGATCACGAACATGAACTTGCCGACGATCCCCGGCAACAGCATCAACGGCAGGAAGGCCGCGATGGTGGTGGCGACCGCGGCCAGCACCGGCAGGCCGACCTCACGGATCGACTCCAGGGCGGCATCCAGAGCCTGCATGCCGCGCTCCATGCGGAAGTACATGGCCTCCACCAGGACCACGGCATCGTCCACCAACATGCCCAGCACGATGACAATGCCCAGGAGCACCGAGACGTTCAGGGTGAAACCGACCGCGTCCAGCAGGACGAAGGAGCCCATCACGGAGAAGACCACCCCCATGGCGACCAGGGCGGAGATGCGCGAGCCGAGAAAGAGCCAGCAGGTCACCAGCACCAGCAGCAGCCCGACGATAGCGTTGCTCTGCATGATCCCCAGGGCCTCGCGGGTCGCCACGGTCTGGTCGTCGGCGAGGACCAGTTTGAGGCCGCTACCGGCCAGGACCGCGTTTTTTCGCTCGAGGTAGTCGCGTACCCGACCGACCAGCTCCAGAGTATTGGTGTAACCGATCTTGTTCACCGAGAGCATGACCCCTGGCTGGCCCCCGAGGCTGGCGAGCTGCCGCGGGTCATCTCGCCCGCGCCGCACCTTGGCCACGGCGTCCAGCGGGACCCGGGCCCCGGCGGCGCCTGGGGGTTGCAGGTGGAACTCGGCCAGCAACTCCGGGTCCGGAGTCGCCCCGCTCACCCGCACCAGCCACTCACCCCCGTGGGTCTCCACCTTGCCGGCGAAGGTGTCGCGAAACCAGAGCCCCAGGCCCCGGGCCAGGTCCGCCGCCGTCAGGCCCCGCGCCGCCAGCGCCGGCGGGCTGAATTCCACCAGCAGCTCGGGGTCCTGGAAACCGAGGGCCAGGACCTGATCGACCCCGGGAATCTGCTCCAGGTCCTCCTTCACCCCCCTGGCCGCGGCGCGCAGGGGTTCGTCGTCGGCCTGGCCGGTCAGGACGACCATGGCGGTGGGAAAGCCGTTGGAGGTGGTGATCTCCTGGATCACCGGGTCCAGGGTCTCCGCCGGCAGTTCCGCATTGGCCTTGTTCTGGATCTCGCGGCGCAGGTCGTTGACCCGCTTGTCGAACACCCGCACCGGGATGTCGCGGAAGCGCACCAGGATGTTGGAGACGCCCTCGCGGGAGGAACTGACGACGAACTTCACGTCCTGGACGTTGCGGATCGAGTCCTCCAGGGGATTGGTGACACGCCGCTCCACATCCTCGGCGGAGGCCCCGGGCAAGGTGGTGGAGACGTTAACCCAGTTGAAGTTGATCTCCGGATCCTGCTCGCGGGGCATCTGGCCGTAGGCGAGCAGGCCCATCAGGATCACCACGACGAAGGCGATGTTGGCCAGGGGGTGATTGGTGATCAGGGCGCGGACCAGGCGCATGTCAGCGCGTCTCGGCGGTGGCAGTCACCGCCTGGCCGTCGCTCAGGCCTTGCTGGCCGCGCACCACCACCTGGGTCTCCGGCGGCAGGGCCACGGCAAAGGGTCGCCCCTCCTGGGCGGTGGGGGTCGCTACGAACCGGGCGCGCCCGTCAGCCACCACGAAGGCCCCCAGCCCCTGGTCGCGCTTGACCAGCAGCTCCGGTGGCAGCAAGACCCCGGGCGTCACCCAGCGCAAGGTGCCCGTGCTCCCGGCGGGGGCGGCGGGGCCGGCGAAGGCTAGCCGGGCGACCCGGGTACGGGCGGCGGCATCCACCACCGGCGACAGCCGTAGCAGATGGGCTGGATAGTCCCGACCCTGGGTCTCGAAGAAGATCTCCGTCGCGTCCGGCACCTCGTCGGCCTGGGCCGCCTGCACTTGGGCCTCGATCTCGGGCGGCGCCAGATCCACCAGCCGCAGCAAGGGCGTACCCGGAGTGGCCATGGCACCGACCTGGGCCTGCCGCTCCAGCACGGCCCCGGCGAAGGGGGCCAGAACGCGGCACTTGTCCACGTTACGCTTCGCCACCGCCCGCTGGGCCTCGGCGAGGTCGAGGTCGGCCTCGGCGGCCTGGACCCCGGTCTTCAGCTCCATCAAGGTATCGTCGGAGGTGAACTGCTTCTCGCTCAGGGTCAGGGCCTGGCGGCGCCGCTGCCCGGCCAGGGCCACCCGGGCTTGCGCCGCCGTGACCTGCGCCTCCGCCTGGGCCAGCGCAAGCTGGTAATCGGCGGGGTCGAGTTCCAGCAGCAGTTGCCCCGCCGCGACGGTCCCGCCGACCTCCGTCTGAACGCGCACCACCTTGGCCGTGACCTCGGCGGAGATCTGGCTGTCGTTGGGGGCGACCACGCTGGCCGGCGCCTTGCCCCGGTCCGGCAGGGCGACCTCCCGCAGGGGGCGCACACCAACCTCCACAGGCCCATCGCCTTGGGCGAGGGCGGCGGGGCCGAGGAGCAAACCGGCGATCAGTAAGAAAAGACGAGACATGGTGATACCTTCCAAACCCAGAGACCGCACATTTCAAGCAGGGCAAGGGACGACCGCATGCCGGCCCCACGCGGCGAAGATGGCGCGGAGGACCACGGTGCGGACGGCGATGGCCGAGGGTCAACGCCAATTTCGGGGGGTGAGGGATAGGAAATCCAACCGCAGAGGGGGCTGGCGTCGGGCGTAAGGTAGCAGCGCTGGGAGGCGGGTGGCAAGCCTCATTGCCCGAGGGCGCCCCAGTTCGCAGGTGCAGGTAGTCCGAGGCGCAGGTGAGCCGCGCCTACTGGGTGGGCAGGGCCTGGGCGGCCACCGCCAGCGCCGACTCGAACTGCTCCGTAAGCCCGGCACCGGCGGCCGCGGCGGCCCGGTCGGTCTCCAGGCGCTCCAGCACCGTCTTGACCGCCTCCGCTTGGATCTGACCCTGTTGGACGAGGCGGAGCGCCGTCTGGGCGAAGGCCAGGGAGTCGGCATCGAGCCCCTTGAGCCCGGCAAGGACCGTCTCCGGGGTCTGGCGCGGGGGCAGCTTGCCCTGCATCACGGCGTCGTAGGTGGTCGTCACCCCCTGTTCCAGCTCGGCTACCAACTTAGGCATGTAGCCCTTCAGGCCCTGGGCCTGATTCTTGTAGTCGTTGCGCCGGTCCGCCAGGCTCACCAGGGCCTCCCCGTCCACCTTGCCGGCGATGCCTTCGACCGGCGCCTTGGCGAGCTTGGAGAACAGGGCCCAGAAGCGCGCCTTAAGGTTCGGGTAGGCGGCGGCGCACTGGTCGAAGATGGCCTCGAAGGACTCGGCGGAGGGCAGCGCAATGGTGTCGTAGGTCGGCACATGGGGGGGCGCCACCGAGTCCAGCACCACCGAGCGCAGCCCTTCGGGTGCGGTGCGCATCACCTCCAGCCCCAGCTTGGTGCCGTAGGAGAGCCCGTAGGCGTTGTAGACCGGGTAGCCCAGGGCGCGCATCACCGCCTGGACATCCCGGGCGTTCTGCTCGGTGTTGATCTTGGAGATGTCGGCACCGGACGCCGCCAGTTCGTCGAGGCAGGCCCGGGTGACCTCCGGGGGCAGTGGCGCGCCCTTGCCCCCGGCCTTGGCCGCCGCGGCCAGTTCCCCGGCGTGATCGGCCAGGGTGGCGAAGCAGCGGGTCTCACGCCCGGAGGAGGTGTCCACCCCGCGCTGGTCGAAGGCCACCACGTCGCGCCGCGCCCTTAGGCCCTCGAAATAGGTCGAGGTCAGGGCGACGTTTTCGACGATGCCGCAACCGGGCCCGCCGTGCAGGTGCACCACGGCGTCCGGGGCCGGCACCAGGGAGCGGGACTTGAAGACCATGAACGTCAGCGGGATGCGACGACCATCTGGCTTGGCATGGTCCTCGGGGACCGAGACGGCGCCGCAGGCGACGGTATGGCCCTCGATCTCCAAGGGGGCCAGGGGGCGCGGGCAGGGCGCGACCTTGACCGGGAAGCGGCCGTCCGCCCCGCCTGCGGCAATGACCGGGAAGGCCGGTGCGGCGGGCTCGGGCGAGGTCAGGGCGAGGACGAAGGCGAGGATCTGGTCGGGGGGGTCATCGGGGCTCTTGGGTGGGTAGGGGTCTAGGCTGGTGTCGCGGGCGTCTGGGCGACAGGCCCGGGCGGGGGATCAGGGGCGCGCGGACGCCTCTCCTGTCCCCGAGGCGGCCCGGGAACCGCTGGGCTGCGCTGCAAAGAAGCCGCGGACATCGTTGGTGAATTCGGCCCGGCTCTTGGTGCGCAGATAGAACATGTGGCCCCCTGGATAGGTCCCGAAGTACAGCCGTTCGCGGGCGCCCTTGGCGCGGGTCGTTTGCTCCAGGACGTAGCGCGACAAGAAATAGTTCGTGACCAGGTCGTGGTATCCATGGACCACGAGCGCCTTCAGATCGGGGTTCTGCGCAAGCGCCACCCCGAGGTCGTCAGGACCGCCCAGCGTCGATTTGCTGTCCCAGGCCCCGTTCACCTCGAGATTGAGCGGGATGTAAGGCCGGTTGCTGACATAACCTAGGTCGTTGCGGACATAGTCCATGAAGGGCGCCAGGAGCACGCCGCCAAGGACGGTGAGCGAGCGGTCGAGAACGCCGAGACCCGCTTCCTCAGGCCGGGGATTGTCGCTCGCCTGGGTGCCGTCGTAGCGGTCGAGCACCAGCCCCTTGTCCGCGAGCAGGCTTCCCACGAAGAGGACCTCGGAGATCCGACCGCGATGACGTGCGATGAGCACCGGGTCGAGCCCGAGAAGACCCCCGACCTTGGCGTAGAAGGCGGCCTGCTCCTCGGCACTCGCCCGACCGAGCGACACGAGCCCGGTCAGGAAGCCGTTCAGGGCATAGTCCTCCACCGCCCGTAGGGCCGCGGGGTCGGTCCCGAGCGCGTTGCGCCCATGGAAGGCGGCAATGGCGGCCTGGCTCGGGAGCAGCGACATCGGATACAGAATGGAATAGGGGGCCGTGGTGAGCTCGACGTTGAGCGCCGGGGAGATCAGGATCGCCCGGTTCAGGTTGATCGCATATTGCTCGGCCAGGAGCTTGGACAGCGCCGCGACCCGCATGCCCCCGTAGCTCTCCCCGGCGATCGCCTTGGGCGAGGCCCAGCGGTTGTTGACCGTCAGCCATTGGCGGATGAAACCGGCAATGGCGTGCAGGTCGCCCTCGACGTTGTAATAGGGCTTGGGGTCACGCAGAGCGCCATCGGGTCCGGGCAGCATCCGGCTGTATCCGGTGCCGACCGGGTCGATGAAGACCAAGTCGGTGAAGCCGATCCAACTGTCGGGGTTCTCCTGTAAGCGTGCGGGCACCGGGGGAAAGCTGCCGTCCCCGGCCGTGGCGATGGTCTTGGGTCCAATGGCCGAGATGTGAAGAAAGATGCTGGCCCCGCCGGGGCCGCCGTTGAAGACGAAGGTCACCGGTCGGGTGGCCGGATCGGCATCTTTGAGGGTGTAGGCCACGTGAAAGATCTCCGCATCCGGACGCTCCGGGTCCTTGCCGATGTTGAGCATCCCCGCTTTGGCGTCATAGTCCGGCAACGCCTGCGCCATCGCGCCCGGGGGAACCGCGAACCCTACGCCAAGCACCAGGGCAAGGACCAGAAGCCACCGCCGTCCGATCAACAATGTCATCTCTTCAACCTCCGCTCATGTGTCATAGGAACTTGCGTGTCAGCGACCCCAGGTTCACTGCTATTTCGACCAGTTGCCATCCGGCAGCAGGAAGACCGGGATCAGGGCCTGGGTGCAGGCGGTGTCAACCAATGCCTCGGGGTTCTCCACAAAGGCCGCGGCGATGTCGCGGGAGCACTGGGAGAAGATGAAGGTGCCGTGGCCGGACTCGGGCAAGAAGGCAAGCTGGCCCTTGGGCAGAGTGGAGACCATCAGCGCCCCCCAGCTCGGCGCGGTCTGGGTATCGAGGGCCCCTTGCAGGACCAGGGTCGGGATGGCCGCGGTGACCGGGTCATTCATGCCGGGCCTGGGGTGCCGCTCGAATTCCTCGCAGGGCCCATAGACGCCCGAGATCATGCCGTCTTCGATCTCGGCGGTCAGCTTCTCGGGCCAGCCGAACTTGGCCCGCAATTGGGCGCTGGCGGCGGGGATAGTCGCGGGGCCGTTGATCTCCATGTCCTCCTGACAGGCGAACATCTGGAGCTGGAACTGCCCGACCAGGACCTCGTCCAGGGCGCTGTTGTCGCCGCCGACCCGAGCGAAGACCTGGGCGATCTGCCCCGCATCCATGCCGCCGGCCAGGGACTTGAGCCCCGCCAGGGTCTCGCCCGCGAAGTGGCGCCCCAGCATGGCCACCAGGGCCTCGCCGGAGGCGGCGCCGGCCCGCAACCGCAGGTAGTCCGCCGCGAAGGCCATGCGCTTGGGGTGATCCGGCAGGGCCCGTGCCGCGACCAACAGGGCCACCTCGAAGGCATCCACCAGCGCGGTCCCGGCGACGGCCGCGGTTCGATCTGCCTCCAGCCGGACCAGCACGGCCTTGACGGCCTCGTCGTTCAGCTTGCCCATCTGGGCCAGGCGCAGGGCGGTCTCGGCGAAGGCCTGGGTATCGGCGTCCAGCCCCGCGAGCTTGGCCAGGGCCGTCTCCGGCGACTCGGGCAGTCCCAGGCGGTGGGCGGAGATGTCCGAGTAGGTGCGCGCATCGCCCTGTTCCAGCTCGGCGATCATCTTCGGCAGGTAGCCGGTGGTGCCCTGATTGCCTGGCGCGAAGCCATTGCGCCGGACCAGGAGCATGTATAGGTCCCGGCCCGTGACCGGCCCCTGGGGCGTGGTCAGGGGCGCGGCGTCCAGCTTGGCCGACAGGGCCCAAAAGCGGTTGCGCAGGTCCGGGTAGGCCGCGGCGCACTGGGCGTCGGTGGTGCACAGGTCGAAGAGCGACTGGATGCCCTCGGCCATCGGCAGGCCCATCAGGTCGTACATGGGGACCTGGACCGGCCAGACGCTGTCGAGGATCAGGGCGCGCAGCCCCTCGGGGGCCGAGCGCATCACCTCCTGACCCAGCTTGGTGCCGTAGGAGGTACCGAAGATGTTGTAGTTGGGGCGGCCGATGGCCCGCATCAGGGCCCGCACGTCATAGGCGTTTTGCAGGGTGTTGATGGTGCCGATGTCGGCCCCGTTGGCCTTGATCTCGTCCAGGCAGGCGCGGATCGCCTTGCGGCCGATGGCCGGCAGGTCGCCCTGGCCCTGGGCCGCCTTCAGGGCCGTCTCGGGGTCCGCCGCCACCGTGGCATAGCAGCGCGAGTCCGGCCCCGCTGAGGTGCTGACCCCGCGCTGGTCGAAGGCAACGATGTCCCGCCGCGCCCGCAGTTCGTTGAGGAAGCCGGAGATCAGCAGGGGCTTGCCGACGATGCCCGACCCCGGGCCGCCGTGCAGATACACCACCGGGTCCGGGGCCGGCGCCAGGGAGCGCGCCTTAAAGACCATGAAGGTCAAGTCGATGCGCCGGCCCTCGGGCTTGGCATGGTCCTCCGGCACCTTGACCTTGCCGCAGGCGACGGTCTGGGCCTCGATTTCATAAGGTGCCAGGGGGCGCGGGCAGGGTGCCGCGACCACCGGATAGCGCGGGTCCGCCCCCCCGGCGGCGAGGACCGGGACGAGTGGCGCGGCGGGCTGGGGCGAGGTCAGCGCCAGTACAAAGGCAAGGATCTGGTCGGGGGTCATCGTGGCTCCTGGGAGGGTACGGGGTCTGCGCTGGTTGCACGCGCGCCCGGGCAACAGGCCCGGGTGGCGGGCTACTACAGCTTGCCTTCGCTGTCGGTATACATGACGTTGCTGACCCGCCCGGAGCGATCCGTGTTGCAGCGCCAGGGCGCCTCGGCGCCCGCCACGGTCGCCTGGACGGTGATCCCGGCCTGGGACTCGGCGACATCGAACACCGCCACATCGCTCGCCGAGCGGTTCATCTTCTTAGCAATTGCTGCTCGACAGGCACGGGCCGGCACGCCGGAGAGGTCGCCGCCGGTCACGACTGGGGTCTCCACGGTCTTTGTAGCGGTGGTCTCCACACAGCCGGCGAGGGCGACCGATGCGAGCAGAAGCGAGATTGAAAGCGGCTTAATCATGTTTTGAATCCCCGGTCTTGATGATGCCCCCAGTGGGGCATAAAAATCGGGCCAGGTAATGACCCGAATAGGCGAGTCAGACGCCCTTGACTCAGTCCTCGGGCCGCGCATGGGTGCAGCTCACATGCCGCAGCAGCCAGAGGGCATAGAGGGCGGTGGGCAGGACCAGCAGCAGGGGTGCGAAGGTTTGGAAGCTGGTTGGAGCCGTCGCTGGCCCCGCCGGCGTTCCACCTGCGGCGCCCATGGTAAAGACGCCGAAATCCCACAGGCCATGAACGATGATGGCGGGCCACAGGGACCCGGTGCGCAACCGGATGGCGATGAATAAGAGTCCGCTCAGCAGGGCCGCGCCCGTTTGGTTCACGGAGGTCAGCAGGTGACCGGTGGTGAAAACATTCAGACTGTGGATACCGCCAAACAGGAGCGAGGTGACCAGGATGGCCGGCCAGATGGCCATGAGGTGGCGGAACGCCTGGAGCAGGATGCCGCGAAACATCAACTCCTCCGACAGTCCGACGAAAAAGGTATTGACAAGGACGAAGAAGATGACAGCGATTGGGGGCAGTCCCAGGAGAACCCCCAACATCAGGAACACCGCGATATAAAGGGCGGGCAGCCAGAGCAGGCGCAGACTGCCGGCCACGGGCGCGGTCTTGAGCCCCACGTCATCCCAACGCTGCCAGGCGACGACGGCCAGCAGCAAGGCCGCGGCGAGCGGATAGACCCAGTTGACCCCCTGGGTCACCGCTTCCACGAGCTCCGTCTCGCCACCGGCGCGCAGACGCCCGCCGATCACGGTGATGGCGGTCCAGATGACGAAGGCGCCCAGCGCATGCACGATGCGTCGGTTCGTCATCACTGATTCCCGTAGCTATAAGCCGGGGTCTCGCCGCGGGGATCGAACGTCTTCATCGGCATGGACTCCGTGCCAAGTGCAAGAGACGGATCAGAACGTGCAACCCGAGAGAGGGGGGAAAGACCCCGACCCGAAAAAGGCGGGCCGGGGCCGGCGATCGGAAAGAGATCCGCCCGGACGGGACCCTGGTCGCCGAGCGGTTGGTGACCAGACCCTACTCGCAGTCGGCCATGGTCACGTCCACGATGGACTTGTAATGTCCGTCCACGGTGCGCGCCGTGACGCAATGCGAGCCCTTGCGCCAGGTGGTATAGGCGCTGTCGCCGCCTTTGCTGGTGGAGATGAAGTCGTAGCCGCGCTTCTCGAACTCGGATTCGCCAGTGCTCGCCCGGCCTCCCACCAGGTCCTGAAGGCCCGCGGCACCCGCGCCCCCATGGTGGCTCCCACCCTGGTGGCTAGCGTCCCCGCAATCCTCCGTGCCGACATCGACGATAGAATCGAAGTGCCCGTTGGCCGTGCGCACGCTCACGCAGTGGGACCCCTTGCGCCAATTGACGAAGGAGTTGTGGCCGTCCTTGAAGCTCAGGGCACTGCGATAGCCGCGACTCTCAAGCTCAGCCTCACCGCCACTGGCCCGGGCGCCCACCAGATCCTGAAGGCCCGCGGCCCCAGGGGCGTCAGAGTGGGAGTGGCCCTCGCCGCCCTCCTTGCTCGCCTCGTTGATGGCGATCCCGGCGGCGATCACGGCGGCCGCGCCGATGGCCAGCTTCTCCGCCGTGCCCATGCCCTTGGGCTTGGGACCCGAGTACTCGGCGCTGGTCACATGACGGTTCTTGATCTCGCAAGTCCAGGGGTGCTTCTCACCGTCAACCTTGGCCAGGCCATGGACCTTGTAGTGATGCTCCGAGTCGTTGAGCCTCTCGGACTGGGCGTCGCGCAGGTCGCTCACGCCGTATTCGCTGCGGATGTGGCTTTCGCAGTCGCGGATGGCATCATCGTTGCCGTAGGCCAGGGCAATCCCGGGTAGCGCCAGGGTCAGGGTCAGCAGCCCAATGATCCGGGCGGGGGAGGTCTTGGTCGGATACATGGTCGGTGTACTCCAGTTGGGGAAAAGTTGTGTCTCGAATGCGGAGACGGGAGGAAAATCCTGTCAGTTGCGCTCTTCATAGCGGCCAGGCGCAACGGTGCATTGGGTGCCAGCACCCCATTGCAGCGATGGCCATCCGGTTGGCGCGAGGATGCGAAAGAGCCAGTGGGTCCTGATGTCCTCGCCGTATTTATCCCCAGCCACCATGGCGAAGCCATGGACCTGGTAGCGATGTTCCGAGTCCATGAGCTGCTTGGCCTGGGCATCGCGCAGGTCGGTTAATTGGTATTCGCTGCGCAGCTTGCTCTCGCAGTCGCGGATGGCGTCATGCTCGCCATAGGCCAGGGCGGCGGGGGGTGGCGAGGACTAGGGCCAGCAGGGCGGCGACCTGGGTATGGATGGGTTTGATCCGGGGCATCGTTGATAGTCTCCACGGGCGTTGATAGGCAGGATGGGTACTAACCAAGGGGGCGTAATCTATGGACAAGCGTGACCGGTGGCGCCAGGATACCGACCTTCATTTCGCGTGGATCGGCCCCTTGGTCTTGGCATCGGCATCGCTCCAATAGTCCTCGCCCTGCAGCCGGCGATCGCCCTGGATGGTGTAGGTGATGAAGCCTTGCTTGAATACCAGGGCGCCGTCGCTGCGCTTGGCCTTGACCCGCTTGCCGTTGACCCAGACTTGCTCCTTGGCGTCGATGCGGATGGTGGCTACCGTCGCGCCACCCTTCGCCTTGGCCACCCAGTTACCGGCATAGGGCGTCTTGCTCGCGGCGGCGCCGGTCGCGGCCGGAGCACCCGTCCCAAACCCGGCCTTGGCGTTTTCTTTTTTGGTCTTGTTGATGTCGCAGCCTTGCAACTCGCTGGCCTGGGTGCAGCCGGAGCGTTCGAGCTGCTTGGCGTAGTTGGCGTTGATCGCCGGCGCGGAGGTCGCGACCAGCAAGGACACGGCGGCGGCAATGAGGGGTAATGCCTTTCTACTCATGATGAACTCCTGAAGAGGGGGGTTGGACAAGCGGATTGGCTACTTGGGGATAGGCAACCCAACCGCGCGGCGGTGGGAGTGCGGGGCACGATATCCAGTCAGGCAGGATTAAGCAAGACTCGGCCTTGGCCGAGTGCGGATCAGACTGCAGGGGGCCGTGATGCCAAGCTGGGGTGAGGGCCCCGCTCATGAGATGAGCCTACAAGCGGCCGATGCGGCCAGATTTGCCGGGGCGCCACCGGGGGACTCAAGATTGATACCTGCGGGGGTCCGACCACCCCGGTGGCTCACCAGGGTCCGCGCTCCCGCTTGTCGTGAATGCGACAGCCAATTCCCGCTCATAAACTATAAGTTCTAAATATCAATCAGATATAAATTGGCACGCCCCCTGCTTAGGTTAGTACAAACCTAATTGAGGGTCCCCATGAAACAGCAACAGATCGCCGCCCTGCTCGACGAGCCGGCCTGCGCCCACAACAGCAAGGCCAAGTCGGGCTGCGCCAAGACCAAGCCGGGGGCGACGGCGGGCGGCTGTGCCTTCGACGGGGCCCAGATCGCCCTCCTGCCCATCGCCGACGTGGCCCACATCGTCCATGGCTCCATCGCCTGCGCGGGTAGTTCCTGGGACAACCGGGGCACCCGGTCCTCGGGTCCCGCCCTCTACAGGATCGGCATGACCACGGACCTGACCGAGCAGGACGTGATCATGGGCCGGGGCGAGAAGCGCCTCTTCCACGCCATCAAGCAGGCCATCGACACCTATCGGCCGGCGGCGGTCTTTGTTTACAACACCTGTATCCCGGCCCTGATCGGCGACGACATAGAGGCGGTGTGCAAGGAGGCCGCCAGCCGCTGGGGGACGCCGGTGGTGCCCGTGGACGCGGCGGGCTTCTACGGCACCAAGAACCTGGGCAATCGCATCGCCGGGGAGGCGATGGTGAAATATGTCTGCGGGACCCGGGAGCCCGACCCCCTGCCCGCGGGCAGCGAGCGGGCGGGTTTCAAGGTCCACGACGTGGCCCTGATCGGTGAATACAACATCGCCGGCGAGTTCTGGCACCTCCTGCCGCTTCTCGATGAGTTGGGCCTGCGGGTTCTGGGCAACCTCTCGGGCGACGCCCGCTTCCGGGAGGTGCAGACCCTGCACCGTTCGGCGGTCAATATGATGGTCTGCTCCAAGGCCATGATCAATGTCGCCCGCCTGCTCCAGGAGCGCTACGGCACGCCTTGGTTCGAGGGCAGCTTCTATGGGGTGGCCGATGTCTCCCAGGCCTTGCGGGACTTCGCCCGCATCATCGGCGACCCGGACCTGACCGCCCGCACCGAGGCCGTCATCGCGCGGGAGGAGCTGGCCATCCACCGCCAACTCGCACCCTGGCGGGCCCGGCTCCAGGGCCGCAAGGTCTTGCTCTACACGGGTGGCGTCAAATCCTGGTCCATCGTCTCGGCCTTGCAAGACCTCGGCATGGTGGTGGTCGCCACCGGCACCCGTAAGTCCACGGAGGATGACAAGGCCCGTATCCGCGCCCTGATGGGCAAGGACGCCGTCATGATCGATGATGGCAACCCCCGGGGACTCATCAATATCGTCCGTGACCAGGGGGTGGATGTCCTCATCGCCGGCGGGCGCAACCTGTACACGGCCTTGAAGGCGCGCATCCCCTTCCTGGATATCAATCAGGAACGCGACTTCGCCTACGCGGGTTATGGCGGCATGCTGGAGTTGGCCCGGCAACTCTGTCTCACCATAGAGAGCCCGGTATGGTCAGCGGCGCGTCAGCCGGCGCCCTGGTATCGCCCCCCGGATGCCCCGGCCAACGCCGGGCCCGCGAGGGTGCCCGTGGCTGGGGCCCACGCCACGCCCGCCGCCGCTGAGGCCCATCGGGGCTTCTCCCCGGTGGATGAGCATCTTCCTAAGCCCATAACGCCGGCTCAACCCGAGATCCTCAAGCGCGCCAAGGCCCTGTCGGTCAGTCCTCTCAAGGCCAGCGCCACCCTAGGCGCGGCCCTGGCCTTTCTGGGGTTCCGCCGCGCCATTCCCATGCTCCACGGCTCCCAGGGTTGTACCGCCTTCGGCAAGGTCTTCTTCGTCCGCCACTTTCGCGAACCTATCCCCTTGCAGACCACCGCCATCGAACAGGTCAGCGCCATCATGGGGTCGGAGGACCATCTGGTGGAGGGGCTGCGCGTCATCTGCGAAAAGAATGCCCCCGATCTCATTGGGGTGCCCACCACCGGCCTGGTGGAGACCCAGGGCTGCGATATCCGTATGGCGGTCAAGAACTTCCGGTCCCAGTATCCCCAGTACGCGCGGATCGCCGTGGTCCCGGTCGCCACCCCGGACTTCACGGGCTCCCTGGAATCCGGCTACGCCCTGGCCACCCAGGCCATCATCGATTGGCTGGTGCCCACCCAGGAGGCCATCGGGACCCAAGCCGGCCAACCCTCTCCCCCGACCTCGCGGGGGGGAGAGGGTCGAGCAGCCGCTGCAAGTCAACGTACTGGCGGGTTCACACCTCACCCCCGGCGATCTGGAACACCTCAAGGGGCTGATCGAGGCCTTCGGCCTCCAGCCGGTGGTCCTGCCCGATCTGTCGGATTCCCTGGATGGTCACCTGCCCGAGGAGGACTTCAGCCCCCTGACCCTGGGTGGCGCCTCGGTCGGGGCGCTGGCAACCCTCAAGGACGCGGTGGAGACCCTGGTGATCGGGGGCTCCATGAACCCAGCGGCGGATCTGCTCCAGGCTCGCACCGGGGTCCCTGACTATCGTCTCCCGCATCTCATGGGGCTGGAGGCGGTCGATGCCCTGGTGACGATCCTGGCGAACATCGCCGCGCGACCGGTCCCCTCGTCCCTGGAGCGGCAACGCGCCCAACTCCAGGACGCCATGCTGGATTGCCATTTCCTGCTGGGCCAGTCCCGCTTTGCCATCGCCGCCGAACCGGACCTCCTAGTCGGCTTCAGCCAACTCCTCGCCGGCGTTGGGGCCGAGACGGTGGCGGCGGTAGCCCCCATCAATGCCCCCTCCCTGGCGGCGGCGCGGTGCGCGCGGGTGAGGATCGGTGACCTGGAGGACCTGGAACAGGCCGCCCGCGCCGGGTCCGCCGAGCTGGTGATCGGCAACGCCCACGCGGCCCCGACCGCGGAGCGGCTGGGCGTGCCCCTGATCCGTGCCGGTTTCCCCCAATACGATCGGCTGGGCGGCTACCAACGCACCTGGATCGGCTATCAAGGTACGCGGGCCACCCTGTTCGATCTGGCCAACCAGTTGCTCAAGCTGGAGCGTGGGGAGGTCCATCCCTATCGCTCCCGCCTGTCGCCACGGGGCGAGGCGCCGGGCCCTGGCCAGGACCATGCCGCCTGAAGCCGTGGCCAGGCCAGGGCCTCACACCGGGCCGTGGCGAGCGCCGGCCCAGGGTATCGGGAGAGGGAGATGCGACTGACACGACGACTTAAGCTCATGACCCTGGGAGGCGATGCAATGGAGATCGAGACGGCGATCCGGGTGGCCTTTGCCAGCTCGGACAGGCAGCGGGTGGACCAGCACTTCGGGGCGGCGGTGGCCTTCGTCATCCATGCCATTGACAGCCATCGCTCCAGCCTGGTGGAGGTGGTGCAATTCGGGCCACTCCATCAGGACGGCAACGAGGACAAGTTGTCCGTCAAGATCGCCGCCCTGGAGGGCTGTGCCGCGGTTTACTGCGAGGCGATCGGGACCTCCGCCGTCAACCAATTGCGGGTCGCGGGCGTCCAGCCCCTGAAGGTCTCGCCCGGAACCCCGATAGCGGAGATCGTGACCGGGCTGCGGCGGGAGTTGCGGTCCGGACCCAGCGCCTGGCTGGCGCGGGCCGTCGGCGCCCAGCGGGGCCGGGATACGAGCCGCTTCGACGCCATGGTGGCCGAGGGGTGGCGCGAATGAAGCTGGCCTCCCCTGCCGCGACGGCACCTCGGACAGGAGGGCGCCACGCCGCGCCGCGGGCCACCTCCCCAGGCTGGGTGGGGGAAGGCTCATGATCGAGGAAACCGCGGTCGTGGTCGCCCATGAGCCCGGTATTGCCTGGGTCGAGACGAGCCGCCGTAACGCCTGTGGCGCCTGCCATCAGAGCGCGGGCTGTGGCGGCGCCCTCCTGAGCCGGCTCTTTGCCCCAGGCGCCAATCGACTGGCCCTGGAGGATCGCCTCGGGGTCGCGATCGGCGAGCGGGTGGTGATCGGCATCCCGGACAGCCTCCTGGTGCGCGCCGCCTTGATCGCCTACTTCCTGCCGCTGCTGACCCTGGTCCTGGGCGCGGTACTGGCCGAAGGGTGGCAACTGGCGGAGATCGAGGTGGCCCTGACGGGCATCGCGGGGCTCGGCGTCGGCATCTGGCTCACGGGTCATCTGACCGGTGGCGCTCAGGGGCGCCAGCGCTACCGCCCTCTCCTGCTGCGCCGCGAGCCCGGGACCCTTCCCATCCACTGCGCTTCCAGTACCGCGCCCCGCGCGGCAACCCCCACCACGAGACAACCCAACCCAGAGGTACCCAGATGAATACGACACTTGCCGAAGCCGGGACCGAGGACCCGGTCCTCTCCACGCTTTTCGCCAAGGAGATGGTGCGCCAGATGCGCGCCCTCGACAGTTATGGCACCTGCGACAGCTGGTCGGCGGCCGAGATTTTGGAACCCTTCATCCTGACCCCGGAAAAAAAGCGCGCCATCCCCCTGGTGGGGGACCCGGATGAAATCGTCATCGCCCGGGTCAAGGCCTTCTTCAACGCCATCGCGGCCCTCATCGAACAGGAGTGCGGGCTCATGGCGGTGCCCCTGGTCAATCTCAGCCACGAGGGCTTTGGCCGCGCCATCATCACCGTCGGCAAGCTGGTGGTCATGGATCGCACCCTGCGCGATGTCCACCGCTTTGGCTTCCCGTCCCTCTCCAAGATGAAGGACGAGGCCGACAAGATCCTGTCGGTGGCCCTGGAGATCATTGGCCTTTACCCGCGGGTCGCGGGGCTGTAAGGGCATTGCCAAGCGAGGTATGCGACATGAGCACGGTTACGGGCATTACACGGGGCGGGGCCTTCTGGACCCCGGCCTTCGTTACCGACCTGGACCAGGTCCGCTGCATCGGCTGCGGGCGCTGCTATAAGGTCTGCCCACGCGATGTCTTCGAGCTGGTCGATCGCGACGACCTGGATCTGGAGGACATGGCGATGGACGATGACAGCGATGACGATTTCGAGGAGGCCCCCGGCATGGTCATGAATCTCAAGGACCTGCTGGACTGCATTGGCTGCCAGGCCTGCGCCCGGGTCTGTCCCAAGAAATGCCTGAGCCACGAGCCCCTGCCCCTGGCGGCCTAGCCCGGCGGGTGGAAGCGACTCGGCCAACCACGCCATGGAGGACATCGGAATGTCACAAACACTGATCGAGCTGGTGCGGGGCATCGAGAGGGGCGAGATCATCCCCTTTTTAGGCCCCGGGGCCTTGGCCGGGGTCGTCGACCCTCTGAGCCAGGAACACATCCCCGCGGATAGCGACAGCCTCATCATCGGGCTCAACAATGGCCGCCCCATGTCGCCCCGACTCATGTGGGAATTTTCCAGGGCTGCCATGAACGTGGAGCTCAAACGGGGGCGCGGCGCCGTGCAGCGCTTCCTGGATCAGACTTACGGGCAGCGGACCTGGACGCGCGCGCCCCTGCATGACTGGCTGAAGTCCCTGGCGCTACCCTATGTGATTGATCTCAATCGGGATACCCAGCTCCAGGATTCCCACGCGAAGCGGCCCCATACGCTGGTGCGGGGTATCGCCAGGACGGGCGGCACCGATTTCCGCTTTCGCATCCATCATTACGATGGCGCCCGCTACCAGGAGGTGACCCAGGAGGTCGTGGTGCCCGGCCTGCCGGTGCTATTCAAGCCCATGGGCAGCCCGCGCCCCGATGCCACCTACATCGCCTCGGACGCGGACTACGTGGACTATCTCACCGAACTCATGGGCGGCTTTGCCATCCCCGCCTCTCTCAAGGCCTATCGCCCCGGCCGCCAATACGCCTTCCTCGGCCTGCGCCTGCTGCGCGATACCGAACGCATGCTGCTGTCGGATATCACCTATGGGTCGGGATCGCCCCGAGGCTGGGCACTGATCCCCGAGCCGACGGCCAAGGAGCGCCGCTTCTGCGCGGGAAAAGACATTGAGATCATCACGGCGGCCATACCCGACCTGCTCGCCGCGGCGGGTTGCGATGCGTGATGTGGGACATGACGCAGTTGGCCGCCACACCGCCCTCACCGGCCCGCGGGAGTCCTGATCGTCATCAGGCGCAGATCGGTGACCAACTCCCGAGGCTCGCCCACCCGAATACGCGCAAAGTCCGGATGGAGGGGGTTGAGCAGGTAGTTCGTCTCGACGGGAACCACCGCGCTGGGCACCGCTAGCAGGGGCGTGGTCAGCCCGGTGGCCCAGGCGGTCCCAAGGGCCTGGAGAGAGGCCAAGGCCACCGGGGCCCGCCAATCGGGAGGAAGCTGTTCGGGAGTGACCCGCCCCATGGGCAAGTCCCCGGGGATCTCCGCCGGGATCATGAAGTACCGGGCCCTCAGGGGCTCATCTTGTACGAGCATCTCCAGCATCGCCAGGGATTGGCTGCCAGCGGTGTAAACCAGCGGGATACCCTTGCGGTTCCAGCGCCCCCCGTAGCGCCTGGCCCCCTCGCCGGAGAAGGCGCTGTCGGCAAAGCGCGCGGTCACGATTCGCCAGACTGTCAGCATCAGGCGAAGATACCTTGCTCGATCCGTCCCAGGGTATCCATGACCCCTTCGGCGCCGATATCGGTGTCGAGCAGGCTCAGGGGGGTAACGCCGCCGAGGGCGGCATTGGCCGACTGGAGCCAGTGGATGGCCGCCTCCAGGTCCTCGAAGACCTCCTCGCCGCGGGCCACCACGCGGGCCAGGCGGATCAACCGGGACGACTCCTCGCTGTTGAGCCGACCCTCGCGCTTGCGTCGGGCCAGGGTCCGCTCGGGAATTCCCACCGCGGCGGCCAGCTCGGACCGGGACAGGTGGGTGAGCCGGGTCAGGGCGTCGATCGCGGACGCAGGGATGCCGAGGCGAATGAGGGTTATCCAATCAAGTGCCGAGCGGGGTATCGTGGCCAGGACAGGCTGGCCGCCGAGCAGGTCGTCAATCGCAAGCGAAGAGGGTGCGGTTGGGGCAGCGGCGGGGTACATGGGCGAGCTCCAGAATTGCCAGATGGCAGTCATTATAGTAAAAAATGGCAGCACCTGTCCGCCAGGCTTCGCCCCACGGCTTCGTTACTTCGACAAGGGGTAGCCTTCCTTCATCTGTCCCAGCCGAGTTCTCGGCCCTTGGGCGCGACCCTCAAGAGGGCACTGGCCTGTTCCCGGCAGGACTCCCTGATCCGGGGGTCCAGGGCGGCAAGCCAACGTCTGGGGATGGCCTCCCGGCCGTAAAGGGCGCCGGCGATCATGCCGAGGATGGCCCCTGTGGTATCCGCATCCCCGCCCCGGTTGACCACGTCGATCAGGGCGGTCTCGAAGTCAGGGGTGCCGAACAACGCCTGGAAGACCGCTTGCAGGGTCTCGACGATATAGCCGCCCGGGTTTTCCATCGGCTGGTGGTCGTAACGGTATCTTGGCTCCCGATCCACCAGGGCCTCCGCCAATAATTTCAGCTCGGCCAGGTCCCCGCCCCCCAGGCTGGTCTGGACCATGCGGATCACGGTCAGGGTCCCGGCATCCCCGAGGGGGCTGTGATGGGTGGTGTGGGATTGGATCTGGTTGGCCTCGGCCACTGCGGCTGCGTCCAGTCCCAGGGTACAGAGGGCGATGGGCAGGGCGCGCATGCAGGCGCCATTGCCGGCATCCTGGTCGTTCAGCGGCATCACCGTCTGTCCCGTCTGGCGATAGCGGATGATGCCACGCCGTACCGTGTGACCGATATCCACGGGCTTGCCCCGCATCCAGGCGCTGAAGGACTCGGCGATCGCCCCTGCGTCCACCCTGCCTGCATCGAGGATGGCGCGCCCCAGGGCCAGGCTCATCTCGGTGTCGTCCGTGACCTGGCCCCGCCGCAGCCGCAACCAGCCGCCCCCGCTCAGATGCCGATGCACCCCATGGGCCTGGCGAATCTCCCGGGGCGTCATGAACTCCGTAGTGGCGCCGAGGGCGTCGCCCACGGCCAGCCCCAGGTAGGCGCCCTCGGCCCGGGCACTCAGCCCCGCCGGAATCCCGGCGCGGGCAACCTCAATGATGGGGTGAAAAACAAACATGATAATCGGCGCACACCTCGCAGGACGGGGCGAGGCAGGCATGAATACCCTCGGCCTCGCACAATTGCTTGTAGAGGAAACGCTTCCATTTCATATCCCGGACATTGCGGGCGGCGAGGGTCGGGAAGTTGCGGCGCATGAGTTCGGTCAATTCCGGGCGCCTTCTCAGGCCCAGGTCTTCCCAGAGGTGATCGCCGCCCATGCAACCGGCCGCCACCACGGCGGCCATCCAGACCTCCGAGGGTGAACCGCCGGCGCGGTGCGCAAGCATGAGGTCGATCAAATCCTGGCGTTCCGCTTGACGCGGGTCGGGGCACGGCCGCCACCCGGGACCGCGGGTGGCCAATCCCTTCAGGACCAGGGGCAGGGCCAGCGATCCCAGGCCTGGGAAATGGCAGTCCAGCAGGCGCAGGCAGGTCAGGCGCTCCAGGCCAAGCCAGGGCGGCAGGGCACCCCCGCCCGCCCCCCGGGTGGCGATCATGGCGGCAAAGGCCCCGTCATTGCCCATCCCCGTCGCCTGAGTCATGAGCCGGGCATAAAGGTCATCAATCCCGATCGCCAGAGGCAGTGCCTCCGGCCATAGCTGGCAACCCGAGCGGGGCGCCGGCAAGGACGAGGTAGACGACAAGGCCCACATCTCAATAGGCCACCAGGATATCTTCATCCCGCACGATCATCTGGCAGGCCAGACGCCATTCGGTGGGGATGTCGTCCACCGCCATCCGTTCGATATCGTCCGGGGTGATCTTGCCGAGTTCGCGCAGGACCGTTTTTTCCTTATCCGTGAGGGGTCCGCCCATCCGCTGATTCTTATGGTCCACGCTGGTGACGTGGACCAGACAGTTGCCACATTCACCGTCCTGACAGTCATGATGAACCGGGACCTTGTGCTCCTTGGCGATCTTGAGCAGGGTCTCGGTGTGGCTTCCCGCCACGGCATAAACCGTTTTATCCTTGTAATCGGGGCTCGAAAAGGTCACGAGAGCCATGGGTGCTTCTCCACAATCGCTGGGTTAGGGTTAATCGACGTCGTCAAGCAGGCTTGACCTTACAATCGCCAAGGACCTGGGCCTGGCAAGCCAGCCGATCGTGGCGGCTCGCCATGTTTTCGCGCAGAACCTTCTCCTCAAGCACCGAGGGCTCGGTGAGATTATTCCAACCTTCAAGGACATGCATCATGCAGGTACCGCAATCGCCCTCGCGGCACCCGTAGATGATCCCGGCCCCGATCTTCTCGGAGATCTCGATCACCCGGGTACCCGCCGGGACATTGACGGTCTGACGGATATCATCGAAGGTAACTCTGGCTTTTGGCATAGTTCGGGACTCCTGATTGACTGATTAAAATAGAAAAATATCGCGTGCCCCGGTCCATGACGAAGACCGGTTCCGGTAGGGGGACAGGTCATGTTCCGCGCCTGGGCGGTGATCCTGGGTGGCACCCATCAGAGGTCAGCCATCTCGATCACCCGCTCCGCACCCTCGCCCAGCAGGGCCAGCGCGAGCCCATGACCGAAGTCGCGACACGCATCGAGTTCCTCGTCGGTGGGGATGAGCTTGATTCGCAGGCCGGCTACCGGCACCCGCATCTTCAGCCCCCGCATCCGATCCTCGATCATGCGGACCGCCTCGCCGCTCCATCCGAAGGAGCCGAAGGCCGCCCCCAGCTTGCCCTGGAGATTGACCACCGCCAGGGAGGACAGCAGATCCCACACGGGTTTCACCGCATCGCCGTTGATGGTGGGGGAGCCAAAGACGATGGCATCCGCCTCCTCGATCAGATCCACGAAGGGTGCCGTCTCGCCGCCCGCCAGGTCATAGAGGGAGACGCGGACCCCGGGCTCCTCCTCCGCCCCGGCTTGCACCGCCTCGGCCATACGCGCGGTACTGCCGTAGGCACTCATGTAGAAGATGCACAGCGACAGCTCCTCGTTGCCGATGCGCTCGGCAAGGCTGGAAGTGGACAGCTCCCGATAGTGCGTGACGTAGCGTCGGGGCCGGTCCCGCAGGATAGGGCCATGGGTCGGTGCGATCAGGTTGAGCCGCAGGGGCTCGATCAACTTGAGAGCCGTGATCACATGGGCCTTGAAGGGCCGCATGATGTGGGCGTAGTAGTAGTCGAAGGAAAAGCGAAAGTCCCCGACCCGATCGTTAAAGAGCCGGCTGTCGCAATAGTGACAACCGAAGATATCTCCGGAGAACAAGACCCCCTCCTCCACCAGATAGGTGCACTGGGTATCGGGCCAGTGCAGAAAGGGGGTATGGAGGAACCGCAGGGTGCGGTTGCCCAGAGAGACCTCGTCCCCGGTGCCGACCGTCTGGTACTCCAGGGGCCGGTCCGTGGCCTTGGGCTTCAGCAAGGCCTTGAGCATGGCGGTGGCGCGGGTGGAGATATAGAGGCGCGCCTGGGGGGCGCGGCGCATCAACTCCGGCAGCGCCCCGCTGTGATCCGGTTCCAGGTGGTTGAGCACGATGACCCGGATCTCCGCGTAATCCGCGACGGACTCCAGGCGCCGAAAAAACTCCGCCGCGAACTCCAGCTTGACCGTATCCACCACGGCCACCCCCTCATCCCCCCGCACCAGGAAGGCGTTGTAGCTGGTCCCGTTGGCGGTGCGCAGGATGATGTCGAAGGTGCGCAGGGTCGGGTCCATGGCGCCGATCCAGTGGACACCGGGGGCGACCTCGACCGCGCCGGGGAGATTGGCCGGGAGCGGCGCCGGGGCCCAGACGGGTTCCGGGGTAACCATGGCT
This sequence comes from Chromatiaceae bacterium, assembly GCA_016714645.1. Classification (NCBI taxonomy): domain Bacteria; kingdom Pseudomonadati; phylum Pseudomonadota; class Gammaproteobacteria; order Chromatiales; family Chromatiaceae; species Chromatiaceae bacterium. Next base: position 1,080,012 of record JADKCI010000001.1, on the reverse strand, counting down.
TAACGAGCCCCGATCTCGGCCCGGGTCGCGGCCCGGCGCTCGGGAGGGATGCCGGTCAGCGAACCGGGCGAATTCAGGGGGATGCCCACGGCATAGAGAATGACCCCTCGACCGGGCAGATACTGGCACACTGGGGATCGGCATAGTGGCCCTCGCACTCGTTGCAACGCCAGGAATCGATCAGGAAGTGCGGCTTGACCGCGAGTATGGCCTGGCTGGGACAGAGGGGCAGGCAGGCCCAGCAGTTCACGCAACCTTCGACGATTTGAAAAGCCATGGCTATTAACCTCCTGGGAGAATTCAGGCGCGCCGCCGCGCCCGCTCGGGACTGGGCATCGCCAACCGCCCCGCTGCGACCCATTCCTGGTACAGGCTGGCCACCGCCTGCTCGATGGGCTCCAGGGCGTGCTCGCCGTTCGGGGTGATGCCCGCCGCCTCCAGTTGGCCCCAGGGTTCAAACCCGATCCGGGAGCAGAGCACCGCCTCGCAGCCGGACAGGGCGCGGAGGGTATCCCCCAGGACCCAATCCAGCTCGCCACAGTCGTCGGGACCGCTGCAATAGGCCCCCACCTTGCGCACGCCGACGAAGCGCACCTCCCGGGCACTGGCCTCGTAGACGAGGAACTCGCGGGCCTGGCCGAAGTGCTGATTAATCAGCCCGCCGCCGCTGGTCGCCACCGCCATCAGGACCGGGCGCGTCTCCCGCCTGACCCGCTGGATGGCGGTCGGCGCGATCAGGATCTCGCCCCGGCCCGGGGGCTGGGCCGCGGCCGCGCGCTGGGCCTCGATGTCGGCATGGACCTGGCGCCGCCGCGCCATGGCCTGGGGGTAATCGATCTCCAGGGTCTCGATCTTGTCCAGGCTGAATTCGGCCCCCCGGTCCTCGCCCAGCATCCCCACCGCGTCGGCCCGGCACTGACGACAGTGACGCATCATGGCCATGTCGCCGGCGCAGGCATCCTGGAGTTGCTGGAGTTCGTCGTGGGTCGGACCGCGCTGGCCCATGAGGCCATAGAAGGTGCCGTGCTCGGGCTCCGCGATCAGGGGCATGACGTTGTGCAGGAAGGCCCCCTTGGCCTTGACCAGCCGGGAGACCTCTTTCAGGTGCTCGTCGTTGACCCCGGGGATCAGCACCGAGTTGACCTTGACCAGGACGCCGCGCGCCACCAGCATCTCCAGGCCCTGTTGCTGCCGTTCGATCAGGATCTCGGCGGCCTTGCGGCCCTTGATCCGGCGGTTCTTCCAGAAGATCCAGGGGTAAATGAGGGCGCCGACATCCGGGTCCACGCAGTTGATGGTGAGGGTGACGTGGTCGATGTTGAGCGCGCACAAATCCTCGACCAGATCTGGCAGGGCCAGCCCATTGGTCGAGACGCAGAGCTTGATGTCGGGGGCCTGCTCGGCGAGGGCCCGGAAGGTGGCCAGGGTGCGCTCGGGATTGGCGAGGGGATCGCCGGGGCCGGCGATGCCCAGCACCGCCATCTGGGGAATGGTGGCCGCCACCGCCAGCACCTTTTTCACCGCCTGGTCGGGGGTCAGGAGTTCCGAAACCACCCCGGGGCGGGACTCGTTGGCACAGTTGTACTTACGATTACAGTAGTGACATTGAATATTGCAGGCCGGGGCCACCGCCACATGCATGCGGGCATAGTGATGATGGGCCTCCTCCGAGTAGCAGGGGTGATTGTGGACCTTGGCGCGGATATGCTCCGGCAGGTGGGAGAGGCCGGCGGATGACCCGCCACAACCGCTCGCTGCACAGCCCTCGGCGGAGGCACCGACCCCGGCGCGGCTCGCGACCTTCAACTCCAACATAGCGCCTCCAGAGATCAGGGGCAGGGTAGCCCCTCGGGATTAAAATGGCTTCTGGAGTCACTACAGCAAGGCCCGTGCCGGACTTACTCCTGGGGAGTTCTGGCCAGGGCGATTTTTGAGATAGATCGCTGATTTTGATATAAATATAAATTATATCCAGCGGGTGGGGCTGGCCTGGAACAGGCCCGTCGCGGGCGAGCCAGACCGCCCGGCAGGGAGGGATGAGCTAGGTATCCAGGGCCGGCTTGTCGTCTATCCGACAGACTCCTGGCCGCCCACTTGTGGGAATGGAAACAGCGGCGGCGCCTGGTCGCCCCTAATCGCGCTCGAACCCATGACTGGTGAACTTCAGGGTCCGGCAGTTCTCGGTCAGGGTCCGCACCACCCGGTCCGGCGCCCCGACGGGCACCTCCGCCTCGATTTCGAGGGTCACGGTGACCCGGGCCCCCACCAGGGCCACGAGATGGGCGATGACCTCCTCGGCGATTCTGCTGGCATCCCGGCCCACGCGGGCCTCATCCAGAGGCACGGTGCCATGAAAGCGCCTCGGCGGAGCAGCTGCCGGCGGCGTGACTGCGGAGGGAGGCACGCGGGGCGGCGTAACGGTGTCAGTCCGCCCTCCGTCCGCGCCATCACCCACCCCCGTCACCAGGCCCGGCGCCGGCGGCACGGCCGCCGCCCGCTCCGCATCCAGTTGCCGGCAGGCCACCTCGGGCCGCACTACCAGCTCGGTGCCCTGGGGATCGGACAGGTTCAGGAGGGTGCCGCCGCGCAGCCCCCGGTAGCGGCCAGCGGCCTCGTCGTAACTGTCGGCCAGGCCGAAGCTGTCCTGGGTCCAGGTCAGCAGATTGAGGCCAGCACCCAGGGCTCCCAGGAGCACGCCGGGCTCCTTGAGGCGAGGCAGGTAGAGGTAGGAGGCGAAATAGGCCACCAACTGCCGCACGGACACATGATCCCCCTGCCAGAGGGGAATCTTGTCCAGTTCCATTTTCAGGCGGCTGGCGCCAAAGCTGGTCAGAAAAAGTTCGTCGGAACGCAGCTTCTTGCTGGCCCGCACCGCCAGGGCGTCGGTCCCGGACAACCGCAGGGCCTCCCAGACGATGGGGGCCTGGGGCGTCGCCTGCCCCGGCACCAGCAGCCACAGATAGGTCTCCGGCAGCCGGGCGGTCACGGTGCCATCGGCGGCGGTCCGCTGGGTCTCGGCCTGGGTCACCTGAAAGGGCGACAGGTTGAGATCCTTCTGTTCGGCCAGGATCGACACCCAGGCCAGATACTTGCGCGCGGCCTCGTCCAGGTCCTGTAAGCGGGTCCTGTCCGCCGCCAGGAAGACCAGGGTGTTGCGATAGAGACGGGGCGTGTTGCCGCGCGACTCCAGGATGGATTTGGCCGCCAACTCCGCCGGGCTGTTGGTCTCCTTGCTGTAAGGATCCCCGATGCCCAGCAACACCAGGCGGGCGTCCAGGTCATCCGGCACATCGGCGCCGCTCTGGGGCAGCGGGTGGATACGGGCGAAGTCACCCATGCGCATGAGATCCTTGCGCAGGCGCTGCTCCAGCTCATGCGCGACCTTGTCCGGCTCGCGTTTCAACTGCTCGGCGCGGTCCTCGGCCAGCTTGGTCACGGTCGGCTGAGTCGAGTACCAATAGTGCGGGCCGTCCTGATACAGATAAGTCGCGGCGCTCGCCATGCGACGCAGGGCATCGCCGAACACGGCGGGGGATTCTCCAGGCATGACGCACCCGAGCTTCACCCGCCGGTCCTCAATGCCCTTGTGCGCGGCGGCCGTGGTCGGCGCCGAGCCCAGGTAAATGGTGCGCGCCACCCGCCGGCAAGCCGAGAGCTTCCCCAGGTTGGGCAAGGCACTGTCCAACTTCAGCGGTAAGGAATTCGGCCCGTCCACGTCCTTCTCGATCACCGGCACCCAGTTGTCCGACAGATAGCGCGTCAGCTCCGACTGCACGCGTGGATCATCGATCGAGACATTGGCCGGCAGGATCAGCGGATTGCGGTCGCCCTTCTCCCACAGGCTATGGATAACCGCCGCCATTAGCCGCAGGACGCCGCGCGTGCGCTGGAATTTCACCAGGGTGGACCAGTCGGTATAGAGCCGGTCGAAGATCTCCGGGTGGATCGGATAGGCGGCCTTGAGGCGGCCCTCGTAGTCCGAGTCGCGACACTCGGGCGGAAACTCCGCCTGCTGGTTCCGGTAGAAGTCGGCGAAGGCCCGCGCCACCACGTCGCGATCCTTGAACTGGGCCGGGTCGGACAGGGGCTGGAAGAGGCGGCGCCGGACGATCTCGAAGCCTTCCTCGGCGCTGGCCGGCCGCCAGGAGGACTCCACCCGCCCCACCACGTTGCGCAGCCGGTCCAGGGCCTCCCGCCCGCGGGTGCCGCCGACCTCCACGTCATCCGCGTGGGACCGGCCCGAGGTATCCGAGGCCGGCAGACTGATGACCAGCAGGCAATGCTTCGCCAACTTGGCCGATTCGGTCAGCACCTGGGCGAAGGTGAATTGGGTCTCGAAGCCACCCGCCGGCAGGTCGCTCTGGTCGTGGAGCTGGCGGGCGTAGGCCACCCACTCGTCCACCAGGATCAGGCAGGGGCCGTAGTCATTGAACAGCTCGCGCAGCACATCGCCGGGGCTGGTGGCCTGCTCGTCGTCGGCCCGCACCCGGGCGAAGGCTGGCGGGCCGCCCAGTTGCCAGGCCAGTTCCCCCCAGAGGGTGCGGATCACGGTGCCGTCCGGCTTGACGCTCGGGTTGCCGGGCGAAATCTTGTTGCCCACCAGGACCACGCGCCGGGCCGTCGGCACCGCATGGGTCCCGGCGGCGGCCATCACCGCATCGATGCCCGCCAGCTCGGTCGGCGCGATGCCAGAGAAGAGGTGATAGAGCGCCAGCATCGAATGCGTCTTGCCGCCGCCGAAGTTGGTCTGCAACTGGATGACCGGATCGCCACCGGCCGCCGTGGCCAAGGGCGCCAACCGCCGCACGGCCCCCACCAGCATCCCTTTGAGGCTCTCGGTGAGGTAGGTCCGGCGGAAGAACTCCACGGGATCGCGGTACTCCGGCGTGCCCTCGCCCAGATGCACCTGCCACAAGTCGGCGGCGAATTCGGCCTGCTGGTAGCGGCCGCTGGCCACGTCCTCATGCGGCATCACCACCTCGCGCCAGGGCTTGAGGTTACCCGTCACCCCGCTCTCGATCGCCTGGCTGACCGACTTGCGCTTCTCGCCGCGCGCCTGCTCGTCGAAGCGCAGGCGCAGCAGCTCCATCTTCATCCGCTCCACCTCATCGGACTCGGGGGCCGAGACGGCGGACAGCAGGCGCTCGGCGGAATCCAGGGCACGGTAGGCGTCATCGCTGGAGAAGGGCTCCTGGTGGGCCCACTGGTTGCGCCAGGTGCGGATCTCCGACACCAGCCCGCGCTCGGCAAAGCCGAGGATCTGGCGGAAGACCTCGTTCCAGGTCTCCGCCATCAGCTTGAGCAGGGCCGCGCTGTCCCACTCCTCGATACCCTTGTGGGCCAGCATCGGGTCCTCGACGAAGCCCCGCACCTTGGCCATGGACAGGGCATTAGCGGCAATGGCCGCCCTGACCTCCCGGTCAACAAAGGGCCCGAGACCCGCCTTCAGCAGTTCCAGGGCCTTGCCGACCCGCTCGTGGTTGGTGATGGCCATGTTATCGGTACTCGTGGTCCACAACGACAGTAAGTCGGATTAGCGCAGCATAATCCGACAATGCGATCTCGTTATTCATGCCCAACTCCATCGAATGCCAATACACCTTGCCCCCAGTTCTCGGGATACAACCCGACCGTGACAAACCGGCGAAAGCTGGAGTAGGGCCAGTCCCCAGCCGAGGCAACAAGCCCATGCTTCACCGGATTGTAATGAATGTAATCAGCGTGGCGCTCATAATCCGTCTCATCGCGAAGAACATGTTCCCAATATCGATTCTGCCAGACGGCATTATCAACCTCCGTGCCCACATCCGTAGGTCGGGTTAGCGCAGCGTAACCCGACGCCATATCGAGCAAACCCGGATCACAATGCTTGGTAAACCAAGTCTTGATCAGCCGCCACCGAGTAGCAAAATCCGCGTCCCCCGGCGGCAAGGTCCAAATACAATGCAGATGATCAGGAAGGACCACCATCGCATCCACAGCAAAGGGGCGCTTAGCCCGCACGGTTCGAATGGCCTGGCGCAGCACCTCAACGGCGGACTCGGTAGCCAACAGAGGTCTCCGATGGTCCGTCACCACCGTAAAGAAATAGGAACCACCGGGGATCCAGGCGCGTCGGTATTGCATGGCTGACTGGGTGTCGGGTTACGCTTCGCTAACCCGACCTACGCCGCTGCTCGGTGATTGAGGTCTTGCCCGCCCCATTGGGGCCGGCCACGACGATCAAACGCGGCTTCAGGGTCTCGCTCATGTCGGAACCTGATGACGATTGGTAGCGGCGATGGTCTCGCGCAGTCGCCGCATCAACTCCTCGCGTGCATGCTCCGCACGTCGATTCGCCTCGGCGGCCACCGACTTCATCAAGGCATCCAGTTGCTCATCCGTGGGCTCATGCTCGATATCATTCAGGTCAAAATGCTCTGTTGGCATCCTTCGGTCCTCAATTCGTTGTTGCATCGAATATCCGGCGGCAACGCAATCGCGGCCGTGCGCAGCAGCTCGCTCAGCATCACCAGATTATGCGTGCGCGGATAGGCCAGCCCGGCGCCGGAGAGCACCGCCTTGAGCGCCTTCTCCACGGCTTGCTGGGCATGAAAGCCGAGCACCCAGCCAGGCGCTTCCGGATCGGCGCCCAGCTGCCGAACGACATAAAGGTCATCGCGCGCACAGACCAGCAGCGCCAGCGCGTGCTCAAGCAGCCAAGTCATACGCCTGCCCCTCCCGCGCCGCATGCCAGGCCAAGGTGTTGACCACCGTTTTCTGGCGCTCGAAGGCATCCAAGCTCATCACCACCACATCGGCGGGGATCAGGCGCCGACCCAACAGGGTGGCAAGGCGCGCCATCTCCGCGAACCGGTCGGGCACGTCCTCTTCCACCACCAGCAGGTCGAGGTCGCTGTTTGCCCGCGCATCGCCGCGCGCCTGGGAGCCAAACACGATCAGTCGGGTCCCGGCCGGAACCGCCGGCTTGAGACAGGCCAGTGCCTCATCGATCAGATTCATCATTGGGTTCGCCCGGTCGATAGCGACTTGCATGATTTGACCTCGCGGGTGGTTATGCAAACAAATCGCCGGTGCCGGTCGCGGCGGCGGGCGGTGTCGCCTGGGCCAGGCGGGTGATCTCGGGCCAGCTCTGCACCAGGCCGTTGTAGGCCATGGCCTCGGTCGCGCGCTTCTTGCGCTCGCACAGGGTGTAGAGGCGGTAGCACAGCTCACGGGCGGTCTCGGCCTGGCCGCCGAGTTTGGCGACCAGGGCCGCCGCCGCGCCCTCGCCGCCGAATTCGAGGACGCGGATCAGTTGGTGGACCATCTCCCAGACGGTGAGGCGCTTGTCGGTCGTCGGATCCCAGTCGGCGGGCAGCTCGGCGGGTTTGAGCAGGCGCACCTTGCCAGCCTTAGAGACCAGGATGCCGGCCTCGGCCAAGCCTTGCACACTGGTGTTCTTGGATTTCGATAACTGTTCGGCCACGCCGAAATCCCCCTCGGCAAAACCCACCTGATCGAACCAGGTCAGCGCCCAGCGGCTGTCGGCGTCGAAGTCGCCCTCCTGCTCGGCGAGGGCCTCGTCCAGGGTCTGGTTGATGAGCGCCAGGGCGGCGCGGACTGGGAGCGGCTGGCCCTCGGCGTCGAGCACTTTTGAATAGCGGGTATAGACCGCCATACCGGGGCCGATGGCGGCCTGGGCCAGATCCACCGGGGCGATGTTGCCGCGCTGAAGATGGGCGAGGGCCTGCGGCAGCTCGGCCTTGAGGGCAGACACGAAGTCGCGGCGGGTGGCGGTGGGGGCGTTGGCAGGGCGCTTGCGGCAGACGAGGACGATGCTGGAGGCAAGGGCGTTGGTGCCCGAGCCGATCATACGGTTACCGAGTTCGGTGCGCATCGGCCAGGTGCCACTGATGGCGAACCCGGCCTCGATGACGGCGGCCAGAAAGGTGTCCCAGCCGGTATTGGTCGTGCCGGCGTCCCCCTTCGTCTCCGCCTGCTTGAAGGCGTAGTAGATGGTGACCGGGAAGGCGGGATGCGCCTGCTCGGCCAGTCGGTGCATGGCGTGCGTCATGCCGTCGAGGAAGAAGGTCTCGGCCTTCTCCTTGCTGCCGTGACGGTAGGGTGTGGCGACCAGTTCCTCGGCCTTTGGGACCGCCATTGTGGCGAAAAGGTCGGGGAACACCGGGCGCAGTGAGCGGCGCAGCCAGACGTAGAAGAAGTCGGAGAGATCAGCGTAGCCGATGTTGTCGTAGTAGGGCGGGTCGGTGGAGACGAGCTTGTCGGTGCTGACTGACTGCGATTGCGCGTAGTCCTGCTTAGCGAAACCGGGATGTTGAGCGGGCACCTGTTCGAGGGCCTTCACCATGTTGCCGAGACTGACCGTGTAATCACCAGCCGCCTTGCCAAACACGTTGTTCTCAGCGTAGTCCCAGATCATTGGAATAGCTTGTCGCCCGAATAGGTTGCGGACCTGGGTCTTCGTGACTTCCCAGCGGCAAAGCGCATTGCAGATATCGGTGAGCCTGCTCAGCGCGATCCCCAAATACACGCCAACCGCCTCCGCATAGGCCGTCGCGCCGGTGCCTCCTTCAGCGAGACTGATACCCGTACGTGGTGAGCCCGTCGAACCACGTACGGGCACGCCGTTCCACCCTTCGACAGGCTCGGGGCGAACGGCGTCATCGGCAGGCCAACTGGCGGCGAGGGCGTCGCGCTGGACCCGCTCGCGCGCCTCGGCCACCAGATCGGAGAAGGTCGTCAGCGCCACGAGTTGGCGGGGGGTGAAGAGGTCGCCGTAGGTCGTCAGCCCGTATTGCACCGTCCAGAAGTTGCGCGGATCGTCGGGCAAGGGCGTTTCCGGCTTCCACTCCGGTTGCGCCTTGAGCGCAGTAGCTTCCTGCTCCGGTGTCGGCGAGAGATAAACGCGACCGCGCGTGCCTTCGGCCACCACCGCCATCAGCCGCGCACCCATGCGCCCGGCCTTGCCCTCGGCCTTGATGTAGTCGCCGGTCATCGGCGCGTCCGACATCAGGCACTTGAAGTTCGCGCCGCGCGAGAGCTTGGTGCCGTTCTTCGCCGCCTCCGCATCCCGCGGTTTACCCACCTTCACCGTAAAGTGATAGCCGCCGGCCCCCTCTCCCCCGCCCTCCCCCGCGAGGGGGGAGGGCGTCAGGACAGGCTCGACATAGGCCTCCTTGCCCGCCTTGGTACTCAGCATGAAGGTCGAGGCGAGCGGCACATCGACATAGGCAAAGGCCGGGTTGGGGCTCTTCACCGTGCGCGCCCAGAGCCAGGCGATGACGGTGAGCTTGCGGCCCAGGTAGGGCTTCAGGTCCGGTCGAGGATTGCGCGGGTCCTCGACCATCTCGGCCGTGACCTCGATCTGGGGATAGAGGTGGCCGATGCGCTTCTCGGCCTCGTTGCGCATCCACTGGCCGTAGTAGCGCACGTCTTCGGCCAGGCCCTGGGCGCCCCGCCACTCGCGAGCAAATAGCTCACCGCTGCCCGTGGGTCGGGTTAGGGCAGCGTAACCCGACGATTTCGGCGCGGCTTGTCGGGTTACGCGGCTGGCGCCGCTAACCCGACCTACGGCGGCTTGGCCTTTACCGGCTTTGGCGGCGCCGAAAGCATCGGGATGCACGGGCGGGCGGCCGACAAAGCGGGGCGGGATCTCGATCATGGCCTTGTTGATGAGCACCGCCACCGGGTTGAGGTCGCTGGCATAGCTCTCCAGCCCCAGCCGCTGCGCCTCCAGGGGCAGGGCGCCGCCGCCGGCGAAGGGGTCATGAAAGGCCGGCAGCTTATAGCGGTCGAACAGCTCCCTGGCCCGCGGGTGGTCGGCGTTCGCGGCGCAGGTGTAGCGCCAGCTCTGCCAGATTTCGTCGCGCGCCGCCTGCAACACGGTTTCGTTGGTGGTGTTCTCCCACAGCACCAGTTGCTCGATGATGCGGAACAGCCGCTGGCGCTCTTTTTCCTGTTTCTTCGCGGTGGGAAAGAGGTCGGGATGCGCCGAGGGGTCATCGACCATCTGGGCAAAGATCACCGCCCGCGCCGCCGCCAACGGCCGCCGCGCCCACCACAGGTGCAAGGTGCTCGGATGCCCGTGACGGATCGACTTCTCGCGCGCCGCCGCCTTGTTGATGGCTTCGAGCGGCAAGGCGACTTCGATGAGTTTTTTCTTGTAGGTCATGGGGAAAAGAATGTTCGCTGCAACCAACTGGCGAAGGTATTTGCGGCGGGTAGGTTGGGATCAAGATAGCGGGCTGAAATGGCTTGTCCGAAAGGTTTGCCCGGCTCCTCTTGCCAGGCAAGCCAGGTATGAATCCGGGCCTTGGGTTTCCTCAATTCAGGAAACTTGATCTGATCAAGTGGAATGCTGTCGATGGATTGCTCGACATGGGCCAGCAAAGAGTCGCCTTCCGGCACCAGGAAACGCAGAAAATCTTCCAGAATGCCCGGCTCTTGATTGTCGGGCATCAGCCAAACACCAACTCGGGGCAACAACGAATCCGCCGGCGACTCAATGATGGTTCCTTCGGGGGCGGGTGCGGCTGGAACATCGCTGTATCCTGCCGCGCTGAGGCGGAAAACCACCGCCTGCCATCGGGCTTGAAGGTCGGTGTCCGCATCCAGGATGATCCCCAACACGCCAATGTCGCTCTCCTTCAGACGGACGTTTATGCCCTCAATCAGCGGATCTTTGCCGCCATAGGGGTGGATAGTTTCAATTTTTCCGAGTTGTCGCTGACCGCAGATGTGCTTAACCACATGCTCGTCATCCGGGCCTTCAACCATAAGTACGCGCTTGCCCGTCATGGCCTACCTAACCTCGATCTGGTCACGCGTAACGATTTCCAGTTCCTTCTCCGAGAACAGTGTCGGAATGATCGCGTCATCTTTCCCTGACAGCCGAACCAGTACGCCATCCTCCGGGCTCTCGCACGCAGCTTCCTGAAATGCACGCACGCAATCCCAGCTATGCGAGGTGGCGAAAACCTGAACATTCAGATCATTTGCGAGATGGAAAATAGTGCGCCATATCTCGGTCTGAACCGAGTAATGCAGGCCATTCTCGATTTCATCCACCAGCAGCACACCATTGCGCGCGTTGCATAAGGAAAGAATTACACCAAATAACCGATTCACCCCGTCACCAAAGCTGCGCAAAGGTACCGGCGATGGATAACGGCTGCTTTTGGCGATGGCCGTGCGCGGGCGGGTACTTCGTTCGTCGCTGCCAATCATGGAAACGGCCTGAATGTCCGCTGAAATTACCTTAAGCGCTTTGACGACCTCCTGCTCGGCGTCGGTCAGAGCAATGGCATCCCAGAGTGCACCCATCTGGCTGGTGGAACGTGAGCTGAACGGGTCCAGATAAACGCATGGGACTGGAGCGGTGTCCGTTTCGGCCCTCATTGGGAATCGCCGCTGAAGGCGATCAAGTGGGACGACACGTTTTCGACCCGAAATATCCAGATCCAGGGCAGGAAAACTATCTGCATCGTCGAACAGGTCAGCCGATGCAGTTTCATACGAGAATGATTGCCGCTCAGAATCAGATTTCCTGACAAACCAATTGATGCTGGCACTCATCCTGGAAATTGCAGGCGGCAAGTCGCCGGTGGCGGCGATGGAAAACCCGTGCTTACTTGATGAAAGGTCGGGAAACCCGTTGAACAGATTGCAAAATGGCGCAAGTTCACTCGGCAAATAGATTTTTTCCGAGTCAATCGTTGCCCCAAGCTCTTCACGGTAATTCAGGATTTCGTAGAGCGTTCTGAGCGCGCCCCCTGTAGCAAGAATCCTAATGGCTTCAAGCAGGGAGGATTTGCCGGAATTATTCTTCCCGGTGACAAGATTGACCTTTCCGAAACCGTCAATATGCACATCATTAAGCGCCCTAAAGCCTCGTATCCCAAGTGTTTTTATGAACGTTGTCATGACTGCATTCTCCTAATAAATATCGAACAACTTAGCCAATCCAGCACGGACAACTTCGCTGTCCGCAGGCGAGAGTTTTCCAAGCTGCCCTCGCACCAAACGATGATCGAGGGTGAAGAGTTTGAAACGCACCATGGATGCCGTCGGCAGTCCAGCGGCGGCGAGGTCGGTCAGCGGGCAATCGAGCGGCCATGGGGCGTTGCCTTGCGAGGTGATCATGGCCATCACCGAATGGCCGGCCGGTGTATTGAAGCTGGCCGCGTCGGACAAAACTAGCGCGGGGCGGTTTTTGGTGGCGTTGCGATCCGAGAAGGGGAACGGCACCCGGACGACGGCGTAACGCTCAAAGCTCACGGTAGGCTTCCTCGTCTGCCGACCCGGCCCATTCGCTCAAGGTGCCTTCGACGGCGCGCAGGTAGTCAATGTCCAGCGGCTGCACGCGGCGCACCGTCGCGGTGCCGTCGGGGGCAACTTCCCAGGCGATCAAGTCGCCGGGGACGACGTGCAGCGCGGCGCGCACCTCCTGCGGGATGGTGGTCTGGCCCTTGGCTGTGATCTTGGCGACAGCGAGCATGTCGTTCTCCGGTAAGGACTGCATTACATCCTTACTTTACGGCGAGCCATGAGGAGGATCAAGACGATCTTTCATCGGGGCACCCCGGCGCGTGCCAGCAATCCGGCGAAGTCGTAATCGACGGTAACGGCGTTGAAATCCGGCTCGCGCTGAAATGGCTGGCGCAGGTAATGCACCTTGTGGTTCGTCTCGTCCAGGAACTCGACGATGGCGAGGATGAAGTCGTCCGGCTTGTTGAGGGAGTACAGAATCTCGTTGCGCGTCACGGTGATGGTCGGGGCGCCCGAGACGCGGCCTTTCACCTCGATAAATCGCAGCTTGCCGGTGCCGGGGACGCGGCTCTCGATGTCATAGCCAAGCTTGTCGAATTCCCGATCGGTGGGCTCGAAGCCAAGGCCGCGCTCGGTGGCCATGACGATGGCGCGGGCACGGGCGGCGCTGGCCTGAGTGTCCGCCGGGTGCGCGGGCGTGCCGGCCGCGACCTGCCCGGTCATTGCCTGGATGAGTCCCAGCGGCACTACCAGCAAGCCACCCAGCACCACTGGCGGCAGCGGCGAGAGCTGGGCCTCGAGTCGCAGATCTTCGAGCCGCTTGTGCAGCCGCCCCTGGAGCAGATCGGCCCGCTTGCGCGCCTCGCCAGAGTTGAGGCGGGCGTTGGGTCGGCCGGCCTGCTCTTGCAGCTTAAGTTCCTCGGCGCGATGGTCCCAGTAGGTGATCTCCTTGGTGAGACGCTCCTTGACCGCCGCCTCGGTCTTGGCGATCAGCTCCAGCTTGGCGCCTTTGACCTCGGCCAGGTGCTCGGGCACGACCTGGGCGATGGCGTACCCCTGCGCCTGCTGTTCCAGCCCCCGGTCGAGCCACTGGCACTCGGGGCGATCCAGGATGCCGTCAATACCCGGCTCGCCGTTCTTCAGCGGACGGTAGTCGAGGTAAGGCGCGTAATGGAGGTGGCGGGTGGCGCCACTGGCATCCTGCTCGACATAGAGCATCCGCCTGGAGACGACCCGGCGCTCGCCCGCGCGGGTCAGGCCGGCGTCCTGGATGGCGTGCTCCAGGTAGAAGAGCACCCGGGGCTGGGTGCCCGGATCGCGCTCGTCCACCAGGACGGTGCCGCGTTTGAGCAGGTCGCGGTGGCGCTCCAGGGTGAGGTCGATGACGGCGTCGAGCAGCGGATGACCGGGACAGACGAAGGCGGCCAGGGGCTGGCCCTGGGGCGCTACCAGGGCCTTCTCGAAGACGATGCGCTCGTAGCGCGGGAGCACCGGCTCGCCGATGCCGATGAGCCGGTCGCGGTTGCGCACGGGGGCCGGGACATGGCTGATCTCGTAGCGGCGGGGCTCGCGTTGCTTGAGGGTGCCGCCGAGCCGCTTGAAGGCCTCGAAGAAGAAGGATTCGATGTAGTGGGGTTGCAGGCGACGGGCATCGGCCCGCTCCATGTCTTCGCGGATGCGCTGGACGCGGCTGGCATCCATGGCGTCGTGGGCCAGCCCCCGCTCGTCGATCAGGGCTTGCAGGTGGCCCCGGTCGAGGCTGATGTCGAGGACGGTATCGAGGAAGGCCTTGACCTCGTCGCGCTCGCCATAGCGGATGGCCTCGATCAGGAGATCGCGCAGAGACTGCCCCTCGAACTGCAGCTTGCCGAGCACGTCGAAGACCTGGCCGCCCAGGGCCTGGCGGGCCTGTTCCAGCTTCTCCAATAGCTTGCGGTAAACATCGCCCTCGCGGGTCTCCGCCGCCACCAGATTCCAGAGGTGGCAGACCTCGTTTTGGCCGATGCGGTGGATGCGGCCGAAGCGCTGTTCCAGCCGGTTGGGGTTCCAGGGCAGGTCGTAGTTGACCATGAGGTGGGCGCGCTGGAGGTTGATGCCCTCGCCCGCGGCGTCGGTGGCCAGAAGGACCTGGACTTGCGGGTCGTGCTTGAAGGACTCCTGAACCTTGAGGCGCGCTTCCCGACCGATGCCGCCGTGGATGATGACGACGGCCTCCTGGCGCCCGAGCAGGGTGGTGATGCGGCCCTCCAGGTAGTTCAGCGTGTCGCGGTGTTCGGTGAAGATGACCAGCTTCTGGTGTGGCGAGGGCTTGGGTGGCGGGATCGCCCCCGCGCCGTACGGAATCTGGGGCTCGGCGACACCGGGGTCCAGCGCGGCCGGGGTGAAAACCGCGCCGAGCAGGCTCGCCAGTTCGCGCCATTTGGTGTCGGTGCCGCTGCGGCGTACCGCCAGGGCCTGGGCTTCGAGCCGTTGCAGGGTGTCGATCTCGCTGCGCAGTTCGTTGATGCTGCGCGCGGCGGTGGCCTGATCGAGGATCGCCTCCTCGGCGGCCGCGATCTCGTTTTCGGGGGCGTCTTCGAGATCTTCGATGTCGTCGGCATCGAGTCCGACCGACGCGGACGGGACGCTCATGCTCCCAGCGCGCTGAAGCAGTTCCAGCTCCCGCAGCCGGCTTTCCAGGCGCTCGCGGCGGCGGCGCAGGGACTGGTAAATGGCCTCCGGCGAGGAGGCGAGCCGCCGTTGCAGGATGGTCAGGGCAAAGCCGACGGTGCCGGCGCGCTTGTCGTTCTCCAGGGCCTCGGCGCGGTTGAACTCCTCCCGCACATACTCGGTAACGGCCTGGTAGAGCGCGGCCTCGGCATCCGAGAGCTTGTAGGGCACCGTGTAGGCGATCCGCTCGGGGAACAGCGGCGTGCCATCGAACTTGAGCAGGCGCTCCTTGACCATGCGGCGCATCAGGTCGGATACGTCGGCGGTATGGACGCCATCGCGGAAACGCCCCTCGAAGCGGTCGCCATCCAGGAGCGCCATGAAGAGCTGAAAGTCCGCCTCCTTGCCGTTGTGGGGCGTGGCCGACATCAGGAGGAAATGCCGGGTCAGGGTCGAGAGCAGTTGTCCCAGCCGGTAGCGCTTGGTGTATTTGACCTCGTTGCCGAACACTGTGGCAGACATCTTGTGGGCCTCGTCGCAGACCACCAGGTCCCAGCGGCAGTCCGGGGCCTGGAGCTTCCCTTGCACCGCCTCGTTGCGCGACAGCTTGTCCAGGCGGGCAATGACCAGGTTGGTTTCGAGAAACCAGTTGCCGGTGCGCGCTGCTTCCAGCTTGTCGTTAGTGAGGATCTCGAAGGGCAGATGAAAGCGTCGAAACAGCTCGTCCTGCCACTGTTCGGCCAGACTGCCGGGGCAGACGATGAGGCAGCGTTGCAGGTCGCCCCGGGCGATCAGTTCCTTGATCAGCAGGCCGGCCATGATGGTCTTGCCGGCGCCGGGGTCGTCGGCCAGCAGGAAGCGCAGCGGCTGGCGCGGCAGCATGGCCTCGTAAACGGCGGTGATCTGGTGCGGCAGCGGATCGACCAGGGAGGTGTGCACCGCCAGCACCGGGTCGAAGAGATGGGCGAGGCGGATGCGGTGGGCCTCGGAGACCAGGCGGAAGAGGGCACCCTCGCCGTCGAAACTCCAGGGCCGGCCCTGCTCCAGCAGCTCCAGACGGGGTTCGTCGTGGCGGTAAAGCAGCTCGTTGGCGACCCTGCCGGCCGGGGTCTTGTAGGTCAGCTCCAGGGCTTGCGAGCCGAACCACTGGACGCTGACCACCGTCACCAGGGCATCGGGGAGGATGCCGCGAATGGCCGCGTTGGTCTGGAGCTGTTCGAGGTGCATGGCCGGTGGGTCGCGTCCTGGTTCTTGATCCTTGCGTCAGTCTCCCATAAGCGGGTTAGGTCCGCACGGACACCTTGAACGCGAGGCGCGCGGCCGACTAGAACTGCCGCACCTTGATATTCAGGGTCTGGATGCGGTAGGCGATCTGGCGGGGGGTCATGTTGAGCAGCCGCGCGGCCTTGGCCTGCACCCAGCCGGCCTCCTCCATGGCGGCGATGACGCGTTCGCGTTCATCCAGGTCCGGGTCGTCCAGGTCGATCCGGGGGGCTGATTCCGCCGCCGGTCCGGCCAGCCGGCCGGCATCGGCGGGCGGCTGGGCGTCCCGGCTGCCCCCATCGAGACCCGTGAGCTCGATGGTATCCCGGTCGATGATCCCAGCCTCGCTCATGACGGCCGCGCGCTCCATGCAGTTCTCCAGCTCCCTCACATTCCCTGGCCAGTCGTGGCGCATCAGGATGCGCAGGGCGCTGTCCGTGATCTTCAATTCGCGGCCCTGACGGCTGGCCACCTTGGTGACCAGGAAGCGGGCCAGGTCCGGCAGGTCCTCGATGCGCTCGCGCAGGGAGGGCATGCGAATGGGCATGACGTTGAGCCGATAGTAGAGGTCCTCCCGGAAGTCACCGGCGCGCACCCCGCTTTCGAGGTCGCGGTTGGTCGCGGCAATAAAGCGCACATCCACCTTGAGGGTCCGGCTCCCGCCGACCCGCTCGAATTCGCCCTCCTGCAGGATCCGCAGCAGCTTGGCCTGGAAGGCGGGGCTGATTTCGCCGATCTCGTCAAGAAAGAAGCTGCCGCCGTCGGCCTGCTCGAAGCGGCCCTTGCGCAGGCTGATAGCGCCCGTGAAGGCCCCCTTTTCATGACCGAAAAGCTCCGATTCCAGCAGGGTGTCGGGCAGGGCCGCGCAGTTGAGCTTGACGAAGGGCCCCCGGGCCCGCGGCGAGTTGTAATGGATGGCATTGGCGACCAGTTCCTTGCCGGTACCCGACTCACCGCGAATCAGCACCGTGGTCGTCCACTTGGCCACCTGCCGCACCTGGTCAAAGACCAGGCGCATGGGCACGGTGTGGCCGATGATGCTCTCGAAACCATGGGTCGCCTTGACCTCGCGGCGCAGCTTGTCGCGTTCGTCCCGGAGGGCCTGTTGCTCGGCCTCGACCGAGCGGGCCAGTCGCACGGCCTGACCCATGAGATTGGCGACCATCTCCAGGAAGCGGGCCCGCTGCGGCAGCAGCCCATCCGCCCGCGGGGGTTGGGCGGCGAAGACCCCCACGGCGCAGCCCTCGCCGATGCGAATGGGCACCCCGATAAAGGGCAAGGCCGGCTGATAGAGGTTCAGCCGGTCCAGAAAGCGGGGCTCATCCCCGACTCTTGGCAGTATCCAGGTCTCGTTGCGTTCCAGAATGCGGCCAATGATCCCCTCTCCGGAGCCATAGCGGACCGGCTCCAGGGGGGCCGCACGACCCTGGTGCAGGGCACAGGTCAGGAGATCGCCGCTTTCCTCGTCCAGGAGCGCCACCAGGCCATGGCTCAGGCGGCCGCGCTCGTGCAGCACCCTCAGCACCTCTTGCAGGGTCTCGCGTAAATTCAGCGAGCGGCTCAGGACGCTGCTCACCTCGAAGAGGGTGTCAAGCTGGGATTCGAGCAGGGCGAGACGGGAGGACTCGTCGGGGATAGCGGAAAGCGGGCGTTCGTCGGTCATGGGTGCGGGGCCTGGTCACAAAGCGGATTTGGCGGTGCTCAGAAAGAGGCGCATGCGGCAGCCATCCTGGAAACCGGGGTCCACCTCGATGGAGCCCCCGTGGGCGTTGACAATCTCCTGGGCGATGGCCAGCCCCATGCCGGCCTTGCCACGGCGACTGCGCCAGCCGATATGGAAGGGTTCGAAGACCTTGTAGCGGTCGGTGCTGGGGATGCCGACGCCGTTATCCTGAATCTCCACGACCACCGCGCCCTCCAGTGCCCGGGTGTTGAGCAGGAGCTCTGGGTTCATGCGCCCGCTCTCGTTGAGGGCATAAATGGCGTTTTCAATCAATTCCTTGAATACCGAGCGCAACTGATTCTCGTGACCCGGGAGGGCCGGGAGCACCTCGGCGGGGCGCCAATCCACCACGATCCCCGCCGCGAGCAGCCGATCGGTCTCCAGATCCAGGACCTGGCGCAGGAGCTCGTTGACATTGACCATGGCCTCGGCCTCGCGCGGCTCCTCGGGCAGGGCGCCGCGCAGCGTTTCAAGGGCCCGGGCCCCGGAGGCGCAGATCTGGTCCAGCATGGCAGCCAGAGTCTCCAGGCTGGCGGTGCCGCACCGGACCATGACCGAGGCGGCATTGATGACGTTCATGGGGGCCTGGAGTTGGTAGATGGCCGCCGCCAGGGCCTCGTGCATCCCCTGTATCAGTTGCTGCTCGGCGAGTCTGGCCCGCAGGTTCTCCAGATGGGCGCGGGCCATCTCGCGGCGGCGCGCCGTGATCTCCGTGGCGATCAGGAGGAGTTGCCGATCACCCCGGGTCCCACTGGCGAAGTAACCGCGAGCACTGGGGTCTGGCTCGTCCGCCGGGGTTCCGGAGCAGGAGAACCAGCGTGGGCCTCGCCCATTCGGGGTCTCCAGGCTGATCTCGAGATTCTTGAAACCCTGCCCCGCCAGGCAGGCCTCTATCGGGTCCGTGCCCGCTTGCCCCAGGATGGCCTCGATCAGCACCTTGGCCGGCTCGCGCCCCCGCAGATCCCCCAGGAGCTTTTTATATTCCTGGTTGTCGAGCAGCACCCGTCCCTGGGCATCCAGCAACATCACCACCACGGGGGCGGCGTCCAACACCATCTCGATGCGTGCCTTCTGCTGGCGCAGCCTGGCCTCCAATTCGTGCTCCTTAGTGACATCACGCTGCTTGCCGAGGAAGTAGCCCAGTTCGCCGTGCCGATCCAGGACCGGGGCGATCGTCAGCTCCACCAGGTAGTCGCCCCCTTGCTTGGTGCGGTTGACCAGGATGCCGGTCCAGGTTTGCTTGCGCGTGATGGTCCGCCACAACTCCTGGTAAATGCTTTCCGGGGTTGCCCGGTTGTTGAGAATGGACTGGTTCTGGCCAATCACCTCCTCCCGCGCGTAACCGGTCAGGGCCTCGAAGGCACGGTTGACATAGAGGATGGTCGCCTGGGGGTCCGCGATGGAGATGGCGGAGGGCGTCTGCTCGACCGCCTCGAAAAAGAGCCGGGGTGGTAAGGCGTCGGCGGCAGGCCCGGACAGTTGGTTCAGGGCCTCGATCACCTCGCCAGGGGTGCCGGGCGGTGGCGAGGCGAGAAACTCGACCAGGGCCTGGGTGAAGATCCCGTGAGGGAGTTCTGGGATGTGAGTAGCCGTCACGGGGGTGCTCCAACAAAAGGGCCGCAGGGTATTAATTCATAGCAATATTCGTGCCCCTTGCCACCCTTCGGTGCCAGGCCTGAGGTCTTGACTTCCCGCCACGGCCCCCATTGCCCGGCTAACTACTTGATCCCGGCTTCCGCTCGAGGATGACAGCATCCTTGTCGGGTCGGCAACAAAGCCGAACCGCCCGCCATCCCGGCCTTGTCGCAACCCCCACAAGCGCCTCTTCCCCCATGCCCCGCGCTATGAGGGCGCGCATCCGCGCCCAGCGACCTACCCGTGCCCCCTAACGGTTCGGACCCCTCTCCCCAACCCTCCCCCGCAAGGGGGGAGGAAGCAAGAGAATCAGTGGTTTGAGCTATCGAACCCAACCCATGCAGCCCGAGGGTCCGAAGGGTTACCCCGCGCCCAGACCCCTGTCTTTTCTGGAGCCACGCCGCCTGCCTGGCGCCCCGGCCACTCCCGAGGAGCCCCGGTACCAATGACTGGCACCTAATTTGCGTTCCCCCTATCGACGGACCCGATCACGGGTCTGGGCAAGCGCCTTCCCCCCTTGACCCCGAGGCTTCGATTCCCATGGGTGAATATTTGTTACTGATCCTGGCGACCGCGCTGGTCAATAACGTGCTGCTGGTGAAGTTCCTGGGGCTTTGTTCCTTCATGGGCGTCTCGAGCCGACTCGACTCCGCCTTGGGGATGAGCCTGGCGACCACCTTCGTACTGACCCTGGCCGTGGTGGCGGGCTGGCTCCTGGAGCATCTGCTCATCCAGCCCCTCGGGCTGGGCTATCTGCGGATCCTCACCTTTATCCTGGTCATCGCCTCGGTGGTGCAGTTCACCGAAATGGTGGTCCGCAAGGTCTCGCCGGCGCTCCATCAGGTGCTGGGCATCTACCTGCCCCTGATTACCACCAACTGCGCCGTCCTGGGCGTGACCTTGCTCAATGTCCAGGAGGACCATGGCTTCATGTACAGCCTGCTCAACGGCATCGGCTCCGCCCTCGGCTTTTCGCTGGTGATGGTGCTGTTCGCCGGGCTGCGGGAGCGCCTGGCCCTGGCCCAGGTCCCAGCCCTCTTCGCGGGGCAGCCCATCGCCTTCATCACGGCGGGGTTGCTGTCACTGGGCTTCATGGGTTTCGTGGGACTGGCGTGACGCCCGCGCCCCGAGCCCCGAGCCCCTAGGGAGATATAGGAAGATGATCGTCGCCATAAGTAGTCTCACCTTCCTCGGCCTGACCCTGGGCGGTCTCCTCGCCATCGCCGGGCGCTATTTGCGGGTCGAGGGCAATCCGCTCGCCGAGCAGGTCGTGGCCCTGCTACCCGGGTCCCAGTGTGGACAGTGTGGCTATGCGGGCTGTGGACCCGCGGGGGAAGCCATCGCCTCGGGGGCCGCCTCGCCGGCCATCTGCCCCCCCGGCGGCAGGGCCGTGGCGGGCGAGATCGCCAACCTGCTGGGCGTTTCCCTGGACCTGTCGTGCCTGGTGGAGAAGGCCCCCAGGATCGCCTTTATCAAGGAGAGCCTCTGTATCGGCTGCTGCAAGTGCTTCAAGCGCTGCCCCACGGACGCCATCATGGGGGCCAACAACATGATTCACAGCGTCTTTACCGACGCCTGTATCGGTTGCGAACAGTGCTTCGCGGTCTGTCCCACCGAGTGCATTGAGATGCGCCCCCTCGTGGCCAACCTCCAGACCTGGTTCTGGCCCAATCCGACCGCCCTGGCGGCGGCCCCATGAAACGCCGGGAGTAGCGGACATGAGACTTTTCAGGATTCGCGGGGGCGTTCACCCAGAGGCACGCAAGCATCTGGCGGCGGGGCAGCCCATCGAGGACCTGCCCCTGCCCGCCTTGCTGCATGTCCCCCTGCAGCAGCATATCGGCACCCCCGCCGCGCCCCTGGTCCATCGGGGCCAAAGGGTCGCCAAGGGCGATCTCCTGGGCCATGCCCAGGGGGCCATCTCGGCCCCGGTCCATGCCCCGACCTCGGGACGCATCATGGGTGTCGGCAGCTACCCAGCCCATCATGCCTCCGGTCTCTCGGTCCGCACCATCACCCTCCAGCCCGATGGGCAGGACCGCTGGCGTGACGATCTCGCGGGGACCGGGGACCCCTTCGCGCTGGAACCGGAAGAAATCACGGCCCGGGTCTCGGCCGCGGGCATCGTCGGGATGGGTGGGGCGACCTTCCCCGCCGCCGTCAAGCTCAACCTGCGGCAGCGCTATCGGCTCCATACCCTGGTGATCAACGGCGCCGAATGTGAGCCCTATCTCACCTGCGATGACCGGCTGATGCGCGAGCACACCGATCAGGTCATCGACGGTATTCGCATCATGGCCCACGCCCTGGGCCTGGGCCTGGCCCAGATCCTGATCGCCATCGAGAAGAACAAGCCCGAGGCTCTGGCGGCCATGTCCCAGGCAGCGGCCAGCCAGACGGGAATTCGGGTCATCGGCCTGCCGGTCCGCTATCCCATGGGCTCGGAAAAGCATCTGGTGCAGGCGCTGCTGGGCCGCGAGATCCCGGCGCGGGGTCTCACCGCGGACCTGGGGGTGGTGGTACACAACCCCGCCACCGCCTTCGCCGTGCATCAGGCCCTGCGGCTGGGCCGGCCCCTGGTCTCGCGGGTGGTGACGGTCAGCGGTGGGGCGATCCGGACCCCCCGCAATCTGCGCGTCCCCCTGGGGACTCCGGTTCAGCATCTGATCGACCATTGTGGCGGCTTCCGGGAGGAGCCAACACGGCTGGTGAGCGGGGGGCCCATGATGGGCCAACCCCTGCCCAGCACGCGCGTACCCATCGTCAAGGGTTGCAACGGCATCCTGGCACTCACCGCCGCCGAGACGCGTTCCCGCCCGGCCATGCCCTGTATCCGCTGCGCCAGTTGTGTCTCCGCCTGCCCCTGCGGGCTGCTGCCCCTGGAGATGGCGGCGCGAACCCGCGCCGGGGATCTGGAGGGGGCCGTGGCCCTGGGGCTCATGGATTGTGTCGCCTGCGGCTCCTGCTCCTATGTGTGCCCGGCCCATATCCCCCTGGTGCAGTATTTCAACTTCGCCAAGGGCGAGATGGCCGCCCGGGGCCGGGCCAAACAGAAACAGGCCGAGACGCGCCGGCTGGCCGAGCAACGCACCGCGCGGATCGAGGCCATCCAGCAGGCCAAGCGGGAGGCCATGGCGGCACGCAAGCGGGAGGCGTCCGCCAATCATAAACCCCAGACGCCGGTGACCAGCACCGCGTCCCTGGCGGAGGCTTGACCATGATGAACCCTGGCATCTTCCCCGGACCCTATACCCATGCCGGCACCTGCGTGGGGCGCGCCATGGGTCTGGTGACCCTGGCCCTGGTGCCGGCCACCCTGTTCGGGCTGGGGCAGTTTGGCTGGCCCGCCGTCTTCCTGTTCCTCGTCACCCTCGGCGCCGCGCTGGCCGCGGAGGCGGCCAGTCTGATGATCGCGGGCAAGCCCCCCTTGCCCTATCTGCTGGATGGCTCGGCACTCCTGACCGGCTGGCTCCTGGCCCTCTCCTTGCCCCCCTGGGCGCCCTGGTGGCTCGGAGTCATCGGGGCCCTGGTGGCCATTCCCTTGACCAAGCAGGTGTACGGCGGGATCGGCCAGAATCTCTTCAATCCGGCCATGGTGGCTCGGGTCGCACTGCTGGTCGCCTTTCCCTTGGAGATGACGAGCTTTACCGCCCCCCTATCGCCCTGGTCCGCCAATGCGCCCGATTTCGCGACAGGCCTGGCGGTCACCTTCGGCGGTGCAATCCCTGACGGTTTCAGCGGGGCCACCGTCCTTGGCCAGGTGCGAACAGGCCTGAGCCAGGGTCGTGACCTCGGCGGCATTTTGGCGGGGATTTACGACCCCCTGTCTGGGGCCTTCGGCTGGATCGGGGGCAGCATGGGCGAGACCTCGGCCCTTCTCCTCCTGTTGGGCGGGCTCTTCCTGCTCCAACGGCGGGTCATCACCTGGCACATCCCCGTTTCTCTGCTGGGCGCCTTGGTACTGATGGCCAGCCTGATGCACCTGATCAATCCGGCCCGGTACCCCGACGCCATGCTGCATCTCGTCTCCGGCGCCACCCTGCTGGCGGCCTTTTTCATAGCCACGGACCCGGTCACCTCCCCGGTCTCGCCGCGTGGCCAGTTGCTCTTTGGGGCCGGTTGCGGGCTGCTGATTTACGCCATCCGCACCTGGGCCGGCTATCCGGAGGGAGTCGCCTTCGCGATCGTCCTCATGAACGCCTGCACCCCGCTCATCGACCACTATGCGCGCCCGCGCATCTATGGGCGGGACCGCCGCGGCGTACCTATCGAATATGCGGATCAAGCGGAGAGGCCCCGATGAACGACATCACCACCGCCTCGGAGGGTGGCCCGGCCTATCGCCAACATGCCAGCTACCCGTCCCTGCTCCTGGGAGCTTTCACCCTGCTGGCCGCTACCCTGCTGGTGGTCGCCGACCGCTTCACCCGCGACCCCATCGCCGCGCGCGGCGCCGAGGATCTCAAGGCCTCCCTGGCCCAGGTCATCCCCCCTTCCCTCCAGGACAACGACCCCGTGGCGGATGCCTTGACCATCGAATCGGCATCGGGCCAGCCGGTCAGGGTGTACCGCGCGATGCAACAGGGTCAGGTCACCGCCGTGGCCTTCCAGGTTACCGGCCTGGGGTATGCAGGCCCGATCGAGCTGATCATGGGCCTCGACACCCAGGGCCGAATCCTGGGTGTCCGGGTGCTGTCCCATCGGGAAACACCTGGGCTGGGGGACAGAATCGAGGCCGCCAAGGACGACTGGATACTGGGCTTCGCAGGGCACTCCTTGGGTGACCCACCCGAGAGCCGTTGGGCCGTGAAGAAGGACGGCGGTGACTTCGACCAGTTTAGTGGCGCCACTATCACTCCGCGCGCCGTGGTCGGCGCCTTCAAAAAGGGGCTACAACTCTTCACTGCCCAGCAGGCCACCCTGCTCGCGCCGCCGCCACGAGACCCGGGCACAGCGGCCACACCTTGATCCGGCACCTGAACCCACGCCAGGAGATGGCCCATGAGTACTAACCTCGCTTCGCCGCCCAAAGCCGCCACGGCCTGGGGCGCAATCGCCCAGCAAGGGCTCTGGGGCAACAATGTCATCCTGGCCCAAGGCCTGGCCCTGTGCCCGGCACTGGCAGTGACCAGCACCACCACCAATGGCCTGGGCATGGGGCTGGCGACCACCGCGGTCCTCGCGGTCTCCAACCTGCTGGTGTCCTGGATGCGCCCGATCATGAGTGCGGAGGTGCGCATCCCCGTCTATATCGTGATGATCGCCACCCTGGTGACCCTGGTCGATCTGGGTCTCAACGCCTATGCCCACGACCTGCATAAGGCCCTTGGCCTCTTCATCGCCCTCATTGTCGTCAACTGCGCCGTTCTGGGCCGCGCCGAAGTCTTCGCCTCCAGGAATCCGGCGCTGGCCTCGACCCTGGATGGGCTCGCTACCGGCCTGGGCTTCACCGCCGTCCTCATGGTCCTGGGCGGGGTGCGCGAGATCATCGGCAGCGGCACCCTGTTCGCGGGCGCCTCCCAGTTGCTGGGGTCCGGCTTCGCCTTCCTGGAAATGCGGTTGATCCCGGACTACCGGGGCTTCCTGCTGGCGATCCTGCCCCCCGGCGGCTTTCTGGCTCTGGGGTTGCTGCTGGCCGGCAAACGGCTGATCGATGCCCGGCTGGCGGCGAGCCAACAATCACGAGCCCTGGCTCGGGCCGCCCGGGCAGCGGCCTAAGCCGGGGCAACCGCGCTCACCCACCCGACCCCTCCGAGGAGACCCTTCCATGCACATCGGCGTCGCCTACACGGATAAGTTCAAGCAGACCTGGCTCAAGCTGGATATGCCGGAGGGCAGCCGGGTGCGGGATGCCATCCTGAGCTCCGGCCTACTCATCCAGTTTCCCGAAATCGACCTGGACCAGAACCAGGTGGGTATATTCGGCAAGATCGCCCGGCTCGATACGCCCCTCGCGGACGGCAACCGGGTGGAGATCTACCGCCCCATCATCGCCGATCCGGAGACCGTCGAGCGGCGGGACCAGGACTGAGGCCCGCTTACTACCTGATTTATATACTTCTCTCACACCGGGACCCCGGAAGGAATGGCCGCGGGTCGGCCACCCTGGCTGATCTCCCTCGGCGTGGGCCTGCAACACGCCATGGTCGCCCTGAGTTGGCGGCGGGCTTGCCATGCACCGCTGTGTCCGGCAGCCGCGGCAGCTTCTTGATAGCGAGGTCTTGCGGGGGCGTTGCGGGCGGATTCCACTCGGTCATTGCACGGGTGCCTCAGATGCTTCGGCGTGGCAAATTAAGCCATCCGCTCACCGGTGAGGGCAGGCCGCGCCAACCTTACACCCTATCCCAGACCCGTCAGGCCTGACTCGCGCGGAGTGCCGCCAGCCAGGCCTTTTGATAATCCCGCCGGCTGCGTTCCACCAGACGCGTCTGGATGGCATCGCGAATCTGGGAAAAGGCCGGGGCGGTGGCGGCATGGATGTGCTCGCATAAAATCAGGTGAAACCCAAGCTCGGTCTCCACGGGCCCGCCGAAATGGCTCTCCTGGAGGCTAAAGAGCACCGCATCCAGTTCGGGATAGAGCTTGCCACGCTCGACCTCGCCCAACAGGCCCTGCTCCAGGGCGCTGGGGCATTCGGAATGGATCTCGGCCAGGTTGGCAAAGTGGCGGGCACCCCCCATGCCGGGAACCCGCAATTGATCGGCCAGGTGCTCGATGCGGGCCAGGGCGGCAGGCCGCTGGTTTTCCGGGTAATCCTCGTTGATAGTAATCAGGATATGGCGCGCGGTGCGCCGCTCCGGCCGGGTGAGACGATCTCGATGCAACTCGTAATAGAGGCGGGCATCGATCGCCTCGACCGGGGGATGGCGAGCGGCAACCCGCCGCATAACGGCGTCGAAGACCAGCTCGCGGCGCAGCGCCAAACCCAGGGCGGCGAGGGTCAAGTGGTTACGCTCCAGATCCAGGCTGAAAGCCGTGTCATCCGGATAGCGGGCTCGCAGCACTCCCACGGCGTTTTCCACCTGCTCGGTCGGGATCACCACCCCGATCACCTCCCCTGAACCCAGCACCAGGTTTTCCAGTTCGAGGGTACGCCGGGCCTGGCGACTTACCTCCTCCCGCCGCCGGGAGTCCAGGCCCAGGGGATCCCTCTGGAAACGCTCACTGGCCGCCCGCAAGAGGTGATAGCAATAGAGCGGATCGCTGTCCTTTCCGCCAGCTTCCTGGGCGCCGATAGGGGCAGGGGGGACGGCCTTCATGAGGGTGGGGATTGACCTAGGGTGGGCGCCAGGCTGGGGTCGGGGGTCCCATCCGCGATCTCTGCCAGGGCGGATTCGGGCACCTGCAGGGTGTTGCAACCCGCGAAAACGACCTGATAAGCGACCCCTTCCGGGGTATCGCGCAAGACCTTAATGACCTCGCCGACCTCGCCCCGCTCCACCAGGACGCGGCCGCCGACGCCGAGCCGGAGGCGGGTCGCGACCTTGTCACGGAACTCGAAGCGGCTGGCGGTCCAGGGCTCGCTAGCCAGTTGCAACTCCTCCTCGCGACAACCGACCCGCCGGTCTTCGGCGAGAAAGTGCACCGTATAAATGATCTGGTCCTGAAGGAAGAGGCCCAGGTCGCACACATAGCCGGTATTGCCGCGGCGTACCAGGGGGGCGCCCAAGGCCAGACCCGGGAAGGTGCCGTCATTGCGCACATTGCGCAGGACCCTCACCTCGGCACC
The DNA here is from genome assembly GCA_016714645.1 of Chromatiaceae bacterium. Lineage (NCBI taxonomy): Bacteria > Pseudomonadati > Pseudomonadota > Gammaproteobacteria > Chromatiales > Chromatiaceae > Chromatiaceae bacterium. Next base: position 1,052,743 of record JADKCI010000001.1, on the reverse strand, counting down.
CGTTTCAAATCGGGGGCGCATGGCGATCCGTCTCCGAGTCAGCGCGACGCTGGAGGTCGCCGAGGGGGAGGCTCACCCGCTGGGGCTGGCGCGGCCGCAGGACCCGAAAGACCTTCTCGGTCCGGGCATCCGAGGTCACGAAGTCCTGATAGGCCTTGGCCAGGAGTTGGGCGTGGAGGGCGAAGCGCGGGGCATCGGCGTCCGGCATCTCGTCGTAATCGTTCAGGTAATCGTGGAAGCGCTGGAGAATGTGCAGGCGGTTCACCTGGACGATGCGCGGGTCGTAGCTGACCCCGAAGTAGTCGAGAAAATCCTCGGCGCTGGATAGCTCCTTGAGGTCGGATTCGAAGTCGTCCGTCATCATCATCTCCTCGGGGGGTTAGGGTTCAAGGGACCGGGCGGCACCGCCACCTCAATGCAGGCTGGCATACTCGATTTCGGTCAGAAAGCGCCGTAGGTCCCGCCGCCCCGGACTGCGCTTGGTGGCGGTCACGAAGCGCCGGACCAAGGGCAGCACCTGGGCCGCCTGCTCGGGCGCCAGGTCCAGGCTCAGGTGTTCGGCATAGGCATGGCACACCCCCTGGGTGCCCGAATGCTTGCCGAGCACCAGCCGATGCTGGCGCCCGACCTCGGCGGGATCTAGGCCTTCATAGTTACGGGTATCCTTCAGCAGGCCATCCACATGGATGCCCGCCTCGTGAGTGAAGGCCCCCCCGCCCACCAGGCTCTTATGCCAGGCGACGGGCTTACCCGAGGCCCGGGCGACCAGTCGGGAAAGTTCGCCATAGCCGGACAGGTCCAGCCCGGTCGCCACCCCATGCAGGTGCTTGAGGGCCAGGGCCACCTCCTCCAGCGCCGCGTTGCCGGCCCGCTCGCCCAACCCATGGACCGTGGTATTGACATGCGTCGCCCCGGCCCTGACCGCGGCCAGGGTATTGGCGGTGGCCAGGCCCAGGTCGTCGTGGGCGTGCATCTCGATGTCCAGATCGACCATGGCCCGCAAGTCCCGCAGGCTATCGAGGGTCGTGAAGGGATCCATCATGCCCAGGGTATCGGCGAAACGGATACGGCTGGCCCCCGCCTCCTGGGCGGCCTCGGCGACCATCCAGAGGAACTCGGGATCGGCGCGGGAGGCATCCTCGGCACCGACGCAGACCTCCAGCCCCAGATCCAGGGCGATGGGCACCTGGCGCCGGATCTGTCCCAGAACCCAGTCCCGGTCCTGGCCCAGCTTGCTCGCCATCTGCTGGTCGGAGACGGGTACCGACAGGTCCACCAGATCGACTCCCAGCCCCCGGCACTGGGCAATATCCGCGGGCAGCAGGCGGGCCCACACCATGAGCCGGGGACCGAGATCCAGCGCCGCCAGGGCTCGGATGGACTCGCACTCCTCCTCCCCCATGGCCGGGATGCCGACCTCCAGCTCGGGCACGCCGAGGGCCGCGAGCCCCCGGGCGATGGCCAGCTTCTCCTCCCGGGTGAAGGCCACCCCGGCGGACTGTTCACCATCCCGGAGGGTGGTATCGTTGATGATGACGGCGCGTGGCATGGAGAGGCTCCTCAATCGACTTGCTAATACTTAGCAAGCCTCATGCCGCCTTTATTAATCAAGAGGTTGATTGTTCCAGGGCCAGGCCCTGTCGGCTTTCCGACATCAAGCTTGGGGCGAATTCCCCCCTCGCCACGCCTGCCAGTACCGTCATCCGGTCCTCGGCGTCCACGATCAGCCTAGGAATAACCACATCAAGTCGCCAGGCGGACCTGATTCCTACCCCCGGACTTGGCTGCGTAAAGGGCATCGTCCACCCGCTTGAGCCAGGTATCCAGCGTCTCTCCGGCCTGGAACTCCGCGACCCCGAAGCTGGCGGTCAGCGGACCGGCCGGGGGGAACGGCTCGGAGGCGATGAGGTGGCAGAGGTTTTCCGCCAGTTTGACTGCCGCCTCCCTGCCGCAGTGGGGCAGCAGCACCACGAATTCCTCGCCGCCCCAACGGGCCAGAAGGTCCGTGGCGCGCAGCCGGGGGCGAACCCGCTGCGACAGTTCGACCAGCACCTTGTCCCCCACCGGGTGCCCGTGGGTGTCGTTGAGTAACTTGAAGTGGTCGATATCAAGCATGAGCAGGGCCAGGGGCCCGCCATAACGATCGGTCCGGGCGATCTCGAGGGCCGCAGCCTGCTCGAAGTACCGCCGGTTCCAGGCCCCGGTCAGGCTGTCCGTAGTGGCGAGGCGGTTGAGCTCCAGGATGAGATCACGCAACTCCACTGTGCGCTCCCCCACCTTCCGTTCCAGTTCGGCGTTGAGTTCCCGATAGCGTTGTTCGCTAGCGTGCAGGGCCTCCGCCACCCGCCGGCGCTCGGCGACCTCGGCCTGGAGGGTGGCGGTGCGCTGCGCCACCCGGGTCTCCAGTTCCGCATTGAGGGCGCTCGCCTGCGCCCGGTGATCTCGGGCCAGCACAAAGCCCCCGTCCGGGCCACCCCCGCTTCGAACCACGAGGTCCCTGGGGGGCCATAGGTCGCGCCCTGGTGCCCAGCCGGGCGGCCTCCGCGAGGCGCCCCCCGACGGCCCCCCCCCGGGGACCCGACGGTCTTGCCGAAAGATCCGGCGTGACAGAGGTAGTCAAGCCGGTGGTATTCAGGACGCCCTCCCGATCCACCCGGAACATAAGATCGGGGAGGGCGCTGATCATGGCCTCGAGCCGGTCCCTGGTGGCGCGCAGTTCGGCGGTCTGCTCCGCCACCTGCCGCTCCAGGGTGACGTTGAGTTCCCGCAGCCTGGCCTCGGCGGCCTCCAGGGCGGTGTTATGGAACTGGATCAGGTGGGCACGGCCGGTGTAACCCAGCAGCATGATCTGCAGCAGGGCGGCGAAGACCAGACCGACCACGCCGACGCCCCAGGCGGCCCAGGTACGGTGTTGCCGGAGATAGGCCGGGGTGGCACTCAGGGTCAGGCGCCAGTCGCGGTCGCCCACCCGCAGGTGCCCCCGCCACTGATCCGCGGGGTGGCGGCTGGCGCCGTTCTGGTCCGGGAGGTCGTCGGGGCGGTAAATCACCCCTTCCTCCGCCCCCGCCGGCAGGGGCTGACGCGCGGACGCGGCCGGGTTCTCCGCCTCGGTCACTTGCAATTGCAACCCGGCGGGGATCTTGTCCTGGGTGGCGAGGGTAATCAGATGATCGATGCGGACCACCCCCACCACGAAGCCCAGCAGGCGGGGCAGGCCCGCCGCGTCGGTCACCTGGTGGTCCTCGACCGGGAGCATCTCCAGCATGCCGCTGTGCCGGGCCTCCTCCTGCACCAGATCAATGGGCACGGCCACCGCCAGGCGGCGGTGATTGCTGGCACGTTCGGTGGCGGCGCGGCGCACCGGCTCGGAAAAATTGTCAAAACCCAGGACCGCCTGGCTGGGTTCCCAGGGCACGATGTAGGTGACTGGCGCATACTCCGGCCGCATCCCGGCGGGCACCGGGCGTCGCTCGGCGTCCCGTTCCAGGATCTGGAAGCGGCCCGTGGGCACCTGCTGACTCATGCGCGCCTCGAAGGCCTCCCGTTCCGCGGCCCTGACCAGGGGATTGAAGTTCAGGGCGAGGAGATCCGGATTGTCGGCCAGGGTGGCGCGGGTGAACTGCTCGAACGCCGCGAAGCTCAGGTCGGGCTTGGCCTCGATGAAGTACCGCAGGGCAGACAAGACCTCGCGGTGGGTATGCAGGCGGTTGTCGATGTCGCGGGCCAGGGCCTCGCCGACCTGGGCCAGGCGGGCCTGCCGCTCCTGGACTTCCCACTGCCCGGCACCGTGGAAGGCCATGACCGCCAGGGCCAGGGTGATCAGCAGGGGCACAAGGATGCGACGCCGGCGGTCTCGCCACAAGGGGTCCCGTCCCTCCAGCAGCGCCAGAGTCAGGGGGGCGAAGACCAGGATGCCGATGACATCCCCCACATACCAGGTCCACCAGGTGTAGGCCAAGTCGGTGACATCGATCCGGCCGAAGGCGCCGAGACCCGCGGTGCCGACGGAGGCGGATACCAGTCCCGCCAGCACCCCACCCAAGAGGAGGAAACGCAGGGTGTCCTGCTCCCGTGCCAGTGCCTGCCACGCCTCGCCCTGCCAGCGCCGGACCAGCCAGCTTCCCCACCAGGCCTGCAGGCTGGCGCCGGTGGCGATGGTGGCGGCGGTTGCTACCAGGGTTAAGGTTGCGCCATCCCCCAACCAAGGTTTGCCGAGCCAATGCAGACCGAGATTGAGCACCAGGGCCCCCACCCAGATGCCGGGCAGGGCGCAGTTGCCGAACCAGAGCAGAGCCGCCAGGGCCAGGCCGGCGGAGGGAAAGACGGGGCTAGGGGAACCTAGCAGCAGGCCCAGGGCACCGAGCAGAACATAAGGTAAGGCCAGGAGCGCGAGCAGACCCGGAGCCCCGACGCTTGGCGAGGGGCTGTCCATCTTCAGGTCTCGGAATTCGGCAGGCATTTGCTCAGGATACACCATGGGTACAGACGCGATGGCTTCCCTTGGCCTTGATGGTTGCCGGCCAATCGTTATTCGCTTAATTTATCTTGAAGAGTCTCGGGGAACTGGGTCTCGCCGAGGGTGGCGGTGCCTGCGCCCTCATCAAGGCCCCCCATGTCATCCTGGCCGTGGATGACTAACACGAACCCTTGGAGTTACCCCCCATCATGACCCCTCGTCGCAAACACACCCTGCTCGCCCTCGGCCTGGCCATCCTGGCGGGCAATAGCCTGGCCGACGAGGTTCAGGTCGCCGTGGCGGCCAACTTTACCGCCCCCATGGAGCAGATCGCCGCCGACTTCGAGCGCGCGACCGGCCATCGCCCCCTCCTCTCCTTTGGCGCCACCGGCAAATTCTATGCCCAGATCAAGAACGGGGCACCCTTCGCGGTCTTCCTGGCCGCCGATGCCAAGACCCCGGCCAGGCTGATCGTGGAGGGCGACGCTATCCCGGACAGCCGCTACACCTATGCTATCGGCAGGCTGGTCCTCTGGTCGGCCCGGGAGGGCTATGTTGACGACCAGGGTGCTGTCCTCGCGAGCGGCGCCTTTGAGCATCTGGCTATCGCCAATCCCAAGACGGCCCCCTATGGTGCCGCGGCGATCCAGGTGCTGGAGAAGATGAAGCTGCTGACCGCCCTGGAGCCCAAGTTCGTCACCGGCGAGAACATCACCCAGGCCCAGCAGTTCATCGCCACCGGCAATGCCGAGCTGGGCTTCGTCGCCCTCTCCCAGGTGTGGAAGAATGGCCAGCCGATCGGTGGCTCCTTCTGGCGGGTCCCGGCGGAACTCCATGGGGAGATCAAGCAGGACGCAGTCCTGCTCAAGAGGGGCGCCGACCAACCCGCGGCCCAGGCCCTGATGGCGTATTTGCGGAGCGACCAGGCCAGGGCCGTGATCAAGGCCTACGGCTACGAGCTATAGGGTCGGGGCCGGAACTTGCTGGAACAAATCGATTTCGCCGCGATCCGGCTGACCCTGGAGCTGGCGACCACCAGCACCCTCATCCTGCTGGTGGTCGGCACCCCCATTGCCTGGTGGCTGGCGCGCACCCGCTCGCGGTGGAAAGGGGTCATCGGGGCTCTGGTCGCCCTCCCCCTGGTGCTGCCACCGACCGTCATCGGCTTCTATCTGTTGCTGACCCTGGGACCCCAGGGCACCATCGGTCAGTTCACCCAGTGGCTGGGCATTGGCCTGCTGCCCTTCACCTTCGCGGGACTGGTGGTGGGGTCGGTCTTCTACTCCCTGCCCTTCGTGGTGCAGCCCCTCCAGAATGCCTTCGCCGCCTGCGGAGACCGTCCCCTGGAGGTGGCTGCCACCCTCCGCGCCGGGCCCTGGGACCGCTTTTTCACCGTGGCCCTGCCCCTAGCCCGGCCGGGTTTCGTCACCGCAGCCATCCTGGGCTTCGCCCATACCGTCGGGGAATTCGGCGTGGTGCTGATGCTCGGCGGCAACATCCCGGAGCAGACGCGCGTGGTGTCGGTCGCCATCTATGACCATGTCGAGGCCCTGGAGTACGCCGAGGCCCATGTCCTGGCCGGCGGCATGCTGGTCTTCAGCTTCCTGGTATTGCTGGCGCTCTATAGCCGCAACAGCCGGCCCTGGACCTGACCGGGACATGAGCGCCCCGGCCTCCGCACCACCACCCATCATCCCCGACACCGAGGCGGTGATCGCCCAATTTAGGGTGCGCTGGCCGGGCTTCGCCCTAGAGGTGGATCTGCGCCTGCCCGGCCGGGGCGTGACGGCCTTCCTGGGACCCTCGGGGTCGGGCAAGACCACCCTCCTTCGCTGTATCGCAGGGCTGGAGCCCCAAGGGCAGGGCTATCTGGTCTTCAAGGGCGAGGTCTGGCAGGACAGCGGACGCGGCCTCTTCCTGCCGACCCACCAGCGCCCCCTGGGCTACGTCTTCCAGGAGGCCAGCCTCTTCCCCCACCTCTCGGTCAGCCGCAATCTCGACTATGGGCGACGGCGGGCCGCCCGTTCCCACCCAGGGCCGCACCCCGTGGCGCTGGACCAGATCATCGTCTTGCTGGGCATCGGCCATCTGCTGGACCGGATGCCGGAGCGTCTCTCGGGCGGCGAGCGCCAGCGGGTCGCCATCGCCCGGGCCCTGGCCACCCGCCCGCGCCTGCTGCTGATGGACGAGCCCCTGGCGGCCCTCGACCCGCCGCGCAAGGCCGAGATCCTGCCTTATCTGGAGAAGCTCCACGACGAACTGGCGATCCCGGTCCTCTATGTCAGCCATTCCCCCGACGAGGTAGCGCGGCTGGCGGATCACATCCTGGTCTTCGCGGACGGCCGCATCCGGGCGGCGGGCCCGGCCCGGGAGATCCTGTCGCGCCTCGACCTGCCCCTGGCCCGCGACAACGAGGTCAGCAGCTTCCTCGACGGCCAGGTACTCGCTTACGACCCGGAGTACGAACTCCTGCGCATCCAGGTCCCCGGTGCCCGCCTCTGGGTACCGGGTGCACCCCGACCCAGCGGCGCCCGCGCCCGGGTGCGCATCCAGGCCCGTGATGTCAGCATCGCCATTGGCGCACCTACCGCCTCCAGCATTCTCAACGTCCTGCCCGCCCGCATCCTGGAAATGGGCGCCAGCGAAGGCCCCGGCTGCTGGTCAAGCTGGGCCTGGGGCCCCGAGAGGGGACCGACGCGACAGCCTTCATCCTGGCCCGCATCACCCGCCAATCCCGCGACCGCCTGGACCTGACTCTCGGTCAGCAGGTCCATGCCCAGGTCAAGGCCGTGGCCTTGATGGAATAGGGGGATGAGTACGCGTTTGGCCTTGTTTCGAGCCCTTGGGCGTCCGGTTCCGTGCCCCCGCAAAATGGGTTCGTTTGGTAATTTGACCCAAAACGCGGGTCGGCGACAGACGGATCATGCCGAAATAATGACGCCTTTCCGGGTGCGCATCAGTGGCACCGCAGGCTATGGCAAGACGCTGCTCGCCCGTGTCTTCGCCCGGCGGCGGCGCGGTATCGGCAGAGTTGGTAATCTTCTGACAGCCGCCAGAAAAATGCTTCGAATCATGAGCGCACGCCGAGCCACCCCGCAGGAGCGAAGCGACCATGAGAAAAACCGCCGTCACTGAGCAGATGGCCGATGGCTCCGATGAACTCCGGGAGGAGTACCGCTTCGACTACAGCAAGGCCAAGCCGCACCGCTTTGCGGGACTGCCAGCCGAACCCCGCCTTGTGGTTGTGCTCGATCCTGACGTAGCCGAGGTTTTGAGACCCCGGATGCGGTCAATGAGGTGCTTTGGGCGGCAGGCATCAACCGGGTCATACTGGCCACCGATGGCGACTTCAACGTCGGCATGGTCAACCAGGGGGCCTTGATCCAGCTCATCGAGCAGGAGCGGGCCAAGGGCATCAGCCTGACCACCCTGGTCACCCCCGGCAACGCCGCCAGCCTTGGCCGTCTCGCTGGCTGGCCATCCCTCTCTCCGCCGTCGCCGGACTGCTGCTGGCTCTGGGCCTGGCCTGGCGGATGGTGGAGTTGCCGCCAGAAGTAGGAGTTACCCAGCAATCCCCGAGATCAGGCCTGGTGCGGTTGGCCCCGGCGCCAGGATGGATTCGGTCCTGAGTTCGTCAATAAAGATCACCGGCATCTCAGCTACCGGGACTATCCTCCCGAAATGCATCCTGGATAGCCTCGCGGATCGCCTCCCAGATACCCTCCTCGGCGAGCGCAGGGATTTCCTTGGCCAGTACCCGAGATAGTTGACCTTGATTGGCCTCCGCGGACCGGATGACCCGGTCAATCTGATGGTCGGGCATCTCCATGACCGCCTTGATCGCCTGTCGCGCCCAGCCATGGCTGCGCAGGGAGCGTGATTCTTCCCGCATGTCCTCGCGGAGGGTGTGTTGGAGCAGTTGCGCCAGGTAGATGACATGGCGACTGAGATCCGGCATCCGCCAGGCCGGCCGGACCACATCGTCCCCCCGGCAAATGAAATTGGAAAGGATGCCGTCCGGATAGGTGCTAGGCTGGGCGGCGAACTCATAGCGACCAGCCAGAGCGCTCATGATCGGCCGGGAAACTTCGTCTAGGATCTCGTCATAGGCCCGCCGTTCTGCCGGATCACGGGTGATCGTGGCGGAAACGGGCAGAATCATCGGGGCCGCGATCGCTCCATCCCTACGCAGTTGGTCATTGATCAGGAAGCGGTGCAGCCGGCCGTTCCCGTCGGCTAGGGGATGGAGATAGACGAAGCCAAAAGCCGCCACGGCACTGCGCATCACCGGCGATTGCCCTTGGGTTCTCATCAGGAAGGTGCGCAAGCCCTCTAACATGGCGGCTAACTCATCGGCCGGGGGCGCCACGTAATGGACAACCTGGTGAAAGCGCACCACCTCCCCCACGAACACGGGTGACTGGCGGATGCCGAACGAGGCGAGGGACGTGCGCTGGCCCAGAATTTCGGCCTGCAACCCGGCCAGCGCGGCTTCATCCAGGGGCCAGTCACCCTGGCCGGCGCGGCGTGCCAGCACATCCGCAAAACGTTGAATGCGACCGGCTTGATTGCCCTCGCCTTCGATGGCGAAACTGGACCTACTTTCGCGCAGCGTCATCCAGACCGCTGAACGCAAAAGCAACTCATCGCCAAATTCGACCGCCAGGTCATGGAGGAGCGCCGGCACGTCCAGGGCCATCGCGCTCAGAACCTCGGGCGTTTTGTGGATCACGGGGCAAAAGGCACGGGTACCTGGCAGGTTATTGCGAACCCGCCATCGCCGTTCAGATACCTCCCGTCCCTTGGAGGCTGCCACGAGTTTATGACTATCGATGGCATCGACATAACCGCCGCCGACGGCGACGCTGATGTCCAGTTGCCGACCCGTGAGGAATTCGTAGAGGAAACCCGCCCGGCGGGCGTATTGGCCCGTGGGTTCGGTTGCTACCCAGTCAGCGACTTCACTGCCCTCGATTCTTTCGAATAATCGGTAAAGCAGCTCCAGATGGGGCAACTCATGCTTGAGGTGAAAGGTCAGGTGACCACGCCAGGTCGCGACCGGTCGCATGGCCGCCACGAAGGTTTCCGCCGTGACGCCCGCGACGCTTTTCGTCACCCGCCGCCCCCCAATCCGGCTGACGACCTTGAGCGGCATGACCAGTTCCAAGCCATAGGCGGTCACCAGCCAAGCCCCGCCAATCCCATCGTTCATCGTGTCAGGTATCTGGACAGGCATCGGCTCAGAGTGCGCAAAAATAGTCAATGATGCGTAAAAATGATAACAATCGGCATCCAATGCACCAATTATTCCTGATCATGCTCCAAACTCATAACCTCCCATCCCCCTATCCCGGCACGCAGGGTCCGAGCTGTCCTCCAGGATGATGTTCAGGCCCAGGGAGGCAAAGTAGGCATAGAAGACGCTGGCGTAGTAGCCCTCGTAGCGGGCGATGGGATTGTTGCGATACCAGTCGCTGGGGATGCTGGCGAAGAAGGCGGTAAAGAGGGCCTCCAGCCCGGCAAAATCATTGGCCAGCAGCAGCCGGTAGAGGGATTTGCGGTTGTGGACTTCCGCCTGGGTATCCCGGGTCCAGACCCGCAACAGGGCGCCGTTGAGGCTCTGGTAAACCTCGCGGTTGGGGTAACGCAGGCGGTAAAAATAGGTCCCGCTGATTACTTCCTCGGTGTCGATGGTCAGGTAGCCGGTCTGAAACATCAGGGCCTCGGTGGGGATGTCATCCACCTCGAAGGTGGAGAGCAGATCGGCACTCGTCTCGATCCGCCCCAGGTCGGGCAACCAGGTCTGCCGCTCTTTCAGCACCTCGACGAGAAAGGTCGGCGTGGCGGTTTCGAACCACCAGGGATGAAACTTGCGTTTCTGAAACAGCAGCAGCAGGTCGAAGGGGTTGTAGACCGCCTCCCCCGTCCAGTTGTAGCCGTTATACCAGGTCCGGATCTCCTTACGATCCAGGCCCTCCAGTTCGGCCGCGAAGACCTGGTCAAGGTCGCCCTCTGTATAGCCGCAGACGGCCGAGTAATGGCTATCAAGGGTGATGTCGTTGAGATTGTTGAGGCCGGAAAACAGGCTGACCTTGCTGAACTTGCTCACCCCGGTCAGGAAGGCGAAGCGGACATGGGCGTCTGAATCCTTAATAACCGAGTAGAGATTGCGCAGGCCGTCGCGCATCGTCCGCGCCGTGTCCGGATCGGTGAGGTTGTCGAGAATGGGCTTGTCGTATTCGTCAACCAGGACGACCACTCGCTCACCGGTCGCTGCATGGGCCATGCGAATTAACTCACCGAAACAGCCAGGAATACTGGGCTGTTCGCAGTTCAACCCCAGGGCCTCTTGATTGATGGTGAGTAATTCGCGGATTTTCAGGTCCAGTTCCGCCGCATCGCGCATGACACCGCCACCGAAGCTGAGCCGGATGACCGGAAAGCGGCGCGACCAGTCCCAGCGGTCATGAATCGCCAGGCCACGGAACAGGGGTTCGTTACCGGCAAAGAGTTCCCCCAAGGTATCGAGGAACAGCGATTTGCCGAACCGACGCGGCCGGGAGAGGAAGTAATGGGTACCCTCCTCGATCAGCTTCCAGGCAAACGGCGTCTTATCGACATAGTAATGATCGTCCTCCCGGATCTTCTGGAAGGTCTGGATGCCGATGGGAAGGCGTTTGCGGGTCATGGTGGTCATCGCCGCAGTATAGCGCTACACCGGTTCCAGAAACCCTATCCCACCCGGGCGAAGCGCCCGGTCTTTCTTCAACGCTACTTCATCCTGAAGCCCTTGAAGCAGCCTCTCCGGCGTCAGGCTGGTCGGGCAAGTCGCTCACGCTGCACCTCGGTGGTGAAGTCACCGGGCGTCAGATGATCGGCGCCGGCAGCCCGCTGAGCCTCAACCCGTGGGCAGCATCCCCTGATGCCGAATGAAGCGGATTACCTCATCCAGCCCTTCGCCCGTTTTCAGGTTGGTAAAGACGAAGGGCCGGGGGCCGCGCATGCGGCGGCTGTCGGTCGCCATGACCTCCAGGGAGGCGCCCACATAGGGCGCCAGGTCGATCTTATTGATAACCAGCAGGTCCGAGGCGGTGATGCCTGGCCCGCCCTTGCGGGGGATCTTTTCCCCCTCGGCCACATCGATGACGTAGATCGTCAGGTCCGCCAGTTCCGGACTGAAGGTCGCCGCCAGGTTATCGCCGCCGCTCTCGATGAAGATCAGGTCCAGGTCCGGGAAACGCAGGCAGAGATCCTCCACCGCCGCCAGGTTCATGGAGGCGTCCTCGCGGATGGCGGTATGGGGGCAGCCCCCGGTCTCGACGCCGAGGATGCGCTCCGCCGGCAGGGCCCCGGCCTGGGTCAGGATGCGCGCATCCTCCTGGGTGTAGATGTCGTTGGTGACCACCGCCAGGCTCAGGTCGTCACGCAGGGCCTTGCAGAGGGCTTCCAGCAGGGCCGTCTTGCCGGAGCCCACCGGGCCACCGACGCCCAGACGCAGGGGTTGCTTGTCAGGATTCATGGCGTCCTCTCTCAGGATCGGAATAAGCGGCAATATTGTTGGGGATGGCGGCTGCTGGCGATGGCCAGGGCGGGGGCCGAGGCCCCTACCTCGGCGTCCGTCAGGGTCAGGCCCCGGCCCACGGCGCCGACCAGGACGGGACCCAGGTCCCGCAGCAGCCGCTGGCCCGCGGTCTGCCCCAGGGGGACCAGCTTGACCCCGGCCAGGATGAGATTTTCCAGCCAGCCCCAGGCAAAGCCCAGAGCGGCCTGGGGCAAGGGGATGCCCCAGCCGACCGCCGCCAGGGCGAAGCCGGCGCTCTGGCAAGCGGCCAGGCTGGGCCGCCACTCCCGGGCCCGGGGCAGCTCCAGGTCCACCAGCAGGGTGGCGAGGGCGCGGCCACGCTGGCGCTCCTCGTCACGCAATTCGCTGGTTTCCCGACTCGCCAGGAGCCACTGGCACCCCTGGTCCAGGGCCAGGGCATCGCCCACCTCGACCGCGCGATAGAGCCGCGCCAGCAGGGGGATTTCCACGGAGGCGAGATTGGTGGTGGCCAGGTCACTCAGCCAATCGCCCAGGCTGGCCTGATCCCGGATCCAGCCGGCCGCTACCGCCCACTCGATGCCCTGGGAGAAGCTGAAGGCGCCGATGGGCAGGCTGCCGCTGCACAATTGCAGGAGCCGGATCAGGGCCAGATCGGCCGGTTCCGGCCAGGACTCGCTCACGGATCAGTGGGATGGAGCATGGGAATGAGGGTGGGCAGGGTCATCATGGGTATGGCCGTGGGAGTCGGCCTGGGCCGGGCCGTGGGCATGACCGGCGCCACTGGCGTAGGCCCCGGGCTCGGGCTCGAAGGGGCCCAGCTCGACCCGCACCGCCAGACCCAGGCCCCGCACCATGGCATCCAGCACCGGGTCGTGGGGGTAACTCAGCCGGTCGGCCTGGATGCAGACGGGAACATGCCGGTTGCCCAGGTGATAACAGGCCCGCGCCAACAGCAAGTGATCCCGGCAGTCCGCCACCGACAGGGTCTCGGGCGCCGCCCGCACCTGGACCACCCGCCCCTCCTCATCGCCCAGCAGATCGCCATCCTTGAGACCGAGGCCACCACGCTCCAGGAAAAGCCCCGCCTCGCGGCCATCGTCCAGGGTGACCCGCAAACGGCTTTTGACGCGGCTGGCCAGGGGCAGAGTCAGGGTGGCATCGGCCTGGGCCGCCTGGGTCAATTTTTGGGTCAGGCGAATCATGCTCCCCCCTCAAAAGAGGAAATAGCGCTGGGTCAGAGGGAGTTCGGTGGCCGGCTCGCAGACCAGTAATTCCCCATCGGCCCGCACCTGGTAGGTCTGGGCATCCACCTCGATCCGCGGCTGGTAGTCGTTGAGGCGCATGTCCGACTTGCGCAGGCCCCGGCAGTGGGCCACGGTCCCGATCAGGCTGCCGAGGCCCAATTGGGCGGGAATCCCGGCGGCCGCCGCCGTTTGGGAGATGAAGGTCATGCGGGTCGCCAGGCGGGCACCGCCGAGGGCGCCGAACATGGTCCGGTAATGCACGGGCTGGGGGGTGGGAATGCTGGCGTTAGGGTCGCCCATGGGCGCGGCCACGATCATGCCGCCCTTGATGATAAGGCTGGGCTTGACGCCAAAAAAGGCGGGCCGCCACAGCACCAGATCAGCCAGTTTGCCGACCTCGACCGAACCCACCTCGTGGCTGATGCCATGAGTGATGGCCGGGTTGATGCCGTATTTGGCGATATAGCGCTTGGCCCGCCGGTTGTCATGATGAGCCGGGTCGCCGGCCAGGCTGCCGCGCTGGACCTTCATCTTATGGGCGGTCTGCCAGGTCCGGCAGATGACCTCCCCCACCCGGCCCATGGCCTGGCTATCGGAGGCGATCATGGAGAAGGCCCCCAGGTCATGCAGGATATCCTCGGCGGCGATGGTCTCGCGGCGGATGCGCGACTCGGCGAAGGCCACGTCCTCGGCGATGCTGGGGTCCAGGTGATGGCAGACCATCAACATGTCGAGATGCTCGTCCACCGTATTAACGGTGTAGGGGCGGGTGGGGTTGGTCGAGGAGGGCAGCACCCAGGACTCGCCGCAGGCCTTGATGATGTCGGGGGCATGACCCCCGCCAGCACCCTCGGTGTGGTAGGTGTGGATGGTGCGGCCCTTCATGGCCGCCAGGCTCTGCTCGACGAAACCGGACTCGTTGAGGGTATCGGTGTGGATGGCCACCTGGACATCCAGCGCCTCGGCCACCGTGAGGCAGTTGTCGATGGTGGCGGGGGTCGTGCCCCAATCTTCGTGCAGCTTGAGCCCGATAGCGCCGGCGGCGACCTGCTCCACCAGGGGCTCGGGCCGGCTGGCGTTGCCCTTGCCCAGGAAACCCAGGTTCATGGGCAGGGCCTCGGCGGCCTGGAGCATGCGGTGGAGGTTCCAGGGTCCCGGGGTGCAGGTGGTCGCGTTGGTGCCGGTGGCGGGCCCGGTGCCGCCCCCGAGCATGGTCGTAACGCCCGACATCAGGGCCTCTTCCACCTGCTGGGGGCAAATGAAATGGATGTGGCTATCGATCCCCCCGGCGGTCAGGATCTGGCCCTCGCCGGCTATGACCTCGGTGCCCGGCCCGACCAGGATCGTGACCCCAGGTTGCACGTCGGGGTTGCCGGCCTTGCCGATGGCGGCGATGCGCCCGCCCTTGATGCCCAGGTCGGCCTTGACGATGCCCCAGTAATCCAGGATCAGGGCATTGGTGATAACCAGGTCTACCACCTCGGCGGCGGGTCTCTGGCATTGGCCCATGCCGTCGCGGATCACCTTGCCGCCACCGAATTTCACCTCCTCTCCATAGAGGGTGTAATCCTTTTCCACCTGAATCCAGAGTTCGGTATCCCCCAGGCGCACCCGGTCGCCCGTGGTGGGGCCATACATCTCGGCATAGGCCCGCCGGCTGATCGTTGCCATCAGTCCAACCTCCCCATGACCTGGGCATTGAAGCCCTGGACGATCCGGTCACCAGCGTAGGCCACCAACTCGACCTCGCGGGTCTGACCCGGCTCGAAGCGGACCGCGGTGCCGGCGGCGATATTGAGGCGGAAGCCGCGGGCGGCCGCGCGATCAAAGACCAGGGCGGGATTGGTCTCCTGGAAGTGGTAGTGGGAACCGACCTGAATCGGCCGGTCGCCGTGATTGGCCACCCGCAGCCGGAGGGTTGGCCGGCCAGGGTTGAGTTCGATCGTGCCGGGCAGGACCCGGATTTCACCTGGGATCATGGCAAGCTCCGCTGGGCTCAAACAATGGGGTCATGCACGGTCACCAGCTTGGTGCCGTCCGGAAAGGTCGCCTCGACCTGGACTTGCATGATCATCTCGGGGATGCCCACCATCACCTCCTCGCGGCTCAGCAGGGTACGGCCATAGTCCATCAGCTCGGCGACGCTACAGCCATCGCGGGCACCCTCCAGAATGGCGGCGCTGATGTAGGCCACCGCCTCCGGGTAGTTGAGCTTGAGTCCCCGCGCCTTGCGGCGTTCGGCCAAAAGGGCGGCGGTGAAAATCAGCAGTTTGTCTTTTTCTCGGGGGGTCAGTTCCACGGCTTCTCCTGCACGGCATCGCGCGGGGGGATCAGGGTTCAGGTAGCCCAGATGCGAGGGGGACAGGGTTCCAGCCCCAGCACCGGGGGACGCAGTCCGGCCCAGATCCGGGTGAAGAGGTTGCGACACTCCTCGGTGGAATCGCCCAGATAACGGACCACCAGGAGATTATCCAGGAGTGTGACGCCGCTGGTAAGGGCTTCATCCAACTGGGATCGCACCCAGTCCAACTCGGCCGCCCCCGCCGGCGTGGCCAGGAGGGTCGCCGTTACCGGCAGGCCACGCAGCCCCGCGGCCCCGCGCCGGCTGTGGGGCGTGACCCGCAGCCGCTCCAGGAGGAGGGGCCGGTCATCCAACCAGAGTTGGAACTGGCAATCCAGATCCCCGCTGTCGAAGCCCTCGGCCAGCGCGGGACGGCCCAGGCATTGACACTCCCAGCCCAGGAAGCGGGAGCTCGGGGTCAATTCAACCCGGGTCTTGAGCGAGGCCCGGACCCCCGTGAAATGGATATTTTCCTGGGGTAGCCATTCCAGGGTGGCATGAGAGCCCAGACGCAGGGTGGTGAATTGATGCGCTCGATCACCGGCGCTGCGATAGAACTTAGTCGCCCCAGGGGTGGTCACCAGGGCGCGGGCGTCGGCCTCCAGATTGATCTGGATCTCCAGGCCATCGCCGCCCACCACCCCGCCGGGGGGGTGCAGGAGATACAGATGGCAGACATCCCCTTCCGGATAGAAGGGCCTTTGCACCGAGAGGGGCCCGCGTTGACGGCGATAGGTGAGAGCGGTCCGGCCATGCCAGGGGCTCAGGCCCAGTTCCAGGCTGGCTTGCCAGCCAGGGCTTGCCGTCTGGCCCCCGATCGGAGGGCCAAACCGATGGGCTGGACTGTTCGCGGCCTCGCGGCCGTTGGGTGCCAGGTTGGGGCCAGCACCCGCCCCCCGGTCTAGGAAGAGGGGACGAGGGCGTGCCTGTGCCGGGGATGGGATGGAGGAAAGGCGGGAGTTCGTGCTCATACGGTCAAATACTCCTTCACCAGGGTCTCGTTAAGATCCGCCATGGCGCCACTGGCCATGGATCGGCCGCGGTCGAGGATAGCGAACCGATCCCCCACCTTGCGGGCGAAGGGCAGTTTCTGCTCGACCAATAGCAGGGTCAGGCCGGCCTCGCGATTGAGCCGGCGCAGAATATCGCCGATTTCCTGGACGATATTGGGCTGAATCCCCTCCGTGGGCTCGTCCAGAATCAGTAACTTAGGGTCCAGAACCAGGGCCCGGCCGATGGCGAGCTGTTGTTGCTGACCACCCGAGAGGTCGCCGCCGCGCCGCCCCAGCATCTCCTTCAGTACCGGAAACAGCTCGTAGATGAAGCCTGGCACCTGGCGCAGCCGGTCCCGCCGCGCCGGCAGACCGATCCGCAGATTCTCCTCCACCGTGAGCATGGGGAAAACCTGACGGCCCTGGGGAACATAGCCAATGCCAAGATTGGCGCGGCGTTCCGCCGTGGTCTTGAGCAGATCGACACCGGCAAAGTCCAGGGTCCCGGTACGCACGGGCAGGAGCCCCATCAGGCACTGCAACAGGGTGGTTTTGCCCACGCCGTTGCGCCCCATGAGCACGGTGCACTGGCCCGCGGGGACCTCCAGGTCCAGATCTCGCAGGGCGTGGCTCTCGCCATAATACTGGTTGATGCCCTTAACGCTCAGCATAATGCCGGCCCTCCCAGATAGACATCGATGACCCTGGGGTCGTTTTGCACCTTGTCCATGGTCCCCTCCGCCAGCACGCTACCCTGATGCAGGACCGTCACCTTGCGGGCGATGGAGCGGACGAACTCCATGTCATGTTCCACCACCACGACCGTATGCTCCCCCGCCAGGGAGGTCAGCAAGGCCGCGGTATGGTCCATTTCCTGATGAGTCATGCCCGTCACCGGCTCGTCCACCAAGAGGAGCCGGGGCCGCTGCACCAACAGCATGCCGATCTCCAGCCACTGTTTTTGGCCGTGGGACAGGACCCGGGCGGGGAGATCACGCCGATTCAGCAGCCCAACGGTCTCCAGCACCTGGTCGATCAGATCCCGCTGCTCCGGGGTGATCCGGGCGAACAGGGTCGGCCAGACCCGCTTGTCCGCGGCCATGGCCAGCTCCAGGTTGCCGAAAACACTATGGTTCTCGAAAACGGTCGGCTTCTGGAACTTGCGGCCAATACCGGCGTTGGCGATTTCTGCCTCGCTGAGCTTGAGCAGATCGGTGATCTGGCCGAAATAGACGCTGCCGCAGTCCGGCCGGGTGCGACCGGTGATGATGTCCATCATGGTGGTCTTGCCGGCACCGTTGGGACCTATGATGCAGCGCAGTTCGCCGTCGTCGATGTAGAGGTTGAGGTTATTGATCGCCTTGAAGCCATCGAAAGTCACCGACACCCCCTCGACATGGAGAATGGTGCGATGGCTGATGTCCAGTTCGGGGGTGACATCGGGCTTGAACCAATCCAAACCCTGACCGTGCATCAGCTTGCGGGTTTTTTCCAGGAGTCTCATGGCCTGACCTCCCCGGCCCGTTGCGAGGAGCGCCCCAGGCCCGCGAGCCCCTTGGGCAGAAAGAGCGTCACCACCACGAAGATGGCGCCCAGGGCATAGAGCCAGACCTCGGGCAGAGCAGCGGTGAACCAGGTCTTGGAGTAGTTCACCAGCAAGGCGCCGGCCACCGCCCCATAGAGGGTGGCGCGCCCGCCCACCGCCACCCAGATGACGATCTCGATGGAGAAGAGGGGCGAAAACTCCCCGGGGTTGATGATGCCGACCTGGGGGACATAGAGGGCCCCGGCGATCCCCGCCAGCACGGCGGAGAAGGTGAAGATCCAGAGCATCACATACTCCACCCGATAACCGGTGAAGCGGGTCCGCTCCTCGGCGTCGCGAATGGCCATGGCCACCCGGCCAAGTTTGGAGAGGACCACGGCGCGGCAGGCCAGATAACCCAGCGCCAGGGCTAGGGCCGAGGTCAGGAAGAGGCCGACCCGGGTGCTGTCCGCCTGGAGGTCGAAGCCCAGCAGGTCCTTGAAATCGGTGAGACCATTGTTGCCGCCAAAGCCCATCTCGTTGCGGAAAAAGGCCAGCATGAGGGCATAGGTGAGGGCCTGGGTAATGATCGACAGATAGACCCCGGTGACCCGGGAACGAAAGGCAAACCAGCCGAAGACGAAGGCCAGCAGGCCCGGGACCAGCACCACCATCAGGAGCGCGAACCCAAGATGGTCGAAACCCCACCAGTACCAGGGCAGTCCCTCCCAATTGAGAAAAACCATGAAATCGGGCAATTCGGGATGACCATAGACCCCGCGGTCACCGATCTGGCGCATCAGGTACATGCCCATGGCATAGCCACCCAGGGCAAAGAAGGCCCCATGCCCCAGGGAGAGGATGCCCAGGTAGCCCCAGACCAGATCCACCGCCACCGCCAGCAGGGCATAGCTGAGGTACTTGCCCAGGAGAGTCAGGGTATAGGTGGAGAGATGCAGGGGATGTTCCGGCGGCAGTCCCAGATTCAGGATGGGCGCCAGTATCGCCAACAGCAGCAGGGCCCCCAGCAGGACCTGGCCACCCCGGTCGCCTTTGAGCAGTCGCGCCAGCATCATGTCGCCGCCCTCCCCTTTTGCGGGAAGAGGCCCTTGGGGCGCTTCTGGATGAAGAGGATGATGAAGACCAGCACCAGGATCTTGGCCAGGACCGCCCCGGCCCAGGGCTCCAGCAGTTTGTTGGCCACGCCCAACCCCAGTCCCGCCACCAGAGTGCCCCAGAGATTACCGACACCGCCGAAGACCACCACCATGAAGCTATCGATGATGTAGCTCTGCCCCAGATTGGGGCCGACGTTGGTGAGTTGGCTCAGGGCCACCCCGGCGATGCCGGCGATGCCCGAACCCAGGCCAAAGGTCATGGCGTCCACCCATTGGGAACGCACCCCCATGGCACGGGCCATGGCCCGGTTCTGCGACACCGCCCGTACCTGCAGGCCCAGCCGGGTCTTGTTCAGAATCAGGAACAGGAGGGCAAAGACCAGCAGGCAGAACAAAATGATATACATCCGGTTCAGGGTCAGGGACAGCACATCGTTGACTTGCCAGGAGCCGGACATCCAGGCCGGTGTCTCCACGGAACGGTTGAGGGGGGAGAAGACCGACCGAACCAGTTGCTGCAGGATCAGACTGATACCGAAGGTGGCCAGCAAGGTCTCCAGGGGCCGGCCATAGAGGAAGCGGATCACCCCGCGCTCGATCAGGACGCCGACCAGGCCGGCGACGACAAAGGCCGCGGGAATGGCGATGAACACCGAAATGCCGATCTGATCCGGCAGCCATTGCTGGATGACGTAAGTGGTATAGGCGCCCAGCATCATGAGTTCGCCGTGGGCCATGTTGATGACCCCCATGACGCCGAAGGTGATGGCCAGACCAATGGCCGCCAGCACCAGCACCGACCCCAGGGAGAGCCCAAAAAAGAGGGTCTCAAGGGTGGCGTACCAGCGAATACGGGCCTCGGTCCCTTCCAGGACCCGTTGCGCGGCGCTCTTGGCCCGGGGGTCGGTCTCCCGCTCCAGCAGCTTGGTCAAGGCACCGCGCACCTGGGGGTGCAAAGCGCCCTCCAGACCCCGGATGGCCGCCACCCGGGTCTCGGGTTCCGAGCTGCTCAAGTCCATCAACGCCAGGACCAGGGCCATGGCCTCCTGGACGCCGGCGTCGGTCTCCCGATTCCGCTGCTCCAACAGGAGGGCGCGGCTCGCGGGGTCCGGGTCGTTGATCAGGCTGTTGACGGCGGCAAGGCGCTTGCCGGGATCGGCGTGACTAAAATTCAGACGGGCCATGGCCGCCTTGAGCTGGCCACGCATCCGATTGTTGAGGGTGATCTTTTTCAGATCCTGCTGGCCGACGTCCCTGACCACCTGGCCGCTGATGACCTCGGTCACCTCCAGGTCGGCCTCCTTGCCGCGGCCAATCACCAGACTCGCGTTGGACTTGAGCTGGTAAAGCTCGCCATTGAGCAAGGCCGGGAAGAGCTGTTCGAGACGGGCATCCCCGGTTTGGGAAAGTTGCTCGATGCCCTGCTCCTTGACGGGAAACTTGGCATCCAGCAGCAGAGGCAGGGCCTCTTCAAAGCTCGCCGCGCTGGCCACGCCCGCGGTCGCGGTCGTCAACAAGAGGGCAAGCATGAGCCTGGCAAGCATGGGCATTGGATATTCTCGCTAGCGAGGGGCCACCCGATTCATCGGCATGCCCGGGGCATCGGGGATGGGGCGAACCAGGCCCGGGGCCTGGCTCGCCATCACTACCCTTTTCCAATCAATAGGTCTGACCGGAACAGGTCTTGGTCTTGGTGTTGTAGTTACCACACTTGAGGGTCACCCAATCGGCCTCGATGTCCTTGGAGCCTTCCAGGTAATCAGACCAGGCATCCCCCGGCACCAGGCCCGCGGTCTCCCAGACCACCGAGAACTGGCCATCGTCCTGGATTTCGCCGATCAGCACCGGCTTGGTGATGTGATGGTTGGGTAGCATCTTGGTCATGCCGCCCGTCAGGTTGGGGGTTTCCAGGCCGATCATGGCCGCTATCACCTTGTCGGTATCCGTGGTTCCGGCCTTCTCCACCGCCTGCACCCACAGATTGAAACCGATGAAGTGGGCCTCCATGGGGTCGTTGCTTACCCGCTTGGGGTTCTTGGTAAAGCCCTGCCATTGCTTGATGAAGGCGGCGTTTTCCGGCGCATCCACGCTCATGAAATAGTTCCAGGCGGCCAGATGCCCCACCAGGGGCTTGGTGTCGATACCCGAAAGCTCCTCCTCGCCCACCGAAAAGGCGACCACGGGGATGTCCTGAGCAGAGACGCCCTGATTGCCCAACTCCTTGTAGAAGGGCACATTGGCGTCGCCATTGATGGTCGATACCACGGCGGTCTTCTTGCCAGCGGAGCCAAACTTCTTGATCTCGGCGACGATGGACTGCCAGTCGGAATGGCCAAAGGGGGTGTAGTTGATCATGATGTCCTCCGGCGCCACCCCCTTTGCCTTGAGGTAGGACTCCAGGATTTTATTGGTGGTACGCGGATAAACGTAGTCGGTGCCCGCCAGCACCCAACGTTGGACGCCCTGATCCATCAGGTAATTCACCGCCGGGATGGCCTGCTGATTGGGCGCCGCGCCGGTATAGAAGACGTTTTTGGAGGATTCCTCTCCCTCGTACTGGACGGGGTAGAAGAGGAGGCCATTCAACTCCTCGAAGACCGGCAGCACGGACTTGCGCGAGACCGAGGTCCAGCAGCCAAAGACCGCCGCCACCTGATCCTTGGTCAGCAGTTCACGGGCCTTTTCGGCGAACAGGGGCCAGTTGGAGGCCGGGTCCACCACTACGGCCTCGAGCTGCTTGCCGAGCAGACCGCCCTTCTTGTTCTGCTCCTCGATCAGCATCAGCATGGTGTCCTTCAGCGTGGTTTCGCTGATGGCCATGGTGCCAGACAAGGAATGCAGGATACCCACCTTGATGGTGTCGGCGGCCTGCGCCAACGCCGAACCCGCCAGGGTCGCAACCAGGCCGGTTGCCAACATAAGCCTTCGATAACCCTTGGAAAGGTGCATGGTGCCATTCTCCGGTTGTTAGCGTGATTGGCCTGAGTGGCCAATTCCATGAAGGGATCCCCGGGCTTATGCGGCCCGGGGATTAGGAGGTGACATAAAGTGTCATTGACACTACAGCACAATCCAGGCCAACCAAAAAAATTACAGAGAATTACAAAAGGTAAGGCCTGGACATGAGTAGCGGATGCAGAAGAGCGGGGGCCTCGGCACCGAATCGGTGCAGCCGCTGGGGCGCCTCGCCCGCCTTGGTGCATCGGCGCGCCTGGCTAATCCCTTTGCTCCATCGGGATATAGTGGGCCTGGGTCCGACCCGTATAGACCTGACGCGGACGGGCGATGCGGCTGGTCGGGGCCTGGTTCTGCTCCCACCAGTGGGCGATCCAGCCCGGCAGGCGCCCAATCGCGAAGATGACGGTGAACATGTTGGTGGGGATACCGATGGCGCGCAGGAGGATGCCGCTGTAGAAATCGACGTTGGGATAGAGGTTGCGCTCGATGAAATAGGGGTCGGAGCGGGCGATCTCCTCCAGCCGGCGGGCGATGTCCAGGAGCGGATCATTGCCACACAACTGCGGCACCAGTTCCTCCGCCACCTTCTGCAGCATCTGGGCACGCGGATCGAAATTCTTGTACACCCGATGACCGAAGCCCATCAACCGTACCTTGCTGTTTTTGTCCTTGGCGAGCCGGACGTACTCCTCGGGGGTCATGTTGCCCTTGTGGATCTGCTCCAGCATATCCAGCACCTCGACGTTGGCCCCGCCATGGAGGGGTCCCCACAGGGCGCAGACCCCGGCGGCGCAGGAGGCAAAGAGGTTGGCGCCGCTGGAGCCCACTACTCGCACCGTCGAGGTCGAGCAGTTCTGCTCGTGGTCGGCGTGAAGAATAAGTATTAAATTTAATGCTTTACGAACTATACTCGGGCACAGATACTGCTGGTAGGGCTGCGAAAACATCATATGCAGGAAGTTCGGCACGTAGCGCAGAGCCGGATCTGGATAGATGTAAGGCAGGCCGCGAGAGTGGCGAAAGGCGTAGGCGGCGATGGTGCGGATCTTGCTGACCAGGCGCGCCGCCGCATGGAGAAACTGGCGTTTATCCTCCAGTTCGTGCAACTCCGGGTGGTAACAGGCCAAGGAGTTGATCATGGCCGAGAGGATGGCCATGGGCGGGGCATTGTGCGGGAAGCCCCCGAACTGATGCTTCATGCCCTCGTCGAGATAGGCAAAGCGCGTCAGGTCCTCGGAAAACTCGTCATATTCGGCCGGGCTGGGCAGATGACCGAAGATCAGCAGCAGGGCCACCTCGATAAAGGTGGGACTGGCGGCGAACTCCTCGATGGGGATACCCCGATAGCGCAGAATGCCCTGATCGCCGTCGATAAAGGTGATGGCGCTCTCGCAACTGCCGGTGTTGCCATAGCCGGGATCGAGGGTGATGTGGCCGGTCTGGGCCCGGAGATTAGAGATGTCGATGGCGCGCTCACCCTCGCTGCCCTCCACGACGGGGAAGCGGTAGCTCTTGCCGTCCAGGGTCAGGGTGGCGGGTTCCAGGATGGCGGTATTTGGGTCGGATGGCTGGACCATGTGCATAGACTCCGGGGCATATGAAGGGTGACGCTGTCCCGACGACGAGGGCGCCGCATGATGGCGGGCGCAAGTCCGAGAGTCCCAAGGGCGGCTCGGTCCTCATGCGCCTCGCTGAT
This sequence comes from Chromatiaceae bacterium, assembly GCA_016714645.1. Lineage (NCBI taxonomy): Bacteria > Pseudomonadati > Pseudomonadota > Gammaproteobacteria > Chromatiales > Chromatiaceae > Chromatiaceae bacterium. The sequence continues at coordinate 1,028,870 of JADKCI010000001.1, read as the reverse complement.
CAGGATGGCTGCAAAAGATGGGCCAAGCCGGGACGGGGCATTACCATAGTCAACGCCTATCACCAGCATCGTAACAATCAATTGGCTGCCGGATCGGTGGGTATCTACCATGCACCCATCGTTTCTGATTAACCCCTCATCCACAGGTAACCAGCATGCACTCCCTCATCAATACCGAAGTCCAGCCCTTCAACGCCACCGCCTTCCACCAGGGCAAGTTCGTCGCCGTGTCCGCCGACGATCTGCGGGGCAAGTGGTCCGTGGTCTTCTTCTACCCGGCCGATTTCACCTTCGTCTGCCCCACCGAACTGGGCGACCTGGCCGACAACTACGCCGAATTCCAGAAGCTGGGGGTGGAAATCTACTCGGTCTCGACGGACACCCACTTCACCCACAAGGCCTGGCACGACAGCTCCGCGACCATCGGCAAGATCAACTATCCCATGATCGGGGATCCGACCGGGGTCATCACCCGCAACTTTGGGGTCATGATCGAGGAGGTCGGCCTGGCGGAGCGGGGCACCTTCGTCATCGATCCCCAGGGCAAAATTCAGATCATCGAGATCAACGCCGGCGGCATCGGCCGCGACGCCGCCGAGTTGCTGCGCAAGATCAAGGCCGCCCAGTACGTCGCGGCGCATCCGGGTGAAGTCTGCCCCGCCAAGTGGAAGGAAGGCGAAGCCACCCTGGCGCCGTCCCTCGACCTGGTGGGCAAGATTTAAGATTGGAAGTAAGAGCCCCCGCCGCCAGAGCTACCCAGGGATCGCCTTGGCGGCGGGGTGTACTCAACCCGAAAACCGAGTACCAATCACAGGAGTCTTTTTGGCCCCGATCATTGCAACCAGGGCCCTGAAGCTTAGCGCCAAACAGGATCTTGGGGGGGTTAGCAGCGGAAGGTGTGGTTGACCTCGACCCTGGTCAGGGGCTCACCATCCGGATCGAGGATGTGGACCGCGCAACCAATACAGGGATCGAAACTGTGGATCGTCCTGAGGACCTCTAGGGGCCTGTTGAGATCGGCTAGCACCTGCCCCATGAGCGCCTCTTCATAAGGCCCAGGTGTTCCGCCAACATCACGCGGACCAGCATTCCATTGGCTGGCAACCACGCATTCATATTTTTCGATCATGCTGGTGGCCGGGTCAATCTTGATCCAGTGTCCGAGTGCACCGCGCGGTGCCTCGGTAAACCCGAATCCAACCGGGTTAGTCGGCCAAGCGACGGGGTTTTCGAGCCGCTTGAAGGTTTCGGGATTCCAATAGGGGCCTGTCCTGTTGTTGTAATAGAGCTGATACCAACCCGCATAGGCCTGGGTCCCGGCAGTCGTATCCGCGGGTCTGCCCGCCATCTGGTCGGCGACAATCTTGGTCTCCAGCATCCGGCTGAAGATTCTACCCAAGGTCGAATTCAGTTGGTTAAAGGCCAGCCCCAGTCCGCCCTTGGCTGCGGGATTCGTCCAGAATCTCTGCACATAACTGCGGACCAATTTGTCAGTTGGCTGTGCCTTAGTGGTACCGCCACGGGCATGCATGATCAGGACATGGGCCAAGGGGCCCACTTCCATGGGTTCATCCTGGTAGCGGGGCGACTTGATCCAGGAATATTTCTGGGTTTCATCCAACATGTACTTGGATGTCCCATCGGGGTTGAGTCCCTGATCGGGCTTGGGACCTGTGTAATTGAGACTCGTGACGCTGACCGCTGGATGCTCGCCTACATTCGAACCCCTATACCAGGCATGAGCGACATTCTCGGTCACCTGATCCTGGTGGAAGGGTACCAGCGTATTGATGGCATTCGCCCAGATGACTCCCTGAGGAAAGACATATCTATTGGGATAATCAATTGCGCCATCCGCGAACTCCTTTTTGACCCGTGTGGGGTCGGGAAACTCACCGAAGGACAAAAAGTTGCCGACCGTTGCGCCAAAATTGGCCCATTCCGGGTACTTTTTAGCCAGCAAGATGACATCCGGGAGATAGACCTGATCAACGAAGGCCTTCATCTTGGTGACCACAGTTTTGACGGTCGCAAATCCCGCGGCATTAAGGGAGGTGCCACCAGCATCTTCGTTGATGGCCCCTTGATTGTCGCTTAGGGTACAGGCCATGCCGCCCACCACCAGGTTAGGGTGAGGGTCCTTGCCACCAAATATCGCATGCAGTTTGACGACTTCACGGGCCCAGCCCAGCGCTTCCAGATAGTGGGACACCAGGAGCAGATTCTCTTCGGGGCGTAATTTATAGGCGGGGTGCCCCCAATAGCCATTCGCAAACAGACCAAGCTGCCCCCTATTTACCAACCCATTGAGTTTATTAATTATACCTTGAAAATAAGCGGCATCTGGTAGCTTGTTTTTATTGGGTTTATAGCTAGGATAATTAAGTTTGGCAAAAGCCCCGGTTTTGACGGGGTCACCCTTGAGCGCACTCACTACATCCACCCAGTCGAGGGCATGAAGATGATAAAAGTGCATGACATGATCATGCACATACTGGGCGCCAATCATCATATTGCGGATGTAGTCGGCATTTTTCGACACCTTGATGCCAATGGCATTTTCCACGGCGCGCACCGATGTCAAACCATGCACCACGGTACATACGCCGCAGATGCGTTGGGTAAAGGCCCAGGCATCCCGTGGGTCACGGCCCTTGAGGATAGCTTCGACCCCCCTGACCATGGTGCTGGCGCTGAGCCCGGGGTTAGTGATGGTACCGCCGCCCTTGCCATCGGGAACGGCATGGGCCTGAATTCGCAAATGACCCTCAATACGGGTCACGGGATCAATAACGATGGTTTTTGTGGTAGCCATGGGCATTCTCCAGTCTTTCAATCTAGGCAATGTCGAAGGCGAAGTCAGGGCCTGACGGCGAAGGCCAACCCTTTGGGGTAAGCGAGTTCGGCGTCAGTAGCGTTCGCGGTTGGCGGCCAATCTGGCCATCAATCGTCATCGTGACAGTTACTACAAGGCTGGCTACCGCCATGGCCATCGTAGGGTTCATCGTCATCGCCATCGCCATCGTCATCATCGTGACAGTTGCTACAAGGCTGGCTACCGCCATGGGCATCGTAGGGTTCATCGGCAATCGGGACATAGAAGCCCTTTTGATTATTCAGGTTCAAGCGATCCCAGAAATCGGGCTCCGAGCAACCGATACACCCATGACCCGCCATGATGGGATTGCTGGTGCCCTGGTTCCAACGAATAGTCGAACAGGCATTGTAAGTGACTGGGCCCTTACAGCCGATCCAGTATAGGCAGCCGCCCTTACGTGACGCATTGTCATCGAAAGCCTGTACATAAGGTCCATCCTCGAAGCATTCCTCGCGGTAGCAGTCTTCATGGACGGTTTCGCCATAGAAGACCTTGGGCCGACGCAGCTTGTCGAGCTCGGGCATACCGCTCGCCAGATAATAGAGAATGGTGCCCGTAATCACCTCGGGAATCGGGGGACATCCTGAGATGTTGATCAGGGGTTTGGAGATCTTAAGTTGTGTCATGAGGGTACCAATCGATACCGCGCCGGTCGGATTGGGATCGGCCTTAGGCAAGCCGCCAAAACTCGCGCAGGTGCCCACCGCGATGATCAAACCGGCCTTTTTGGCGGCATCCCGGAAGCGGGCAACCCCGCTCCTTTCGCCACTAACGAAATAGCCGCTGTCCCATTGGGAGGGAATAGAGCCATCCACGATCAGCACATAGCCCGTCTTGCTGGTGAGCGTCTTGAGCAGCCCCTCCGCCTGGGCGCCCGCCGCCGCCATCAGGGTTTCCTGGTAATCCAGCGAAATCAGATTGAGAATCAGATTATTGATGGTGGTGCCGCCGTTGAAGGCAAAGGAGTTCACCAGGGACTCCAGGCAACCCGTGCATTCCTGAAAGGACATGTAAACAACCGATGGCTTGGCCGGCGATAGCGCTGCCTGGGCCAACCTCGGTACCATGGCTTGTGGCAAAGCCATCAGCGAGGCCAGCCCCGCACAATAGGACATGAATCTTCGGCGACTGATCCCAAGCTCTTGCAGCGCGGTCACGGTGGCATCGTCCAGTACCATATCCGTGGTCAAGCGTGACCCGTCCTTGGACGGGTTAAATTCACTACCCAAATCCGCACCCATGATGGTTTCCCCTCATCGTTCAGTCAGAAAATGTGTGGCGGACGCCCGCCTAGATACCTTAATGATTTAGGATGACCTAGCTCAGGAGTAGGCTTCTTTTAGTGCGAGATTGCCACCGCTTGTTCAAGCCGTTTCAAGCCGGCATGCATATCCGAGACATGAGATGCCAATATTCCCGGAATCCTCGATACTTCAATCAGCTCGGTAACGATTCCACCCTGTTCGTTATGGTGGGTCAGCCACCAAACCCCGGCGTATTGGGTTTCCCTGATCTCGACATTTACCTCTGCTTCGATCAAGGCGGTTACTTCTCCATTGGAGAGAATATCCTTGATATGCTTGTAGGTAGCCGCATTCATCCTTGGCATTAACCGCATATCGACGACACCCGATTCTCCCGACTCAAGGAAACGTATAAGCAATTCCTTTAGTTGATTCAGAATCTTACTGACCATGGCTTGATTGATAGCCTGACCCTGGTTACGCCCAAGACGCACTGGGATTTCGCCCGTCTGATTCATAAGATCTCCACCTGATAACCACGCATGAATCACCTGTAAAGCCAGACAACGGTGTCTGGTTCACCCCTCCCGGCAGCCCCAAAATATCTTGCCCGAGGGCTTTGGTGGTGCCGAGACGACGCCTAAACGATATGAGGGATTTTTTCCACCCACCCACGGGGCGGCTGCAGCCCCCCTGAACACCCCATTATTTTCACTGGGGCAAAAAATGACTTGACAAGGGGGTCGCGACAGGCTCGAATTATATGTTGTAAAACAGTAAGATACGGAAAAAATCCTGTTCGATCGTCTCAAGAACCTCATGCATCGTCTCACTGACCATACCGTCCTGGCCGACCTCCTCCATCCCGTCACGCGGGCCATTGCGCGGGTGCGCCATGCGGCGGCGGGCCGCAGCCTGACTATGGCGGATTTCATCGCCCTGGGGGTTCTCCGGCAAGTGCAGGGGATGCCGAACCTGCGCGAACAGGTGCAAACCTTGCTCCATCTGGACCCAGAGACCGCGGCGCCGGGGCCACTGGCCCGCTCGACCTGGTCCGCTGCCCTGGCGGCACCGACCCGGCAGGTGGTCTTACGCGACGTGGTGCCGGCCTTGGTCAAGCAGGCCAACGCGGTGCTGCCCGATCGGCTGGCCGGCATACCGGGTCTGGGAGATCGCCCGGTGCGGGCCATCGATGGTACCTGCCAGGCCGAAAGCGCCCATTTCCGGCGTTGCACGCCCCAACAGGGTTGCGATGATAATCCCAAGGGCCATGCCCTGCTGAGCAGCAGTTCTCATTTTGGCAGTAGCCCGTTAAGGTGTTCAGAGCATCGCTACCGGAAGCCCCCTAATGAGGGTCCCCTTTGGCCCCTTTGTTCTGACCTTGGACGACCTCACTCAGCGACTGCGCTGAACCTTCGAGGGCTTCACCGACCGGCGCTGGGGGCAAGAACACCCGGTACACGCGGGTCGATGCGGGGCTGAGCGCCTGCGCGGTGTTCTTCAGGCCAAGCCCCCCGTTCTTGGGGTAGCCCTGGTTCTTGAGCCAGGTGAGGTTGGCCTCGGTGGCGATGCCGGCATCGAGCACCACCGTCGGGGCCACGGCAGCGGGGGCGAGGGCGAGGCGCTCCAGCATCTGCTTACACCAAACCCAGTCGCCAGCGCTTGACGAAGAAGACGGTATCTACGGGCTCCTTCCCGGCTGCCCCCTGCGGGCGCGAGGCACCGAATCGGTGATGCCCCATCCTCACACAAATCCTCCCCCTCCCAGGAGAGGCGACTTCTATCCTGACGCCTGGGGTCCTTCCAGCGCCGAATGGAATGGTGTCTTCCGTGACGCCCAGTTCGATTGCCAGCGCCGCCACCGACAAGGGTAAAGTTGGATGTACGCCCGACGGACCGGTGTGGTCGTGGCATTTTTGTGCAGGCGGATGTTCATGCCGATTCGCCCCGGAGTTCGTCCATCAGGCCGCGCATGACGTCACGGCTGACAAACAATGCACAACGTTTCGGGTCTATGCAATCGTCCGGTACTCCACAGCTAAAGACAAAACCCAGGGATATATTCACCTATGGAAATTCAATCTTTATGGAGCTGCGTCGAAGACAACCCCAACTCGCAAACCCCTTCCCCCCGTGTCGTTCTCCAGGCCATCGCCCAATTCCAGACAGGCACCATGCTGCTCGGCGATGCGCGCAACGATGGAGAGGCCGAGCCCGCTCCCTTCAATTTCCTGCCCCACCAGCCTATGGAAGCGCTCCCAGGCCCGACCCCGCTGGGCATTGGGTATGCCAGGGCCATTGTCACTGACGCCAAGGTGGGCCTTGCCCGCGGCCATCACCAGGGTGATCAGGACCTGCCCCCCGGCCGGGCTGTAGCGCAAGGCGTTGTCCACCAGATTGCGCAGCAGGATGCGCAACAGGTCGGCATTACCCCTGACCCAGGCCTCCGCCCCGGCATCCAGTTCGAGTTGTATCCCCTTGGCCAGAGCGGCGCCGGCCTGGTCGGCGCAGACCTCGGCGGCCAATTCATCCAGGCGAACGGCGCACTGGGTGATTCCCAGGTTGGGATCAAGGCGAGCGAGGGTCAGGAGTTGTTCAACCAGGTGGCTGGCGCGTTTGGTCCCCGCCGCGATTTGGGCCAGGGCATGATCGCGTTCGGCACTGTCCCGGGCCCGCGCGGCGACGCTGGCCTGCACCCCGAGGGCGGCCAGGGGGGTGCGCAGTTCATGAGCGGCATCGGCAGTGAAGCGACGCTCGCTTTCCAGAGCCTGGTCAACGCGAGCGAGCAGGCCGTTGAGGGCCCCGAGCAGGGGGCGGATCTCCGTGGGCGCCGTAGAGGGTGTCAAGGGCCCCAGGTGCTGGGGTTCGCGCCGTCCAACCTGGTCGGCGATGGCATCGATGGGGGCCAGGGCGCGGCGGGTGGCAAACCAGATCCAGGCCGCCAGCAGGGGCAGACCGAGGAGGGCGGAGACGAGCAGGCGGCTGGCGATGTTGCCAGCCAATTCCTGGCGCACCTCGTGATTCTCGCCCACCACCGCCCGCAAACTCCGCTCCGCGTCCCATTGGTTGTAATAACGCCAGCGCGCCTGGTCGGCGCCGATGGCCTCGGAAAAGCCATCCTCCTGGGTCAGGGGCTCCGTGGGGGCATGCCGCGACCTCAAGAGCAGGTAGCCATCCCGGGTCCAAAGTTGGAATACGATTTTTTTCTGGTACTTATGAACATCGGCGGGCAGACGGGCGATGTCGTCGTCATCGTCATATTCGCTGGCCAGGGCCAGGAGCATCTGGCCAACCTGGACCAGGTTAGCGTCGAAGATCTCATCAATCTCGTGGTGGGCGTCATGGTAGGACAGGGCCAGGGACGCGACCCAGCCCAGGGTAACGCCCCCGAGCAGGAGCGCCAGGAGGCGCCGGCGCAGGGAGAACCAACGGGTGGTGGACGTAGCCTTCTCCTGGGTCATGGCTTGGGTATCAGGTAGCCGATACCGCGCAGGGTGCGGATCCGCTCGACGCCGAGCTTGCGGCGCAGGTGATGCACATGAACCTCGATGGCGTTGCTGCCCGGCTCGTCCTGCCAGCCGTACACGGCGCCTTCGAGTTGGGCGCGGGTCATGGCCCGGCCCGCGTTTTCCGCCAGCGCCAGCAGAAGCGCGAACTCCCGTCCCGACAACTCCACCGGGACCTCCTCCAGGCGCGCCACCCGGGCCGCCGGGTCGATTTCCAGGTCGCCGAGGCGCAACAGGGGCGCGGCATGACCGGCCGAGCGCCGGGCCAGGGCCCGCACGCGGGCCGCCACCTCGTCGAGATCGAAGGGTTTGACCAGGTAGTCGTCGGCACCGGCATCCAGGGCCTGGACCTTGTCATGGGTGGCATCGCGCGCGGTCAGGATCAGCACCGGCAGGGCCTGGCCCCGCCCCCGCAACCGCCGCAGGACCTCCATGCCCGCCAGGCGTGGCAGGCCCAGATCCAGCACCAGGAGATCAAACTCCTCGGTCTTGAGGGCCAGATCCGCCGCCTCGCCGTCCCGCACCCAATCCACCGCATGACCTGCCTGACGCAGGCCGATGCTGAGGCCATCGCCCAGGGGAGGATCATCTTCAACCAGGAGGATGCGCATGGGGATTCCTGACCAAGCGGACTAAAGGGTGAACCACCAGGCGCAAGCGGCAACCCAGGCCAGCAGCATGAGTACCGCGAGCGGCTGGGCATTGGCAATGGCCTCGCCGGGACGGCCGAGCTTATGGCCGCTGAACATGGCCCACGTCAGATTTTCACCATGCGTCAGACTACTCACCAAGACGCCAGCGACATGGAACAAGGCGACCCCCAGCATGGCCGAGGCCAGCAGCTCATGAACCTCTCCCAGCCCCTCCCAGGCCTCCCCCTGATAGGCGACCCAGCCGGTAATCCCCGTCAGGAGCCCCAGCCCCAGTAAGGCGAGGATGGCCCAGCCAGCAGCGGCATTGTGACCCGCATACGCCGGTTCCTGACTCCCAGAGTGACGGCCCAGCAGGCTGGTAACATAGCCCCATACCGCTTGCCGCCCGCGCACGAAGCTTGAAAAGCGGGCATGGTAGCTGCCAATCAGGCCCCACAGCACGCGAAACAGCAGGATACCCACCAAGGCCCCACCCAAGGCGGCATGGACCAGGCGCAACTCCTCGCTGTCGCCCGTTAGCCAGGCCAGGGCGAAGAGCACCACCAGCAGCCAATGGCCGACCCGCACCGGCCAGTCCCAGACCAGGATCCGTTGACGGTCAATCATCTTCCTTCTCCTCCCAGCGGCGGCCATCGGGCATGACGATTTCCCGCTCGCGGTAGCTGCCCGCGGCGGCGCGCGTATGGCAGGCGGCGCAGTTGGCGGGGCTCTTGACCTTGGGGTCTGGCCAGACCTTGGCCGGTACCTCGTGATGCTTGCGCTTGAACCAGGGCGTGGCGGTCAGGCGCGGCGGCTCACCCTTCGCCAGGGGCGCCCCGCTGACTTTATCGCCACCGGCGTTCCGGACCAGGAAGGTCTCGATGGCCTGGCGAGTCTTGTCGTCGAGGTCGGCATTGTCGCCATAATGGTTGTCAAGCTGGGTCATGACCTGACGCCAGCCCCTGGCATCGAGCAGGGCGGGGGGGAAAGCCAGATGACAGGCGCCGCATTCCGCCTCAAAGGCGGGTGGGGCGTTGGCGGGGATCACCAGCTTGTCCGCCCGAGCGGCCAAGGGCAGTAGCAGGCAGGCGGCGACCAGATAAGGGGTCTTCATTTCAGCGTCCTCCGGTCAGAAAGGCCACGAAATCGGCCTTTTCGGCGGCCGTGCAGTCCCGACCGACCACCTCCTTACAGTTGCGACCAAACCATTTATCCGCCTTGGCCAGGTCGGTGAACCGCTCCGGATTGGCGGAGGGAGCCAGGGGCTTGATGGGTTTGTCGGTGACGACATGGCGACCTGCCTTGGCGGGGTCATCCGTGTGGCAACTCGTACAGGTAGGCATCTTGGCGGAAACCCCGAACTTGCGTGCATAAAAGGCGGCTCCCCGTTGGGCCGAGGGGGTGAAGCCCGCCTGTTGGCTCCTGGCCTCGGCACTGTAGCCCTTGATCAGGTCGGCGGGGGTGGCGGCCTGGACACTCGCCATGAAGGGGGCCACTAACAGGGCCAGGATCGGAAAAGGGGCGGTTCTCATGTTGGGAATCTCCGTGGCGTGGATCAGTGGGGCAAAGTTTGCCAGGTCAACCTTAAGGCGGGCTTATCGTGATCGCGGTTCTCGGTCTCCCGGGCCGGGTGACGGCGGGCGGGGGACGCCGTGAATACATCCCTGTAGGCTTGGCGACAGCATCCCTGCTGTCGACACCCCCGCCCGCCGCCACCCGGCCCTCCTGCTCAGGACCAAGGCGTCTGCGGCTCTGGGTAGCTTCATAGGCAGGACAGAAATTTGGCGGGGGCTCTCCCCCGGTGTTATCATTTTTCCCATTGGTAACACGGGTGCGGCGCCTCCAGGGTCCCGGCGACCGCCCTGATCCCTGTAGTGAGGAAAGATGCACATCCCGGAAGGCATGCTCAATCCCCGTCATTGGCCTGGCGGGCCTGGTCTCGATCCCGACGGTCGCCTACGCCGTCGCCTGGGTCCGCCGGCGCCTGGACGACCGTAAGGTGGTCCTGATGGCGGTCTTGGGCGCCCTTATTTTCGCCCTGCAAATGCTCAACTTCCCTATCCAGGCGGGTACCTCCGGTCACTTCGCCAGGGGCGCCCTCGCCGGCCTGGTCGGACTAACCATCGTGGGCGCCCTCCTCGTTGCCGTCGTCATCCGCCGGCGCCGACAGGCCGGACCGCAACCTGGACTGACAACGACGGAGTGAAAAATTGGAAGAACTGGTACGTTTCAGCATCACCATGGAGGCGGACCTGCTCGCACGCTTCGACGACCTGGTCGCCCGGCGCGGCACCAAGGCCAACCGTTCCGAGGCGGTCCGCGACCTGGTCCGGGAGGCCCTGGTCGAACAGGCGGTCGCGGACCCGGATGCCGAGATCGCGGGCACCATCACCATGGTGTTCGACCATCACGAGTCCGATCTCTCGGACAAACTGAACGCTATCCAGCACCAATACATCCACGAGATCGTGTCCACGGTGCATGTCCACCTGGACGCCCGCTATTGTCTCGAGGTCATCGTGCTGCGCGGCGCCAACGCCAGGATCCGGGCCATTGCCCACACCCTGCTCGGCACCAAGGGGGTGAAACATGGCAAGCTGGTGACCACCACCACTGGGGATGGCGAGACGACGGTCGCCGGCCAGGCGCGCGACCAGGGCCATTCACATAGCCATGCCCATACCTCCAGCCATACCTCCAGCTTCACTCATTCGCACAGCCACTCGCATAGCCCCGGCCAGGGCAAGGCCTAGGATGCAGGGCACCAGGCCGACAGGGCCAGCCAACAGTTTTACGGCCCAGGTCGCCGTGAGTTTTGACCAGCCCCACATCGCCCTTGAGGTGGAGAAACACCACCAGAACAGGGCGCTGGTCGATGCCCCCGTAATGAAGGAAAATGGGTTCATCAGGGTAAAGGCAAGGTACCGCGGGCCACTTACATGAATATCGATCAGTTGCAACAACGGATCCGGCTCGGTGAAGACTCCACCCTAGAGTTGAAAAAACTGCTGGTGCGCGACGATGGAAAAACCATCGAGCCCCATCCCGACGGGCTATCGGATGAGCTGGCGGCGCTGGCGAATGCCAAGGGTGGGCTCTTGATTCTGGGCGTCGATGACAAGAGCCGCGAGATCAGTGGCATTGCCACGGCGCAGCTTGATCGAGTGGAGGCTTGGCTGACGGCCATTTGTAACGACCGCGTCAAACCACCCCTGGATGTGGTGACACGCCATCTTGAGCTACCCGACGCGCAAGGGGTGTTGCAAGCGGTAATCCTGGTGGAGGTGCCGCAAAGCCTCTGGGTGCATCAAAGTGCGCATGGCTATTTTCGCCGGGTAGGTCACGCCAAACGCGAATTGCCGCCTGACGCCCTGGCGCGGCTGTTTCAGCAACGCAGTCAGACCCGGATCATTCGCTTCGAGGAGCAGGAGGTACCGGATTGCCATTTTGACGATCTGGACGGGTTACTGCTCCGGCGATTCATTAAGGCCGACCAGGGCGATGCCGTGACCCAGCTTGGGCGACTGCATCTCGTGAGCCTGCGCGACGACGAGCCGATTCCCACCGTGGCCGGGGTGCTGCTGTGCAGCCTTAATCCGGCGCGCTGGTTGCGCAATAGCGAAATCATCGCGGTCGCCCATGCGGGCGTTCGTCTCGATCCCAACGACCAGATCGATGCATTGGACATTCAGGGGCCACTGGATCGACAGATTATTGATGCCTTCCATTTTGTGCGCCGCAACATGCAAACGGCGGCCCGTAAGCAATTTGGACGGGTCGATTACCCGCAATATCACCTGGACGCCGTCTTCGAAGCCATCGTCAATGCGGTGGCGCATCGGGATTATTCCCTGTATTCCCAGAGGATTCGGTTATTTATGTTTGCCGACCGGCTGGAGATTCATTCGCCCGGGGCCTTGCCCAATACCCTGTCTCTGGAATCGATGAGCAAATTATCGGTGTCGCGCAACGACATTCTGGCGAGCCTCTTTTCTCGCTATTACCCGGTCGATGATCCTACCTTGGGCAAGAGTTATCTGATGGATCGCCGAGGGTTTGGGGTGGAGATGATTTTGCGCGAAAGCGAGAAACTGTCGGGGAAACAACCCCTGTACGAAGCCATCGGCGATCTGGAGTTGTGTTTGACCCTCTATGCGCAGGAACCGCCTGGGGCTCAATCCGCCTGTGGCACGTAAATCATTCGATGACGGCGCTGGCCAGGCGCTGGCGCGTGGCCGGCGTGGGTGGGCCAAATATCTCGGTCACCAGTCAGCCGTGTCCCGATCTTCTTGGGCTAGCAGGGCAGCGCCCCCGTCCCCCCATAAACAAAATTTTTGATGACAATTCTCAATTTTGTGCTTGGATAGCAGGCAGAGGGCGCCGGTAAGAGCGCCCCAGTCATCGGACTCCAAAATAATAAGATCCCCCGGCTCTGTACAGGCAGGTACCCGTGTCACGGGTAACGCCGTATCGCTACTCGGGGTTTGACGCCACCAAGAGGAGCAAGCGACGGATGAATGGCAAAGAAAACTCGGGCTACCCCGCGCGGGGCCTGTTACAACGCCTGAACGGCTGGCGGCTGGAGCGGCGTACGGTACGGAACTGGGAACGGGAGCGGGCCCTGTCCCGCGCCGAGGCGATCGAGGAGGTCGTGTCGGGGACCGAGCCCAAGCTGCGCGCCCTGAGCGGTTACGACCGGGAACTGGGGCCAGCGGTGGAGCGCACCCTCGGCTACATCGCCGACCTGATCGACCGCTTGCCGCCCCCCGTCGAACTGAGCCGCGCGGCCTGGCAGCGGGATCCCCATATCAACGCCTTCTTTGCCTCGGCCGCCGACTTGCCGGCCTTCCTGGGGCGCGCCCGGGTCCTCCAGGATTTTTTCAAGCGTCAGCCAGGGGTAACCCAGGCCTTTGCCATCATGACCTCGACCCGCGAGGAGAAGCAGGTTTACGGCATCAGCCTCCAGGAAGACCGGGTGCGGCGGGATGTGGCCCAGACCAGTATCGGCTTTGTCGACCCCCTCATCCTGGGCCCAGCGGCGACGGAGGCGGAGTTGAGCGAGGAGGCCAAGCGCTGCGCCCTGCAACTCTTCATCGGCCTGGCGCGGGAACAACTGGCAACCTGCCAGGGCCACCGCGAGGGCCTGGAGCGGGAGCGCCAAATCCGGGAGGTCCGGTTACGCAGCCTGCGCGCCCAAAGCAAGGAGCTGGTGGAGAACCCCGATCTCCAAGCCAAGATCGCGGCCGTGGAACTGGCCCTGGCGGAGACGGCAAACGCCCTGGCGGCGCTGGGTGGTCCCCGGCTCCGCCTGGAGGACATGCTGGAACAGGTCCGCGACGCCTTCGCGACGCCCGAGGACCAGTTGCGGCTGGCGCCGGCGGCGTTGCGGGTGGACCGGCTGGGCATCAAGCAGGAGGCTTACACGACGGCGCCAGCCCATGAGCTGTCCCTGCTGGAATGCACTACCCCCTCCAGCCGGCGCGTCATCACCCTGATCCGCTGCCCGCGCGCCGAGATGCCAGCCCTGGACCAGACCATCGCGCGGCTGGACAGCTTCCTGGCCCCCCAACTCGGGATGCGGGCGGCCTGAGGCCGAGGGTTCTGGATCGGCATGGCGGGCGGCTTGCCCTTAGAATAGGGACGAGACACATTCAGGACTCATGGACAATCAGATGAAACCAAGCCCCTCCCTGACGCCTGCCCGCCTCGGGTGTCCCCTGGCCCTGCTGCTGTTGGCGGCGGGGACTGCTCTTACCAGCCCCGGCCTGCTGGCCAAGGATCATGATGACCGAGACCATGACGAACATCATCATAAGGCTTCGGCATCGGCTCAATGGGTCGAGGACCTGCGCCAGGGCCGCATCCGCCTGGAAGGCGACGACGCCGCCGTGGATATGCTGATCCTCGGCCGCAATATCCCTATTCCCTACGACTACATCGCCACCCTGATGCGCACCCCGAATGCCTTCGGCCAAGGCGCCGCCTGCATCATCTGCCATTCCTCCAGCGATCCCGCCAAGAGCTATCGCGGCCTGAACCTCTCGACCTGCGAGGGGATCAAGGCCGGCTCGACCGAGCCGCCGGTGCGTCCCATCTTCGCCCCAGGCCAACCCGCCAAGAAGAGCATCCTCGGCCGACGCATGCGTAACAACCGTATGCCGCTCGGGGTGCATTTCAGCGCCAAGCCCAATGATCGGAACATCACCACCGTCTTCAACTGGATCCAGGCCGGCGCCAAGAAGGACGAGCATTTCAAAAAGGAGGTCCAGCCGCTATTCAAGACCGATAACGCCTTCGCCGCCGACACCCCCTCCTGTACCACCTGCCACATGTCTAACCAGGAGCCGCCCAGTTTTCACGAACTCGACCTGACCAGCCATGAGGGCATCATGCTGGGTGCCGATTCCGTGGCCAAGGGCGTGGATAAGGCCACCCCGGTCGTCATCCCGGGCCAGCCGCTGGAGAGCGGCCTCTACCAGCATCTGGTGGAGGACCGCATGCCCCCGGGCATTCCCCCGACCGCGGATCGCGATCATCCCAACACCCTCATCCTGCTGCGCTGGATCGAGCAGGGGGCGAGTTGCAGCTAACCCGGCGCCGCTGGCTGCAAGGGCTCGGCCTGGGGTTAGTCGGCGCCCCCCTCCTCGCGCGGGCCGACCGCCCCGGGATACCGCCCGCGGGCGAGGCGCGACTTCCGCGACGCTGGGCAACTGGCAATCAACATCTGGCACCGGCGGCCTTGATCGGGGGTCGTATCCTCTTCGCGGGTGAAGAGACCCTGGGGCTGTTGGATCCCAGCGCCGCGACGCCGCTCTGGGTCCGACCCCACCAACTCCCGGAGGGGGCCGTCTTCCGCCCCCGGGCCGCGGCGGGCATCGCTATCTGCGCGGGCCGGCGCGAGGTCGGGGCCTGGGATTTGGAGACGGGCGAGCCCCTCTGGCGCCGCGCCGCCCTCCGTCAACTGGGCGTACCCTGCCTGGCGGGCGATACCCTCTGCCTGGGCGATGGCCACGAACTGCTGGCCCTCGACCTGGCCAGCGGCGACCCGCGTTGGCGCTTCGCCGCCATCGCCGATACCCAGATCAGCTATGCCCCGGTCGCCACGGACGACACCGTCCTGATCGGGCCCGGCGATGGGCGCCTCTACGCCCTGGACCGGACGAACGGCCAGCCCCGCTGGGTCCTGAATCGCAGCGAGGATTGGCAATACCTGCGTCAACTCCAGATCGCGGGCCATATCCTGGTCGCGGGCGGCTACACCGAGAAACTCTACGGTATCGATCTGACCAGCGGCACCCTCCTCTGGACCTTCGGCGCCGGCAACTTCATCAATTCCCACCATGTCGCCGGCGACACGGCCTTCCTCTGGTCTCCCACGGGCTGGCTGTACGCCATCGACATTCATTCCGGCGAGGTGCGCTGGCGCCATCAGACCACGGGCTATCGGGGTGGCCCCCATGACTGGGCGTCCCTGATGGCGGAATTGACCAGCCAGGACGGGCGACTTTATGCCCTTGATCTCGCCCATGTCCTACATATTCTGGATCAAAGCCAGGGTGAGGAAATCGCCCGCTACCGCCTGCCCGCGCCCGCCCGGCCCTTTGTGCTGCCGCTAACGACCCAGGAGGTGGTAGTGGGCGGCCATGACGGGGACCTGTGGCTCCTGGCCATGGGCGATATCCCCGGGCCGGAGGTGCAAACGCCAGGCTCTGGAGTGACCGGGCGCCAGCCCCTCCCGGACAATCTGAACTAGACTAAGAATTAACAAACCACACAAGCGGAGAGCCCGGACGTGATCCTGATTAAACACAAGGTAACTGGCGCGATACTGGCGGAACTGGGGGGAACCAGCCTGGCGGGAGAGGACCTGCGGGATATGGACCTGGCGGGGGCCGACCTGAGCGGTCAGGATCTGAACGGCGCCAATCTGGAATATAGCGATCTCACCGGGGCCGACTTGAGCGGGGCCCAGCTCCAGGGCGCCAACCTGGTGGCCGCCCATCTGGCGGGGGCCAGCCTGCGGGGTGCCGACCTGCGCCGTGCCCGGCTGGGTGCCGATAGCCCCTCGCGCTCGGCCGAGCTGAGCCGCGCGGACCTGTCCGAAGCCCGGTTGGAGGGGGCGGATCTCCGCCGGGTAGCGGCCCACGACGCCAATCTCCGCGAGGCGACGCTGGATGGCGCCGATCTGCGTGGCGCCGATTTCCTGGGTGCCGACCTGACGCGGATCAAGGCCCGCAAAACCCTCTTCATCCAGGCGAACCTGCGCGAGGTCAATCTGGAGGGCGCGGATCTGCGCGACAGCCACCTCAATGATGCCAACCTGGCCAAGGCCAATCTCCGCGGGGCCGACCTCTCCAGCCGCTACGGGGACGGCTTCAGCGTCATTAACCTGGCCAATCTGGAGGGCGCGGACCTGAGCGGCGCCGATCTCCGCAATATCTCGGCCCAGGACACCAACCTGCGTAACGCCAACCTGACCGGCGTCAATTTCACCAGCGCCGTACTGGGCGGGTCCATCCTCCACCGTGCCAATGTCACCGACGCCGACTTTTCCGCCGTGGAACTGGCCAGCGTCACCATGGAATTCGCCAACTTTTCCAAGGCCCGCAACGCCGCCATCCCACCCTACAAGAAAAACCTGCGCTAAGGGGGCGCCCTACCAGGGAATAGGGAGGGGATAGGAATTCCAACGTCGCGCCCGTAGGCAGTGGTGGCCAGGCGCGGCGGCGGGATCAGGGCGGCAAGGTGGTCGCTGAACGCCAGCAGGGGGTGAGTCAATCAGCTCCGTCCGCCAACCTCCGCTCCAGCTGCTCATAATCCCCCAGGTGCGCACGCATCAGCATTTTCCACAGCTTGCCGTGGTTCGGCACGGCGAAGTGGAGCAGTTCGTGGACGATGACGTAATCACCGAGCGGCTTGTCCATGCCGATCAATTCATCGTTGAAGCTCAAGGTGCCCGCCGTGGAGCAGGAGGCCCATTTGTGGCGCATGGGACGGATGTAGATGGCGCGCGCTTTCACGTCGAACTTGGTGGCCCATTCAAGCACGCGGGCTTTGAACTCCTCCCTGTCGCGCCAGCGCTTCACCCCTTGTACATCCTTCGCAGCAGCGTGAACAGCGCATCCACGGTGGCAGTCACCTTGTTCAGGTCATCCTCTTCGGAGAAAATCGCGAAGGTTACCTGCTTGCGCGCTTCCCGCATCTCCGCCTCGCCCGTCTTCCAGTTCGGGTGCTTCTCGAAGGCTTCCCGCACCTTCCCGGCCACCTTCTCGGCGTTCGGGATACCCTCGTCGGTGAACGTGGACATCATGAAATAGGTCAGGCTGTCCAGTCCTTTGGCCGCCTGCTCCTTCTTGCGTTCTTCGTTCTTCGCGATTGCGGCAAACAATTCCTCCAGCGCCTTCTCGGTGCTGTCTTGCCGGGCCTCGAAGGCCTCCTGCACGGCTTTCGCCCGGTCCGCCATGGTGAGCAGGAAGGGATCGTCGCTCCTTTCCTCGGCTTCTTTCTGGATGGCCTTGATCAGGTTGATCACTTTCGTGGCCTTGCCTTCGTCCCTGAGCTTGATGGTCTCAATCGTGCTGCGGTCGATCACCACATATTCAGCCGCGGGATCGGCCATGGATGCCCCGATGTGCTTCTGCACCAGCGCGTTGGTCTTCTTTTGGAAGTCCCGGTCCACATAGACTCGCCGCCTGTAGGCGTTGCGAACCACCTGATAGATGGCGCTCAGCGTCGCATAGTCGTCGATGAACGGCCGCAGAAACGCATCCGGCGAGATGATCTCGTAGAGCATCTCCAGCTCTTTGTACTCCTTGAAGAACTCCTTTCGCCGCTCCGGGTTGCGAAAGTGCTCGATGAGGGTGTCGACGTCCTTGTCGTTGAAGTTGCGCTCGATCAGGCCGAGATATTCCGGGGCCTTGGTCTCCATCTTGTTCTTGAACAGCACCTTCAGGAGCTTAAGATCCTTGACGATGGCGTTGATCTCGTCGCTGTCGAAGGCGAGGGCCTTTTCAAGCTTGTCGAAGATGCCGACGAAATCGAGGACGAAGCCGTGAGGCTTCACCATCTCCTGCGCCTCGTTCTCATAGGGGCGGTTCACCCGGGCGATGGCCTGCAGCAGGGTGTGGTCGCGCATCGGCTTGTCGAGATACATGGCGTAGAGCACGGGCGCGTCGAAGCCGGTGAGCAGTTTCTCGGTGACGATGAGAATCTTCGGCTGCTGATCGAGCTTGCCGAAGCTCTTGCGGATCTGCCGCTCCTTCTTGGGGTCGAGGTGGAATTCCTTCAGCAGGGCCGAGTCGTTGTTGTTGCCGGTGTAAACAACCTCGGAATACTCGGGCGGCAGGAACTGATCGAGTGCGTGCTTGTAGTGGGCGCAGGCCTCGCGGTCCACGCCGACAAGGAAGGCCTTGTAACCGAGCGGCTCGACGTTCTCGCGGTAGTGGTCGGCGACGAACTTCGCCACCTTTTGGATGCGCTCCTTGCCCTTGAGGAAGTTCTTCAGGTTCACCGCCCGTTCGAGGATCTTGTTCAGCTCCTCGATATCGGCCACGCCTTCGGCTTCGGCCAGCGACAGGAACTCCTTGTCCAGCGTCTCGTGCGGCACGAGCATTTCATTGGGGGCAAGCTGGTAGTAGAGCGGCAGCGTGGTGCCGTCCTCGATGCTGTCGGCGATGGAATACTTGTGCAGATAGCCCTGGTCGTCCTCGCAGCCGAAGGTCTTGAAGGTGCCCTTGCCATACGCCGTCTTGTCCACCGGCGTGCCGGTAAAGCCGAGGAAGGTCGCGTTCGGCAGGCCAGCCATCAGGAAGTTGCCGAGGTCGCCGCCGGTGGTGCGGTGGGCTTCGTCGATGAGAACGTAGATGTTCTTCCGCGTGTTCAGGTCCGCCGGCATGTCGCGGAACTTGTGGATCATCGTCACGATGATGCCCCGGTAGTCGTCGCGCAGGAGCTGGTTGAGCCGGGCGATGCTGCTGGCGTGTTCCAGATTGCCCAGGCCGAGCGCGGCGAGGTTCTTGAGCATCTGGTCTTCCAGCTCGTTGCGGTCGATCATCAGCAGCACGGTGGGCTTGTCCGCCCCGGGGGCGCGAAACAACCGCTCGGCCGCCTTGATCATGGTGAAGGTCTTGCCGCTGCCCTGGGTGTGCCAGACGAGGCCGCGCGTGCGCCCGGGATCGAGGGCGCGGCTGACGGCAGCATCCACCGCGCCGGTCTGGTGCTGGCGCAGGATGTATTTGTTCAGCTCCTCGTCCTTCTCGGCAAAGACGATGTAGTCCTTCAGGAAGGCGAGCACCTGCGGGATGGCGCAGAAGCTCTTCACCTTGGCCTCCAGCTTGCCGACCTCCTCATCCTTCCAGTTGAAGATGTTCCGCCGCACCGTGTTCCAGCTCACCCCGTAGGAAAAGCCGATGGCGTCGGTGGCGGTAAACAACTGCTGCGACACGAACAGCTCGGGCGTCTCGCGGTGGTAACGGCGGATCTGGTCCACCCCCAGGGCAATCGCCTCGTCCTTGTTGGCGTTCTTGCACTCGATCACCAGCACCGGGATACCGTTGATGAGAAAGACGATATCCACCCGCGTGCCGTAGTGGCCATTGTGAAAGGCCCACTCCTCGGTGACCTCGTAGACGTTCCTCGCCGGGTCGTCGTAATCGATCAGGATCAGGTCGCGCTCACGCTTCTCCTCGTGGTCGAAGAACTTGCCCCGGTTGCGCAGGTGTTCGACGAATTCGCGGTTGCCGTAGATGTCGGTGTGCAGATGGCGAAACTGCCCGAGCAAGGCGCCCTCGGCCTCGGCGTAGCGCGGGTTGAATTCCCGCAGCTTGGCGTCAAGCAGGTCGTCGAAGAACAGGGATAAGCCCTTGCCGTCCGAAAAGCACTTAACCGCAGATTTCGCAGATTTACGCAGATGAACTATTTGAGGTTCTGCATCTGCGCCCATCTGCGCCATCTGCGGTTCAAACCCGCGCCGCCGCTCGGCTTCCTCGCGGGACACAATCGTCCAGCCGATGGCCTCGGCGTAGGCGAGGATTCGGGCTTGGACGGTTTTGTGCTCTCCGGGTGTGGGCATAGCCTACTTGTCTTGATGATATGGAATCAAAGGTGGGTGCGGATTTGTCTTCGGATCCTTTCCTCGCTCATTTGGCTGCATTTGGCGGGAGGAAAACGCACGTGAATATTGGCCGGGCGGTGCAAAAAGCTCTTTGTCGACCACCACAAATTGGGTGTCCGCTAGTTCAGTCTGAGACAGGTCGTAAAGCATATTTATGAAGCCCTCAAACTGGTCTCGATTCTGCCGCTCACTCGTGTTTTTCATCGGCGAGTCGATGATCAAAATAGACGGGAGAAGCGCGCCAATTTCCGACGCAAGACGATGCACGGCAACCGCGAAACAACACTTGAACAAGGTCTTCTTTCCGCCGCTACCAAGGTTACTGAAAGAGGTGACGGCTAAATCTCCACTACCAGCTGAAGTCACCTCTGGCAAAAAATGAGGAGACTTCATTTCCACACAGTCATCAGTGTAGAACCCAGATAACTTCGCACGCAACAGACAGTCGAGAAACAGAGTCTTGAGACGACTCAGATTCTGAGTGTCCCTTTCCGCCTTCTCTCTTGCTTCCTTGAGTGCTGATCTCGTGCTGCGTTCTTCCACAATCAGCCGTTCAACTTTTTCGTTCAATTCGCCGATTCTTTGGACCAAAATCGCTATTCTGGACAAGTCCGACAGTTGCTGCCGAATCGCAGCCCTTTGTTTCTCCGATTCAAGAGCAGCTGAAAGATAGGCAGAATCGTAATCCCGAGCGACACGATTTAACTCGCTATCAACAGAAGATTTTCGTTCCCGAATTTCCCTAATCACCCGATCGCTTTTCCGTAGAGCTGTTTCGTGCCGTCGGATTAAGTCATTTAGCTCCGTGACACGTGCATCCATATCCTTTTCAGCGCTAGCTTCGTCTAGACTTCCGGTCGGATCTTTTGAATGAATCTGCCCGCAGACCGGACACTCATCGCTTGCTCTCGGGGGAAGATCCCTGCCGCATTGGGGGCAATCTTCAAAACAGACTCCACTGAGAACCTCCCGCGCAGATTGGCACCGCCGAAAACGAGTGGAAAGCGAAAGTAGTTCGTTTCGATGAGACCGGTCTCTACCCAAAACTTCTCTTAGTTCGCGAGATGCTTGTTCAATTGCAGATGCCTCCTCGGCAAGGGCTCGGGCCTGAGATTGGAGGCCCTCCATTGCATGTGGCTTAGTAGAACCGACATCCGCGCGTATCGATACAATCGAGCTCTCCACGTCAGAAAGCTTTCGCTCAAGACTCTGTCGAATTCCGGCAAGCTCCACTTCTGTCGCTATGTCTGCTTCGCTGAGGGCTTCTTTGATCGCTTGTGCTCCTGCTTCGCACTTCAATCTCTCTGAGTGTTGAACCTCGAGTTTCACCTCAAGCTCAGAGACTTGTTCTTGATAGAACCCGACAAGAAAACGAAGAACATCGCGACTTTTTAGTCTTTTGTGCGGATGTGCGTCTGCTTCCAGATGAAAGAAGCTACTGTCCATTGAATCTTGGTCGAGGTAGCAATACCAGAGGAGATCCCGCAAACTTAGTCTAGCCAGATCAGAATCGTCCTTGATTTTGCTTTTCCTAACCTTCGGAGGCGTTCTGCCCCCCAGTACGTAAATTAAGTCAGAAAGCACCTCGATTCCAGATTGCGGTATTACTTCACCGTCGCCCGAACGAGCCGGAATCATTACTTCAACAGGTTCCCCTTCGTGTATCCAATTGGCTCGAATGAGGTTGGCTCCAGAATCACGCCTTAGGAATAACTCAGTATCCTCAACCGTTAGTGACAAACTTGCAGACACAAACTCAGACTGCAGCGCTGGGGTCATCTCCGCTTCACCGAGGTGCCCGCCGAGGCAAAAATCAACCAATCTCGCGATCGTCGATTTTCCAGCGCCCATCGGGCCGTAGAAATAGTTGAAGTCCGTAAACTCAATCGTCTCTTTGCTCTTCTTGAAGCTAACGTGCAGTTCCTTTATCACAAATTTCATAACTCGATCTCCTCCCCCCACTTCATCGTGGCTATTTCCGGGAAAACTTTGTAGACGAAGTCTTTCAGTTTTGTGGCGTTATAGCTGCCGACTGCAGTCGATATGATCGTGCTTCGAGCTGCCAGATCCTGAAACTCTTCTTTTTGGGCGAGGCTCTCAGCCAGCTCAAGTCCACTGTCGGTCAGAACAACTTTAACGGTGCGCCCTTCAACGTATGTATGCGCCAAACGCTTAGCGACCAAGAGGCCGATCCACCTTCTGTAACGCTCGTCCCAAGGCCCAAATCGAAACCTGATCATCCGAGCCTCAATCGTATTGCGTTCTTCCTCGCTGATGTGCGCAGCAAGATCGCCTTTGTTGAGCGCCTTAAGCACCCGCACGAGACAATTAGGGTAACGCAGCAGGAAGTCGAGTTTAGCTAGCTTCATAATCCCATCGACAGGCTTGTTGCTTCGCTTTCCACAGGCCCTAAGGAGAAGAAGCAATCGAGAGAGATGGAACTCATCCGAATTCTCGATATCTGCCGCGAGATGAATCGTCTTTAAACTCATTGATCGCCCTCCAATTCAAATTTTTCACTCCACCAGACTTGGCAAGCATCGGTAAGCAATCCGGCTACACCTACCAACACTTCGTAAGGTTGATAGTTCACTTTTGAAGGAGCTTCCCTTGCTATCCGCTTTAATCGATCTTGGACATTGATGAGCATCGGGGGTCCTAGCGGGTTGGCTTCAGCGCCAACTCGCAGGCTGGCTTCGGCACACTCCGACAACACGACGTTCTCGACTTGGGAAATCTTCTGTTTTCCATCCGCAGATCTTGAAGCAACCTCCAAAAGAGCATATTCGGCAGTTATGGCTTTCCTGCGCATTGCTTCGAATTGCGCCCATAACCCTCCTCGTTCCATCTTCTTCCTTAGAACACTACGAGTGGCCTCCCCGGGATTCAGATGCAAAGTTGCGAGCTCTTCGGGATATTGAACTCCGAGATCACAGGCTTCTCGAATCGTAAGAATAATATCTTCTGCGAGAATTCTCTTCCCCAGAAGAACTGGATCATCCTCGTCAGATGAATTGATGCCGATACAGTGCCTCATTGGATCCGAGCACTGCACATCGGCGGCTCGCTCCATCAAGCTGACTAGTGAATTCAAAACCCTAGCAAGCGACTTGGGAGTTAATCCTTGGCACTCCTTGATGCTCGGAAGATGGCTTTGGCAAATTTCATCCTCGAAAGCGCTCTCAGTTGGTCCATTGACAAGTTCAACATGTTTCAGAACCAAAAATAGCGCATCTTCGGTGCGGCCAGTCGCCTTCGCTAAAGCCGCGAATCCTTTTGCGGCATCACAGCTTAGCTCTCTTTGGGTGCCAACACTCCTCACGGCTGCGAGGAGCTTCACTGGACTCAGATGTGAACTCTTTTTCGAATCTGAATTGGAATAATCGGCGTTGGAAACAAAATAGAATCGCCTGATTTGCCCAGGGAACTTGATGTTTAAATCGATGAAGCGGGTGACGCTTTTGACGAAAGCTTCATCTGAAATATTCCACGTGCCAGTTTCCGCTTTCCGAGTTTTGACTTGAATCGCATCAAACCTATCGTCATTCCGTTCAGCCAATAAGTCCTCGTGCTGCTCACACCAAATTGCACGGTAAGGGCGATCCTTCTTGATCATCATGACGGAAAGAATAACTCCGTATGCGTGCTGATAACGGAACTTCCTGATGACTTCGTCACCAGGATCAGATTCGTCACGGGAATCGATGGGGCTGCTCATGCGTCGATCTGGAGTTTGGGAACGCGCGTCTTCGCGGTCATCAGTTCGTGGAGGAGGGTGCGGAAGAGGTCTTGGAGCAGTTTCCGTTTTGCTTCGTGCTCTTTGATCTTCTGATCTGTTGTATTCAACCAATCGCCAATTTTAACGCCGGCGGCGTATGGCGGGATCGCCACGGGGAGATTGAGGAGGAGCCCGAGGGTCAGGTATTTAGTTGAACTACCAATCGAGATTGTGCGTAGCCTTTCCAAACTCCGAGAAAGCATTTGGGACAAGAATCGATAAGAAATCCGAGCCGTGTCCTTAACTGTTATGACGTAAGTTCTCTGGTAAGCATTGAACTTCCCCTCGTAGTGTTTCACGGAATAGATTGCCTGCGCATTGTTCCCTGAAAGAAGAATTGCTTCGGTGTCGAAAGCGTAGTGGTCGATCCAAAACGTTTCCTTAGAGCATGTGAAAAATGGATACTCACCATCTTCGACTGCAGCATTCGAATTCAGCTTCCCGGTCGTAAAATTGACGAGTTCACCCAGCGGCACCAACTCCCAGCTCTCGGGGACGAGGCCGATTTCGGTTTGTTTTTGGGGTTCGTTGCGGAGGCCTTCGGTGAAGAGCTTGTGCATGAGGGCCTTTTTCAGCTCGGTGGTGGTCTGAATGATCCGCTCTTGCGCTTCGATCGCCCGCTGCACCGTCGAAAGGATGTGCGCGATCTTCTTCTGCTCGGGGAGTGGGGGGACAAGCACAGGCAACGTTTTGAACGAATTGCGATCAAGCGTCGGAACAGACGCACCGGTCTTGAACCGTGCGAGATTCAGCGAGCCGAGGAGGAAACCGGCGAAGTAGGGATCGTTGCCGTGGAAATCACGGACATACAGGGATGTGTTATGTGGCCAAAAATCTTCCTCGTAGACGGTGACTTTCCCGGCTGAACCACTTCGCCCGACAGTAATACCCGGCGCTTTTGCTATCGCGGTGTCGTGATAGCCAATGACTCCGTTCGATCCGGCGACTGGGACGGTTCCCTCGCGAAATTCTGCTTTGGTTAGGTCTTTGCCACGCTGGAGCGTCGTGAAGTTGTCGAACTCCACCTTTGACCAGCCACTTGGAACGGAATCGCTCATACCCCGATCTTCTCCAGAGTTTTCTTCAAGATCTTGTTTAACAGCAGATTTCGCAGATGGGCGCAGATTAAAAATTTCAAAAAACCTTCTGCGTTCATCTGCGGTTGAAAAATCTTACCGGTCATTCCTCGCCGCCTTCCACGTTGTGCATCTCCAGCACTTGGGAATCGAAATCCGAGACATACAAGCGATCCTGAACGATGCGGTATTTCTCAAACTCGGATTCGGCGTGGGCTTTGGCGATTTCGGCGGTGACTTTGCCGGCGTCCTGCAGGATTTCCCGGTCGGTGGCTTCGATGAAGCGGTTGAGGCGTGTTTCCCAGTCCTGCATGGTCATGGGGATCTGCCGCTGGGCCATGTCCTCGGCGACATCGAGGTAGGCGTTGACGAGGCGGGAGAGTTGCGCCATCTCCGGCTCGGTCAGGTAGTTCTTGGCGACGCTGACATCGAACTTCTGGATTTTTCCATGGGGCGCGTCCTTCCATGTGGTCAGGCCCATGTGCTGTTTCCCGGCATCGGCCCGGTCCACAATCACCTCGGCGGCGGTGTGGCCGTGGATGGCCCAGTGGAGCTTGTTTTGCACGGCGGCGAAGAAGCGCTGGGTGGCGGTGGCGCTGCGGTCGTAATCAATGGCGGTGGCGTAGATGTCGGTGATCTTCTGGTAGAACTTGCGCTCGCTGAGGCGGATTTCGCGGACGCGCTGGAGTTGTTCTTCGAAGTACTGTTTGGTCAGGACGGTGCCGCCTGCCTTGAGGCGTTCGTCGTCCATGACGAAGCCCTTGACGGTGAATTCCTTGACCACGGTGGTCGCCCATTTGCGGAATTGGACGGCCCGCTCGGAGTTGACCTTGTAGCCGACGGCGATGATGGCGGAGAGGTTGTAGTGGCCGGTGTCGTAGTTTTTGCCATCGGCGGCAGTTATCCGAAATTTTCGGATAACTGATTCTTCCGCCAACTCACTGTCTTTGAATACTTTCTGCAGGTGGTAGTTGATCGTCCGGACGTCAACGTCATAAAGAACCGCCATCATTTTCTGGCTGAGCCAGACGTCTTCATCCGCGTAAATCGCCTCAACGCCGCCTTCGCCCTTGGCGGTGATGAAGGTGAGGTATTCCGCTGCGGAGGAGCGCGTGAGGGAAGTTTCCTTGTTGTCTGGCTTCTTTATCATGCGTTGCCTCCTTCCTGAAGGTCAGCCGTGCTCCGCTTGTTCCTCCGCGAGTTCACGGCTTGTCTCCCGGCTTTTCCAACTCCGCCAGCAAGGCCTGGCCCTTGGCGGTGAGCCGGTACTTCTGGAGGCGACTGGTGGGTTTTTCGGGGATGGTGGGCTCGATGAGGCCGCCGTCCACCATGCGCTTGATCTGCTTGTGGAGCTCGCCGGAGACCGTCTTGTGTCCGAGGATCGGCGCAATGGCGGCTTTGCCGAGAGGCTGCGGTCGGATGGCCAGCACGACCTTGGCGGCCAAAGCCGACTCTAGCCGTGACTCTAGCCGTGACTCTAGCCGTGACTCTAGCTGTCCGCCTTGGTCCTGACCTGGTCCCGATTGGGTCCGTGACTCGGCGGCCGGTCTGCGGACGGTCAGGACGAACGAACCGCCGTCCAGCCGGATTTCGGGTTCGGGGAGCCCGGCCTTCCGGCAGCGGTTGATCATGTCCCGGATGCCGGTGCCCATGCGCTCAATGTATTTGGTGAGATACATGGGCTCGGCGAGCAGCGGGTTGTGCGGGACGGAGGCGTGCGGGCCGCGCAGGTTTTCGAGGGTCAGTGTGGGCGGCAGGGAACCGGGGTTCCAAATTTCCAGCCGGTCCTTGAAGAGCATGACCTGCACGCTGGCGTTGCTGGTGTAGTCGCGATGCACGACGGCGTTGACGATGGCCTCGGCGACGACCTCCTGCGGTATTTCGTATTTCGTGGGCGCCTGGGTGCCGTGCTCGCGGGTGCCGACCCAGAGATCGATTTTGGAGAGCACGAAATCCTTGGCCTGGTCCACGAGGTCGAAGACCGTGCCTTTGTACACCTGATAGGAAGGGATGGGCTTGGCCACTTCATAGCCGTGGAAGTGGGCGCATTTCACCTCGGAGGTGATCAGGAAGCGTTGCGGCTGTTTGCCGAACAACAGGATGGCGGCATGGGTTGGCCGCCCCTTGTCGAGCAGGTTGAGGTGGGCCAGTACCTCATGGGGCGGCGTGTCCTCCGGCAACGGGAAATTGCGCCCACGGCGGGCCAGTCCGAGAAAGCGGGTGATTTTGTCCTGGTCCAGGTCGTCGAGAGCGGCGTTTCGACAGAACGTGGCATCGAAGGGCCCCAAACGGATCAGCTCGCGCTCTTCAAGAATCCGGACCAGGCTGGCATAGACGGCGGCGACAAGTTCTTCGGAGGAATTGAAACGCCGCCGGACGAGGTTGTCCCCGGCGTCGCGGATCAAGGCGCGCATTTTCGGGTGCTTGCCATCATCGGCAGCGCCCTTGACGAAGATCAGGCGGGTCTTGCCCAGCCGGGTGGCCTCGTTCAATTCGAGGTGGGTGGGCGAGAGGCCGTCCTTGTTTTCCCAGCCGTAGTCGTCTCCAAAGAGACCGAGGTAGAGATCGCAGTTCCGGACTTCATCGAGATAGACGGCATCGGGCCGACGGTCGGAAGCGGGGACATCGCGCTCGAAGAGGAAGGTCTCGAAAAAACGCCGCAGCAACGGGTCGCCGGAGAGGTATTCGGCCAGAGCCTTGCGCTCGGCGGCGAATTCCTTCTGGACGCTGCTGATGAAGATCCTCATGTGCCGATTCCGAGTTGTTTGAGAATTCTGCGGAGAGCCTGGTCGGTTTCTTTGGCCTCCGCCTCAACCGCGTTCAGTTCCTCGACGATCTCCGCGCAGGGCCGGTAGCTGTTGAGCCCGGCCTGGCTTTTAATTGTGGCGAATTCGCCGGAATTAAAATCGGGGTTGTGGACCGTCTCCCAGATGCCAAGGAATTCGACGGGATTAGCGGCACTGCAGATTGCGGGGCTTGGACGTCTCGGGCGTTTCACCCGACGATCCCTGACGACTTTGGCCGCTGCATCGGACGATTGCCGACGAAAAATCGGCCGATTATCAGTCGATTCAGGCCGCGCAACGAGGCGTGGGCTGGCCGAAATCGGATGATTCGGGCCGGGAAATCGGATAATTATCGGATGATTAGGATGCACGGTTCTTTGGGGAACAGTGGGTGGGAAAATCTGACGATTCGAAAATTTCATCTGACGATTCCTGACGATTCGGACAGAGCGTAGATGTAACGAGTGGCGCGGGCTTTGCCGATTTTCTGCGCAAGCTTCAGCTCGATGAGCGCCGCCATGTCTTGGGCAACTGTTTCCCGGGTCACGGAAAAATCGCTCTGCATGCGGGCACTGGTTAGTTCTTCGCCAGCCGCAAGCCGCTCGAGAATGGCGCGCTGCCGTTGGTTGAGCTCCTCCACGACGGACCTGGGCAAGCCTTCCGCTGTGGAGGCGGGTGCCTTGATGCGGCTGAGGTCGTCGCCGGGTCCGGGGAGGGTGAGGACGAAGCGATCTTCGTCAACGGCGACGTGCGGGAGTTCCAGCCCATGATTGAGCATCGCCGCGCGCATGCGCCGGATGCCGGTGCCGCGTTCCTCCATGAGCCCGAGGAAGACGAGCCCCTGGCTTAGGAGCGGATTGCGGGAGCGCGATCGGGCTTCCCCTTTTTCCAAGCGCTTCAGCGAATTTTGAACGGAACTGATGAAGACGCGAAGCTTCAGATTGGCTGCGGGATCCATGCTCATTTTTTAAATCCCGATCTTCTCCAGAATCTCCTTCAAGGCCTTGTCCGTCTCCCGCGCCTCGGCTTCGATGACCTTCAGTTCCTCGACGATCTCCGCCATGGGCCGGTAGGTTTCGGCGTCGCTGGTGTGGATGTAGCGGCTCGGGGAGATGTTGTAGTCGTTCTTCTTCAGCTCGGCGAGATCAACGATACGGCTGAGTTTTTCCTCTTCCTTCCACCCGATGAGGGTGTCGGCGATGCGCTGGATGCCGGCTTCGGGGATGAAGTTCTTGGGGTCGCCTTTTTCGAAGACCTGGGATGCGTTGACGAGCAAGACCTTGCCCTGGCGCTCCATCGGCTTGGCCTTGTTCAGGAACAGCACGATGCCCGGGGCGGTGGTGTTGTAGAAGAGGTTTTCCGGCAGGTAGAGCACGCTTTCGATGAGGTCGTGGTCGACGAACCACTGGCGGATGGTCTTTTCCTTATTGGTGCCGGCATTGCCCGAGCCGCGCGAGGCGGCGCCGGTGTCGAGGACGACGGCGGCGCGGCCGGTGGTGTTCATGCTGGCGTGGATGTGCTGCACCCAGCCCCAGTCGGCGGAGGATTTGCCGGGGAAGCCGGCCCCGGCGGGGAAGCGGTCGAGCTCGTCGTTGTCGTAGTCAGCCTCGGTGAACCCGTCCTGGTTCCACATGGGATTGGCGACGACGCGGTCGAAGGTGCGGAGCTTCCCGCGCCAGCGGAATTTGGGGTTCTTGAAGGTATCGCCGATCTCGATCTGGCCTTCCATGTCATGGATGATCATGTTCATGTTGGCCATGGCCCAGGTCTCGGGGGTGAATTCCTGGCCGAACAGTTTCAGCGGGGCGACGGTGCGCTTTTTACCCGCATCTTTGTCATGAACGCTTTCCTCCATGGCGATCTCGCATTTCACGAGCAGACCGCCGGAGCCGCAGGTGGGGTCGTAGATTTCCATGCCGGGCTCGGGCTGGAGGACGCGGGACATGATGGTGCCAACCTCGGGCGGGGTGTAGAACTCGCCGGCGCTCTGGCCGCCACCTTCGGCGAACTTGCGGATGAGGTATTCGTAACTCTTGCCGATGATGTCGGCCTCGACGTCGTCGAGCCCCAGGCGCTTGGTGCTGATGGCCTCGATGAGGTTGGAGAGGCGGTCGTCGTCGAGATCGCGCTGGCCGTGGGTAGTGGCGTTGAAGTCGACGCGGTCGATGATGCCCTGCAGCAGCGGGTTTTCCCGGGCGATGGCGCGCATGTGGGTGGTGACGCCTTCGCCGATCCTGTCGGAGAGCTTGCGGATGACGGACCAGACCGGCTGCTCGGGATCGTCCGGCACCAGAGGGAGGTAAAAGCGCACCAGCTTGTGGTCGGCCTTGGCGAGCTGGAAGGCCTTGTTGCGCGAGCCGACCTCGGCGGCGATGCGGTTCAGCTCGTCGTCGAAGACGTCGCAGAGGCGCTTGGTGAAGATGAGCGGAAGGATGTAGTCCTTGTATTTCGGCGCATCCTTGGCCCCACGGATGGAGCAGGCGGCATCCCAGATCCAGGATTCCAGGGATTTGTTTTTTTCGGGTTTACCGTTGGCCATGGGAGAAGCGGGTTTCAGAGGGTGGGCGTGGTGGGCGGGACGAGTGAAGTGTGAAGGAAGAATTTAGAAGTAGGAAGTGGCGAGTGGCCCTTTTCGAAGACCTGGCTGGCGTTTTGGGCTCGGTCACTGCCACCCTACAAGAAAAACCCGCGCTAAGCGGATCGCCCTACCAAGCCACCAAGCCCCAGACAAACGATCACCAAGATTGGCCCGAAGGGCTGGTCCAGCCCCAAGGCCAGGACGAAGGCGCCCCCATAGGCCGTGATGCCAAGCAGGGCGGAGATCCCCAGGGTCCAGCCCCAACTCGGGGCTACCCTAAAGGCCGCCCAAGCGGGCACTAGGATGAGGACGAAGGCACCCATGATCCCCAAGCGAGCCCCAGGGCGACCAGCAGATCGAAGCCCAGATGCCAGCGCCAGGCAGGCATTTGGTTGGCATCTTCGTGTCGGGGGAAAAACCGGGCGTGCAACAACTTGGGCATCAATCCGGGCAGGGCTATCCCGGCGGCCAGGACCAGCAGCAGGGCGGCGGTCAACTCTGGCCAGCCGGCAAAGTAAAGTTGGCCGTCGATCAAGGCATATCCCAGGGCCTCCCCGCCGGGGACATTGGCGGCGACCAGCATGAGCCCCGACCAGCCGATCAGGATCATGAAGGCGTAGGCGCCATTGCCGCGGATGCCCATCAATGACTTAGCCATCCCGCCCGCGCCGGCACCGAGTCCCGCCCCGAACAGGGCGGGTACCCCCAGGGCTATGCCCAAGAGGGCGCCGGCCGCCGCCAAATGCGCGAGCCCCAGGGCGGCCAGCCACTCCTCCCGGAGCATCAGCAGCACCCCGAGCACCGGCAGCACCCCGGCCAGCAACAGACCGGCCAGGAAGGGTAGACGAAAGATCGGGTCGGCAAGCAGATCCCAGGTCATGGCAGGCCTCCCACTCGGTCAAAATAACGGGCGAGTGGCGAACTCAGTCCCATGCCCCGATCTCCAGAACTCGTGTACAGGCTCCTTCAAGAAAGGCGCGCTCATGGCTCACCAGCAGCACTCCGCGAAGCTGATCGGGCCCCGGGCTGGGGGTCGACAACAGCTCCGTGAGTAACAACTCATGGCGGGGGTCCATATTATTAGTGGGCTCGTCCAGGAGCACCAGATCGGCGCCCCTAGCCAGAACGGCCCAGACGCATAAGAACTGAAACTGACCACCACTCAGGCGATCGACCCGCCGACCCAAGACCTCGCCCGGCATCCCAGGAGGGGATCGTTCAGGCGGTACCCCGGCACAGCCCAGCAGATCCCGGCCCGTGACAGGCATGGTGGCCGGCCGCGCCGGCCTTTGCTCCTGATAGGCAAGGGTCAGACCGTCCGCCCGCTCTATCTTTCCGGAAAAGACCCGCGCACCCGCGGCGATAGCCTGAAGCAGGGTTGATTTACCGCTGCCATTGGACCCCCAGAGGCCCAGGGTCTCGCCAGGGCGGATCTCGAAGGAGACGGGCCCAACCACCGGCGACGCATACCCCGCCACCAGGTCTATGACCCGGAGCAGGGCGGCGGACCGGTCCGGCATTGCCTGGCTCATCGGACACTCGCGAGCGCCGCGACCCAACGCCCGATATGTGCCAGATAGCCCTCCCCATCGGCATCCACCGGGGGTTCAAGGGGAAGCTGAATGGCCTGCCAACCCAAATCCCGGGCGAGAGCCTGGGGAGCCTGCGGAGACTGGTATGGCGTGAAGAGGATGACTCCGCGACTATCCTTGAGGGCCCTGGTCAGCTCACTCAGTTGGCGGCCCGTGGGCGGCACCCCGGGAACGGGTTCGATGACGCCCAGCAAGGGCACGCCAAAACGACTCAGCAGATAAATCGCGTCCCGGTGATAGAGCACCGCCCCCGGGGCGCCCGTCAGGGTCTTGTTCCACTCGGCCACCCGTGCACGGACCTGGGTGGTAAAGGCGTCAGCCCGCTGACGATAACCGGCGGCCCCCGCTGGATCGAGCTGGCCCAGGCGCGCGGCCAGGGCCTGGCCAACGGCTGCCATGCGCAGGGGATCCAGGTCCAGATGCGGGTTGCCCACCGGATGGACGTCACCCATGGCACGATCCGCTGCTCCACCGGTCTCTAGCAGCTCAACCTGGGCGGCCGCCTCGAAGTAACCGGGCTTGCCGGGCTGGATGTTCGGATTGGCGGCCCCGCTAATGGCCGCCGGCAGCCAACCGGACTCCAGTTCAGCCCCTAGGGCCACAACCAGGTCGGCATCACGCAGGTGACGAATCATGCTGGGCTTGGCCTGGAGTTGGTGCAGATCCCGATCGGGACCCGCTAACACCGTCAGGGTCGCACCCGGGCCCGCAACCTCCCGGGCCAGCGCGCCCAGGCTCGAAGCGGTTGCCACGATTTCCAGGGCGGCGGCTTGGGCCGACGCCAGGGCCAGGAGCACGACCAGGGCCATCTTGAGTTGTGTGATCATGGAATGTCTCCGGGGTTAAAAGCCATGGGCGCCATGGCTACCCATGCTCACCAGAAATTGCAGGTAGAAGGCATCGAAATGCGCCCGTTCGCCGGGCTCCACGAGGATGTCATTCTTGGCGTACTGGGCCCGCAGGAGCGAAAACTCCGAGAGTTTCCAGGTCAGATCCAAGGTCCAGCGGTTAGAGGCCCCAAAGGAGGCCTGCTCGCCACCACCACTGACCTCGTTGGTCAGCCCCAGCACGTCGTAGCGCAGACCCGCGGTCCAGCGGGGTGCGAATCCATAGAGCGCCTGGGCATAAAGACCATCGGTGGTGAAGGTGGGGCGCAACCCCAACTCCTCCGGGTCAGGACTGGAGCGGATTTCCATATCCTTGATGGACCGGAGATACTCGGTCTGAAATTTGAAGTCCCCCTGACCCTGGGGGCGGCCTCCCGCGTACTTGTACACCAGATCGATCCCCCAGAGTCCCGCATCACCCGCGAGACCAATCTCCTCGGGCAATTCCGGGTCCTCGGCCGGGTGGTCGTGTCCCTCCTCGCCGTGAAGGTAGGGCTGAACCTCCTGATGTTGGCGATTATGGGCGTAGGAGATACCCAATTGCAGGGCATGGCGGTCGCCAAGCTCGGGTGCCACCTTGGCAAAGGCCGTCCAGAGTCGCGGCCCGCCACCGGTGTCCCCCAGCCCTAGCTCCTGCTGCTCCACCGAGTCCAGGGTAGCGCCAAGGATCTCTTGATTGCCCTGGGCCAACTCGGCCCCGACCAAGGTGTAAAAGGGCAGCTTGGGCAGCCAGGTGAGCTGGACCCCCGTGTCCTGAAGCCCATGGGGGCCGAGCAGATTCAGATACGGCAGATTCTGGTCCACGAAATCCCATTGATGAGGATGCTGTCTGTTGATATACCCAAAGTCACTCAAGAACTTGCCGGCCTTGATACGCAGCCCATAGGGCAGGCCGCGGGTTTGGAGCCAGCCCTCCTCCAGTTCGACCCCCCCGTCCCCGTCTATCGAGATAAAGAGGCTGGCGTCGAAGTAGGGGTCCACGGTGGCCGAGAAGGCCAGCTCCGCCTCCCGAAAGTTGAACCCGTTCTCCGCCGCCCCGTGGGCATGGGCCTCGGACTCCAGGGCCGCCGTGCCGGCGTGGGCATGAGGGAGCAGCCGGGACGGTTGATAGGCCGCGCCCACCAGCACGGAGCCCTCGCCATCGACCCCATCCTGGTAATAATTGCCGTCCAGAAAGACGGAGATTTGGGGATTGAAGGCACTACCGGAGGTCAGGGCACCCAAGGCGCCGCCGCTCGCCGCGGCTGGGGGCGACGCCACAAGGGGCACGGCACCCGGAGCGGTGGGGGCGGTCATGGGTCGGGGCTCCGCCGTGGCGGCCGCCTTATCCGCCCGTGAGGCGACGCGGTCCGACTCTCGATTACTGGAACTGGCGTCGCGCGCGGCCTTGGCGAGACGGGACTCCAATGCCGCGATACGGCTTTCGTACTGAGACTTCATCTGGTTGAGCATGGATCTCAGCTCGGCGATCTCGGTATCGCTCGCCGCCATGGTGGTGCCAGGGGCAAGCAGGGCCGCCAGCAGTAGATAGGGCCGGGGGGTGGGCAGGGTGGCGCACAGCACCCCCTGCGACAGGGAATGACGCATGTTTTAAGGTTCCGATCAGGGTCAGCAATCACCCTACCGCGTCCGGGACGGGTATAGGGAGGGTTTAGGGTCTAATCGGGATTAGGCGGGCGGGGCGCGCGCCACCGGGGCGCGCTGGGGACGAATGATGGGGCTATCGGCGATCGTGGATGGGACTTCGACGCGCCAGGCTAGGCTGGGCGTTGGAGGCGGGGATACGGTGGACAACAAGGCGGGGGCTGCGCCCATCATGCAGATCGGACAGGGGTCCGCTTCACCCTGCGTGAGGTGATCCAGTTCGTGAGCCCCCAGCAAGAACTGGAAGACCACCAGGGCGAAGGCGAGTATGAGCCGCCGGGATTTCATCCTAAATTTTATCTGACCTTGCTGATCCGCTGGCTCCAGCATACTTCGCCACCCCCCGGGGCCGTCAAGGACCCGAGGTATCCCAACCCCGAGAGTTCTTGAACCCCCGTGCGCTTTGGGGCAAGCTGAGCCATCCTCCAAAGCAGTCACCAAGGCCATGCCAACCACACTCCTTGCCCGCACCCCACGCCTGGATGGCACGGACCCGGAAGCCAAGCGCGCCGAGATCCTGAGCTATTTTCACGCCACCTGGGACCGCTACGAATCCCTGTTCCAGTTGCTGGCTAACGACCTGGCCTATACCCGCAAGCCGATCAGCCTGCGCCATCCCCTCATCTTCTACCTGGGTCACACCGCCACCTTCTTCGTCAACAAGCTGGTGCTGGCCGGGCTGCTGGACCAGCGCATCGACCCCCGGCTGGAATCCCTGTTCGCCGTCGGCGTGGATGAGATGAGCTGGGACGACCTGGACGAGTCCCATTACGACTGGCCAAGCCTGGACCAGCTCTGGGACTACCGCCGCCAGGTGCGCGCCTCGGTGGACCAGGTGATCCGCGACACGCCCCTGGCCTTGCCCATCGGCTGGCACGACCCCTTTTGGGTGGTGCTGATGGGTATCGAGCACGAACGCATCCACCTGGAAACCTCTTCGGTGCTGATCCGCCAGCAGGTGCTGGACTGGGTGCGGCCCCACCCGGACTGGTCACCCTGCCCCATCAGCGGCGCGGCGCCCGAGAATAGTCTGGTGGAGATCCCTGCCGGCCAGGTCCGACTGGGCCGGGACTTCGATGACCCCTGGTATGGCTGGGACAATGAATACGGTCACCACGAGGCCGAGATCACCGCCTTCCGCGCCGCCCGCTATTTGACCAGCAACGGCGAGTTCCTGCCCTTTGTCCTGGCCGGCGGCTACGCCGACGCCAGCCTCTGGGACGAGGAAGGCCAGGGCTGGTTGCGCTTCGCCCAAGCCCGGCATCCGACCTTCTGGGTGGCGGATGGCGATACCTGGAGGCTGCGTCTGCTGGCTGAGGTCGTACCCATGCCCTGGGACTGGCCGGTGGAGACCAACTGCCACGAGGCACGAGCCTTCTGCCGCTGGAAGGCGCGGGAGACCGGCCTGGCTGTCCGACTGCCGAGCGAGGATGAATGGCACCGCCTCCATGACCATGCCGGCCTGGCCAACGTGCCGATGGACGGGCCCGCGACCGCCAATCTGCACCTCGACCACTGGGCCTCCAGTTGTCCGGTCGACCGCTTCCCCCACGGCGACTTGTTCGACGTGGTCGGTAACGTCTGGCAGTGGTGCGAGACGCCCACCTACCCCTTCGCGGGCTTCGCGGTCCATCCCATTTATGACGACTTCACCACGCCCACCTTCGATAACCGTCACAACATTATCAAGGGCGGGTCCTGGATCGC
Organism: Chromatiaceae bacterium; assembly: GCA_016714645.1. Lineage (NCBI taxonomy): Bacteria > Pseudomonadati > Pseudomonadota > Gammaproteobacteria > Chromatiales > Chromatiaceae > Chromatiaceae bacterium. The sequence goes on along the minus strand of JADKCI010000001.1, from coordinate 992,450 downwards.
GACCGGCAACGAGTCCCGCCTTGCCTCGCGCTATGCCTTCCGCCGCCACTTTTTCCAGCACGCGGGCTTCCGCTACATCGTCAGCGCGGCGCCGGCGACCCAGCCCGACTCCCGGTACGAAACCGATGCACTGCTGTCGCAGTATGCCGAATTCCACTATGGCGACGCCTACTTCGGCGTGCCTAACTTCCCCCGCGCCGTGGCGGACATCGCCCTCGCCGCCTGGGCCCGCCACGGCCAGGGCCGGGCGGCGGGGCGAGCCCTGGACCTGGGCTGCGCCACCGGTCGGTCCAGCTTTGAACTGGCACGCCATTTCACTCAGGTCGAGGGGATCGATTTCTCCGCCCGTTTCATTCAGACCGGCGTGCAACTGGCCGAAAGCGGCGTCATCCGCTACACCCTCCCGGACGAGGGCGAACTGGTGCTGTACCGCGAACGCCGCCTGGTGGACCTGGGTCTGGCGGAGGTCGCGCCACGGGTGGCCTTCTGGCAGGGCGACGCCTGCAACCTGAAACCGGTGTTCAGCGGCTATGACCTGATCCTGGCGGTCAATCTCATCGACCGCCTCTATGCCCCGCGCCGCTTCCTGGCTGAGGTACATGAACGGCTCAACCCCGGTGGCCTGCTGGTGCTGGCCTCACCCTACACCTGGCTGGAGGAACATACCCCGCGCGAGGAATGGGTCGGCGGCTTCAAGAAGGATGGCGAGTCCTACACCACCCTCGACGGCCTCCAGGACCTCCTCGGCCCCCATTTCGATCTGGTCGAGGGCCCGGTCGAGGTCCCCTTTGTCATCCGCGAGACGCGCCGCAAGTTCCAGCACAGCCTGTCGGAGCTGACGGTCTGGAAGCGCCGGGGGCCATGATGAACCCGATTCGATTAGCCGGCGCTTGGCCGCCCCCGCTGGCGACGGGCCATCCGGGGCATCCCGGGAGCCCACCAACGAGGTCTCGGCCCCCAAGCGATTCATGGCTAAGCCGGTATGCGGGAATGGTGGGCTTGGCGCTGATCCTCGCCGTTTATTCCTCAATGACCCTGGGCGACCCTGGCCCCAGGGTCAAGCATGTCATCCTCATGATCGCGGATGGGGCCGGCTACAACAGTTGGGATGCGGCCAGCATGTACCAGGGTCGATGGGATGCCAGCACCGGCCGGAGCACGCAGCTTTATGACGGACCTGGCTGGGTCAAGCTGGGCTGCAGCACCTACCCCTTAAATTTGTCGAGCGCGCCAACCGGCAAGGGCGCCCAGGACCCCAACCTGGTTTACGACCCGGTCAAGGCCTGGGACCGGGAGCAAGCCTATGGCTGGCTGATCGCCACCCCCACGGATTCCGCCGCGGCGGCCACGGCCCTGTCCATGGGGACCAAGACCTACAACAGGGCCATCAACTGGAGCGACCAGGATCAACCCCTGCAACCCACCCTGGCGGAGGTGGCCAAGGCCGCGGGCAAGGCCGTTGGCGTCGTGACCACGGTCCCCTGGTCCCACGCCACGCCGGCGGGCTTGAGTAACGCCCACAATGTCCACCGCGACCACTACGTCGAGATCGCCAACGAGATGCTGGCGGTTGGGGTCATGGATGTCATCATGGGTTGCGGCAACCCGGACTATGACAACAACGGCGCGCCGATCGAGACCGCCAAGGAGTACCGCTATGTCGGTGGTCCAGAGACCTGGAGTGCCATAGAGGCCGCCCGGGCCCGTCCGGACGGCACCTATCAGGGTTTTCGACCCCTTTCCACCCAGGCGGAATTCACGGCCCTGACCACCGGCCCCACGCCCCCGCGGGTGCTCGGTACGGCCCAGGTCGCGACGACGCTGCAACAGGGCCGGCAGGCCGCGGATGCGGGGAACCCGGCTGCTGACACACCGCGCAACGCCCAGGTTCCGGACCTGGTCACCCTGGTTCAAGGGGCACTGAATGTCCTTGACGAGGATCCTGAAGGCTTCTTTCTCGCTATCGAGGGAGGCGCCATCGACTGGGCGTCCCACAACCAGGATGCCAACCGCCTGATCCAGGAACAGGTGGATTTCATCGCGGCGATCGAGGCGGTCGTGCACTGGGTTGAGGCGCACAGCCACTGGGGGGAATCGCTGCTCATCATCACCAGTGATCATGAAACAGGATTGCTCTGGGGACCCGGGTCGGACAAGTTGCCCTTCACGCCCCTGGTGGACCAGGGCCCTGGCCGCCTGCCGCAACTGGCCTTCAATGCCAAGGGGCACACCAATAGCCTGGTAGGGGTCTATGCGCGTGGCACTGGCAGCGAAGGGCTGGCCCGGTTCGTGATCGGCGATGACCCGGTCAGGGAGGCCTATGTTGACAACACCGGCGTGGCCAACGTCCTGAGATATGCAGTGGCGGGGCCAGCGCCGGCCCTACCGGCCACAGCCACCCCTGGGCCCTGAGGGCATCTTGATGCGAGTGGCACTCGCTGCCGTCACGGCTCTGGCCTGAAACGCCATTGCCAAGCGTCGGCCAGGGGTTTCTAATGCCAGGCTGCGGAATTGGCCAGCCTCTTAACCCTTGGGGCCTTGGCGGGCCTCTATTTGAACCTTGAAGACGATCTCCCTCGAGATCGATTTCCCCCCAGGGCAAGCCCATGGTTTTCAGTTCGTTTAATTTCATCTTTTTCTTTTTACCCATCACCCTCGCGGGCTTCTTCCTCCTCGGGAGAAGAAACACGGACTGGGCCGCGACCTGGCTGCTGCTGGCCTCCCTGGTTTTTTACGCCTCCTGGAATTACAAATATCTGCCGATCATTGCCCTATCAATCATTGGCAATTATCTAGCCTATCGCAGCATTTTGCGCGCCGCCGAGTCCCGCAAAAGGATCTGGCTGGCAGGGGCTATCGTTTTCAACATCGCCCTGCTGGGCTACTTTAAGTATGCCAATTTCTTTATCGACTCCCTCAACAACCTGACGGGAGAAGACCTGCACCTGCTGGATGTGCTGCTCCCGATTGGCATCTCGTTTTTCACCTTCACGCAGATTTCGTTTCTGGTTGACGCCCGCCATGGCAAGGTCGAGGAGGTCGGCCTGGGGAAATATGCCCTCTTTGCCTCCTATTTCCCCTACATCGTGGCAGGCCCCGTCCTGCATCACAAGGATATGATCCCGCAGTTCGCCGACAGCCGTAATTATTTGCCCAGCGCCAATAATTTCGCCGTGGGCATTACCCTCTTCACCTTTGGTCTGGCCAAAAAGATCCTAATCGCCGATAACCTGGTGCCCGTGGTCAATGCCGCCTTCGCGGCGGATAACCCGGATCTTCTCAGCGCCTGGCTCGGCCTCTTTGCCTACAGTTTTCAACTCTACTTCGATTTTTCCGGATACTCGGATATGGCGATCGGGGTATCGCGCATGCTGGGGTTCCAGATACCCTTTAACTTTGATTCGCCCTACAAGGCTGCCAGTGTCAGCGAATTCTGGTTACGCTGGCATATCTCCCTGTCGCGCTTCCTGCGTAATTACCTCTACATCCCCCTGGGCGGTAACCGGCGTGGCCAACTGGCGCGCTATCGCAACCTGCTGCTGACCATGCTGCTGGGCGGCCTCTGGCATGGTGCTAACTGGACCTTCGTCATCTGGGGCGGCCTGCATGGCCTCTATCTCTGTATCCAGCATGGCTGGCAATCCTTTGCGGGCCCGGCGCGGCAACCTCCCGGAAAATTAGTCGTTTTCCTGAATCGGGTCCTGACCTTCCTGGCGGTGATGCTGGCCTGGTGCTTTTTCCGCGCGCCGGATGTCGATGCCGCCCTGCAAACCTTGAGCGGTCTGACCGGACTCAATGGCCTCTCCGCCAACCTGGCGATCAGCCCCTGGGAATACGCCCTGGTTGGCCTGAGCGCCCTGATCGCCTTCCTGATGCCCAACACCAACGAGATATTCCTGTATTTCGAAAACCGCTATCCCAATGCCCTCGCCTCCTTCTCCCTGTGGCGACTGCAATGGCGGCCCAGTCTCGGCTGGGGCCTGGTGACGGGCATCATCATTGCCATCTCCATTTTGAGCATGGACAGGCCCACCGATTTCATTTACGCCCAATTCTGATTCACTATGTCCTCCTCCCCAACCCCCGCCGATTCCCGCCGTTATCTCTGGTATCTGGGCCTGACCGCGTTCGGCCTGCTCGCCAGCCTGGTCACCCTCACCTACTGGGTTGACCCTTACGTCATTCATCAGTGGGATACCCCCGTCCTGGCGAGGCTGAGCCCGCCCCAGCAGAAGATAGTCCCCTGGGGCAAAACCTATGCGGCCTACCGCTACAAGCCGGAGATCGTGTTCCTTGGCAGTTCCCGGACTGAAATAGGGCTACCCACGGATGCCGATGAACTATTCTCCGGCCGACGGGCGTTTAATCTTGCAATTAGCGGCGCCACCCTGGGTGATGCCATCAAGATGCTACGCCATACCAGCTACTTTCATCGACCCGACGTGGTCGTATGGGGTTTCGACTATGGTTGGCAATTCGGGACCCAGGGCGGGAATAGCGACTTGGTCGATGAATTGATTGCCCAGGAACCCTGGTACCCCCTCAAGCGCGCACTGATCAATATCAAACGTTCCATCTCCATGACCCTGTCAATAGAAGCCTGGAAAATCCTGCTCGGCCTTTCCGACCAAAAATGTCTGCCCATACTCGCCACCCATGGACATAAATCCGACCGGTGTCTGACTTATATCATGGCGGACGAAGGCGGGGCGGGGAAGGCCTTCGATAAGATAGTGAACGAGGGCGATCCCTCCTCATTGCCAGATACCATCCCCGAGGCCATGGGCGCCCTGGATGCCGTGACCCGCGATTACTGCCAGCAAGGGGTGGCCTTCCGCTTCTTCCTGCACCCCGTGCATGCCCTGGCGGAATTATCCTACTGGGAAAATATCTGGAAAGATCAGGAGGAATGGAAACGCGGCCTGGTCCGACTCTTCGACCAAAGGCGCCAGGAGGGCTGTGATATCCGCTTTATGGATTTTACCGGCTACAACCCGGTCACCATGGAGGACATTCCCCAGGTGACCGGCAGTGACACCATGCGTTACTACTGGGAATATTCCCATTACAACAGCGTCGCCGGGCGGAAAATTCTGGAAAGATTTTTTTTGCCATCCCAGCCTGGCGGTGGGGATGAATTTGGCGTCGAACTGACGGGCGGAAACATTGAGCGGCATTTAGCCAGCTTTAGGGACCAACGCCTGGCCTATTGCGCAAGCCACCCCCAGGAAACACACAACATGGTCTTGTGTCAGGGTGACAAACATGAGTAATCAAGTATGTGGCGGAGAGAGAGGGATTCGAACCCTCGATACGTTGCCGTATACACGCTTTCCAGGCGTGCTCCTTAAGCCACTCGGACACCTCTCCAGGGTTTGACCCAACAAGCGGGCGCTCGGGCTAGGCCCGGGATGCCTTTCCTGCCGTTGGGAGGGCGCAAGATAATGGAATCCTTTCTAAGGCGCAAGTTTTCCGGGCTCCCCGCCCACCTTGCCGTTCCCATCCAGGACCGCCGGGAGCGAAGGTGCAGGTATCTAAGCTTCGCGAGTCATGCCCAGCCGTGGTTTATAGGGGCGTGCGCTTCTCCACTCCCGGACTCAACAGCCTGTAGGCCATGACTAAGCTACCGCCCTCCCCCACCCTCGCCGATCAGGCGGATCGCCACCAGCTCTATGAGCAATCGGTCCAGTGCCCCCAGGCGGAGGTGGATTTCATCGACCGTACCTACCGCGACCTGCGCCTGAAAACCGCCCGGCGGCTGCGGGAGGATTTCTGCGGCACCGCGGCCCTGTGCTGTCAATGGGTACGTCGGCGCAAGACCAACCTGGCAACGGGGGTCGATATCGACCCCGAGGTGCTGGATTGGGGGCGTAAGCATAATCTGGAGCCACTGGACGAGGCCCAGGCTAAACGGGTGACGCTGCGTTTGGACAACGTCCTCGCCGTGGAAACGGGCACCCAGGATATCGTCTGCGCCTTGAACTTCAGTTACTGGCTGCTGACGAAGCGGGCGTCCCTCCTGACCTATTTCCGCCAGGTCCGTAACAGTCTCAAACCGGACGGGGTGTTTTTCCTGGATGCCTATGGCGGCTATGACGCCTACCGGTTGACGGCGGAGGAGCGGGTCATCCAGGGTGACGAGGGTCTTTTCACCTATATCTGGGACCAGGCCCACTACGACCCCATCAGCGGCCGGCTGATCTGTCACATCCACTTCGCTTTCAGTGACGGCTCGCGGCTGGAGCAGGCCTTCAGCTATGACTGGCGGCTCTGGTCCCTGCCCGAGATTCGGGAACTGCTGGCGGAGGCGGGCTTTGGCCGCGTGCTGTGCTATTGGCAGGGCTGGGATGCCCAGGGCGAGCCGGATGGCATCTTCGTACCCGTGGAGGAAGGCGAGCCCGAGGCAGGCTGGATCGCCTACCTCACGGCGGAGCGGTGATGACCGGGGCTAAGGGTCATGGCAAAGAGGTGCTCAGCCACCCCCACGGCGGGAAGGGCCCGGGCGGCAACTCCAGTTTAGGGGGGCGCCGTGGCGAGAGCGGCCAGGATGAAATCGGCGATAGCCTCCGTATCCCCCAGAGGCAGCAGAGGCGGGTGCCTTCCCACCGGCGGCGCGCCATCCGAGATCAGGGCAAGGATATGCGGATCAGCGGCATAGAGATAAGGCCCACCCAGGGCGGCGCGGTGGACCTCGATCTTGGGGAAGGCGCTGAACTTAAAGCCCTCCACCAGGATCAGATCGACCTGTTCCGGATCGAAGCGGGCGAGCATCTCCGCTAGGTCCGGGTCCGGGCCGCTGGCCTTGGGGGTACCTTGCAAGACCCAGCGGTCTCCCGATGCGAGCAGGACCTGGTGGGCGCCAGCCGCGCGGATCTCATAGCTATCCTTGCCAGGCCGATCGACCTCGAAACCATGATGGGCATGCTTGAGGTAGCCGATCCGCCGCCCCCGCTGCCGCAAGACGGGCACCAGCTTCTGGAGCAGGGTCGTCTTGCCAGTCCCGCTCGGGGCGACAAAGCCAATAACGGGGATGGCGCTCCCCTTGGGGTAAAAATTCATCACGAACCTCAGGCCCGCGGCGGGGATCGGAACCGCCAGCGGCATTTATGAAATAATGATACCCAGTTTAGGCCCCCGTTAAAGCCCAGCCCTGGCGGGCGGGCCTTGATCCCCAGCCCAGCTCATCCCCCTCAATCCCCTGCAACCCCCCAGACGAGAACCGCATCCTTCAGCCATGGCGCAGTATATCTACACAATGAATCGGGTCGGCAAGATCGTGCCGCCCAAGCGCGTGATCCTGCGCGACATCTCCCTGTCCTTCTTCCCCGGCGCCAAGATCGGCGTCCTCGGCATCAACGGCTCGGGCAAATCCACCCTGCTGCGCATCATGGCCGGTCTCGACACCGAGATCGAGGGCGAGGCCCGGCCTCAGCCCGGCACCAAGGTCGGCTTCCTGCCCCAGGAACCCCAGCTCGATCCCACCAAGGACGTGCGCGGCAATGTCGAGGAGGCCCTGGGCCATATCAAGGCTGCCCTGGAGCGCCTGGACGCCGTCTATGCCGCCTACGCCGAGCCGGACGCCGATTTCGACGCCCTGGCCAAGGAGCAGGCGGAACTGGAGAATCTGATCGAGACCACCGACGGTCATAACCTGGACCGCACCCTGGAGGTAGCCGCCGAGGCCCTGCGCCTGCCGCCCTGGGACGCCGACGTGGCCAAGCTCTCCGGTGGCGAGCGGCGCCGGGTGGCCCTGTGCCGGCTGCTGTTGTCCAAGCCCGACATGCTGCTCCTGGACGAGCCCACCAACCACCTGGACGCCGAGTCCGTGGCCTGGCTGGAACGTTTCCTCCACGAATACCCCGGCACCGTCGTCGCCGTCACCCATGACCGCTACTTCCTCGACAATGTCGCCGGCTGGATCCTGGAACTGGACCGCGGCTACGGCATCCCCTGGGAGGGCAACTACTCCTCCTGGCTAGCGCAGAAGGAGGCCCGCCTGGAGCAGGAGCAGAAGCAGGAGGGCGCCCGCATCAAGACCATGAAGCAAGAGTTGGAGTGGGTGCGCGCCAACCCCAAGGGTCGCCATGCCAAGAGCAAGGCCCGCCTGGCCCGCTTCGACGAACTCCAGTCCCAGGAATTCCAGGCCCGCAACGAGACCAACGAGATCTATATCCCGCCCGGCCCGCGCCTGGGCGACCTGGTGGTCGAGGCCCAGGGCCTGAGTAAGGCCTACGGCGACCGCCTGCTTTACGAGAATATCTCCTTCAATCTGCCCAAGGGCGGCATCGTCGGTATCATTGGCCCCAACGGCGCGGGGAAGACCACCCTTTTCCGCCTCCTGACCGGCATGGAGCAGCCCGACGCCGGTACCCTGCGCATTGGCGAAACGGTGCAGATCGCCTATGTCGATCAGAGCCGCGACGCCCTGGATGGTGGCAAGACGGTGTGGGAGGAGATCTCCAATGGCTCGGACACCATCATCGTCGGCCGCTACGAGATGCCCTCGCGGGCCTATTGCGGGCGCTTCAACTTCAAGGGCACCGACCAGCAGAAACGCATCGGCGAACTTTCCGGCGGCGAGCGCAACCGTATCCACCTCGCCAAGGTCCTAAAAAGCGGTGGCAATCTCCTGCTCCTCGACGAGCCCACCAACGACCTGGACGTGGAGACCCTGCGCGCCCTAGAAGAGGCCATCCTCGCCTTCCCCGGCTGCGCCCTGGTTATCAGCCATGATCGCTGGTTCCTGGACCGCATCGCCACCCACATCCTGGCCTTCGAGGACGACTCCCAGATCACCTGGTTCGAGGGCAATTACGCCGACTACGAGGCCGACCGCCATCGCCGCCTGGGGGCGGAGGCGGACCAGCCCCATCGGTTGAAGTACCGGCGGATACATGCCTGAAACTTGCAGCAAATCATCTGGCCGAAACTAAGGGCAGGGGGCAGGTTAGCCAGATGCCGGACTGGACCGGGAGCCAACCGATGGACAGAGGGTCGCCGTGACGGATACTCCTGACCTGATGGAGCAGGCGGCGCGGCTGCTGGACCGCCTTGAGGCACTGCTGCCAGCGCCCCCCGCCGCCCCCGATTGGGAGGCCCAGGCCTTCCGCTGGCGCCGTGGAGGTGGGCGCGGGCACCTGCAGGCCCTGGCTCACCCCCAGCGGCTGGCCCTGGACGACCTGCTCTGCCTCGACCGTCAGAAGGCCGAGATTCTCCGCAACAGCCGCCAGTTCCTGGCCGGGCGCGGCGCCAACAACATCCTGCTCTGGGGGTCTCGGGGGACCGGCAAGTCGTCCCTGATCAAGGCCATCTTCAACGCGCTACGCGACCAAGGCCTGCGGCTTATCGAGATGGACAAGGACGATCTGGCGGACCTGCCGGAGGTGCTGGACTTGATTCACGGCCGGCCGGAGCGTTTCGTCATCTTTTGCGACGACCTCTCCTTCGACGCCGGCGAGTTCGGCTTCAAGGCCCTCAAGGCGGTGCTGGAGGGCTCTCTCAGCGCCGCGCCGGACAACCTGCTCATCTACGCCACCTCCAACCGCCGCCACCTGCTACCCGAGTTCCAGCGCGAGAACCGCGAGACGGCCCTGATCGACGGCGAGATCCACCCGGGAGAGGGCGTGGAGGAGAAGATCTCCCTCTCCGATCGCTTCGGTCTCTGGATCGCCTTCCACCCCTTCACCCAGGACCAGTACCTGGCCATCGTCCACCACTGGCTGGGGCGGCTCGGGGCCGCCCGACGCGCCCCGGAGACGGTTGATCCCGCCGCCCTGCGCTGGGCCCTCCAACGGGGCTCGCGCAGTGGACGCACGGCCTGGCAGTTTGCCCGGGACTGGGCCGGCAGGGGCGCGGATGAATCCTGAAACCCCATGCCCATCCCTGGCGCACCCTTTAAGGAGAGAGCCCGTGCTCAAGATTTTCTGCTCCCCCTCGCGTTATGTCCAAGGTCCCGATGCCAGCCGCGCACTCGCCAGGGAAATGGGCAAGATGGGCATCGCTACCCGACCCTTGATCATCGCCAGCCCCACCGCGCGTCGCCAAACCGAGCCCCTCTGGATCGAGGCCTTCGGGACCGAGAAGATCCCTTTTGAGGTCGTTGAATTTGGCGGTGAATGTACCCTGCCGGAAATCGAACGCTGCACGGCGGAGGCCCGGCGCACCCAGGCCGGGAGCATCGTGGGCGCCGGTGGCGGCAAGGCCCTCGACACCGCCCGGGCAGTAGCCGCCGCCTTGAATCTGCCGGTGGTGTGCTGCCCCACGGTCGCGGCCAGCGATGCCCCCTGCAGCGCCCTGTCCGTGGTTTACACGCCCGTCGGCGTTTTTGACAAATGTCTATTTTACAAACGCAATCCGGATCTGGTCCTGGTGGATACCCGCATCATCGCCCGGGCGCCGGTGCGCTATCTCATCGCCGGCATGGGCGACGCCCTGGCGACCTGGTTCGAGGCAGACACGGCACACCACGCCTGCAAGCGCAATCAGGTAGGAGGGGGCAGCACGCTGGCGGCCATGGCGATCGCGCGCACCTGCTACCAAACCCTGCTGCAAGATGGCACCGCCGCTGTCGCCGCAGCTCGGGCTGGCGCGGTGACCCCGGCTTTGGAGCGCATCATCGAGGCTAATACCCTGCTATCAGGGCTAGGTTTTGAGTCGGGTGGCCTGGCTGTCGCCCACGCCGTTCATAACGGTCTGACGGCCGCGCCGGAGACCCATCATTGCCTGCATGGGGAAAAAGTCGCCTTTGGCACCTTGGTGCAATTGGTGCTGGAAGGCCGGGAGTCTGCCGAGATCCGGGAGCTGATGACATTCTCCGCGTCCGTTGGTCTGCCGTTGACACTCGCGGAGCTTGGCATCGAGACCCTGTCCGCGGAGCGGGCAAGGATCATCGCCGAACGGGCCGTGGCACCGGGGGAGACTTCCCATAATGAAGCTTTCGAGGTGACCTGGGTCGCAGTCAAGGATGCCATCCTGGCCGCGGACGCCCTAGGGCGAGACTTCATCGCTCCCCCCATCGCAGCGGAGGAACGGCAAGGGGCGTCTGGCCGAAACGGTTGACTTGCCGCGCGGGCACGCCCCCGCATCGCCAAGGCACGGCGTCTGACCGGTTAGTGGCTGGCCACTTTGACCTTCATCTTTGCCACCCTACAGACCCTTAGCCAATTCACGCCAGAATGGCGAAAAGGAGAGATTCCATGCGCATCCATACTGGGCGCCTGCTACTGACGCCCGCCAACCCTATGCTGGCGATCGATGCCGCTGCTCTACAAACCGACCTGAAGGCTATTGGCTTCATTGGCGAGCCCTTGCCTGGCATGGATAGCACCTTTGTTGTCGGGACGAACTTCCTGGGCCTGCTGACCTTTGCCGGCTGCTCAGTCAATCTCTCACTGGAGCCGAGACCCGATGGTGACCCCTTCACCCATGTGCGCCTGCTTGGCCCCCTGCCGCGACCGACCTTACTCCAGGGCCGCAACACCCGCCCGCCACGCTGTCCCGTCTGTCGGGCTCTTCATCATGACTGGGCTCGGATCTTAGAGAGCCGTGAGCACAAATACTTGGCCTGCCCCACCTGCGGCTCTGGTCATCCGGCCTGGGACTGGGACTGGCGGGATAAGGCCGGTTACGGCCGGAGCTTCATCGCGGTGGAGGAGGTCTTCCCCGGCGAGGCAGAGCCCACTCCAGGTTTTCAAGCGGCTCTTACGACCTTTACCGCCAGCCCTTGGCGATGCCTCTTCATTCAAGACTGATCAACAACGATCCCCTCCGGCAGGCCGATAGTCATGCTCAGGGGCAAATGGTCGGAGAGGGGGTAATCGAGGACCTCGACATCCAGGATGCGCAGGGTGTGGGAGACGAGGATGTGGTCCAGGCGGCGCTTGGGCTGCCAGCTTGGGAAGGTCTTGAGCTCGCAATCCAGGCCACGCAGGTCGGACTCCCGCACCAGTTGCCGCAGGGACCGGCTACGGCAGCCACAGTTGAAATCCCCCATGACCACCAGGTAGGGATAGCGTTCGGTCAGTTGGGCGATGTAGCGCAACTGGCGGCTGCGCGCCCGCCAGCCGAGGGCCAGGTGCAGGATGCAGACGCCCAGCAGGGCGCCATCGGACAGGTCCATCTCGACGATGACGGCGCCGCGCCCCGGCAGGCCGGGGAGCTTGTGCTCGACGACTCGCGCCGGGCGAAGCCGGCTGAGGACGCCGTTGCCGTGCTGAGCCAGCTTGCCGAGGTCGCGGTTGACCTGGCGATACCAGAAGGGGAACTGGGCCTCCTCGGCGAGATATTCGATCTGATCGATGAAGCGGGTGCGCAGGCTGCCCCCGTCGATTTCCTGCAAACCCACCAGGTCGAAGTCCCCCAACAGGCTGGCGATGCGCCCAAGGTTGACCTGCCGCTCGCGGTGGGGCAGCAGGTGTTTCCAACTCTTGGTCAGGTATTCGCGATATTGACGGGTGTGAATTCCCGCCTGGATGTTGTAGCTGAGCAGTTTGATCCGCTGCATGACGTCCTTTCGAAGGAGGGGGAAGATGGGATCTGGCCAATAAGCGGGAGGATACCCCGAAAGAGGACTGGCCCCAATGAGAAAGGGCAGCGGATGGCTGCCCTTTCGCGTGGCGCTGGTTCCGGGAGCCGCGCCCCCGGTGGGTTTGCCTTACTGGCTCAGACCCTGAACATACTGGGACACGGCGGCGATCTCGGCGTCGGTCATCCGGGCGGCGACGCCGCGCATCATGCCATTAGGATCGTTGGCGCGAAGGCTGTCGCGGTAGAGCTTGAGGGTGGATTCGACATAGGTCGCGTACTGTCCGGACAGGCGCGGGAATTTGGCGAGGCCTAAGCCAGCACCCGCCGGGCCATGACAACCGGTGCAGGCGGGCACGCCCGTCTCGGCGTTGCCGCCCCGGAAGATGCGCCCGCCGAGTTCCACCGCGGACTGATCCGTGGTGCCGCCGGTCTGGGTCTGCGCGGCATAATAAGCGGCCAGGTCGGCAAAATCCTGCTCATTGAGGGTCAGGACCTGGGGGCTCATGCTCTCGTTAACGCGGGCGGCGGACTTGAAGTCCATCAGTTGCTTGTAGATATACTCAGGATGCTGACCGGCCAGCTTGGGCCAGGTCGGCACCAGGCTGTTACCTGCGGGGCCATGGCAGGCCATGCAGACAGCGGTCTTGGCCTCTCCCGCCTTGGCGTCGCCCGCCGCCTGAACGCCCGTGGAAAGGAATACCGCCGCAACGGCGACCGTGGTCAGCCATGTCTTCTTCATGTCAATTGCCCGTTTCTAGTTAGAGAAACCCGTCGCGGCCGCCCGAACGGACTACTGCCCGGCGGAAATTGGCGATTGTATAGCAGATCAGGGCCGAAGTGGTCAATCTGGCCAGCCCGGCGGAAATTTTCACGGGGGCCGGTGGGGCCTCCACCTTTCGCCATCCTCCCGCGGTCATAGTCCCGGGCGCCGGGTTAAAATACCCTTCCTAACCGCCCCCGCCAGGGAGTTCGCCATGTTCAGCCCAGGACCGCCAGAACAACCTCCTTCCGAGGACGATGGCCCTTTCGAGCAGATCCTGCTCCTGTGTCTCCAGCGGATCCTGGAGGACGAGCATCCGATGCGCTTCCTGCGCTGGGCCCAGGACGAATTGACGCCCATCCTCAACCGGGAACAACCCGACCTGGGCCCCGGCGAGGATCGCCGGCTGGCCTTTCTACTGGCTCGCGCTATCTGGAACGCCACTCCCCTGCCGGGACAGGGCTTTCATCCCCAGCCCCTGACCGCGCCGGATGACGCCATGCCCTGCCCCTGCGGCTCACGGGCCTTCTATGGTCATTGCTGCGGCGCGATCCAGGACGCCCCCGAGATGCCCCCCGACCTGCTCTGGGAACTCCTGCTGGCGGAACTGGGCGAGCCCCTCTTCAAGAAGGCCCTGGCCTCGGGCCAGGTGCCACCGCACCTGCTGGGGCTAGCGGCGGAACGCTGGCTGATGGAGGACAAGCCCGGCCGCGCCATTGCCCTGCTCGAAGCCCTCTTTGATGACCGCGCCGCCGCCAAGCTGGACGAGCGCTGCGAGCAGGCCCTCAACATCCTCTGCGATGCCTATGACCGCCGCGATCACTGGAAGAAGAAACGCGCCTTCCTGGATCGCATGCGGGCGCACCCCTGTCGCGGCCTGCGCGCCGCCGCCTGGCAGCGCCTCTGCACCATCCATATCGACGAGGGCGCCTTCGCCGAGGCGCGACTGGCCTTCTCCCAGACCCAGCGCGAGGCCCCGGATAATCCCGGCACCGCCCTGCTGGAGATTGCCCTGCTGGCGACCCAGCACGAGGAAGGCCTGGCCCGGGATCGCGCCCTCTTCTGGCGCCACAAACTGCGCCGTTCGGGGGAGGAGGACGCCGGGATTTTTGATTTCCTGGAGCAGGCCGGCCGCGATCCCCAGGATGCCCTCATGACCAGCCAGTCGGCCGTCATCGACCACCGCCTCATGGACCTGCGCGACTGGACCAGGGCTAACGCCCAGCGCCCACTCCCGCTTTATCAGCTGGAGGCGGCCATCCTGGAGACGCGGGACGTCAAACCCCTGGCCGCCACCCCCGCCGCGGAGCGGGACGCCGTGGGCTATCCCCAGCCAGCTCCCGAGCCCCGCCACCAGATGCGCCTGCTCCCGCCGCCCGACCTGGCGGCACTGGAGACCCAGTGGCAGACCGCCTTCCCGGCCCCTAAACCCCTCGGCCCGCAACTCATGCCGATCGCCACCGCCACCAACCCCTGGGAGGAGGAAGAGCGGGAAGAGGCGGACTGGCTGGCCTTTCTCGACCGCCAGCCGGAGGCGGCGGACAGCCTCGACATCCTCGACGACCTGGTCACCGCTATTTATGTCCATCCGGACAGCGCCCTACCCTGGATCGCGCGCGCCCTGCTCGTGCCCCTGCTGGAGCGGGCCCAGTCGATCCTGGCCCGGGTGCTGCCGGACGAGGACCCCCGGAACCTCCCCTGGGAACTGGCGGACAATCGCCCGGCACTGCGCCTCCTGTTCCGACTCTACCTCGCCCAGAGCGAAGCCGGCCAGGAAGAGGAGGCCGTCGCCAGCCTGCACCGACTGCTGCGGCTCAATCCCCGCGATCATCACGGCATCCGTGCCGATCTCATGAATGACTACCTCCGCCACGGCGAGGACGAACAGGCCCTGGCCCTGGCCCGACGCTTTCCCAGCGACCGCCTGGTGGACCTGGCCTATGGCGAGGTCCTGGCCCTCTTCCGCCAGGGCTCGTCCCGGCAAGCCCAGCAAGCTTTGCGCCGCGCCCAGAGCCAGCTGCCTCTCATCCCCCGCTACCTGACCCAGAAACGGGTCGCCCGCCCGCGCGCGCGGGAGCCAGGGCCCAGCCCAGCCAGCGCCGAGACGGCCTGGTTCTATCGCGAGTCCATGCTCGATGTCTGGGAGGCCGAGCCGGGGCTGCTGGACTGGCTCCGCCGACAGGCGGGTTAAGCGCCGTCGGGCAGGCAAAGGTTAAGGGTTCCGAACAGGCCGGTACCTCTTTGTGGTGCCGGCGGGCTAATGCGGATGCGGTGGTCGCCGGGCCTGAGTCACCCGTTTCTCAATCGTGACTCAGCGGCGGGGCAACCCAGCCCCAGAGACCCGCGGACGCCGGCTTCAGGGGGTCGCCTGGGGCCCCAGGGTGCCATCGCGCAGGCCAGCGATGACGGGGGCCGTGCCGGGTCGCACGCCCCGCCACAGCCAGAAGGCCTCGGCGGCCTGTTCCACCAGCATCCCCAGGCCGTCCAGGACCCGAGCGGCGCCGCGGTCCTGGCCCCAGCGGCAAAAGGGGGTGACCCGATCACCATAGACAAGATCATAGGTCCAGCCCCCGGGGGCCAGGCAGCCGTCCGCTATCGCCGGCAAGGAACCGCCCAGGCCGGCGGAGGTGGCGTTGATGATGAGGTCGAAACCCTCGCCCTCTAGCTCGTCAAGGCCGCCGCCGCGCACCTTTCCCCATTCCCAGCCCTGCCTGGCGCGCAGGTTTTCGCCGAGGGTGGCCAGGGCCAGGGCCCGCCCGGTCGTGCGGTTGGCGATCACCAGTTCCGCGATCCCGGTCTCCAGCAGGGGCTCCAGCAGGCCCTTGGCGGCCCCACCCGCACCTACCAGGAGCACCCGCCGGCCCGGAAAGACAAAGCCGTGGTTGCCGCCCAGGTCACGGACCAGGCCGACCCCATCGGTGTTGTCCCCCCGCAGCCGGCCATCGGGCAGCCGGATCAGGGTGTTGACGGCCCCTGCGATGGTCGCCCGGGGGCTGAGTTCGTCGGCCAGCTCCCAGGCCTGCTCCTTGAAAGGCACGGTAACATTGAGCCCCTGGCCGCCGCTGTCCAGAAAACGCCGCACCTCGCCCGCGAAGTCCGCCAGATCGCCGAGGATGCGACCATATTCAAGATCCTGGCCCGTGGCGCGGGCAAAGGCGGCATGGATCAGCGGCGACTTGCTGTGGGCGATGGGGTTGCCGATGACGGCATAGCGGTCGGTCATGGCTCAGCCTTGCAGCCAGCGGGCGGCGTCCTTGGCGTAATAGGTGAGGATGGCATCGGCCCCGGCGCGGCGGATCGACAGCAGGGACTCCAGGACCACGGCGCGCTCGTCGAGCCAGCCGTTCTGGGCCGCAGCCTTGAGCATGGCGTATTCACCGCTGACCTGATAGGCCATGGTGGGCACGCCGAATCGCTCTTTGACCCGCCGCACGATGTCCAGGTAGGGCAGGGCGGGCTTGACCATGACCATGTCGGCACCCTCCTGGAGGTCGAGGGCGACCTCGCGCAGGGCCTCGTCCGTGTTGGCCGGGTCCATCTGGTAGCTATACTTGTCGCCCCCGCCCAGATTGGCCGCCGAGCCCACGGCGTCCCGGAAGGGACCGTAGAAGCTGGAGGCGTACTTGGCGGAATAGGCCAGGATGCGGGTATGGATGTGACCCGCCCCTTCCAGGGCGGCGCGGATGGCGCCGACACGCCCATCCATCATGTCCGAGGGCGCGACGATGTCCGCTCCGGCTTCGGCATGGGACAGGGCCTGCTTGACCAGGACCGCCACTGTCTCGTCATTGAGCACGTAGCCGCTGGCATCAATGAGCCCGTCCTGGCCATGGGTGGTGAAGGGATCGAGGGCGACGTCGGTAATAACGCCCAGGTCCGGCAGGGCCTGCTTAAGGGCACGCACCGCCCGTTGGGCCAGGCCCTGGGGATTGAAGGCCTCGCGAGCGTCCTCGGACTTAGCCTCGGGCGGGGTCACGGGGAAGAGGGCGATGGCCGGGATGCCCAGATCCAGGATCTCGCGGGCCTCCACCAGCAAGAGGTCGATGCTCTTGCGCTCCACCCCCGGCATGGAGGCCACCGGCTCGCGCCGGCCCTCGCCTTCCAGGATGAAGACGGGGTAGATCAGGTCTTCTGGTCCCAGCCGCGTCTCGCGCATCAGCCGGCGGGTAAAGACATCGCGGCGCATACGGCGCGGGCGGAGCGCGGGGAAACCGGGGCAGGAAGGGTTATCAGAGGTCATGGGCGAGTCCATAATGGCGAGAAGTTGCGGTAGGTACGAAACGGCGAGTTTAGACTCGGGACCCTTGCCCGTCCCGCGCCACTCACCCGTCTTGGGAAAATATCCTACCCTTGACCGCCAGCTAGCACTAGCCCAACCCCGAATTGCCACGAGCCTCAGCCATGTTCCAGCATCATAGCCACGCAGACCACCGTCACGATCACCGCCACGACCACCCGCACGTCCATGGCCCTCAGCCCCGGCACCCCAACAGCTTCGCCGTCGATCGCCCGGATTTCGAGGAGCGGGTGATCGGGGCCTCACGGGAGGGACCCATCCTGGTGGATTTCTGGGCCGACTGGTGCGGCCCCTGTCACGCCCTGACGCCTCACCTGGAACGAGCGGTGGCCGAATGCCAGACGGCCATCCGCCTGGCCAAGGTCGAGGTTGACGAGGGTGACAACATGAAGCTGGCGGGGCATTACCGGCTGCGCGGCTTCCCCACCGTCATCCTCTTCCGTGACGGGGAGGAGCAGTGCCGCTTCAGCGGTGCCCGCTCGACGGCCCAGATCCGCGACTGGTTGCGGGAGCATCTGGACGCAGCCCCCACCGGGGGCGGGGCCTGATGCCTAAGGTGCTTTTCGGCAATACCGCTATCACCCCGCGATCGGGCCGGGCGACCAACGTCGGCCCTGGAGCCCCGCCGAGGGTAGCCCGTATCGATCTTTCAGGAAGGCTCCCAAGCCCTTGCGACGAACTGTCAATCAAGCCGCCTCGGCCAGCCAGTCCCGCGCCACCAGGAATCTGTCGTAGAGCGCCGCCTCCGACGACCCGGGCTCGGGCTGCCAGCCATAGCGCCAGCTCACCTCTGGCGGCAGGGACATGAGGATGGATTCGGTCCGGCCACCCGATTGCAGCCCGAACAGTGTGCCCCGGTCATAGACCAGATTGAATTCCACATAGCGGCCCCGGCGGTATTTCTGAAAGGCCCGCTCCCGCTCGCCCCAGGCCAGGTCCTTGCGCCGCTGAACGATCGGCAGATAGGCGGGCAAGTAGTGATCGCCGACACTTTGTACCAAGGCCAGGCTGCGCCCGAAGCCCCCTTCATCGAAATCGTCGAAAAAGAGGCCACCGATGCCGCGTGGCTCGTCGCGATGCTTGAGGAAAAAATACTCGTCGCACTGGCGCTTCAGACGAGGATGGACCTCGGCCCCAAAGGGCAGGCAGGCGGCGCGGGCGACCCGGTGCCAATGGATGGCATCCTCCTCGAAACCGTAATAGGGGGTCAGGTCGAAGCCGCCGCCAAACCACCAGACCGGCTCGGCACCCGACTTTTCGGCCATAAAGAAGCGCACATTGAGATGGGAGGTAGGCACGTAAGGATTGCGGGGGTGCATGACCAGGGAAACGCCCATGGCTTGATAGGCCCTGGCCGCCAGTTCCGGACGCCGCACCGTCGCCGAGGCCGGCAAACTGGCCCCAAAGACCTGGGAAAAATTGATTCCACCCTGCTCGAAGAGGTCGCCCCCGCGCAGAACCCGACTACGGCCGCCCCCCCCGCCGGGCCTCCGCCAGGTCTCCTCGATGAAATCGGCGTTACCATCCTCTTGCCGCAGGGCCTGGGTCAACCGGTCTTGAAGCGCCAGGAGGTAATCCTTGACGGCGTTGGCATCGGGCCTGGAGGTCATGATTCAGGCCCTCGCGCTGGCCGTGGTGGCGGGATAGAAATGGACCGCCAGCCACAGGCAGCGGGGCTCGGGGTGCGTCTCCAGCACCCGGTGCGGGGTATGGGCGGGAATGACCAGGTGATCACCCGGACTCAGAGGCACTCGCCTCCCGGCTACCTCCAGTACCGCCCGGCCCTCCACCAGCATCACCCATTCATCCTGTTCCTGGTCGTAGAGACCAGGGTCCGGGGAGGCGCTGCTGCTGATCCGCTCGACACGCAGATTGGCCTGGCGCCAGAGATCCTCGCAGGACTCCCCGAAGACAGGGGCAGGCGAATTGGTAAAGAAATTAACGGGGTTCATGGCAAGGTAAGACCCTCCAGTTCATCGTTAGGCCCCAACAAAAAAACCGACACAAGGTCGGTTTTAGTGTGCGCCGCCCCCGATCGATGGGGCGACAGCCGGGTCCGAGAATCCTCAGGCCATCGCTTTGATGCGAGCATTGATGCGACTTTTGTGACGGGCGGCCTTGTTGGCGTGAATTAGCCCCTTGCCAGCGGCGCGGTCTAGGAAGGGCACCGCTAGCTTGAAGGCCGCCATGGCAGCTTCCTTGTCACCCGCGGCAATAGCCTTGAGCGTGTTCTTAACGTAGGTGCGCATGGCGCTACGGCGAGAGGCATTGTGCTGGCGGCGCTGCTCGGACTGACGGGCGCGCTTGATGGCTTGGGGGGAGTTGGCCAACTGGTATCTCCTAAAATCCTGTGAGACTCGCGGGGCGAAATTCAAGACCGAGCATTGTCCCTAAGCAGCGTGCCTCTGTCAACCGAGCCCTGGATATTTGTCATTCCCACCTCGGCCCAGGCGGACCGGCACCGGCCGGCACACCCTCCCGCCAACTGGCTCCCCAATGCGCTATCTGGACCATTTCGAAGAATTTAGCCGCGTTTAACACCCCGGGACCCGAATTTTTGATGGCCATATGGGTAGGATGCTCTACTATTACCGTTCCGTGACTTTGCCCGAGCCGCCCGCGCGGGCCATCCGGGTTTCCCCTTGAGACCCCCATAAAAATTCCAGTCGATACATGCACGACATGCACGCGGAGGCAGATGATGTCTGAAAACGAGGTCCAGCCGACCACCGAAATATCCGCGGCGACGCACGCCGCCAGTGCCACGGCCGCCGCAACGGCCAGCGCCGCGCACCCTCAGGAAAGCGAGCACCAGGAGCCAGCGGCCAAGGCCGCCCCGGCGAAGGAACCGCATGCCAAGGATGCGGAGAAGCAGGCCGCCAAGGCGGCCGAGCCCAAGAAGGCTGAAAAGGACGACAAAGCCGATAAGGAAACCAAAAAAGAAAAGCCGCCCAATATCCTGGTGAACATCCAGGTGGATGAGAAGGCCCTCAAGAAGGAGGCCGAGGCCTACTATCCCTACAAGAAGAAGCTACCGACGGCTGAATACGAGGTGATGAAATTCGATCTCCAGATCGAGTTGCTCAAATGGCAAAATTGGGTCAAGGAGAGCGGCGAACGCGTCATCGTCTGCTTCGAGGGCCGCGATGCCGCCGGCAAGGGTGGCACCATCAAGCGCGTCATGGAGCACCTCAACCCCCGCGGCGCCCGCGTCGTCGCCCTGGAGAAGCCCAGCGAACGCGAGCGCACCCAGTGGTACTATCAGCGCTATCTTGAGAATCTGCCCGCCGCGGGCGAGATCGTCTTCTTCGACCGGTCCTGGTACAACCGCGCTGGCGTGGAACGGGTCATGGGCTTCTGCACCCCAGCCGAGTATCTGGAATTCATGCGCCAGACCCCGGAACTGGAACGTATGCTGGTCCGCAGCGGCATTCGCCTACATAAACTCTGGTTCTCGGTCACTCGCAAGGAGCAGTTGCGGCGCTTTAAGTCCCGCGAGCACGACCCGCTCAAACAGTGGAAGTTGAGCCCCATGGACCTGGCCTCCCTGGACCTCTGGGATGAATACACCAGCGCCAAGGAAAACATGTTCTTCTACACCCACACGGCGGACTCCCCTTGGACCGTGATCAAGTCCGACGATAAAAATCGGGCCCGTATCAATGCGATGCGCTTCCTGCTCGCCAAGAGCCCCTACCCGAATCGTAATCCGGCGGTCGCCTGCCTTCCTGACCCCGAGATCGTGGTCGCACCGCAGATCCAACATCTGAATCCCGCTTCGCTCTAAAACCCAGGGAGACGCCATAAGGCTATGTCGACACGCTACGAAAAACACGCCAAGCAGGTAGTCAAGGGCTTCAAGGAAGTCATCGACGATGAGGCCAAGAAGGCCCTCACCGACGAAGACTTCGACCAACTCGCCATCTTGATCAATTCCGCCATCACCAACTCCGTCCTCTCGGCGGTGGAAAAGGTGGCCGATGACCTGGAGAAGTCCGTCCGCAAGATCCGCCGCGGGGCTGAGCATTACGACGACTAAGGGCCCGGAATGGGCGGGGCGGGTTGATTGCAACCCGCCCCGCCCTGCTCACTCGAACTTATCAAGGTGACCGCGACGCTTCATCATGGCCATGATGCGCTCGGTCAAGATCAACTCCATGGCATACATCATCTTGCCGCCCGGAATCACCAGGGTATTGAAGCCCGTGATCATGGCCCCCTCGATCAGCCCCTTGAGGCGAAGCTTGTACTCCACGTCTGGCTTATCCTTGAGGAAATGGATGAGCACCAGGCTCTGATCCGCCGTCGGGATATTGGTCACGCAGAAGGGATTGGAGGTATCGGTGAGGGGGATGCGCTGGAAGTTGATGTGCGTCTGGGCAAACTGGGGCAGGATGTAGTGCATGTAGTCATACATGCGGCGATGAATGGTGTCCATGACATCCGCGGGCTGGTAGCCACGTTCAGCCATGTCACGGTTGATCTTCTGCACCCATTCCAGATTGATGGTCGGGCACACGCCGATGAGCAGGTCCACCTCCTTGGCGAGGTCGATATCCCCAGCGACCACGCCGCCGTGCAGCCCCTCGTAGAAGAGCAGGTCCGTGTCCGGCGGTATGGGCTCCCAGTCAGTGAAGGTACCTGGCTCCGCGCCGTACAGGCTGGATTCCTCCTCGTCGTGGACATAGTGGCGACGTTCACCCGCGCCCGAACGGCCATAGGACTGGAATAACTCCAACTGCTTGTCAAAGAGATTGCCCTCGGGTCCGAAATGGCTCAGATGGTGGTCATCCTTCTTGGCCTGCTTGAGTTCCGCCCGCATCTCCTTGCGATTAAAACGATGGAAACTGTCGCCCTCGATGAAGGCGGCGCGCGCGCCAACGCGCTTGAAGATATGCTCCAAGGCGTTCTTAACGGTGCTGGTGCCGGCGCCGGAGGAACCGGTCACCGCCAGGATGGGGTGCTTTCTCGACATACTGTCGTCCTCATGCTCTCGTGTTGTCGTTACCGAAGTCGGGCGTGTTGGCCCGAAACCTTCAAGTGAAGCGCGATATTTTTCACGCCCCTTGGGGTATCATCGTCTCCCAGCCCTGTCCCAACAAGTACTAACTCCTGCGGTGGTTGCAGGCGCCGGCAAGATTCAGCCCGAGAAATCCGCACGAAATGACTGAAGGCCTCCGCCCCGCCATGACCACCCACGCACCCGGCGCGCACCCGGCGCCCTGGGGAGGGCCCTGGCGCGGGCATCACCGCTCCCCAGCCCGACCCGGCCCAAGCGTCTGGCTCATCGGCCTCCTTCTGCTGATCTTCATGACCGCAGTCCCCGCCGCCGATGTCATGCCCTACGATCTGACCCTCAAGCCGACCGGCAATGCCGCCATGGACCAGGCCCTGCTGGACGCATCCCTCCTCGCCAGCCTCCGCGAGGAGGCCAAGGCCGGGGCCTTCGCCCTGGGCTCCCGCGCCAACAACGACCTGCCGCGCCTCGACGACGTGCTGCGCAGTTTCGGCTACTACGACGCCTACATCGACATCCGCCTCAACGGCCTGCCCCTCGACGAACCGGACCTGGTGGCGCGTCTCGAGGCCAGTGCCGAGGCAACGACGACCCCGACCGCCCCCATCCCCGTCCAGGTGTCGATCGATCTCGGCCCCCTCTACCACCTGGGCGAGGTCCGTCTCGACGGCGAGATACCGGCCAAGGCACGCGCCGCCTTCACCCTGGAGCCCGGCCAGCCGGCCTTGGCCGCCAGCGTGCTCGCCGCCGGCCAGGCCCTGTTGACTGCCCTGCGCGAGGAGGGTTATGCCCTCGCCGCGATACCCGCGCCGGAGGTCATCGTCCTGCACGCCACCCGGACCATGGACGTCACCTACACCGCTACCCCGGGCCCGCGCCTCGCCATCGGCCCCGTAACCATCCGTGGGCTGGATAGGCTCAAGGAGGACTATGTGCAGCGCCGCCTGGGTCTGGAACCTGGCGAGCTCTATAGCCCCAGCCGTCTGGAGCGAGCGCGACGGGAACTCACGGACAGCGGCGTCCTGTCCAGTGCCCGCCTCATCCCTGGCACGGAACCCGACGCCTTCGGGCGCCTGCCCATGACCCTGGAGGTCACCGAACGCCCCCCACGGGTGCTGCGTTTCGCTGGGGCCTATTCGTCCGACGAGGGCGGCAGCGTCTCGGCCTCCTGGACCCATCGCAACCTCTTTGGCCGCGCCGAACGCCTGACCCTGCGCGCCGATATCGGCACCCTGGGCGCGTCCTATACCACCGAACCCAGCTATCTCGTCAGCGCCGCCTTCGTCAAACCCGACATCTGGCGGCGCAATGACGACCTGAACCTGGACCTGGCCGCGGTCCGTGAATTCCTCGACGCCTACGATCGGGACGCCATCTCCGCCGGCGTCTCCCTGCAACGGCGTTTCAGCGAAAACCTCAGCGCCGGCCTGGGCGTCGGCATGGAGCGCTCCCGGATCACCCAGGACGACATCACCCGCGACTACCACCTGGCCTTCCTGCCCCTGACCCTCAAATACAATGGGGCCGGCGACCTCCTCGATCCCCGCGAGGGCGCGCGTCTAGACGCCCGGGTTGCCCCGACCCAGGTCCTGAGTGGCGACGCCAGTAATTTCATCCACCTGCGCACCACCGGGACCGCCTACCTGGACCTGACGCGCCTCACCAGCGCCCAGCGGGAATCGGGACGGACCATCGTCGCCGGCCGCCTGTCCATTGGCCGCATCTTTGGCGCCTCGGCCGATCAAGTGCCCCCGGACTGGCGCTTCTACGCTGGTGGCGGCGGCTCGGTCCGTGGCTACCCCTACCAATCCATCGGTCCCCAAACCCTCACGGGCCAGCCCAAGGGGGGCAGCAACCTGCTGGAAACCAGTCTGGAACTCCGCCAACGCCTGTGGGGGAACTGGGGTGGCGCCATCTTCGCCGATACGGGTGCCGTCTCCGACCTGAATTTTCCCGGCACCGGCACCTGGGCCATCGGCGTAGGCGCCGGCATCCGCTATCACACCCCCGTGGGGCCGGTACGGCTGGATCTCGCCACCCCGCTGAACAATGAGGCGGACGATCCCGCGGTACAGGTTTACATCGGCATCGGCCAGGCCTACTGACCATGCGCCGCCTGGTACGCCTCCTCCTCATTCTGACCAGCCTGCCGCTCCTCCTGGTCGCCGCCCTCTGGGGGGCCGCCAACACCGGGCCGGGGCGGGACTTCATTGCCCGCCAGATCGGCCCCCTGAGCAGCGGCCTGGTCCAGGTAGAGGGCCTGGCGGGCCAGTTGCCCCTGAACCCACGCCTGGCCCGGCTGGAAATCCGCGACGCCGAGGGCGTCTGGCTCCTGGTTGAAGAGGTGGCCCTGGACCTGAACCCCTGGCCGCTTTGGCGAGGCCAGATCCAGGTCGAGGCCCTGACGGCGACGACCCTGGCCCTGGACCGGCTCCCCGCCTACGCGGAGAGCACGGAGACCTCAACACCCTTCCAACCGCCCCCCCTGGCCCTGCGCCACCTCGCCGTCCAGCGTCTGACCCTGGGGCAAGTGGCGCCCGGGGCGCCCGCCATGAGCGTCACGGGCCAGGGGACCCTGACCCGTCTCGATGACTTCTCGGCCCAAGTCGCCCTTGAGATCCCCGGCCGCGCGGACCGCTACCAGGTGGCGCTGACGGCCAGCCCCGCGGACCTCCGCCTCGACCTCCAGATCCACGAGGACCCCGCGGGCCTGATCAGCGCCCTCCTCCGTGCCCAGGGCGTGCGGCTGCCACCGGAGGTGGATCGCTGGCAACTAGCGGCCAAGGGCACGGGTCCCTGGACCGCCCTCGCCCTCACGGCCGACCTGGCGGCGGGCCCCCTCCAGGCCACGGCGGCTGGCCAGCTCGATCTGCAGACCCAGTCCGCCGCCAACCTCAAGCTGCGGGCCGAGCTACCGACCATGTCCCTGGCGTTACCGGATGGCGCGACCATGGCCTGGCAGGCTATTCACCTGGAGGCCGATCTCAATGGACCCTGGAGTGCGCCCCAGGGCCAGGCCCAGTTGGAGGCAACGGGTCTGGACTACGGCGAATCGGGGCTGTCCCGCTTGACGGCCCACCTGGAAGGCGATGCCCAGGGCGTGAGACTGGAAGGCCAGGCCAAGGGCGCCCGCATCCCAAAGGCCCCGCCCGAATTCGCCGAGCAGCCCTTGCGCCTGACCGCCGAACTTGCGCCCCGGGAGCCGGGCCAACCCTTCCGCCTCGACCTCGATCACCCCATCGCCCAATTCTCGTCCCAGGGTAAACTGGAGGAGCTGTCGGGACAGGCGACCCTCACCCTGGCCGATCTCACCACGCTTGCCATCCTGACGGGACAAGACCTGGCCGGCAAGGTCCAGGTCGTCGCTGATTTCGCCCTCGGCGAGGCCGCCGGCCGCTCGCCCCGACTGGCAGCCAGCGGCGAGGTACATCTTACCCGGGCACCCGGCCCGACCCTGGGCCTCCTCGGCCCCGAAGCCCGGCTGGCTGTGACCGCCGCCCCGGTGAACGGTACCTGGCAACTCGCCAGCGCCCGCATCGATGGCGCCAAGCTACAGGTCCTAGCCACCGGCTGTGCCGCCGAAGAGTCGGGTGCGGAGGGATCGGGCCCGGATGCGCCCCCGCTGGCGCCGCCCAGCGACTGCGCGGCGGGACCCCACCAAGCCCTGCATTGGTCCCTGGACCTGCCCGACCTCACCGCCCTGGCCAGCGACTGGACCGGCCGGTTCCAGGCCGAGGGCACCTTCGCGGGCTGGCCACCGCCCAGTCACGCGGATGCCGCCACCCCCGCGGCCTCCGACCTGAGTGCCAACCTGACCCTGGACGCCCGTCATGCCCAACTCGGTGCCGCCAAGGTCACTGGCCAACTCGCGGCCAACCTGAGCGAGGCGAGTGGCGACCTGAGCCTGGGCGGCGACTGGGGTGGCCAGCCCCTCGCCCTCCGCCTCCTGGCTGACCGCGCGGCGAATGGCGCACTGAACCTCACCCTCGACGGCAGCCATCTAGCCGGAATCACCGCCAGCGGCCAAATGCACCTGCCCACGGGCGCCACCCTGCCCCAGGGCGAACTCAAGCTGGAGGCCAGCCGTCTCGCCGACCTGGGGCCGCTTCTGGGTCAGGAGTTGGCCGGCAGCCTCGATCTGCGCCTGAACCTGACCGCGACCCAGGCCAATCTCACCGCCACGGGCAAGGGGCTGCGTCTACCCAGCGCCATCGGTATCGGCCAGGTCAGCCTGGAGGGTAAGGTAGCCGATCTCCCGGCCCTGGCCGGCATCGAGGCCCGACTCCAGGTTGATGGCCTGACCGCTCCCGAGGTGGCGGGGGACCTGACCCTGACCGCCAAGGGCCAACAGAGCGCCCTGGACCTGACGGCTACCTCCCGCCTGACCACCTCCCCCCTGGGCGCCGCCAGCCTGGGGTTGGCGGCCGGTCTGGACATCCCTGGCCACCGGCTGTCCCTCACCAAGCTGGAGACCCAGGCCAATGGCGAGACCCTGCGTCTGCTGGCCCCCGCGGCAGTGGATTTCAAGGATGGCCTGGCGGTAGATCATCTCAGGCTGGGGCTGGGCACCGGCACCCTCGACCTCAGGGGCCGCCTGCTGCCCGAGCTGGACCTGGAGGCCAGCCTGGTCAAGCTGCCCCTCGAAAGGATCGCCGCCCTCGCCGGCAGACCCGTCGCCGCTGGTCTCCTCGACGCTCAAGTCAAGCTCAAGGGCCAGCCAGACGCCCCGGCGGGCAGCCTGAGCCTCAAGGGCAGCAGCCTAAGACTGACCGAGGACAACGGCTTCGGGATGCCTCCCGCCGGGCTGGATACCAACCTGACCCTCAAGCCCGGCGCCAACGCCCTGGATGTCAGTGCCCAAATGGGGCCTAAAGGCAACCTGCGGCTGCGCGGCCAGGTCGGCGGTACCCTGCCCCTGGCCCCCGGCGTCCTCGCCCTGCGCGCGGACGGCCACATCGACCTCGGCCTCCTGGATCCCCTGCTCACCCCCGCTGGCCGTCAGGCCACGGGTCAGGCCAACCTCGATGCCCGCATCGCCGGCACCCTGGCCGCGCCCAAGCTCGAAGGCCGGCTAGGCCTCGCCGGGGTCGCCTATCGCGACTGGAACTCGGGACTCAACCTCACCCACATCGCCGGCAATCTGATCCTGGATGGCGACCGGCTGCATCTGGAGGGCCTGTCCGGCCAGGCCGGCAGCGGCACCCTGACAATCTCCGGCGACATCGGCCTGCTCGCCCCGGGCCTGCCCCTGAACCTGAGCCTGGTCGCCCGCAACGCCGAGCCCATCCGCTTCGACTGGCTGAAGCTCAGGGGCGATGCCGATCTCAGTCTCAAGGGCCCCGCCGCCGGGGCGACCCTGGCGGGCAAGATCCACTTCGACCGCATCGACATCCGTCTGCCCGAACGCGTGGCGGCGAGCGTCCCCATCCTGACGGTGCGCGAAGAGGGCGTGTCTCGCCAACCTCGCGCCCAGCCTCCGCAAGCGGCAACCCCCGCAGTGCCCTTCCAGATGGGTCTGGAACTGAGCCTGGCCGCCCCCCGCGGCGTCTATATCCGTGGCAAGGGCGTGGACGCCGAACTGGGGGGAGAGCTGCAAGTGGGCGGCAACCTGGACCAGCCCGCCATCGCCGGCGGCTTCAACCTGATCCGCGGCGAGTACATCCTGGTCGGTCAGACCCTGAAATTCAGCCGTGGCCGCATCGGCCTGGATGGTGCCGCCGGGCTGGACCCCACCCTGGACCTGGAGGCGCGGGTAACGGCAGCGGGCAGCACCGCCATCCTTGGCGTCAAAGGCACGGCGACCGAACCGCGCATCGTCCTAAGTGGGGAGCCCGAGCTGCCCCAGGACGAGATTCTGTCCCGCCTCCTCTTCGGCGTCGCCGGCACCCGCCTTTCGCCCTGGCAGACGGCGCAGGTGGGCCTCGCCGCCGCGCGCCTGGCCGGGCTAGGCCCCAAGGGGCCCGGTCTCCTGGAAAGCGCCCGCACCACCCTGGGGCTCGACAGGCTGAGCGTCGGCACCGACAAGGACGGGGGCACCACCGCCGAGGCGGGCCGCCAGCTCTCCGAACGTGTCTATCTTGGCGCCCGCCAAGGCACCCGCGCCGGCGAGACCCAGGGCGTCCTGCGCATCGAACTCACTCCCAGCCTCCGCCTCGAGACCGATATCGGCGCAAGCAGCAGTTCCCGCGCCGGCATCGCCTACGAACGTGAATACTGAAATCCTTTCCCGAGGAGGATAGGGCCGCCGAGCGGACGGATTATTGCGTTATCATTTACGCCTTCAACCGGAGGGAGATTTGGATGTTTGACTGGATTTTTCTGCCCGAGGCCTGGCTGGCCCTGGCGACCCTAACGGCGCTCGAAATCGTACTGGGTATCGACAACATTATCTTCCTCACCATCCTGGTGGGCCGGCTGCCGGAGCATCAGCGCCAGCGGGGACGGGTGATCGGTCTGGCGTTGGCGATGGGTACCCGCATCGCCCTGCTGCTTTCCCTGGCCTGGATGATGAAGCTGGTTGCCCCCTGGTTCATCATCCTGGGGCATGAAATCTCGGGGCGGGACCTGATCCTGATTCTGGGCGGACTCTTCCTGCTCTTCAAAAGCACCATGGAGATCCACGAGGCCGTGGAGGGGCCCGAGGCGGGCGAGCCCTCCCTGGCCGGCAAGGCTGGGGCCGGTTTTGTGTCCATCGTTGTCCAAATCGCCATCATCGACATCGTTTTTTCCCTCGACTCCGTCATCACCGCCGTCGGCATGGCCAGTCAAGTCCCGGTGATGGTGATCGCGATCGTCCTGGCGGTGGGGGTCATGATGTTCGCGGCCAAAACCATTGGCGACTTTGTGGACCTTCATCCCACCATCAAGATGCTGGCCTTGAGCTTCCTGGTCCTGATCGGCTTCGCCCTGGTGGGCGAGGGCCTCGGCCTGCACATCCCCAAGGGCTACATCTACTTCGCCATGGCCTTCTCGCTGGGGGTGGAGATGGTCAATATGCGGATGCGCACCAAAGCTAAGCCGGTGGAGCTGCGCAAGTGGCTGGAGGAGGATGCTCCCGAGGTGCCCCGCCAGGACATAGCCTGACATGGCCCTGTCAGATCCCTTGTCAGGCCTGGCGCCAGGCAAGGGACCCGGTTTCACGCCCGAGAGGGTCAGCCTTGGGCCGAGGTCGGCCCCGGCCTCCGGTTCCGGGGCTTCCATGAATCTTGATGCCTGAAGAAGAGCTTGCGATGAAATCCTGTTTCCAGCCCAGTGCCCGCCAGATGAACTGGCTGATCGCGATCGGGTTCGGCTCGGTCTTCTACGCCTACTATCTGCGCCATATGGTCATTCAGAACACCCATGTCTTTCTGGCCTGTCAGGAGGGCCTGGATACCTGGCTCTGCTCGACCATGAATCTCGCCATCCTGCTCTTCAACCAAGGGGCCTTCGGCGCGGTGGCGGTGGTGGCGGCCTGCCTGCATCTATTCTGGCCGTCGGTCCTGCTCTTCGCCCTCGCCCT
This sequence comes from Chromatiaceae bacterium, assembly GCA_016714645.1. Taxonomy (NCBI): domain Bacteria; kingdom Pseudomonadati; phylum Pseudomonadota; class Gammaproteobacteria; order Chromatiales; family Chromatiaceae; species Chromatiaceae bacterium. Next base: position 962,350 of record JADKCI010000001.1, on the reverse strand, counting down.
CGGTGCCGCCGGCTTTGGACTGGTGATGCAGAATGGCGACATGGCCGGGTTGGCGGTCGGTTTGCTGGTGCTCAGTCTGGCTCGCCCCGCGCGATCATAAGGGTAAGGGCGAGCACCGCCAGGGCAAGGCAGAAGCCTACGGCCTGCCAGTTGGCTACACCTTCGTTGAGCAGGATGTAAACCGCCGCCAGCGCCAGGATCGTGGCGGCGGTCTTTTCCGCCAGGGGCCTGGAGCTGGAGCCTTGCCGCCGGCGCAACGCTAGCACCAGGAAGGGTATGAGCCCGCCGATGAGTTGGGCGTAGGGGAAATCGACATAGCGCGGGTCGAACACCAGCATCAGCGCCGTCTGGATCGTCAGGACCACCAGGGCCGCCAGGGCCAGCCCCGCGGCGACCGCGCAGCGGTCCCGAGGCCAGCGGGCCACTGGGCCCATCACCCGATAGAGCGGCGGCACCCCTTGCCGTACCATCAGTGCCCCCGCGCCGGAGATGGGTGCCAGAGCCGCCACCGCCACCCAGGCCATGGAACCGATCCAGCCGGACAGACCCAGGCTCTCCACCCACATGGCCTCGACGGCCAACCCGATGGCGGTGCCTGACACCAGGGCGATGGCCGCGACGCCAAACCAGGCGGCCGTCGTAGCCCCGCTCGTGCGCCGGGCCGACCAGCCAGCGGCCAGGAAGATGAGGGTTACGAGCAGGACGCCCATCAGGGCCTGCCAGGGCCAGAAGGGATGGTTCGATACCGGCTGGCCCCAGGCGAATTTCGGCGCGCGCCCCTCGGCATCGAACAGGCCCCAGTAGCCGCCGACCGTGCCCTCGCGTTGGCGCTTCCAAGGCTGATCGAAGGCCTCGATCAGATTGACGCCAAACTTTTCCCGGTCGGCCAAGGCCATGACCTCATGGAGAAAACGGGCTTGATTGACCCGCGATGGCGTGGCCCCATCCCGCATCCGTCCCGCGCTCGGCCAGCCGATCTCGCCGATGAATATCTCCTTATCGGGCAGCAGGGCCACGATTTTCTGGCGTGTCGCCTCCGCATGGGCGACCGCGCCCGCCACCGGGGTGGGGAAGTCCTCCCAGTAGGGCAAGAGGTGGATGGTGACGAAGTCCACGTCCTTGGCGAGGTCGGGATGACGCAGCCAGAATTCCGGGACATCCGCATAGGTCACCGGCACCGGCACGGCGGCCTTGACCTCGCGAATGGTGGCCCCGAGGTCGGCGGGGGTCATTTCGCCGCGGAGCAGCACCTCGTTGCCGACCACCACCGCGGACACGACCTCGGGATAGCGTTGCGCCAGACCGATGGCGGTATCAATCTGCGTGCGATTCCGGTCACGCTCCGGGGCGAGCCAGATGCCCAGCATCACCTTCAGTCCCGCCTGTTTGGCTAGCTCCGGCACGAGATGGGTACCATGATTGACGCCATAGGTGCGGATGCAGCCGGTGCGGGTCGCCAGTTGGCCCAGGTCCGCGGCGATGCGCGCCGGATCGATCTGGATGTCGCCGACGAGGGGGCTCTCGTCGCCGCGAAAGGGCGCGTAGGAGAGACAGGGCGTTTGGCTCGCCTCGCCTTTTAGGGTTGGCATGGGTTCCGGCCGGCCCAATCCCCACCAAAGAGCCGTGACCACCAGCAGGGAGAGCGCGTAGAGACTAAGGGGGAGCTTCATCGGGAACCTGTTGCAAGAGGGACGGATACGGATGCTTAGGGACGCGAGGCCATAAAGGCCAGCCTTGGCGTCGCATCAGGGGGATGGCGGATGCTTCCCGAGCCTCGGCCGCGCCATCAGAGCTTGGCGTCCTGGCCTGGAGGCGCGGGGCTGGCCGCCCTAGGCCTGAACTGGGGGCGGTCCAGCCAGTAGGGATCGGCTACGCCCTCACGATAAGCCTCCAGCGACGCGGGGGAGGAGTTGACGCGCAGGTTGGCGAAGGTCCCTTCCTCGGTCTCCCAGCGCTCATGCCAGAAGACGGCGGCGCGGAAGAGGCGGTAGGGGTCCTTGAGGGCGGGGAAGGCGGCGCGGATGAAGTCTGCCTTGTCCCCGGGCTTAAATTCGCCCACCCCCCACTCGGCCAGAATCATGGGCTTATCGGGATTGATGCGGTGCAAGGCGGGATAGGCATCCTCCAGGACGTCATTAAAGGAGGGCGAACCGTCGAAGCGATTCAGTTTGCCGTAGGCACTCAGTCCCAGCCAATCCGCGTAGGCGTCCCCGGGATAGTAGTTGGCCATCACATTCCAGGGCTCCTTGGGCAGGGAGGCATTGTTGGCATGAAAACCCCAGAGAATGTTATCGACACCCCGGGCCCTGACACGGTCGATGACGTAGCGATTAGCCCTTTTCACCAGCTCGGGGCCGGCGTAAAGGGTACGCCCCTCCTCCTCGCCAACAATCTCGCCACCCCCGTACAAGACGCCTGACCAGGGGAACCAGCTACCGTTAGCCTCCAGGCCCCAGGTGACGAGCAGGGGCTTGCCATGGGCCTTGGCCCCGTCGGCCCATTGGTCGATATAGGCGTCCCATTGACCCGCGAGGATGCTCGGGACCTTGAAGCGGTCTGGACCGCGGTTTTCCATATAGGGCCGATCCCAGGGTGACCAGAAGATCAGCGGCACGGCCCCATAGGCGGCAATGATATTGGCGGCCTTGGTGGGGAACTGCTGCTCCCCCCAGAAGCTACCAAAGGCGACGATGGCGAGATGTTTGCCGGTCAGCTTCTCGAAGTCCGTGAGGGCGTCATAGGTGACATCGCCCTCGCCCTCGCCAAAATCCACATAGGCCCCCGTATAAGCCGCGTCCTTGGGCAGGACGAGATCCACTGGCCCCGTGGGCATGACCGCGGCCGGGACCCGCTTATCCGCCGATTCACCACTCTGACCACAGCCCGTCAGGACCGCCAACAGCGCCAGCATGCCCAGCAGCCTGGCCGACGCCAGCGCGGGCCAGCCTCGGCCTGGGTATAGCGGAGGTAAACTCATCCCCGCCTACCCTCCGTCAGGCCCTGGGCGACCGTGGCGGTGCGATCCAGTTTGCCCCAACCCACCCATACCCCCTTAAGGGCCTTGAAGATGGCCTTGGCGACAGCGTAATTGAAGACGGGCCGGTAGATGATCCGCATCGGCAGGATGAGCCAAACCTGGCGCAGGGGTTCGCGCTCAATCCAATAGGCTACCGCCGCCAGCAGCATGTCCGAGGCGATGAAAATAAAAAAGTAGATATAGAGCAGCAGATTGGTCGGGTTGAGAATGAGGGCCGCGAGCAGCACCCCATCCACCAGCAGCCCGATGGCCACCAGCACGAAATTGAAGAACCAGGCATTGGGCAGGCTGAACCAACCCAGGGCGCCATGCCGCAGGGCGAAGAGCAGGTCCCGGTGTTTCCAGAGGCACTGCAGGGTCCCGAAGGCCCAGCGGAAACGCTGACGGGCAAAGGTGCGCGGGGTCTCGGGGGCCTCGGTCCAGGCCACCGCCTGGGGGGCATAACGGATGCGGTAGCCCTGGCGGTGCAGGCTCAGGGTGAGGTCCGTATCCTCGGCCAGAGTGTCGGTGCTGATCCCCCCCGCGGCCCGGATGGCGTCCAGCCGGAAGGCGCTCACCGCCCCGGGGACCACGGTGATGCAGTTCAAGTGATCATAAGCCCGACGGTCCAGGTTGAAGCCGCAGGAATACTCCAGGGCCTGAAAGCGGGCAAAGAGGGTTGCGAGGTTACCGACCCGCGCCCGGCCGGAGACGGCGCCGACCCGGGGATCGGCGAAGGGCCGCACCAGCTCGGTGATGGTGCCGGGCTCGAACTGGGTATCGGCATCCAGGCTGACAACGATCCCATGTCTGACCTCCTGGAGGCCCTTGATCAGGGCCCGGGCCTTGCCCAGATTGGCCTGGCGCACCAGGCGAATGCGATCATCCTCCTTCACCATGGCGGCGACGATATCACCGGTCCCGTCACTGGAGCCGTCATCGACCACGATCACCTCCATGGGTCCGGGATAGCGGGTGGCAAGCAGGGTTTTCAGCGTTTGGCGAATCACCTTGGCCTCGTTATAGGCCGCCACCAGCACGGACACGGGCGGACAGGAGGGGGGCGGACACTCAAGCGGCGGCCAGTCGGACGCGGCCCGAGCCAGGCGCTCGGCGCGGCGACTACGCAAGGCGAGTCCAATCACCATGAGGGTCTTGAGGATGGTCAGGGCGGTGGCCAGGATCAAGAGGGCCCAGAGGAAATTGCTCACGGCGTGGATGATCTCGAAGCCGCCGTCGCTGATCATACGGATGATGGGCTGCTGATTGGCCGGCACGGGGGGCATGAGTTGCGCTGCCGGGATTTTCAGGATCTCGGAGAGCGGCAGGATGGTCTCGCCCCTGGCCCGCAGGTAGTGGATGATCTCGGGCAAGACCTCTACCGTTTGGGTCCGGTCGCCGCCCGCGTCATGGAGCAGGACGATGCTGCCCCCATCCCGCCGGCCCATGCGGACACGCTCGAGCATGGTCTCCACCCCCGGCTTAGCCCAGTCCTCGGGATCGATATCCATGGTCACCGTCAGATAACCCATGCGCTGGGCAATGCCAATGGGCACCAGTTCCTCGACGGTATGGGGGTTGGTATCGGCGTTGTAGGGGGGCCGGAAGAGGATGGTGGACTGGCCAGTAATGGATTCAATCAGGCGCTGAGTGGCGTTCAGCTCCAGCCTGGCCCTCTCCTCCGAGACCTCGGCGATATTGGGGTGGGTGTAGGTGTGGTTACCGATCAGGTGCCCCTCGCGGACAATCCGCTGAACCAGTTCGGGATGCTTCTCCATGTTGGCGCCGATCAGGAAAAAGGTCGCCCGCACCCCCTCACTTTTAAGGATATCCAACAGGGCCGGGGTCCATTCAGGGTCCGGGCCATCGTCGAAGGTAATGGCAACCGCATCCTGGGGTCCCGCGCCCTCATGCACCAGTGTCAGATATGTGGGGAACTTCTCGTAGCGGGCGCTGGCCAGGTTGTTCTTGTCAAGGGTGACGCGGCGGAGACCATCGGCGCGGTGGTCGTCGATGGTAATGAGACTGCCCTTGCCGACATGGGCCATGGCATTGCCGGGGCTGAGGGTTTCGAGCTGGGCGAGGTCTAGCGGGGCAAGAGGCTTGGCGGGATCGAGGGCCAGGACGGGCCAAATGTCGGGGTCCTCGGTACCCAGCCGGAAGATAGCGATGCCGCCGGCCTGACTGGCCCGAGTGGCCCGCAACTGGTTCAGGAAGGTGACGGCGTCCAGAAACCAGATATTGTGGACGGCGTCCTGATCCTGGTACCGGAAGCGCGGATTCAGGGTTGGCGAATCGAAGGCCAGGCCCTTCTGGGCCGAGCGCCCGGCCATGGCCATAGCGTCCTCGAAACTGATGAGACTGGCCTCCTCGTCACCCTCCCGCCAGTCGTAACCATAGGCACCGATGCCGATCACCCATTGGCCCGGCTGGCCATAGCCCTGGGTCAAGGTGCCGAGCCAACCATTGAAGAAGGTTTGGGAGGCCACCGGACCGGGCGGATTGAGTTCGGCGTTCTCGTCGTAGAGGGCGGCGACGAACCGATCGACATGGGCGGCGAGGGGCTCCAGGTCCAGCAGGACCAATTGGCGGCGGGCCGGGACACTGAGCCACAGCTCCAGATCATTAGCGTGGAGTGCCGCGGCCACTCGGGCCAGCAAGGCGGTCAGGGCCTCCCGGTAGTAGGGATCGATCTGCTGCCAGTCGATGAGGACGCCCGCCGCGCCGACCTCCTGGAGGGTCACCACCAGATTGGCCGCGAGGAGTTCCTGTTGGGCAAGGGGCCCATTCAGCAGGGTCTCCACCGCCTCGGGCTGCCAGACCTCGTTGGCATCCAGGTTGCGCAGTTGGGGAATGAGGGCCAGACCCGCCTCTCGCGCCAGCTCCAGGACCTCCTCGGACTGGGTCAGCTTGATCCCGCCCTGGCCATTCTCCAGGTAGAGCCAGTCGGGGGCCAGGTGGGTGAGTTGGTCGGCATGGGCCTTGAGGGAGGCGAGGGCGGCGGGGTCCCAAGTCTCGAAATAGCCCAGGCGGATGTCACCCGTGGGCCCAGCGCCGGACACGGCCAACCCCCGACCCTTGTGCTCCTTGGCGAAATCCAGCCAGAGGGGCTTGGCCGCCTCCCGACGGGCCTGTTCCACCGGGGGCTGGGCCTGCAGCCGCGCTTTGAGCTGTTCCGCCGCCGGGGGCAGTCCGAGGCTCGAAGGTACGAACAGCGTCTGAATGAAAATGACCATGCCTAAGGCCGCCAGCCCCCCCAGGAGCAGGCTATAGCGCTTGAATCTTGGCCAGCGCTTGCCTGGGCGATCAAGGAAGACGAAGGATTCCGCGCCCTCGGAGCCCGGTTGGCCCTCCCGCCGATCACTGGTTGTGGGTTCTAGTGACATCTTTCCTAATCCTACCGCCCAGGGCTGATGGGTGTAAGGGGGCTGCCGGCGAGCCATGCGGCGGTCTGCTTGCGTTGCTTGGCCGGCATTATGGCGAGAGATTCCTAGGGGTGGAAGGGTACCGACGTGACTATATCAGGCGCAACGCCATCCCATAACAGGGGGCGCGTAGAATAAGCGAACTTTCGCTGGCCCGTGGATAAAAACCTCGCCCCCATGAAACGCCCTAACCACATTGTATTATTGTCTTTTTTGTTGCTGTCCGCCTGCCAGCAGCCGACCGAAACCCTCTTGACCGGGGATACCCAAGGCACCAGTTGGCACCTCAAAATGGTCCTGGACGGGACCTCCGCCAACCCGGAGGAGATCGGGACGGCCGTCGCGGCCCTGTTTCGCCGAATAGACGAGCGGTTTTCCAACTGGCGCGAGGATTCGGAACTGGCCCGCTTCAACCAGCAAGAGACCCGGGACTGGCAGAGCCTCTCGCCGGAGGTCGTCCAACTCACCCACCTCGCCCGCGAGATCCATGACAAGACCGGGGGCTGTTACGACCCAACGGTCCAACCCCTCTCGGAACTCTGGGGCTTCGCCCGCGAAGAGCAGCGCCTACCCGAACCCGCGGAGATCCAGGCCATCCTCGCCCACATCGGCATGGACAAGCTGGAGATCGATGCCACCCAGGATCGGCTGCGCAAACGCGACCCGGAGCTGCGGTTGAGCCTGGATTCCATCGCCCAAGGCTACACCATCGGCGCCATGGCCCAACTGCTGGAGGACCGGGGCATCCACAACTACCTCGCCGAAATCGGCGGCGAGATGAAGGTCAAGGGCCACAAGGCCAACGGCAGCGCCTGGCGCGTGGCGGTCGAGAAGCCAAGGCCCATGATCCGGGAGGTCCAGCGCATCCTCGAGCTTCATCGGGAGGCCGGCATTGCCGTCATGACCTCGGGGACCTACCGCAACTATTTCGAGGCCGATGGCAAGACCTATTCCCACATTATCGACCCTCGAACGGGGATGCCCGTCAACCATCGGTTGCTCTCGACTACCGTCCTGCACGAGGACCCGACCCTGGCCGATGCCTGGTCCACCGCCCTCCTCTGTGTGGGCGAGACCGAGGGGTTGCGCATCGCCGAGGCGGAAGGGCTACGGGCCCTGTTCATCCACCAGGAGGGGGACCAGCTCAAGGAGACCTTGAGCCCAGCCTTCGCCAGGTACCTGGAGCCCTGAGCACCGGACCACCAGGCCGGGAACTCCGGCGGGCAACCCCAAATCCAATTTTCGATAATCCGCCAACCCCAATTGTCCCATCCTCGATCCCCGCGGAGGTTTGTCATGACACCCTCACCCCTCTGGCACCAGCACGACGTCGCCACCAGCTTCCAGGAACTCGGCTCCAGGCGGGAGGGCCTGACGGAGGCCGAAGCCCAGGAACGCCTGGCCCGCTTCGGCCCCAATCGCCTCACGCCCCCCCGGAAGCGCGGGCCCCTGATGCGCTTCCTTCTGCAAATCCACAACGTCCTCATCTATGTCCTGCTGGGTGCCGCCGGGGTCACTGCCCTGCTGGGGGAATGGGTCGATACGGGGGTCATCCTGGGCGTAGTCCTCATCAACGCCCTGATTGGCTTCATCCAGGAGGGCAAGGCCGAAAAATCCCTGGACGCCATCCGCAACATGCTCTCGCTCCAAGCCACCGTCATCCGGGAGGGGCAACGGCGGGAAATCGCCGCCGAGGACCTGGTGCCGGGCGAGATCGTGCTCCTGGCCTCCGGGGACAAGGTCCCCGCCGACCTGCGCCTGATCGAGACCCGCAACCTGCGCATCGAGGAGGCGGCCCTCACGGGCGAATCGGAACCGGTGGAAAAATCCCCGGACCCGGTCGCCGCCGACGCCCCCATCGGCGACCGGGTCTGCATGGCTTACTCCGGCACCCTGGTGGTCTTTGGCCAGGGCCGGGGCCTGGTCGTGGCCACCGCCGACAACACCGAGATCGGCCGCATCGGCCGCATGCTGGCGGACGTCGCCGGGGTCATGACCCCGCTCCTCAAGCAAATGGCGGTCTTCGGCCAGTGGCTCACCATCACCATCCTGGCCCTGGCCGCCTTCGCCCTGGGCTTTGGTATGCTGGTCCACGGCCAGGGCGCCGCCGACATGTTCCTGGCCGCGGTGGGCATGGCCGTCGCCGCCATCCCCGAGGGCCTGCCCGCCATCATGACCATCACCCTGGCCCTGGGGGTGCAACGCATGGCCGCCCGCCGGGCCATCGTGCGCCGTATGCCCGCCGTGGAGACCCTGGGGGCGGTCACCGTCATCTGTTCCGACAAGACCGGAACCCTGACCAAAAACGAGATGACGGTGGGTCACCTGGTCATGGCCGGCCAGGTCATCGAGGTGCAAGGAACGGGTTACGCGCCCCAGGGTGGCTTCTCGGCCCAAGGCCGGGAACTGGACCTGGAGGAGGTGCCGGCACTCATGGAAATGGGCCGTGTCGCCCTGCTCTGCAACGACGCCCGCCTGCGGGAATCCGGGGGCGACTGGCACCTGGAGGGCGATCCCACCGAGGGGGCCCTGCTCACCCTGGGCTACAAGATGGGCCTGGACCCCTCTTTCGAGGCCGAGGCCCTGCCCCGCCGCGATGTCATCCCCTTCGAATCCCAACATCGCTTCATGGCCACCCTGCACCACGACCACGGCGGCCATGCCTTTGCCTACATCAAGGGCGCCCCGGAAGAGGTGCTCCTGCGGTGCGCCCATCAGCGCCAGGCCGGCGAGGACCAGCCCCTCGATCTCCCCTGGTGGCAGGGCCAGATGGAGACCCTGGGGCAGAGCGGCCAGCGGGTTCTAGCCCTGGCCTTCGCCGCCATGCCCCCGGGCAAGGCGGAACTGGAGTTCACCGACCTGGACGGCGGTCTCACCCTACTGGGGCTGGCGGGCATCATGGACCCACCCCGCGAGGAGGCCATCCGCGCCGTGGCCAACTGCCAGGCCGCCGGCATCCGTGTCAAGATGATCACCGGCGACCACGGCGTCACCGCCCAGGCCATTGGCGCCCGCATGGGCATCGGCAACGGCCGGGCCCTCACCGGGGCCGAGGTGGAGGCCCTGGACGACGAGGCCCTGCGGCAGGCGGCGGCGGAGACGGATATCTTCGCCCGCGCCAGTCCTGAGCACAAGTTGCGGCTGGTCCAGGCCCTCCAGGCCAATGGCGAGGTGGTGGCCATGACCGGCGACGGGGTCAACGACGCCCCGGCCCTGAAACGGGCGGACGTGGGCGTGGCCATGGGCCGCAAGGGCACGGAGGCGGCCAAGGAGGCAGCGGCCGTGGTGCTGGCCGACGACAATTTTGCCACCATCGCCGCCGCCGTGGAGGAAGGCCGCACCGTTTACGATAATCTGCGCAAGGCCGTCATCTATGTACTGCCCGTCAGCGCCGGCCAGGCCGCCATGGTACTGGTGGCCGTGCTCCTGGGCTCCACCCTGCCCATCACCCCGGTGCAGATCCTCTGGGTCAACATGGTGACCGCCGTCACCCTCTCCCTGGCCTTCGCCCTGGAAAAGCCGGAGGCCAACATCATGCGGCGCCCGCCCCGTGACCCGGCCACGCCCCTGGTGGACGGCTTCATGCTCTGGCGCATTCTGTTCGTCACCCTGCTGATGGCCCTGGCCTCCTTTGGTCTCTTTCTCTGGGAAACGGCGCGGGGCGCCGATATCGCCACGGCGCGGACCGTGGCGGTCAATGCCCTGGTGGTGGCGGAGATGTTCTACCTCTTCAACTGCCGCCGCCTGCATGACTCCATCCTCAACCGCGAGGGCTTCCTGGGCAACCGCCTGGCCCTCCAGGCCATCGCCTTCCTGCTGCTGCTGCAACTGGGCTACACCTACCTGCCCCTGATGCAGACCCTCTTCCACACGGCCCCTATCGACCTGACCGCCTGGCTGCTGATTTTGGCCGTTGGGGTCCTGCTGCTCCTGATCGTGGAGGGGGAAAAGGCCCTGATCAGCCGTTACCAACGGCGGGGGACTCGGGGAGGCTGAAGCACCCGACCGCATGAACACCGCCGTCCTGGTCATTTTCGTCATCGTCTATCTGGGCATGATCCTGGGCGGCCTGCCCTTTTTGCAACTGGACCGCACCGGCGTCGCCCTGCTGGGCGCCATCGCCCTGGTAGGCGTCGGGGCGGTCAGTATCGAGGCGGCGGTGCAAGCCCTGCACCTGCCGACCCTGATCCTGCTGTTTGCCTTCATGGTGGTATCGGCCCAACTGCGGCTGGGGGGCTTCTACGCCTGGGTCACCCTCAAGCTGGGGTTGCTACCCCTGGGGCCCCCGCTGCTGCTGGGGGCCCTGGTCGCCCTGGTCGGGGCCCTGTCGGCGGTGTTCAGCAATGACGTCGTCTGTCTGGCGGTGGCGCCGGTCCTGATCGACGCCTGCCGGCGGCGGGGTCTTAACCCCCTCCCCTTCCTGCTGGGGCTGGCCTGCGCGGCCAATGTCGGGTCGGCGGCCACCCTCATCGGCAACCCCCAGAACATGCTGATTGGCGCCACCCTGGGGCTCTCCTTCAGCGGCTACGCGGCCCAGGTGCTGGCACCGGTGCTGCTCGGCTTGCTGGCGACCTGGGCCATCATCGCCTGGCAGGCACGGGGGCACTGGGCCGCGCTGGTCCCGGCCCGGGAGGAAGCGCGGGGACAGCGGCTCCCCGATGCGCCCGCCTTCAACCGCTGGCAGACCACCAAGGGCCTGCTGGTGGCCGGGGCCCTGCTGGGGGTCTTCCTCTTCACCTCCTGGCCCCGCGAGGCTGCGGCGCTGGTGGGGGCCGGGATCCTGCTCACCAGCCGCCAACTGCATTCGCGCCACATGCTCGGGCTGGTGGACTGGGAATTACTGGTGCTCTTCATGGGCCTGTTCGTGGTCAACCATGCCCTCCAGGACAGCGGACTGGTAGCCGAGGCGGTGAGGGCAATGGCGGCGGGGGGCGTCCCGCTGGAAGCGCCGGGACCCCTGTTCGGGGCGGCGGTGCTGCTCAGCAATCTGGTCTCGAATGTGCCAGCGGTGATGCTGCTGTTACCCCTGGCGACCGATCCCCTGGCGGGGCCGATCCTGGCCCTGGCCAGCACCCTGGCGGGGAATCTGTTGTTGGTAGGCAGTATCGCCAACCTCATCGTGGCGGATGCGGCGGGACGGCGGGGCCTGGCGATCGACTGGCGTACCCACGCCCGCGTGGGCGTTCCGGTCACCCTGGCGACCCTGGGCATCGCGGCGGCCTTCCTGGGCTGGCGATGGAGCGGAGGGCCGGGTTAGGCAGGATTTGCCCGAGCGGGCGGATTCAGAATGCGGCGCGCAGCCATGCTTAACCAGCGCGCCGCGCCGTCGCTAACCCCAGGTCTCCACCTCAAAACCGACCACCGTGCGCCGCTCGCGGCTAAATTCGACGCCAATCAGATGCAAGGGACAGCCCGAGGCGCGGTATTTGTCCGCGTAGCCACGCTCCTTAATCTGGCGCAATGCGCCGCCCTCGGGCTCCCGCGCCACGACTTTGAATTCAAATAGATAGATCTGACGATTGAAACGCACCGCCATGTCCAGTCGTCCGGCATTACTGCTCTCCTCCGGGACAATCGCCAGCCCAAGGGAAGCGAAATAGGCGTAGAAGACGCTCGCGTAATAGCCTTCGTAGCGGGCGATGGGGTTGTTGCGGTACCAGTCCGAGGGGATGCCGGCGAAAAAGGCGGTAAACAGCCGTTCGAGTCCCGCAAAGTCGTTGGCCAGGAGCAGATCGTAGAGTCGACCGACATTTTCCATCGTGGCATCGGAACGGACGGCAAGCTGCTCCAACAGGGCGCCGTTCAAGCCAGCGCGGACCTCCTGGTTCGGGTAGCGCAGTCGATATTGGATCACGGGGCCGAGTTGGCGGACCGAGTCGATGGTGAGATAGCCGGTCTGGAACAAGAGGGCCTCCGTGGCAATCCGATCCACGTCGAAGGCGGAAAGCAGTTGCTCGCTGGCCAGCAGATGCTCCAGGCGGGGGACAAAGACCTGGCGCTCGAGCAAGAGGTCCACGAGAAAGGTCGGAGTGGCCGTCTCGAACCACCAGGGGCGGAATTGGCGCTTTTCGAACAGCAGCAGCAGGTCGAAGGGGTTGTAAACCGCCTCTCCCGTCCAGTTGTAGCCGTTGTACCAGTCGCGGATCTGTTCGCGGTCGAGCCCCGGCAGTTCCGGGGCAAACACCTCATTCAGGTCCGTCTCAGTGTAGCCGCACAGTGCCGAATACTTGGCATCAATGCTGATATCATTGAGATTATTTAGTCCGGAAAAGAGACTGACCTTGCTGAATTTCGAGACACCGGTCAGAAAGGCGAACCGCAAATGCGGGTCCGCGCCCTTGATGACTGAATATAGATTGCGCAAGCCATCGCGCATGGCGCGTGCGATCTCGGGCGCGGTCAGGTTGTCGAGGATGGGTTTGTCGTACTCATCGACCAAGACCACTGCGCGCTCACCATATTTGGCCTCGGCCGCGCGCATCAGGCCAAGAAAGCGGCCCGCCAGGCTCCGATGTGGGCTTTGTACCCCGAGGTTTGCCTCGTTATCGGCCAGGATCTCGCCGATCCGCTGATCGAGTTCGGCCCGGCTGTGCATCACCCCCTCGGCGAAGCTCAGACGAATCACCGGATGACGCCGCCCCCAATCCCAGCGCGGATGTGCCCAGAGCCCCCGAAACAGCGGCTCATTGCCTGCAAACAGCTCGCCCAGGGTATCCAGGAACAGGGATTTGCCGAACCGGCGCGGACGCGACAGGAAGAAATACTTGCCTTGCTCGATCAAGTCCAGGGCGTAACCCGTCTTATCGACGTAATAACAGTCGCGCTCCCGAATCTCCCGGAAGGCCTGGATGCCGATGGGTAGGATCTTGCGTGTCATGGGACTTCTCGGTGCTTGGCAGCCCCAAGTCTAAACTAGCACGCCGGTTTCACCCAAGGCCCTGACCCTGCTATGTCTCGCAAAATGAGCTTCATGGCGGTTCCTCGTCGAGGCAGGCGAAATACCACGGCTTGCGATCAAGGTTAAGACGATGCGGAAGCCCAGGGATCTCAACGATTGAGCAACCACCCCGGGAAATCATGGCCTCCTGTGCATCACTGTTCCGTAACAACAATCTCGTAACCTGGTATCTGGACGGAATCCAACGCGAACCGCAGCCTCGATCTAGGGGTCATATGACGCAACATTGTCCGCATCTGCCCCCCCAAGGACCACACGGGGTCGAGTTACGAAATAAAACAAATATCCAGCCCGATTCCCTGGGGAACGCCGTCGCATCGCGCCACTGAATCGGCACGCAAGAAGGCGGCGCCAGAGCGATAATGGGTCGCTTCCAACCCACCTCAGTGGAGGAGACATGTTTCAGGTCCGCATTCACGGCCGCGGGGGCCAGGGCGTCGTCACCGGCGCCGAAATGCTCTCGATCGCCGCCTTTCTCGAAGGCAAGCACGCCCAGGCCTTCCCCAGCTTCGGTTCGGAGCGCACCGGCGCCCCGGTCGTCGCCTTCTGCCGCATCGATAACCGGGAGATCCGGCTGCGCGAGCCCATCATGGCCCCGGACGCCATCATCATCCAGGACCCGACCCTGCTCCACCAGGTTGACGTCTTTCAGGGCCTCAAGCCCGATGGCTATGTCCTGATCAACTCCAGCAAGAGCTTCGAGGATCTGGACATCGGCGAGGTGGCCACCAAGCTGCGCGCCGATCGCCATGCCTGCGTCCCGGCGACGGAAATCGCCATGAAGCACCTGGGGCGGCCCCTGCCCAACGCCGTGCTGCTCGGCGCCTTCGCCGGGCTCTCGGCGGCCATCAGCCTCGCCGCGGTCATCTCGGCGATCCGCGACAAATTCTCCGGCAAGGTCGCCGAAGGCAACATCGCCGCGGCCACCGCCGCGTTCGAATTCGTCAAAGGCAAACGCTCGCCAGGGGAGATCGCCTAATGGCCCTCAAACAAATCGAAGGTTCCCACGGGGTCGCCGAGGCGGTTGCCCTCTGCCGGCCCGAGGTCATCTGCGCCTATCCCATCAGCCCCCAGACCCACATCGTCGAGGGCCTGGGGGAGATGGTGAAATCCGGCGACCTGCGCGCCGAATTCATCAACGTCGAATCGGAATTCGCCGCCATGTCCGTGGCGATCGGCTCCTCCGCCGCCGGCGCCCGCACCTACACGGCTACCGCCTCCCAAGGCCTGCTCTTCATGGTGGAGGCCGTCTATAACGCCTCCGGCCTGGGCCTGCCGATCGTCATGACCGTGGCCAACCGCGCCATCGGCGCCCCGATCAATATCTGGAACGATCACAGCGATTCCATGAGCCAGCGCGATTGCGGCTGGCTCCAGCTTTTCGCCGAGACCAACCAGGAGGCCCTGGACCTGCACATCCAGGCCTTCAAGATCGCCGAGGAGCTGTCGCTGCCGGTGATGGTGTGCATGGACGGCTTCATCCTGACCCACGCCTACGAGCGCATCGATGTCCCGAACCAGGAGCAGGTGGACAACTTCCTGCCACCCTTCGAGCCGCGCCAGGTGCTCGACCCGGCGGCGCCCCTGTCGATCGGGGCCATGGTCGGCCCCGAGGCCTACACCGAGGTGCGCTACCTGGCCCACCTCAAGCAACTCCGGGCGCTGGATCTGATCCCGCGGGTCGCGGCGGAATTCAAGGCCATGCTGGGCCGCGAGGCCGGTGGCCTGATTCGCCCCTACCGGGTCGAAGGCGCGGAAACCATCGTCGTGGCCCTGGGTTCGGTCCTCGGCACCATCAAGGATACGGTGGATGAACTGCGGGAGGCCGGCCACCCGATCGGCGTCGTCGGCATCACCACCTTCCGCCCCTTCCCCCTGGACGCCACCCGCTACCTGCTGCGGGATGCCAAGCGGGTGCTGGTCGTCGAAAAGTGTTTCGCCATCGGCGTGGGCGGTATCGTCGCCACCAACGTGCGGTTGGCGCTCGATGGCACGGGTCAGCCGGTCCGGGACATCATCGCCGGTCTCGGTGGCCGCGCCATCACCAAGGACAGTCTCGCCCGCATTTTCCGGGAGGGCATGGCCGACCAGCTTGAGGCCATGACCTTCCTGGACCTCGACCACGCCGTCGTTGACCGGGTGCTCGAGCGCGAGCGTCAATCACGCCGTTCCGGCCCGACCGCCGAGAACATCCTGCGCGAGGTCGGCACGGTCGCTTCCAAGATCGCCTGAGAGGGACCCCTATGTCATTTCAACCCGTCCGCTTTTACCAGACCGGCACCTTCACCGTCGGTAACCGCCTGCTTGACCAGGACAACCGCTCGGTCCAGGCCACCCAGGTCCGCACCAATTCCCTCAACTCCGGCCACCGCGCCTGTCAGGGCTGCGGCGAGGCCCTCGGCGCGCGCTACGCCATCGACGCGGCCATGGTCGCCTCGGATCGGCAACTGATCGCCGCCAATGCCACCGGCTGCCTGGAGGTCTTTTCGACGCCCTATCCAGAGACCTCCTGGCAGATCCCCTGGATTCATTCCCTGTTCGGCAATACCGCCGCCGTCGCCACCGGCATCGCCGCGGCGATGCGCATCAAGGGCCGCTCGGATGTCCGCATCGTCGCCCAGGGTGGCGACGGTGGCACCACCGACATCGGCTTTGGCTGCCTGTCCGGCATGTTCGAGCGCAACGACGACGTCCTCTATATCTGCTACGACAACGAGGCCTACATGAACACCGGCGTGCAGCGCTCCTCGGCGACGCCGCCGGCGGTGCGCACCGCGACGACCATGCCGGTCGGCCCCGAGCCGGGCAATGTCTTCGGCCAGGGCAAGAATGTCCCCCTGATCGCCATGGCCCACGGCATCCCCTACGTCGCCACCGCCACCGTCGCCGACCTGCGCGACCTGGAGTACAAGGTCAAGCGGGCTATCGGCATTCGCGGGGCCAAGTACATCCACATCTTCGTCCCCTGCCCCCTCGGCTGGGGTTCCGCCTCCAACGAGACCATCCAACTGGCGCGCATGGTCAAGGAATGCGGCCTCTTCCCGGTCTATGAGGCCGAGAACGGCGAGGTGGTCAGCGTCTCCAAAATCCGCAAACAGATCCCGGTGGAGGAATACATGCGGCCGCAGCGGCGCTACGCGCACCTCTTCGGTAAGACGCCCGCCACCAAGGTCATCGCCAAGATCCAGGCCATGGCCGACCGCAATATCAAAAAGTTTGGCCTACTCGAAGAGGGGGTGAACCGATGAGTACCGTCAAGAACAAGCCCTTTGCCATCACCCTCAATGTCGGCTCCTCGCTCGCCAATAAGACCGGCTCCTGGCGCACCGCGCGCCCCGTCTATCTCGACCGCCTGCCGCCCTGCAACAACCAGTGCCCGGCGGGCGAAAACATCCAGAGCTGGCTGTACCTCGCCGAGGAGGGCAACTACGAGCAGGCCTGGCGCAAGATCATGGAAGAGAACCCCTTCCCGGCGATCATGGGCCGTGTCTGTTATCACACCTGCGAAGGCGCCTGCAACCGCGGCAAGGTCGACCTGCCCGTCGGCATCAACTCCGTCGAGCGCTTCCTGGGCGACCAGGCCCTCAAGTACGGCTGGACGGTGGCCCCGGGCAAGCCCACCGGCAAGAAGGTCATGGTCCTGGGCGCCGGCCCCAGCGGCCTCTCGGCGGCCTACCATTTGGCCCGGATGGGGCATGCCGTCACCGTCTTCGAGGCCAGCCCCAAGGCGGGCGGCATGATCCGCTATGGCATCCCCAAGTACCGGATGCCGCGCGAGAAACTGAACGCCGAGATCCTGCGCATCAAGGACATGGGCGTGGATATCCGCCTCAACAGCCGCATCACGGACGTCGCCCAAACCCTGCGGGAGGGCGACTTCGCGGCCTGCTTCCTCGCCGTCGGCCTGCAAGAGGGGCAAAAGGTGGATATTCCGCAACGGGGGGATCTGCCGGTTCTTGACGCCATCAGCGTGCTGCGCGCGGTGGAACTGGAGGACCCGGTCGCCCTCTTTGGGCACGTAGTGGTCAATGGGGGCGGCAACACGGCTATCGACGTGGCCCGGTCGGCGATCCGCCTGGGGGCCATCTCGGTCACCGTCATCGTCCGCCGGGCCCGCGAGTACATGCCCGCCCACCCCGGCGAGATCAGCGAGGGTCTCGAGGAAGGCATCAAGCTGCTCAACTTGCGCCAGATCATCGGCATCGACGGCCACACCCTGACCCTGGAGACCATGGTCCCCGGCGAGGGCAGCGGCATCCTGCGGACCGGCCAGACCACCACCATCGAGGCGGACGTCCTGGTCCAGGCCTTCGGCCAGACCGGCGATTTTTCGGCCTTCGACCAGCTCCCCGGCCTGGTGATCGCCGACGGCGCCGTCCAGGTAGGCACCGACCTGATGACCGGCGCGGCCGGTGTCTTCGCTGGCGGCGACATGATCCCCTGGGCGCGTAACGCCACCGCCGCCATCGGGCTCGGCAAGAAGGCGGCGCGCAACATCGACGCCTATCTGCGCGGGACGAAATACACGCCCAAGCCGAAGGCGGAGATCGCCGACTTCAACAAGCTGAATACCTGGTACTACTCGGACGCGCCGCGCACCATCAGCCCCCTGCTCGACCTGGTCCGGCGCACCACGGGCTTCGCCGAGGTCGTCGGCAACCTCGACGAAGGCAACGCCCTCTTCGAGGCCCGGCGCTGCATGAGTTGCGGTAACTGCTTTGAATGCGATAACTGCTACGGCGTCTGCCCCGACAACGCCGTAATCAAGCTGGGTCCCGGCAACCGCTTCCGGTTCAACTACGACTACTGCAAGGGCTGCGGCATCTGTGTTTCGGAGTGCCCCTGCGGCGCCATCAAGATGGTTCCGGAGGAGATCTGAGGGCGTGGCCCACCCCGTGGTTTTGAAACGCCTCTGATCCGTTCCGAGTTAAGGGCCGGCCTATAGGCGCCCATCCACGGCCCCCGCCGGCAGAATGGACTTGACGTCATAAAGGATGGACCTGGCCTTGCCCAGGGCCCTGATGGCTTCGGAGCCCATCGCGGTGAAGTCGCGGTGGGCAACGGCCAGGATGACGGCATCGTAACCGCCGGGCGCGGGCAGGGCCGCCAGGCAGTCGATGCCGTATTCGTGCCTGGCCTCGGCGCGATCCACCCAGGGATCGAAACAATCCACCGCGATGCTGTAGTCACGCAGGGCGTCGATGATATCGATGACCCGCGTATTCCGCAGGTCCGGGCAGTTCTCCTTGAAGGCAAGGCCCAGGACCAGGATGCGGCTGTTACAGACGCCGATGCCATGGCCGAGCATGAGCTTGACGACGGTCTCGGCGACATGGGCGCCCATGCGGTCATTGATGCGGCGGCCGGCGAGAATGACCTCGGGGTGGTAACCGATGGCGATGGCCTTGTGGGTCAGATAGTAGGGATCGACGCCGATGCAGTGGCCGCCAACCAGGCCGGGGCGGAAGGGCAGGAAATTCCACTTGCTACCGGCCGCCTCCAGCACCTCCAGGGTGTCGATGCCGAGCCGCCCGAAGATGAGGGCCAGCTCGTTCATGAGGGCGATGTTGAGGTCGCGCTGGGTGTTCTCGATGACCTTGGCGGCCTCGGCGACGCGGATGCTGCTGGCGGGGTGGGTGCCGGCGACGATGATCTGGCGGTAAAGGGCATCGACGATGGCGGCGATCTCGGGGCTGGAGCCGCTGGTGACCTTTTTGATGGTGGTGAGGCGGTGGTCGTGGTCACCGGGGTTGATGCGTTCGGGGCTGTAGCCGAGGTGGAAGACCTGGGGTTCATGCCCCCTCTCCCCCGGCCCCTCCCCCGCCAAGGGGGAGGGGGGTGAAGACGGCGCGGCGGTGTGACTTCCTGCTCCCTCCTCCCTGGCGGGGGAGGGTTGGGGAGAGGGGGAGGAAAGATACTTGAGCCCGGACACCCGCTCCAGCACCGGGGCGCAATCGTCCTCGGTGCAGCCGGGATAGACGGTGGATTCGTAAATGACCAGGTCGCCGGGCTTAAGGACCTGGCCGACGGTGGCGGAGGCCTTGAGCAGGGGCGTGAGGTCGGGGCGCTTGTACTCATCCACCGGGGTAGGGACGGTGACGATGAAGATGCGGCAGGCGCGCAAGGCCTCCAGGTCATGGGTGATACGCAGTTGCCGGGCGGCGGCCAGGGCGGCGGGGGTGACCTCGCGGGTGCCGTCGTGGCCCGCTTGCAGTTCCGCGATGCGCCCGGCGTTGATGTCGAAGCCGACCACGGGGCGGTGCTGACCGAATTCGACCGCGAGCGGCAGGCCGACGTAGCCCAGGCCGATAATGGCGAGCGGGGTGTCGGGGGCAGTGAGGTGAGCGAGGTTTTCGGTCATGATGGCAGCTAGACTGATGCGCGCAAGCGACGAGGGAAAGTCGAAAATAATAACCGGAACAGGATCAAGAACCCAACCCAGCAATAGTAGGCACAGCAATTCCCGCCGGGCTTGGGCGGGGCCCGCCGAGATGGGCAGGAGAAATGCCCGGAGCTAGTAAAACTGGTATTTAATCACAGGGGTTCTGACATATCACCTTGTGACATGACATCAGATAGTCTCTTTCAGGACGACCTGTGACTTTCATGTCAAGGCTGGGGACCGGGCTTAATTGAGCCTGAGGGAGGCACTGGCTTAAACCTGACTTGCTCCCCCTCGCTCCCGTAACCAAAGAAAGATGACGGGCGTGACAATGAGGATGTGCACCAGGCTGGAGATCATGCCACCAACCACGGGGGTGGCCAGGGGCTGCATGATCTCCACACCGGTGCGCTGGAGCCAAAAGATGGGGGTTAGGGAGGCGATGGTGGTGGCGACGGTCATGACCTTGGGGCGCAGGCGAAGGCGGGCGCCCGCCTTGACGGCCTGGGTCAGCTCCTCGCGGGTGAGGGCCCGCCCCAGGCGCTGGCGCGCCGCCTGAACCGATTCCTCCAGATAGGTGACCATGATGACGCCGGTCTGGATGGCGGTACCGAACAGGGCGATATAGCCGACCCAGACGGCAACGCTAAAGTTAAAGCCCATCCAGGCTTGGAGCAGGACGCCACCGGTGAGGGCAAAGGGCACCGCCAGCAGGACATGGGCCGCCTCCCCCACCGAGCGGAAGGTCATCACCAGGGCCCCGAAAATAATCAGGATGACGGCGGGGAAGACATAGAGGAGGGTCTGGCGGGCCCGCAACTGGTGCTCGTATTGGCCCGAGTATTCAATCGACATGCCCGGGGCCAGGCTGACCTGGCTGGCGATGCGTTCCTTGATGTCTTCGACGAAGGTTCCCAGGTCGCGGTCGCGGACATTGGCCTGGACGAAGACCCGCAGCCGGCCGTTCTCGCTCTGGATCTCGTTGGGTCCGACCACCCGCTTGATGTCGGCCACCTGGCGCAACTGGACGGTGGCCCCGGCCGGGGTGGTCACCAGGATCTCACCCAGCCGGTCGATGTCGCCGCGCTCCCCCTGTTCCAGGCGCACCTGCAGCGGCCAGCGCTCGCGGCCCTTGAGGGTAGTGCCGACGGTGGCCCCGCCGATCCCGGCCTCCACCTGCCGGAACACCTCCTGAACGCTGAGCCCATAGCGGCCGAGTTGGTCGCGGCGCACGGCGATCTCCAGATAGGGCTTGCCCTGCACGCGCGAGGGGGCCACCCCTACCGCTCCCCGCACCCCGTTGATCACCCGTTCGACCTCAAAGGCCTTCCGCTGGAGGGCGTCCAGGTCATCGCCAAAGAGCTTGACCCCGACCTGGGCGCGGATGCCGGTGCTGGTCATGAGGATGCGATTCTCGATCGGCTGGAGAAAGCCGGGCACATAGCCGGGCAGGTTCATCAGCTCCGCCGAGAGGTCGGCAATGATGGAGGCCTTGGTGGTCCCGGCTGGCCACTGGTCGCGGGGCTTGAGCTGGATGGTGGTCTCGATCATCTCCACCGGGGCCGGATCGGTGGCGGTGGTGGCTCGCCCCAGCTTGCCCGCCGCCGAGACGACGGCCGGGTGGGCGCGGATCACCTGGTCCTGCCAGGCCATGATGCGCTTGACCTCGGTCAGGGCGGTGGCGGGGAGCAGGACCGGCATGAAGAGCAGGGAGCCCTCCTCCAGGGTGGGCATGAACTCGCTGCCGAACCCCTGGGTATGACGCGCGACGGACTCAGGCAGCCGCTCGTTGACCGCCCGGGGCAGGCCCAGGGCGATGACCAGGCAGACGGCGAGCAGGCTGGCGGCGAGCCCCAGCACGGCCTTGCGGTGGCCGAGGGCCCAGTCCAGCGCCGGGTCATAGAGCCGCAGCAGCCCCTTCATCAGCCAATTCTGGTCCTCGGGCTGGAGCGGCCCCCGCACCAGCAGGGTGCAGAAGACCGGCACCGCCGTCACCGCCAGCAGGGTGGCGCCGATCAGGGCGAAGGTCTTGGTGTAGGCGAGGGGGTGAAAGAGCTTGCCCTCCTGGCCGGTCAGCAGGAAGACCGGCACGAAGGCCAGGATGATGATCAGCATGGAGAAGACCAGGGGCCGGCCCACCTGGGTGGCGGCCGTCAGGGTCTGGGCAAAGACCTCGGCGGGCGTGAGCCGCCGCCGCAGGGCCGCCTCGGCGCGCTCGCAGTGCCGGATGACGTTCTCGGTCATGACGATGCCGGCATCGACCAGGACGCCGATGGAGATGGCGATGCCCGTCAGGGACATGATGTTGGCGGCGATGCCAAACTGGTCCATCAGGATGAAGGCGATGAGGATGGAGGCCGGCAGCGGCAGGGTGACGATCAGGATGCTGCGGAAATGGAAGAGAAAGAGGATGTGCATCAGGATGACGAGGAGGATTTCCTCGGTCAGGGCCTCCTTCAGGGTGGTGATGGCACGCCCGATCAGGTCGCTGCGGTCGTAGAAGGCCACCAGGCTGATGCCGGGGGGCAGGCCGGGCGCCAGAGTGGCGATCCGGGCCTTGACATCCTGGATGACCTGGTAGGCATTCTCGCCGTATCGCATCACCACGATGCCGCCCACGACCTCCCGCCCATCGACATCGAGGGCCCCGCGGCGGAAATCGCCCCCGACCTGGAGGGTGGCGACATCGCGCAGATAGAGGGGCGTACCGTTGCGGGGCAACACCGGGATCTGCTCCAGGTCGGCGATATCCCGCACCAGGCCCACCCCGCGCACCACGAACTCGGCGCCATTCTCCTCGATGGTCTTGCCGCCGACATTGAGGTTACTCGCGGCCACGGCGTCCATGACCTCGCCCAGGGTAGCGCCATATTGCTTCAGCTTGAGGGACGAGACCTCGATCTGATACTGGCGCACGAAGCCGCCCATGCTGGCGACCTCGGCCACCCCCGGCACGGCGGCGAGCTGATAGCGGACATAGGTATCCTGAATGGTGCGCAGCGAACCCAGGTCCTGAGTGCCCGACTCGTCCTTGAGATAGTACTGAAAGACCCAGCCAAGCCCGGTGGCATCGGGTCCGAGCCGCGCCGTCACGCCCTGGGGCAGCAGGTCACCCAGGGAATTGAGGCGTTCCAGGACCCGGGTGCGGGCAAAATAGACATCGACCGCGTCGGCAAAGATGACGGTGAGAAAGGAGAAGCCAAACATCGAACTGGCCCGCACCGTCTTGACCCCGGCGAGGCCCTGCAAGGAGACCGAGAGCGGGTAGGTGATCTGATCCTCGACCTCCTGGGGTGAACGCCCCGGCCAGTCGGCGTAAACGATGACCTGATTCTCCGAGAGGTCGGGGATGGCGTCGATCGGTACCCGGTTGATCGCCACCAGTCCCCAGGCGCACAGGGCGAGGAAACCGCTGATGACCAGGAAGCGGTGGTGCAGGGACCCCTGGATGAGGCGGGCGATCATGGGCAGGCCTACTTGACCTCGTCGCCGCAGCCCAACATGGCGGGACCAAAGAAGGGGTTGCGCAGTTGCGGGGTGCGCGAGGGCCAGCGCGCGGTACCCAGCACCGGACTCATGGGGCACTGATAGATCCAGATATCCCCGCGATGACGCAGATGCTCCTCCTGGGCCAGGTCCGCCACGGCGGTGCTGAAGGGCTCGAAGGCATGGCGCGCGGCCTCCAGATCGGGGGCCTCGGTCAGCTTGCCGGTCAAGGCCGCCAGGCCCGCGCGGCTGGCCGGGGGATGGCCCGCCAGATAGGCGGCGAGGGCCTCCCGCAGGGCGGGCACCTGCTTCTGATATCCAGACAGGTCATCGCTGGCAAGGGCGCTGGCAGCATCGGCGGTCACAAGCACCAGGGTGCGGAGGAGCCCGGTGGCGGTCTCATCGTGGCCTGGGGTGCTGGCGTCCACCTTGGCGGGCAGGACCGGGACCGGTTCGGCCGCCGCGACCTGGATGGCGGCATGGGCGAGTTGCGCCTGGGAATCGAGGATCAGGGCGGCCTGGGTCACCAGCCGATCACCCTCGGCGAGGCCACTCAGGATTTCCACCTGGGTATCGCCCACCCGCCCGAGCCGGACCTCCCGCGCCCGATAGCCCTGCCCGGCCTCCTCGACATAGGCGATGGGCCGCTCGCCATGTTGCAGAATGGCGGCCCGCGGCGCGAGCAGGGTCTCCGGGGCGGTGATGGCCACCGCCGCCTGGGCGGTCTGGCGGTAACGGAGCTGGCGTTCAGGGTTCTCCAGGGTCACCCGCACCCGCGCCGTGCGGGTCATCTCATTGAGGCTGGGATCGATGAAGCTGATGGGGGCGGTCAAGACCTGG
Source organism: Chromatiaceae bacterium (assembly GCA_016714645.1). Taxonomy (NCBI): domain Bacteria; kingdom Pseudomonadati; phylum Pseudomonadota; class Gammaproteobacteria; order Chromatiales; family Chromatiaceae; species Chromatiaceae bacterium. The sequence goes on along the minus strand of JADKCI010000001.1, from coordinate 938,243 downwards.
CCGGGCTGGGAGGGGATCGAGACCTCGACGGTCTGGCCGACGCGCAACCAGGCCAGGTCCGGCTCGTAGGCGTCGAATACGAACCACATGCGCGAGAAGTCCCCGATCTCGAAGAGGGGATCGTTGGTCTTGACGTATTGGCCTTCGTAAACCGCGCGGCTGATGACGGTGCCGGACAGGGGGGCGCGGATGTTGACCATGGCGGTGGGCTTGTGGGTGCCCTCCAGAATCACGATCTCCTCCTCGGTCAGGCCCAGCTCCAGCAGGCGCTCGCGGGCGGCCGCGCGTTCGGAGAGGGACGAGGCGACGGCGCCGGCCTTGATGCGCTCGACATACTGGCGCTGGGCGGTGAGCATCTCGGGGCTGAAGACGGTGGCGAGCGGCGCCCCGGCCTCGACCTCGGCACCCACATAGTTGACCTGGAGCTTTTCGATCCGACCCGGCACCCGGGCGGCCAGGATGCGGTGGCGGGTGTCGTCGTCCTCAATGACCCCGCTGACGCGCAGGGTGCGGGTGAGGGTGCCCCGAATCACCGGGCTGGTTTGCACCCCGGTCACGGCGGCCTGGGCGGCGTTGAGGGTGACCCGATCAGGATCGATCGTCCCATCGCCCTCCTGGGCGACGGCGACCAGTTCCATGCCGCAGATGGTACAGCGGTCGCCCGGTTTATCCGATTTGATCCATGGGTGCATGGGGCACTGATAGACCGCCGCATTGGGGACGGGGTCCGAGGTGGCGTGCAGGTGGGGGATGGCGGCCAGGACCCTGGACGGGCCACCCAGCAAGGAGACAAGGACCATCAGGACGCAGAGGCCAAGGCGGAACAGAGTCAGGCTAGGCATAGGGGCACCTTACAAGGGATCAGCTAACCAATCAGGGCACCGATTTCTGGGGCTTGGCAAAATCCGTCACGATCTTGCTTAAATCGGCGGGGGTGAGACTCTCGTCATAGATGCCGGCGCCGACCTGGATATCCGACTTGAAGGAGACCGGCGCGCTATGAACGTAGGAGATCTTGCGGGAGGCCTTCGCCTCGCCTGGCTTTGGCCACCAGTACTCGACCCAGCCGCCCTCTCGGTTCTCGCCCGCCTTGCACATGTCCTGGAACAAGGGGTGGTCCTTGTCGTCGCGCATTTGCAGGATGGGTTTGCCCACCAGGTCGGGGCGCAGGGGGTGGGCGATCATCACATCGTCTCGGCAGCTATAGACAAAGACATAGCTGTCCTTCCAGACCCAACGGGCATCCTTGTTATTGTTGAAATCCGAGAAACCGGCCAGGCCCTTGTCTTCCAGATATTTGGCGGCCTCCCGTACCTTGGCCACGACCTCCTCGGCGGAGGCGATGGCGGGATCGGCGGCCCAGGGGGAAGCGGGGGTAAGGCCCAGGGTCAGGATCAGACTGGCCAGGGCAAACTGAGTTTTTCCCATCATTGAGGTCCTCTTGAATCGAATTTTGCCGATCAGGGATAAATCTGGCGCTGAAAAGGCGCCCTCAGCCTAACCAGGCCTTACCCGCGGGCAGGAGCTCACGCCCATAAAGCTCGTTCAGGATGATACGAGCCATCATGTACCAGGCCGACAAGGCGCACAGGATCAGGGTATAACCGGCGACGACCGTCATTTGCGGGTAGCCAAAGTGCGCCAGATCCAAGAGGACGAAGCCGGCCAGCAGCAAGCTGAAGGTGACGGCCATGGCGCCATGGATACGCAGGGAGCCCACCCAGAGGATGGCCGTAAACAGGGTCCAGGCGACGAGGAACCAGCCGACATCCTCGGTGCTGGCTTTGAAGAGATCGAATTTGTTGGCGATCAGCATCAGCGCCAGGGCAATCCAGAAGGCGCCGTAGGAGGTGAAGGCGCAATAGCCGAAGTTGTTGCCCGTCTTCTGCTCCTGAAGTCCGGCGATCAGTTGCGCCAGGCCACCGAAGATGAGTCCCAACCATACCACGGGCCCAATGCTGGGCATCCAGCCGACGTTGTGGAATTGCAGCACCAGGGTCGTGAGACCGAAGCCCGCCAGGCCAACGACCGCCGGGTTACCAAGTTTTTGTTCCGCCATGGTTTCTTACCTGAATGCCTCTTGAATTTGGTTGAGGGGCGGGGATTGGAGTGGGATACACCCCGCCCCGGGGACTCTGGGGCTTCAAGAACAGGGTACCCAGGAGGATAACTGGGTACGCGATTGAGGGTTTTACAGGGTGGGCTGGCGGGAGCCGCCAGCCTTGAGAAAGCTAGGCCGCCTCGACTCCCGAAGCGGCGGCCTATTAAGGTGCCCGTCGTTAGTCGGCCAGGGCCACGACGCTGACGCGGGCCGTTCCACCCATGGCCAGCTTCTTGGCGGCGGCCCGGGAGAGATCGATGATGCGACCGCCCCGGTGGGGGCCCCGGTCATTGATGGTCACCTCGACCTGCTTGCCATTCCTGAGATTGGTGACCTGGGCCCGGGTCCCCAAGGGCAAGCGGGGATGGGCGGCGGTAAGGGCATTTTGATTGAAGACGTGACCACTCGCGGTTTTCTTGCCATGGAATCCGGGACCGTACCAGGAAGCCTTGCCCACCTGGTGGCTCTCGGAGGACTTATCGCCCTTATTCCACTTCTTACTGCCCGCATCCGCGTGGGATGAAAAGCCGATGGGTAACGCCAGGGCTATCATCAGCGTGAATGGAGAGATTCTGGCAATCCTGAAGCGAGGAAACCGAGCCTTGGAGCGGGGTTCGTGTCGTGTATTCAAGAGTAACCTCGTTAATCGATCGGGATAAAAATCAACAATTTGCTATAAAATGCAGATAGTTACCCCGAATTGACAAAAATATGAACGGCAAGGTTACCATGACTTGGGGACAAAAGACCAGAGGCGCGGCCTAGGAGACTGGCTCCTCGTCCGGCAAGGATACGGATTCGGCCAGTCCCACGGTGCCATCCTCGGCGATCGCCAAATCCTGGAAGAGGACCTTGGTGATGCGGTGTTTGTCCATCTCCAGCACCTGCAGGCGGGCACCTTCCAGAGGCACCTCGTCGCCAATCTGTGGGATGCGACCCAGTTGGTGGTACACCAGGCCACCCAGCGTGACAAAGTCACCGTCCGGGAAGGGGAAGTTCACCAGGGATTCCAGATCGGAGGTCCGGATGCCCGCGTCGATGGCGTATTGGCTGCCGCTTAACTTCTTGACGTAACGGTGTTTGTGCTTGCTGAATTCATCCGAGTAGTCGCCAACGATCTCCTCCAGGATATCCTCCAGCGTAATCATGCCGGCGGTGCCACCATATTCGTCCACCACGATGGCAAGCTGCTGACCCGTGCGCTTGAAATCCTTGAGCAGTTCGCTGAGGGCCAGGGTCTCGGGGACAATATGCAGGGGCAGCATGATATCGCCGATGCGGTGCTGCTTGATGGGGGCAACATCATCCGTATCGGCCAGGCTACTGAGAAGTTCCTTGATGGCGATCATGCCCACCATATCGTCCAGGTTGACATCATAAACCGGGTAACGGGCATGGCGACCCTCCCTGAACATAATCAAGGCCTCCGCCACCGTGGCATCCTTGTTCATGGCGGTGATGTCGGTACGCGGCACCATGGCATCCCTGACCTGCTGCTCGTCGAGGTCGAACACCCCCCGGATCATCTGGGTCTCCTCCGCGTTGAGTACCCCGTCATGTTCGCTCGCCGTCAGGATGGTACGAATCTCCTCCTCCGTAATGGAAAAGTGCCCGGCCCCTTCCTTGGCCAGATCGCGCTGACCGAAAACCCAAAGCAAGCCCTCGGAGGACTTATTCATAATCCAGATCAAGGGTTTGAGACTAGAGTAGAGAAAGTTCATGATGCCGGCGACGGCCAGGCTCAGGGTCTCGGCCTTGTGGAAGGCCAATACCTTGGGCGCCAGTTCGCCACCCACCACGTGCAGGAAGGAGATGACGACAAAGCCAAAGATATAGGCAGCGGTATGAGCGACATCCACCAGGGACTGGCCGCCGGAGAAGCTGATGGCCATGGCCTCGAACACAGGATCGATGAGATGTTCCATGGTGGTGATGCCGATGGCGCCCAGGGCGAGGGAGACCAGGGTGATGCCGATCTGGGTCACCGAGTAGAAGCGTTCCGGCTCCTTGTGCAGCAATTGCACGGTGCGAGCGGCCTTGTTTCCGGTATCCGCCAATTGCTTGATGCGGCTGCGCCGCGCCGAGGTCAAGGCGATCTCGGAACCGACGAAAAAGGCGTTGCCCATCACCAGCAGGACGACGGCGAGAAGATTGAAGATCAGGTGGCTTTCCATCTTTATTTTAGGTCTATCAGGTTGCCGGTCATAGCCGGAATAGAACACCTTGATAATTCATAAGGGTTCGCGAATGGCGGGGGCTAATCACCCCTCCGCCACCTCAGGGCGGACGGGATGACGCCAAGCCAAGACACTCAATCCATTGACGGAAGGGAGACAAGCGCGCGAGCGCCCGGGGGACGGCCAGCGGGCAGGTACCCCTTAACCGAGCGGGGCGCACCCCGCTAGACCTGCGCCCCCGCGCCATCCCCTTCCTTCTTGACCAGGGCCAGGTTGGCGGGGCTGACACCCAGGAGGATCGCCACGTTGCTGGCGATGTAGATGGTGGAGAAGGTGCCGGAGATGACGCCCACGATCATGACCAGGGAGAAGCCACGCAGGGTCTCGCCACCAAAGAGATAAAGCGCCACGACCACCAGGAAGACGGTACCGGCGGTGATGATGGTCCGCGACATGGTCTCGTTGACCGACTGGTTCATGATCTCCAGGGGTGAGCCCTTGCGCACCTTGCGGAAATTCTCGCGGACCCTATCGAAGATGACGATGGTATCGTTGAGCGAGTAGCCGATCACGGTCAGGATGGAGGCCAGGACATTGAGATCGAACTCAAGCTGGAAGAGGGTGAAAACACCGAGACAGATGATGGCGTCATGGATGGTGGCGGCAATGGCGCCCACGGAGAAGCGCCACTCGAAGCGCAGGGCGACATAGAGGAGGATACCGAAGACCGAATAAAGGACGGCCAGGCCGCCCTGCTCGGTCAGTTCCTTCCCGACCTGGGGACCCACGAACTCCACCCGCCGCATCTCCACCTTGCCGCCGACGGACGCCGCCAGGGTATCGAACACCTTTTGGCTCAGGGCGGCATTATTGGTTTCACCGCTGGGGGGGATGCGCAGCAGGATGTCGCGGTTGCTGCCGAAGTGCTGCACCGTGATCCCCGACAGACCTGCGGCTTCCAGGACATCGCGCACCTCGGCGGTGTCGGTCGGCTCCTGATAGCCCAGCTCGATGACGGTACCGCCGGTGAAGTCCAGGCCGTAGTTCAGGCCTTGGACCGCCAGCGAGACAAAGGTGATAAAAATGAGCACGCCGGAGAAGACCAGGGCCTTCCAGCGGTGGGCCATGTAGTCAATGGTGCCAAACTTGATTTCACGCATGATGGGTCCCTCAGACGGGCAGGCGCGCTAAGCGCCGACCGCCCCAGATCCAATTGATCATGGCGCGGCTGCAGGTGATGGCGGTGAACATGGATGCGATGAGACCCACGGTCAGGGTAACGGCGAAGCCCTTGATCGGCCCCGTGCCGAAGCTGAAGAGGACCACGGCGGCGATCAGGGTGGTGACGTTACCGTCAATGATGGCCGACAGGGCCTTGTCATAGCCCGCGGCGATGCTGGCCTGGGGGGTATTGCCATTGCGGATTTCCTCGCGCATCCGTTCGAAGATCAGGACGTTGGCGTCCACCGCCATGCCGATGGTCAACACCATGCCCGCGATACCCGGCATGGTCAGGGTCGCCCCCAGCAAGGCCATGACCGCCACGATCAGCACCAGGTTCAGCATCAGCACCACGTTGGCGACCACCCCGAACCAAGAGTAATAGAAGGCCATGAAGACGACGACGGCGAGGAAGCCGATGATCACCGACATCAGGCCCTGGTCAATGTTGTCCTGACCCAGGCTGGGGCCCACGGTACGCTCCTCCACGATTTGGATGGGGGCGGCCAGGGCGCCGGCGCGCAGTAGCAGGGCCAGGTTGTGGGCCTCCTCGGAGGAGTCCAGGCCAGTGGTCTGGAAGCGCTTGCCGAAGGGCTCGCGGATGGTGGCGACGCTGATCACCTCCTCCACCTTCGCGGTGGTCTTCACCGGCTTGCCGTCCACCTGCTTGGTGGTGGTCCGGTTCTCGATAAAGACCACGGCCATGGGCTTACCCACATTCTCGGTGGTCATGTCGAGCATGCGCCGGCCGCCAGGGCCGTCCAGGGCAACGGTGACCATGGGCGTGCCACTCTGGGAGTCGAATCCGGAGGCGGCGTCGGTGATCTGATCGCCGGTGACGATGACCCGGCGCTTGAGCAGGACCGGGCGCCCATCCCGATCACGGTAGAGCCGGCTGGCCGCGGGCACCTTGCCCGCCTCGGCATCGGCCACACTGTGCTCGGTGTCCACCAGACGGTATTCCAGGGTCGCGGTGGCCCCCAGAATCTCCTTGAGTCGCCCCGGGTCCTGGGCGCCGGGCAGTTGGACCACGATACGCCGGTCGCCCTGACGGGCGATATTCGGCTCCGCCACGCCCAAGGCGTTCACCCGGTTACGCAGGGTGGTGACATTCTGTTGGAGTGCGAAGTCCTGGAGTTGCTTCTGCTGCGTCGGGGTCATGGCCAGGGTGACCAGGAAGTCGCCGCCCTGCTCCAGGACCTCCATCTTCAGGTCCCCGAACTGTTTGGCGATGACCTTCTCGCCCGCGTCGCGGGCCGGCAGGTCCGCGAACTTGACGATGACCTGACGCTGGACCCGGCTGACCGTGATATAGCGCGCCTTGGCATCGCGCAACTGGGTGCGGATGTCCTCGACATAGCGATCGAGGGCCTGGTCCACGGCGGCTTCCATGTCCACGTCGATGAGCACATAGACACCCCCCCGCAGATCCAGTCCCAGCGTCATGGGCTTGAGACCCAGGGCCTTGATCCAGCCCGGCAGATCCGTGGACAGGGTGAGGGCGCTGCGGTACCGGGCGGAAAGGCTGCTCTCAATCGCCTCCTGGCCACGCAGTTGATCACCCGAGCTATCAAAGCGCACCAGGATCTTGCCACCCTCCAGGGTGTCGATCCGCTTGAAGGGGACCTTGGCATTCTCCAGGGTGGCGCGGATCTCATCGGCGCTGGCGGCGGTCATCTCGGTCTTGCGGGCGGCCGAGACCTCGATGGAGGGGTCCTGGGGGAAGAAGTTCGGCAGGGCCAGCACCAGGCTCACCAGGATGACGCCCAGGATCAGCAGGTTTTTCCAGAGGGGGTAACGATTCATGGGGATCGGTTCTCGCGGGGATCACGGCGGACCCAGGGTTAGAGAGGCAGGTCCGGAGCAGGGATCGGTGTGGCCGCTTCAGGCATTCCTCCCAGGCACCGGGCCGGCGTAGGGCCGACACGGCGACGTTGAGGACCGGGATTACAGTTCCTTCAGGGAACCCTTGGGCAGCACCGTCTCCACGGCGACGCGGCGTACCTTGACCTGGACGCCCTCGGCGACCTCGACCAGGGCGAAATTCTCGCCCAAGTCCAGGACGCGGCCAGCGATGCCGCCGGCGGTGACGATCTCATCGCCCTTGGCCATGGCCTCGACCATCTTCTTGTGTTCTTTCTGGCGCTTGACCTGGGGACGGATCATGAGGAAATAGAGCAGCACTACCAAACCGATGGGAAAGAGCAGGCTCAAGAGGGGATCGCTCTGTGCCGCGGCGCCAGCGGCCTCCTGGGCCAGGGCGTCGGAAATAAAAAAGCTCATGGTTAGACCTCGACTAGGGATGGCGTCGCCAGGCAACGCTAGGCTAAAAAACTCGATGGGCATTATGCCATGGATGATAAAGGGGATGTCCCGAAAAAATTTGCCGCCGTGGCAAGGTTGGTTGCTCTGGATAGTGGCCGGATTCCGGGCCTCGGCTGATAATGGCCGGGGTCGACTTGACACCTGATTCAGGCCAGCCCGGTATGCGTCGTCACGCCCTATCGCTTCATTCCCCATCCGGACCCAGCCCGTGAAACCCTTATTCAGACTCCTGGCCCCCGTCATCCTGATCGCCCTCATCGCCATCGCCTGGTGGCTCTGGGGCCGGGCCGGCAAGGGTGACGCCGGTCTGACCCTCTACGGCAATGTGGATATCCGCGAGGTCGAACTGTCGTTCAGGCAGCCGGGACGCCTGGAGTCCCTGAGGTACGAGGAGGGCGAGAGGGTTCACCAGGGCGACCTGCTCGCGGAGTTGGACGAGCGCCCTTACCGGGATGCCCTGGCCGCCGCCGACGCAGCCTATCGGCGCGCCGAGGCCGAACTCGAAAAGCTGCGTCACGGCAACCGCCCCCAGGAGATCCGGCGCGCCGAGGCGGAGGTGAACCTCTTCACGGCCCTGGAGAAGCGTTTGGCCGCCGAACTCAAGCGACAACGTGAGTTGGCCGCCTCCGCCTTTGCCAGTCAGCAGGAACTGGACAAGATCCATGCGGATTACGACGAGGCGGTCGCCGGCCTCGTCATGGCCCAGCAGACGCACTCCCTGCAGCGGGAGGGTGCGCGCGCCGAGGACATCAGCGCCGCCGAGGCCAACCTCGCCAGCGCCGCCGCCGCCCGCGACCAGGCCCAGACCGCCCTGGATGACACCCGCCTGATTGCCCCCGCGGACGGCATCATCATGAGCCGGGTCCTGGAGCCGGGTAGCATGGTAACCAGCCAGACGCCGGTCTATACCCTTTCGCTGCCCGATCCCGTCTATGCGCGTGCCTACGCGGCGGAGCCCCAGCTTGGCCAGGTGGCGCCCGGGACCCCGGTACAGGTGACCACCGACAGCTCCAGCCAGGTGTACCGGGGCCACATCGGCTTCGTCTCGCCCAAGGCGGAATTCACGCCAAAAACGGTGGAGACGACCGCCTTGCGGACGGACCTGATCTATCGCCTGCGGATCATCATTCCCAAGAGCGACGAGGGGCTGCGGCAAGGGATGCCCGTCACGATTCAGGTAGCGGCCCCGGCCACCCCCGCAGGCCCGGGATCATGACATCGGCGCCCCCGGCGGCCGCGGTGCTGCTGGCAGCGGTTACCAAGCACTTTGGCGCGACCCAGGCCCTCAAGGGACTGACCACCGAGATCCACGCCGGCCGCCTCACGGGGCTCGTGGGCCCCGATGGGGCCGGCAAGACCACCCTGATGCGCCTGATGGCGGGCCTGATGGCGCCCACCTCTGGACGGATCGGCATCCTGGGACGGGATACGCAGCGCGATGCCGGGGACCTCGCCGCCCTCGTTGGCTACATGCCCCAGCGCTTTGGGCTCTACGAAGACCTGTCGGTGATGGAAAACCTGCGCCTCTATGCCGCCCTGCGCGGCATGGCCGCCCGCCAGCGCGACCAGGCCCTCGATCGGCTCCTGACCTTTACGCGGCTGGGTCCCTTCACCCCGCGGCTGGCGGGCAAGCTCTCCGGGGGCATGAAACAAAAACTCGGGCTGGCCTGCGCCCTGCTGGGCACGCCCCAGGTCCTGTTGCTGGACGAACCCAGCGTTGGCGTGGACCCCGTGAGCCGGCAGGACCTCTGGGACATGGTCGCGGCACTGACCGGCCAGGGCCTGGCGGTGGTCTGGGCCACCGCCTACCTGGACGAGGCCGAGCGGTGCGAGTCCGTGCTGCTGCTCAACGAGGGGGAACTGCGCTTTGCCGGCCCCCCCGCCGCCCTGACCGGGCGCATCAGCCACCGCTGCTTCCGGATACGGGCCCCCCGGGGCGATCGCCGCGCCCTGCTCCAGCAGGCCCTGAACCTGCCCTCCGTCTGCGATGGGGTGATTCAGGGCGAGGCGATCCGCCTCGTCCTGCGCCAGGATCAGTCCTCCGACAGCATCCAGGCCCTGGCCAGGGCGGCGGGGGCCCAACTGGAGGCCGTGACGCCCCGCTTCGAGGATGCCTTTGTCGATCTGCTGGGGGGAGGACCCGGTGGGACATCCGCCCTGGCGGAGCGCATGCCGCCCCAGGACCTGGGCCTGGACTACGCGGTCGAGTGTCGCCGCCTGACCAAGCGCTTCGGCGCCTTCGTGGCCACGGACGAGGTGACCTTCCAGGTGCGGCCGGGGGAGATTTTCGGTCTGCTCGGGCCCAATGGGGCGGGCAAGTCCACCACCTTCAAGATGCTCTGCGGCCTGCTCAAGCCCAGTTCCGGCGAGGCCCGGGTGGCGGGACTGGACCTGCGGCGCGCCAGCGGGCAGGCCAAGGGACGCCTGGGCTACATGGCCCAGAAATTCTCGCTCTATGGACTGCTCTCCATGCGGCAGAACCTGGCGTTTTATGCCGGGGTCCAGGGTCTGGAGGGCCCCCTGAAACGGGAGCGCATCGCCGAGATGGTGGAGACCTTCCAGCTCGCCGCCTTCCTCGACCGGGCCCCGGAAGAACTGCCCCTGGGGTACAAGCAGCGGCTGGCCCTGGCCTGCGCCCTGATGCACCGCCCGCCCGTCCTCTTCCTCGACGAACCCACCTCGGGGGTGGACCCCCTCACCCGCCGGGAATTCTGGACCCACATCAACGGCCTGGTGCGCAAGGGCGTGACGGTGATGGTGACCACCCACTTCATGGACGAGGCCGAATACTGTGACCGGATCGCCCTCATGGTCCAGGCGCGGGTCATTGCCCTCGACACCCCGGACGCCCTCAAGGCCGCGGTGGCCTTGCACCCGGGGGAGGAACCGACCATGGAGCAGGCCTTCATTCGCCTCATCGAGAGGACGGACGCGACCCTGGCGGCGGCCCCCCGGCGGGAGGCGGCATGAGCGCGCCCACCCCCTGGTCATCCCAGGGCTTTTCCGGGAGGCGACTCCTGGCCCTGGTACGCAAGGAGGGGCTGCAGGTGGTGCGCGACCCATCCGCTATTCTGATTGCTTTCGTACTGCCCGTGATCCTGCTGTTTCTCTTTGCCTATGCCGTCTCCCTGGACATCCGCCAGGTCCCCATCGGCCTGGTGCTGGAGTCGGAGGATCCCAGCGCCCAGTCCCTGGCCGCGGCCTTTTCCGGGACCCGCTACTTCCAGGTGACACCGGCCCGGGACCGGCGCCAGGTGGCCGGCGCGGTGGCGGCGGGCGATCTGAAGGGCTTCGTGGTGATTCCCGCGGACTTCGCGCACCGCCTCGCCGAACCGCTGGCGGGGCCCCTGGTGGAGGTCATCACCGATGGTTCCCAGCCCAATAACGCCGGGTTCGTCGCCCATTATGCCGAGGGGGTGGTCCTGGGCTGGGCCCAGGCCGAGGGCTTGGTGCCCGCCCCCCGGGTGGATTTACAGCCACGCTTCTGGTTCAACCCGGAGATCGAGAGCCGCCGCTTCCTGGTGCCCGGTGCCATCGCCATCATCATGACCATGATCGGCACCCTCCTAACCGCCCTGGTGCTGGCCCGCGAATGGGAACGGGGCACCCTGGAGGCCCTCTTCTCTACCCAGGCCCGGGTAGCCGAGATCCTCATCGGCAAGTTGCTGCCCTATTTTGGTCTAGGCCTGCTGGCCACCCTGGGTTCGGCGGCGCTCGCCATCAGCGTTTTTGGCCTGCCTCTCCAGGGCTCCTGGGGGACCCTGCTCCTGGTGTCGGCGGTCTTCCTGGTGCCCGCCCTGGGTCAGGGGCTGGTGATCTCGGCAATCACCAAGAACCAGTTCATCGCGGCCCAGGTGGCCCTCTTCACGGGCTTTCTGCCGGCCTTTCTACTCTCGGGTTTTCTGTTTGAGATCGACTCCATGCCCGCCCCAATCCGCGCCATCAGCCTGATCGTCCCGGCCCGCTATTTCATCGCCTCCTTGCAGACGGTCTTTCTGGCGGGGGACACCTGGCCGGTGCTGGTGCCCAACATGGCGGCCATGCTAACGATTGGCGCGGTATTTTTCGCGCTGGCGCGGCTCAAGACCCGCAAGAGCCTGGACGCCTGACGCGGGAGCCCTTACCGATGAACCTGATCCCGCCCCGCCTGCGCGCCCAGATCGTCAAGGAACTGTTGAGCATTCTGCGCGACCCGCGCGCCCGCTTCATCCTGATCGGCCCGCCCCTGCTCCAACTGCTGGTCTTCTCCTTCGCCGCCACCCTGGAGGTCAGCAACGCCACCCTCGCCGTTTACGACCGCGATGGGGGCCGCTGGGCCCAGGAATTGGTGGCGAGCCTGGGGGCCGCCAGTTTCGTGGGCACCCTGCGCCAGGTGAATAGCCGGCAGGCCCTCCACGCAGCCATCGAACGGCGGGAGGCGATCCTGGCCTTGGAGATTCCCGACACCTTCTCGCGCCAGATGACGTCCGGGGAGCCCGCCGCGCTCCAAGCCATCGTCGATGGCCGGCGGGCCAACTCCGGCCAGGTGGCCCTGGGCTATGTCGAGGAGGTGGCATCCAATCTGGGGGCGGCCTTCGCGCCCGCCGCGCGACAGCCCCCGGTGCGCATCAGCATCCGGCACGCCTACAACCCCAACCTCATCTATCAGTGGTTCGTGGTGCCCAGCCTGGCGGGCATTCTGGTGATGGTCGTCTCCCTCACGGTCACGGTCCTATCCATCGCCCGTGAGCGGGAGTTGGGGACCTTCGATCAACTGCTGGTGTCGCCCACCACCTCCACCGAGATCATCCTGGCCAAGACGGTGCCCGCCCTCCTAATCGGCGGCACCTTGGGCCTCCTCATGGTCACGGCGGGGATCGCGGGCTTTCGCGTCCCCTTCCAGGGTTCGCTCCTGGCCCTCGCCGCCGCCATGCTCCTCTTCATCCTCTCGATCGTCGGGGTGGGGTTGATGATCTCCGCCATCAGTGCCACCCAACAACAGGCCATCCTGGGCGCCTTCGCGGTCGTGGTGCCCATGATCCTGATGTCCGGCTTCGCCACCCCCGTGGAGAATATGCCCCCTGTGTTGCAATGGCTGGCGGAAGGCATCCCCCTCAAGCACTTCCTCATCATTGTCCAGGGCTCCTTCCTCAAGGGCATGCCCCCCGGGGAGGTCTGGAGCCATGCCTGGCCCCTGATCATCATCGCCCTGGTCACCCTGGGGCTGGCCACCCTGCTGGTGCGCAGTCGGCTGCAATGACAGGGATATTTCCTGATCTTCAGCCCTGACCCCGAGCCAGTCAGTCCAGGGCCTCGCGGTCAGCCGCCCTGTCGCGCCTGGAAGTCATGGGCGAAGCTTTCCAGCCGGCCGGCCGCGATGGCTGACCTTAGGTCGGCCATCAGGGTCTGGTAGTAGCGCAGGTTGTGGATAGTGTTGAGCCGCGCCCCCAGGATCTCGTGGCAGCGATCCAGATGGTGCAGATAGGCGCGGCTATAGTTCCGGCAGGTATAGCAGTCGCAGTCCGGGTCCAGGGGGCCCGTATCGGTGCGATGGCGGGCGTTGCGGATGCGCACCACCCCGGCATGGGTGAAGAGGTGGCCGTTGCGGGCGTTGCGGGTAGGCATGACGCAGTCGAACATGTCGATGCCGCGCATCACCGCCTGGACGATATCGGCTGGGGTGCCGACCCCCATGAGATAGCGCGGCCGGTCCGCCGGCAGGCGGTCGGCGAGGAAGTCCAGGACCCTCAGCCGGTCCGCCTCGGGCTCCCCCACCGAGAGGCCGCCAATGGCGTAGCCGTCGAAGCCAATCTCGGCCAGGCCCGCCAGGGACTCGGCGCGCAACGCCTCGTACATACCGCCCTGGACGATGCCAAAGAGGGCCGCGGGGTTTTCGCCATGGGCCGCCTTGCTGCGCGCCGCCCAGCGCAGGGAGCGCTCCATGGAGGCTCGGGCCTGCTCCGGGGTCGCCGGATAGGGGGTGCAGTCGTCGAAGATCATGACGATGTCGGACCCCAGGGCGCGTTGCATGGCCAGGGATTCCTCGGGGCCCATGAAGACCCGGCTGCCGTCGATGGGTGAGCGGAAATGGACGCCCTCCTCCTTGATGCGGCGCAGCTTACCCAGGCTGAAGACCTGGAAGCCGCCCGAGTCGGTGAGGATGGGCCCGGGCCAGTGCATGAAGTCGTGCAGGTCGCCATGGCTGGCGATGACCTCGGCGCCAGGGCGGAGCAGGAGGTGAAAGGTGTTGCCGAGGATGAGCTGGGCGCCGACCTGCCGCAGCTCCTCCGGGGTCATGGCCTTGACGGTACCGTAGGTGCCCACCGGCATGAAGGCCGGCGTCTCCACCACCCCGCGGTCAAAGGTCAGGCGCCCGCGGCGGGCCTGGCCATCGTTTGCCAATCGCTGAAATTCCATCCTATTTCATCTCCTCGGTCGCGCCATAGCCAGCGCCTTGCCGCTCCCCCTCGTCACTGCCCTGCCCCACCGCCCGTCCCCTCAGCCAGCGCGCCAGACCATGCAGGTCGGCGATTTCCACCAGGGGCGGCTCCAGATCCACCGGCCAGGTCTGACCGTAGCGATTGACCCAAAGCACCGCCAGGCCGTGATCCCGCGCCGCCTGCACATCGTAAACCGGGTGATCCCCGATGTGCAGGGCCTGGTGCGGCGCCAGGCCTGCCCAGTCGAGGGCTGCCTGGAAAAGGGCAGGATCGGGCCGGGCCGCACCCACCGCGGCGGCGGTCAGTGATCGATGAAAGAGGCCGCGCAGGGGGGTGCGGTCGATGTCTGAGTTACCGTTGGTCACGGAAACCAGCCGGTAGTCCGCCGCCAGGGCGCGCAGGATCGGGATGACGTCCGGATAGGGCTCAACCTGGTTACGGTGCTCGAGAAACACCGCCATGCCCTCCGCCGCCAGGGCGGGATCATGGCCAAACTCCGCCAGCAGGATCTCCAGGGAGGTGCGCCGCACCACCGTCACATCGTGGGCAATGGCCGGGCATTGCGTCATCAGGTCGCGCCGATGGGCCCGCAAAGCCTCCAGATCCATGGCTTGCGCCAGGGCGGGCGCCCGCTCGGCAAGCCAGGCGAACATGGCGGCCTCGGCGCGCTGAATAGGCTCCAGACAGGGCCAGAGGGTGTCGTCCAGGTCCAGGGTGATGAGTTCGATCGGGTGCGGAGTCACGGGCAAGCCTGTGCATGCTACAAGGTGCCACCATTTTGCCCCAAGCGGGCGGTTGCGGAAATCCGCCAGGGCTAACTGACGGTCTTTAGCCACGCCCCGCCAGCCAGGACGAACTCCTGCTGGATAGCCTTGACAACCGGGCGGGACCGCCCAACTCGGGGCTTAGGCTGCGCCCCGGATCGGCCAGGTGGTGATCCACATCCCCCAGCCCCTGCTCGGGAAGGCGACGGCCCGGGTGGGCCGCAAGATCTTGGTCCGCGCGCCTAACCCTCCCGCGGCCAACAGGGGGCTTGACGCTTAATTCATGGCGTTATTGCACATAGCGACACCAGAAGGGATAGATCATACCCTGGTTGTTTGACGGGATTAAGGGCGTCGGCTAGACTCGGGAAAAGATAATGAGGCAAGGACTAATCCTGCTGGTGTGCGTTCTCCGGTACGACAACGAAAGCGGAAAGGGTGACCACCGGCATTGGAATGAGGCGGAATCTGGATATGTGTTCTTAGACCCAGACAGGCTATTGGTGGGTTTCCAAGCAGATATCGACAAGCAGATATCGAGAGGTGGAACCATGAAAACGGTCATTCTTGAAGTCAGGTCCCCCAAGGAAGCCATGGCTGGGTTTTCGCAAGCCTGGAAGTCGAACAAGGCCCAAAGGGCAACACGCATCAGTTTTTCGTCCCCCGAGTTGCTTTGGAAAGTGCTAACGGCGAAGCGCTGGGAGTTGCTGAAGGCACTGTGTGGAACCGGGCAGATTTCCATCCGCGAGGCTACCCGGCGAGTTGATCGAGACGTAAAGGGAGTTCACGGTGATGTGGTCGCGTTGATTGAGGCGGGACTTCTCAACCGTACCGCTAACGGCGGCATAGAGTTTCCCCATGAGGCGGTGAAGGTAGAGTTTCTGCTTCAAGCGGGGTGATAGTCGGTGGCCGAACAATTCGCTTCAGGCCGATGTCCCTGACAGGCCGCGGCCTGATCTCAAATGTCGCTATTATTCCGCACCATCACAATTTTGGCAATATTAAGGCAATATTATGGATTGGTCGACAGCCATCAATAACCCGTTCTTGAAAGACCTTCCCTTTAAGATTGAGCTTGATAAATGGGGCAAGATTCTCATGAGCCCCGCGACCAATAACCATGGAAGTCTACAATTTGAAACCGGCGCCAGGATTAGAGATGCCAAGAAGGGCAAAGGTAAAGTAATTACTGAATGCTCGATTCAAACAAGCGAGGGGGTAAAAGTTGCCGATGTTGCGTGGGCATCGGATTCATTTATTGATAAATTCGGATTTGAAACGCCTTATAAACGTGCCCCGGAGATATGTGTGGAAGTCGTTTCTCCCTCAAATTCCCAGGGAGAGATCGATGAAAAAATAGCATTATATTTATCAAAGGGAGCGCATGAAGTTTGGATCGTCAGCGAAGACGGTAGGACCCAATACTATACCTATGAAGGTGAAATTGAATGTAGCGAGGAAATCGGCGGCTAACGAATAAGGACAAGGGGCTTGATTTCCCATCGCCACCACCGAAATGGGGATAAATTTTCCTCCCCACTTCCCGAGGTCCAAATGTTCACTTTTCGTCGCCAGATTCAGTTACCTGCCCCCGGCGAGGCCCTGCCCGGCCGCGACCAAGTCATGACGGTGACCAACCGCCACTGGGTGCATGGGCGCCCCCTGCTGCCGCCTTTCCCAGCGGGACTGGAACTGGCCCTCCTGGGTCTCGGCTGCTTTTGGGGGGCGGAGCGGCGTTTTTGGCAACTCGAGGGCGTCTGGACCACCGCCGTGGGTTATGCGGCGGGCTTCACCCCCAACCCCCATTATGAGGAGGTCTGCTCCGGCATGACCGGCCACAACGAGGTGGTGCGGGTGGTCTTCGATTCGGCCAGGATCGGCTACGAGCAGGTGCTCAAGACCTTCTGGGAGTCCCACAATCCCACTCAGGGTATGCGCCAGGGCAATGACGTCGGCACCCAGTACCGGTCCGGCATCTATTACACGAGCGAGGCTCAGCGCCTGGCCGCCGAGGCCAGCCGGGAGCGCTTTGCCACGGCCCTGGCCGCTAACCGGCGGGGCACCATCACCACCGAGATCCTGCCCGCGCCGGAGTTCTACTATGCCGAGGATTACCACCAGCAGTACCTGGCCAAGAATCCGGGCGGTTACTGCGGTCTGGGTGGCTGCGACGTGGCCTATCCGGGTTGAAAGAGTTTAAGCTTTACCCCGTTTGGCGAGATCACACGCAACGACCTTGGGTTTTCGGCTTGCGACGCCCGTACAATGGCGACTTCAGGATTCTTGCCCTTAATGACCCCCGCGAACTGACCTGTGACCAAGACAACCTGATGGCACCTGGCTAAGAGAGCCGAGCCCCCCACAAAGGCCGGGTCTTGGCGGATCACTGCCCTCCATATACTAACCTCCGCAACCACAGACGCGCCCATGAACGACACCAACGATTTCGCGGCCCTCCTGGCCGAATTCGACCAGACCCATAATGCAGCCGCCGAGAAGGGCGCCAAGCCCGGCGACCAGGTCAAGGGCCGGGTGGTGGCCATCACCGAGGACCAGGTCTTCATCAATCTGGGTGGCAAGGCCGAGGGCATCATGGACGCCGCCTCCCTGCGCGACCCGGAGGGTCAAGTGACCGTCGCGGTAGGCGACGAGGTGACGGCGACGGTCGCGGGGATCGAGGAGGACGGCACCCTGCGCCTGGGCAATCAGCAGGCCCGTCAACTCCATGGCGTGGCCGAACTGGAACAGGCCTATCGCGAGCAATTGCCCGTCCATGGCCGGGTGACGGCCGTGGTCAAGGGTGGCTTCGAGGTCCAGATCGCGGGCCAGCGCGCCTTTTGCCCGGCCTCCCAAATGGATCTGCGCTTCATCGAGGACCTGTCGGAGTTCATCGACCAGCACCTGGACTTTCGCATTACCAAATACGAGGGTGGCCGCCACATCAATCTGGTGGTCTCCCGCCGGATGCTGCTCGAAGAGGAGCAACGCCTGCGCGCCGAGGCCATCCGCGCCAGTCTCAAGGAGGGCGCCGTGCTCCAGGGCACCGTCACCTCCCTCCAGGACTATGGCGCCTTCGTCGATTTGGGCGGCCTGGAGGGCATGATCCACATCAGCGAGCTGGCCTTCCACCGGGTCAAGCACCCCAGCGAGATCCTCAGCGTCGGCCAGCCGCTGGAGGTCACGGTGCTGCGGGTCGACAAGACCGACAATCCCAAGCGCCCGGAAAAGATCGCCCTCTCCATCCGCGCCCTGTCCCAGGATCCCTGGACCGAGGTGGCCCAGCAATTCCCCGTTGGCTCCCGGGTCCAGGGCCACGTCACCCGGCTGCAGCCCTTCGGCGCCTTCATCGAACTGGCCCCAGGCCTGGAGGGCCTGGTCCACATCAGCGAACTGGGTACCGGCAAGCGTATCGGCCATCCCCAGGAGGTGCTGAGCCCCGGCCAGAAGGTCGAGGCCAGCGTCCTCGCCATCGACCGGGAGCAACGCCGCATCAGCCTGACCCTGGACGAGGCCAAGGCCGCCGAGGCCGCGCCGGACCTGGCCAGTTACGCCCCCGGCGTCAAGACCACGACCGGCGATCTGGGCAGCTTTGGTGCCCTGCTCAAGCAGAGCATGGCCAAGCCCCGCTGATCCCCTGGCCCGGGCTTTAGTCCCTCTGGATAGCCCCGACGCTCTGGCGTCGGGGCCAGTTCGACGGTAGGCGGCGGCGCCTCAACCAACACCGCAACCCTCTCGCCCCATCCCCCAAAATTTTTTGGCGATCACCCCTTGACGCCTGCCGTTCCGGTACTATTTTTCACTTCGAGGATGCTCCCCGGAGGTCCTCGCAACCGCGTGATCCATCCTGGATACGCTCACTGAAAACATATTGCTCATTGAGGATATGACCATGTCAAACATCGACTTCTCTCCCCTCTTCCGCTCCATGATCGGCTTCGATCGGCTATCGTCCGCCCTGGAGACCGCCTATCGCTCCGAACCGGGCGGTTATCCTCCCTACAACGTGGAGGTTAGCGGCGAGAGCGACTACCGCATCACCATGGCCGTCGCCGGCTTCTCGCCGGGCGAGCTCGCTCTGGAGGTCAAGGAGAACATCCTGACGGTCTCCGGCTCACGGGCCGAGGATGAAAAGGAAAGCCGTTTCCTCTACCGGGGAATCGCCAATCGGGGCTTCGAGCGCAAATTCCAGCTTGCGGATTATGTCCGGGTGGTAGATGCTCGACTCGAGAATGGCCTTCTGCATATCGAGCTGCGCCGTGAAATCCCCGAGGCCATGAAGCCCCGCAAGATCGAGATCCGGGGTGATGCTGGACCCCTCTTGGAAGGTGAGAAGCTCAGGGCCGTCGCCTGAGCGACGCGACGCCGGACCTGATGTCCGGTAATCTCTGACGACAGGCCGGGTATCCCCCGGCCTTTTTGTTGATTTCAACCCGATTCAAGTGCCCCCCATGAAAGCCATCGGTTATCAAGCGTGCCTGCCGATCCAAGATCCATCCTCCCTGGTGGACATTGACCTGCCCGTGCCCGTGCCCGGCCCGCGGGATCTGCTGGTGGAGATCGAGGCCATCTCCGTCAACCCCGTGGATACCAAGATCCGCCAGCGCGCGGCCCCACCCCCGGGCGAATACCGGGTCCTGGGCTGGGATGCCTCCGGACGGGTCCGCGCCGTGGGCGCCGAGGTGACCCTCTTCAAACCGGGCGACGAGGTCTGGTATGCCGGGGCTCGCGATCGGCCCGGCAGCAACGCGGAAATGCAATTGGTGGACGAGCGCCTCGCCGGCCACAAACCCCGAAGCCTGAGCCATGCCGAGGCGGCGGCCCTGCCCTTGACCCTGATTACCGCCTGGGAACTCCTCTTCGAGAGGCTTCAGGTCGCCCGCCGGACATCCGGCGAGCCCGGGGCGGGGGGGGAGGCCCTCCTGATCATCGGCGCCGGTGGTGGCGTGGGCTCCATCCTCACCCAACTGGCCCGCCAACTCACGGGCCTGACCGTCATCGGCACCGCCGCCCGGCCCGAGACACGACAATGGGTCCAGGACCTGGGGGCCCACTTCATCGTCGATCATAACCAACCACTGGCGCCCCAGTTGGCGGCCATCGGCCATCCCCGGGTCCGCTATATCGCGGGCCTGACCCAGACCGAGCAGCATCTGGCGGCCATCATCGCGGTCATCGCCCCCCAAGGCCGCTTCGCCCTCATCGACGACCCGCGCCAACTGGACATCATGCCCTTCAAACAGAAGTCCGTCTCTATCCATTGGGAATTCATGTTTACCCGCAGCCTGTTCTCCACCCCCGACCTCCAGGCTCAACACCAGATCCTGGAAGAGGGGGCCGGCCTGGTCGATCAGGGCCTTATCAGAACGACCCTGGCTAGCCACTTCGGGCTCATTGACGCCAGTAACCTGCGGCGGGCCCATGCCCAGATCGAGAGCGGCCAGTCCCGGGGCAAGATCGTTCTAGAAGGCTTTGGGGCCTGATTTTTCAGTCGGCACGCCCCCTGCGCCACCACCCTCTAGTTATACCGAACACGCAGGCGTTACCGGTCCGCAGGGACGGGTGGCGGCGGGTGGGGGTGTCGACAGCAGGGATGCTGTCGCCAAGCCTACAGGGACGTATTCACGGCGTCCCCCAACCGCCGCCACCCGACCCTGCTGCTCTGGGCTTTAAGAGTGACGAAGGGCTCTAAGGAAAAAATCTTGCGAAATTCTTCGGAATTCGGCATCATTAACTCCGTGCAGTGTTATCTTGTAGTGTTCCGGTAGTACCTCCTCCCCGTAGTGCGTGGCAGATTCTTCCGTGATTACCTAACACTTGTCTGCATATACACACGTTTAGTTCAATCCAGAGATTTACCGTAATGGCTATAGGCACAGTTAAGTGGTTCAGTGACGAAAAGGGCTTTGGCTTCATCGCCCCTTCCGACGGCAGCAAGGACGTCTTCGTCCATCACAGCGCCGTTCAGGGTAGTGGCTTCAAGTCGCTGGCCGAGGGTCAAACCGTTTCCTACAACGTTGAGCAAGGGCAGAAAGGCCCGAGCGCGACCAACGTCATACCCCAATAAATCCAGGGGGGCCTAGGCCCGCTACCTGGTAAGAAGAAAGCCCCGCCCTCAAGCGGGGCTTTTGCATTTCAAGGCCTTCACACCCAGAGGGAGCGGCCCTCCCTGGCCAGACGGGTCTCGGTCGCGCCTAAGCCTTGCGGCTCCTGTCGGGGTTATGGTTATGCCGCCCCATTGGCAACCAGCACGGCCATGCCGCGGCTCTCCACGCGATAGCGGTGGCTATCCAAGAGTGGCTTCAGCGCATCCAACTCCTGAATAACCTCGTCACCCGCCTTACCCGTATCGACAAAATCGCACCAGGCACCCTCGTCAAGGTGAGGCAACTCGAAGTCGTGAGCCTCCCAATGGGCATTTGCCATGAGGAAGATATCCTCGGCGCGGCCGCCCGGGGCATTGCCCCTGAGATTCATGGCCAGACTACGCGAGTCATGGCTCCAGTCCGGCTCTCCGATCCTTAAGCCGTGCCAACGAATCTCGGCACCCCGCTCCCAGTCCAGCCAACTGATGCGGTTGTCGCTGTTGCCAGGCTGCCCACCCTACCCGACTCCCCCCGGATGAAACGGCGGATGTCGTCGCGGAACCGGCCATTCCATTCCGCCCAGCGCCCCCAGTTAGGGAAACTGCCCACCTGGTTGCAGTTGATGGTATTGCCGCACCCGGAAAAATTCATGTAGCCGCCATCGCTTCATCGTTGGGGATCCCCCGCTATATGTTCGCATGGAGGGGCGGGCCTGTGGTGCGGATATTCACACCCAGGGCCACCCATTCCCTGACGAGGCAGGTCACGGGGCTTGACAGAGGCCCGATCGACGATTATTGTGCACTGCAACAATTGCTGCACTGCACCAATTGCCCACTTACCCGTCTACTTTGGAGATTAACCATGAACACGACCGAAACCTTAAACACCGTCAAAGATCTTTCCATCAAGGGCATGGAGCGGATGAACAGCCTGAATGAGCTGAACATGAGCCTCTTCGAGCGCATGGCCGCCCAGCAGATGGACGCCCTGAAGATGCTGATGGAGCACGGCAAGCGCACCATGACCCTGGCCACCGACGCCAAAAGCTACAACGCCTTTCTGAAGGGCCAGATCGAGGCCGCCAAGGGCCTGAGTGAGCAGGTGATGGCCCAGTCTAAGGCCAGCATGACCCTGGCGGGTCAGGTCAAAGAGGACTACCGGTCCTGGTACATGAGTAACCTGGCCGAAGTCAGCGCCGACCTGCGCAAGGTCGTCCCCGCCATCTAAGTGGTTACCTGAATGCCACGGGGGGTTACCTGAATGCCACGGGGTCCAGGGAAGGACCCGCCCGCCCGCCCCTGACGCCAGGATCAAGGAGCAGCGGCGAACTTGAGGCCAAGAATCCCGACCAGGATGAGGCCGACGAAGAAGAAGCGCGCCAGGGTCGCCGGCTCGCTGAACAGCCAGATGCCCAAGAGAAAGGTGCCTACCGCGCCAATGCCAGTCCAAACCGCATAGGCCGTCCCCATGGGAATGGTCCTTTGCGCCAGGAGGAGCAAGGCCCCGCTCGCCACCATACAAAGGACGGCGAAGCCGATCCAAACCCAGCGCGGACCCGCTGCCGTCATCCCATACTTGAGACCGACGGGCCAGCCCCATTCAAAAATCCCCGCCACGACCAGATAGACCCAAGCCATAGTTTCGCCTTCCGATGTCAGCCAGGGTACGCAACCCTTGGGGACATGATACCCACTTGATCAATCCGCAGGTTATAGCCGTAAGCGGTACTCCCGCGACAGGTGCCGGAGGACTGGCCCCCGGTCAAAAAAGCAGTTTCTATCCCTATCAATATATTAGTGCTTGCTTATATACCGATATTCCCCCATACTCTAGTCAGTCCCAATGAAGATGTCGTTAGGTAACCCTTTCTTCAGGCGGAAATTTTCAGGAGATGATTCACATGAACTTTGACACTTTGACTCTCGGTGGCCTTGTGCTCGCCTTCCTGGCGGCTGGCCTGATGATCGCCATACAGCGCAATAACGAGAAGCTATCGGAACTGCATCGCCGTATGCGCGGGTGCGGGACCTGTTGAGCACCGCTTACCCAACCCACTAACAGGAACCCTCCGAGGAGGGCGCCAGCCAGATGGGCTCCCTGCCCCCCAGACCGCCTGCACGGCCATCGGCCTTCAGGCGGTTTTTTTATGACCGGCCAAACATGACCATCCCTTTTATGGGCACAACCACCCTGGCAAAAGGCAGGCACTGGTTTGGGACAACCTCCGTTCATCGGCTAATCTTCGATTGCTAGCAGTCAATCACCTACTCACTGGAGTCATCGATGAAGACCTCGACCCCTATCCCCGCGCTAACCACCATCATCCTCGCCACCGCCTTGACCCTGGCCGCCCCCTTGGTCCTGGGCCGAGGCGACCCCCAACTGGGCCGGCTGTTATGCGGGCCTCAACGCGGGCTATGTCTGGTCGAATGTCTCGGGTGACTTTTTGGGATATGCCAGGGAACCCTGGGTGTCTTACGACATCGGTTCAGCCACCCTGACGGGCGGGCGGGGCTGTCGGTGGTCAACTTGACTGCGACTACCAGAGGGGCAAGATCGTCATCGGAGGTCGCGTCGCCATGGACTGGTCGAATACCTCCGGCAGCCATGTTTTCCGCGATGGTTCGTCGCCGCAAGCGCTCGGCATTTCTCGGGGAGCGCAGCAGGTGAGCCGTTTCAACCAGGCTTTCCAACTCATCCGCGGCAATCATGGCCACGTCGCCGCCGGAGCGGCGGCGAAGAAGCCGATCGCCTCGCGCGGGTAGTCAAGAGTGAGGTTTTTTTAAATTCAGGTCGTCACCGCCTGGCGGGTGGTCGCCCCCTCTCCCCGGCCCTCCCCCGCCAGGGGGGAGGGGGCTACGACCACGCCGACCCGGCAATAGCCCGGGGCAGTGGTTGCTCCAGCTTATTGCGCACCGCCGCCAGGGTCGGCGCCAGGCCGTCGGTCTTCACCATCTCCAGCACCTGGCGCACCTTGTCTGGCTGCTGGCGGCCTGCTCCAAGGGATTGGCCTTGCCGAAGTCGACCAGCATGCGTTCGGTGCCAGCGGAGATCAGCGAGCGGCAGGTCCGGATCAAGACTTGTCCGGCGCCGGCGCGCGGACTCGGGGCTTCGACCACTGCGATGGGGCCGTTCTGCATGTTCTGGAGAATCTGTTTCATCACAATCCAAGCAGCAGTTTCGCAACCTTGCCGGCGAAAAACCGCTCGCTCCACAATTTCAGTCCAGCCTGCTCGGGCGCCGCCAGGAACGGCGCCACATCCCGGGCGGCCGTCGGCCAGTCGATCGCCTGAATGCGCGCGATCAAGGCTGACTCCAACCAGACTCGATCCAGCTTCACCCCCTGCTCCTGCCACGGGCCGTACTGATCGAGCGCGGCGGCAAGATGCGGAAGATTCGGTGTCACGCCCTGGGCGACGTACCAGCCAAAATCGAACCAATCCCGACCCTTGAGGTAGGGACGGCAGAGGAGGGCATGAAGCTTCAAGGCGAAATTGCTCGCCAGATCCTGGGTGCACAGCTCGAAGTCGAGCGGGAAGTCGAGATAGTGGTAGTCGAATCCGGAACCGGCCGGTGGACGGGTATCGATCTCCAGCTTGATCTTGAGTTTACGCCTCGTCTCGCCGCGATAGAACGACAGATCGAGCTGGCGCGCGATGGAGTCGTCCTTGCAGGGTGTCGATCAGGGTGCGTAGGCGCCGATGCCGATAGACGGGTTGCAAGGCGTCCAAATCATCGGCGCGTAGCCCGCTCAGGTCATCCGGGTCGATACGCAGACTGCGCAGCAGATCGGCGAGTCCCGGCCAATCCGCTTTGAACAGGCCGCAGCGATCCAGCAGGGCGCGCCAAGGGCGGGCCACGAGTGCCGCCTGTCCATCGAGGACGACCCGCTCGACCCCTTCGAGAAAGTAGCCCGGATTCAGCGCCAGAGGCTGGAATAGAAAGGTTCCAAGATCGGGAGCCGTCATTTCGTCGCGCCGCCGACCAGCTTTCATTTTTTGAAAGTTTCCAGCATTTTTGCGGGTATCGGCGCATCGGCCTGACGGTGGTGGGTGGGAGCCGTCTCGGTCGCCCTATGATTTGCGCAATAACTGTTCCAAGGCGGCGACGATCCGCTCGCCGGTGTGTCCATCCCACAACGGCGGGATACCGCCCGTCTGCCATTCCCCCGCAAATAACCGATCCAGCACCGGCCCCAGCCGCTCCGGATCCGTACCTACCAACAGTTTAGGTGTACAGCAACCGACGGCCTTTGGCTTGAGGAATCGGATCCCCAAACTCCGCGGCGGTATCGATCCACAGCCGGATGGCCTCCTGCGCAGTGGCCAAGGCGGACTCGTAGGCATCCCCATGCGCCATACAGCCAGGGCCGCAGCCCCAGAAGGGCATAGCGCACCCACAGCATCAGGCCGACCAGGCTCCAAGTGTGGCAGATCATGCCCTCAAGGTGCATTTTGTGTCGATTTTCGACCGGGATTATAACGCCTTGATGGTAATCACCAACGACAGGTCCAACTCGGCATGCTCCGCCATCAGCGCCTGGGCGACATCCGCCATGGCGGGAGTCGGCTCCGCGATGAACCGGGTCAGCCACGCCTCCCCCGCCAGGTGCCGGTACTCCGCCCTCACCTCCGCCCGGTCGAACTCCTGGGCGAAGAGATCAGCGATCCATTGAAAAGGCTGTGACATGCGCACCTCCCCAAAAAACCGCAGGAACCGCGGATAGCTGCCGGCCACCTCACGGGACTACCTGAGCCAGCACCGCCCGCAGGGAGGCCTCATCACGCGGGTCCAATGCGGCGCGCAACCCCGCGAGGGCCGCCTGCAACCGTACGGATTCGACCTCCCCCGCCTGGCGCGCGACGCGAATCTTGGGATGCGGTGTGGGGGCGTAGGCCTCGGAGGCATAGAACAGCTCCTCGTAGAGCTTTTCCCCCGGTCGCAGGCCGGTGAATTCGATCTTGATGTCACGACCGGGTTCCCGCCCCGACAGCCGAATCATCTGCTCCGCCAGATAGCGGATCTTCACCGGCTCACCCATGTCCAGCACGAAGACCTCGCCGCCCTGGCCAATCACAGCCGCCTGCATGATCAACTGGCAGGCTTCGGGGATGGTCATGAAAAAGCGCTCGATGTCCGGGTGAGTGACGGTCACCGGACCGCCGCTTTCAATCTGGCGCTGAAAGCGCGGCACCACGCTACCGGCGGAGCCCAGCACATTACCAAAGCGCACAATCATGCAGCGACAGTCGGAATGGCGATCCCTATCCAGACACAACAACTCGGCGAAACGCTTGCTGGCCCCCATGATATTAGAAGGGTTCACCGCCTTGTCGGTCGAAATCAGCACAAAGCGCTCGCAACGCCAGCGATCCGCCGCCGCCAGCATCACTTGGGTGCCGAGCACATTGTTGTCCAAGGCCGCGGCCACCTGATCCTCCAGCAAGGGCACATGCTTGTAAGCCGCGGCATGGAAGACCACCGCCGGCCGGGTCTCCTTAAACAGCGCTTCGACCGCGGCGACGTTGGTCACATCCACCAGGCGCCGCGTCAGGGGCGGCGGATCGGCACCCTCCAACAGCTCCATTTCGATCTGGTAGAGGTTGAACTCAGCATGATCCACGAGCACCAACTGGGCCGGCCGCAGGCGCCGTAACTGCCGGCACAGTTCAGAACCGATAGACCCACCAGCCCCGCTGACGAGTACCACCTGGTCCTTCAGCCCCACCCGTATGCCCTCCCAATCCAGGGTCACCGGGTCACGTCCCAGCAGGTCTTCCAGGGACACGGGCCGTAATTGGTGCACCGCCACCTGACCCGCCAGGAGTTCCCTGACCTGGGGCACGGTACGGAACGGCTTGCCCGCCGCCTCGCACAGGCCCACCAGGCGCCGCATCTCGCGCGCCGTGGCACTGGGGATGGCCAGCAGGATGAGGTCGATGCCATAAATCTCGACCAAGCTGGGTAATGCCTGGCAGGTGCCACGGATGGGCACGCCATGGACAACGCCGCCCTGGCGGCGCGGCAGATCATCAACAAAGGCTACCGGGACATAACCGGCGTGATGATCACGCAACAGGTCACGCACCAGCATCTCCCCGGCCCGCCCGGCGCCGACGATCAGGACGCGCTGCCCACCGCTGAAATCCAGACGCCGATCCTTGAGCCAGCGATAGAAGAGGCGCGGCCCCGCCAGCAGCAGGACCTGAAAGATCACGAACAGCAAGGGCAACGACCGCGGCACATAGGCCATGCGGTTGAAGACGAACAGCAAAAATAACAGCAGGGTGGTACCGGTCGCCACTGCCTGACCGATGCGCACCAGATCGGTCAGGGAGGCAAAACGCCAGACGCTGCGATAGAGACCAAAGGCCCAGAAGGAGGCCCCCATCACCCCCATCACCAGGGGCAGCATGGTCACCGCCTCGGTGATGAACTCCGGCGGGATGTAGGCCAGATTGAAGCGCACCCAATAGGTTAGCCCCCAGGCCACCGGGATCATCAGCAGATCGTGCAGGAAGACCAGCAGTCGCGAGCGGGCGCGCTGAAACCAAGGCATCATGGGCGGGGGCTAAAAATAGGGCGCCAACTCAGCCGGCGGCTTGGGCAGGCCCTTAAACCACTTCCAGGCTATCTGGCTCTTGGGGAAGAGGATGATCCAGATGGTGGCGATGATGATCAGAAAGTAATTCCTGGCCGTATGGTGCTCGATATACCAGCGCTCCACCTCGCCCTTGTAGGGCATGATCACCAGGTCATAGAAGGCCACCGGGTCGGCGGCGTCCTTCATCATCTTCTCCTCGCCACGGAACAGGATAGGACCCATCCCCGACAAGCCAGGACGAACCTTGCTCAGCTCGCGTTGAATCTCCTCGGCATAGGCGGCAAAGCAACGTGGCGTTTGGGGTCGCGGCCCCACGATACTCATGTGGCCCAGCCACACATTGATCAACTGCGGCAACTCATTGATCTTGCTTTTGCGCAGCCAGCGCCCGACCGGCAACACCCGCGGGTCGTTGTGGAGGGTCAGTTCGCCCGTACCGATGTTCGGGCTATTCTTGAGCATGGTCGCAAATTTCAGCAGATCAAACAGCTTGCCATCCTTGCCCACGCGCGGTTGGCGGAAAAAGACCTCGCCCTCCCCCGTAAAGCGCAGGATTGGGATCACAATGATCCAGAGCGGCAACACCCAAGAGATAAAAATGGTCGCCAGGATAAGATCGGCGATTCGGGTACCGTCGAATTTAGCCATCACATCTTGTCATCCAAAAACTTGCCCAGTTCCCTGTGCCCAAACTCGGGGATCATAGTGTGAAACAGCTCCACCAGCTCGTCGCGCTCCCAGATACCCTGGGCCTTTAAGGCGGCGATGCGTTCCAGGAACAGTTCCAGTTTGGCGGGCTCAAACTCAGGCGCGTTCTTGATGACGCCGATGGTCGCGAAACGGTCCAGGTCCAGGGTTTCGCGCTCGGTATAAAACTCCTCGAAATCCTTCTCGCCCGTGGTATCGCTGGCAAAGAAATAGCAAGGCCACTGCTTCCGGGCCAGGCGCTCGGCCACGCAGTCCCGCGCCTCGTCCTCGCTGGCGCAGAGGTAAGGCTCGTAGCCCAAGGCGTGCAGGTAGCGCACGGCGATCTCGCTGAAGGTAATGAGGTGCAGCTTCTCGCTCAGCTTGGGGAAGAAGATGTCGCGGTTCTCCCCCAGCAGGCAGGACAGCAGGCACAGCTCGCCGGACTCCTGGGGGGTGACGAAATAGCGCCGCACGTCGTTGGGTGCCGAAAAGGGCTGGCGCTTGGCAAAGCGCTGGTTGAAGCCGTGCAACAGGGAGCCGTCGGAGAAGGCGACGTTGGCGAAGCGCGCCGTGGAGATCGGCAGCCCCAGGCTCGCCCGCATCAGGAACATCTCCATGATGCGCTTGCTGGCGCCCATCATATTGGCCGGGTTGGCGGCCTTGTCGGTGGACACGCAGAAATACTTGCGGGCGCCCCCCGCTTGGGCCTGCGCTAGGGCGGCGATGGTGTTGAGGATGTTGACATCCACCATCCGCATCAGCGTGAACGGGTCCTTCTCGCTGCGCACATGCTTGAGGGCTGACAGATTCAGCACATAATCATAGCCTCCCGCCCAGCGCAGCAGGGCGCCAAATTCCACCGAACCGCAGTCGATAGCAAAGGTGCGGAAGTCCCCCTCGATGTAGCCCAGGGTGCTGCGGATATCGCGCACCAGTTCCACCAGATTGTTTTCGCTGATGTCCACCACATGCAGCACCCGGGGCCGGCGCTTGAAGATCTCCCGCGCCACCGCCTGGCCGATGGACCCGGCGCCACCGATGACCAGGAAGCGACTGGTTTTCACCCGCTCCGACAGCAGGGCTTCATGGCGGGTCAGGTCCGCCTCGAACAGCGCCTGATCCCGGCCGATCAGTTGCAGGACATCATACATAAGGGAACTCCAAGGCACTCACGTGCCAAAGGATAAATTTGAGGTAGCCGGTACGATCGTTCTTGCGCAGCCAATCCAGATCTTCCTGTGCGTTTTCAAGAATTCGAACTTTGTAAGTCATGGAATATCTGTTCAACGGTTGGCAGGTCAGACAAACGTCCAGCATCGCGCTGCGCAGGGCCGGCCAGCAACGCATCTAAAGCACGTCGATCACTCAGCAGTCCCAGCGTTTCGCGCATTGCATCGAATTCATCCTGGGGAATGAGCACCACCGCACCGCAATCCGAAACGATGGCCGCTTCTTCATGATCCCGTACGGCCATGGCAATGACCTCGCCTAAACCAGCCGCTGCTTGTTGTACCGAATAAAATTGCATTTTCAACGACCTTAAGACTCGTTAGGATCGACGCCTAGACCTTGCGGCATCTTGATCATCATTGCCGCGCAGCCTCAATGCCTGCGCCTTCAGTCATCACCCCCTCCGGCACGCTGGAGGGCAGATTCACCACCCGCGATTCCAACTAGAGGGAATTGGCCGACCCATCATGCTGGCAATCGGCATACATGGCAAGCGGTGCATCAGCCGCCAGATAGGCTGGGTCATGACCCCCCGGCCATTGGTATCGTGTCCAGCCCCGTGTGATCAGGTACCGGGACCCAGGAGAATTCACCCCGCAAACAGCGGCCCACCCGCAGGCTCGGCACCAAGGTCAAACCCTAGTGTCAGGCCGGTTGCGATCAACGGCGGTGCCGGGAAGAGTACCCCAAACGCAAAAAAACCTGACCGTAGCCAGGTTCTTGCGTAGCAGGGGTGGGGAGAAACAACCCATCCCATCACATATAGACCGCCAGTTCCTTCGGCGGGTTGGGTAAGCCCTTAAACCACTTCCAGGCTATCGGGCTCTTGGGGAAGAGGATGATCCAGATGGTGGCGATGATGATCAGAAAGTAATTCCTGGCCGTATGGTGCTCGATATACCAGCGCTCCACCTCGCCCTTGTAGGGCATGATCACCAGGTCATAGAAGGCCACCGGGTCGGCGGCGTCCTTCATCATCTTCTCCTCGCCACGGAACAGGATGAGGCCGATGCCAGACAGGCCAGGGCGGACCTTGATCAGTTCCCGCTGCACCGATTCCGCCTAGGCGCCAAAGCAGCGCGGGGTCTGGGGCCGGGGCCCGGCGATGCTCATGTGGCCAAGCCAGACATTGATCAATTGCGGCAATTCGTTGATCTTGCTCTTGCGTAGCCAGCGCCCCACCGGCAACACCCGCGGGTCGTTGTGGAGGGTCAATTCGCCCGTACCGATGTTCGGGCTATCCTTGAGCATGGTCGCAAACTTGAGTAGATCGAAGAGCTTACCATCCTTGCCTACCCGCGGTTGGCGATAAAAGACCTCGCCCTCGCCGGTAAATCGCGCCAACGGTAGAGGGTGTCCTTGGGGATCCCCGTCTCTTGCGCCAACTCGCCAACAGCGCGGCGCTGCGGGGGCAGCATCTTAGCCATGAGGCTGGCTTTGAACTCGGGTGAAGAGTGGGTCATGAATGAATACCAGTTGTGCGTCGCCGAGGGCTTGCGCCGCGCGATCTGGCGGTCAAGGCCCCTCGACAACGATGATGCCCCATCGTCACATAAATTCTCCGCGGGGGAGGTGACATCTATCCTGACACCGGGGGCCCAGGGTGCTGCGGATATCGCGCACCAGTTCCACTATTCATGGGTGGACTCCGGGGGATGGACTGGCTCCGATCCAGATTCAATCGGCCAGGATCTCGTCCAGGGTCGCGGCGGTGAGCACGCGTTCGGACCAGCGCAGTAGGGTGTCGGCATCGGCGACTTCGATGCGCTGGTGGATGTCGGCGGGCAGGTCGCCAAAGCGCAGGCGTAATTGAGCGGTCAGGATCCGCGCTTCCCCACGCTGCAGGCCTTCTTTATGGCCTTCTTTATGGCCTTCTTGCCGGCCTTCTTTATGGCCTTCTTGCCGGCCTTCTTGCCGACCTTCCTCTCGGCCTTTGTCGGTAAAACGCTGCGCAAATCCAGCCATGGTGGTTACCTCTTGCGGGTAAAGTTGGGTATAACGCTGGCGTTCATTGTCATCCAGGTCGGCATAGATGTCGATGAAGTCGACGTATTTGAGCCGCTGCTCGGGGCTCGGTTCCAGCGTGACGAGGCCCCCGATGGCTTGCGCCTCGACGGCGGCAAAGAAGTCGATGGCCTGGTGCGGGTAGTCGAGGATGAGGTTTTTGAAGTTGTGGTCGTGGTTCATGGGGTCTCGGTTGGGCTAACGGCTTCCGCCCCCTCTCCCCCGGCCCCTCCCCCGCGCGGGGGGAGGGGAGAGAAGCGGGCACGGCGGTGTGACTTCTTGCTCCCTCCCCCCTGGCGGGGGAGGGCTGGGGAGAGGGGGCTCAAAACTGCTCCAGCTTGTTACGCACCGCCTCCAGGGTCGGCGCCAGGCCGTCGGTCTACACCATTTAGCCTTTATTAACAGCCTGTTAGGCAAAATGCGTCCTGCGCATTGGGGCACTGCCCTTTATTTTACCCTGGCATGCGGGATATTCGGGCTGGCGGGGTTGGCCGTGACCTGTTGGGTGCTCGGCATCAGCACCAAATCCAGGTCTTCCATGGGGACCGCGCCGAGCAGGACTTCATCACCCAGGACCAAGGCGCCGACGAAGCAGATGCGGTTGTCAAAGGCGACCTTGACGGGACCCACATAAGGCACTTTCATGGCACGCCCGTCGGCCACCGTGACCTCGCGCAGGGTCTCGGTTTCCAATTCGAGTTGGATCGCGATATGTTCGGGCAGGCACAACATCAAGGCACCCCTGTCAGCCAGAGCGCGGACGGACAGGGCCTTTAATGCGGGTTTACGCGGGTTGGTCAACTGAATATCGGCAAAGATATGGCCCATAATGCCCTCCAATTGCCAGCGAGTGATGTCTCTAAGGGCGGGAAAACCGCCCTAAGCCGCTCAGGGTACTTCCGGTATCGGTTGCCGCAACGCTGCGATCAACAGCACCCGAAACCGCTGGGGATGGACTGGCTCCGATCCAGATTCAATCGGCCAGGATCTCGTCCAGGGTCGCGGCGGTGAGCACGCGTTCGGACCAGCGCAGTAGGGTGTCGGCATCGGCGACTTCGATGCGCTGGTGGATGTCGGCGGGCAGGTCGCCAAAGCGCAGGCGCAGCAAGGCGGTCAGGATCCGCGATTCCCCACGCTGCAGGCCTTCTTTATGGCCTTCTTTATGGCCTTCTATATGGCCTTCTTCCCGGCCTTTTTCGGTAAAACGCTGCGCAAATCCAGCCATGGTAGTTACCTCTTGCGGGTAAAGTTGGGTATAACGCTGGCGTTCATTGTCATCCAGGTCGGCATAGATGTCGATGAAGTCGACGTATTTGAGCCGCTTCTCGGGGCTCGGTTCCCGCGTGACGAGGCCCCGGATGGCCTGGTGCGGGTAGTCGAGGATGAGGTTCTTGAAGTTGTGGTCGTGGCTCATAGGGTCTCGGTTTGGGTTAACGCCTCCTGCCCCCTCTCCCCAGGCCCCCAGCAACCTGGCCCCTGACACCTTCTCTAAACCTGTCCCTGGGCATCGCCCCCTCCGGCACGCTAGACGGCAGATTCACCACCCGCTCCTCCAGCCAGATCGAATGCTCCAGCCCATCATGCTGGCAATGCTGATACATGGGCAAGCGGTGCATCAGCCGCCAGATGGGCCGGGTCATGACCCCCTGGCCGTTGGTAGCGGCCAACAAGGCCTCCCGCGCCGCCGGGGAATCCAGCACCACCGCGTTCAGCCAGTGATTGGGCAGGGTGCCGGCCAGTGGGGGGATCAGCCGCGGGGGCGCTCCCGCCGCCTCGGCGCTGGCCGCCGCCCAGACCCCCAGCACCGCCGCATAGCGCGCGGCGATCCGCGCCTTGACCGCCAACATGTCCGGCAGCCGTTCCATCTGGGCGCAGCCGAGGGCGGCGTTCAGGTTGGGCAGGCGGTAGTTGTAGCCCGTTGCATCGTGGACGAACTCATAGGGGTGCGGGACCTTGGCTGTCGTTGTCAGATGCTTGGCCCGCGCCGCCAGCTCCGGGTCGTCGGTGAGGATCATGCCCCCGCCACCGGTGGTGATGATCTTGTTGCCGTTAAAGCTCAGGGTCCCCAGCCGGCCGCAGGTGCCGGTGTGGCGCCAGCCGGGGCCCGGGGGGTTGGGCGTCTCCGCGGCCTGGCCCCCGCTCCCCCCGCCCTCCCCCGCGCGGGGGGAGGGGGCCAATCCATCGCCCGCCCACACCCAACTGCCTAAGGACTCGGCCGCATCCTCGACGACCGGAATCCCCCAGGCGTCACAGATGGCCACGATCTCCTGGATGCGCCCCGGCAGGCCGAAGGTATGCATGGGCACGCAGGCGGCCAGTCGCCGGCCGCTGGTCCGGTTGTAGACGCCGTCCTTCCGGCGCTCGCCGTGCTGGTTCAGAAAGGCGGCCAGCGCCACCGGGCTGAGGCTCAGGGTGTCGCGATCGACATCGACGAACACCGGCCAGGCGCCGGCATAGCGGGTGGCGTTGCAGGTGGCGACGAAGGTCAGGGCCTGAGTGATGACCTCCGTGTCCGCCGTCACCCCCGCCAATTGCAAGGCCAGGTGCAGCGCCGCCGTGCCGTTGACCGTCGCCACGGCGTAGCCTGCCCCGGTGAAGGCCGCGATCCGCGCCTCGAACTCCGTCACCCGCGCCCCCACCGAGGAGACGAAGTTGGAGTCGATGCAGTCCACCAGCCAGCGCCGCTCCGGGCCTTCGAACACCGGCCGGTGCAAGGGGATGGGACCGGGGCCGAAGAGGGCGCGGATCGCGGCGATCAGGGGGGCGTAGGGGGCATGGGGATCAACCATGGTTGAACCATCCGCGCTGATCATGGCGCCAGGCAAACATCAATGCTTGGCTTCCCTGAGCATAACCTGCCGCAACAGATCATTGATGCGCGTTTGGTAATCTCGACCTTGGGCTTTAAACCAAGCCACGACATCCGCGTCGACCTGCACGGTGAGTTGCTCCTTGGGGGGATGATAAAATTGACCCACTTCAGCGCCCCGCCATTGCTCGGCGGTGGTCGGCGGGATATCTGAATAGTCAATATCCTCGTCCGGCATGGCGTTCAGGACTCGCAGTTCTTCAAGTTGGCCTTGCGTCAGCTTGTTGTTAGGAACCTTGTTCATACACCCTCCGTTCCGACCTGTCAGCTTTTCGAGCCGAGATGATGCGGATGGTTTACTCACCGTCACTTTCGGTCAAAGAATGCGCCACGAGCATGAGCATAACCCCGCCAACCCTACCCAAGGTTTGCCAGCGCGATTCACCCTTCTCGACTCGGTCTTGCCGGGTGACATGCAAGGGATCATCGAAAACATGCTGGGCGGTCTCGAAGCTCAAACACATCAGTATCTGCCTGACGGAGGTTGACAGCATAGCCTGGAAAACCTCAGGGGAGGGAATGGCCGCCAACACTGCTCATGGCCTATGAACATCACCCGGATGATCCCACCGCCAGGCCAGCAGGCCCAGGTACTCATGCCAAGCGGTCTCGCTCTTACGCAGACCATTCGACGACGGTAACCAGTCTACCAGACGCTCAGGCTGCCCCCGACGGTTAAGTATTGAGTTGGCGCCGAGATCGGGTCCAAGCCTACTACGGTTTGAAAGTGCCGCATGGCGCGCGGCATATGGGTGGCGGAGGTAACCAGAATCAGACGCTGACCAGCGCTAAACATCCCCCACCCGCTGAACATAGACCGTGGAGTCGGCCCCCCGATGGACCTCGATCTCCGCCACCGGCTCGGCGCCCATGCGCCGGTAAAAACGATGGGCCGGAGCCAGGGGGGCACCGACGATGATCTTGAACGCCCCCTGCCCGCGGGTGGCAAAGAAGATTTTCAGCCCGGCATACAGGTCCGCGGCCATGCCCCGACCCTGGCAGGCGGGATCGACGGCAATACTCAGCAACTCCGCCGTCGGCAGGGTCGGCATCTCGGCACCAGTAGTCTCGACGCCGATAGCCTCGGCACCAGACGCCCTGACCTGACCATGCCCTCCCCGGCTGTACCGCAAAATCTCAACAATGCGCCACAGGCGCCTGGGCATTAGCAGCGTGGGCGCCAGACTCAGCCCCAGGGCCAGCCAATGCCGCAGCAGGTGCCGATAGACCTGACCCATATTCAGGGTCCCGGCCACGAAGCCCACCACTCGCTCACCCTCCCGGGCCAACAGCAGGCAAGCGTCCGGGCACTCGTCGATGGCCTGATAGAGCAGGCTTAGAAAGCGCGGTCCCAAGGTGGATAAAAAGCCCTGGTCGATCGTGTCCGCATGGAGTTGCGCCACCCGCCGGTAGTCCGCCTGCCTGATCGCATCCATCCGGCTCTTGCCCTCTTGGCGAAATCTAACTAATACCCGTGCCTACGTGCGCCCAGTCACCACCGCCCCTTCCAGCCAAGCCACGAAGCGCCCAGCCAGCAAGGCCCGGTCGTATTCCGTGGCCGCTAGTTGCCGGGCGCGGACGCCCATGCGTAAGCGTTCCGTCGGGTGATCCGCCGCCTGGCACAAGGCAGCCGCGAAGGCCCCCGGATCATCCGGTGGTACGGCAAAGCCACACTGGTGTTGCTCGATGATCTCCGCCAGCCAGCCGGGATAATTGTTCAGCACCGGCAGGCCAGAGGCGAGGTAATCGAAAAACTTATTGGGCGAGGTCCCGTAATAAAAAGCTGGCACGTTGGCCAGGATCTGCAGGCCGACATCCGTGGCCGCCATCAGGCCGGCCAGCTGGCCCTTGCCCACCGGGGGGTGAAAGACGACATTGTCCAGCCCCTCGGTCTGGGCGCGGGCCTGAAGTGCCGGCTTCAGTTTGCCGTCGCCGATCAACACCAGTTTGATATCCAAACGCCCGCGCCGATTCAGCTCCGCCGCCGCATCGAGGACCGCATCCAGGCCGTTGGCGATCCCGTGGGTCCCGGTAAAGACCGCCATCAGGTCATCCGCGCCCACCCCAGCGGGCCGCCAGGGCTCACCCGGGGCACCGAAAATATCCAGGTCGCAGCCATTGGGGATCAGGGCGATGCGCTCCCGCGCCACCCCACACCGGGCGATGCCGTCCACGATCCCCGGCGACAGCCCCACCAGCCGCTGGGCGGAGCGGTAGGACACCCACTCCAGCACCCCCATGGCCCCCAGCACCAGCGGGTTGGTGATCACCCCCATGGCCCTAGGCAGCTCCGGCCACAGATCGCGTACCTCGAACACGAAGGGCTTGCCCCGCAACCAGCGGGCACAGATACCCGGGAGGCCCGCGGTCAGGGGCGTGGTGGTCGCAAAGAGGACATCATAATCGCACCGCAGGGCGATCCAGGTGCTTTGCCAGGCGAACTTGAGAAAGGTCAACGTCCGCTTGAGAAAGCCATCCCGGTTGGAATAGGGCAACGCCAATTCGATGACCTGGATGCCATCCACCAGGCCCTCCCGCCGCCCCGCCCGATAGGCCCCTTCGAGACCCGTCCGGCCGCCGGCATAGGAGCCGCAGACCATCGTGACCTCGTGCTCACGGGCCAACAGCGCTCGCGCCATGGCATAGGAGCGGGTGCCGGTCGACCCTTGGGGGGTGGAGAAATGCTGATGGTAGTACAGGACTTTCACGGGTTCTCCCCGGCCGCCGACCCAAAGGCGTATTCGCTCACCATCCGCCCCGGCTGGTTGATTTCCACCTCCAGCACCGGCACGGCCTCCCGTTGCAGGTAATAGCGAGACTCCCAACCGGTGGTCAACTCCAGCCGCGCCACGGGCACGCTGGCGGTCACGCGCAAGGCGGTCCCGGTATCGCGCCGATGAGCGGTATCACCCTCCAGGTACCAATCCCCCGGAGCCAGGCGCCAGCGCAGCACCGCCTGTCTGGCGACCCCCCCCACCTGGTCCTCCACCCGCAGGGAGGTCGCCGTCAGCCGAACCTGGCGCTGGTGGCTGGCACCTTGGGCGTCGCGATAGCCGGCGGCGGCCGTCTCCGCCTCTGGGGTGGCGGACACCGGGGCGACCCCAGCGGCCCGCAGCCAGTCGCCAAACAAAAACCGGCTCAGGCGCGGCATCTGGTCCCGGTCGTCGAACTGGATGGTGTTGTGGCCCGCGGTACCGCTGAAGTAGCGGCTCACCGCTTCCCCGGCATTGTAGCTGTAACTGCCTGCGTCCCGCAGGTGGTTGACGCCAGCGACCCACAGGTCCAGGTGCAAGGCATCGGCCTGGCTGGGGCGAAAGCGAAAGCGCGGATAGCGCAACAGGGCAAGGGCCGGGCCCCGGCGCAGCAGGCTGTAACCGCCGGCATCAAACTGGACCGAACCGGGCGGCTCCGCCGGCCGGGTGGGCACCGGAATGCCCAGCCAGCGCAAGGGCCAGTTCCAACTGGCCCCACCGTCAGCCGCGTCACCGTGGGCGCGGCGGTCAACGAACAGGGCCATGGCCAATTGCACCGTAGGCCGGTAGTCCCGGTAATCGCTATCCCCCAGGGGCAGCAACCGGGCGCCATCGTTGGCCCCCAGGACCGGGGCATCTCCCGTCTCCGGCTGGGTCATGGCGTGCAACCAGCGGGTCGCGGCGGCCAGGCGCTCATAAAGACGGAGGGAGAAGACCGGCAGATTCAGGCAACGGCGCCAATGCTCCACCAGGCTGTAGGTGTCGAGCATCAGGCGGTGGTAATTGACCGAGTACTGGCTGAAGCTGCCATCGACCTCGATCAGTCGCGCCGCCCGATTTTCCAACCATCGCCGCCCCAGCGCCGCCCAGCGCTGGCCGTCCCGCCCCCCCAAGGTAGCCAGCCAGGAGCCGCCGATGAACAGCGCCGCTGCCTCGGAGGTGCCGTGATTGTTGTCCTGGGCGATGGCGTACTGGAGGGTCGGGGCGATCCGCCGCAGATGGGCCATCAGTAAGCCCACCAAGGCAGGCGTCGGCCGGCGGACCTGACCCAGCAGCAGAGCCGCCACCGCCAGATGCAGGACCCGGATCGACGCCTCCTGGCCACACTTCCAGTTGGGCCCCCGGTAGGGTGGGTTATGCGCCACCCAATCCGCCAGCCAGGCGTTCAGCCGCTCCAGCCCCTCGGGCTCACCCAAACAGGCATGCTGGGCAAAGGTCAGGACCCAGTCGAAGCGCGAGGCCTCCCAGATCGTTTTGATGTCCCCGACGCGTTCATCAAAATCCGGGATCTGCCACCAGGGGCGCTCGGGGTCCGGCACTTCCACCCCGGTGAAAGGATTGCGATGCCAATGGGGTAGGCCAGGGTCGTCGACCTGGAACCAGCCAAAATAATCTTGACGATGCCACCAGCGTTGGTTGGCTGGCAAAGGGGCAAGCATGTCGCTGAGCCCAGCACCAGCGACGGGTCCCGACTGACAGGAATCATCGTCAGCCCATGGCGGGGTGGAGACCAATGAGGTAAAAAAATCCCCCGCAGGTACAACCGCCCGAATGCGCCTGACGGGGTTGAACCCCCATTTAACCCCGATCTTGTAGAACAGAAACCTGCCCAAGTTAGGCAGGCCCAGCGCCAGAATCGTGGATGCTTTGGTCGACAGCGTGCTCAAGGCAGCTTCCTGACTACCGAACCGTCAAAAATTGCTCTGGTGATAGACCAGCCTGGCGGATGATTGCCCTCAGGGTACCCTCGGGCAAATCACCGGCATGATTCGGAATCGTGGTGTACAAACCCGTCTCAGGGTTGAACCAGATCTCATGACTGCCAGCAGCCTGGCGATCAAAGACAAAACCAAATTGCTTCAGTCGGCGCACAACATCACGATAGGAAAACCCTGACAACCGGCCCATCAGCATTCTCAAACGCCAATAATCAGCGGATAGTCAAACGACAGCTCAATCGGCTTCAGCGGCACCGTCACCTGGCGCTCCCCTTGTGCCTCAAGCAGGTGCCGCGCCACGTCTTTGGCAATATCCAGGGTCTCCTGCACCGTGCGCCCTTGGGCGACCAACCCTTGAATATCCTCCGAGGTAGCCAGAAACCCTCCTTCCTCAAGCACCTCGATATGAACCTTGATCATTTTTTCCATATAACGTCATTCCTCCGCCAACAGATCAGAACAGTAGGACTGGCAGTTTAGAGAGCCCAGGCAAAGAATGCACTCACTGCCCCCGCAACTGCTCCGCCGCCTCAATCGACACCCGCGCCACCTCCAGGATCTCCTCCAGTGGGATGGGCGCGGGCTGGCCCTCGGCCACGGCTGCCAGAAAGGCCGCCGCACAGGCGTTTTGGCCCTTATCCTGCCGCCACAGGTTCATGCCCCGGAAACCCGGCCAGCCAAAGGCGCGCAGTTTGCGGAAATTGTCCAGTTGCAGCACCCGACCGGCGGCAAAGACCTCGATGCGCTCCTTGGGGAAGCTGGCGGCGCCGTTGGCCAGATAATGGATGGTGCCGAACGACCCGTCCGCGAAACCCAGTATAATGGCGGCTTTATCCTCGGTCACCGCCACGCCCGGTGCGTCGCCCATCCGCCGCGCCTGCACCGAGACGATCGGGCTGCCGGCCAGGAAGCGCATCAGGTCGATGAAATGACACGCCTCGCCGATGATGCGCCCGCCGCCCACCGCGCGATCCTGGGTCCAATGATCCGGCGGGATGGCGCCGGCGTTCATGGTCATAATGAACGACTTCGGCTCGCTCACGCCAGCCAGCAGCGCCTTCATCTTCTGGATCTGCGGCGCAAACCGACGATTGAAGCCCACCATCAACAACGGCAACTTTCTCCCCTCCTCCCCCGCGGGGGAAGGGCCGGGGGAGAGGGGGTCAACAGCATCCTCAATCTCCCCCAACTCCTCCAGCGTCAAGCACAGCGGCTTCTCGACGAAGACCTGCTTCCCCGCCGCCAATGACTTGACCACGAAGGACGCATGCAGATGGTGCCGCGTCACGATCGCCACGGTGTTGATCGCCGGATCGGCCAGCATGGCCTCCAGATCGGTGCTCGCCTCGTCGAAACCGGCGCCGCGCCCGTGAATGACGCCACTCACCCCGCCGGAGGTAACGATGGTCTTGCAGCGCGCACCTGCCGCCTTGAACGCCGGGATCAACACCCGCGAGGCATAGTTGCCAGCGC
This sequence comes from Chromatiaceae bacterium, assembly GCA_016714645.1. NCBI lineage: Bacteria > Pseudomonadati > Pseudomonadota > Gammaproteobacteria > Chromatiales > Chromatiaceae > Chromatiaceae bacterium. The sequence continues at coordinate 897,593 of JADKCI010000001.1, read as the reverse complement.
CGATAAATCCGCAGACCGGCTTTGTCGGATCGGCCGCGCGCACGGCGCCCGCCAAGGTCACCGAACGCGCGCGTAGCGCCGCGGCCGGCACCTCCGGATACTCCAGCAGAATGCCCAGCGCGCCCTTGTCGTTCGACAACAACGCATAGGCCTCCGGCGCCTCTTCGAACGCAAAGCGATGACCGATCAACGGCTTCACGTCCAGTCGACCATCCGCCAGCAGATCCAGCACGGCCGCGAAGTTGCGCTGCTCCGTCCAGCGCACGAAGCCGAGCGGATAGTCCTGTCCCGCGTCTTCGTAGCGCGGGTCATAGCGCCCCGGTCCATAGGAGCAGGAGACCTGAAAGCTCAGCTCCTTCTCGTAGAACTCCGAGCGATTCAGCGCCAGCCCCGTCACCCCGACCAGGATGATCCGCCCGCGTTGGCGCGACATCCGCGCCGCCTGCGACACCGGATCGCTCGACGCCGTGGAGGCCGTGATGATCACCCCGTCCACACCCCGCCCAGCGCTGAAGGCCAGCCCGGCCGCGACCGGATCCTCGCCCCGTCCAGGATTGCACACCGCCGCGCCGAAGCGCGCCGCCAGCGCCAGCTTATCGGCATCGAAGTCGATCGCCAGCACCCGGCAGCCGTGGGCGCGCAGCAGTTGCACGGTCGCGAGCCCAATCAACCCGACCCCGGTCACCACATAGGATTCGCCGAGGGTCGGCTGGGCCAGCCGGATGCCTTGCAGGCCGATGGCGGCCAGCACGGTGAAGGCGGCGGAGGCGTCATCGACCGCGCCCGGGATGCGGGCGCACAGGTTTCGTGGGACGCGCACCAGGTCGGCATGGGGGCCGTTGGAGGCGACCCGATCACCCGGTTTGAGATCCGTGATGCCGGCACCGACTTCGACCACCACGCCGGCGTTGCAGTAGCCGAGTGGGATCGGTTGGGCGAGCTTGGCGCGGACGGCGTCGACGGTGGTCATGAGTCCGTCGGTGCGCGCCTTGTCGAGCACCATTTTGACCTTCTCGGGCTGCTGCCGGGCCTTGTCCACCAGGCTCGCCTTGCCGAAATCCACCAGCATGCGTTCGGTCCCCGCCGAGATCAGCGAGCACCGCGTCTGAATCAACACCTGCCCCGCACCCGCGCGCGGACTTGGCGCCTCGACCACCTCCGTGGTCCCGTTTTGCATATTCTGTAAAATCTGTTTCATCACAGTGGGGCGCTATCAAACGCCCGCTTCCTCCTGAACCAATAACCGCTCCAACGCCGCCATGATGCGCTCCCCCGCCCGTCCATCCCACAAGGGTGGGATAGCGCCCGTCTGCCATTCCCCCGCAAACCGCCGATCCAGCACCGGCCCCAACCCTCCGGACCCGTCCCGACCAACCGTTTAGGCGTACAGCAACCGACGGCCTTTAGCTTGAGGAATCGGGTCCCCAAACTCCGCGGCGGTATCGATCCACAGCCGGATGGCCTCCTGCGCATTGGCCAAGGCGGACTCGTAGGTATCTCCATGCGCCATACAGCCCGGTAGTTCGGGGACCTCCGCTAGATACGCCTGATCCGCGTCACTCCAATAAATGATGGTTTCGTACTTAAACATTATTCCTCCTCACCAACCAGTCGTTGGTTCACGAGTATCGCGCGCACTTGGCGGACTTGATAGGGCTTAGCCTTGGCACCATCCCGCTGCAGATTGATTTTCTCCACCACGCCGGGCTTCCGAAAGACATGATGGCTGCCGTGGATGCGCTCTTCAAAGCCGAGTCGCTTCAGCAGTTCACGCAGTTCCTCAAAATTGATATTTGCGTCCGCGAACCCACTGAGGATTCTGAGCACCAACTTGTCGTTCCTACCCATGGCTTAAGAGGCTCTCCGCCAACTCAATCGTCACCTGACTCACCTCCAGAATCTACGGCAGCGGGGTCGGCGCCGGGCCGCTCTCGCGCAGGGCCCGGCTCAGGCCTTCTGGCGCATCAAGCCGCTCACCCCCACCGGCCGTCATGATCGTCTTGCCCGCCCCGGGCACCACGAAGAATTCACCCAAGTTCTGCATGTTCTGTAAAATCTGTTTCATCGCCTAGTGGCGCTATCAAACGCCCGCCTCCTCCCGAACCAATAACCGCTCCAAGGCCGCCACGATGCGCTCGCCCGCCCGTCCATCCCACAAGGGTGGGATACCGCCCGTCGGCCATTCCCCCGCAAACAGCCGATCCAGCACCGGCCCCAACCGCTCCGGATCCGTCCCGACCAATACATTGGTCCCGATGCTCACCGTCTCCGGCCGTTCGGTGGTGTCGCGCAGCGTCATGCAAGGCACGCCCATCACCGTGGTCTCCTCCGTGATTCCGCCGGAATCCGTGATCACCGCCTTGGCGTGCTTCACCAAATAATTGAACTCCAGATACGGCTGCGGCTCGACCAGCCGCAGACCCGCCGGCAGATCCGTCAAGGCGCCCAGCGTCTTCGCGGTGCGCGGATGCACCGGAAAGACCACCGGCAGCCCGCGCGTGCCCGCGCCGATGGCCGCCAGCATCCGCCCCAGTGCCGCACCCTCATCGACATTGGCTGGCCGATGCAGAGTGACTACGAAATACTGGCCCGGCTCCAAGCCCAGTTCATCCCAGAAGGCCGGCGGCCGCAGCCGGTCCAGATGGGCCAGCAGGGTATCGATCATGGTGTTGCCGACAAAGAAGATCCTCGACGCCTCGACCCCGGCCTTGTCCAGATTGGCGTTCGCGAAAGCGCTCGTCGTGAAGAACCAGTTGGTGATAGCATCCGTCACCATGCGGTTGATCTCTTCCGGCATGGTCCAGTCGCCCGAGCGGATGCCGCCCTCGACATGGGCCACCGGCACGCACAGCTTCTGTGCCGTGATCGCGCAGGCCATGGTCGAGTTTACGTCCCCGACCACCAGACAGAGCTCCGAGGGCCACTCCAACAGCAGTCGCTCGTAGCGCGTCATGATCGCCGCCGTCTGCTCGGCTTGGGTGCCCGAGCCGACCTCGAGATTCACATCCGGTTCTGGGATGCCGAGTTGGGCAAAAAAATCGCCCGAGAGGCGGGCATCGTAGTGTTGGCCGGTGTGGATCAGGCGGTACCTCAAAGGGCCACCTACCGGAACCCGGGCGTCTAAGGCCCGGATGATGGGCGCAACCTTCATAAAGTTCGGCCGGGCGCCGGCGATTATGTCGATGAGCATGATTTAGGCGTACAGCAACCGACGGCCTTTGGCTTGAGGAATCGGGTCCCCAAACTCCGCTGCGGTATCGATCCACAGCCGGATGGCCTCCTGCGCATTGGCCAAGGCGGACTCGTAGGTATCCCTATGCGCCATACCGCCAGGTCGTTCGGGGACCTCCGCTCGATACGCCTGGTCCGCGTCACTCCAATAGATGGTTTCGTACTTGAACATTATTCCTCCTCACCAACCAGTCGACGGTTCAAGAGTATCACCTCCAGAATCTCCGCCAGCGGAATCGGCGCAGGGCCGCCCTCGCGCAGGGCCTAGACGAAGGCTGCTGCGCAGGGCCTTCTAGCCCTTGTCCTGGCGCCACAGGTTCAGCTTCCTGAACCCCTGCCAGCCGAAGTCGGCCAGCTTACGGAAATTGTCCAGTTGCAGCACCCGCCCGGCGGCGAAGACCTCCAGCCGCACCTAAAACTACGAGCGGTTCAGCGCGAGCCCCGTGACTCCCACCAGCACGATCCGCCCGCGCTGGCGCGATATCCGCGCCGCCTGTGACACCGGATCGCTGGAACTGTGGTCGCCGCGTTGACGAGCGCGCCGTCCACGCCGCGCCCGCCGCTAAACGCCAGCCCCGCCGGCCCGGGTCAGCACCCTGTCCGGGGGGTGCACACCGCCGCCCCGGAGGCCGACGCCAGCGTCGGCTGCGCCAGTCGGCCGCAGGCACGGCGCTTCGACCAGTTCAGTCGCGCCGGTTTTGAGGGATTGGGGGTTCGTTTCGTGTGGTGGGCGGATCGTCTGGGTGGCTGGCGCTATAGCGTACCTTGGGTTCGTCTGCTGGACGTTGCCGGTGCCGGCACCGGCGCCGATATCGAGGACGATGGCCGTGGGGGTGAGATGCTGAAGGTCACTGGGTATTTTGTTCTCTACTATTTGCCATTCCCGGACTACCGTCTGAATAGACAGTGGCAGGACACGGTTCATCGCCAGTCCTGGGTATTCGGTAATATTAAGCAATACTTTCGCCCTCCTTGAGCGCCAAAACAGTGATATTCTCCCCTCGCCGCGCCAGAACACAATACGAATTATATAGAGGACCAAATATGTGAAGCACCCTAATAGTTACGTTGACGCCGCATTCTTTAAGCAAATTATTGATAGTTGCTTGTAATACGAGCGCAACTCCATACTGCCGTGCCTTCGCGATCCTAAAGCCAGAATTCGTTAGCATATTCTCTGCTGATCGCAGCGTATGCAAGAACAAGTGTCGTGGTGAATCGCGATGCGCCCACTGACGGGGACTAAGAGCGAAACTCAGCGAATTTATACCGGGAAAATTCATTACCAGAATCCCCCCAGGCTTTAAGAGCCGATGCAGTTCGCGCAGTATCTGCATTGGTTCGAGCAAATGTTCAAATACGTGCTCCAGTCTAATTAAATCGAAAGAATCGCCGGGAAGATTTAAATCCGAAAGTTGACCGGAATAGACCTGAATACCGGCCTCTTTGAGCCGTCCACTCTTTTCCTGATTTGAGTCAATATCGTAGCCGCTCAGCTGACTATACCCGAGCATTGCCATTGATAGAAGCCAGTTACCACTACCATACCCAACCTCCAGAATCAGACAATCCTTTGGCATCTGAAGTGGAATACCCAGCGTATATGACACAGTTTTTCCAGAAATTAATTCTGCAAACCACCCTATGGCGGCCTCTGTTAATCGCTTAACACTGGGTATAAAATATGAAGCAAATCTCCATTGAGCCACCTTGTATTTTAAGCTTTTTGATTCGTTTTCCGGTAAAGCTTTATCGGATGAGTAAGGTCCATAATCTGATGTATAGAAGGTCTGCAGGATAGCCCATGATGGCTTCGGGCTGATGAACCCAAGCCCGCAATCTTCACATTTCAGCAAGGCATAACTCCATGTTGATTCCTTACCATTTTCATCTACATATTGATGAGACTGATCGCTTAGGATCGTCCCAAATGTTGTGCTACCACAACTACCGCAAAACTCACAGTTTGGTTGCATATTTAGACCTTGGAAAACGCAGGAATGCCATTGCCCGATGCACCTTCTGCTGCTAGTGGAAAACAGGAATGGCTAGTCGAGGTTAGTGGCGGTTACGAAGTCCCGAGAGCATCTTTGTCATCTCTTGGCAAACACGCGGAGACGTGAGTCATGAACCCAGCTAGAAAGGCAAAGGTCTCAGTTGCACATCGTTGCCACGAAAACTGCTGCGCCCTTAAATAACCTGCATGCGCCTTCTCGGCACGTAACTGCGGTGAACCGATCAATTCGCGTAAGATCCGGGCGATATCTTCAGGCTGTTCTGGATCGAAGTAACTTGCTGCATCTCCCAACAGTTCCTGCATCGATGATCGCGACGAGCAAGCAATGGGTAACCCAGCACTCATCTTTTCCGTAACGATTTGTCCGAAAGTCTCGCAACTCGATGCAAAAACGCCAAGATCCGCTTGCTCATAGATCCGATGCAGATCCGAGTAAGGCTTTGCTCGATGGTAGCGAACCCAGAGACCTTCAGGATCCAACCGAGCTATCGTGTGGTTTAGACGCGTCAGGGCTGGGGGATAAGCTGGCCCGACCAGATCTAACACTACCGGCAACCCATCGCGCCGCAAACGCGAGACCGCGTCGACCACATGCCACTGGTGCTTATATTGATTGATGATCGAAACGTAGAGTAAGCGATAGGGGTTATCTAAACGGTAATCACTGATCGGATGTTGAGCTTTCGGCGCCATCCTGAACTGATCATTCAAACCATGATGGATCACTTTGGTTGAAGCTGAGAGTGCTCCGGTGACATTGAGAACACGATCCCGGGCCTTTTCCGTCAAGAAGATCACGCCATCCGCGACACGAAAAGAGCGCGACTGGGTCCATCGCAACAGCAACAACCTCATTGTGATCAAGGACCAGCCAAAGCGCCGCAACTCCTGCATCTCGAACGGCAGAAGATTTTGGCTCATGGTGACTACCGGTCTGAAGGATCCCGCGTAGCTTCCCCCTGGGACAAACAGCAGGTGACACCCTGCATTGCGTGCGGCCTCTGACAGTTTGAAACGTTGCCAGAGGGTTCGGCTAAATACCCCCTTATCAAGTTCGCTTGGCTGGATTTTCCGCAGCCAAGGACGATTTTCAACAGCTGATAGCGTACATGACCCACCCCAAACTAGAACTTTTCCAATCCCATGGTCTGCGGGCTTAGCAGCCCGTAGTAACTCAATGAGATGAATGAGACCTCCACCTTGCCGTAAATTGGTGGCGTCGATTCCAATGATTAGTTCAGTACATTTAGAGCGGTTTTGTTCCATTATTAATAATACCCCTGTCGCGTCGCCTAATAATCAGGGCGTTCTTACGTCCGATACAGCGGGAGTCGACCGCTCGGCTTCCACCAGGCGATCAATCAGTTCATCGAATCCTACCCGCGCCCGCCAACCGAGCAACTCCTGCGCCTTGGTCGGATCCGCGCGGCTCACCTGGATGTCGGTAGGGCGAAAGAGTGCGCGATCAACGAGAACATGGGCACGCCAATCCAACTCCAAGCGCTCGAAAGCCTTGACGACAAATTCTTGTAGCGAATGCGACTTGCCAGTCGCCACCACGAAATCGTCCGGTTCGGGGTGTTGGAGAATCCGCCACATCGCATCGACATAATCAGGCGCCCATCCCCAGTCACGCACGATCTCCAAGTTGCCCAATTCGAGGGTCTCAGGCGCACCTTGGGCGATCCGGCATGCGGCCGCCACGATCTTACGGGTTACGAAACGCGCTGGCCTGAGCGGTGACTCGTGATTCGCAAGGATGCCCGAACACGCGTACATGCCATAGGCTTCGCGATAATTCGCCACCTGCCAAAAGGATGCGGCTTTGGCCACCGCATAGGGGCTACGGGGCCGAAAGGGTGTTGCTTCGTTTGCGGGGCAATCGTCGGTATGGCCAAAGCACTCCGTCGAACCCGCGCTATAAAAACGTATGTCGGGATTGATGAAACGGATCGCTTCCAGCAGATTCAAGGTTCCGACACTGATGCTGTCCAGAGTTTCGGCGGGCTGCTCGAAGGAGAGCCCGACCGAACTCTGCCCCGACAGGTTGTAGATCTCATCCGGCTCCGCCTTGACGATAGCATTGAGTACGCTCCGAAAATCGTTCACGGCCGCCGACAGCAGTTTCACCCGGTCGCGGATTCCAAGACGCCGCAGATTCGCAAAGCTGGAAAGTTCAGCATCCCTGGATACCCCAAACACGACGTAACCTTTGCCGAGCAACCATTCGGCGAGGTAACTCCCATCCTGGCCGGACACGCCGAAAATCATCGCCCTTTTCACACCGTCGCCCCTCGCGCGCTGTTCGCCCGCCGATCAATTTCACGATATAGCGCCGCGTATTGCCGAGCGATCTCCTGTACCCGAAAGCGTCGGACGTTCTCGAATCCAATCCGCACAAGGTTCTCCCGATAATCTCGCTCGTCGATGACGCGGCACACTCCGGCCCGAATGCTCTGGACATCAAAAGGATCCACCAGACACGCCGCGCCACCCGCGACCTCGGGCATCGACAGGAGATCGCTGGTCACCACCGGACGGCCCACAGCCTGCGCCTCCACGATCGGCAGGCCGAATCCCTCGTAGGTCGAAGCGAACAACAGCATGTCGGATTGCATATACTGCTCCAGCAGGGCTTCGCGTGATAAACTTACATGATTCTCGTAACAAATCCCGTGCTGTGCGAGCAGATCACACTGTCGCTCAGAAAGCTCACCGATAATCACCAATACGCACTCCAGTCCCGCAAGGGCAGCGACATGGCGTTCGAGGTTTTTGTTGGCTCTGGCGCCAACATGAAGAATCCGTGGCCGGGTTACATTAAACGCCTTTGGGTCAGACTGGAACTCATCAGACACGTTGCAATAAATCACATGAATTTTTCCCGGATCGCACCGAAGATAATGCAACAGGCGGTCCCGGGTCGCTTGCGAAATCACCGCGATAGCCGTACAGCGCTTCTCAGGGAGCCAATACCAAAAAAACCACAGCAGCCAGAACTTGACCCAAGAGTGCCGATCCAGTGGAATACAGTCCAGGACCGTCAACAGCGTCCGTCGCCGATCAAGAAAATAGGTCAGGTAATGAACATCACCAGTGACGTGGTATACATCGGCCTGCCGCCGGGATACACGAATTGAATCATAGAGACGACGCCATAGCCCATTTGAGTAGAACCTGTTGGTCAAGACCTCCAATTGGAGATCTTCAGGCAAATGGCCGCGAACGTCTTCGTACAGGCGTTCCACGCTGAAAAACCCCGAACGGGGTCGGCGGACTAGCTGTACCACTTTCAGCATTGGAAATCCTGGCATCTACTATTCATCAATGAACTATCATCAAGTCTCATGGTGCTATCGAACCGGAGAGTTATGGGTGGGTGATCTTTTACCTACAGACTGCATCCGCTACAAAAAAACCTATCTTGAAGTAATGCCGGTCACGTATAAGAGTGCGACGGTAACCGCGCCGCTGGTTACCATGCGATAAATATAGAATTGCAAAAGGGTCACTGCATCGGCCGATACCAATGCCATGGATGAAATACCAAGAAATAGCGCCAGAAATGGACCGATGCTTCCCCAGCGGTCATTCAAAAATATGGCCATCCAAGTAGCGAGCATTCCCATCAAAAGATAGACGATGATGACGCCAAGGACGCCAGACCGCCTGAATGAATCCGCCAACAAGGTTGGTGGAATATTATTCCAAATCGTGAACCCATAATATTCCATGATATCTCGACCCAATCCTTCGTTCTTTTCCGGAAAGAACACTTGTGGGACATAAGAGAAAAGGACATTTTTCAAGTCCGCCTCGGTCCAGCCATACTTTTCGATACTTCCTGACTGTGCACTGCCCAGCAGTTCAAGTCCTTCGGCTTGCGCAAGTCGAGCCGTAAATGTTGTTAAACTTTCGATGACAAATCCATCACTGGAGGTACTGAGTATGGATTCCCGGAATATCTGCCCACGCGCTTCGGTTGACATGTTGCGATCAAAACGCACGCTGTTGCGATACGCGGACATGACCCCAAAGTAGCTAATAACGAATACAGGAAGGAATACAATGATCAATTTGGAACGTTTTGCAAGACGGATACCGTCCCATTGATGCAAGGCCAACCATAAAAGTGCCAGCGCAAGGACGGCAAAGATCAATTTGCTTCGCCCATAACCGATCATCATTCCCTCGATCGGAACCACGAAGGCGGCACCAAGGAGTGAGGCAACCAACCACCATTTCGTGCGCCCGGCATACAGATAGATAGCAAGAAGAATGAGCGGTACGCTCTCGATCGACTGAATGGCGCCAGTTATGAGGTTATAGTACAAGGTGCCACCGCTTCTGGCTTCACTGCTTAAAATAACTGGTGCAATGAACAAGATGCAAAAAGCAGAAAGCTTCCAGTCTTGAAACTTGAACTCCCGAAACAGCGTACGGGGGGTCTTCGGAATTATCGATTTGCCAGCGATCCAGGCGCCCAGCAGATAGGATGAAAAACCTAGGCCTAGATACAGCAGGGCATCATTAAGGTAGCGAAGCCCAAAATCGCCCCAAGCGTTTTGGAGTGTTGCCATCCCCACGCCGCCGACGATATACGAAAGGACATTCCCTAGCCAGAACATGACGCCGGGTGACGCGGGGACCAACATCTTGAGGCGCTTTTCCCAGGCATAAAGCAAAGCGCCGAAGCCCAGTATGATCAGAGATCGGCTATAGGGGTTGGGGATCAAGAGGAGCAAGCTGGCCGCGCAAACCACAATGATCTGGATTTGGAGTGAACCGAATAAGCGATACATAGCTCCCTACTAGGCCCAAACAACGTCGAGAATTTCGCGGAGCCGTCGTTGATTGGAATACCCCGACGACTGACAGCGTTGGTAACCGGCCTCGGCAAGCGCAAGACGGCGCTCATCGTTCTGAAGATACGCAGTCAGCTTGGCGATCAGTTCGGCGACATCATCGAAATACTCGGCCTCGCGGCCCTCCGCGAACAACTCAATATGTTCCTGGGTCCGTTCGGCCAACATGAACGCCTTACATGCCGGGATTTCGACACTTCGAGTAGTGTGGAGATCGCGCGCGACCTTACGCAGATAATGTAGATTGATCTTGGTCCCACTAAACACTTTTGCGGCATCCTCCGCCTGGACCCAGCCTGGTCGAACCTCCAGGTTGGCATGGGACTTTGCCGCACATTCCCACCCAGGACCCCAGATTCTTACCCGGATTCCCATCTGAGCGACCGCCAACATGGTCTCGAACCGCGGCTGTTCATACCCACCTAGGAAAGCGACATCCGCGCCCCACTGCTCCTGTTCGCTCGCCGTCAGTTGACGCGGGTAGTAAGCCTGCTCGTCAAACGACTGAGTCGTGTAGTAAACCTGCTTGGCGCCTAGCGCGGTTAGCTCGCTGACGTTGAAACTCTTGTGCGTGACATGCCAATCATAGCGTGCGATCGAACGTCGGTAAGAACGTGACTGGTTGGTGGGGAGCAACATGTCATCGGGGCTGTAGGCGATGAGGCGTATGCCCGGATGCCGTTGCTTGATTTCGGACAGGACCTTGGGCTTGATGGTCAGTCCCTTTTCAATCCAGATCAGCTCCGGAGGGCACCGGTTAACAGCTTCGAGTATCCGCTGATTGGCACCAGCGAGATCCCAATCGAGGCCAATGCGCCGGCCCAGGCGTGCGCCCAATGACTTCAACGCATGTCCATCGGGCGGTGTCGTGTCGACCGGCTCCACCTCGAAGCCAAGTTTACGGAACCCGAGCATCCGCTGCCTGGAGGTGGTTCCAACCCAGAGTGGCCCTACGAAAAGAATTCTGATCATAACACGATTCGCCTCGTGCAGATAGCTGCGTCATCGTACAGGAGCCGCGCGTGTTGGCAGATGGCGGCGGCCTGCTCCAGTTGCTCGCTGCTCATGTCCACGCCCTCCAGGTTTCGATAGCCGAGCTGCTCCAGCATGAATAGAAAGTTACCATGCCCACAGCCCACGTCGAGGATCGCCGCGCTTCGATCAGTCGGTAGACAGGCCTTGAAACACCCTTCGGCTGCCCTGGCCCTTTGCACATATACCCCCTGCTCGTATAAGATTTTTTGGGTATGTGTTTTTCCGGTGACATATTTGGCGTAGAGGACCTGTCGATACCCTCTGGGGTTGGTGGCCTTACGATTCACTGGGGACCCCTTGTTTCGTCATCACATAATCGAGCGCCTTCCGCAGCTCACTCAAAGTCCGCTGATACCCCCAGTCTGCCACGACCGCCCGCGCCCTCGACCCCATGCCGCGCGCCAGGTCAGGATCGCGAACGAGATGCTCGATCTCCCCCGCCAGCGCGTTCGTGTCGCCGGCGGCGAAGACCGCGCCGGTTTGCCCCGGCTGAATCAAGTCCACGCCAGCGCCCACGCTATCGGCGGCGATCACGGGCAGACCACACACCATCGCTTCGTTGACCGACACCCCCCAAGGTTCCCATACGGCGGGGTGGACGAAGACATCGGCTAGGGCGAAGTACTTCGGCAGCTCACTATAGTCGACATAACCTGGTAAATGGACCCCACGAAGATTTGACCGTGCGACAAGATCACGAATATCGGTATTGAGAACGCCATCGCCCACTAGAATCAAATGCACATTAGGGTTACGCTCACCGACCTTGTGGTAGGCCCGCACCAACGTCAACGGATCTTCGCGCGCCACAAACTTCGCGATTCCCAGCACCACGAAATCCTCGGCCTGGATGCCCATCGCATGGCGCAGGGCCACTCGATCCGGGACAAAGCGTTCCCAGCGATTCCGCAGATAGTCATGGTCGACCGCATAAGGAAACTCGAACAAGGCGTCGGCGGCGATGCCGCAATGAGTCATGCGGCGCCTTGCCAGGGTCCCCGTCGGATGGCCCGTCTTATAAAGACGGAGGAGCAGCCTGAGCAAGAGATTCTTCGCCATCGACAACGGTGATCTCGGTGGATGGGTCACCACGCTGTCGGCCCGCAGCCCCGTCCAAGTCCCTGCGACTCGACTCAGCATTGCGGCCCCCAAAGTGATCGGGAAATTATATCCCGCGATCACAAGCAGGTCGTGACGATTGCCGGCACACATCCCCCACAACTCGCGAAGCCGCTTGAGCCACGAATTCGACAGGATGAGATATCGGTAGCCCGAGGTGATGTCATGATCCCAGCCCGAGCGACGGTTGATTTCCCGGTCGTAGGATGGAACACTCGCGCCACGACTAAAGTAATAAACCGTCAGATCGATATCCGGTTGATTCGTGATCACACGGAACAAAGGGCCATCGAACTGCGTCGGGTGCGACTGAAGGATACCTAGGGAATAACGTTTCTTCTTCATCCAGTGCTGACGACTCCAATGTAAACCTGGCCGCACGCGGAATCTGCACCGTCGCCCCTGAGCCCATCATCCTCGCGGCGGCGGAGGGCCGACATCATCATGGCGTTTCGGGAGCCCAGCCCGCGCGACCCCGCCATACCGACGCCCGCCGCAGACCCGGTATTCCGCCGGGCATCAGTCGAATGCCATCGCGATGAGCCGATAACCACGCCCCCCACCAACTAAACGTGCTGTTAGCCAGGATGAAATGCTGGCAGCAACTCATCAGCCACAAATCGAGGATCGCCCCATCATCGCCCTCGTTGTGATCGACCAGTGTCACTCTGTCCCGCGGGATTTCCAGTTTCCGGGCGGCCGCCGCCACGTCATCGGAAAATAGGAAATAATGCGGCCATGGAATTCGACGCTCGATCTCTTGCACGGCCTGCTGGTAATACTCCGCGCCAAGGTTGTGATCGGGCGACGGCGTGGTCGGTGAATCAAACCAGCGCACATGCAAGGCGACTGACTGACATCCATCCATGCGCCTGGCGAGTTCCCGATCACGGTCCGACGGCGTCCGCCTGAACGCGAGATCGGTGCGCACCGTCCCAGCCACATCGGCGAAGTGTCGCTCATCCTGCCAAAGGCCATCCAAATAAACGGTCCCGTGTGGAACAAGGGTTAACAGGCTTTCATCAAAGCCATTCCCCTGCTGTTCGATGTAGCGACGTTCCGCCAGCGGCCGGCGTCGCGCCAGCCATTTGGCGAGGGCGCGGCGCCCCCGCTCGAAGGGTTCCATCCGCTCGCGCGGGGTGGCTTTCCGACATGGAATGGCAAAATGATCGAGCGCGTAGGCCCGACGATAGCGATGGTCGCGGACGAACCCGGTGACGTCATCGAGAATCAATTCAACTTGCGACACGAGCGCCAGGCGACGCGCCGCCGCATAACAAAATAGTTGATTCCCAATCCCGCCCTTAATTCGCACGATGATCTTTCGGTCCATTTTCCTAATCAGTTCCCCCAGTCAACCCTGCCTGTCCATGGGCAAGAAGGCAGTTCATGCCTGCCGGCTAATCGTCCAAGCCGATATTCATAATGTCCGGAGCTTTAGCGCGACCCAATTTTGATACTGAAAATTCTCGAAGCGCTGCTCATAGCGGTCCGCGGCAACCAAGCGATTGGGATGAATCTTGTAAAGATGATAGTCAAACGGGGTGAGAATATCGAAAAGGTCTTTCAACAGAATCCGGGCGTCAATGAAGGTTCCCCCGTATTCAAACTGGATTCGCTCGATCCGTTCTTGCTCAAGCATGCGGGCCGCACCCTGCAGAACGCTCAATTCGTGGCAATCAACATCTGATAAAGAACCAGTCAGCAAGGTGATTTGATGAAGATAAAAATACCAAGATGATAGTGACTGGTCGCCAAGTCCACCAAGTCCGCATCGTTGGGCTGGATCTCCCGTAACCCACTGACGGGGTTGAAAGTTACCAGCCGCTGCAACTTCATCTGGTTCGATTCGGCGAGGTTCAGAATGGTGCGCGGGTCAAACACCCAGTTGGCGTTAAACTCAACACGTTCGCGCCCAATCGGTGTGGAGAGGTAGAGAGTCCCACCCGGCTTCAGGAGTTTCACCATGTTGGCGATGCCCTGCTCGTAACCGCGAGGATTGATCGGATCACCGTAGCGGCCCAGACCAAAGTGCTCCAGCGCGTGCAGGCAAGAGAGAGAGTCGCAGTACCCCCCCGCAACATCACTGGGCATGGAGCGCGCATCCATCAGATCCGCTTGACGGAAGACGACGCCCGGTACCAGGGAGGGGATGGGTCGCACATCGAACACCTCTATCTCCCGAAAGCTGGCCACATGAGCGACAAATCCGTCTACCCGCGAGCCAACGTCCACATGCCGTTCCGGCTTGGCTTCGTGGATCGATCGCGCCACTAACAAATCCTGCCAGAAGTATTCGCTCCTAGTGGTCCCGCCTTCTTCGAACCAGTCGTGCAGGCATGGGACCAATGTCAACCGCCCCGCATACCCTTGGCGAAACAGCCGCCAGTCGTGGATGAAGCCCGGAAGGCCACGCATCGACCGAGCAAATCTCAACGGATCAAGGCCGAACTGGCTGATGATGCGATGTAGTTTGATGATGGTTGGTTTTAACAGCATGCTATTTCATCTATTCTGCCCCGAAAATGGTTGGCTTGTGGCGACCCAAAGCCTCGTTCCCTATCGCGCATTGCCGCCATCCGTAAGCCCCTATGCGTCACCGCCAGTCTCCTTATTTTCACAAATTTAAATATGCACCGGTAATTGTCTCGACAATCTAAAAATAGCCAAATCTGAGAACTATTAGTCTGCGCACCTAGCCCAACCGGAATTTTTTTAACTTTCTCTTCAACACCATTATGCTTCATAATACCGACCCGCCGCTGAGCGCTGAATAATGATAAGATATAGCTGAAATTTTTGTAGCGCATCAGACTCAACATGGACTTTAAAACGGCGTTGATATCCCAGACTAGTTTATAAATTTCTCGTAACCACTCAAGTCCCGACCCAAGTCCCGACCTAGCCGTGGTCCGTATTTCTGGCTATCATACTTCCATTTAATTGCGTTCTTAATGACACGAACATCATCATCGTGCGCTAACAAGGACTGTGTGAGGTATTTTGCCGTCATGGCTGTAGCACTACCAAGATACTTGACGGCGCCCAGTTTGCCTCGCCGGAGCATGCCTGCAATGACCCGATAAAGACCCAGCCCTTCGACGACGCCGTGGACTCTACCGAACTTGCGCACCCGTGCGTCGGGGAACCGGGACAAGTAGCTTGCAGTATTTAAGCTCCTAATAACGATAGAATTCAGTCCTTGTATTTGCGAGTCCCGCATCTCATGATCGCCGGAAATAATCCCGCCAGGGGGGAGGAGTACCACATCGCCTCTGGAGGCGGCAATAATATTATTAACGTAGTCGCAACTCATAGTATCGAGCCAGGCTCCGGCACTGATGTCAAGAATTTCTCGGCGATACAGCGTCGAACTCGGGGTGCCCAGCTCGTTTCCGGTCACGCAAACCCTTTGCATATAATCGTTTGATGTCCATCGTTTAGGTGCGTCCATGCGGAAAATAAATTTCCCGAAGCCCGTGTTCAAATTTTCACAAAAAACGACAGTGCCGATTACGGAGACCCGTTCATCGACATGATCGAGCATGACTTGGAGAAACCCGTGGGTTATTTTGTCATCCCCGTGAAGAAACTTAATCCATGGCCTGGTCGATTTTTTTAACAAATAGAGATGGTTACCCCAGAGCCCTAGTTGCTGACTTTGTCTAATAACATTAAGTCGGGGGTTTAACAAAATATCATCAAATTCGGTTACGGGATATTGGTAGGCGTCATTAATTGAGACAATTATCTCTCCGACTGATGTTGCCAAGGCGCTTTCCAATGTGGCGCGAAAAAAGGGGCCGGGACGATAGACAGGAATTAAAAGAGAAACGTCAGATTCTTTGTAAGCGGTCATGCCTCTTGTCTCCGAAAAAAATTTTGTTTCCGGGCGGCCGCCGCCACGTCATCGGAAAACAGAAAATAGTGCGGCCATGGAATTCGACGCTCAATCTCTTGCACAGCCTGCTGGTAATACTCCGCGCCGAGGTTGTGATGGGGCGACGGCGTGGCCGGTGAATCAAACCAGCGCACATGCAGGGCGACCGACTGATACCCATTCATGCGCCGGGCCAGATCCCGATCACGGTCCGACGGCATCCGCCTGAACGCGAGATCAGCACGCACCGCCTCAGCGACATCGGCGAAATGTCGCTCGTCCCGCCAAAGGCCATCGAGCAACGGTGTCCGGTTAAGGTCATAGGTAGGCCTTCAGCATAGGCCCTATCTCGCGTTCATAGAGCCCTGGCGAGGCTGTTTTGAGGAAACACAGTTTAAAGAACCGCAGGACCTGGCGGCTCACCTTGGTGGTATAGCGGAACAAGGGGGCCGTCCAGTCCGGGCGATCGGTACCATCCGGGTCTTCTAACTTCGCCTTCTGCCGCTTTTCCTGTTTGGCCCAGGCCTTCTCATCCTGGGCCCCGGCGGCGCCCAGGCGGGTGTGGAGGAGGATGGCCACCAGCAGGCTGGTGATGATGGCCAGCTGCGCCTGATTGGCGATAGCCACCCGGCCCTTACCCCAGGCCTTGGCCTGGGCGAAGTCATTTTTCCAGGTATCAAAGCACTTTTCTGCCTCCCAGCGGCGGAAGTAGAGAAAGGCCACCACGCCGGGTAGCAGGCTGAAGTCATTGGTGAGGAATTGCCACTCCCCGCCGCGGCGGGCGCGGTAGGTGATGAGGCGCCAGGTCCTCCCGCGAACTTGACAAGGTGACGCGCAGGTCTTTCATCACGCCCGCGTTGGCCGGGTCATCGGCGATGGGTAGGCCCTCGGTCGCATCCACGCTCAGGTTGCTTTTCATGCGTGTGATCATGGTCACCTGCAGCGCCCGCTGCTTGGCATCCCAGAAGGGGGCATCGATAAAGGCCCGATCCACCAGCCATAAGCCGCGGCGCTCACGCGTCAGGGCCTGGGCGTCCTGATCATAGTCGCGCAAGATCCGGGTTTCGTGGCGGCTCCGGGTGTCGACCCGGACGTCTTCCGGCACCCCCAGGCGCAGATTGTAAAAGCTCAGCAAGGCATGGCCCTTGGGATTGTCCTCGCCGCCCTGGCGGGGCGTGCGCCGCCGGCAATGGGCACTCTCGGCCTGGTAGGTGCCATCGATGGCCCGCACCGGCCGATCCCCCAGACCCGGAATGCTCGCCAGGCGATCCGGGAGGACCGCCAGGGTCCAGATGCAGCAAGGTCTGCACCTGCTCGCGCAGGGTCGGCATCCCCTGCAGTTGCCGGAGCACCCCCAAGGCGATGAAATCCGGCATCGTCAGGGTGCGGCCCACGGCCGCCTGGCGCACCCGCGCCAGGGCCCGGGAGACGGGATCGAGCAGGTCAGCCAGGACGGTGTTATCGGTGAGGCGGTGCATCAGGGTCTGGAGACGATTGAACATGGCAAGCTACCGTATATTACTGTTTTTCAACAGAAAATGCGAGCATATTGCCAGCCTCTTGTCAAGTCTTTTTTGGGCCAGGGTGAAAATAATCGGGACGCCTAGGGATGCGGCTGACGCTGCTCTCTCGACGCGCGGTGAAAATGCCAAATTCCGCTGGGGTGGCCTCTCGGCTCTTCCTAGGCGGTCAAACGGGATAGCTTTGCGGTCACCAGGAGGGGCAAACCGGACACCGTTGGCCATCGAGATAAACGGTCCCGCGTGGCATGAGAGTCAACAGGCGCTCATCGAACCCATTCCCCTGCTGTTCGATATAGCGACGTTCCGCCAGCGGCCGGCGTCGCGCCAGCCATTTGGCGAGGGCGCGGCGCCCCCGCTCGAAGGGTTCCATCCGCTCGCTCGGAGTGACTTTCCGACATGGAATGGCGAAATGATCGAGCGCATAGGCCCGTCGATAGCGATGGTCGCGGACGAACCCGGTGACGTCATCGAGAATCAATTCAACTTGCGACACGAGCGACAGGCGACGCGCCGCCGCATAACAAAAAAGTTGATTCCCAATCCCGCCCTTAATTCGCACGATGATCTTTAGGTCCATTTTCCTAATTGTCAAGCCCCGGGAGATTGTTTATCTCGGAAACGAACAGCTCCGGTCGCTTTTCCTGCCGTTTCCGTAGTGCCTCGACGAGGCTGAGATGGTCGAGGGCGCGTTGCGGGATTTGGGCGTTGTAGGTGGCGACATAGCGGATCAGGGTGTCTTCGAGATGCTCCCCGGAGCGGAAGCGGCGGGTCGCGAGCACCTCGCCGATGCGCCCGTTGAAGCGTTCGATCATGCCGTTGGTCTGCGGGTGGGCGGGCTTGATGAGCCGGTGCTCGATGCGGTGCGCGGCACAGACCCTGTCGAACGGGTGCCTGCCCGTCGGCTCGCGTTCGCCGGCGGCGCAGAAGCGGACGGTAAACTCCTTGCCGTTGTCGGTGAGGAGCTTGGCGATCTTGAAGGGAGCGGCGGCGAGGAGACGCTCGAGGAAACCCTGGGCGCCGGCGGCGGACTTCTCCGGGAGGACCTCGACGTAGACCCAGCGGGTGGCGCGGTCGATGGCGGCGAAGAGGTAGCGGCGGCTGTCCTCGTCGGGCATCTGCGGCAGATATTTCACGTCGACAGGCACGAACCCGGGCGCGTAGTCCTTGAACGGCTTGGGCGCGGCCTTGGCGGTCTCCTCGCGCGGCAGCAGGACCTTCAAGTCGGAGACTCCGTGGCGGCGCAAGCGCGGTCGAGTCCCGAGCGCGAAACGCCCGCAGACGAATTCGCGCGTCACCGCCAAGAGGTCGTCCAAGGGCAGCAGCAGCGTTCGGCGCAGCGCCACCACGATCGCCTCCTGCGGGGCGCTCAGGGTCGTCTGCAAGCGGTGCGGGGTATGGGAGCGGTCGGCGCTGTCCTCGCGGCGGCGCCACTTGCGCACGGTCGGCTTGCTCAACCCAGAGCGGCGCGCCAACTCGGCGATCGGCAGCGTCGACGCGCGCAGCTCCCGGCGCATGGCGGGGGTGGTACGGGCGTTCTTGTGAAGGCGAAGCTGCATGGGCGATCTCTGGCATCGTGACGGTTCGGCGACCCCCGGGACGGCGTGCCGCCGCCGGGGGAGACTGCGCTCGCCCTCAGGGCTCCCTGCGTCTCCCCCGGCGGCGAGCTCCTCCAGCACCTCCCGGGCTAGGAAGAGAGGGTAACTCTTCCGGGGGATATAATCATCCGGGGCGGGACACCTAATCAGTTCCCCCAGTCAACCCTGCCTGTCCATGGGCAAGAAGGCAGTTCATGCCTGCCGGCTAATCGTCCAAGCCGATATTCATAATGTCCTGAGCTTTAGCGCGACCCAATTTGATACTGAAAATTCTCGAAGCGCTGCTCATAGCGGTCCGCGGCAACCAAGCGATTGGGATGAATCTTGTAAAGATGATAGTCAAACGGGGTGAGAATATCGAAAAGGTCTTTCAACAGAATCCGGGCGTCAATAAAGGTTCCCCCGTATTCAAATTGGATTCGCTCGATCAGTCCTTGCTCAAGCATCCGCGCAGCACCCTGCAGAACGCTCAATTCGTGGCCTTCAACATCGATTTTCAGCAGATCGACGCGCTCCAATCCTCGGTCCTGGCAATACTGATCCAGGGTTTCGAGATCCACGGTTTCCGATTTGGATTGATGAATGGGGAGTCCCTCACGCGGGTAGAGTGAGTTGGTTCCAGCACAGTCACCGAAGACGTGTAGTGTTCTTATCTCATGGGCCGCACTCAGACCGAATGGATTAAATGTAACGCGTGCTGAGCGGGCACTGAGATTTTCTCGCAATTGCTTAAAGGTATTCAGGCTTGGCTCGAAGCAATGAATATTCACGGTTGAATTAATCTGCAATGCCAATGATGCCCAGTCACCGTTGTTTGCACCTACATCGAAGACTGTCGAACATTGCGGAAGGGCTTCTCGTAACCACCGTAGTTCGCCATTAGTACGGATATCGCCGTTATTTTCACCATTGACATAATTGACATAGCGGCGGCAAAACCGGTATAAAACATTTGATAGCATGTCTCTTTTCCCTAAACCTTTAGTCGATTGCGTTTGGCTTTAGAGAATTAGTCAGTAATGCGACTTGGTGAAGATAAAGATACCCAAGTTGTAGGGCTGCTCGGCCAGCGCTGGTAGTTCGTCCGGCATGGGCTCGATCTCCCGCAACCCCCTGCCTATCAAGACCCGTAAGATTGCATACCTTCTTTTTAAACAATCCCGGGCGCTTCTCCTGCCAGTCTTGCAGGGCCTGAACGGGCGCCATATGCCCTAACGCACGCTGGGGAATCTGATGATTATATAGGCGCACGTAGCGGCTCAGGGTGTCCTCCAGACTCTGGGCTGAATCGAAGCGGGTGGTCGCCAGCACCGCGCTGATGCGGCCATTAAAGCGTTCGACCCTGCCCTTGGTCTGGGGATGACGGGGCTGGATGAGGCGGTGGTCGATGTCGTGTTGCGCGCAGGCGCGGTCGAAGCGATGGCGCCCAGTGGGATCGCGTTCGCCGGTGGCGCAAAAGCGATCGGTAAATTCCTTGCCGTTATCGGTCAACACTTTTTGCACCGTGAAGGGCGCTTTAGTGATGAGTCGCTGGAAAAAGGCGGCCGCATTCGCTGCCGTTTTCTCGCCGAGAATCTCGACATACACCCAGCGTGAGGCGCGATCGATGCCGACGAACAGATAGCGATGCGCCTCTTCATCCGGCATCTGCGGTAGATACTTGACATCGACATGGACAAAGCCAGGCTCATAATCCTTAAAAGTTTTCTGCGGTTGCTCGTCGCCTTCCGGCTGGGGCATCAGCGCCTGGAGATTGGAGACGCCATGCCGCCGCAGGCAGCGATCTAGGCCCGAACGCGAAACCTCGGGATTGAGGAACTCGCGCGTCACCGCCAGCAGGTCATCCAGGGGCAGGAGCAAGGTTTTACGCAACTCGATGACCACTAACGCTTGGGCGGGTGTCAGGGTCGTGTGCAGACGATGAGGACGATGGGAGGCATCCTGATCGTTGTCGCGGCGCCGCCATTTACGCACCGTGGCGCGGTTCAGGTGGTACTCGCGGGCCAGTTCCCGTTCCGACTGGGTGGATTCACGCAACTCCTGGCGAATGGCCGGGGTGGTGCGCGCGTTTTTATGCAGGTTCAGATTCATGGTTCGCCGGTCTCCGGTCAGTCGTTGCCCTGGTCTTGCGCGTGGCGTGACGGGTGCGTTTAACCGCTTCCCTAAGGGTGCGCAGAACGTCCCTCGCTGAGAATAACGGATAACTTCATCTCGGAATATAATCACACGGGGCTGGACACTTAGCGGCATGGGTATGGATAATCTTTTCAATCAGCATGACCACAACCGGCGCCACACGCCCCGGTATTCTCGCCGCGACTCGGGTGATAAGCTCAGCAATATCAGCGCATAACTCGACGTCATGGCTAGGACCACTGCGGTGAATGACCACCACTGGTCTGGTTCGCTCCAGCGGCTAAAGACCCATGCGGTTAGTAGGGCGGCAGCGACGACACGGATGGATTCATGCAAATAGGCACTGACGTCGCGGCGACCGATTTGTAACAATCGAACAAAGACCCGGGGATAGTACAGTCCGGACACCAGTAGTGTCGCTATGATCGGCGCCACAACCACGCCAACAAGCCCATGGTAATGCGCGCCAACGATCATGAGCGGAATTGACACCAGCCCCTGGATCAACTGCGCGATGCTATTGCCTTTGATGTTACCGAGGGCGTAACACAGGCTCGACAGGGCGCTCGCGAAGACCAGGACCATAATCTGTAGAATAATCAGGCTATTGACCAGTGACCCCGCATAGAGGTCCGCGCCTACCCAAAGCTTGATGAACGCTCCGTTCAGCAGCCAGAAGCCCACTCCGACCAGCCCCATAATCCAGAGGATGATTTGCATTAGCCTCAACAGCACCGCGTATGTCCGCTCGGTGTCGCCTGTACCCCACAAGGAACCTATGGCAGGCATAAAAGCCATCGCTGGACGTTCCAGAAAGGTCCGGCTGAGATCAGGTACTTTCCGAGTCAACATGTAGACCGGGGCGGCTTCCGGACCAAGGTAGCGGGTGACGATCAGTGCATCCATGCTAGCCGCGATCGTCCCCACCGCTTTGCCCAGAAAAGTATAGGTCATGAGACGGGTGAGCTCACGGAAGCCGGCGAAGGACGGTCGCAAGCGCAGGCCATCAGTAGCGGCACGCCATGCCAAATAAATCATATTGCCGAGCAACAGGCCCGCCCCCCGGAAAACCATGGGGAGTGCCAAAGCCATCAAGCCCCAGCCCTCGTAAAACAGCCAGACCGTTAAGACAAGGCTAGCCAATTGAGTGACCATGAAGACGAGACCAATCCCCAGGCTGCTTTGCAAACCCTGGTTAAAGGCTGTGATGCCATAGGAAAAGATCAACAGCGCTGTTCCCAGTACCGCCATCAAGAAGGCTGGCAGTAGTTGCGTATAGGATGCCGAAGTATCGAGGTTTAGTAAGCTCATTAAATACGGGGCTGCAGCCCAGCCAGCCCCGACTACGACTAAAGCAAGCAACAAACTCAGAACAACACCATTAGTCAGCAACCCGTTGAGCGCCGCCGCATCTTCCCGACCATAGGCCACACTGGCTTTCTGCATGATGACGCTTGAGAGACCCGGGTCCACTATCGACATCCAGGCGATAACATTACTTGCCGCCAGCCAAGCGCCATAAACATCCAGTGAGAGGAATTGAAGATACAGAGGCACCAAGACCACGCCGGAGAGTATGGCGTAGAGAATAGTGAAGTAATGGAAGAACACATTCCATCGAGTTGTTCTCGTTCGGCTACGCACGGACGCAGCCATGATGACGCGATGATAAGACTTCGAGAAACAATTTAATCGGCATTACATTACAGTTTTTCATACGGCTGTTAAGCCTGTAGGCACGCAAACCAGATATCTCCCCAACAACCAGACGCACCCCATTTGCCAAGTCAAAAAAATCGCTAACCCCTAAGCCTAGCTCAGTTTTTCTTATTAATGTATTTAGTTTTTCTTTAGGTATTGAGTTATCAAAGTAATACGTCGCAAACCATTGGATGGCCATTCTCCTAAGTTTACGTCTTGTACTATCAAGCTCTTTATATCCGAGCAACTCGGTATTCTTGAACACATCTAGGGCAGCCAGCGTCAGAAATCCAGAATTCCAGCCTGGTACACCAAATCTGGAAGCATTCAGTTCATTTTTATCCCCTCCCCTTAATACACACACCTCATCTAGCCCAGACACTTGGCCCTCAACGTGTAATACAGATGTAGGCAGATAGAACGGCAGCATCAGTGTTCGCGTATTCCAGTCAAGAAAACTCTGGCTATTGCACCACTCAAAACACTTATCTAGAGCTTGTTGAATTTTTTTTGTATTACGGTATGTGTGGGACCCGATGAATGCAGGACCCCACTTAATCACATCCGCTATTGTCAAGTTAGCTGTAGGCCTGTTCCGACCAACGCCGCTTACTGGATACTCAGACATGTCCAAAAGAACACAAGCTTTATCAAAATCAAATATGATTCGGCTCAATGCGCGCGAAAGTAGCATATCTGCATTAGATGCAACGATAGCATTATATCTGTCCACTAAAGCATCAGGACAGAAGATGTCGTCATCACCATGTAGAAACACCACTTCATCCGGCAAAGCGTTTTCCGATATCGCTGAATACCAACTCTCGACGGGAATCAGGGTCTTTTCACGAAATATAATCTGCCAATCAAACCGAGTGTATTCAGCAAACTTACCCACAACCCTGGCTATTTCATCCGCCGCTGGCGGGTAGTTATTCACCACCAAAACTCGAATCGCTTCGGGAATTTTGTCTACTCGGCATTGCACCAGACTTTGCAACACCCAGTGCAGGCATTGGGTCCGTTTATAAGTCGGAATAACCATTAGCATGGAGTTTATTACCTGCCTTATCTAAGGTCTTCGCTCAGACCAGTGCTGCACTGTAGAAATCCCGAGACCGTTCTCGTCGCTCGAGCTGCAAGGGGTTTGCCCTGATAGGTCCAGCGAATCGGATTGGCCATCTTAGCGTTGAAAACGTCAATGAACGCGGACATCTTATTTTGGGGGTCCTCAACCAAGGTGAAGCTGCCGCGACGGATGACCGTGCGGGTGAGGATCGAAAACCACATCTCGAACCCGCTGTGCCACGAGGCATGTTTCGGGGTGAAATGAATAAGGATGCGATGGCTCGAGTTGCGCAGGGACGTCTCGCGAGTCGCCACCGACTTGAGAATGCCGTATTTGCCCTTAGCGCCGAGATTGCCGGTCAAGCCGATTCGCATCTGTTTCGTGGTCAAATGCCCTCGTCACCAACCGACGACTTCGCGATTGTCGGAGGGTGAGAGCGCCGAATAGCTGTTTTTTGCGGTGTACAGGCATCCAAAACTTTATTGATCGCCAGACCGTTTAATTTTATGTGCTTCGCGATCCTGGTTTAGTTTTACTTGCTTCGCGATCTTGGGGGGGATTCGGTGCGTGTTGCTGTGCTCGCCGGTTCAGCCGCGACATCCGCTTCAGTTACCTTGACGGATCTCAGAAAAAGTTTGGGCGATGCCCTCCCGGAGGCAAATCTGCGGTTCCCACCCAGGTAAAGACGGTCCTTGCCACAACTGCATAACTTCACGTTGTCTGTACGGACGCCCGCCCCATTCGATAGGTAGCAGTAGTCCCGATATCTCCTGGATCTTGTCAACCAACTCTCGGAGGACGAGGGCCTCCCCA
This sequence comes from Chromatiaceae bacterium, assembly GCA_016714645.1. Classification (NCBI taxonomy): domain Bacteria; kingdom Pseudomonadati; phylum Pseudomonadota; class Gammaproteobacteria; order Chromatiales; family Chromatiaceae; species Chromatiaceae bacterium. Next base: position 872,609 of record JADKCI010000001.1, on the reverse strand, counting down.
GAATAAACGGCATATTTTTCGTGACTCTTACTCCCCACAGTCTGGAGACGCTCTGCGGAAACAAGAAAGGCGCGTGCAACATCAACCACATGGACAAGGTCCATCATCTGGTCTCCGCCGCTCATAGCAAGCGGCTCCTCTCCTGCTGCCGTGCGCCGCAGCAAATTGATGAGCTTAGGTCGCGGGTCGTCCGGTCCGTAGGTGTCGTGGAGCTTGAGGGTGATGACGCGCAGTCCCCGGGCCTCAATGTAATATTGCAACAGGGCCTCGAAGGCCTGCTTGGTCGCAGCGTAGAGGTTGACCGGGCTGTAGTCGTCATTCTCGTAATGCTGCCAGGCGGTGCCGGTATTGACGAGCGCCGTTACGCCGGCCAGAGTCATCGCCTCGACTAATTGGGTGGCGAATAGCAGATTGCTGTGGATGAGCGGCTCCACGTCTTTGGGCTGGTGCTCGGAAATGAAGAGCGATGCCAGATGGAAGACCACGGACGGCTGTGTGGTCTGAAACAGCTCGATGAGCGAATTGGTGGTGCCGTTATGGTTGTGGAGTCTTAGCCTGTCGCTCAGCCCGGCCAGCGGCGCGCGATCCGAGTCGGGGCGGACGATGGCCTGAACCATCCACCCTTCGCGGAGGAGGTGTCTGACCAGATGCCGGCCAACGAAGCCGGTCGCGCCGGTTACCAGTGCACTGCGATGGGTCATCCACTGATCCCCGCCTGATACTCAGCCTGGTAGACGAATGGGCTGTCGAATTCGGCCAGAGTGGGGAAGCCCTGGTCGCGTCCCGAAAGCAAGGGTCGCGGCAGCGGCCAGGGGATGTTGACCGAGTCCCAGCGGATGCCGGCGTCGCCCTCGGGCTGGTAGATCGAGGTGACGTTGTAGACCAGGGTGGCGGGCTCGTCTTGGGTGCAGAAGCCGTGGGCCAGGCCTGCCGCCAAATACATCATGTTGCCGCGGGCGGCACTCAGCTCAAGTTTGACGTACCGGCCATAACTGGGCGAGCCCACGCGAAGATCGACGGCGACATCGAGCACCCGGCCCGCGATGCAATAGACCAGCTTGGCGTGGTCGCGCGGCGGCAGCTGAAAGTGCAGGCCGCGCAGAACACCGGGGGCTGAATTGGTGTAGTACTGCTCGGCCCAATCTGTGCGCAAACCAGATTCCTGAAACTGATCAGCATGATAGGTCTTGACGAATATACCGCGCGAATCCTGGAATACGCTGGGTTGCAGCTCGTAGCAACCGGGAATGGCCGTCTGGATGATGTCAAGCTTCATAGGCCCGGATATCCGATTGCGTGATTGCCAGAAAGTCCGCACGCGCTACAGATGCGCGTCGATACCAGTTCACCGTGCGCGCGATCGTCTCACCAAATCCCCACTGTGGCTGCCAACCAAGTTGGTGGAATGCCTTGTCCCAGGCCAGGTTTAGGAGGCTGGCCTCGTGGGGCGCGTTGGGATCTGACCGGTCAATCCAGCGGCCGGGCCAGAGCTGAAGGATCTGCTCGACCAAGGCGCTGACGGTTTGGTTGGCGTTGAGCGCGGGTCCGAAGTTGTATGGGGCGCAGGTGGCTTGCAGGGCTGCCGGATCCGTTGACTCCAGAGCTTGGCGTTGGCGCGCGGCGAGCTGGAGGTAGCCGGCGAGGGGCTCCAGAACGTGCTGCCAGGGTCGGGTTGCGGTCCGATTGCGAACGGGTATGGGCTCGTCGCGCTGCAGGTGGCGGATGCAGTCGGGGACGATGCGGTCTTGTGCCCAGTCGCCGCCGCCGATGACGTTGCCGGCGCGGGCGGAGGCGATGCCGATGCGTGGCGGGTCGCACTGGTGATCCGGGTTGAAATAGGAGCGGCGGTAGGCGGCGATGGCGAACTCGGCAGCGCCTTTGCTGGAGCTGTAGGGGTCGTAGCCGCCGAGGGCGTCGTCTTCGCGGTAGGCGTATAGCCATTCGCGGTTTTCGTAGCACTTGTCAGTGGTGATGAAGACGGCGGCGCAGGTGCGGCGGCTGGCTTGGCTATCGGCACAGTAACGGGCGTCGAGCTGGCGCAGGGCGTCGAGCAGGTGGACGGTGCCCATGACGTTGGTGGCGTAGGTCTCGACGGGCTCGGCGTAGGACAGGCGCACGAGCGGCTGGGCGGCGAGATGGAAGACGTAGTCGGGCTCAGTGGCGAGAACGCGTTGGGCGAGGGCGTCGCGGTCGCGGATGTCGAGGATGTGGTGCTCAAGGCGATCGGCGAGGCCGAGCTGGTCGAATAGGGCTGGCTGGGTGTTGGGCGGTAAAGCGATGCCGACGACGCGGGCGCCGAGCATGAGGAGCCATTCGCTGAGCCAGGCCCCTTTGAAGCCGGTGTGGCCGGTTATTAGCACGGTTCGATTGTTGTATTTTGATTTTAGGTCCATGGGAGGGGGGTTAAGTTTTAAGGGTGTGGGGCTTTTTATTCCCAGGCGTCGATTAGGACTTGTTTGGGGGCTAGGTTGTAGTCGGTGGTTAGGCAGTTGCGGACGGTCTCGATCATGGGCTTGGGGCCGCTGAGATAGAAGGCGGTGCTGTTGGCGTCGGCGCAGTCGCGGAGGATTGCTGCGAGGTCGATGCGGCCGGGGTGAATGCGGTTGTCAGTGCCATCCGCGCCCTGCTCGGCGTAGTAGCGGACCTGGAAGCCGGGTACCTCGGCGGCGCAGCGGTCGGCGAGGTGACGGTAGATGAGCAGGTCCGGGGTTTGGGCGCCGTAGTGCAGCGTTGCTTGTTTAATGGGCAGTGCGCCTGTGCTGAGCGCTGCGTCCATGAAGGCACAGAAAGGCGTGATGCCGGTGCCACCGGCGATAAGGACGGCGCGAGGGTAGCCGTGGCTGGCGTCGATGGTGAAGTCGCCGTATGGGCCTTTGGCCCAGACTTGGTCACCTGACTGGAGCCGGTCGAGGATGTTGCTGGTGTAGGCGCCTTGACGGCTGATGGTCAACTCGACGGTGTGGCGGTCGGCGACGGCGTTGGCGACGGAGAAGACGCGGCTGTCGGGCCAGAAGCCGGCGGGGTCGAACGGCTCCACGGACAGGTGGATGAACTGGCCGGGGGTAAAGCGCGGTAGGCGTTTTTCCGAGCGTAGACGGTAGGTGGCCACGTTGGGGGTGTGGCGGATCGCTTGGTCGACGGTGGCTTGGAAACGGATGGGCATGGGGGAGGTTTTAAGTTTTAGGTTTTAAGCTTTGTAAAACTCCGTCAAAGACGGCCAAGATGTGATCGATCATCGGGTCGCTAAGGCCCGGATAGACGCCAATGAAAAAGGTGTTGGTGGTGATGATGTCCGTGTTGTCGAGGGTGCCGACGACGCGGTGGCTGATGTTTTGGTAGGCCGGGTGGCGCAGGAGGTTGCCGCAGAAGAGGTTGCGGGTCTCGATGCGGGCGGCTTCCAGGGCGCCGACGAGATCGGCGCGGGTGACGGTCGAGTCGGGACGGACGGTGATCACGTAGCCGAACCAGGAGGGATCGGCCTTGGGTGGTGCTGTGTGCAGGATGAGCTTGTCGGCGTGTCTCGCAAGACCGGCGGCGAGGCGGGCATGGTTGCGTTGGCGGTCGTCGATGAAGCGGGGCAGTTTGCGCAGTTGGGCGCAGCCGACGGCGGCCTGCATGTCGGTGATCTTGAGGTTGTAGCCGATGTGACTGTAGACGTATTTGTGGTCGTAGCCATGGGGCAAGGTGCCGAATTGTTGGCTGAAGCGCTTGCCGCAGGTGTTGTTCTCGCCGCCGGAGCAGTAGCAGTCGCGGCCCCAGTCGCGGAAGCTGCGGGCGATGCGGGCGAGTTCGTCGAAGTTAGTGAGGACCGCCCCGCCTTCGCCCATGGTGATGTGGTGGGCGGGGTAGAAACTCAGGGTGGCGAGATGGCCAAAGGTGCCGGTGTATTGGCCGTCGTAGCGGCTACCGAGGGCGTCGCAGTTGTCTTCGATCAGCCAGAGGTGGTGGCGATCGCACAGGTCGCGCAGCTCGCGCAGCTCGAAGGGTACGCCCATGGTGTGGGCCATCATGACGGCCTTGGTTTTGGGGCCGATGGCGGCTTGGATGGCGTCGAGGGTCGGGGTGTAGGTGCCGAGCTGGACGTCGACGAAGACCGGGACGGCGCCGTTTTGAATAATCGGATTGACCGTGGTCGGAAAGCCGGCGGCGACGGTGATGACTTCGTCGCCGGGGCGGATGCGCCGCTCGCCCAGCTTGGGGCTGGTCAGGGTCGAGAAGGCGACTAGGTTGGCCGAGGAGCCTGAATTAACAGTCAGAAGGGTCTCGATGCCGAGGAAGTCGGCGAGACCGGTCTCGAATTCTTCGGTGAAACGCCCGGCGGTGAGCCAGAAGTCGAGCGAGGAGTCGACGAGGGTCATCAACTCATCGGCGTCGTGGACGCGGCCGGCATAGTGGACTGGGTCTTGGCCGGGGCGAAAGGCGGTGCGCTCGGCTTGGCCCGCCGCGTGGAAGGCGCGGACCTTGGCGAGGACGTCCTGACGCAGGGCGGATTTGGTGGTCATCGGGTCGGTCATACGCTGTCGCTCCAGGTCTTCCAGGGGGCCTTACCGCTTCGCCAGAGGTGTTCGAGTTGCAGCTTGTCGCGCAGGGTGTCCATGGGCTGCCAGAAGCCGTCGTGGCGGAAGGCGGCGAACTGGCCTTCATCGGCCAGACGCTCCATGGGCTCGCGCTCCCAAATGGTCGCGTCGTCGTCGATGTAGTCGATAACCTTCGGCGAGAGGACGAAGAAGCCGCCGTTGATCCAGGCGCCATCGCCTTGAGGCTTCTCCTGGAAGCTGGCAATGCTGTCGTGCTCCAGATTGAGCGAGCCGAAACGGCCGGGGGGTTGGGTGGCCGTCAGGGTGGCGAGCCTGCCATGGCCTTTGTGGAAAGCAATCAGGGCGCTGATATCGACATCGCAGACGCCGTCGCCGTAGGTAAAGCAAAAGTCTTCGCCGTTGAGATAGGGCTGCACGCGCTTGAGGCGACCGCCGGTCATGGTCTGCTCGCCGGTGTCCACGAGGGTGACGCGCCAGGGCTCGGCGTGCTGCTCATGCACTTCCATGCTGTGGGTGCGCAGGTTGAAGGTCACATCGGACATGTGCAGGAAATAGTTGGCGAAATACTCCTTGATCATGTAGCCCTTGTAGCCGCAGCAGACGATAAAGTCGTTGATGCCGTGGGCGGAGTAGATCTTCATGATATGCCAGAGAATCGGCTTGCCACCGATATCGATCATGGGCTTTGGTTTGAGGTCGGTCTCTTCGGCGAAACGGGTGCCGAGACCGCCGGCTAGGATCACGGATTTCATGTGGATTTTAAGCTTCAGGTTTTAGGTTTTAATTTTTTTGGATATTTGGTTGGGGTTAGAGTTGGTGTTTGGGTAGGTTTTGGCGAGGATCATCAGGATCGTCGCGCAAGGCTTGCCGTGTTTTGCTAGCTGTCAAGCCCCGGGAGATTGTTTATCTCGAAAACGAACAGCTCCGGTCGCTTTTCCTGCCGTTTCCGTAGTGCCTCGACGAGGCTGAGATGGTCGAGGGCGCGTTGCGGGATATGGGCGTTGTAGGTGGCGACATAGCGGATCAGGGTGTCTTCGAGATGCTCCCCGGAGCGGAAGCGGCGGGTCGCGAGCACCTCGCCGATGCGCCCGTTGAAGCGTTCGATCATGCCGTTGGTCTGCGGGTGGGCGGGCTTGATGAGCCGGTGCTCGATGCGGTGCGCGGCACAGACCCTGTCGAACGGGTGCCTGCCCGTCGGCTCCGCGTTCGCCGGCGGCGCAGAAGCGGACGGTAAACTCCTTGCCGTTGTCGGTGAGGAGCTTGGCGATCTTGAAGGGAGCGGCGGCGAGGAGACGCTCGAGGAAACCCTGGGCGCCGGCGGCGGACTTCTCCGGGAGGACCTCGACGTAGACCCAGCGGGTGGCGCGGTCGATGGCGGCGAAGAGGTAGCGGCGGCTGTCCTCGTCGGGCATCTGCGGCAGATATTTCACGTCGACAGGCACGAACCCGGGCGCGTAGTCCTTGAACGGCTTGGGCGCGGCCTTGGCGGTCTCCTCGCGCGGCAGCAGGACCTTCAAGTCGGAGACTCCGTGGCGGCGCAAGCAGCGGTCGAGTCCCGAGCGCGAAACGCCCGCGCAGACGAATTCGCGCGTCACCGCCAAGAGGTCGTCCAAGGGCAGCAGCAGCGTTCGGCGCAGCGCCACCACGATCGCCTCCTGCGGGGCGCTCAGGGTCGTCTGCAAGCGGTGCGGGGTATGGGAGCGGTCGGCGCTGTCCTCGCGGCGGCGCCACTTGCGCACGGTCGGCTTGCTCAACCCAGAGCGGCGCGCCAACTCGGCGATCGGCAGCGTCGACGCGCGCAGCTCCCGGCGCATGGCGGGGGTGGTACGGGCGTTCTTGTGAAGGCGAAGCTGCATGGGCGATCTCTGGCATCGTGACGGTTCGGCGACCCCCGGGACGGCGTGCCGCCGCCGGGGGAGACTGCGCTCGCCCTCAGGGCTCCCTGCGTCTCCCCCGGCGGCGAGCTCCTCCAGCACCTCCCGGGCTAGGAAGAGAGGGTAACTCTTCCGGGGGATATAATCATCCGGGGCGGGACAGCTAGCAATGTCCGCTCATGCATTATGCGGAGGGCATTGTTAACGATGCCGTCAAGAGACTGATTCTTGGATTTCATGTGCGATCCTGGATATTCGCTTTTTGAGGTGGACCCCATCCATTAAACCACGATAATCAAAAAATAAGTTAATCTCTCGGGAGTTATTATTTTAGCTGCATTAATTGATATGATTGCACACTAGAAAATCAATTGTCAAGCCCCTTATTCTATTCTAGGTAAAGGGATTCACATCATCGACAAAGGCAACTCCCCACTCCAAAAAAAACCCGTCCTATAAGGACGGGGCAATGAACTAGTAGGATATGGTAGGTTTTCTTGATCTGGACTCAATGAAGATACCAAGATCCCCGATCTCTCTGAACTCCGCGCCAACAAACCTACATTGCCGGATGAAATATCTTGCTGGGTTGCGGTAAAGCCGCAACCCATTACTCATCTACCTCCCTAATTGATCGGCGTAGGAACTGGCGACGGACTCGCGACAACCCATGCCGAATTAGGTGTAGCCGAGTCATTAAACGCCCGGATCTGGAAATACCAGCCCGTGTTACGCGAGAGGCTACTAAATGTCCCCGTGACACTGTTAGCCCCTGGGGTCGGCGAAAGATTGGCAACGTCCGTGGTGAATCCTGCGTCGCTTGCCCGCTGCACTGTGAATCCAGTGTTGCTATTGGATTCATCGGTCCATGTCAAGGTACAGTTCGCCGTCTCAGTTGTACCGATCCTGATGCAGTTTACTGCCACGTTGCTAGGCGCCGCAGGTGCTACCGTGTTGTTCATGCTCACGGTCGCCGAAGCCCTGGAACCCTCGGCATTGATCGCCAATACTCGGAAGAGGGCATTGGTCGTGGCGTTGATGCCCGTGGCCCCCGTCAGCACCTCTCCCGTTGCCGCTGACTGGGCAGCATCCCGCGCCACTGTGCCACCGAAGGTGATCCAGCTACTGCCGCCGTTATTGGAGATTTGTCGCTGGAAGCTCGTCTCGTTGTTCGACGCATCGGTCCACATGATAGTCATGGCCGTCGCACTGGTTCGATATGCGGATACATTGGTGGGGGCAGCAGGCAATAACGAAGGGTCCGCCCCGGGCACCGGGAAGGGTGTCGCATTTACCCAGGCAGAGGTCGGTGTCGCAGAATTGTTCACAGCCTGCACCCGGAAATACCATGCCGTGAAGCGCGGCAGACTCCCAAAGGTCCCCGTGACACTGTTCGCCCCTGGGGCCGGCGTGAGATTCGCCACGTCCATGGTGAATCCGGCGTCACTAGCCCGCTGTACCATGAATCCAGTATTGTTATTGGACATATCAGTCCAGCTCACCGTGCAGCTTGCATTGGCTGTCGTACCGACCTGGGTGCAACTGGCCGCCACATTCCCGGGTGCCGCCGGGGCGACCGCATTGTCCATTCTAATGGTTGCCGAGGATGTTGAGCCTACGGCATTGGTCGCCAATACTCGGAACAGGGAGTTAGTGGTGCCGTTGATGCCCGTGGCCCCCGTCAGCACCTCTCCCGTTGCCGCTGACTGGGCAGCATCCCGCGCTACGCTTCCCCCGAACGTGATCCAGCTACTCCCGCCGTTATTGGAGATTTGTCGCTGGAAGCTCGTCTCGTTGTTCGACGCATCGGTCCACATGATAGTCATGGCCGTCGCACTGGTCCGATAGGCTAAGACGTTCGCCGGTGCCATCGGGAACGTCATGATGGTTACCGGAGGTGCCGAAGTCGCATAAGCCGACTTCCCTGCCACATTCTCCGCCGCTACCCGGTAGATGTAGGTGACACCTCTCTTCACCGTGGTATCAATGTAGGTGACAATATTGGCGGCCAGGTTGGTGAGCTGGGTGAAGGTTACGCCATTGTCAGAAGACCTTTCGACGACGAAGCCAGTCTCATTGGTGGCGTTATCCGTGAATGACAGCGTGACCTTGGGCGGCTGGGTTTGGGTCGGGGTCGTTACCAGATTCGTCGGCGCGTTTGGAATTGTTCCGCCCACGCTGATCGTTTCTGACACCGACTGAGCGGTCATGCTCATGAACTGCCCACCTGCGCCTACCAAGTTATTGGCTACGACCCGGTACTGTACGGGTACCGAAGCATTGTAGGTGTTGGTGTCGGTGATCGAACGTGTCCCCCCCTTGGTGTTGGGTTGATCAAGGGGTGATTGCGACGTGCCGACGTTGCTCCAGGTGGTGCCATTCGCCGAGCGCTGCAACGTAAAGGACGTCTCGGTGATGGAGTTGTCTCGCCAGGTCACTCGCACCCGCCTGTTATTGTTGACGAGGGCAGATACCAAATTGGACGGGGCAATCGGCGGGATGACGGCGGACTGGGGCCGCATCATATCCATCTCTTCATGGCTCAGGATGTGGCAGTGCCAGACGTATTCCCAACCGAAGTTGACGAGCTTATTGGTAAGCAGCGCTGTCGGATTGCCTTGGGCGTCTATGCTGTTGAAGCCATAGGGGCTGCCGGGCGGGGTCATGGGGTTGAGCAGGCGGATGCTGTTAGGCAACTCGAAGGGCAACTCCGGGAGCACCGGCCGCAGGGCGACGATGGTGTCCTGAAGCGGGCTGACCCGCACGGTTTCCTTCCAGCCCATCTCGGTGGGATCGTTGGGGGTAATGATGTTGTCCCAGGCGACCCGGTTGAGCAACTGCACATCGTAAAGGTGGAAGTGCAGGGGGTGGGTATCCACACCGTTGTGGGTGATCTTCCAGATCTGGGTACCGTCGCTGGCCACCGAGATGGGCGTAACGTCCATGACGGAGGGCAGGTTAGTGCCGTTGATGAGCTCGGTCTGCGGGTTGACGTAGGGGTAGAGGACGATGTTCTGCAGGGCCGGGGTAGCCGGGACGATCTCCAGACCCATGTTGGCGGACATGCGACCAAACTCATCAAAGGCCGCCGAGTTCATCTCGTCGTGGATGCCCTTGGGCTCGATCATGACCTCCAGCTTAGACGTGGGCCTGCCCGTCGTCGGATTCACCGTGCTGGTAAGCGCGTTGAACCCGAACTTGGTCCCGCCTTGTTCGTCGATTCGCAGTATTCCGTCACACACGACGCTGGTGTTGCCAGGACCGTTGCAGTCGCCGGAGGCGTAGAATTTGGTGCCGTAGGCCGAGTTATAAGCACTTTGCCCGACGATGATCGGGTGCTGGGCCGACTCGAAGGCACCGCTGCCATCCGCCTTATGGGCGAAGGCCTTCTTCAACTTATTCAGGTCAAAGGCAGGTTGGGGAGTACCTGCGACCTTGACCTGCATGATGGTGCGGGTGTTGGGTCCGTAACCCGGCAGGATGGGCGGTACACCGACCGGGGCGAGGTCCGGGGCGCCGGTGTAATAGTCATAGCTGGGAACACGGGCCGGGAAGGCGGCGGGGGCGTCGTTGTAAAGGATCAGGGTCTTGCCCGCGAAAGCCGAGAAGTCCACGATCACGTCGGCGCGCTCGGCCGGGGCAACCAGCAGGGAGTGAAGATCCACGAGACCCACATCAAAGCGCGTGGGGTCCGTGATCCAGGTGGTGAACTGCTGACCGTCCACGACCGCTGGGGCCGGCAGGAAACCACCCTCGTTACCGATGGCGATCCAGTCGGGACCCGCCGTGGCGGCGCCTTGGACGGGCGTCGGGAAGACCACGGGGTCGAGCTGGGCGGCGGCCAGTTCGATGGGGTTGAGGGCCACCTCGGTGCCGCCAATGGGCGCTCCCACGCCATTGATGTCAGTGCTGGCGGTCGTGGGGTCGGCTATGTACCACTGCAGGTTCCAGAAACGGTCATTGGCCGCGTTGAGGATGCGCAGGCGATAGGACTTCGGCTCCAGCGTAACGGTGGGGTAGAGGGTGCCGTTGACGATGGGGGTATCGTTGAACTGCTCCATGCCGGCGGCGATGTTCGGCGTACCCGGGATCAAGACCGGCTCGCAGAAGGGATCGACCTGGTATTGCCAGGTGCTGGGGTCTTCAATGTTGCAAGGAACCGCCAGGTCCGTCGTAAAGTTGGTGGCGGGGTCCTTGTTGAAGTAGGGATTGGCGATGGGTCCGTAAGGGGGATCGGCGGGCGGCCAGAACCAGGGCCCATACATCCACCGGCCAAAGCCGCTCATGCCACCGGCGTCGCCGGGATTCTGGGCGGTCATATAGACGTGGTGATACCAGAAGTCGCCATAGCTACCCCAACGGGTGTAGTCCCAGGTTGGGTCCTGCTCGGAGAGCTGGATGGGTTGGGGGACAAAGGTGCGGTCCTGGATGACAAGGGGGATCTGGTCGGCGGGAATAGTGCCGTTGCTGACCAGGGCCTGCTCGACGGGGTCGGAGATCAGGTAGCCGGCGGCCTCGCCCGCATAGACGTTGAGGCGGGTGATGCCCCAGGCATGGTCATGGTAGAACATAAACCGGGCGGACTGCTGGTTGGTGTAGTAGAAGTTCATGCAACCATCCCGGTCACCCGAGCAATTGGGGACGCCGGCGGGGGGAGGCGCCATGTCCGGCACATCGGCAACGCTAGCCCCTTCGGGGTAGGTGGTGGGCTCGGCGGCGGGGGTGATCCATTGATCCGGGGTGCCGTCACTGATCCAGGGGCTCAGACCGCCGTGCAGGTGCAAGGTGGCGCGGTTGTCCTTAAAGCAGATGGCGTCGTCCTTGGGTTCCTGGGTGCAGTAGGGGTTGCGCACCTCGTCCAGGACGGTGCCATCGTTCTCGGGTTCCCAGGCGTCGATGATGCCGGCGCCATAGAGGGTGGAGTCAACGGGTAAGAAAAGGTCGCCCCCACTGCCTTTGGGCAAGAGGTTATAAAAGGTGATGCGCACCGGCTTATCCTTGGTCGCGGCAATCACCGGCCCGAGCCATTGGGGCTCGGTGACGCCGACGGCTTGGCTACCGTTTGGCATCAGGATGGGACCATCCGGACCCACGAGGGGTACGCCAGCGCCGGTTTGGGCGTCGGTCTTGAGCTGGACATAGCCACGGATCAGGGTGCCGGTGGCGGGCAGGGAGGAACTCAACCGCTTACGGTATTCCACCAGGGCGACGACATAGTAATCCGAGGCGGGGATCGAGTGGCCATTGAGGGAGGTGGTTGGCCCGAAGGTCGTGGTGTCGGGCACCCCCAGGGGGAGGAACTGCCCGAGATTGTTGGCGGCCGCGGCGCAGTCACCTGCAACGGCGGGATTGCAGAGTTTCGGCAAGGTGTCCTGGAACTTCTTGATGCCACCGGCGGTGATATAGCCGGAGCCGGGGGTAACCAGGGCGATACCGGTCACGCCACCCTTGTCGATGCGGGCCGTGGCGGTGGCGCCCGTGCCGGTGCCGCCCGCCGAATCGGTGATGGTGACGGTCGGGTCCGTCCGATAACCGGCGCCAAAGGTATCCATGGCGAGGGTCTGAATGAGGAGGGTGGAGGTGGCGGCCGCGCCGGTGCCGGGATCGTTGCGAATCGGGTCGAAGAGGGTACCGTCCATGATATTGATATTGGGCGGGAAGGAATACCCGGATCCCACCTGATCGACTACGATCGAGGTAATCGTTCCAGGCCCCGCGGTACCGCAGGCGGCGTTCGCATCGTTATCACAGATGGGGTGAGCTTGGGCCGCGACCCCGTCGGCGCCATCGGGGAAATCAACGTACACCGAGGGGAAGGTGTAGCCACTTCCGCCACTGGTAACCGGGATCGAATAGACACCACCATAAGCGGTGGCCGTCGCCGGCGTGACGGGATCGGCACCACCGGGGCCGCCGCCAGTGATATTGACTAACGGCGCGGTATAACCCTGGCCCGCGGCGGTGACATCAATGCCAAGAACGGCTTCGGTACGTGTGACGGTGGCGGTCGCCGTGGCACCGCTACCGGCACCGTTGATCGCTACGGTCGCTCCACAGACGCTAAGATCAGTACCCGTACAATAGCCTTCGCCGGGATTCGTGATGGCAAGGCCAATGACCTCGCCCCGCGCGCCCACGGTGGCCATGGCGGTGGCCCCGGCGCCCGCGCCGGTGATCAATACTTCAACGGAAGGCAGGGTCAGGGGGCTGTTCGCCCAGTTCGGGAAGGGCCCAAAGTAGTGGGGGACCTTGGTCTGGTCAATCGGGGAAGTTGGGGCCGTCGCGGGCATGGCGCCGGCGGTCATGGCGGAGGACAAGGCTGGGGCTTGCGCGGCCAGGCTGCCTTGGCGGACGGCGGCGCCGGCGGCCTGGATGGCTGCCCGTTGGCCGGACTTGGTGAGAATCGGCTGATCCGGGCCGGTGCTGGCGACACTCACGCCAATGCCCAGGCCCATCCCCAACAGGGACGCTAGAATAATTTGTTTAAATAGTGAGGACTTAGGGTGGCGGTTCCTGGTTTCCCCAGGTGGACAGACATATTTATGCATTTTTAACGCTCGCTCGCGGAGGAGGAAGGAGTCTTTCGGCGGAACAGGAGGTCTTGGGCGAAACTTTTCTTAGACCATCCTTAATAATATCGTTCCATGGTCGGACTATCCGGTATATGGGTGAAAACCCCCATAATGGGCTCGCATCGGTGCGAATTGTCATTGAGCCGGCACGGGCGGAACCCATCCAATGGTAAATGGGCGGGACAGGGGCGGTTAGGGTTGCCGGGTGACGGAGCGGGTAAGCGGGTCAACGATACTGAGGCAGAGTCATGATTGGAAAGGAGACGCGAATCTTGGTGGTGGAGGATCACCGCATCCTGCGCGAGGGTTTGCGGGCCATTCTGGATGCCCAGGCCGATTTCCGGGTGGTTGGCGAGGCAGGAGACGGCCGGGAGGCCATTAGCCGCGCCCGTGACCTGAGGCCTGACGTCGTCTTACTGGATATTTCCATGCCCCGCATGAACGGGCTGGAGGCGATCCAGGACATCAAACGGGTGGCGCCGGGGGCACGGGTGGTGATTCTGACGGTACATGGCGACCTGGAATATGTGGAGGGCGCGCTGCGCGCTGGGGCTGATGGCTTCCTGACCAAGGACTCCAGCGGCGATGAACTGACGACGGGGGTGCGCAGCGTCGCCCGGGGGACCCGCCATCTGTGCCAGGCGGTCGCCGAACTCCGGGCGACGGCGGTGGCGAACGGGAGGGTGCCAGGGGCCGGCATGGTGAATGGCACCACCCTCTCGCGGCGGGAACAGGAGGTCCTGAAACTGGTGGCGGAGGGTTATCGCAGTCGTGAGATTGCCGCCTGTCTCTGCATCAGCATCAAGACCGTGGAGAAGCATCGCTCAAGCCTGATGCACAAGATCGGGGTGACGAACATCTCCGGGCTCACCGCCTACGCCATCGAGCGCGGCCTGGTCTGTTCCTTGGCCCGGAAACCCCAAGGGCCAGCTCGCCTCGACCCGCGTCCCCGCGCCACCGCGGGCGCGGATGCGCAACTCGCCACCCGAGAGGGCGGCCCGCTCGCGCATGGAGCCCAGGCCCAGGCCCGGACCCCGGTCCGCCATCCAGCCGGGGTGGGCGGAGGCGCCGAGGCCATCGTCGCTGATCCGCAGGCGGAGCCAGCCCGCATCCAGCCGCAGGTTCACCCGGACCAACTGGCCCTGGCTGTGTCTGGCGGCGTTGGCGCAGGCCTCCTGGAGGATGCGGAAGATTGGGGTCTTGAGGGCCGGGGGGATGTCGGCCTCGGGCACCGCGAGGTGGTGTCGCACCCTCAGGCCGGGATGAAGCTTGGCGAAACGGCCCAGGAACCAGCGGAGGGTCGCGAGCAGCCCCAGATCATCCAGCATGGCGGGGCGCAGGTCGGTGGCGATGCGCCTCAACTCGTCGGCCACTTCGCGCAGGGTCGGCACCCATTGCCCTAGGGGCGGCATGGAGGACCGGCGTTCGATGGCCGGTTGTTGGAGCAGCCAGGCCTCCAGGGACAGGCGGACGGCGGTCAGGGTCTGGCAGGGGCCATCGTGGAGGTCACGCGCCACGCGCCGGCGCTCCTCCTCCTGGGCCCGCAGCAGGCGTGCCGAGAGGTCGCGCAGCTCCTCTTCCAGCCGCTTGCGTTCGGTGAGATCCTGGAGAGTGACCAGGGTCAGGGTCTCGCCCCGGCTTTGGATGGGGGCGTGCCGTAGGACTACCCAGCGCGGGAGACCGGACCGGGTGAGCAGCCGGCATTCGATCTCCGGGATGGGGCTGGGGCCAGCCCCCCGGAGGGCGTGCGCCACCCGCTCCCGGTCCTCGGGATGGATCAGGGTCAGGGCCTCGGTCCCGAGTACCTCGTCACGGGAACTGCCCAGGATCTCGGCGAGGCGAGGATTCACCAGGCACAACCGGCCCTGACGCATCATGAGGATGCCGGTGGGGGAGTTTTCCACCAGGGCCTCCTCCCGCACCTGGGCCAGTTCCTGGTCGCGGTCGCGAAGGTTGGCGCCCAGTTGGGCGACGAAGTAGGCGATCAGGACCACGCTGAGCAGAAAGGCACACCACATGCCTTGCACATGGAGATCGAAGTCGCTGGAATCGTGATGATGGACATGGGAGACCGGGAAAGGCCAGTGAAATACCATCAGGACCGTGTAGGCGGCCGCCGCCAGGGAGCTGACCAGCCAGATGAGTCTGGGCTGGAGGGTCGCCGCCGCCACGATGACCGGTAGCAGCAGCAGGATGATGAGGGGGTTGTGCGCGCCCCCGGTCAGGTAGAGGCTGACCGCAAGGCTGGCGAGATCGATCACCGCCTCGCGCGCCAGAGAGCAGGACCGGGTCCCGGACGGGGTGTGCGACCGACGGAGGAGCCAGAGGCTGTAGCCGAGCAACCCCAGGCCGATGATGAGCAAGGGGCCGATCGGCAGGATGATGCCGAGTTGGGTATGCACCCAGCCATAGGCCAAGGCCTGCCCGGCCAGGGCGCCCAGACGCAAGCGCAGCATTTGGCGGAGACAGATGGCGCAGAGCGACGGATGGGGGACTGAGTTCGCCACCGTTAGGTTAAATCCCGATCACAGGCGGTTGAAGTAATGAATCCAAAAGGGCCAAGGCGGTGGGGGCTGGTGACGGTGTTGATGCTAGGGGGCATGGCCTGGGCGGCCGCGGACCCGCCGGACCCCGATGCCGGTCAGCCCCCTCCCGACCGCGTCCTGTGTGAATTCTGCGCCCGGCCCGAGGCCAAGGATCTCGAACACTGCCGACTTCAGGAGGGCATGAAGCCGGCGACGGTGGCCCCCCAGGGCGGGGATTTCACCCTGGAGGCGGCCAGTGGTCCGGTGGACCTGGCCAGCCTGCGCGGCCAGGTGGTGCTGATTTATTTCGGCTACACCCTCTGCCCGGATATCTGCCCGACCAATCTCGCCATGATTGCCAGGGCACTGAAGGACATGACGCCCAAGGAACGGGAGCGGGTACGGGGTCTGTTTGTCAGTGTCGATCCGGAGCGCGATGATCTCCAGCGACTGGCCCAGTATGCCGCCTACTTCCACCCCAATATCCTGGGTGTCACCGGCAACCCCGAGCAGGTGGCGCGGGCCGCGGAGCTCTATGGCGCGATTTACCGGCGGGTGGCGCAGGCCGATTCGGCCATGGCCTATCTTGTGGACCACTCAGCCGATACCTATGTGGTGGATGCCCAGGGCCGCTGGGTGCATACTTTTCCGCACGCCACGCCAGCGACGGAAATGCTGGCGTTCATCCGGGGTCTGCTGGCCAAAGAGTGACCACCCCTTGGTTGGCAATCCCTTCACACCCACCCCACGGAGACCCGTCCTAATGAATAGAACCTCAGCCTTCCTCGCCGCGGCCTTCCTGGCCACCCTTACCCTGGGGGCACAGGCGGCGGAGATCACCGTCGGTGACCCCTACGCCCGGGCGGTCCCCCCGGGCCAACCCAACAGCGCCGTCTTCATGACCCTGGCGAACGCCTCTAAGCAGGATCGCGCCCTGGTCGGCGCCGAGAGCACGGCCGCCGGGGTCGTGGAACTCCACACCCATGTCAACGAGGACGGGATGATGAAGATGCGTAAGATCGACAAAATCGCCATCCCTGCCGGTCAGACCGTGGCCCTCAAGCCCGGTGGGCTCCATGTCATGCTCATCGGCCTCAAGGAGAACCTGGAGCCGGGCAAGGAGGTGCATATGAACCTGCTCTTCGACAACGGTACCAAGGAGCACATCATGGCGCCGGTCCGTAAGATCGAGATGGCGCCCAAGGCGCACTAGTTTCCAATACCTGATAACACGAGGAACATGGCAATGAAAACACTGCTACGTCTGATGATGGCCTTGGCTGTCATGATGGGTGTCACCGCTGGCTCGGCAATGGCCGGCGATAAGGATCCCCTCTTCATCAACCTCACCGTGGATGACGCCCATCGGGTCGATATGGCCGTCACCTTTGGCAAGAATCAGCTCGAACGCGGCCATCCCCTAACCATCTTCCTGAATGATCGGGGGGTTCTGGTGGGTTCCACGGCCAATGCGGCCGCCTTCGCCGATCAGCGTAAGGCCCTGGAGGAGGTGATCGGTCAGGGGGCGACCGTCATCGTCTGCCCCATGTGCATGAAGCATTATGGCGTCAAGGAGACGGATCTGATGCCTGGGCTCAAGATCGGTAGCCCCGACCTCACCGGTCCCGCCCTCTTCCAGGACGACACCAAGACCCTGACCTGGTAACCACCCACCCGAAATGAAGGCCGGCCCCGAGCATCATGCTCGGGGCCGGCTTTTGCTTGTTTGGACTGGTTACCCCACTTGACACGCTACCGCCCTGCCCTGTCATATTGGGCATGGGGCAAACCCGGGCGAGGAGCCTCTCTGCATCATCACCGGGGTTTGATGAATGCGCATTCTAACATCCAGGCCCTACCTTGGCCAGGCTGCGGCCACCGTCCGCGGGTGAAGGTGTGGGCGCCGGCGACGCTGACGGCCTAGGGCACCTCATCGCTGATGAGCGTCACGGTAGCTCTGGCGGGAGTGCCGACGGCATAGTTCGGGCTTTGCTTGAGGGTCAGGAGGACGGTCTCGGGTAATTCCTGAAGGTTATCCTGCTGGGGCGTGAGGGTCTTGGTGACCCGGGTCTTGCCGGCGGGGAAGACCACGCTGGTGCCAAGGGCGACGTAGTCACTGCCGGCGGTGGCGGTGCCGGTGACCTTGTAGTTGACGGTGAGGGCGGCGGCGGTGTCACCCGTGCGGATAAAGGTGTAGCGGCCGGTGGTGAGGTCCGCCTCGGTAGCGGTGTTGTCGGTGGCCTTGACGGTAACGGTCTGGGTGACGGTCTCGTCACTGGTGATCGTCACGGTGGCTTTGGCGGGAGTGCCGACGGCATAGTTCGGGCTTTGCTTGAGGGTCAGGATGACGGTCTCGGGTAATTCCTGAAGGTTATCCTGCTCGGGCGTGAGGATCTTGGTGACCCGGGTCTTGCCGGCGGGGATGACCACGCTGGTGCCAAGGGCGACGTAGTCCCTGCCGGCGGTGGCGGTGCCGGTGACCTTGTAGTTGACGGTGAGAGGGGCGGTGGTGTCACCCGTGCGGATGAAGGTGTAGCGGCCGGTGGTGAGGTCCGCCTCGGTAGCGGTGTTGTCAGTGGCCTTGATGCTGACGCTGACGGACGCCAATAAATCAAAACTATTCAGGGGCGTACCACCGCGCACGAGGCGGACGTTGTAATCCAAGGTCTGTGCCGTGGCAAAGCTATACCCATCCTGAAAGGAGACATACCAGGCCCACTCTGGATTGAGCGGATCAAAGGGATAAGTCGTTGAAGACCAATACCAAAGGGATGCCGTATTCGGAAAGGCATTGCTATCTATGGCGGGACTCACGGCGGTGATATCCACCAGGGACTCCAATTCCGTTCGGTTGGGCAGGCGCCAATCGTCGTAGCCGCGATGTAAATCTGTGTTGGCGGTGACCGCCAGGCCGAGGGCGTTGCTCCAGGGATAGGTGTAGTTGGTGCTGGTGGGATCTGGATCACAGCTAGGGGGGGGGCCTGGTGTATAGTCCTGCCCCCAAGAGCACTGATCCCACATCAGGCCTGTATCGGTATCGGTGACAGTACCGTCGCCATGGTCCGTGAAGGCTGCCGAGGCCGGAGCCGCGCCCCACAAGGTGCTTAGCAAGACGATGAAAAACATCGAAAAACTGGATCGATGGCTCATGGGGAACCTCGGCGGGTGAGTCTGACGAAAGGACCCGGCTATCCCTCGGATAGCTAAGCGGATTTGGCGAGACAATGACTTGTGAAGGCTAGGAGGCAATTGACTATCCGCCGCGCACAAGCCGCACGTAATGATATTGGGCCAGATTTTGGGTCCTGGATACGGCGGTCGAGTTGCCATCCTTGAAATAAACCAACCAGGCATAGTTGTTCGGAAGAGACGTCCAGAGATCGCTGCTCCAATAGCCCACGGGATATGGAGAAACCGCGAATGCCGTATTCGGAAAAAAATCAGCGTCGATGGCTGGTTGGCTTGCCCCATGATCGATGATGGAGAGGAGTTCGCGGCGGCTCGGCAGGCGCCAGTCATCCAGGGTTTCTCCGCAGAGATCCAGGGCGTTGACCGTGACGACATAATTATCGGTATTGCAGTCAGCACCAGCGAAGCACTGAGTACCGCCAGTCCGATCGCCCCAGAGGTATCTCCAGCCCATGTCCCGTACCCCGCCATCATCCGTCTTGACCTCCCAGATGAGACCGGTGCGGTTGTCCCGTATGCAGGCCGGGGTTGCGGAAGGGATGGGGGGGGGCGTATCCGTGGTCAAGGGGATCTCGACACCCGAGGCATCCAGGGGTGTGAAATCGAAACCCGCGACCCCACCACCGATTTTAGTCAATTGACCGGCGGTGGCCGCCGCATCGGCACCGAAGCGGGCATCCTGGCGAGGATGGGTGGCCGCGTTCCCGGTATTGGCCTCGGTGCAGGTCGTCAAGCTCCCGTCATCAACACACAGGTCTTGACCGGTGTCGTTGAGGACCGCTGCCAGCGTCGATTGGGTGGGGAGTAAGACCAAAGTGAGCAGGATCGTCGGAACACGCATATAGCCTCCTCGGGATGACGGCAAAACAGAAGGATGAAGGCCAGACCTCGGGCGCGACCGGACGGTAGGAGTACGGTGGCAGGAATGAGACGATGGGTCAAATGTCATGAGTCAAGCTGCGCCTCTACCGCAAGTCCAGAGTCTTGGTACGATTAAATTTAAGTTAGCGAGGATTATTCCATACCAGCTCGGCAGGTCAATGGGTGGAAAACCTCATTTGAAGCTTGAAATCAGACAAGGCCACCAGGGGTTAGTTCCTCGCGGCCGCTCCAGGCGCAATCAAGCCTGCTTCGCACCAGGCGGTGCTGTCAGGCCATTTCGGTCGCCTGGTCGAACCCCGTCAGCGCCTCAGGGCCTCAGCCCCCGGGATCGCCACACCAGGTAGGCGGCGGGGATGACGGCCAGGGTCAGGATGGCGACGCTGATTACGCCACCCAGGAGGGGCGCGGCGATGCGCTGCATGGCCTCGGAGCCGGCACCGCCACCGAGCATGATGGGGAGCAGGGCGGCGAGGATGGCGAGCTTGGTCATGGTCACCGGCCGCAGGCGGGTCAGGGCGCCCTCCACCACCGCCTCCCGGACGTCGGCGCGGGTGAGACCCGCGGCCCCGCGCGCCTCCCGGCGCTGGGCCAGGGCGCGATCGAGGTAGAGGATCATCACCACGCCGATCTCCACCGCTACCCCGCCCAGGGCAATGAAGCCGATGGCCGCGGCCACGGAGAGCTGGTAGCCGAGGAGATACATGAGGAAGAAGCCACCGACGAGGCCCAGGGGCAGGGTCGCGATGATGATGAGCACCTCCGCCAGGTTGCGGAAGTTGAGATAGAGCAGGACCAGGATGATGGCCAGGGTGAGGGGCACCACCAGCCAGAGGCGCTCCTTGGCCCGCTCCCAGTGCTCGTAGGCGCCGGACCAGGCGATGGAATACCCTGGCGGCAGGACCACCCGCTCGGCGACGGCCTGCTTGGCCTTGGCGACATAGGTGCCGACATCCCCGCCCTTGACCTGGACATAGACCCAGCCATTGAGGCGGGCGTTCTCGGTACGGATCATGTCCGGCCCGTCCACCACCTCGACGCGGGCGACGGCCCCCAACTGCACCTGGGTGCCCTGGGTATCCGTGACGAGGGGCAGGCCCTTGAGTTTCTCCAGGGAGTCCCGTGCGTCCGCGGTGTAGCGCAGGCTCACCGGGTAACGCTCCCGCCCCTCCACCACCTCGGTCAGGTTCATGCCGCCGACGGCGCTGGAGACGATCTCCTGGACATCCGCCACGGACAGGCCGACCAGGCCCATGGCCATGCGGTTGGGAGTGACCTTGATGTAACGGGCGGAGGAGACGCGCTCGGCGAAGACGGATTGGGTCTCGGGAAGCGCCGCGAGGGCCTCCTCGACCTGCTCGCCGAGGCGCTGGATGACCTCCAGGTCCGGCCCGGCGATCTTGGCGCCGACCGGGGTCTTGATGCCGGTCGAGAGCATCTGCAGGCGGGCGTTGATGGGCATGAGCCAGGCGTTGGTGAGGCCAGGAAACTTGACGGTGCGGTCCAGCTCGGCCTTGATGTCCTCGATGGTCACACCAGGCCGCCACTCCTCGCGGGGCTTGAGCTGGATAGTGGTCTCGATCATCTCCATGGGCGCCGGGTCGGTGGCGGTCTCGGCGCGGCCGACCTTGCCGAAGACCCGCGCCACCTCGGGCACGGTCAGGATGAGGCGGTCGGTCTGTTGCAGGAGCTGGCGGGCCTTGTCGGGGGCGATACCCGGGAAGGTGGTGGGCATGTAGAGGAGATCGCCCTCGTCCAGGTCCGGCATGAACTCGGAGCCCAGCCGCAAGGCCGGCCAGGCCCCGGCGATGGTCAGGGCCAGGGCCAGCCACAGAACCTTCACAGGCTGGCGCATCACCCAGGCGAGGAGCGGTCGGTAGGCGGCCATGAGGGCGCGGTTGACCGGGTTTTCCTGCTCGCCCCGCAAGCGCCCGCGCACGAAGAGCCCGAGCAAGACCGGGACCAGGGTGATGGACAGTAGCGCCGCGGCGGCCATGGCGTAGGTCTTGGTATAGGCCAGGGGGGCAAAGAGGCGGCCCTCCTCCCCTTGCAGGGCGAGGACGGGCAGGAAGCTGAGGGTGACGATGATCAGGGAGAGGAAGAGGGCGGGGCCGACCTCGGTGGTGGCCCGCCCCACCAGGGCCCAGCGGTTGGCCGCGGTCAGGGGCTCGCGCTCGGCGTGCTTGTGCAGGTTCTCGATCATGACGATGGCGGCATCGACCATGGCGCCAATGGCGATGGCGATGCCGCCCAGGGACATGATGTTGGCGCTGAGCCCCTGCCAATACATGACCATGAAGGCGGCCAGGATGGCGATGGGGAGGCTGATGACCACCACCAGGGCGGATCTGAGATGCCAGAGAAAAAGGGCGCAGACCAGGCTGACAACGACCAGTGCCTCGATGAGGCGGCTGTCGAGGGTGTCGATGGCGCGGTGAATGAGCCCGGAGCGGTCGTAAACCGGCACCAGCTCCACCCCAGCGGGCAGGCCCCGTTGCAGCTCGGCCAGCTTGTCTTTGACGGCGGCGATGGTCTTGAGGGCGTTGCCACCCGGGCGCATCAGGACGATGCCGCCGACGACCTCGCCCTGGCCGTCGAGCTCGGCGATGCCCTCGCGCATCTCGGGCCCCAGGCGAATCTCGGCGATATCGCCCAGGCGGAACACCGAGCGGGTGGCCTTGAAGGGTTCATAGACCTGGGTACCCATGGCCATCCCCGAGGCGCCGGCGGGGGCCACCCGGGGGGTGATGGGGATGTTGCGCAGGTCATCGAGGCCCCGCAGGCGACCGTCGATGCGGATCATGTAGCGCGCCTCCGCCATCTCCAGGGCTCCGGCCCCGGTCTCGCCGGTGGCGCGTTGAAGGCTCTGCATGAGATTGACGAGAGGCATCTGGTAGGCACGCAGCAGCTCGGGGTCGATCACGACCTGGTACTGCTTGACCATGCCGCCGACCGTGGCGACCTCGGAGACCCCGGGGAGGGACTGGAGTTCGAACTTGAGGAACCAGTCCTGGAGGCTGCGTAACTGGGCCAGGTCATGGCCGCCGGTACGGTCCACTAGGGCGTATTGATAGACCCAGCCGACGGCGGTGGCATCCGGGCCCAACTCGGGGCGAGCGGCGGCGGGGAGGCGGGCGGATACCTGGCTGAGGAGTTCCAGCACCCGGGAGCGCGCCCAATAGGGGTCGGTGCCGTCTCGGAAGACGACATAGACATAGGAGTCCCCGTACATGGAATAGCCGCGTACCGCGACCGCCCCGCTGACGGCGCGCAGGGCCGTGGTGATGGGATAGGTGACCTGGTCTTCCACCACCTGGGGGGCCTGACCCGGGTAGCTGGTCTTGACGATGACCTGAACGTCCGACAGGTCCGGGATGGCATCCAGGGGGATGTTGCGCAAGGCATAGCCCCCACCCGCGATGATTAGGGCGGTGGCGAGCAGGATCAGAAAGCGGTTGCGCAGTGACCAGGCGATGATGGCCGCGATCACGGCTGAGTCCCCCCGGGCGCGGCCTCGGTGTGGGGACGCTCGCTGCTCAGGCGCCTGAGTCCGGCCCTGAGGTTAGCCTCGGAGTCCAGCAGGAACTGGGCGGACACCACGACCCGGTCACCCTCCTGGAGCCCGGAACGGATGATCATCTCGTCCTCGCCCAGGTCATCGATCGCCACTGGCCGCGGCTGGAAGCGCCCGCCGTCCCGGGCGAGGATTACCCGCGCGCCCTTACCGGTGAAAATCACCGCCTCCCGGGGAACCAGCAGCACGTCAGGTTCGGGGTCCACCTCGACGTTGACGACGGCGGTCGTCCCCCCTGGGATCTCGACGCCTTCCAGGTCGATGGACACCCGAAATTGCAGGGTGTGGGAGGACAGATTGATTTGCGACTCCAGGACATCCACCAATCCCCGCCACTCCCGCGCCCCCAGACTCGGAAATCTCACCCGGACCACCTGACCGGGTTGCAAGAGGGCGGCCTGGCCCTCGAAGACCTGGGCCTGGATCAACATGGCCTGGCCCTCGGCGTCCGCCTCCCTGGCGGCGTTTTGGGCCGCGCGACTGCGGGCGATGGGCCGGTAGCTGCGTACATTGCGGGAGAGCAGGACACCGAAACCTTCCACGGTGCGAGGGAGGGTGCCCTGGCGCACCACGGCGGTCCGCACCCCCAACTGATTGATGACCGCCTCCGGGACCGCGATCGTCGGCATCTCCATTGCCATTTCCATCGCTTGCCCCGGGGCGCTTGTGGCGGCGGTAGGGCTGGCCGCCGGCTGCTCTGCCTGGACGGCCACCAGGTCCATGCCGCAGATGGGACACCGGCTACCCGGCTCGGCGCTCACCACCTGGGGGTGCATGGGACAGACGTAGGTCGCCTCCGCTGGCGGGTGCGCATGGTCATGAACCGGGGCTTGCGCCGATAGTTCCTCCCCACTGACGTTAAGGGCGCCCCCGAGGAGGGGCAGGGCGAGCATGAAAGTCAGGAGGACCTGGGTAAGGAGGCGGTGAGATAGGTTCATAGCAGGCAAAAACACTCAGCGGTAGGGGGCGGGCGGGGCTCGTTTTGCACGGGGCTATTTTAGAGTAAGGGGAAAGGCATTGCGATTCTCTCGACCAAGTATCCGCGCCCGCCGGGGTCGGTGATGCCCCATACTCCCACACATCCTCCCCAAGGGAGGCGACTGCTATCCTGACGCCTGGGGGCCTCGCCTCGCGGAAAATTGCAGAACATCACAATATTCTGAATTGCATTTGAATCCCGCCTGGAACTCCGGTACGTTCCCTCGTCGCCACAATCAAAAAAGTCTTTCTGTGACTACCAGACATCGGGGGGGTTACTCTGGCCATGCGTATCGTGCGAAGTACCGTTTTTTGCATCCTTGCAATTACCTTTAGCTCGGCTCGGTCGGCCCACGCCGCGAATGCCTCCTTCGAGACCACGCACTTCTCCGGCTCCGGCAACTGCGCCTTCTGCCACAACAGACTGGTTGACGCGAAGCGGAAGGATGTTTCCATAGAGACCGAGTGGAGCGCCACGATGATGGCGAACGCCTCCCGGGATCCCTTCTGGCAGGCCAAGTTCGCCAGCGAACTGATCCGCAACCCGCAGCTCGCGGATGTGCTGAACGACAAGTGCACCCGCTGTCACGCACCGATGGCGAACGAGGAGGCATCCTACTCTCCTGCCCCGGGTGACACCCAGTTCTTCGACGTCGGCTTTATCAACCCGAGCAATGTCTACCACGACACCGCCATGGATAGCGTGAGCTGCACCCTTTGCCACCAGATCGCCGACGACAGCACCCTGGGCACCCCGGCGGGGTTCTCGGGCCGCTTCACGATCAATCCCGACGTTCGCCTCGCCTACGGCCAGTACGCTAACCCTAAGGTGAACCCGATGCAGGGAGATACCGGCTTCACCCCCCGGTATGCGCCCCATGTCTCCGACTCGGCGCTCTGCGCCACCTGTCACAACCTCATGACGCCGGTACTGGACAGCAGCGGCAAGGTCATTGACGGTATGGAGTTCCCGGAGCAAGCCGTCTACACGGAGTGGGAGAACAGCGCCTTCGCGGACGGCAGGGCGGAGGCGAGCTCCTGCCAGGAATGCCACATGGCCCGTACGGACGGGGTCAAGATCGCCAACCGGCCCCAGAACCTAACCCGGCGCAACAACTTCGCCCGCCACGGTTTTTATGGCGGCAACACCCTGATGCTCGACATCCTGAGCGCCAACCGGGCCGAGCTCGAGGTCGGTGACGGTGACTTCGCCGCCACTATAGAGGCCACCCGTGCCACGCTCCGCAGCTCCGCCGATCTCGCGATCGAACAGGCGTCGTTTGACCCGAGCACGAAACAACTGCTGGTACGGGTCCGCGTGACCAACAACTCCGGCCACAAACTGCCCACCAGCTACCCCTCCCGGCGCGTCTACATCCATCTCACCGTCTCCGATCCCGCAGGCAAGACCCTGTTCGAGTCGGGTCGATTGAAACCAGCCACGGGTGTGGTCGCCGGCGTCAACGCCGATATCGGCACCGGCTTCGAGCCCCATTACAGCGGGGAGATCACCCGCGCGGGCCAGGTCCAGGTTTACGAGGCGATCATGGGCGACTCGGACGGCAACCTCACCTACACGCTGCTGCGCGCCGCGGATTACCTCAAGGACAACCGAATCCCGCCGCGGGGGTTCAATGATCAGGTCGTACCGGACTCAGTCGCCGTCGTGGGTGTCATCGACGACCCGGATTTCGGCGCCGGGAGCGACCTAGTGACCTACCGCATTGATCTTGATCCCAAGATCAGCCTTGTGAAGGTCGCAGCGGAGCTAAACTACCAGACCATCGCCTACGGTTACCTGCGCGACCTGCAGAAGGATGCCGCCGATCCCACGGTCGCGCGCTTCCTCGATATGTACAACGCATCCAAGGTGCGCGCAGAGACCATCGCCTCGGCCACCACCCAGGTGCCGCGTTAAACGACGGCGCAGTAACCACTAGCTCGACAGACCCCGCCACAACCGGCGGGAACCGGCCCCAGGCGGCACCACCCTGAAGCAGCCGCGTAGGGACTCAGGGGTGACTCAAAAAGAAAGGGCCTAGGTCCAGATGACCTAAGCCCTTAATTTTTTGGTCGGGGTGAGAGGATTCGAACCTCCGACCACCTGAACCCCATTCAGGTGCGCTACCAGGCTGCGCTACACCCCGTAAAAGAAGGCATGGTAGGGACTGACCCTTTCTCTGTCAACCTTAGGTTGACTCAGCAAATCCCTTCATTGGGGGACCCGATCCCCCAGTACGGCCCCACGAGCCACGGAACGGCGGCGCTGCTGGAAGAAGCGGCGTAACAGTTCACCGCATTCCTGGCCCAGAACATCCCCCTGACACTCGAGGCGATGATTGAATCGCTGGTCCGGGGGCAGCAGGTGGAAGACGCTGCCGCAGGCACCGCCCTTGGGGTCGCGGGCGCCGTAAACAACGCGGGCGACGCGGGCATGAATGAGGGCGCTGGCGCACATGGGGCAGGGTTCGAGGGTGACGTAGAGGGTGGTGGCGGGGAGGCGATAGTTGCCGAGGCGCTGGCCCGCGGCGCGCAGGGCGCGAATCTCGGCGTGGGCGCTGGGGTCATGGGTGGCGATGGGGCAGTTCCAGCCCTCGCCCAGGACCTGGCCGGCGGCGATCAGCACCGCACCGACCGGCACCTCGCCCTGGGCCCCCGCCCGCTCCGCCAGGGCGATCGCCTGGCGCATCCAGTGGCTATCGTCTAGCGCGGTGGACTCGCAGGGCTCGGGCATGGCCTGGCGGTGGACCCGCGCCCCTCACTCCCACTCGATGGTCCCCGGGGGCTTGCCGGTGATGTCATACACGACCCGGGAGACATCGCGGACTTCATTGACGATGCGGCGGCAAACCTGGTCGAGAAAGTCATAGGGCAGATGGGCCCAGCGGGCGGTCATGAAGTCGATGGTCTCGACGGCGCGCAGGGCGATGACGTGGGCATACTGGCGATTGTCGCCGACGACGCCCACGGACTTGATGGGCAGGAAGACGGCGAAGGCCTGGGAGACCTGGTCATAGAGGCCGGCGCGGCGTAACTCCTCAATGAAGATGTGATCGGCCTGGCGCAGGGTGTCGGCGAAGGCGACGTGGACCTCGCCCAGGATACGCACCCCCAGGCCGGGGCCAGGGAAGGGGTGGCGATAGACCATATCCGAGGGCAGGCCGAGTTCGATCCCGATCTTGCGCACCTCGTCCTTGAAGAGTTCGCGCAGGGGCTCGACCAAGGCCAGCTTCATGGTGTCCGGCAGGCCGCCGACATTGTGATGGGACTTGATCACCTTGGCCTTGCCGGTCTTGGCGCCGGCGGATTCGATGACGTCGGGGTAGATGGTGCCCTGGGCCAGCCACTTGACGTTGGGCAGCCGTTCCGCCTCCGCCTCGAAGATATCGATAAAGGTGTTGCCGATGATCTTGCGTTTGTGCTCCGGGTCCACGACCCCGGCCAGGCGCTCGAAGAAGCGCGCGCCGGCATCGACGCGAATGACCTTGACGCCCATGTGGCGGGCAAAGGTGCTCATGACCTGATCGCCCTCCCCGAGGCGCAGCAGGCCGTTGTCCACGAAGACGCAGGTGAGGCGGTCGCCGATGGCGCGGTGCAACAGGGCCGCCACCACAGAGGAATCGACGCCACCGGAGAGGCCGAGTAGGACATCATCCTGACCCACCTGCTGGCGAATCTGGGCAATGGCCTCGTCGATGATGTTCCGGGGCGTCCAGAGGCCACCGCAGCCGCAGATGTCGTGGACGAAGCGCTCCAGGATGCGCTGGCCCTGGCGGGTGTGGGTCACCTCGGGGTGGAATTGGAGACCGTAGATGCACCGCGCCTCGTCGGCGATGCCCGCCAGGGGCGCATTATCGGTGGTGCAGATGGCCACGAAGCCGGGCGGCAGGGTATCCACCCGGTCGCCGTGGCTCATCCAGACATCGAGCAGGCCAAAGCCCTCGGGGCTGGCGTGGTCTTCGATGTCCCGCAGCAGTCGCGAATGGCCCCGGGCGCGGACCTGGGCATAGCCGTATTCGCGATGGGTCGCCGGGGCGACCTGGCCCCCCAACTGGGCGGCGAGGGTCTGCATGCCGTAACAGATGCCGAGAATCGGCACGCCCGCGGCGAAGACGGCGGCATCGGCCCGGGGCGTCTGCTCCTCGTGGACGGACTGGGGGCCGCCGGAGAGGATGATGCCCCTGGCGCCGAAGCCAGCAATCCCCGTGGCGTCCAGGTCCCAAGGGTGGATTTCGCAATAGACCCCGGCCTCGCGCACCCGCCGGGCGATGAGCTGGGTGTACTGAGAGCCGAAATCGAGGATCAGAATCCGATCGGCGTGGATGGCGATGGGGTTGAGGCTCATGAGGTGTCTCGGGGAACTCAGATTTCGATGCGGTAATTCGGCGCTTCCTTGGTGATCTGCACATCGTGGACGTGGGACTCGCGCATCCCCGCCGTACTGACGCGCACAAACTCGGGCTTGGAGCGCATCTCCTCGATATCGGCGCAGCCGGTGTAACCCATGCTGGAGCGCAGACCGCCCATGAGCTGATGGATGACGTTGAGCACGCTGCCCTTGTAGGGCACCCGGCCCTCGATGCCCTCGGGCACCAGCTTCTCTTTGTCCTCGTTTTCCTGGAAATAGCGATCGCTGGAGCCCTCCTTGGCGCCCATGGCCCCCAGGGAGCCCATGCCGCGATAGGACTTGTAGGAACGCCCCTGATAGATCTCGATTTCCCCGGGTGACTCGTCGGTGCCGGCGAAGAGGCCACCGATCATGACGGAGTGAGCCCCGGCGGCAATGATCTTGGCGATGTCGCCCGAATAGCGCAGGCCGCCATCGGCGATGAGGGGCACGCCAGTGCCGGCCAGGGCCTCGGCCACATTGGCCACCGCCGTGACCTGGGGCATGCCCACCCCAGCAACGATCCGGGTGGTGCAGATGGAGCCCGGCCCGATGCCGACCTTGACCGCGTCGGCCCCGGCGGCCAGGAGGTCCCGCGCCGCCGCGCCGGTGGCGATGTTGCCGCCGATGACCTGGAGCTCGGGATACTGGCGCTTACACCAGGCCACGCGATCCAGCACCCCCTGGGAATGGCCGTGGGCGGTATCCACCACGATCACATCCACCCCCGCGGCGACCAGGGCCGCGACCCGTTCATCGGTGCCGGCGCCGACCCCCACGGCGGCACCCACCCGCAGCCGCTGCTGGTCATCCCGCGAGGCATTGGGGAAGTCCTTGGCCTTCTGGATGTCCTTGACCGTGATCAGGCCGCGCAACTCGAAGGCGTCATTGACCACCAGCACCTTCTCGATGCGGTGCTTGTGGAGCAGGGCCAGCACCTCCTCGCGGCTGGCGCCCTCCCGCACCGTCACCAGACGGTCGTGCCGGGTCATGATATTGCGCACGGGGTCGCCGGGGCGGGTCTCGAAACGCAGGTCGCGCCCGGTGACGATGCCGGTGAGGTGGCCGTCCTCGGTCACCACCGGCACGCCCGAGATGTTGTTCTCCCGAGTCAGCCGCATGACCTCGCCAATGCTGGTCTCGGGGGTGACCGTGATGGGGTTGCGGATAATGCCGCTCTCGTACTTCTTGACCGTCAGCACCTCCTTGGCCTGGCGCTCGGCGGACATGTTCTTGTGGACGATGCCAATGCCACCTTCCAGGGCCAGGGCAATGGCCAGCCGGGCCTCGGACACCGTATCCATGGCCGCCGAGACCAGGGGGATCTTGAGTTCGATGCCCCGGGTCAGCCGGGTGCTCAGGTCCACCTGATTGGGCAGCACGCTGGAGTGGGCGGGGACGAGGAGGACATCGTCGAAGGTGAGGGCTTCCTGGATCAGACGCATGGGGGCCTCGCTCGCTGTAAACCAAATGGGTATCTTGAAGGACCGGGCAGTATAGTTTTCCTGGCCAGGTCGGTAAACTGGCAAGACCCACCCTCGTTCGCAATCCCTGGCCCGCGGAACGGGAGCCGCCACCCTGCATGACCACCGACTTCGACCTCTCCCGCGACATCTGGACCATCTCCCGCCTGGCCCGGGAGGTCCGCGCCGTGCTGGAGGGCAGCTTCCCGCTGCTCTGGGTGGAGGGTGAAATCTCCAACCTGTCCCAGCCCGCCTCGGGGCACCTCTACTTTGCCCTCAAGGACCCGGCGGCCCAGATCCGGTGCGCCCTGTTCCGCAACAAGCGCCTGCTGCTGGGCTTCCGCCCGGCCAATGGCCAGCAGGTCCTGGCACGGGTCCGGGTGAGCCTTTACGAGGGTCGGGGCGACTTTCAACTGGTGGTGGAGCACCTGGAACCCGCCGGCGAGGGCGCCCTGCGCCTGGAGTTCGAGCGGCTCAAGCGCAAGCTGGCGGCGGAGGGGCTCTTCGACGCGGCCCTCAAGCGGCCCCCGCCGGCCTTTCCCCGCCAGGTGGGCCTCATCACCTCCCCCAGCGGCGCCGCCGTGCGGGACCTCATCAGCGTCCTAGGGCGGCGTTTTCCGGCCCTGCCCCTGGTGGTCTATCCCGCCCGGGTTCAGGGCGAGGGCGCGGCGGCGGAACTGGTGGAGATGCTGGCCCTGGCCAACCAGCGCGCCGAGTGCGACGTCCTCATCCTGGCGCGGGGCGGCGGCGCCCTGGAAGATCTCATGGCCTTCAACGACGAGGACCTGGCCCGGGCCATCCGCGCCTCCGCCATTCCGGTCGTCACCGGCGTGGGCCACGAGATTGATTTCACCATCGCCGACCTGGTGGCGGACCAGCGCGGCGCCACGCCCTCGGCCGCGGCGGAACTGGTCAGCCCCTCCGCCCCCCATCTGCGCCAGCGCCTGGCCGCCTACGAGCAACGTCTGATCCAGGCCCAGGCGCGGCGCCTGGAGGGACTGCGTCGCCACTGGCTGGCGGCGGAACGCCACCTGCGCTTACTGCATCCCCTGGCCGAACTGGAGCGCCGCCAACAGCGCACCGACGACCTGGAGCGGCGGTTGGGGGAGGCCATGGCGCGGCGGCTGCGGAGCCTGCGTCACCGCCGGGACCTGGCCTGGAGCCGCTTGCACCCCCTGAGTCCCGCCCAGCGTCTGGCGGGGCTCGCCCAGCGCCTGGCCAACCTGGAAGGCCGCCTGCGGCGCCTCCCAACCCGGCTGATCGCCCTGCGGCGCGAGCATCTGGCCGGCCTCGCCCATGCCCTGGATGCCCTGAGCCCCCTGGGCACCCTGACCCGGGGCTATGCCATCCTGCGGCGAGCGCCGGCGGGCGAGGTCATCCGCGACGTCGCCCAGCTAGCGCCGGGTGATCTCGTCGAGGCGCGCCTGGGACGGGGAGGTATTACAGCTCGGGTCGAGGGTGTTGATAGCGTCCAAGCGGCCATGCCTTGAAGGGTCTGACTCGAGACGGTCTTTTTCCTCCAGCGCCATTCGCAACTCACCCCTCATAAGCCGATGCCGGCAGCCGCAACAAGCGTTCACTGCGCCAGACTCGAACGATGCTTACGCTAAGCAGCTCCCGCCGATAGACGATCCGGAAGGTGGTCAAACTCCGGCACGATCCGCCCAATGTCCGGGTGGTCGACGAGGATCTCGACACGTTGGAAAATTTCGGCGACGAGCCGGTCGCCAACCTCCGGAACATTCTCCGCTCTATACCACCCTTGGATTGCGGCCAGGTCGCCAAGGGCGGACTCGGCGAAGCTGATCCTGGCGAGGGCCATGCCCTCAAGCCAAGCCGAATCTGGCCTTGGCTTCGGCGAGGGAGACCTCGCGGCCGGCATCCAGGTCGGCCATGCCAACGATCACCGCGCGCATGAAGGCGCGCTCCTCCGCGGCCTCCTCGAAATCAGACACGGACTGCATGACGGCGACCCCGCGGCCTCGGCGGGTGAGCAGCACGGGCCGATGGGCCTCTACCGCCTGTCTGACCACGCGACCGGGGTTGACCTTGAGGTCGGTCAGCGGGACCACGTCTTCGGAGAATTTCACGCTCATGGTCGGCTACCTCTGGGCTGGTTTGGCCGGACAATAGCACCTGTTAAGGGGTCTGCCAACATGGCTGACAACAGGGGGATTGATGAAAAATCCAAGCCGGGATCAGCTTTTACGCTTAACGAATTTCTTCAGTCGCTGCCGCTGCTTGACCTGCTGGGGGGTCGGGGGAGTATGGCGACCCTCGTAGGGATTCTCCCCGGTGCGCAATTCGAGCCGCAGAGGGGTGCCGTGCAGTTTCAGGATCTGGCGGAAGCGATTGATGAGGTAGCGGCGGTAGCTATCCGGCAGGGCCTCGGTCTGCTTGCCGTGGATGACAATGATGGGGGGATTACGGCCCCCCTGGTGGGCGTAACGCAGCTTGATGCGGCGACCATTGACCAAGGGCGGCTGATGTTCCTGAACGAGGTCCATGAGCAGGCGGGTCAGCTCCGGGGTCGGCAGGTGCCGCACGGCATTGGCGAAGACCCGGTCCACCTCGTCCAGGAGCAGGCCGACCCCGCTGCCGTGGAGGGCGGAGATGTAATGGACGGCGGCGAAATCCAGGAAGCCCAGCTTGCGCGTGAAGTTCTCGCGAATGGCCTCCCGTGCCTCCTTGGTCAGCCCATCCCACTTGTTGACGGCCACCACCAGGGCCCGGCCGCTCTCGACCACCTGGCTGGCCAGGGTGGCATCATGCTCCCCGATGCCCTGGTGGGCATCCAGCATCAGGATCACCACGTTGCTGGCCTCGATGGCCTGGAGGGTCTTGATGGCGCTGAATTTTTCAATGAAGTCATGCACCTTGGCGCGGCGCCGCATGCCGGCGGTGTCGATCAGGGTGTAGCGGCGATCGCCGAGGCTGAAGGGGATAAAGATGCTGTCCCGGGTGGTGCCGGGCTGGGCGCAGGCCACGACCCGTTCCTCGCCGAGGATGCGGTTGATGAGGGTCGATTTACCGGCATTGGGGCGACCCACCACGGCGACCTTGGTGCCCGCCTCCTCGTCCGCCCCCTCCCCGGGCTCCTCCAGGCTCTCGGGCAAGCTGGCGAAGACCCGGTGCATCAGGCTGCCGACCCCCCGGCCCTGGACGGCGGCGATGGCCACGGGCTCCCCCAGGCCGAGCTGGTGGAAATCCACCGTCGCCATCTCGGGTTCCAGCCGATCCGTCTTGTTGACGACCAGGGTGACGGGTTTGCCGGTGCGGCGCAGGCGCGCGGCGATATCCAGGTCCGTGGGGCCGCAGCCCTCGCGGGCATCGACCATGAACAGCAGCTGGTCCGCCTCCTCGATGGCCAGGGCGACCTGCCGGTCCATCAGGCTCTCGATCCCCTCCTTGGCGCCGCTGAGGCCCCCGGTATCCACGATGATGTAGGGGCCGGGCCCCAGGCGGCCAACGCCGTATTGACGATCACGGGTGAGACCCGGGAAGTCGGCCACCAGGGCGTCGCGCGTCCGGGTCAGCCGATTGAAGAGGGTCGATTTGCCGACATTGGGCCGGCCGATGATGGTGAAAACGGGAAGCATGAGGGGCCTTGGGCGCTGAGGGAGGGCCGCGCCGGGCGCGGCCAGGGTCGAAACGGACGGGTCGGGATCAGAACGCAGGGGTTGGCGTCTTGGTCGCGGTCGGCATCGGGGTGGGTGACTGGGTCGTGGCCGGGGACACGGCGCCGAGCGAGAGGGCGGCGAGGGTGCCATCGGCGCCGAGGACGAAGACGCGCCCTCCAGCGACCAGGGGCTGGGCCTGGATGCTGCCCTTGGCCACGCGCTGCCGGCCCAGGATGCGGCCATCGTTCCGGGCCAGCAGGTGGACATAGCCCTCCAGATCACCCACCACCAGGCTGTTACCCACCACGGCCGGGGCGGTCAGGTTGCGGTAGCGCAGGGCCTCCTGCTTCCAGATACCGGCGCCGTCCCCGGGCTTGGCGGCCCAGACCAGGTCGTTGGAGTCGGTCACGTAGAGGGTCCCATCCGCCTCCGTCAGGCCGGCGTAGGAAGAGAGGGCGCGGCGCCAGAGGACGGCGCCGCTGGTCAGATCCAGGGCCGCCAGGTCACCGTTGTAGGCCGCGACGTAGAGAGTCTCACCGACCACCAGGGGGGTGGCGTTGAGGTCGGCGATGCGCTCCAGCTCGGAGCGGCCCCGCGGCGGGGTCACGGTGGTGATCCACTCCGGCAGGCCCGAGGCCAGCTCGATCTTGGCCAGGCGACCACCGGAGACGCCGACGACGGCATACTTGCCCACGATCAGGGGGGTACTGCTGCCGCGCAGGGTCAGGGTCGGAGCCTGAAAATCATAGTTCCAGAGCTTCTCGCCCTTGGCGGCATCGAAGCCGAAGACACTGTCGTTAAGGGTGTGCAGCACCACCAGATCGCCGGCGAACCGGGGGACCGAGAGGATTTCGCTGCCCACCTGGGTCCGCCACAGCTCGGTGCCATCCGTGGTCGAGAGGGCGATGAGTTCGCCATTGGTGGAACCCACGACCAGCCGGGTGCCCGCCACCTCCGGGCCACCACTCAGGGCCAGGCCGGTTTCACGCTGCCAGAGTGGACGACCATCGGCGGCGTTCACCGCCATGACCAGGCCCTTGGCGTCCGCGACGTAGAGGCGGCCATCCTGGAGGGCGGGGGTCAGGCTCAGGCGACGACCCTCCGTGCCCTTGCCGGTGCTGACGGACCAGAGGCTGGTTAAGCCAGCGTCCGCCGTACCGGCGGTCAATTCCGTGGGTGGGCGCGGGTCCACCTCCCCCGCCAACCAGGGGATATAGCTACAACCGCTCAGGAACGCGAGAGCGAGCAGAGCGGGCGCGAAGCGGAGCATGGGTCTCATGGGCCTATCCCCTGGCGGGTGTGGGGCCGGGCGCCGGTCAAGTGGCGGGCGGCAGGTTTTCGACTTTGAGTTGCAACAGGGCCGCATTGGCGGCGCCCAGGGCGATGGCCTGGTCATAGGCGGCGCGGGCCTCGGCGGCGCGGCCAGCCGCCAGGGCCAGATCGCCCCGCAGGGCGGCGAAGTCGCCCTTGAAGGCCGTCCCCTGGTCTTGTTGGGCGATCAGGGTCGCGGCGGCCTCCAGGTCACCCTGGGCCATGAGCAAGCGGACCAAGCGCAGGGCGGCGACCCGGGCCAGACCCGGATCGGGGGCCTTGGCCATGGCCTGTTCCAGGGCCTTGCGGGCCGCCTCGGGCTGTTTCGTAACCATCTCCACCCGGGCCAGCATCAGGTTGGCCAGGGCGCCATAGGGGGTTTCCCCATGCTTCTCCAGCAGGAGGGCGGCCTGGGTCCGGGCGGCCGCGGCATTACCCGCCTCGACGGTGGCGACGAGCTGTTCGAAGGCCGAGGAGGCCTGCTGGGCCATACCCTCCTGGTGATCCACCCAAGCCCGCCAGCCAAAGACGGCCGCCAGGCCAATGGCCAGGCCACCGACCACCGAGATCCCATTTTCCTTCCACCAGCCCTTGATGGCCTCAACTTTTTCTTCGTCGGTTTCGTAGGCGTTCAATCCGCTTACCTCATTGATTAACTTCAAAAATTCGGTTTGTCATCGGCGCGATTTGGGTCCGGGGTCGCTCACCGTTGCCCGCCGGGCCGGAGCAGCAGCGGCCCCGCGCTCGGCAGGGGGTATCAGTGCCGCCCCGCCAGCAGGAAGGGGCCCAGCGCCTCGTAGGTCAGGTCGCGCTGCTCGCCTTCCTCGCGCAGGGGTTTGACGCCGAGGACGCCGCGCTCCAGTTCGCCCTCGCCCAGGACCAGGGCATAGCGGGCGCCACTGCGGTCCGCCTTCTTGAACTGGCTCTTGAAGCTGCCGCCGCCGCAATGGCATTGCAAGCGGAGGCCGGGAGTGGCGTCGCGCAGGCGTTCCCCCAAGGCCGGGGCGGCACCCTGGGCGGCCGCGCCGACGGCGACCAGATAGGCGTCGAGGGCGTTGGGATCGGCGGTCACCTCCCCGGCCTGCAACCGGGCCTCCATGAGGGACACCAGGCGCTCCAGCCCCATGGCGAAGCCCACCGCCGGGGTATGGCGGCCGCCGAGTTGGGCGACCAGACCGTCGTAGCGCCCCCCGGCGCAGACCGTGCCCTGGGCCCCCAGGTCATCGGTGATCCACTCGAAGACGGTGCGGTTATAGTAATCCAGACCGCGCACCAGACGCGGATTCACCTGATAGGGGATGCCAGCGGCATCAAGCCCGGCGCGAAACTGCTCGAAATGCAGCCGGGACGCCTCCCCGAGATGATCGAGGATGACGGGGGCGCCGGCGATGACGGCCCTCAGGTCCGGATTCTTGGAATCCAGCACCCGCAGGGGATTGGTCTCCAGGCGGCGCAGACTGTCCTCGTCCAGGTCCTCGGCATAGGCGCGCAGGTAGGAGATCAGCTCGGCGCGATAGGCCGCCCGCTCCTCGCCCTCGCCCAGGCTGTTGATCTCCAGGCGCAGCCCGTCCAGGCCCAGGGTCCGCCAGATGCGGTGGGTCAGGAAGAGGACCTCCTGATCGATGTCCGGCCCCTCCAGGCCGAAGACCTCGACGCCGATCTGGTGGAACTGGCGATAGCGACCCTTCTGGGGCCGCTCGTGGCGGAACATGGGACCGCGATACCAGAGGCGGCGCGACTGGTCGAGGAGGCCATTCTCGATGGCGGCGCGCACGCAACTCGCCGTGCCCTCCGGGCGCAGGCTGAGGCTGTCGCCATTGCGGTCCGGAAAGGAGTACATCTCCTTCTCGACGATGTCGGTGACCTCGCCGATGGAGCGCTTGAACAGCTCCGTCACCTCCACCAGGGGGGTGCGGATCTCGCTGTAGCCATAGGATTCCAGCACCTGGCGGGCGCCATCCTCCAACCGCTGCCAGAGGCCGATGCGGTCGGGCAGGAGGTCGTGCATGCCACGAATGGCCTGGATATTTTTTGCCATGCGAATTCAGGGCTTGGGAGCCGGGTCCAGAATGAAGCGGGCGACATTGCCGCGCACCACGGATTGAAAGTCGAAGGGCTGACCACCGACCTGGATGCGGGTCGCGGCGGCATTGCCAATAATCAGGGAATAGGGCGGCTTGCCCCCCAGCAAATGCTGGTCGCCCTGGTCCATTTCGCCAATCAGGCCGTAATTCATGGTGCTGTCGCGGATGTCCACGGAGGTGGGCCCGGTAAAGGAGATCACCACGTCGAGCTTTTCCACGACCTGGGCCACGTCAGCCTCGGGCGGGCTTCGGGACGGACTGGCGGCGGGGGCCGCCGGGAGGTCTTTCTTAGGTGCGTTAGCGGCCGCGCCCGCCTCTTCCTCGATCACCGCCGTTTCCTCCTCCTGCGGCTCGTCCAGGGGCTCCATCGAGGACTCGTCCAGGGAGGTATCCGCGCCGGCTTCATCCTCGGCGGCCTCGTCCACCCGAGCCTGGGGCTGGGTCAGGCCATCCGGAACCGGCTTTTCCGCCACTGGGGGGCTGGTCGTGGCCTGAACCGCGGATCTTTGCAACCACCAGGCCAGCGCCAGAATGAGAACGAGAAGCAGGGCCGTGATGCCTGCCCAGAGGGATTCGTTAGCTCGGGGTTTCGAGGACCGGCTTGAGGGCTCGGTTGAGGGCCGGCTTGCCTGGCGCTCCGGCGCGACGGGGGGCGCGGTGGGTTTGCGCGCCGGCGGCGTGAGGGCGGCGCGATAGGCCTCCCCCAAGGCCTCCGGGTCCAGGTCCAGCAGGCGGGCATAGGACTTGACGTAGCCGACGACGAAGACCGCACCCGGCAGTCGCGGGTAATCCTCGTTCTCAATGGCCTTGACCCGTTCCGGTGTCAGGCGCAAGTCCCGGGCTACCTGGGTGAGGTCGAGACCCCGCCGCAGGCGGGCCTGGCGCAGACGTTGGCCAGGGCCTGGGGCGGGTTCGGCCCCGGTTGCCTCGACCGCATCCTCGTCGGGGCCTGGTTCGGATCGATCAGTCATCATGGCTCTCAAAGGGATTGAACTTCCGGAGCATCCGGATAATTTTCGCGCAGCAACTTCTCATACCGGCTGGCGGCCGGACGCGCGCCCAGGGCGCGC
Source organism: Chromatiaceae bacterium (assembly GCA_016714645.1). Lineage (NCBI taxonomy): Bacteria > Pseudomonadati > Pseudomonadota > Gammaproteobacteria > Chromatiales > Chromatiaceae > Chromatiaceae bacterium. The sequence goes on along the minus strand of JADKCI010000001.1, from coordinate 834,545 downwards.
TCGATTCGCACCCCCAACAGCAGGGCCTTGGGGCCGCGCCCGCCCGCCGCGAGATAGCGCTCCAAATAAGACTTGGCGGAGGGGTTGCGACCCTGGGCATGCTCCAATTCCGCCATCTCGATCAGGGCCGGGGCGTAGCCAGAGTTGGCGGAGAGGGCGCGGCGCAGGGCCTGCTCCGCGACCCCGGCCTGGCCGGCGCGGCGGGCGCAGATGCCGGCACGGGTCTCGGCCATCCAGGGGGCATTAAAGAGGGGGTTGGCCAGGGCCTGCTGGTACTGGGCCGCCGCACCGGCGTAATCGCCTCGGTCGCAGAGGAAGTTACCCCACGCCATCAGCAGATAGGGATCATTCGGGGCCAGGCCCAGTGCGGTCCGGAAATGCTGTTCCGCCAGGTCCGGCTGCTTCAACTGCTGGTAGATGGTGGCGATGACATTGTGGGCCTGGGCATTATTGGGGTCTTGCTCCAGGGCCTTCTGGGCATTCTTGAGGGCCGGCTCGATTTCGCCCAGCCGGTAATACTCGGCGGCGATCTGGACGTAGAGTTCACCCGGGTCAGGCTGGGACGCATCGGATTTAACCCCCTTGTCACCCCCGCAAGCAGCCAGGAGGAGGCTCATGGCCAGGGCCACCCAGCCGCGCGACCGCTTCATGCAGCGCCTACCGGCAGGGGCCAAACCGGGGAGACCGGGGCGCGACGGCCGCGATCCCGCACCCGACCGACCAACTGGCCGCAGGCGGCGGAGATCTCATCACCCCGGGTCTTGCGAGTCGTGGTAAAGAGCCCAGAGCGGATCAAGCGGTCGCGGAAGGCGAGGATGCGCTCGCTGGGCGAGGTGCGATAGTCGCTGCCGGGGAAGGGGTTGAAGGGAATCAGGTTGACCTTGGAACGGGTTCCCTCCAGCAGGCGAATCAGTTGCTTGGCGTGGGTCGGGCTGTCATTGACGCCATCGAGCATGACGTATTCCCAGGTCACGCGCCGGCGCCGCTCGTCGCCGATATAATTACGGCAGGCGGGAATCAGCACCTCCAGGGGGTACTTCCGGTTGATGGGTACCAGCTCGTCCCGCAGGGCGTCGTTGGGGGCGTGCAGGGAGACCGCCAGGGAGACATCGCTGACCTCTGCCAGGCGATAGATATTGGGCACGATGCCCGAGGTACTGACCGTCACCCGCTGCTTGGCGGCCATGTAGGCCAGGTCGTCCTGCATGATGGAAAGGGCGGTGACCAGGTTATCGAAATTGGCCAGGGGCTCGCCCATGCCCATCAGCACCACATTGGAGGGCGGCACCCCGAGCCAGCGCGTGGCGTGCCAGACCTGGCCGATGATCTCCCCCGGGGTCAGGTTGCGGTTGAAGCCCTGCCGCGCCGTGGCGCAGAAACTACAGTTGAGGGCGCAGCCGACCTGAGAGGAGACGCAGAGGGTGTTGCGCCGCTCCTGGGGGATCAGCAAGGGGATCAGGACCGTCTCTACCCGCTGGCCATCCGCCAGTTCCATCATCCACTTGCGGGTGCCATCGGCGGAGGGCCATTCCTCGGCCAGGCGGGGCGGGCGGATCTCGGTGGTGTCGTGGAGCTGGGTCCGCAGCCCAAGGGACAGGTCCGTCATGGCCTCGAAATCCAGGACGCCGTGCTTGTGGATCCACTTGAAGAGGTTACGACCATTAAAGGCCTTGTGGCCCAGAGCCGTCACCAGTGCCTCGCAACCCTTCAAGTCCAGATCGAGCAGATTGGGGCGCGCGGTCGCCAGGCCACCGGGAAGCGGGGTAGCGGCAAGATGCGTCAAGGGAATGGAAATGACGGCCATGCGTGGCAATAGGGTCTGAATTGGGCTTATGAGTGGAGGGCCTAGGGCCAATCCCGCGCCCGATACCTGGGCCTGGGTGGTCCAGCAGGGCGGGGCGGACGGGAAATAAACCCATGGAGTAACGGCCAAAGTTTAACCAGTCCGGCGGCGGGTGGCAATCGGGCCGGACCCTTGAGGGACCCTGCCAATACCCCCCTTGCCGGATAAAGTTCGGGCCGCTAGACTCCAGCGTTCGGTGGTAAGCGGCGAGGACCCTCCCCCATGACCTGTTTTGATGTCTTCAACGGCGATGCCGACGGCCTCTGCGCCCTGCAACAACTGCGCCTGGAGGACCCACGTGACGCCGTCCTGGTGACCGGGGTCAAGCGGGATATCGGCCTCCTGGCGCGGGTGCCGGCCGAGGCCGGCGATGAGGTCTGGGCGCTGGACATCGCCTTGGAAAAAAACCGGCGGGCCCTGGATCGCCTGCTGGCGGCGGGCGCCCGGGTGCGTTATTTCGATCACCACTTCCCTGGCGAGATCCCCGAGCACCCCCTCCTTGAGGCCCACATCGACACCACCCCGGATCGCGGTACCAGCCTGCTGGTGGATGACTATCTGGGCGGTAGCCAGCGCGCCTGGGCGGTGGTGGGCACCTTTGGTGACAACTTCGACGAGTCCGCGCGCCGCGCCGCCGCGCCCCTGGGCCTGACCAGCGGCCAGATCGAGGCTCTGCGCGACCTGGGCATCTATCTGAATTACAATGGTTATGGCGCCGAGGTGGCCGACCTGCACTTCCCGCCGGACGCCCTCTTTCGCCGGCTGCGGCCTTACGCCAATCCCCTGGATTTCATCGCCATCGACCCGGCCTTTGGGCAACTGCGGGATGGCTTTAACGAGGACATGAGCCGGGCGCGGGCCGTCGCGCCCGAGTTCGAGGACCCTGGGCACCGGCTGCACCTCTTGCCGGCGGTGCCTTGGGCGCGGCGCGCTGGGGGTGTGCTGGCTAACGAACTGGCGCGGGCGGCCCCGGATCAGGCCCATGCCATGCTCACGCGCCTCCCGGCGGGCGGCTTCGTCATCAGCGTCCGGGCGCCCCTCACCCGGCTCCAGGGGGCGGATGATCTCTGCCGGGGCTTTCTCGGGGGCGGCGGGCGTCCGGCGGCGGCGGGCATCAACGAGCTGGCCGACAGCGACTACGATGCCTTTGTGGCGGCCTTTCTTGCCGCCTTTTGATCCGCTGGCACCTGAAGAGGGTTGAGGTTTGGGGTGATCGAACATCCTTGAGTTTTCGGCGGTTAGGGTCGGGTGACGGCGTCCCCCAACCACCGCCACCCGACCCTACTGGTCCGCGTCTTAGATGGACGGGCTCTGGGTCGTCAAAAGTCAGTAAGCACATCCTCGGCATTGGCGGCAGGCTCGCTGAACCGTCGAATCGTCAGGGCACAACGCTGCTCAATCAGGGCCACGATTCGCTCGACCACCCCACTGCCAGCAAAGCCGTGTCCCGGACTGGATTGGAGCTTGCGCGCAGTAGACAGCCAAGCGGGGGTGTAACGAAAATTCAGCCGCCCTTCGACCAGCGCCAAGGTGCCGATGCGGTCAGCGAACAGCCAGACCTCCAGTTCAGGCGCCATGGTCGTTGCCCTCACGTTGGTCTTCGGCGACCGTAGATGGCAAGCCGCTAAGTTGCAGCTCTCCACCCAAGGCATCGATGACCCGCAGCACGTTTTCCAGTCGCACCGTCGGCTTGCCTGCTTCAAGATCGACAATGAAACGTACGCCAACCCCTGCCGCCAGGCCTAACTGGGGTTGCGTCAGCCCGAGCTGTTTACGGGCAGCACGAAGTGCGGCGCCGAGTTGTTGAGGTGATCGAATGGATGTCATGGCCTACTCAATTTCCCGTTCGGGGCATTTTATGCCAGAACTTACCTCAGCCCTATATAAATTTCCCGATCGGGAATATTGAGAGTTATCTTGGCATGAGTTGTTCGCTAATTTCCCGATCAGGAATATCTTTGAGGTTTTGGCGGTAGGGTCGGGTGACGGCGGGTGGGGGACGCCGTAAATACGTCCCTGTAGGCTTGGCGACAGCATCCCTGCTGTCGACACCCCCACCCACCGCCACCCGACCCGGCTGGTCTGTGCCGAAGATGGGCGGGCTCTGGGTTTGGAAACCCCAGTCCGCTTGGGGCAGGATGCGGTGCTCAATGGGGGGATCTATCCGGGGAAGCCGTTAGCGTATCGAGCCGGGAATTAATCCTCACATCGTCCACCTTCACGCAAGGGCCCACCATCGAAGGGTCTTTATGGGTGACGTCGCATCAATCAGGCTTGAGTGGTGAGCTCGGTGACGAGGGCGGCGAGGAGGTTCGCGGCAGTGGCGCGGGAGGCGGCGAGTTGGGCTTCCAATTGGTCAACTTGGGCCATCAGTTGATCGACTTTGGCCACGATTCGGCGTTGTTCGGCGAGGGGGGGGAGGGCGAGAACTGTCGGGTAGACTTTGCCGCCTGAAATGACCGGTTGTGCGGTTGCGTTGTCCCGTTCGCGGAGGTCGGTGGCTTTAAGAAGCCAACTCAGGAAATTTATATCCATGTGGTCCTCATGGAATGTTGTGATGAACGCGTTGTCCGTGACCCACGCCCTTTCCGGCGTCACGTGAATGCTCCCGCAATAGAAACCCACTCGACCAATGACGAGAGTTCGTTTCGCCACATTGTGCGCGTCATGGTAGCCATTTACGCCGTTGCCGCCATAGACTGGAATTGGGCCGGCGTTCATATCCTTGGCAACTAAACCATCGCCCGAAGATATTCGCATGATTTGCCCAAAACGGCACCATGCCCAACCGATTGGTAGCGAAAACGGCGCCTCGTCATCCTCGATAGGCGGCAGTGGTTTTGGAGCGGATAGTTTCTTGGTCGCCACCAACCGATCAAAGAAGGAATGCGTCTCCCGAAGTATTGAGTCCGCCGGTTCGTCGTTGGGGTCTTGGGGGACGAGTTTGCCTTGGACGGCGAGGGTGAGGATGGATTTGCGGAGGTCGGCCGGGGTGATGGTATAGGACGGGTGGAAGAGGAACTGGAGGTTGGCCGGGGTGGGCGCGTAGGCGAAGCGAGCCAGCGAGGCACGGGCGAGCGCGGCGTGCCGCGTCTCCCGTTCCTGCTGCTGCGCCTCCAGCCGATCACACAACGCCATCAACTCATCCACCTTCGCCACGATCCGCTTCTGCTCGGCGAGGAGTGGGAGGGGAATTTCGAACTGTTCGATCATGCCCTTCGTCAGCGCCTGCCGTGTCGCACCAACCTGAATTTCATCGATCATCCGTTGCACCGACGGGCTCGCGAGGAACATCGAGAGAAACCTCGGTAGCAGTTCCTGCGTTGGGCGGATGATCGTGACATGTTGGTTGACTCTCGCCCCGGCCATCTCGCTCGGCGCGATTGTGACGCGGCCGATGGAGGCTCCGGTAATGTTCAGCAGCACGTCATTGGGCTTCACGACGACATTGGAAAGTTTTTCGGCCTGCTCATCGCTCAAGAACACGAGCCCGGCGCGGTCGAAGCCACGGAAGTGAACGTTCATCCAGCGAATCAACGGAATGCCCTCGCCGAAATAGGATTCGCGGCCACCCGCTGGAGTTGCACCGCTTCCGATCTTGGTCGCGAGCGACTTCAACGCGCGAGTTTCCCATTGGCCTTTGCGCGGCAGGAGACGACCTGTTGCCGCTAAGTCCAGCACCAACTCCCGCATCTTCGCTACCGCATCAGGCGCGTCGGCGAACAGATCGAACTTCTCGAAGAAAGTGTGAAGGTTGAAGGATGAAGGATGCGGGGATAAGGATGAGGGTTGAGGGGCGAGGGATGAGGTGGCGGCAGGATCGGCTTTCATACTTCAACCTTCATCCTTTCCTCGCCGTCCCACATGTCCCGGTAGGCGTGGACGTAGCCGGCGGTGGCGGCGGGGTTGATGGCGTAGTAGTAGCGGCAGAGGGCTTTGAAGAGAGCAAGGCCCTCCGGAATGCAGGCGCAGTCGAGCAGGTGATCCAGGGTGTGCTCGATTGCCTGAGCCTCCCGGACCTGGGATTGGATGAGGTCTTGGGCGATGGGAGTAAGCGCCGCGACTCGTTGCCGATGGAGATCGTTGAGCCTGGCCGCGAGGGCACTGATTTGTGCGAAGTCGGGGACCACAGGGGCGGTTGCAGGCTTGCGGACCCCTTTAGCCTTCATCGTCGATCTCCTTTCCGAGTTGTGTGAGGAAGGCTTCCATTTCCTGCTTCTTCGGCATCTCCACGGCGTAGCGGGAGACGAAAAGCTTGTTCGGCAGATCGCCGAGGGCGAATTCGACGAGGGCTTCGTTCTTGCGGGTGCAGAGGAGGATGCCGACTGGCGGCTGGTCGCCGGGCGTCATTTCGTGCTTCTTGTAGTAGGCGACGTAGGTGTTGAGCTGGCCGAGGTGCTCGTGAGAAAAGGCGGTGGTCTTCAACTCCACAAGGACGTGGCACTTGAGGACACGGTGGTAGAAGACGAGATCCACGAAGAAGTGCTCTTCGCCGATGAGGAGGCGCTTCTGCCGGGCTTCGAAGCAGAAGCCGTGGCCCATCTCCAGGAGAAACTCCTGCAAACGGTCGAGCAAGGCGTCCTCCAGGTCCGACTCGCCCATGGCGTCCTGCGCACGGAGACCGAGAAACTCGAAGACATAGGGATCGCGAATGATCTGGGCGGGCTGGAGCTTTTCCGCTTTGGCGTGCGCCATGGCGGAGAGCTTGGCTTTGTTCTTGGAAAGGCCGGTGCGCTCGTAGTACAGACTGTTGATTTGGCGGCGCAACTCGCGGACCGACCAGTTGCCGCGGATGCACTCGATCTCATAGAAACGGCGCTGGGTGTGGTCGGGGATCTGGATAAGCTCTGCGAGATGCGTGAAGGACAGACGGAAGATCAGTTCGGGATGGGCAGGGATCAATGGTGGAGTCACTGACTCCACCATTTGAGATTCGGGAGTCACTGTCTCCCGAATTTGGACTGGAAAAGATGGAGCAAGGGCCAGAAGGGGGCTCAACTCTGGTAGCAACAGAGATTGTGGAGTCAACGACCCCACAATCTCTGGATAAGTGAGGTAGAACTGCCGGAACCGATAAAGCTCACGGCGCTCGCAGCGCGCCCACCCTTGTTGCACCAGCCGTTCAGCGAGGGTGTCCATCAATTTGTCGCCATAGGTGGCCCGGTCCACCCCCTGACGCTCATACAATTCGATCTGCCGACCGATGAGCCAGTTCCGAAGGGTGAGGCCGAGGTTGACGGCTTTGATGGCAAATGTCTGCGCGTGTTGGTGGATCTGGACAATGACGGCCACCAGCGACTCGAAGTCGCCACTCAGTGCCGATCTGGCAGGTTTCCTTTTCATCGCGTCAGTGCCTCCATGAGCTGCGCCTTCAACTGTGCGCGGGTCTCCGCGACTTGCGCCAGCAGCCGTTCGTGCTCCGGCAGCAGGTGGTCCAGGTCGCCGGGGCCGGTGTCTGGTTGGTGGGGATTCTTGAGATCGAGGTTGAAGTTGCCGGCCTTGATCTGGTCGATGGAGACGCGCCAGGCCCGCTCGTTCTCGACGCGGGCGGCGAAGCCGCCCTCTTCCGTGCCCCACCAGGCGCGTTCGCCCGCGAACTCCTCGATGCGGATGGGCTTGCCCTTGTTGTAGCTCTTGGCGCCGGGCGGATAGGGGTGTTCGTAATACCAGACCGCCGTCGTCGGCCGGCCCTTGGTGAAGAAGAGGAGGTTGGTGCGGATGCCGGTGTAGGGATTGAAGACGCCGTTGGGCAGGCGGACGATGGTGTGCAGGTGGCAGTCGGTGAGCAGGGCCTCCTTGATGCGGGTCTTGACCCCTTCGCCGAAGAGGGTGCCGTCCGGCAGCACCAGGCCGGCGCGCCCGCCGGGCTTGAGGAGCTTCATCAGCAACACGAGGAAGAGATCGGCGGTCTCGCGGGTGCGGAACCCGGCGGGGAAGTTCGCCTCGATGCCGTCCTCCTCCATGCCGCCAAAGGGGGGATTGGTGACGATGAAGTCCACCCGCTCCCGCGGCCCCCAGTCCCGCAAGGGCCGGGCGAGGGTGTTGTCGTGGCGGACATTGGAGGGCACCTCGATGCCGTGCAGGAGGAGGTTGGTCATGCAGAGGACATGGGGCAGGTGCTTCTTTTCGATGCCGGCGAAGCAGTCCTGGATGCGGCGCTCGTCGGCCGCGGTCTTGGCCTGCTTGCGCAGGTGCTCGATGGCACAGGTGAGAAATCCGCCGGTACCACAGGCCGGGTCGAGGAGGGTCTCGCCGAGACGCGGGTCGACCTGCTCGACGATGAATTGGGTGACGGCGCGCGGGGTGTAGAACTCGCCAGCGTTGCCGGCGGATTGCAGGTCCTTCAGCAGCTTCTCGTAGATGTCGCCGAACAGGTGGCGGTCGTCGGAGGCGTTGAAGTCGATGCCGTTGATCTTGTTGATGACCTGCCGCATCAGGGTGCCGTTTTTCATGTAGTTGTTGGCGTCCTCGAAGCTCATGCGGATGAGCCCGGCGATCTTGTCGCCACCGCCGGTCAGGGCCTTGAGCCTGGGGAGCAGGCTGTTGTTGACGAAGTCGAGCAGGGCGTCGCCGGTGATGCCCTCGTCGTCCGCCGCCCAACTGGACCAACGCAACCGCTCGGGTAAGGGCGAGCGGTAGTCGTCGCGCAACAGCTCCAGCTCCTTCTCGCGGTCGTCGAAGATCTTGAGGAAGAACATCCAGCCGAGTTGTTCGAGCCGCTGCGCGTCGCCGTAGGTGCCGGAGTCCTTGCGCATGATGTCCTGGATGGTCTTGACGAGGTTGGAGACATTCGGCATGGGCTAGGCGGCCTTCTGGTACAGGGCGGTTTCGAGTTGGCGCACGGCGGCGAGATAGGCGCTCTTGCCGCCGAAGAGCTTGACGATCTCCACCGGGGTGCCCAGGGTGGGCAGCGGGTCCACCTTGAGGATCTCCAGGGACTCGACGCTGCGGAGGCCGGCGTCGGCGTATTTCTGGAGCAGGGCCTCGAGGACGGCGCGGGCCTGGTCGCCGTAGGCGGCGAAGATGTTGCGCTTGCGCACCTTGTCGGCCCGCTCCCGGCGCGTCAGGGGTGGCTGGTCGAAGGCGACATGGCAGACCAGATCGAAGGCGTCGTAGTCGCGGCCCACCTGCTCGGCCAACTCGTCGAGCAGGACACCCTTGTCGGCCAGCTCCTCCAGGATGGCCAGTTTGCGGTCGGCGTCGTTCCAGGCGTTGAGAAAGGCATCCAGTGAGGTGTAGGCCTTGCGCAGGGTCTGGCGGGAATAGTCCCGGAGTGACTCGGTAATGAGCCGGCCGTCGGCGTCAAGATACTGGACGCGCTCGGTGACGACGCGGACCGTGACATCGTCCACATAGTAGCGCTTGACGCCGGGGCCAGGCGGCTCTTGGTCGCCATCGAAGGGATCCGCGTCGCCCTCGGCGCCGATCTCACCCTCCCCGGCTTGCGGGTCATCCTCGGGTGGGATGAGCGGCTGATCGGGACCTGGCTCGTAGATCTGGACAGGATCGCCGTCGAAGTCCGGGTCGGCAAAGAGCGCCGTGGCCCCCCGGAAATCCAGGATGGTGAAAAACAGCTTGTTGTAGTCCTCGTTGATGCGGGTGCCGCGCCCGATGATCTGCTTGAACTCGGTCATGGACCTGATCTGTTTGTCGAGCACGATCAGGCGACAAGTCTGGGCATCCACGCCGGTGGACATGAGTTGGGAGGTCACGGCGATGACCGGAAAGGTGGATTCCGGATCGATGAAGTTGTCGAGCTGGGCCTTGCCCTCGTCGTTGTCACCGGTGATGCGCATCACGTACCGGCTGTTGGCGGCGGCCAGATCCTGGTTGGCATTGACCAGGGCCTGGCGCATGCGCTCCGCATGGTCGATGTTCTGGCAGAAGACGATGGTCTTGGCGAAGCGATCCGTCGCCTTAAGAAACTCGGTGATCTTGGCGGCGACTAGGAGGGTACGCTGTTCGAGTATCAGGTTACGGTCGTAGTCGCTGTCGTTGTATTCGCGGTCCTCGATGGCATGACCAAATTTGTCGATCTGCCCCAACACCGGGCGCCAGCCGTTCAGGTCCCGATCCAGCCCGATCCGCACCACCTTATAGGGCGCCAGAAAGCCGTCCGCGATGCCCTGCCGCAGGGAGTAGCTGTAGAGGGGCTCGCCGAAGTAGTCGCTGTTGGAGACGTCCTTGGTTTCCTTGGGGGTGGCCGTCATACCGATCTGGGTGGCCGCGGCGAAGTAGTCGAGCACCTTGCGCCAGGCGGCATCGTCCGCGGCGCTGCCCCGGTGACATTCATCGATAAAGACCAGATCAAAGAAGTCCGGGGAGAACTGCTGGTAGATGTTCTGCTCCTCCTCGGTGCCGGTCACCGCCTGATAGAGGCAGAGATAGATCTCGAAGGCCTTGTCCACCCGGCGGTGGGTGATCTTGGTCAGGGCCTGACCGAAGGGCTTGAAGTCGTTGGTCTTGGTCTGGTCGGCCAGGATGTTGCGATCCACCAGGAAGAGGATGCGTTGCTTGGCGCCCGATCGCCACAACCGCCAGATGATCTGAAAGGCGGTGTAGGTCTTGCCCGTACCCGTGGCCATGACCAGCAGGATGCGGCCCAGGCCCCGCGCGATCGCCTCTACCGTGCGATTGATGGCGATGAGCTGGTAATAGCGGGGCGTCTTACCCGAGCCGTCATCAAAATAATCCTGAGTAGCGACGAGGGCTTGGGATCCAACCAACCCCTTGGACTGGCAGTAGCGCGTCCAGAGCTCTGCGGGGGAGGGAAATTGATCCAGCGGTATCTCGCGGGTCACGGCCCCGCTAGTCACCGTGCGGTCATGCTCCAGGAAGGCGTCGCCGTTGGTACTGTAAACGAAGGGGATATCCAGCATTTCGGCGCAATCCAGCGCTTGCGGCATGCCGTCGCCAACGGCGTGGTTGTTGTCCTTCGCCTCGATGAGGGCCAGGGGGATGTTGGGCTTGTAAACCAGGATGTAGTCGGCCCTGCGGGCGACGCCACGCCGCACCGATTTCCCGCGAACGATGACCCGGCCCTTGGTGAAATAGACCTCCTCGCGCACCTGCGTCATGAGGTCCCATTTATCCCCGTTCGCGCCGACCAGCGCGGGCGTGATGAACTTGGTGCGAATGTCTGCTTCGGTCAGCGCCTTCTTGTTCATCGGTCCATCTCATGTCGACCTGCTGCGTCCAACAAGGACGATGCCTTTCCCTTTGTGCGTCGCAAGGCATTGATCGTCGTTCCGCCAAGGTATGCGCGTTCCCAGGGACGGCCGGAACAAGGATCAAGGCCCGTCGCAACGGGGTAACCGTGAGCCATCAGGGGGCAATCGGCACAACTGATCTCAGCCGCTGACGGATCTGCTGGTAGACGGCGACCGGCACGTCCTCGCCGACCTCAATGGTCACGACCAGGGCGTAGTCGATCGCATCGTCCAAGCCCTGCGCGTCCTCCCGGCAGTTGACCTGAATCCTCACGACATCGCCGTCAGCTAAGGCGCGGGCCTTCTCGCCCTCGAACACCTCGTGTTGGACCGTGCCGCGCTTGACGGAATCGTCGTCATAGCCGTTCTGGCCACGGGCTACGCCGATCAAATCGCTGGCGTCGGTGCCGAACCAAAGCTGGGCATTTCGGTAGCGCTGTTGGTTGGCCACTATGGGTGTGAACCAAGCGAGGGTAATGGTCAGGCGGCGAAGGCCGCTGGTGCCGCTGAGGTCCGCAGGCAAGGGCAGCGCGAAGGCATGGGCCTCGGCGCTGGTCAGGGACCCAAATCCGAGCAGGGTGGCCCGCCGCTCGGTACATCCCAGGGCGCGCTCCGGATCGACGAGTCCGTAGCCGAGGAAGCGGCCGGTCAGTTCCTTGATCTTGTGCCCGCCTACCTCCGGCTTGAAGAGACCACGCATCCGCTCACCCGCCTCGGCCCAGCGCGCCCCGTGAACCAGCAGCGCCTTGAGAAGCACGGCGTCGTACCGCGACTGTAATGCGGGGCCGTCGGACCGGGATCTCAGGGCTTCCAGCATCTCGAACAGTTGCGCCCCCAAACGGGTAGCAAGGGCGGCGGCGTTGCTGGTTCCCCGAAACCAGAGCGTCTTGTCCAATTCGCCAGCCACTGAACTGGGGACTGCGGTCTTCTGCCCCGGCGGCCCGTAGGTCTGTAGGGGGACGAGCCGAATGTCCTGGGAGCCCGTGCCTACAGCCTCTTCGTAGATCTGCCGTCCGCCAGGCATCAGGATCTCCGGCTTGAGTGCCCGCCGGAATCCGAGGCCGTTGGCGCTGATTGGGCTTGCCAAGGACCGCGTCGGGAACGGATCGCAGTGGTAGGTCGCGTGAGGGCCTTGCGAACAGGTGTCCGCATGGGCGGCCCCGACGGTCAGGGCATTGATGGACTCGGCGGGTGACAGGATGCGGCGGTTGCGGGCGTTTGCCTTGAGCGCGCTCAGTATGGCCGCCTCGCGGGCCTGTGCGTCAACATTGGACCAGGCGGTCCTCGACAGGTCTAGGGCTATGGCGTCTGCGTGGTTGCCGGCGCTCACGATGAAAAGCACCCCGTACTTGAACGAGAGCCAGTCGAGTAACCGAGCCCAGGGGCTCAGGCTATGAAGGAAGGCCCGGGAAGGGTCGCCGACGGAGAGGTTGACGATGCGAATCTCAGGGGCCTGGGCCTCGGTGCCGCCTTCGCCCTCAAAGAGCCGGCGTACGGCCCGGTGAATCAGGTCGACTGGAAGAACGCCCTCCGGGATGTGCTCTGCGGAGTTACGGGCGTTGACCTGGGGGACCAGGATGGGCCGGCAGTAGACGCGGCGGGCTAGCGGTAACTCGGCCGCGTCCAGCTCGCCATGGACGATGAGCGACGCCATGGAGGTCCCGTGCATCCGGTGCTGTGCTGGGGCGTCGGACTCATAGCTGTCCGGGTCGTCGATGATCAACCGGTCTTTCAGAAGCGTGTGGCCGACCAGGGGGACGCCATCGAACAGCGCCACGACGGGCGGCAGTGCCGGATTAGGCCGTTCCGTTGGTTGTATTGCGGCCTCCCCCGCCTCCCCCGCCTCCGGCGCGAGGATCAAGGGGACGGCGCATTGTCCAACCGGCCGGAGAAGCCAGACATCATTGCAGCGTAGGAGATCGATATTGCGGTCTTCGTCGAGCAGGAGCGACGCGGCCCCGGCGGGGATCTCCCCAATGACCGCGTGGTAGCGGATGTCGGCGAGTTGAAACCGGGTCGCCACCGTCCCGCCCAGGTCGCTGATCAACCGGCCGACCTCGGCCTCGGCCAAGGCGCGCCGTTCCGCGGTCTGCCTGTACCAAAGCTCGGCCTCGAAGGGCATGGTTCCCTCGCCAGCGCCGATGCGCTCCGCGAGGTCCTCCAGTACCCCGGTCTCCCGCAGCCGGTCCTCGATACCCCAGGGTCGGATATCGACGATCAGGGGGAAAATGTCCCGCCAAGCCGTCTCGCCATAGGGCCAGACCGCGTTGGGGTCATCCCGCCACCGGCGCCACCGGTTCAGTAGTTCGTCGAGTGCTCGGCGATCAGTCATGGTGAGAAAGAGGCGCCCGCGATAGGGCTTGTCCTGAGGCTGGCCCTTGGCGTTGAGCGGGTAGATGGTTTCGCTGGGGTCAAGGTCTATCTCGTCCTCGGCGAGCCATTCGAGACCGATCGCCCTGGCGGCGGCCACGAAGTTGTTCGGATCGGTGGCAAGCTCGATGACCAGTGCCATCTCCGGCTCAATCCCTGCTGCGCTTGCCCGGAGGCGGATGCGCTCGGCTGCGAGGGCCTGTTCGAGACGGGTCAGCTTGGGATCGAGATAGGCGGCGACCGCCTGCCGCGAGCGGGGACTGAACCTTGGGCGACCAAAGCGACCAGATGGCTTTGTCGCCGGCACAGGATGTTGAAAGAGGAGAAGCGGCAGGCGATCTCCGTTGCTCATGAATCCTCTGTCCGGTCTGTTGCCAGCGCTGGTTCGCCAAGCTTGACGGTAAACCGCTGCTGCCAAGCCTCAAGCCTGGTTTGTACGATCCGTTTCAGGTTGCTGTCGGGCAGCGCCAAGACATGTCGGCGCAGCACGTCCTCGCCGAACTGTTCCGCCTCGGCGAAGCTCAAACCTTTGAGCCGCATCGCGAGCGAACGGGGTGGCCAACCCAGTGGCTCGCCCAGACGATCCTGAAAGCGGCGAAACCACTCTTCGAGCGTGGCCTGGTTCGGCGGCGGTAGCTCCAGGCGCAACTGGAAACGGCGCCAGACCGCACGGTCGAGCAACTCCGGGTGGTTGCTGGCGACGACGGTCACAACATGGCTTGGCAGGGCATCGATCTGCATCAAGAGGGTACTGACGACGCGCTTGATCTCCCCGGTCTCGTGGGTATCGCCCCGTTCCTTGCCCAAGGTATCGAACTCGTCGAAGAACAAGACACAGCGCCGGCTCGCGACATGTTCGAACACCCGACGCAGGCGCTGGGAAGTCTCGCCGAGGAAGCTACCAATGACCGCCTCGTAGCGAACGACGTACAGCGGCACCATGAGGGCGTCTGCAAGGGCCTCAGCCAACGTGGTCTTACCGTTGCCTGGAGGCCCGGCCAGCAGCACCCGATGCCGAGGTTCTAGGTTGTAGGTCCGCAGTAAGTCGGTGCGGTGGTGCTCTTCGACGAGTTCGCCGCAGGCGATGCGCGCCACATTGGGCAGGACCAGGGAGGCTAACGACCGCCTCGGTACGATCTCGTGCAGCAGTTCGGCGGCCTTCTCGTCGGGGACCGCAAGTCCGAGCGGCTTGCGGCCGTTGCCGTTGAGGTTCAGACCCTGCACCAGCCGGTCGGCGAGCAGAGAATGGTTCTTCGCCCGCTCCTCGGCTGCCATGGATTCGACAAGACGCGCGAAGGCGCCCCGATCACCCCGGGTGCCGGCCTTGACCAGATCGACAATCAGATCGGCGCGTGGCATCAACTCTCTAGACCATAAGAAGACTATTCGCAGCGGCGAGGCAGATGGGAACCGCATGACTGCTCGGCCTCGCTGCCGTGCGGCCCGCAACACGGTGCGGCAGGCCTGGGTCCTTGGGAACCTCGCTCCCGCGTACGGACAGGAAAATCCACCAGCCTAGACCGGTATGGCCCCGATATTAGCCTTACCAAGGACCATGGGCAAGGATGTTGGTAGCTGATTCTCCCCTGGTTGCGCTCCTTACTCGTCGAGGAAATCCGTCGGCGCCACGGCCCCAGGTTAGGGGGCCGGCTTTAATGGCGCAGGTTCGTCAAAACCGGCGGCGGGCAAGGCTGGAGCGGCGGACGGAGGGGCCTGCCGCGAGGACTGGATGGGGGCCGGTGCCGGCCTGGCCGGTTGCTTGGTGGGCTTGAAGGGGGCCTGGACCTGCTCCACCGTATCGGTGGTGGCCCCCTTGGCGGCCTCCCATTTCTCCTGAGTATAGGACTGGGTCGCCTCCCAACCCTGGGTGGTAAAGTCCTTCGTCGCCTGCCAACCCCGCTGGGTATGCGCCTGGGTCGCCTCCCAGACGCTGCTGGACTGCTGCTTGGTGGCCTCCCAGCCCTGGGTGGCGGTTTCGGTGGTGGCCGAACCCACGGCGCCGGCGGCCTCCTGCACCTGGGCACCAGCCTTGGACCAGAGGCTGGGGCTGGCACTCGCCTTCGTCTCGGACCCGGACTGGGCCAGCAGGGGTGAAAAGGCCAGGGCCAGGCCCGCACCCAGGAACGCGTGATGGAATCTCATGGACTTTACCTCCTGATCGCAATAAATTTCAGTCTTGGTGGGCCCGCCTAGCGCCGCCAGCCCGCCAGCAATTCCAGGCACTGGCGATTCATTGCCCAGGCCCGCTCCAGGCTGTCGGCCTCGGTGTAGGCACGCAGTTCGGGGGCGTTGCCGGAGGGGCGCAGATGGGCGATCTCGCCGCTGGCGAAGGTGATGCGCACGCCATCGGTGTTATCGATGGCGTCCACGGACCCGAATCGCCCCCCGAACAGGGCCTCCGCCGCCTGGAGGTCACCCTGGATATCCCCGCTGGTCAGGGCACCCAGATGCTCCCGACTGAGGGCCGTCGGAAAGTCCTTGAGACGATCGCTGGCCGTGAAGCGAGGGGGCAGGCTCGCGGCCAGGGCGGAGAGGGTGATGCCCTGCTCCTGGGCCGCGAGCAAGAGGGCGATGGCGACCAGGAGGGCGTCCCGGGTGGGCAGGGCCGGCAAGCGACGACCCGCCATCATCAGATCGGTGGCGGTGAGGAAGCCGCCATTGGCCTCGTAACCCACGACGGTCGTCAAGCCCTCCGCCACCAGCGCCGTCATGCGGGTAATGACGTAGGGCGAGCCGATGCGCGTGCGCCGAATGGCCGAAAACCAGCCGCTCTTCTCCAGGGCGGTGTTGCAGCTTACCGGGGTCGCCACGCCATCGGCGCCCAAATAGCGGGCACAGAGAATACCCGTGACATCGCCACGCAGCCATTCACCCCGCTCGTCGGACACCAGGGGCCGGTCGCCATCGCCATCCGTGGAGACCAGGGCCTGGTACTGGCCGCTGGCCGCCCATTGCCGGCCCAGGATGACATCCTCGGGGCGGATGGCCTCGGTATCGACGGGGATGAAGACCTCGGAGCGGCCCAGCCGGTCCACCTGGGCCCCCAATCCGGTGAGGACCTCGAAAAAAGGCATCGCGGGCGACGCTGGAGTGTTCGTAGAGGCCGATACTCAAGCCAGCCAGGCAGCCCGCCGGGAAGAAGTCCAGATAGCGGGCCACGTAAGCCTGGTAACCGGCGGCATCCTCCGGAGGCAGTTTCGGTACCGCGCCGGGAACCCAGGCGCCATCCGCCGCGAAAAGGCTACCGGGCAACTCGACCACCTGGGCGCGGATGCCGGCCTCGTCCTCCTTCATGATCTCCCCGGTCGGCAGATTGAACTTGATGCCGTTGCGATCATCGGGGATGTGGCTGCCGGTGACCATGAGGCTCGGCATCCCCTGGGCCATGCCGAAGGCGGCGACGGCCGGGCTGGGGATGCGACCGACATAGCGCGGCCGGTAACCCAGATCGCCCACCGCCTGGGCGCAAGCGGCCAGGATGCGGCCGGTGCTGGGGCGATAGTCCCCCGCCAGGGCCACCTCGCCGCCCGGTTGGAGCGCGCCGCTGGCAGCGACATACTGGAGGAAGCCGAGCGTATAGGCGTAACAGACGCGGTCCGTCATCTCCACCGCCAGTCCCCGTGCCCCGCTGGTGCCGAACTGGACCCCGCTTTGGACCATCAGATCCCCGATTTGCATCCTCCGTCTCCTGGCTGAGATTGATCCTGAGAGGCCCCGTGCCTGGCTCACGGCCGCAAGCCCTTGGCATCCCCCGGGGCGAGATTCTATAAGTTTGGATGGGCCGGCGTCAGGGTGGCGATCAAAATTGTTGGGCCCAGGGACAAGGCTCCCGGCCCTGCGCGGGGTTAGAGTCTGCCAGCATCAAGGTGGCGGGGTCCAGCAACCCCAGGCCCACAACCTCAGGCGCCGGGGTGGGGCCATGTCCCGGTAGCCAGGGCCCGGGGCACCGCAATTCCACTCGGGAGGGGACGACAAGCCGGGCAACGAATACTAGAATGCAAGAGTCCCTGTGCCCATCCATGTCGGATCGGTCGGGCGCCACGCATTACCAAAATCCCAGGAGGAACTAACCCATGCACGACAAGACCCCCTATCTGCTGTTCGCCTCGGCCGCGGCCCTGAGCTTAGCCCTGAGCCAGGCAGCCATGGCGCAGACCGCCGCCGCCCCCGCCGCTCAAGCCCCGGCGGTGGTCGCACCCCCCGCCCCCCTGGTTGCGGAAGCCGCCCCCGCACCGGTCCCGCCCGCCCCCGCGGCGGCCGCGGCCCCCAGCCCGGCCCCGGTAGCCGCGGCCGAGGCACCGGCTGGCGCCGAAGCAGCCCGCGCCACCGCGGCGGCCCATGCCGATGCCGCCGCCAAGCGGATGGAGGAGCGCCGCGCCGAAATGATGGCCAAGCGCAAACAGCGCTACGAGGAACTCCGCAAGCGCGCCGAGGCGGCGGGCCTGAATCTGCCCGAGTCGCCACCCTGGGACGAGGCGGGCTTCACGCCCCCCGAGATGCCCGAAATGCCCGAGATGCCAGCCTGGGCCAGCCCCCCCGGCATGGAAGGCCTGGATCAGGAGTGGATGGCTCGCCACGAGCAGGCCATGCAGGCCATGCGTGAGCGCGCCAAACAGCGCGCCTCCGCCGAGGGTCCGGATCAGGCCCCTTGGAACATGGAAACCGCCGAGGAGCATCGCGCCCAGATGGAAAAGATGCGCAATGCCACCCCCGAGGAGCGGGCGGCCCTGCGTGACCAGCACTGGGCCGAGATGCGCGAGCGAGCCGCCGCCAAAGGTATAACCATGCCCGAGACGCCGCCCTGGAAGGAGGCCGAGCAGCGCCGCGAGGCCAGAAAGGCGCAGTGGGAGAGCTACCGCAAGATCATCGACCAGATGACCGAGGAGCAGCGCGAAGCCGCCCAGGCCCTGTTTGGCCAGCCGCCCATGCCCCCCATGGGTCGCGAAATGAGCCCGCCCATGCCCTATGGTCAGGATTTTGGCGCCCCGCCGGCCAGGCCCTACCCGCCCGCTAACCCCGGATTTGGTGGCCCCGGCTACCAAGGCCCGGGCCAGCCCATGCCCTGGTCGGGCGGCTATCCCGCCCAAATGCCAGCGCCCATGATGATGCCCAACAGCGGTTATAACCGCTGGTAGCCACCGGCTTGGATAGTCACCCGGAAGGGTCTGGCTCCCCCTGGAGCCAGACCCTTCCGGGGCACATTAAAACGATAACGGGGACACCACGGGGAGAGCTTTCATTATGAAGATTATCCGCAATCTGCTGGCCCTGATCGGGTTAGCCAGCCTGATCGGCCTCGGCTACGCCTATGTACGGCTGGCGCCGGCCCTGTCCGAGTTCGACAGCGATTTCCCTCGCGTCTATGGCGAAATGGGCCAGCGTCTGCTGGAGACGGGCGACCCGGGCGTCGCCATGATGTGGGCCGTGCAGGTGGAAGAGGGCCTGACTCCGGAAGAGGTAATCGAATCCCTCAAGAGCCTCGCCACCAGTCGCAATTTCCTGTTTGTCGGCGAATCTCCCTTCTACAAACAGATCAAGGCCATCACCGGGGAAGACTACCGCTACGTCAACTTCCTGTCCTTCTGCGACGCCGGGGTGGGCAAGCTGATGCTGGAATACCGCGACCAATACAGTGGCTTCATGCCCTGCCGCATCGCCCTGGTCGAGGACAAGCAGGGGCGTCTCTGGCTCTATTCCATGAATCTGGAGCTCATGATCCATGGGGGTAAGGCCCTGCCACCGGATCTCAAGGCGGCGGCCCAGCGGGTCAGCACCACCATCCAAGAGATGATGCGGGGGGCGGCCAAGGGCGAGTTCTGATGGCGTCTTCGGGATATACCTGAGTTTTCGGTTGCCTGGGCCGGGTGGTGTCTGGCGAGGGGGGTGCCGTGAATACGTCCCTGTAGGCTTGGCGACAGCATCCCTGCTGTCGACACCCCCGCCAGCCTCCACCCAGCCCTCCTGCACTATGCCGGTGAGTGACCAGCGCCGTGGGTATACATCCGGAGCCAGGGGGGCGGGGCAGGGCAAAGGCGAGGGGCGCGGCGGGGAGCTTAGCCCGCCACGCCTAACCATTGGTCGAGCACCTCATGCACCGGCTCGACCCCCTGGCGATCGAAGGAGGAGAATCGCTCGACGCGGATGCGCTCGCCTTCCTTCGCTACCGCCCGCCGCACCAGGTCCAACTGGGCCATGCCAGCCCCCCGCTTGAGCTTATCGCTCTTCGTCAGAAGCAATAGCAGAGGCAAACTCGTCTCGCGGCTCCAATCCAGCATCCGCAGGTCAAAGTCCGTCAGGGGATGGCGGATATCCATGACCACCACCAGGCCAATCAGGGATTGACGATGTCGCAGGTAATCGGCCATCAGATCCTGCCACTGGAGCTTGATGGCCTCCGAGACCCGGGCGTACCCGTAACCAGGCAGATCCACCAGGCGGCGGCCCTCGCCGGTTGCAAAGAAGACGATCTGCTGGGTGCGCCCCGGGGTCTTACTGGTGCGCGCCAACTGGCGCTGATCGCAAAGGGTGTTGATGGCGCTGGACTTGCCGGCATTGGAACGGCCGGCAAAGGCCACTTCGCGCCCCGTGTCCTCCGGGGCCTGATCCAGGCGGGCCACGGCGCGGAGAAAGGCGGCCTGTCGATAAAGGGTATTCATACGCCCGGGGTCCCGGCCAGGGCCTGGTCGTCGCGACACCAATGGCCCGACCTGCCGCCCGACTTCTCCACCAGTCGCACCGATTCGATACTCATGCCCTTATCCACCGCCTTACACATGTCATAAATCGTCAGGAGGGCGACCTGGACCGCGCACAGGGCCTCCATTTCCACGCCGGTCTGGCCCAGGGTCTCGACCTGGGCGCGGCAGCGCACCCGGGCGGTCTCTCGCTCCGGCTCCAGATCGACCCGAATGTGGGTCAGGGCCAGGGGGTGACAGAGGGGCACCAGATCGGCGGTGCGTTTGGCCCCCATGATGCCGGCCACGCGGGCGATGCCCAGCACGTCCCCCTTCTGGTGACCCCCGGCCAGAATCAGCTCCAGGGTCGCGGGCAGGAGGCGTATCCAGCCCTCCGCGATGGCGCGGCGGCGGGTCGCGTCCTTGGCGCCCACATCGACCATGTGCGCCTCGCCAGCCTCGGTGAAGTGGGTCAGTCCCGTCATGGCTGGAGTTGCGATCATGCCACCGCGGGGGCGTAAGCCCGGCGCTCCAGGGACTTATCGAGTTCGTGGGCCTCGCATTCCAGGGTCTCGAGATCGACCAGGAACCAGGTGGCCGCGGATCGACCCACGCCGCCAACCGTCCCGGGATTGAGCAGCAGGGTCTGGCCGCCCTTCAGATGGGGCAGCCACTGCTGGAGGGGATGGTGGCTGTGGCCGCAGCAGACCAGGTCCCAATCGCCCGTGGCCGCGAGGGCGCGGGCATAGTGGGGATAATGGACAAGGAAGATGCGCCGGCCGCCGAGTTCGATGCCCGCGTCCATGCCGTGATATTCCACGACACTATTAGGGTCCGCCGCCAGGCGCCCCAGGGTAAACATGTCGCCGGTGTTATTGCCATGGATGGTATGCACCGGCAGGCCATATTTCTCCAGGCAGCGCAGGGTACTGGGGGCAACCACGTCGCCACAATGCAGCACCACCTCGGCCCCCAGGGACTTGGCCTCGGCGACGGCGGCGTCCAGCAAGGGGATATGGTCGTGGCTATCGGAGAGGAGACAGATTTTCATGGAGAGCGGCTTCCAGCCTGAATGAGCGGTGAGGGGCGAGCCGGGAGGGGGAGTCGGCACCCCTAAGCCGACGGGGCACCCGACTCGCCGGGCTCCTCTTCCCGAGGGAAGGGGAGCGGGCCGTACCTAGAAGTTGGGCTTCTTGGGCGCGTCCTCGTACATCTTGATACTGGCCATGATTTCGGCCTTGGCCTCGTCAGCGCCACCCCAACCGGCGATGCGTACCCACTTACCCTCGTCCAGATCCTTGTAATGTTGAAAGAAATGGGAGATCTGATCAAGAACGACCTCGGGCAGGTCGCGAAAGTCCTGGACGGAGCGGTATTGGCGAGACACCTTGTCGGTAGGTACGGCGAGGATCTTGGCGTCGTCACCGGACTCGTCGGTCATTTTCAGCACGCCAACCGGGCGGCACTTGATGACGGAACCGGGGATCAGGGGGTAGCTGGTCAAAACCAGGACATCCACCGGATCGCCGTCGTTGGACAGGGTGTGGGGCACATAGCCGTAGTTACAGGGGTAGTGCATGGCCGTGTTCATGAAGCGATCCACGAACATGGCGCCGGTTTCCTTATCCAGCTCGTACTTTACGGGGTCCGAGTGAGACGGGATCTCGATGATGACGTTGATCTCGTTGGGGACGTGATCGCCCGAGTTGACTCTGTCCAGATTCATTATGGTTCTCCGCGGGCGCCACACCTCGGCGCCACCAACAAAAAAGGGGCCGACGCACCCGCGTCGGCCCCTTGAATTGTCCTGCATCGCGGCGCCGGGCGCAAACCCCGGCGCCGGTCCTGGTCACCGCCAGGAACGGCGAGGGCGCCGGTGTGGACCGGCGCCCACCTCCCGTCAGAGTACGGGTACGATCAGCAGGGCGACGATGTTGATGATCTTGATCAGCGGGTTGATCGCCGGACCCGCGGTGTCCTTGTAGGGGTCGCCAACGGTATCGCCGGTCACGGCCGCCTTGTGGGCCTCGGAACCCTTACCACCCAGATTGCCATCCTCGATGTACTTCTTGGCGTTATCCCAGGCACCGCCGCCCGTGGTCATGGAGATAGCCACGAAGAGACCGGTGACGATGGTACCGATCAGCAGCCCACCCAGGGCCTCCTTGCCGAGCGTAAAGCCGACCACCACGGGGATCAGCACCGGCAGCAGGGAGGGCACGATCATCTCGCGGATGGCGGACTTGGTGAGCATGTCCACCGCCTTGGAGTAATCCGGCTTCTGGGTGTAGTCCATGATGCCGGGCATCTCGCGGAACTGACGACGCACCTCATTGACGATACCACCCGCGGCGCGACCCACCGCCTCCATGGCCATGGCGCCGAAGAGGTAAGGCACCATGCCGCCAATCAGCAGGCCGATAATGACCATGTGATTACTGAGACTGAAGTTCAGATGGGCGGTACCGGTGGGATCCAGGGCATGGGTGTAATCGGCAAACAGCACCAGGGCGGCCAGACCGGCGGAGCCGATGGCGTAGCCCTTGGTCACGGCCTTGGTGGTATTGCCAACGGCGTCGAGGGGGTCCGTGATGTTGCGGATCTTCTCGTCCAGGCCCGCCATCTCGGCGATACCGCCCGCGTTGTCGGTGATGGGGCCATAGGCGTCCAGGGCGACGATGATACCGGTCATGGAGAGCATGGAGGTGGCGGCGATGGCAATGCCATAGAGTCCCGCCAGCTCGTAGGCGCCCCAGATGCTGGCGCAGACGGCGAGCACGGGGGCCGCGGTGGATTTCATGGAGATGCCCAGGCCGGCGATGATGTTGGTGCCATGGCCGGTGGTGGAGGCCTCGGCAATGTGGCGCACCGGGGCATACTCGGTGGCCGTGTAATACTCGGTGATGATGACCATCAGCGCCGTCAGGACGATACCGATGACGGCGGCGCCATAAAGAGCCATGTTGGAGTATTCAGCGTTAGCGCCAGCGGGATTGATCCACCAGGTGACCGGGATAAAGAGCGCCAGGGCCACGGCGCCCGCGACACCCAGACCCTTGTAGAGGGCGATCATGATCTTAGTATCGCCCTCCTTCGTCTCGACGAAGAAGGTGCCGACGATGGAAGCAAGGATGGCGACGCCCCCCAGGGCCAGGGGATAAATCACGGCGGAAGTGCCCGCGCCCACCAGCAGGGAACCCAGCAGCATGGTGGCGACCACCGTCACGGCATAGGTCTCGAACAGGTCGGCGGCCATGCCGGCGCAGTCGCCGACGTTATCGCCCACGTTGTCGGCGATGACCGCCGGATTGCGTGGGTCATCCTCCGGGATGCCAGCCTCGACCTTACCCACCAGGTCCGCGCCCACGTCGGCGCCCTTGGTGAAGATACCACCGCCCAAACGGGCGAAGATGGAGATGAGGGAGCCGCCAAAACCCAGACCGACCAGGGCGTGCAGGATCACGTCCTCCTTCACCCCCTGGCTGGATAAAAAGCCGTAGTAGCCGGCGACGCCCAGCAGACCCAGACCCACCACGAGCAGGCCCGTGATGGCGCCACCGCGGAAGGCCACCTGGAGGGCGGCGTTCAGACCATCATTGGCCGCCTGGGCGGTGCGAACATTGGCGCGCACCGAGATATTCATACCGATGTAGCCCGCCGCCCCGGATAGCACGGCACCGATGACGAAGCCGATAGCGGTGTAGGAATCCAAAAGGAAAAAGAGGATGACTGCCAGGACAGCGCCAACGAGGCCGATAGTGGCGTATTGGCGGTTGAGATAGGCCTGGGCGCCTTCCTGGACGGCGGCGGCGATCTCACGCATGCGATCGTTGCCATCGGGAAGCGCCAGGATCCACTTCACGGACCAGACGCCGTAGGCGAGCGCCAGGAAGCCGCAAAGCAGCGCAAAAGTCGTACCTGCTGACATTCGGAGTTACTCCTCATTTAGATTGGGGTGAAAATTATAGGAATTTATCCAGGTTCGGCGAGAAGGCATCGGGTTAACCTCCTCCGCGACGCGATTCAAGCACAGAAACCCGCCGACGTCACGAACCCGTCATGATTTTCTCGTTTCTGGCTACGATCGAGGGTTCCTGGCCCTCTTCTCAACGTCCGACGCGGCTGAAGTCGGTGCCGGGCTTGAGCCCAAAGCGGGACTCCAGTTCGAACTCTAGGATCAAGCCATCCGCCGCCGCCCGGCCATGCTCCCGCTGGATTTCCCCGAGCAGGAGTCGCACCGCGTTGCGATTGTAACCGCTCCCGAATCCCAGTTGTTCGGTAATGATCTCGCGAGCACGCATCAGGGTCATGGCGACGGCTACCAGGTGAAAAAAGCATTTTCCTATCGGGAACAGCCCCCTGCCCCGGGGGCCCTGGCCAACCACCGCGCGGCACGACGACCCCCTGGGGACCGCCGGCCGCCCGGGGGCGGCAACTCACAGGCTGAAGGGGGCCAGTTTCTTGGGCACCGCCACATTATCCAGGGTGACGTACTGGGGCAGGCCGTTCTCGTAGGGAGGGTAGTCCTCGCCCTGGATCAGGGGATAGAGGTAGTCACGGCACTTGTCGGTGATACCAAAGCCATCCGCGCTGATGAAGTCCTTGGGCATGAACTTCTCGACGTTCGCCACCTCCGACAGGGGCGCCATGCCGATCTCCCAGACGTAGGGCGAGGAGGACTTGCGCACCACGGTCGGCATGATGGCGCTGTGGCCGGCGATGGCGTACTCGACACCCGCCTTGCCTAGGGCATAGGCCTGCTCCACGTCGGACTTGGCGCCCAGGTGGCGGGCGGCGCGCTGGAGATAATCCGCCACCGCCCAGTGGAATTTGTAGCCGAGGGCATCCTTGACCAGGTTGGCCACCACCGGGGCGGCGCCGCCGAGTTGGGCGTGACCGAAGGCATCGCGCGTCCCTTGCTCGGCCAGGAAGCGGCCATCGGGCCAGTGGCAGCCCTCGGAGACGCAGATGGTGCAGTAGCCGTACCGCTCGACGTTGGCCTTGACCGCCGCCAGGAAGCGATCCTGGTCGAACTCCACCTCGGGGAAGAGGGTGATGACGGGCATGCCCTGATCCGCCACCAGGGCACCGGCCGCGGCGATCCAACCCGCGTGACGCCCCATCACCTCGATGACGAAGACCTTGGTGGAGGTGGCGCACATGGAGCGCACATCGAAGGATGCCTCCAGGGTGGAGGTGGCGATGTACTTGGCCACCGAGCCGAAGCCGGGGCAGTTGTCGGTGATCGGCAGGTCGTTGTCCACGGTCTTGGGGACGTGGATGGCCTGGACCGGATAGCCCAGGGCCTCGGAGAGTTGGGAGACCTTGTAGCAGGTGTCGGCGGAGTCGCCGCCGCCGTTATAGAAGAAGTAGCCGATATTGTGGGCTTTGAAGACCTCGATGAGGCGATCGTACTCGCGCTTGTTGGCCTCCAGGCTCTTGAGCTTATAGCGGCAGGAGCCGAAGCCGCCGGAGGGCGTATGGCGCAGGGCGGCGATGTGGGCGGCGGACTCCTTGCCGGTGTCGATCAGGTCCTCGGTCAGGGCGCCGATAATGCCGTTGCGGCCGGCATAGACGTTGGCGATCTGGTCCGGATGCTGGCGGGCCGTCTCGATGACGCCGCAGGCGGAGGCATTGATTACGGCGGTAACGCCACCGGACTGGGCATAAAAGGCATTCTTCGCGGTCATGATTTCCCCTCGTTGTTTCTCGTCTCGTTATGAACTTGCCCTTCGTCACGACGCGGGGCAATGAAAATGAT
Source organism: Chromatiaceae bacterium (assembly GCA_016714645.1). Lineage (NCBI taxonomy): Bacteria > Pseudomonadati > Pseudomonadota > Gammaproteobacteria > Chromatiales > Chromatiaceae > Chromatiaceae bacterium. The sequence goes on along the minus strand of JADKCI010000001.1, from coordinate 808,688 downwards.
AGGCGCCGCCAGGCTGCCTAGCGTCAGCGTCGGCGGCCGGGCGACGACTGACCTGGCAGGTCCCCCCGCTGCTCGGCGGTATAGTCCGCTTGGGCCTGGAGCAGGGAGACGGCGCATTCGGACAGGTCGTCGTATTCGTCCACCCCCGTACCCATCTGCTGGTGGACCCGGTAGAAAAACTGGCATCGATAGCGGCGATCACCGGATTTGAAGATGACGAAATTACAGCCGTCATCCGTGTTCCAGAACATGACCGGACAGGAGGTCAGTTCGCGGTCCGAGGCATGGAGGCGGATCTCGGCATCCGCCAGCTTGATCTCCATCTCGCGGCCATAGCGTTCCCGCAGCGTGGTCTGGACCATCCAGCGTTCGGATTCGGTGATGTCGGGGATCTCGGCCATAAGCGTATTTTCCGTGATCAATGCGGTGGGCCGGGGCGCGGCCTCGCCAATGGGTTCTAAAGGGTACCGGAAGCTGGCCAGGGCTCCCAATCCAAAACATGGATGCCGGAATGGAATCTCCTGATCATGCCCGCAGCCCCGGTCAGCGTCGCGCCAACCGCGGTAAATCCTCCCCCAGGCCCAGGGCCTGCTCAATGAAGGCCCGTTTGAGGAACGGCGAGCGGTCGGCGACGGCCAGGCCGGCGCCACGGGCCGCCACCAGCAGGGGGTTGCGGTTGCCGAAGAGCCGCTGGAAGGCCTCCATGACCCCCAGCATGCGCATATTCTCGCCCCGGCGGGCGCGTTCGTAGCGGCGCAGGGTCCAGAGGCCGCCGATATCCCGGCCCTTGGCCAGGGCCTCGGCGAGATTGTCCGCCAGTTGGGCGGCATCCAGAAAGCCGAGATTCACGCCCTGGCCAGCCAGGGGATGAAGGGCATGGGCGGCGTCGCCGATGAGGGCGAGGTGGGGCCGGACATACTGATCCGCGTGCTGGAGGCGCAGGGGGAAGGCCGCGCGGCGGCCAATGGCGGTGACGGCGCCCAAGCGCCGCTCGAAGGCGGTCTCCAGCTCCGACCGGAAGGCGCTATCGTCCAGGGCCATGAGTTGGCGAGCCCGGTCCTCGGTCGCCGACCAGACGATGGAGCAGCGGCCATCCGCGAGGGGCAGGAAGGCCAGGGGCCCGGTGGGCAGGAAGCGTTGCCAGGCCGTCTGCCTATGGGGCTCGGTGACCCGGACATTAGCGACAATGGCCTGCTGGTCGTAATCCCAGCCCGAGGTCGTAATGCCCGCCCGGGCGCGCGCCCAGGAGTCGCGCCCATCCGCGCCCACCAGCAGGCGGGCGGCGACACAACGGCCGTCGGTCAGATCCAGCAGGGCCCGGTCCCCGGTCAGGGTGAGACGGAGGCCGCGAGCGGGGCAGAGCAACCGGATATCCGGCGCCGCCTCCAGTCGCTCCCAGAGGGCAAGCTGGGTGACGCGATTCTCGACGATGTGGCCCAGATCCGGCTCGCCGAAATCGGCGCTGTCGAAATGGATGCTGGCGCCACCCACGGCGTCCCAGACCCGCATCTCCCGGTAGGGACTCATGCCCAGTTCCCGCATCCGGTCCCAGGCCCCCAGGCGCTCCAGGAGGCGCTGACTGGCGCGGCCCAGGGCGGAAACGCGTAAATCGATTTCCCCCACCGGCCAGGCGCGGCAGGGCTCCCGGCCCTCCGCGACGACGATCGTCAGGCCCAGACCGGAACAGGCCGCGGCCAGGGCCGCGCCCACCATGCCACCTCCGACCAGGAGGAGATCGCATTCGAGATCCGGTGTTTTCATAGGGGCAGTCCTCGGGCCAGCCGGGGCAGATGCCCGGCGGTGCCCATGAAACGCTGGGCGAGGGCATGGCGCGCCCCCGGCAACAGATCCAAGGCCAGCAGCCCCAGGTCACGCCCCAGGCGCAGGGGCGGCCAGGGGTTGACGAAGAGATGGGCCAGAAAATCCGTCGCCAGGCCCGTCCGGTCCTGGTCGTCGCCCCGCGAACGCTGGTAGGCCTCCAGAGCCTCCGGGGCGCCGGGATCGGCGCCGGCGCGCACCCGGTCGGTGACGATCTGGGCCAGGGCCGCCAGGTCGCGCAGGCCGAGATTCAGGCCCTGGCCCGCCACCGGATGCAGGGTGTGGGCGGCATTGCCGATGAGGACCAGGCGCTGGCGCACCGGATGGGATGTCAGCAGCAACTTGAGGGGGTAGGCCAGCCGCCGTCCGGGGCGAGCGAGACCGCCGAGTCGGTAGCCAAAGCGGGCCTGGAGGCGGTCGAGGAAGGCCTGGTCATCCAGCCCGAGTATCCCCGCCGTCTCCGTCTCCCGGGCCGTCCAGACCAGGGAATAGCGCCCCTCGGTCATGGGCAGCAGGGCCAGGGGGCCCGTGTCCGTGAAGCGTTCGAAGGCGACGCCGGGTTGGGGCCGGTCCGGGGTGAGGGTGGTGATGATGGCGTCATGACCATAGCCGCGCTCCAGGGCCTCAAAGCCCAGGCGCTTGCGGATGGCGGAATCGCCGCCGTCCGCCGCCACCAGCAGAGCGGCGCTCAGGAGTTGAGATTCGCCGCCACTCGCCACCTCCACTTCGACGCCCCCCTCCTGGAGATGAAAGCCCAGCAGACGGGCCGGACAGAAGACCGCGACGCCGTCCATCCGGGTCTGGATGGCCTGGGCGATGAGTCGGGCCGGGGCCACGTAACCCAGGGCCGGAACCCCTTCCTCGGCCGCATCCAGGTGGGCAAAGCCGAAGTGGCCCCGATCGGAGATATGAACGCGACGAATGGCCTCGGCATCCGGGGCCAGGTCTGCCCACAAGCCCATTGCCTCCAGGATGCGCCGGCTGCCCCAGGACAGGGCCAGAACCCGCTCGTCATAGCTGGGCTGGCTCCGGGCGGTGGTGGCCAGCGACTCCACCAGGGCCACCCGCAGGCCGGCGCGCCCCAGGGCGCAGGCCAGACTGCCCCCCACGAGCCCACCGCCGACGATGATCAGATCGTATTTTGTCGCTGTCATCTCGCTTACCGATCGTTTTCCGCGCCTAACCGCCCATCCAGGCCTCGATCTCCGCCACCGATTTGGGGGCATCGCGGGACAGGATCTCGTGACCCTCCGCCGTCACCACCAGGTCGTCCTCGATGCGGATGCCGATGCCCCGGAAGCGCTTGGGCGCCTCCTGGCGGGTCGGGGCGACATAGAGTCCGGGCTCCACCGTCAGAGCCATGCCCGGCTCGAAGCGCCGCCAGTCGCCATCGCGCTTGTATTCGCCGACGTCATGCACATCCATGCCCAGCCAGTGGCCGGTCCGATGCATGTAGTAAGGCTTGTAGGCCTCCTCGCGGATGAGCTTGGGCACCGCCTTGCGCCCCCCCGCCAACAGGCCCAGATCCACCAGGCCACGGGTCAGGGTCTTGACGGCGGCCTCATGGGGCTCGATCCAGCGATTGCCCGGCACCACCTTGGCGATGGCCGCCGCCTGGGCGGCCAGGACCAGTTCGTACAGCTCCCGTTGTGGCGGGCTGAAGCGCCCATTGACCGGGTAGGTACGGGTAATATCGGAGGCATAGCCGTCCAGTTCGCCACCGGCATCGATCAGCACCAGGTCACCCTCCCGCAGGCGCTCGGCGTTGTCCGCGTAGTGAAGGACGCAGGCGTTAGCGCCGCCACCGACAATGGGCGGATAGGCCTGGAAGCGCGCGCCGCCCTCGGCGCAGGCGCGGGTGAATTCGGCCTCCAGCTCGAATTCCCAGCGCCCCGGTTGGCAGAAGCGCATCACCCGGCGGTGGGCTGCGGCGGAGACCCGCGCGGCGCGGCGCATCAGCTTGATCTCGGTCTTGTCCTTGATCAGGCGCTGCTCGTGGAGCAGGGCCTCGAGACTGACCAGGGCCCGTGGGGCGCTCACGCCAGCGCGCACCTGGGCCCGCAGCTGCTGGATCCAGCCCATGACCTTGAGATCCAGGTCGGCCTCCCGGGCCAGGGGATAGTGGAGTTGGTCACGATCCGCGAGCAGCTTGGGCAATTCCTCGTCCAGGGCGGCGATCGGATGGGCCTGGTCGGCCCCGTAAAACCTGATGGCCCCCTCGACACCGGCGCGGGCACCCTCCCAGACCTCCTTTTCCGGGTCGCGGGGCCGGCAGAAAAGCACTACCTCGCCCTCCTTGCGACCGGGGATCAGGGCCAGGAGGGCCTCGGGCTCGGGGAAGCCAGTCAGGTAGGTAAAATCGCTGGCCTGGCGATAGGGGTAATGGGTGTGGCCATTACGCACCTGCTCCGGGGCCGTGTTCAGGATGGCCACCCCTTCCCGACCGATGGCGGTGAGCAGGCGGTGACGCCGGCGCTGGTATTCCGCCAGGGGGATGGCGGGCGCCAGGGCCGGTGATTCGGCGGTTGCCTGGGCGAGAGACTTGTTGCTAGCCATGGCTTCAGCCCCTCGCGCGTCCGGTTTCTTCATGAAGTAAGCGGGCGGCGACCCAGAGGAACTCCCGCAGTTCCATGAGGGCGCCCTCCTCCTCGTCCCCCGCCGCACTCCCCTCCAGGCCATCAAGACCCTCCAGATCCAGCCGGGTGATCTCCATCAGGTCGCCGAGAATCTCCCGGGCCTGATCCGAGAGGACCTCGGCCTTGAGGCCTGCCAGGCCCAGGCCGAGGATGAAGCCCCGAGCCCAGTCGTACAGTCCCTCCGCCCGCTCGCGCAGGGGGGAATCCTCCTCGGGCAGCACCAGGGTCAGGGCCAGATCCTCCCCCTCCATCTCGGCACGCACCCGGTCCGCCAGGGTCCGCAGCGACGGCGGGAGGTCCAGCGGCTGGAGGCCCGGCTCGCCCTGGGTGAAGAGTTCGCGGCCCCAGAGGGTCTCCGCATCGTTTGCCCCGGCACACAGGAGTCCGCACAGCAGGCCGTGCGCCTCGGCGGGGGAGGCGTTCAGGGTCGATTCCTCGAGCCCCTGGACAAGCTCGCTATAGGCGTAATCCGAGGTGGCGGACATGGGGATGATGACGATTTGGGCTAAGAGTGCAAGACGGGCGCATCATATCATGAGCCGGCGGGCGTCTGGCCGGGATCGGGGCAGGGGCTTCCACGGACGGATGCCCGATTGACCCTGGCGGTTGAGCCTTTTATAGTGCGCCGGTCATATCTCGGAAGCTGAACCGTGAGCCATTTCGATATCGAAACCCTTGAACGGCAAGTGGATGAACTCATCCAGATCTGCAACCGCTTGCGCGAGGAAAATACCTGGCTGCGCGCCCGTCAGGTCACCCTGGGGGAAGATCGCGCCCAACTCGTCGAGAAGACGGAACTCGCCCGCAGCAAGGTCGAGTCCATCATCTCTCGTCTCAAAACCATGGAGGACGATTTGTGAAACAAGAACAAGTCCCGGTCACGGTGCGCATCCTCGATAAGGAGTATCGGGTCGCCTGTAGCCCCCAGGAGGAGGAGGGGCTGCTGGAATCCGCGCGCCTGGTGGATCGTCGCATGCGCGAGATGCGTCAGTCTGGCCGCATTGTGGGCCCCGACCGCATCGCCGTTATGGCCGCCCTGAATATTGCTCATGAGCTGATCCAGTTCCGTCAACATCAGGCCGTTCCTGGCGCCAACGCCGACACCAGCCGGCTCTCGATCATGCAGCAGCGCCTGGCCGGCACCCTGGATACGCAAAGGGGGCTAGACCTGGAGTCAGAAAGCGTATAGCCTTGCAGTCAGACATTCCCTGCGGTGTTCGAAGATGGCCTGGGTATTTTCTTGAGCCTATTCATCGCCCTGGGGGCATGACCGTGGAGCCGTTGCGCATGTCCGCCTCGAGCGGGAAGCCTGAAGCGAAGCCGACTGTCCCCACTTGAACCTACCGGTTCAAGAACAAAGGCCTTGGCGGCACAGGCGGGGAATGTCCCCCTTCACTACCTCATCATGATTGCCATTCCCGAATTGCGACGGCGCTTGCGCGACGAACGTCGTCGCCTATCGAATGCCAGCCAGCGGCAGCACGCCCAACAATTGGCCCTCATCCTGGGCAGACACCCTGTATTTTTGCGCGCCCAAAATATAGGTGGCTACTGGGCGGGCGATGGCGAAATTGACCCGGCACCCTTGCTGAAATCCGCCCAGGCCCGTCACAAGTCCTGTCACCTGCCGGTGCTCAGGCCTCACCCCCGGCGTAAGCTCTGGTTTGTCCGTCACGCGATCGGCGATCCCTTGCGGGCCAACCGCTACGGCATCCCCGAGCCCAACCTGCGTAACGGCCGCATTCGTCCGCCCTGGGCCCTCGACCTGCTGCTGCTGCCCCTGGTGGGCTTTGACGCCGACTGCAACCGCCTCGGCATGGGGGGTGGCTACTATGACCAGACGCTCGCCTACCTGAGCAGCCGCACCCACTGGCGGCGTCCCCTCCTCGTGGGCCTGGCTCACGAGTGCCAGCGGGTCGCACGGCTTGAGGTCCGCCCCTGGGACATCCGGCTGGACATGGTCGTGACGGAAAAGAGGATCTACTCCTGGCACATTAGCTAAGTTTCTGCTTACCGGGCCGGGTGGTGTCTGGCGGGGGACGCCGTGAATACATCCCTGTAGGCTTGGCGACAGCATCCCTGCTGTCGACACCCCCGCCAGCCCCCACCCGGCCCTCTGGTGACATGCTGGCGAGTGACGAGCGCTCCCCTTCTGGCCGCCCGCGCCAAGCCCTGAACTACCTGGTGGCTGAGCCCCGGGGAGTTCAATCCTCGCTGCCGGCCCCCGCGAAGATGCGGCAGGCGGGGTTATCGGTCTCGTCCCAATAGCGATAGCCCAGGCCATCCAGCCGCTGGATGAGCTCGGGACGTTCCGGGGTGGCAACCTGCAACCCCATCAGCACCCGCCCGTAGGCGGCGCCATGATTGCGGTAATGAAAGAGGCTGATGTTCCAGCGCCGCCCCAGACCGGTCAGAAAGTTCAACAGGGCACCGGGGCGCTCGGGGAATTCGAAGCGCACCAGCATCTCGTCGGCGAGGCCCTGGGCATGGCCACCGACCATGAAGCGGATGTGGAGCTTGGCGGTCTCGTTCTCCGTCATGTCCACCACCCCAAAACCCTTATCCCCCAGCCGGGCGAGGAGCTCCCTGCGCTCCTCGTCGCCCCGCCCCAACTCGACGCCCACGAAGACCTGGGCCCGCCGCCGGTCGGCATAGCGGTAGTTGAACTCGGTGATCTGGCGCTTGCCCAGGGCGCGGCAGAATTCCAGGAAGCTGCCGGGCCGTTCCGGGATCTCCACCGCCAGCAAGGCCTCCCGGCGCTCGCCGAGTTCAGCGCGCTCGGCGACGTGGCGTAACCGGTCGAAATTGATATTGGCCCCGCTCTCGATGGCGACCAGGTTCTGGCCCTGGATGCCCGTCGTCTGGACATGGCGTTTGAGCCCCGCCAGGGCCAGGGCCCCCGCGGGCTCGGCAATACCGCGGGTATCGTCAAAAATATCCTTGATGGCGGCGCAGATCTCGTCCGTGCTCACCAGAATCACCTCATCCACCCGCCCCCGGGCGACGCGGAAGGTCTCCTCACCGATCAGCCGCACCGCCACGCCGTCGGCGAAGAGCCCCACCTGGGGCAATTCCACCCGCTGGCCGGCGGCCAGGGCGCTATGGAGGGTCGGGGCATCCTCGGGCTCCACGCCAATCACCTTCACCTCGGGCCGCACGTACTTGATGTAGGCCGCTATCCCCGCGATCAGGCCACCGCCGCCCACGGGCACATAGACGGCGTGCAACGGCTGGGGGTGCTGGCGCAGGATTTCCATGCCGATGGTGCCCTGGCCGGCGATGACATCCGGGTCGTCGAAGGGATGGATGAAGGCCAGGTTACGCTCGGCCGCCCAGATCAGCGCCTGGGCATAGGCCTCGTCGTAGGAATCGCCATGGAGCACGGCCTTGGCACCGAACCCGCGCACGGCCTGGACCTTGATGGGGGGCGTGGTCCGGGGCATGAGGATGGTGGCCTGGACCCCCAGCCGCGCCGCGCCCATGGCGACTCCTTGGGCATGATTGCCTGCCGAGGCGGTGATCACACCGCGATTCAGGGTCTCTTTGTCCAGGTTGATCAGCTTGTTATAGGCGCCGCGCAGCTTGAAGGAAAAGACCGGCTGCAAGTCCTCGCGCTTCAGCAGGACCTGATTGCCCAGGCGCCGCGACAGGCCCTCCGCCTTTGTCAGGGGGGTCTCCCGGGCCAAGTCATAGACCCGTGCCCGCAAGATCCGTTCGATATAGTTATCAGCCATTTTGTCATCTTACCCGCAAGCCGACGCCCTGGGGAGGACTTGCTATCATGACGGGATTTTCAACCAGCAGACGAGGAGAAACCATGATGACCCAAGACGAGATGAAACGCCTGGCCGCCGAGGCCGCCCTCGATTATGTGCAGGGGGGCTTGGTGGGGGTGGGCACCGGCAGTACGGTGAACCACTTTATTGACTTTCTGGCCAAGATCAAGGACCGGATCGAGGGGGCCGTCTCGAGTTCCGAGGCCTCGACCCAGCGCATGGAGGCCCTGGGTATCCGGGTTTTCGATCTCAACGAGGTCGGCGGCCTTTCCCTCTATGTGGATGGGGCCGACGAGGCCAACCATCGCCTCGAACTGATCAAGGGCGGGGGCGGCGCACTCACGCGGGAAAAGATCGTCGCCGCCGCTAGCGACAGATTCGTCTGCATCGCCGATGAAAGCAAACTCGTGGAGGTTATGGGCCACTTCCCCTTGCCGGTGGAGGTCATCCCCATGGCCCGGAGCTACGTCGCCCGGGAATTGGTCAAGCTGGGTGGTACCCCGGCCTGGCGCCAGGGCCTGGTGACCGACAATGGTAACGTCATCCTGGATGTGGCTGGCCTGGCCATCCATCAGCCCCGGGAACTGGAGCAGCACATCAACAACATCCCCGGCGTGGTCACCGTGGGCCTCTTTGCCCTGCGCGGGGCGGATGTCCTGATTCTGGGAACGGCGGCGGGGGCGCGGCGGCTGGAGCCGGTTTAGAGCCGGCATTTTCAGCACCACGGAAAACGGGGCCCGAAGGCCCCGTTTACTGATCCCGGGGGATCAAGTCGGGCTTAGAAGCTGTGCATCATGCCAAGCTGGAAGCCCTGCCAATCGAGACTGTAGTTCTCAACGCCAATGCCGTAAATGTCACCGTTCGCGTCGTATCTACCGTAGGCCAGGCCCACCTCATCCTGGTCATTACCGGAATAAAGCATGAAGGCCTTGGTACGCTTGCTGAAGTTGTAGTCAGCACCAACCGCCCAAGTCTGCCATTCATACGAATCGAAAGGAGCGGCCAAACCATCCAGTTCCGCCTGGCCATACATGGCTTTCAGGCCCACGTTGCCAAAGTTATAGCCCGCTTGAATCTGCCAGAGATCATTCTGAACGTCATCAACGAAGTAGCCACCATCCCAGTTCTCGTAGATACCGGTCAGGCTGAAGCCGTTCCAGTCGAGAATGCCCAAGCCAACGCGAACCTTGTTCCATTCGGAACCATTATAAAAAGGACTGTCGATCTGTTCGTCAGTGTACCCGGCGAGCGCCTCGCCCAGGCTTTCATAGGCCAGACCAGCGTACCAAGGGCCGTTCTTATAGATGGCCGCCAGGGAATAGGCTTCCGCTATGCTGTCGGCATCGTTATTGAACGCACCAATAGTCGTCGCACCACCGCCGGCATGCACCGCACCCGCGAACTGAAAGCCCGAGAAGCTGGGGCTGATGTAAGCAATGACATTGTCGGCGCGCAAATCCTGGAAGCCAACCGTGTTGTTGTTGTCCGCCATGGTGTCGGCGAAGAGGTCCAGAGGTCCGGTGGAGATCTTCAGCGGGGTGTCGTGACGACCCGCCAGGACAGTACCGAAGTTACCGGCCAAACCGACAAAGCTATTACGCATGGTAACAGGCTCGTTTCCGGTGACAGCCGTATTTTGGGTGTCCGTCAGGGAAATACCGAACTCAACCTGGTAGATCGCCTTGATACCGTTACCAAGGTCCTCGGAACCCTTAACACCAATACGGCTGGCCGGGCCCTGGGGGGTAGGAATGAAGGGGTTGGAAGTAAAACCTTGGTGCCGTTATTGCCGCTCAGACCCCAACCCTCGAAACCCTTGTTAAGGGGGTTCAGAAAACCAATTGTGCTATCGATTGCTTGGGGGAAGCGTTGATTAAACTGATCCTGAGTAATGATGCCCCGACGAACGAGGTCCACACCCTCGGCGAAGATGGCTCGGAAATCACTGTCATAGTTTTGGATGTTTACGACATTGCCCATGCTCAGGGTATGGTCCTGATCCATGTAATCAATGGCGACATTCAACTTGCCGTACAGGATAGCGTCGGCAGAGGCGATGGCGGGCGCGGCCAGGGCGGCGGCGACGGCCAGGGTAACGAGTTTCTTGTTCATGGTGTTCTCCACTGTTGCTGATTTGCCAGTATTGACTGCTGAAAAGCGATACGCGTTATGCGTGTGAGGAGAATGATAGACCACGGAGGGACAGGGCGCAACAGTTTTTTCGAAAAAGATACAGTTCGGGCATCTGTTGCGTTTTTAGCACAAGATGCGGGCCATTAGTGCTTAATCTATTGTTTTTATGAAATATTAAATTCAATGACAGGCCCCGGTCAGTCCCCGAAGGGACGCGACGGGGGGAATTTTTTTATCCTGGAGCCCGAAAGCTGGCCCCCCGAGGGGGAAAATCACCTTAGGGCGTTGCGTGGACGCCACGACCACCTTTTTGCTCATCGGCGCCCACCAGCCCCTCCCGGGGCAGCGGGGTCCATGACGATTGGACCTCAGACGCAGAAAGGCCCGCTGGAAGCGGGCCTGGGTTTGGCTGGGGGACGAGGATTTGAACCTCGGTTAACGGAGTCAGAGTCCGCTGTCCTGCCGCTAGACGATCCCCCAAGGGGCGAACGGCGGGTGGCTTTTCTCTATCGGGAGCAAGCCACCTGGGCGGTCGCTAAAACTTAACGCTTGCTGTACTGAGGACGCTTACGGGCCTTGCGCAGGCCCACCTTCTTGCGCTCGACCTCGCGGGCATCGCGGGTGAGGAAGCCGGCCTGACGCAAGGGACGACGCATATTCTCGTCGAAATCGACCAGGGCGCGGGCGATGCCATGACGGATGGCGCCAGCCTGGCCCGTGTTACCACCGCCGGTAACGCTCACCTTGACATCGACCCGGTTCAGCATGGAGACCGTCTCCAGGGGCTGACGAACCACCATACGGGCCGTCTCGCGGCCAAAAAAGGTATCGAGCGGACGGTCGTTAACGGTGATCTTGCCAGAGCCAAGGCTCAAATAGACCCGCGCGGCGGAACTTTTGCGACGGCCGGTGGCGTAATGAATTTGCGACATGGGCTAATCCTGATCCTTTAGAAGTCGAGCGGCTTGGGCTGCTGAGCGGCATGCGCATGCTCGGGACCCGCATAGACACGGAGCTTGGTGAGCATGGCGCGCCCCAGGGGCCCGCGCGGCATCATACCCTTGACGGCATGATTAATGACCCGCTCCGGCGCCTTGACCAGCAACTTCCCAAGGTTGATGGACTTGAGGTTGCCGATGTACCCGGTGTGGTGGTAGTAGATCTTGTCCGCGAGTTTGTTACCCGTCACGCGGATCTTCTCGGCGTTGACAACCACGAGGTAGTCACCGGTGTCCACATGGGGGGTGTAGCAAGGCTTATGCTTGCCGCGCAGCCGGCGCGCCAACTCGGTGGCAAGTCGCCCGAGGGTCTTGCCCTCGGCGTCGATCAGGTACCACTCGCGGCGGACCTCCGCGGGCTTGGCACTCACAGTCGTCATGTCCGTTGCTCCAGGGCCTGGAAAAGGGTCGGTTCGAGAAAGACGGCGGATGTTACAGGACGCCGCCCCGGTTGGCAAGGGGACGAGAGACCTGACCTGAAACCCGGGGCCGAGCGGCCCGGCAACCCCGCTCTAAATACGCGGGCCGGAGGCGCGGCGCCCGGGCCCTCATCCCGGGAGCCGCAAGCGCTCGACGACCTGGCCGCCGATGAGGTGGCGCTGCAGGATCTCCTCCAGGTCCTCGCGATCGACGTAGCTATACCAGACCGCCTCCGGATAGACGACGATGACGGGGCCCAAGTCGCACCGGGCCAGACAGCCCGCGCTGTTGATCCGGACGCCACCCTCCCCGGCGATGCCGACTTCCTTGGTCCGCCCCTTGAGGTAATGGCGCAGATCCTCGGCGCCACACTGGGCGCAGCACTGGCTTCCGTCCTCGCGACGGTTGAGACACATGAAGACGTGATAACGGTAGTAGGACATGATGGACCTCGCCTCCCCGGCTGAACCCTGAACGGGGTAACAGGTTACCATTAGCGGCCGGCGAAGAAACCTCCCGTGGCGCCCCTAGCCCGCTCGACGGGACAACGACCTGCCCGGAACCGCCCAGCCCCAGCCACTTCACACGCACCACTTGAACCCGCCTTGAACCCAGCCGACATCCCCAGGCACCTGGCCCACACCGCCGACCGCTGCGTCCGCTGCGGCCTCTGTCTGCCACATTGCCCCACTTATCGGGAGGCGCGCCAGGAGGCCGAATCCCCGCGCGGGCGCATCGCCCTGATCCAGGGCTGGGCCGAGGGTGAACTGGGTGCCTCGCCGCGTCTCCTCGATCACCTGGACAATTGCCTGGAATGCCTGGCCTGCGAGCGGGCCTGCCCCACCCTGGTCCCCTTCGGCAACCTGATGGACCAGGCCCGCGCGGCCCATTGGCGCTCGGCCCCCGCCTGGCGGCGCATCCCGCATGCCGCCTGGCTCGGGGCCCTGGCCAGCCGTGCCGGGGTCACCCTCGCCGTCGGGTGCGGGCGTCTCTATCGGGGCTCCGGTCTGGCGCGCCTGGCGGCATGGGGCGGTATCCGCCGCTGGCCAAGCCTGGCGGCCCTGCATCGCCTGGCCATCCAGTTCGAGCGACTGCCCCGCCTACCGGCCTCCCCACCGGCACGGCCCGCGGCGGGGGAGCGCATCGGGCTGTTCCTGGGTTGCATCGCCCGCGCCGCCCAGCCCGGCGCCATCGAGGCCAGCCTGCGGGTTATGCGTCGCCTTGGCCTCCCGATCGAGGTTCCTGACGACCAGACCTGTTGCGGCGCCCTGCACCGGCACAACGGTCTGCCCGAGGGGGCCGACCAGCGGCTGAGGCGCAACGCGGCGGCCTTTGCCGGCTTGACACCCGTGGGTCTCGCCAGCGCCTGCGTGGCGGAACTGCGCGGCCATCCGCCCCTTGGCGACAGCCAGGAGCTCTGCCGCCTGTTGGCCGACCGGGACTGGCCCGCGACGGTGCGCCTGGCCCCCTTGCCGCAACGGGTCGCGGTCCAGGTCCCCTGTTCCCAGCGCAACCGGCTGGGGGATGAAGACGCGGCCTTCGCCCTGCTGCGCCGCATCCCCGGCATCAACCTGGTCCCGCTGCCCGACAACGCCTTTTGTTGCGGGGCTGCCGGGACCTACCTCCTGCAACGCCCCGTCCTGTCCCGCACCCTGCTGGCCCCCAAGATCGCCAGCCTGGCCGCCCTGGAGGTCCCGATCCTGATCACGACCAACACCGGCTGCGCCCTCCACCTGGCCGCGGGCGCTCGCGAGGCCGGGCTACGGATCGAGGTGCTCCACCCGGTGGAGCTGATCGACCGTCAAATGCGTCTCGGCTGATCAGGGCGGGCTGGCCGAAGAGGAGTCCAGACGCCCAGCTATCCCGGGAAATGGACTCTGGGCCGGGCCGATGGCGGGGACCAGCCCTCCCCTGTGCCGGAAGGATGCGGTAGGCTATGGCCCATCAGCGCCGGGGCCCAAGGTCGGCCCCTGGCACACCCCTTGCCGAGAGACGCCATCACCGCCATGAACACCCGTGATTACACCCCGCTGGATCGCTTGCTGATGGGCCTGGACCAGGGGGTGCGCACCCTCTTCGGGCCGCCCCTGGTCACGGAGCGCCCCAGTCCCGCCGCCGGTCTCCCGGATACGGAACTGGGCGAGCGGGAACGGCGCCATGTGGCGCGCCTGATGCGCATCAACCACACGGGGGAGGTCTGTGCCCAGGGCCTTTACCAGGGTCAGGCCCTCACCGCCCGCCTGGAGGAGACGCGCGCCAGCATGGCCCGTTCAGCCCAAGAGGAAAACGATCACCTGGACTGGTGCGAGCGCCGCATCAAGGAACTGGGGGACCGCAAGAGCCTGCTCAATCCCCTCTGGTATGCCAGCTCCCTGGCGATCGGCGCCGCCGCCGGTCTGGCGGGGGACAAGTGGAGCCTCGGGTTCGTGGTAGAGACGGAACGTCAGGTGGAGAACCATCTCGAGGGGCACCTGGCGGAGGTGCCCACCGATGACCTCAAGACGCGGGCCATCCTGGAGCGGATGAAGGCGGACGAGATCCACCATGCCGAACTGGCCCAGGCCTCCGGCGGAGCCGAATTGCCGGTCCTGGTCAAGCTCGCCATGAAGCTGACCGCCAAGGTCATGACCGGCACCGTTTACTGGATCTGACGGGGCCGGCTAAGGACCCACCGGCGCGATTTATGGCCCCCCCTTGCGGGGGAGGGCTGGGGAGAGGGGTTATCGTTCTCAGGCCGCGCGGATTTCGAAGTCATGGGTAAGCTGGGCGGTTGCCCCCAGCATGATGGAGGCGGAGCAATATTTCTCGGCGCTCAGGGCGATGGCCCGCTCGACGTGTTTTTCGCTCAGATTCCTGCCGGTCAGGACAAAGTGGACGTGGATGCGGGTGAAGACCTTGGGGTCCTCCTCGGCCCGTTCGGCCGCCAGTTCCACCTCGCAGCCGGTCACTTCCTGACGGGCCTTGCGCAGGATGGAGAGGACATCGAACTCGGTGCAGCCCCCCATGCCGAGCAAAAGCAGTTCCATGGGCCGAGGGCCCAGATTGCGGCCACCATGATCGGGTGGACCATCCATGACCAGGGCATGGCCGCTGGGCGATTCCCCGACCATGGTCACCCCATCCAGCCATTTAACGCGTGCTTTCATATCAGCCTCTTGAGTTTGAGGGTGGGGGGCCCCGTCAGGGCTCGGCGAACAGGCGACGCAATTCCGCCCCGGGGTCGTCCGCGCGCATAAAGGCCTCCCCGACCAGGAAGGCATGGACGCCTCGGCCGCGCATCCGGGCCACGTGGGTGCGATCGAGAATACCGCTCTCGGTGACCAGGAGCCTCCCGGGCGGGATGGCATCGATCAGTCCCAGGGTGGTGTCCAGGCTGACCTGGAAGCTGCGCAGATCGCGGTTGTTGATGCCGATCAGCCGTCCGGGCAGGGGCAGGGCCCGCTCCAGTTCCGCCCGGTCGTGGACCTCGATCAGGACATCCATGCCCAGTTCCAGCGCCAGGGTGTTCAGGTCCCGCATCTGGGCATCGGTCAGGCAGGCGGCGATCAGCAGGATGCAATCCGCCCCCAGGACCCGGGCCTCCAGGACCTGGTAGGGGTCCAGGATGAAGTCCTTGCGGATGACGGGCAGGGCGCAGGCGGCGCGGGCCTCCTGAAGGTAGGCGTCACACCCCTGGAAAAAATCCACGTCGGTGAGGACCGAGAGACAGGCCGCCCCGCCGCGTTCGTAGCTTCGGGCGATGTCGGCGGGATGGAAATCCGCCCGCAGGATGCCCTTGCTGGGGGAGGCCTCCTTAATCTCGGCAATCACCGCTGGCTGCCCGCTGGCTGCCCTGGCCCACAAGGCATCGGCAAAACCCCGGGGTGGAGAGGCACCCGCCACCTCCGCCTCCAAGGCTTGAAGGGGCCGGCGCTGGCGGCACTCGGCCACTTCCACCACCTTGCGGTCCATGATCTTCCTGAGGATGTCCGGGATCTCGGCCATGGTTTGCGCGTCAATCCGGGGCTTAGGCAAAGGCTTGGGTCAGGGCCACCAGCCGTTCGAAGCGGTGGAGGGCCTCGCCGCTGTCGATGGCCGCCCCCGCCCAGCGCACCCCCTCCGTCAGGCTGTCGGTGACACCGGAGACATAGATCGCCGCCCCGGCATTGAGGAGCACGATATCCCTGGCCGGTCCGGGCTGGCCATCCAGGACGGCCTTGAGCAGCATCAGGCTATCGGTGGGACCGGTCACCCGGATGGCGTCCAGGGGAGCGCGCGCCAGGCCATAGTCCTCGGGGCGCAGGGTGAAGCGCAGGATCTCCCCCTCCTTGAGTTCGGCCACCTCGGTGTTGTCGCCAATGCTGATCTCGTCCAGGCCATCGCGGGAATGGACGACCATGACATGATGGCTGCCCAGGCGTTGCAGGACCTCCGCCAGGGGAATCAGCAACTCCTCGCTGAAGACGCCGAGGACCTGATTGGTCACACCCGCGGGGTTGGTCAAGGGCCCCAGGATATTGAAGAGGGTCCGCACCCCCAGTTCCCGGCGCGGGGCAATGGCGTGTTTCATGGCGCCATGGTGGCCCGGGGCAAACATGAAGCCGACCCCGCAGTCGCGCACGCACCGGGCGACCTGGGCGGGGGTCAGGTCCAGCCGGACGCCCGCCGCCTCCAGGACGTCGGCGCTGCCGGACCGGCTGGAGACCGAGCGGTTGCCGTGCTTGGCCACGTGACAGCCCGCCGCCGCCGCCACGAACATACTGGCGGTGGAGACGTTGAAGGTACCCGCGCCATCACCGCCCGTGCCGACGATGTCCACCACCCGGCCCAGGCTGGCGGGCCCCTGGCGCGGCCGCTCCAGGTCGAGGGTGCCATCGACGATGTCCACCGCGTCCTCGAAGTCATGCAGGTCCACCGGCGTGGCCAGTGCCCGCATGACGGAGGCGGCGGCGGTGATCTCGGTGACCGTCTCGCCCTTCATGCGCAGGGCCACCAGGAAGCCGGCGATCTGCGCCGGGGTCGCCCCGCCGGTCATGATGAGTTGCATGACGGCGGTCATCTCGGGGTGCGTCAGGTCATGGCGGTCAATGACCTTGGCGATCGCCTGCTTGATATCCACGACTGTCATCCTCCTAAGTTGTCACTAGCGGTCGACGCGGGGTCACGGGACCGACAGGGCATGCTCACCTCGAATAGGGCGCGCGCCGCCATTACCGATCTTCCAGGAAATTGCGGAGTAACTCATGGCCTTGCTGGGTGAGAATGGATTCCGGATGGAATTGCACCCCCTGAACCGGCAGTTCGCGATGGCGCAAGCCCATGATCTCGTCGCGCTCGCCCGCCGGGGTAAGGGTCCAGGCCGTCACCTCCAGGCAGGCGGGCAGGGTCGCGGCCTCCACCACCAGGGAGTGATAGCGCGTGGCCTGGAAGGGCTGGTCGAGCCCGGAAAAGACCCCCGTATCGGCATGATGGATGGGGGAGGTCTTGCCGTGCATGACCTGGCGCGCCTTGACGACCTGGCCCCCAAAGGCATGGCCGATGGACTGATGCCCCAGGCAGACGCCCAGGATGGGCACCCGCCCGGCGAACGCGCGGATCAGCGGCACCGAAATGCCCGCCTCCATCGGCGTGCAGGGCCCCGGGGAAACCACGATGCGCTCCGGTCCCAGGGCCGCCACGCCCGCCAGGTCGATCTCGTCGTTACGATAAACCCGTACCTCGACCCCCAGCTCCCCCAGATACTGAACCAGGTTGTAGGTAAAGGAATCGTAGTTATCGATCATTAGCAGCATTCAGCGCCCAACCTTTTGTTTTTGCTTGCGGGAAAAGAACTCTTGATTGGATAATGCCCCCAGGGGCATCCCAATTTCCCGGGGGCCCGCTGGCCGGGACCAGCCTGACAGGCAGGCATGCAGGGTCGACATTCTCTCGCAGTTCTGGCGTTGAAGGAACCTCCATCTTGCCGACGACACCCGCCAGCGGGCTGGGCAACGCCGGTTCTTTCCCGCGAACCAGTGGTCAGGCCGCGCCGAAGCTCCGGATCGGCTCGCGCCAGTTGATTTCCGGAAATCCTCGGGGCCATGATAGCTCCATCGCGGCGGCCGGATCTCCCGGCGGCCGGTACTATGGCCTCGGCTGGCCAAACAGAGAGGGCGCTTGTAGATGACGGAATTCATTCAGGAGATGCTAGCCTGGATTTCGGCTAATCCCCATTGGGCTTATCTGATCATCTTCCTGGTCGCCATGACCGAATCCCTGGCGGTGATCGGCATGTTCATTCCCGGCGCCGTCATGATGGTGGGGGCCGGACCGCCGATTGCCGCCGGGGTGCTCAGCTTCTGGCCCGTGATGGCCTGGGCCGCGGGCGGGGCCATCGTGGGCGACGGCATCAGCTATTGGCTTGGGCATCATTACCGGGAGCGGTTGCGCCTCATCTGGCCCTTCTCCCGCTACCCGGACAGCCTGGCCCGGGGTGAGCGCTTCTTCGAACAGTACGGCGGTAAGAGCGTGGCCTTTGGCCGCTTCGTGGGGCCGGTCCGGGCGGTGATCCCGGTGGTGGCGGGCATGATGGGCATGGATTCCAAGCGCTTCCTGGCCGCCAACGTCCTCTCCGCCCTCGCCTGGGCGCCGGCCTATATCGTGCCCGGCATCGTCCTGGGCGCCTCGCTGGAACTGGCGGCGGAGGCGACGGCGCGACTGGGCATCCTTGCCCTGGCCCTGATCCTGACCCTGTGGTTCGTCTTCTGGGGCGTGCATCGCCTCTTTCTGTTCTACAGCCCTCGGGCCGGGCGCTGGGTCCAGGCCCTGCTGAGCTGGGCGGACGTCCATCCCCGTGTCGGCGAGATCGCCCGCGCCCTGGCGGACCCCCATCATCCCGACGCCCGCGCCCTGGCGGGTCTGGCCGGGCTCCTGCTGTTGGGGGCCCTCGCCTTCGCGCTCATGATGGGCCTGGCCATCGACGAGGCCCCGGAACTGCGTCTCAACCAGATGGTGCTGAATCTGGCGCTGAGCCTGCACACACCCGGCGCGAATCACCTCATGGTCGCCGCCAGCCGTCTGGGGGACCTGATGGTCATCCTGCCCCTGGGGATCGCCGTCCTCGTCTGGCTGTTGGCGCGGGGCCAACGGCGGCAGGCCGGCTACTGGATCGCCGCCCTCGCCTTCGGCCTGCTGGCCCCGCCCCTGCTCAAGTGGCTGCTCCAGGTCCCGCGCCCGGACATCGGCCTCGTCGGGCTCTCGTCCTGGGCCTTTCCCAGCGGCCACGTGCTCCGCGCCACCGTCACCTACGGCTTTCTCGCCGTCGGCCTGGCCGGGGCGGGGACCATGCCCCAGGCCTGGCGCTGGCTCCCCTACGCCCTTGCTGCCATACTGGCTACGGCGGTGGCTATTTCCAGCGTCTATTTGGGTGCCCACTGGCTCACGGATGTCATCGGCGGCCTGGCCCTGGGCCTGGCGTGGATCGCCGCCCTGGGGCTCTCCTTCCGCCGCCACACCCGGCCGGCACCCTCCTGGCATGGACTGGCCGCCCTGTCCAGCGCCGCCCTGATCCTGGCCTATGGCGGGGCCAGCCTGAGTTTCCATGCCGCCGACCTGGACCGCTATCAGCCTAAACCCGAGAGCATCAGCCTCTCCGAGGCCCAATGGCTGGCCCAGGAGTGGCGGCAGCTTCCCCAATGGCGCGAAGACATCCAGGGCATGAATGGGCACCCCCTGAACCTGCAATACGCCGGCGACCCCCAGATCCTGACCCAGGCCCTGGCGGCCCAGGGTTGGCAAGCGGCCGATACCCTCTCCTTCGAGAATGCCCTCCGGCTCCTATCGCCTTCACTGCCCCTGATGGAGCTGCCGCTCATTCCCCACGTCCATGACGGCCATCACGAAGCCCTGGGCCTGGTCAAGCAGGAGGGCGAGAAGGGCCGCCTGGTGCTGAGACTCTGGGCCACGCCCTACCTCATCGACGGCCGCCAGCCCCTCTGGGTCGGGAATGTCACCGACCAGCACAAGCGCCTGATCCTCAATCTGCTGGCCATCCCCGCGACGGGCAAGGACCCGACCGCGGCCTTGAGCGCCGCCGCGCCGGACTTCGCGGCGCTGAACCCGCAACGACCCCCGGCGGATGGTCCCTGGCTGTTGGAGGGGATGGATTGAGGCGAAGCCGGGGCATGAGCGTGGCAGACGCGCGGGCGGACGGTGCCAGGGACGCCCCCGCGTTACCGGGGAGGCGCCTCCTCACCCTTGGCCGCCCAGAGCCGCAACCTGAGTCCGGGCTCGGTGCTCAGGCCGACGGTGGCGGAGGCGATCCGACCCTCGGGGTCGATTACGAAGCTCGCTGGCACCCCGCCCACACCCCAGCGGCGGGCGATAGCCCCATCGGGATCTGGCACCACGGGAAAATCCAGGTCCGCCGCCTGGAGGTAGGACATAATCTCGCCCGCCTCCCCGGATTGCAGGGCGACGGTCAGCACCCGATGATCCCGGGCAATGGCATCGACAAAGCCGTCCATGGCGCGACAGACCGGGCACCAGCTCGCCCAAAAATGCACCAGGACCGGCTCGCCCCGTAAGTCCCGCAGATCCACCCAGGCCCCGGTCTGATCCAGGCCAGCGAGAGGGGGCGCCTCCCCCTTGGCCAGGGGTCTGGCCTGCCACCACTGGACACCGCCCAGGATCAGGAGCGCCAGGCCGATATTGACCAGCCACCCACGCCAACGCGGGGACCTGGCCCGGGGCTGGCCAGGGTCAGTGGCCGGCATCAAGGGCCGCCAACAGGCGCTCATGAATGCCCTGGAAGCCGCCATTGCTCATGACCAGCACCTGGTCCCCTGTCCGGCCTTGGTGGGCGATAGCGGCGACGATGTCCTCGATCCGGGAGTAAATCGCCGCCCGTGCCCCCAGGGGGGCAAAGACAGAGTCGGCATCCCAGCCGAGATCGGGCGGGGCAAAGACAAAGACCTGGTCCGCGGTCTCCAGCGAGGCGGCCAGGGTGGCATTGTGGACGCCTAGGCGCATGGTATTGGAACGGGGTTCCAGGACGGCGAGGATGCGCCCCCCCACCCCTCCCGCCTCGGCGTGGCGGCGCAGGCCCTCCAGGGTGGTGGCGATGGCGGTGGGGTGATGGGCAAAGTCGTCATAGACAGGGATGCCCCGGGCCACGCCGCGCAGTTCCATACGGCGCTTGACCCCCTGGAAGCGATTCAGGGCCTCCAGCCCCAAGGCCAGGGGCACCCCCGCATGGCGGGCGGCGGCAAGGACGGCCAGGGCGTTGGCGACATTGTGGTGGCCCGTCTGACTCCAGTTCACCTCGCCTCTGTCGCGCCCCTGGTGATGCACCCTGAACCGCGAGCCATCCGGCGCCAGCAAGGTCGCCGACCAGTCGCCCTCCGCCCCTACCGCTTCCCGCGGGGTCCAGCAGCCCATGGCCAGGACCTGATCCAGGGCCGCCTCCCCCTGGGGGTGGATGATGAGACCGCTGCCCGGCACGATGCGCACCAGGTGATGGAACTGGCGCTGGATCATGGCCAGGTCGTCGAAGATGTCGGCGTGGTCGAATTCCAGATTATTGAGGATGAGGGTCCGCGGCAGGTAGTGGACGAACTTGGAGCGCTTGTCGAAAAAGGCGGTGTCGTACTCATCCGCCTCCACCACGAAGAAAGGGGCCGCGCCCAGGCGGGCGGAGAGGCCGAAATCCCGGGGCACGCCGCCGATGAGGAAGCCGGGGTTGAGCCCGGCGTAGTCCAGGACCCAGGCCAACATGCTTGATGCGGTGGTCTTGCCATGAGTCCCGGCCACCGCCAGGACCCAGCGGTCCCGCAGCAGATTCACCTTGAGCCATTCCGGCCCCGAGACATAGGGCAGACCCCGGTCGAGCAGGTATTCGACCACGGGCAGACCGCGCTTCATGGCATTGCCCACCACCACCAGGTCCGGCGCAGGATCAAGATGGCTGGCGGCGTAACCCTCCATGAGACCAATGCCCGCCGCCTCCAGTTGGGTGCTCATGGGGGGATAGACGTTGGCGTCGGAACCCGTGACGCGATGGCCAAGGGCGCGCGCCAGCAGGGCGATACCGCCCATGAAGGTGCCGCAGATACCGAGGATGTGCAGGTGCATGTCAGGAACCGGGAAAGAGGCCGTTGACGAGGGCCGAGGCCAGGAAGTTGAAGGCCACCGCGATCAGGACGCCCTGACCGAGGCGCAGATCGAAGCCATGGCGCAGGATATGTCCCGTCACCAGCAGGCTCCAGAAGAGCAGGACGAGGAGCGGCAACCCCGCCAGGGAGGTCTCTCCCCGGGATTCGGCGCCCGCCACCAGGCCCAGGGGCACCAGGGCGAGCAGGCCCAGCAGGGCACCGGCGCCAAAGAGGGCGGTGGCAACCTGCGAAAACCGGGGCTGGTGATTCGTGACCCGCAGGGCCAGTAACAGCAGGCCCAGGGTCAGGAGGGCATCCGCCAGTCCCTGGCCCAAGGCGATGGGGGCCGTTAGGCCCGCCGCCATGCCGACCAGCACGGCGGTGACCAGATGTACCACCAGCACCAGGCCCAGCAAGGCACTGGAGCCGGGCAGGTCCTGGGGGCCCCGGCGCAGGAGGCAGAGTTCCACGAAAAACCGGATCAAGGCGCTCACGTCGCGAGTCTCCAACCGGGGGTCAAGGTCGGCGCCTCGCCCCTAATACCCGAATCAGGGCCAAACCCAGCAGGGCCCAGGCCAGACCGATGGCCAGACCATTGCCCCAACGGGCGAAGGGGGTGAGCCCGGCGCGGGGTTGGATCTCGGCGCTGAAGAGGCCGCGCTCGAAGGCGGGCACCGTCCCCTGGACCTGGCCCCGGTGATCGATAATGGCGGAGATGCCGGTGTTGGTGGCGCGCAGCAGGGGGCGACCGTTCTCCAGGGCTCGCATGCGGGCAATGCCCAGGTGCTGATGGGGCGCGAGGGAGTCGCCGAACCAGGCGTCGTTGCTGACGTTGATCAGGTAGGCCGCGTCCGGCAGGGCCTGGACCACCTCGGCGGCGAAGGCGTCCTCGTAGCAGATGGAGACCCCGACGCGATGGGGGCCAACCTGGAGCAGCGGCCGCTCGGCCTCCCCGGAGCTGAAGTCCGACATGGGGACCTGGAAGGCCTTGGCCAGGGGCCCCAGGAGGGAGCGTAGCGGCATGAACTCGCCAAAGGGCACCAGGTGGCGCTTCCGGTAGAGGTCCTCGTCGCCCTTGCCCAGACTGATGAGGCCGTTGTAGTAGGTCTGGCGCTCGTGATCCAGCACCGGCAGGCCGATGACGAGTTGGGCCCCCTCCTGCCGCGCCTCCTCGGCCAGGGGCTCCAGCAGGGGCTTGCGTACCCGGTCGAGAAATTCCGGGATGGCCGTCTCTGGCCAGACGATGACCGCGTTGCCGAAGGCCTCGCGGGTCAACTCCACATAGGCGCGCAGGGTGGGAAAGAGGGATTCCTCGTTCCACTTGAGGGACTGGGGAATGTTGGCCTGGAGGACGGCGGCGCGGATGGGCGCGCCCGCGGGCTGGGTCCATTCCAGGCGCCCCAGGCCCAGCCCGGCGAGCCAGATGAGGGTGAGCGCGAGGGTGGCGCCCAGGCGGGCACGGCCCCGCCAGACCGTCAGGCCCCAAAGGAGGCCGGCGGACAGGGCGATCAGCAGGCTGACGCCATGGACACCGACGAGGGGGACAAAGCCCGCCAGGGGGCCATCGACCTGGGAGTCGCCGGCGTTGAGCCAGGGAAACCCGGTCAGGAACCAGCCCCGAAGCCACTCCAGCAGGACCCAGAGGGCGGGAAAGGCCAGGAGGGGAACCGCCCAGTCCTGGACGACCGCTAGGGCCTGCGGTCGGGGATCGGCCTGGGTAGCGGTCGAGACCGGGCGCGGGCGAGCCAGCCAGGCGGTCAAGCCGCCGAGGAGTCCATGGTAAAGGGCCATGGCCAGGATGAAGAGCAGGGTCAGGGCATGGGCCAGCCAGGTCCCCATGTTGCCAAATTCGTCCAGGCTGATGCGAATCCAGAAGACGCCAAAACCCAGCAGGCCGATACCAAAGGCCCAGCCGATGAGCAGGCCCTCACCTGGCCGCCGGCCCGACAGCAGACCCAGAAGCACCGCCAGTGCGACCACCAGCGCCGGGGAGAGCCCAAAGGGCGGGAAGGCCAGTACCGCCAGGGCGCCGGCCCCGGCGGCCAGGAGGGCCGCCAGCGGGGTGCGGAGATAAAGCGTCCCGGGTGCCGATAATTGGGCGGGTGTCAAGACAGGGTTCCCGGGGGGTCGCCAGCCTGATCGGTGGCGGGTTCGAAGTCGAGGGATGCGGAGTTGATGCAGTAACGCAGGCCGGTGGGCTTGGGCCCATCCTCGAAGACATGGCCCAGGTGCGAGCCACAGCGGTCGCAATGGACCTCGACCCGCGCCATGCCCAGGCTCGTATCCCGCTCGCTGGCCACGGGGGAGCTGGCCAGGGGCTGCCAGAAGCTGGGCCAGCCACTACCGGAGTCGTATTTGTGCCGGGCGTCGAACAACTCGGCGCCACAGCCGGCACAGTGGTAGATGCCGGGGGACTTGTTAGCGTAATGCTGGCCGGTAAAGGCCCGCTCGGTGCCCTTTTCGCGGCAGATCCGATATTGGTCCGGGCTCAGGCGGGCCCGCCATTCCTCGTCCGTCCTGTTGATTGTGTCGCTCATCATCAACCCCGGTAGTGGCCAGACGCCTGGCCGACGCCATATTGAGTTAGTATTTTGCCAGCTTGGCAACCGCCCGTCCTATTTCCATACACCCATGTCCACTACCCCCAGGATGTACCCTTTTCACCATGTCTGAATCCGTACCGCAACCCCAGCCAGGCCGGAGGCGCCGCGGCCCGCGCGGGGCCCTGGTCCGCCTCCTGCTCATGGTCTGTGCCATTGGCATCTTCATCCTCGGCTACCAGTGGGGCAATCAGCGGCACTTTGGCCAGCCCCCCGCCATCGAGGGTGTAATCCTGGCGCCGGCCATGCCCCTGCCCGCCTTTGCCCTGGTGGACACCGAGGGGCAGCCCTTTGGCCGGGACCAACTCGCCGGCCACTGGACCCTGCTCGCCTTTGGGGACCTGGCTCAGCCCCGGGGCCAATTGGCCATCCAGCGCTTGCTGGACGTTTACCACCGCCTGGGGACCGAGGTCGAACCGGACCAGCGTCCCTGGCTGGTCCTGGCCGCCGCCAGCCAACCGGCCGACCTGGCGCGGGACTTTGGTCGCCTGTCGCCCGCCCTGCGCCTGGTGTCCGGCGAGGCCGGGGACCTGGGTCAACTGGCGAAACTCCTCGGCGAACCGCCCCACCCGGAACGGGATAGCCGCGCCACCCTCTATCTCATCGCCCCGAACGCCAGGCTCCTGGCCTTCTTCCCCGCCAGCCAGGCCGCTCCAGCGGTGGCCGCTGACTTGACCCTCCTGGCCGCATGGCCCCTGGACGCCCTGGAGAACCTCTCCCATGAATGACTTACCGCCCACCTGGTCCGACCGGCTCTTCGTGGGCTTGCAGTACCTGCTGCCTCAGCACCTGCTCTCGGCCCTCATGTATCGCCTGGCTCGCATTCGCTGGCGCCCCCTGAGCGCGCCCCTCATCCGGGTCTTCGCTCGTCACTTCCAGGTCGATATGACCGAGGCCCTGCAGCCAAACCTGGCGGTCTATCCCAGCTTTAATGCCTTCTTCACCCGCGTCCTGCGGCCGGAGGCCCGCCCGCTACCCGCGGAGCCCCAGGCCCTGGTCAGCCCGGCGGATGGGGGCCTGAGCCAGTTTGGCGCCATCAAGGAGAGCCGCCTCTTCCAGGCTAAGGGGCTGGATTACGCCCTGGAGGACCTGGTGGTTGACCCCGACTGGGCGCAACGTTTCGTGGGCGGCAGCTTCGCCACCGTCTATCTGTCACCCCGCGATTATCACCGGGTCCACATGCCGGCGACGGGGCGGCTGCGGGAGATGATCCACGTCCCCGGGCGCCTCTTCAGCGTCAATCGCGCCACCGCCAGCCTGGTGCCGCGCCTCTTCGCCCGCAACGAACGGGTCGTCTGCCTGTTCGAGGGCGAGGCGGGACCCTTCGCGGTCATTCTGGTCGGCGCCATCTTTGTCGGTGGCATGGAGACGGTCTGGGCCGGCGAGGTGACCCCCGCCCGCGGCGCCTCCCCCCGGCGCCGTTATGACGAAGGCGCGACCGTGAATCTGGTCCGGGGCGCCGAGATGGGCCGGTTCAACATGGGCTCCACCGTCATCCTCCTCTTCCCCCCGGGGGCGGTGGCCTGGGAAACCGATCTAGCCCCAGGCGCCTCGCTGCGGATGGGCCAACGGCTCGGCAGTCTGAATCGGGTCGGTCATTCCCGGCCGGGAGGCGTCGGCAAGACCGCCCCCGAGGCGCCTCCGGTAGCTGGCAAAACGGAGGGCCGCTTGCCCTCGGCCTTGAGCACCTCAAAGGGGTCCGGGCCCAAGCGCTCGCGGCCGGCGTCCCGCAGGCGGCCCAGGTAATCCAGCCAAAGGGGCTGCCAGGCACGGCCCAGCTTGTAGAGATAACCCCAGTCGTAGAGCCCCGACTTGTGGCCATCGTCAAAGAAGATCTTCAGGGCATAGCGGCCGATCGGCTGGAGGTCGCGGATGTTGACCCCCTCCTTGCCAAACTGGAGTACCGCCTCGTCCGGGGAATGACCGCGCACCTCCGCCGAGGGTGAATAAACGCGCAGATATTCGACGGGCAGCAAAAAACGGGCCCCATCGTCATAGGTGATTTCCAGCAGTCTTGACTGCTGGTGGAGCTGAATATCGGTCGGGAGCGGATGGGAATCCATGTTTAAGGCTAGGCCGCAGGCTAGAGTCTGATGGATCCCCAGAGGTGGGGCCAACCGAGGGTGGAGATCAAGTCCGGTGCGTCAATTATCCGGGTGCCGCGCCGGGACTAAGCCCAGGCGGCAGGCGGGTTGAAGGGCGCCTCATGGCGCGGAGGGCTCGGACCTGGCCCCTGCCGGAATCCCGGTACGGGGCGGACCCAGCTCCTGGACCAGAATCCAGGGCTTGACGACCAGGGTCCAGAGGTGGGCATCGGTGGCGAGCCAGGCCTTGGCCTGCGCATCCGTGGCCAGAGCGACCTGACCAACCGCCAGCCAGTCATGGAAGAGGGCGGCCCGATCCTGGGACATAGCCAGGCCGACCTCGAGGAGGTCGAGACCCGGCGCCACGGCTACCACCGCGCCTTGGGCAAAGAAGCGCAGCAACTCGCGCCAGGGGGCGGTCGCCGTCTCACCATGGAGTTTGGCACGTAGCCGTAAATCCTCCGCACGGCCAGCCGGCGGGTCCTGGCCATCGGCAAGCATGGCATCAGGCCCGGTGGCGCAGATAGTAATCAAGGAGGGCCGCCGTGGAGGCATCGTGATCGGCACCCACCTCGCCCCGCTCCAGCTCGCCCAGGATGACCCCCGCCAACTGCTTGCCCAACTCGACCCCCCACTGATCGAAGGAATTGAGGCCCCAGATGATGCCCTGGACAAAGATACGGTGCTCGTAAAGGGCGATCAGGGCACCCAAGGCCCGGGGGGTGAGCTTATCGACCAGGATGGTGTTGGTCGGCCGGTTGCCGGGAAAGCTACGGTGCGGGGCCAGGGCCTCGACCTGGGCCGGCGCCATGCCCGCCGTCAGCATTTCGGCCCGCGCCTCCTCGGCGGTGCGACCCCGCATCAGGGCCTCGGTCTGGGCAAAAAAGTTCGCCATCAACTGGGTTTGATGATCGCCCAAGGGGTTGTGGCTCTTGATGGCGGCGATGAAATCCGCCGGGATCATCTGGGTACCCTGGTGGATGAGTTGGAAGAAGGCGTGCTGGCCATTGGTGCCCGGCTCCCCCCAAACCACGGGGCCCGTGGTGTACTCGACCGCCACGCCGTCACGGGTCACCCCCTTGCCGTTGCTCTCCATATCCGCCTGCTGCAGATAGGATGGCAGGTACATGAGGTATTGGTCGTAGGGCAGCACCGCGTGAGTCCGGGCCCCGGCGAAATTGGCGTACCAGACCCCGAGGAGGGCCAGGATGACGGGCACGTTATACCCCAGATCCTTGGACTGAAAATGATCGTCCATCTCATGGGCGCCCACCAGCAACTGGCGAAAGCGGTCCATGCCCACCGCCAGGGCGATGGGGACGCCGATGACGGACCAGAGGGAATAGCGGCCGCCCACCCAGTCCCAGAAGCGGAACATGTTGCGGGTATCAATACCAAATTCAGCCACCTGAGCGGCATTGGTGGAGACGGCGACAAAGTGGTCGCGGACCGCCACCGGCCCAAGCCGGGTCACCAGCCAATCCCGGGCGCTCCGGGCATTGGTCATGGTTTCCTGAGTGGTGAAGGTCTTGGAGGCGATGATAAAGAGCGTCTGGTCCGCCTCCAGGTTACGCAGGGTTTCGGTCAGATGGGTGCCATCCACGTTGGACACGAAGTGGACCCGCAGGTCGTTGGTCTGGTAGTGACGCAGGGCCTCGCACACCATGAGGGGGCCAAGGTTGGAGCCCCCGATGCCGATGTTGACCACGTCGCGGATGGGCTTGCCGGTAAAGCCGTGCCAATCGCCACTGCGGACCCCGGTGACAAAGAGGTCAATCTTTTCCAGTTCCGCGTTGATGGCCGGCATGACGTCCTCGCCATCGACCATGACGGGGCGGTTGGAGCGATTGCGCAGGGCGACATGCAGGACGGCGCGATTCTCGGTGTTATTGATGTGGTCGCCCCGGAACATCCTGCGAATCCAGCCATTCAGATCCACGGCCTTGGCGAGATCCAGCAAGAGGCTCAAGGTCTCGTCGGTGGCGATGTTCTTGGAGAAATCGACGAAAAGGTTGGGCGCCCTCAGCGACAGGCGCGTGGCGCGGCCGGGATCGTCGGCAAAGAGATCGCACATGCGAACTGCGGACATTTGCTTCCAGTGCGCTTCGAGGGCCTTCCACTGGGTGGTCTCGTTCACTAAGGCCATGACGACGAACTCCTGATGAAAACGGGCGCTGGTCGCCCCGTGACATGATGGGCGAGCCAATCCGCCCTGCGAGGGCCCAATGACGCTTCCAAAAGCTCGCGCCGCGATGACCGCATGGGCCAATGTGTGCTAGTTTGTCTCGCTTGCGGACAGGGACGCCAGATATTACCACTTGGCATCATCGAAGGGCGGATTGCCTTACGCTGACAGGACGGCCTTTGTCGTTGCACTGGCCGGATAGAACGAGGTTGGAGGGTCTTCCTGGCGGCCCGGCCTCGGCGAATCCGCCTATCATTGGGAGCGCCTTGTCATGGCCGCGCCAACAACCGAGAACCAGCGCCGCCTCCTCTTCGCCAGCAGCGAGGCCCATCCCCTGATCAAGACCGGTGGCCTGGCCGATGTCGCCGGCGCCTTGCCCGCCGCCCTACGCGAACTGGGCCATGACGCGCGCTTGATCATCCCCGCCTATCCCCGTGCCGTAAGGCAGTTGCGCGAGCTCCGGACCCTGGGCGACCTGCGCCTCCCCGGCTCCGGGCGGACGGTGCGCATCCTTGGCGGACGCCTGCCTGACAGCGAACTGCCGACCTACCTGGTAGATGCCCCAGACTACTTCGCGCGCGAGGGCAACCCCTACACCGACACCAGCGGCAAGGATTGGGGCGACAACGCCGATCGCTTCATGCTCTTCTGCGAGGTGGTGGCCCGCATCGGCATGGGCTGTCAGGTGCTGGACTGGCGCCCGGAGCTTATTCACTGCAATGACTGGCAGACGGGTCTGGTGCCGGCCCTGCTCCATGGTCAGCCGGATCGCCCCGCCACCGTTTTCACCATCCATAACCTGGCCTACCAGGGGCTGTTCGACCGCGCCACCTTCGAGCGGCTGCGGCTGCCGGAGGTCTTTTGGACCCTCCACAGCCTGGAATTTCACAAGCAACTCTCCTTCATCAAGGGCGGGATCGTCTTTTCCGACCGGGTCAATACCGTCAGCCCGACCTACGCGCGCGAGATCCGGACGCGGGAATCCGGCTGCGGCCTGGATGGGCTCCTGACGGGACTGGGGCGACGCTTTTCCGGCATCCTCAACGGCATCGACTATCGGGCCTGGAATCCGGCCGAGGATACCCAGATCACCCAGCCCTACGACAGCGAGACTTTCAGCCTCAAGGCGGAAAACAAGCTGGCGTTACAACGGGAATTCGGCCTGCCACGCAACGAGGAGGCGCTGGTCTTCGGCCATATCGGGCGACTGGTGCAACAGAAGGGGGCGGACCTGATCCTGGGCATACTGCCGCGCCTGCTGGCGCACCCCAATACCCAGTTCATTCTCCAGGGTTCCGGGGAGAAGGCGACGGAGAATGCCCTGCTGGCCGCCGCCCGCGCCCACCCGGATCGGGTCGGCATCTTCATCGGCTATGACGAAGACCGCGCCCACCGCGTCGAGGCCGGCAGCGATGCCTTTCTCATGCCCTCGCGGTTCGAGCCCTGCGGGCTCAATCAGCTCTACAGCCTGCGTTACGGGGCCGTGCCCCTGGTGCGCCGCACCGGCGGTCTCGCGGACACCGTGATCGATGCGGGACTTGCGGGTATCGAGCGTGGGGAATCCACGGGATTCTGCTTCGACCAACCCAACTCCGACAGCCTCTGGCAGGCCATGGATCGCTGCCTGCGGATCTTTCGGGACAGCCCCGAGCTTTGGCGGCGCCTGGCCCTCAACGGCATGGGCCAGGACTTCAGTTGGTCAGCCAGCGCCCGGCATTACGATGAGCTCTATGCCGAGGCACTGGGGATTTAGTAGAAGCGGTCAGCCGTGGCTGGATTTCATCAGCAGCCTGAAGATCTTGAAATTGATGACCCAGAAACAATGGATATTTGCGACGCTCCCCTTTTTTCAGGGCCCCGATACAGGCCTGCAACTGGGTGTTGGCCAAGAGACGCTATCAAGGCTGTCAGGGGTTGTCAAAATAACTGGCGAGCAACTTTTTCCCCACCCGGGGTGCGGTCAGGTTCAGGGACAGGATACCTAATACATGGCAGCCGGCCATGGAAGGCGGAGCCTGGTCCAACGGATCCCCGACGCAGGATGTTCAGGTCGGGAGATGCCGGGGGGCGCAGGTTTCTTCGATGCAGCGCCCCCAGGACTTCAATCTCTTAGAGCAAATCCGCGACGACCTCGCGCTCCTCGAGCAACTCCTTCTCCGTCACCTTCATCCGGCTCTTACCGAAGTCAGTGACCTCCAGGCCCTGGACGATCTGGTAGTCGCCGTTCTTGCAGGTCACCGGGAAGGAGTAGACCAGACCCTCGGTGATGCCATAGCTGCCATCCGAGTGGACCGACATGCTGACCCAGTCATCATCGGGGGTGCCGAGGAACCAGTCGCGCACATGATCGACCACTGAACCCGCCGCCGAGGCCGCCGAGGAGGCACCGCGCGCCTCGATGACAGCGGCGCCGCGACGCTGGACGGTGGGGATCATGTGGTCGATGGCCCAGTCCAGGGACACCAGGTCCAGGGCCGGGGTGCCCCCGACGGTACAGTGGGTGAGGTCCGGATGCATGGTCGGGGAGTGGTTGCCCCAGACGATCATGCGACGGACGTCAGCCGCCAGGCGGTTGGTCTTCTTGGCCAGCATGCCGATGGCGCGGTTGTGGTCCAGGCGCGCCATGGCCGTAAAGCGCTCCTTGGGCAGGTCCGGGGCATTGGCGGCGGCGATCATGGCGTTGGTGTTGGCGGGGTTACCGACCACCATGACGCGCACATCCCGGGCGGCATGTTCGTTGATGGCCCGGCCCTGGGTCGAGAAGATGCGGGCGTTCTCGGTGATCAGGTCCTTGCGTTCCATGCCCTTGGTGCGTGGCTTGGCGCCGACCAGGAGGACATAGTTGGTGTCGCGGAATCCAATCTTGGGGTCATCCGTCAGGACGACATCATGCACCAGGGGAAAGGCGCAGTCCTCCATCTCCATGCCGACCCCGCCCAGGGGCCCCATGGTCATGGGCAGTTCCATCAGCCGCAGGATCACGGGCTGATCGGGGCCGAACACATCGCCGGCGGCGACACGGAAGGCCAGGGCATAGCCAATATTGCCGGCGGCGCCGGTGATGGTCACTTTGATGGGTTTTTTCATTATCGTTTCAATCCTCTCATCCAGGCGTTAAGTACTGGGATCAGGGCGGCGGTTAGCCGGGTTATCGCGGGGCGAATCCAGGGTGAAGAGGGCCTGGGCATCCTTGACTTACGATCACCTCGGCCAGTCCAGTTTCAGGGTTACTCGGCCCCAACGGCCAGGCCAGCGAATAGGGCTTCAGGGGAGTCAGGCCGCTTGTGCAGGAATAGCGTGGCCCGTACGGGTCACGCGATTGTTTTCGTCCAGATAGACCAGGCTGGGACTGAAGGCATCGGCCTCGGCGTCATCCATGGCCGCGTAGGCACAGATGATGACCCGGTCGCCAGGCGCGGCCTTGTGCGCGGCGGCGCCATTGACCGAAATGATACGGGAATGGCTGTCGGCACGAATGGCATAGGTCGTGAAACGCTCACCATTGGTGACGTTATAGATCTGGATCTGTTCGTACTCGCGAATCCCCGCCAGGGCCATCAGCTGTTCGTCGATGGCGCAGGAACCCTCATAATCGAGCTCGGCGTGCGTGACGCATGCGCGATGCAGCTTGCACTTAAGTAAAGTCAGTTGCATATGGGAAACCCTCTGGCGAACCTAAAGCCGGAGCATGAGGAAAGAAGTGGAAGCATTTTATTTCAAAATGGAAAGCATTGCTGCATTTTCTGCTGCGCCGCAGCATTGTCCCCGTTCCGGCCAGGAGCAGCTCTTTAAGGAGGGTGAAGATTAGCCTGTTGCGCGTTTCATCTCAATGGGATGCCACCGGAATCCTAGCGTCGGACGCAAAGATTGTCGATCAGCCGCGCCCGGCCCAGGCGGGCTGCGGCCAGCACCACCAGATCCTGATCCTCAATCCCCGCTGGGCCAAGATCCCCGGACCGACGGACGCTGAAATAATCCGGGCCGAATCCGGCGGTGGCGATTTCCTCCGCCGCCAGGCGCTCGACCTCGGGGATGACCACCCCGGCGCGCAGCCGTTCGCCACCCCGCAGCAGGGTCTGGTAGAGGGCGGGTGCCCGAGCGCGCTCTTCCCGGGTCAAATAACCGTTGCGGGAACTCATGGCCAGCCCATCCGGCTCCCGCACCGTGGCCAGGCCCCTAACCCCGACCGGCATGCTCAGGTCCTCGGTCATGAGGCGGATGACCAGTAGCTGCTGAAAGTCCTTCTCGCCAAAGATGGCCAGGTCGGGCTGGACCATGTTGAACAGCTTGCAGACCACGGTCGCCACGCCCACGAAGTGACCCGGCCGGCTGGCCCCACACAGGAGGTCCGAGATACCGGGCACCTCCACCCGGGTCTGCCCGGCCTGGCCACGGGGATAGACGGCGGCGACCGCGGGCGCGAACAGTAGATCGGTCCCCGCCGCTTCCAGCAGGGCGCGGTCCTGCTCCAGGGTGCGAGGGTAGGCGGTGAAATCCTCAGTTGGCCCAAACTGGAGGGGATTGACGAAGATACTGACCACGACCCGGTCCGCCAGACGCAGAGCCTCCCGCACCAGGGCCAGATGCCCTGCGTGCAGATTGCCCATGGTGGGGACGAAAGCCACCTGCTGACCCGCCCGGCGCCAGTTAGCGATGCGCGCGCGCAGGGTTGGGACCTGTTCGATGAATTCCAGAGGCATGGGCTGAGACCGGGGTGGTGAAGGCAGGGCCTTTAGTAGGCGGTTTGCTCGGGGCCGGGAAAGTCTCCGCTGCGTACCGCCTCGACATAGGCGGCGATGGCCGCCCCCAGGCTGCCGCGTCCGGTCAGGAAATCCTTACTGAAGCGTGGCGCCCCCCGGGGATTCAGGCCCAGCAAGTCATAAAGTACCAGGACCTGGCCATCACAACCATTGCCCGCGCCGATGCCAATGACCGGTATCCGCAAGGCGCAGACGATCTCCCGCGCCAGGTCCGCCGGAACACATTCGAGGACCAGGAGCCCCGCCCCCGCCTCCTGCAGGGCCACGGCATCCTCCAGAATGGCCAGGGCGGAGGTCCGATCCCGCCCCTGGTAGCGATAGCCGCCCAGGCGATGGATGGATTGAGGCAGGAGCCCCAGATGGGCGCAGACCGGGACCCCGTTAGCGGTGAGCCGGTGCACGGTTTCCACGAAGGGGGCACCCCCTTCCAGCTTGACCATCTGGGCGCCGCCCTCTCGCATCAACCGGCCGGCACTGGCCAGGGCCAGGTCCGGGGTGGCGTAGGTCAGGAAGGGCATATCCACCAGGATGAGGGCCTGGCGGCGGGCCCGCGCCACGCAGGCGCTGTGATAGACCATATCATCCAGGGTCACGGGCACCGTGGTCTCCTGGCCCTGGACCACCATGCCCAGTGAATCGCCCACCAGGAGCACCTGCACGCCGGCCTCCTCAAGGAGGCGACAGAAGCTGGCGTCATAACAGGTCAGGGCGACGATGCGTTCACCCCCCTGTTTCATGGCTGCCAGGGTAGAGAGGGTGATAGGCTTGGTGTTCATGCAGGCATCTCGGTGAATGAAGGCAGGCCAGTTCCCGCGCCCGGCTCAAGCTGGTGGTGATTCTGCCAGCGAAATCCCGCCCTCACAAGGGCGGGCCAAGGCCAGTAATCGGATGCCATCCCGGGGGCAGGCCGCCAGGAGCGCGGCCAGGCGGCCCTGGCCCGGGATAGCGAGGTCCCCGGGGGCTATGTCCGCGAGGGGGACGAGGACAAAGGCGCGTCGTGACATCTCCGGATGCGGCACATGCAGGTCGGGTTCGTCGACGCGGTCCTCCCCGTACAAGAGAATATCCAGGTCCAGGGGGCGCGGCCCCCAATGCCCTTGCTCGCGTACCCGACCATGGGCATTCTCGATGGCCTGCAAGGCGAGGAGCAAGTTCCGGGGCGAGAGCTGCGTCTCCAGGCTGACGACCGCGTTGACAT
The DNA here is from genome assembly GCA_016714645.1 of Chromatiaceae bacterium. Taxonomy (NCBI): domain Bacteria; kingdom Pseudomonadati; phylum Pseudomonadota; class Gammaproteobacteria; order Chromatiales; family Chromatiaceae; species Chromatiaceae bacterium. Next base: position 773,971 of record JADKCI010000001.1, on the reverse strand, counting down.
AATCAGGCTGATTCGCAGGGCCCAGGGGCTTGGTCAAATAAAGCGGGGAGGCCCTCAGCATCCGACTGCCGGTCAACCGGCCCAACTCGACCAGGGCCCGCCGCACCTGTCCCTCGGGCCCCGCCAGATTGGCGCCAATAGCGACATAGGCAAGATGGGCAGTCTGTTCAGCCCCCATCCCCACCCCCATGGGGGGGAGTGCCCCGCGTCTCGGCGGCGCCTTCGCCCCCGGCACGGGGACGGCGACGGCGGCGCTTCTTCCGAACTGGCCCCGTCATCCCATCCCGGTCCAGCCCCGAGGCCTCCTGGAAGCGCGTCCACCAGTCCGCCAACTCCTGGTCCGCCTCGCCACATTCGGCCCGCAACACCAGGAAGTCGTAAGCCGCGCGAAAACGGGGATGAGCCGCCAGGCGATGGGGCTGCTTACCTTCCAGTTGCTCGAAACGCGGCTGCAACTCCCAAACCTCGCGCATGGGCAGGCTAAACCGCTTGGGGATGCTCACCCGCGAAAGCTGGGCCGCGAGTACTTCGCCCCCGGCCTGGACCATAGCCTCGTGGGGATCGGCGCCCAGGTCCACCAGGGTGAAAAAACGACGCCGCACCGGCTCCCACAGGAGCAGGGCGAACAGGAAGGCCGGTGTCACCGGCTTATCCTCCTGAATGCGGCGATCGGTATTCTCCAGACCGCGACTGACAAAGGTGATGGGGAAGGCGTGATCCTCATGGGCCAGGCACTCTTCCGTCGCCGGAAAGAGTTGCCCGAAAAGATCATAGTGCCGCAGTTTCTCGAAGCCTTCCAGGCCGACGCCGGAATGCAGAAGCTTGAGGACCTCCTCGAACAGGCGCGCCGCCGGCACCCCGCCCAAGAGACTGCTCCATTCCCTCAGGGGGCGCTCGCAGTCGGGGTCGATGTTGAACCCGAGCTTGGCGGCAAAGCGCACGGCCCTCAGCATGCGCACCGGGTCTTCCCGATAGCGCCGCTCCGGGTCATCGCCAATGAGACGCAGCCGGCCGGCCTGCAGATCCTCGAGGCCACCCGCGTAGTCGATGACGGTAAAGTCGGCGATGTTGTAATAGAGGGCGTTGACGGTGAAATCGCGCCTCAGGGCGTCCTCCTCCCGGGTGCCATAGAGGTTGTCGCGCACAATCATGCCGTTTTCGAGGTGGCGTTCGCCATCGTCCTCCAGCTCGCCGCCGCCACCCCGGAATGTCGCTACCTCGATGATCTCGGGACCGAAATGGACATGGGCGAGACGGAAACGTCGCCCAATTAGACGGCAGTTGCGGAAAACCCGGCGGACATCCTCGGGCCTGGCATCGGTGGCCACGTCAAAGTCCTTGGGCTCGCGGCCGAGCAGCAGATCGCGTACCCCACCCCCCACCAGCAGGGCCTGATAGCCCTCCTGTTTGAGGCGATAAAGCACCTTGAGGGCGTTCTCACTGATATTGGCGCGGGAGATGCCGTGCTGGTCGCGCGGTACGATACGACAGGAATCGGAGTCTGGGTACAAGCTGGCGTCTTTCCTGGCGGGGCCTCGTCCTGGGACTGGCACCCGCTAGCCTGGGTATTCACTAAAGAAGAAAGCCCTTGGCCATCTTGCATGGCAAGGGAGGAGAATTTTCACCAGGCGGCTTGAGAAGCTCTGGCTCACGCGTATAATACGCTTTCTTCGCTATTTCTTCTCGCTCCTATCGTCTAGTGGTTAGGACGCTGGCCTCTCACGCCGGTAACAGGGGTTCAAATCCCCTTGGGAGTACCAATCAACCAAAGGGTCCGGTCGAACGTGTCGACCGGACCCTTTTTTGTGTTCGTCACCCCGACAATCTTACCTACACCCGGCCCGTCGCCAGGGGCACATCCATGAGGATCGTGAGACCCCGGGCTGGGAGATCACCCTATGGGTACCGGCAACCCATGGGTTCGCGTCTCCGTCATCAGTACAGGAAAGGCCGACGCCGAGGCCCATCTCCAGGCCTTCACCCTGGCGACCCGATCAAGGCCTGACCTTACCCCGTAATCCTTCCAGGCGCTGCAAAATAGGTCCCAGCACGGGGCCAAGCTTATGGCGCATGAGGCTGCCCGTGGCGGTGGTGTCGCGGAGGAAAGGGCGCAGCACGCCATAACCGAGACCCGAGAGCAACCTCATTGCCGCCAGGTCGTACCGCAAACTGGGAGCCGCGACGAGACAGGCGTGGAGGGGAGCGGGGGCCTGGTCGGGATCGACACAGGCCTCGGCCTCGGCGATCAGCGCCGCTAAAGTCAGGTCCGGCGCGCCCTCGGGGCGCAGGGGGGCGAAATAGGCGGCCGCCGTTTCAAGCGTGGTCAAGGTCAGGTCCTGGGTAGGGGGCTTGGCGAGGACCTGGGCGAGGGTTTTCAACCAGGTCTGGCCGGGGGCGGAAAGGACTCTTAACAGGGCCTGGGCCCAGGGATTGGCGTCGCTGAGCAGGGACTTGAGTCGAGGGGCAAGCGCCACAAAGTCGGCGCGCGCGGGCACTAGGTCCGGGAGGCCGTCGGGCCTGGCCTGAAGGAAACCGAGGGCATAGGCCGGTTTGCGCGCGGCCTTATGCCAGATTTCCAGGCACCGCTGCTCGGCAAGTAGCCCTGGCTGCAGCACCAGCCGCACGGATTCCGCCATTTTTTCCATTTCGGTCTCGAAGGGCAGAAACTCCACCAGATATTCAGCCAGAATGGGGCCCATCTGGCCCTGGACGATAGCGGGATACCCTAACATCCGCCGCGCATTCTCGGCGTCCTCCATGGCCCACCAGGCCCGACGCCCCAGTTCATCCGTCAGACCTGGGGAACAAACGGCGGCCACCACGGCCTCGGGCTCACCCAGGAGCAGCAGTTGGGCGAGGCTCTCGTCCCGCATCTGGCCCATCCGGGTCCAGCGCCGCAGATAGGTGGGATAGCCACCTGGGGAACCGAGAATATGGCCCGAGATGAGTTCCCGCACGGCACGCACATAGACCTCGGGCCGGGCCGTCGGGTTAAGGGTGATACAGGCCTCACCCCGTTCCGACAGGCCATGGACCCGCAATCGCGACTCGTCAATGCGGATCGCCTGGGGTTGGTTGGCCAGCAAGACGTTGAGCCTCAGACTGTCCTCACCGGAGAGTTCGATCATGGCAGGGGGAGAAATTGGAGGGCGTGAAGGCGCCCGACGGCTTCAGTCCGCAGTGGGCGGGCAGTAGCCACTGTCCTTGGGGTTGAGGAAGATGAAGTGGAACTGCCCGGGTTCCATCTCGATGTAATCCAGGGTCGCCTGGTCGAGCAGGGGGATGTTCTCCGGGGCCATAACCACTGGGACCCCCTCGCAGTCGAATTGAATATCGTCCTCGGTGCCCTCGTCGAACCCCATGCGGTAGTCAATACCGCCATCGGGTTTTTGATGGGCCGCCAGGCGCAGGGCCAGGCCCTCGGCGCCCCCCTGACGGGCGGCCTCATGGACCTGCCCCACGGCGGATGCGGTCAGTCTGAACATACCCCTGTCCTCATGTCTGTGTTGTGAGCGGTTCAAAGCACGGTCGTCCCGCGCATTCCTTAAGGGACATTTTATCAGCGATCCTGCCAGGCCGGGTATTCAGCCTGGGCGGCGACACCGACGGACCTGGGCGATGAAGCGCGCCGGCCATCCCACGCCACCGACATGGCGCAGGTGGGCATAGCTAGCCAGAAGATTTTTATAGATGATGCCGTCATGGCACCCATCCACGCCACTGCCCCGCAGGACCTCGTAACCGTAAACCCAGGCTGGATCCGGATCGACGATGGCGGAATGATGGAATTCATGGGCATGGATCTCGGGCGCATGATCGGGGAGCCTGGGCCAGGGGAAGGCATCTCGTTCGCGCAGAAGGATGTAGCCTCGGCCTTGAGGCCGGTCATGCATGGCCACGTCGGCCTGGAGGACGCCGCACATGGGGGCGATTTCATCCCGCCAGCGCAGCCCCCGGCAGAGATACATGAGGCCACCGCACTCGGCGTAAGCCGGGCCACCACCCTCAATGAAGGCTCGTACCGCCTCGCGCATGGCCCTATTGGCGGCCAGTTCCCGCATGCGGTACTCGGGAAAGCCGCCGCCGATGAGGAGTCCATCTACCTCTGGCAAACCCAGGTCGTGGACGGGACTAAAGGGGATCAACTCAGCCCCCGCCGCCCGCAGGGCCTCAAGGTCATCGGGGTAATAAAATCCGAAGGCCTCGTCCCGGGCGATGCCGATCCGCAGGTCTCGGCCCCGGGGCACAAAACCAGGGATGGGGGGAAAAGGCGCCAGGGGTGGGGCCGAGGCGCTGATCCGCAGCAGGGCATCCAGGTCCACCTGGTCCGCGATCATGCGGCGGATACCCTCGATCTGGGCCTCGGCCTCCCGGCTCTCGTTACTGGGCATCAGGCCCAGGTGGCGCTCGTCGATGAGGGGCTGGAATTCGCGATGGATGGCACCCAGCAGGGGCAGATCCGTGTAATGCTCAATGACCCTGCGCAGATTGCCTTCGTGGCGCTTGCCGCCGACCTTATTGAGGATGATCCCGGCGATACACAAGCTGGGATCAAAGGCCTGGTAGCCCAGGAGCAGGGGTGCCAGACCCCGCGACATACCTTGGACATCCACCAGCAGGATTACTGGCGCCTCTAGCAACTTGGCCAGTTCCGCGTTGCTGTTGCTACCCTCCAGATCCGTGGCATCGAAGAGGCCCACATTCCCCTCGATCAGGCCCAGGTCCGCATCCCCCATGGCCCGCGCGAAGGTCTCGCGGATCTCCGACAGCCCCATGGTGTTGTAGTCCAGATTCAGGCAATCACGGCCCGCCGCCTGGCCAAGCCAAAGGGGATCGATATAGTCGGGACCCTTTTTGAAGGGCCGTACCCTTTGTCCTTGCTGGGAAAAGTTTCGGCACAAGCCGATGGACAGGGTCGTCTTCCCGGAAGATTTATGGGTAGCGGATATAAAGAGGCGGGACATGGTGAAGGGACGCAGAAACTCTGGAAATGTAAACGGGGATGACACCTCGGGCATCATCCCCGTTCTCGACCATCCGGAACCCCTGGCAGGTCCGGATCAGGCCTTCACGGCGGCGTGGGGATCCACGTCCTTGTCCGCCAGGGATTCGGGCAGGAATTGCAGCGCCCGCACGCCAACTGCGGTGATGATCAGTGCAACCGCCACCCCGCCGAGACCGAGGAGAAACTCCGGCATGCTGGGGGCATAGGCCGCGATCTGGCCACCCACGCCATCATGAAATCCAGACTCCAGCAGGGTCTTGCCCGGGAAAAGGGCCATGGGGAAGGCCTGGCCACCAATGATAATGACATACATGCTCGCCAGCCCCCCGAGCACCACCAGGCCGCAAGCCCCCGCGATCCAGCGCCTATCCTGGCCCAGCGCGGGATGAAAGAGTATGCCAAAGGGCGCCAGCAGACCCAGGATCACCCAACCAAACCAGAAGGCCAGGGTGTAGCGGCCGCCGCTGACCAGATAGAAGGACACCAGATCGTAATTCTGGGCCCCGTATAGTTTGGTCAGGAAATAGATGAGGATAAAGAGCAGGACGGCGGAGATGAAGATACCCATGAGGCCCTTGAGACGTTTGATAATAAAGGGGCCGAGAGGGCGCTGGTCCTGGGAGAAGGCAAACATGAGCACCAGCATGAAAATCGCCAGGCCATAGAGGAAGGACATCACAATGAACATGGGTGCCAGCACGGCGGTGTCGAAGGCCTGGCGAGCAACGATGAAACCGAAGATGGATCCCGTGCCCGTGGTCAGCAAGAGACGCCAGACGAAGGCAAAAGTGCCGGCGGCTTTGTAGTAACCCCGAAATCCGCGATCCACCATGGTCACCAGATAGGCGACGACGATGGCCACAAAACCCGAATAAAGAATGACGTTCCAGGCAAAGATGGAGCGAAAGTTATAGCTTGTCATGGCCACGATCAGGCGGTCGGGGCGACCCAAATCGAGGACCAGCACCATAAGCCCCCCGATTAGCAGCGCCACCGCCAACAGGGCAGAGAAGCGGCCCAGAGGCTGATAGGTCGATTTCCCGAAGACGGTGCCGATACTGGCGATGTTCAGGGCACCAGAGGCGGCAACGATGAGGAAGACGGCAAAGATATGGGGCATACCCCAGACCACTTCATTGTTCATGCCGGTCACCCAGTGGCCCTGGTGCTCCATGTACCAGAAGGCCAGGCCGCCAATGCCAGCGATAGCGGCGAGACCGGCGAGCAGGGCCCAATAGCGCTGCGGTGACAGCCGCCATTCGCGATAAACGATTCTTTTCATGTCTGGATCTCCCCCGGCGTCACACGCCCGAATAGCGGACGCCCGTGTTCAGGGCGAGGTTCTCGCGGATCTGACGACTGGGCATGGCGGCCAGGGCCTTGCTCAACGTGCTTTCCGGATTTTTGAGGTCACCAAAGATGATGGCATGGTGGCCCTGAGCGGCGCAGGCATCGGCGCAAGCCGTCGAGGTCTCGCCATTGTCGCGGCGATGGACACAGAGATTACAACTCTCCACGCAACCCTTGCCACGCGGCGCAAGGGTCAGCTTCTCCTCGACCTCCGCATGGATGAAGGACCGCGCCTTGTAGGGGCAGGCCATCATGCAATAGCGGCAGCCAATACAGAGGTGCCGGTCCACCAGGACGATGCCATCCGAACGCTTGAAGGAGGCCCCCGTGGGACAGACATCCACGCAGGGCGGGTGCTCACAATGCTGGCACATCATGGGCAGGTTGGTAACCCGACCCGTGAGGTTGTCCTCAAGCTTGATCTTGCGAATCCAGCGCGCCTCCTGACGATCCCACTTTTCGGGGTCCATGCTCGCCGGCATTTGCTGAAGGTCAAGACCGTTTTCCTGGTTGCAGGCGGTAACGCAGGCGGTACAGCCCTCGGCACACCGGGTGGTATCAATCAGCATGCCATAGCGCACGGCATCCGTGACCCGTTCGGAGCGCGGATCTGCGCTCGCGATCGTATGGAGCAGAACGCCAGGGGCCAGGGTCATGGATGCGACGCCCGCCGCCGCGCCAAGAAAACCTCGGCGACCCTGGTCGATCTCTTCGCTGGAATTATTCATCGTGACTCCCCATTCTCAGCGCAGGACCGGCTGGATATGACCAGGCGGTACCTGAGTGCCGGATGCCGGTGCGCCAGAGCCCGACGGACGGTCACCACCCAATTTGGATAGCCCCCTTCTGCTCGGTCGGTACCGTGGCGTGGCAATCGAAACAGTTTAGCCGTACCGCCGCGAAGTCGTGACAGGCACCACAAAACTGCCTTTCGTCATTGACGGGCAGCAGGTCGCCAGTCGGGCCCTTGGCGCCATGGCAGGCAATACAGCCCGCCAGACTGTGTTTCGTTGAACGGATCCCGCCATGCACCGTCTCATCCCGCTGATGTTTGATCACCTCCATGTGATTCCGGCGCATGAAATCCGTCGGCTCCACGCAGCTTTTCTCATTCGCGGCCTGGGAACCCGTCACCACGAAGTTGTTTCCGGCGGCCTGAACGGCCAGGGCCAGCAAGGCCCCGGCCAGGCCTAGGGAGATCAAGCTGCCTCTGAGAAGGGCTTTCGCCATCGTCCTCTCCCGAGTGATTATTCGCCAAGCCCCATCTTGATGTAGCCCGTGGGACAAACATCGGCGCAGATATGACACCCAATGCACCGCATGTAGTCGGTGGCCACGTAGCGCCCGGTGGTGTTCTCGCCCTTCTTGACCCGATAGACGGCGTCCTGGGGGCAGAAGATGACGCAGTTGTCGCACTCGAAGCACATGCCGCAACTCATGCAGCGCTTGGCCTCATCAATGGCCTCGGTCTCCGACAGGCCGATGACGCGCTCCTTGAAGTGGCCCAGAACCTCTTCGGCCGTGGGCACCTCTTCCTTGCGCAGGTTGCGGGCGTGGTAGCCAAAGTGGCCGAGGAAGAGCTCGTTGTGGGGGATGACCTCGGCGGCGGAGCGGTCCTCGTAATTATGGATGGCCCAATTACCATCCGAGGTGCCGCGCATATCGCCGCGCTCGCTGGGTTCAAACCTCTCGGGTGCCAGATGCGCCTCTTCCATTTTCCGCAGCAGATCGAAATGATGAACGTCAACCTTGGGCCGGCGGCTGAACTCTTCCTGCCGGAGATACTCATCGATAGAGTCGGCGGCCACCGAGGCCTGACCGATGGCGGTCGTCAACAAATGCGGCCGGATGATGTCGCCAGCGACAAAGTGCCCGGGCCGGTTGGGAACCTGATGGAACTTGTCGGCATTGATGAGGCCCCGGCCATTATCCATGACCTCAATACCGGTAAGATCACCGCCCTGGCCGATGGCGGAGACGATCAGATCAGCCTCGAGAATGCGTTCGGTGCCCTCGACGGGGATGGGCCGCATACCCTCCATCTTGCAGTCACAAACCTTGAGGCCGATGGCCCGGCCTTCCGCATTCTTGATGAGCGCCAAGGGCATAACGCCATCCAGGACGGTAACGCCCTCGGTCAGGGCATCATGGACTTCATGTTCGGCCGCGGTCATCTTGTCCCGCGTGAAGAGGGAGGTCAGGGTGACCTCCGCGCCCTGGGCCGCCGCAGTGACGGCGGCGTCATGAGCCACATAGCCATCGTGAATGACGGTCTCGGGAAGATCGGAAGGCTTGGCGTTCTGGATGTGTCCAATGCGGCGGGCCACGGAGACCACGTCTACGGAGGTATCGCCACCGCCCACGCACACCACCTTGTCGGCGGTGACCTTCATGCGGCCCTCATTGAAGGCCTTAAGGAAGGCGACGCCGGAGACGCAGTTGGGAGTGCCAGCCCAGCCTTCGACGGGTAGACCGCGACCACTTTGGCAACCGATGGCCCAGAGAATGGCGTCGTAGTCCTTTTCCAGTTGCTCGATGCTGACATCCTGGCCAACCCGAACGCCAAATTTCACCTCGACCTGGCCCATGTCCAGGATGCGCTGGATCTCGGCATCGAGCTTGTCGCGAGGGACGCGATACCCGGGAATACCGAACTTGAACATGCCACCCAAGCCCTGGTTGGACTCGAAAATAGTGCAGCCATGGCCCTTGCGGCGCAATTGATAGGCCGCCGCCAGGCCCGCCGGACCACCCCCAATGATGGCAACCTTGCGGCCGGTGTCGGGACCGGCGACGAAACCGTAACCCTTGGCGATAGCGGTATCACCAATATATTGCTCGACGGCGTTAATACCGACGAAGTCTTCCAGTTCATTACGGTTGCAACCATCCTGGCAGGGCGCGGGACAGACACGACCCATCATGGACGGAAAGGGGTTTGCATCGGTGGAACGACGGAAGGCGTACTCCTGCCATTCCACCCCAACCGGCGGCTTTTCCTGCTGGCGTACGATGGCCAACCACCCACGGATATCTTCGCCCGAGGGGCAGGAACCCTGACAAGGTGGCGTCTTATGCACATAGGTTGGACACTTGTGCGTGGTGTCCTGCACAAAAATTTTCTGGGTCAGATTGCCCCATTCCTGCTGGCCATCTTGATACCGTCGCCAGGAAACCTTGGTCTTCATCTCGTCGCTGGAAGTCGCCATGTATTGTTCTCCTTACCAGTGGGAACCCGTGTTTTGATCCGATTACCGGGGCGGCAGGGGTCGCTCCGGCGCAATATTAGTCGCCGATCAGTCCTCGTCGTCCTCGGACTCATCGTCATCCTCGTCAAGGTCATCATCCTCCCCCGGGGTCAGAATGATGGCGTTGGAAACCAGTTGGTGGACGCTGACAATCTGCTCCATCTCCATGCCGTAGTAAGGCAGGACCTTGGTGAACTGACTCTTGCAGATGGCGCAGATGGCGGCCATGTGGGTGACGCCCTTCTCTTGAATAACGTTGTTGAGGGCCGTCATGCGCGGCAGTGCGCCCTTGACCCGCAACTCCATGAGGTCATCGGTTAAGAGTCCGCCACCGCCCCCGCAACAGAAGGTGCGTTCACGGATGGTGTCTTCGTCCATGTCATGGAAGTTGTTGCACACGGCCTTGATGACGGCGCGGGGTATATCGAACTGCCCCCCCGGGTCCGGACCCATGCGGCTGGCTCGCGCCACGTTACAGGAGTCGTGAAAGGTCAACACCATGTCGTCATTTTGCGACTTATCCAGATTCAGCTTACCCCGCTGGATCAAGTCATTCGTAAACTCGCAAATGTGCTGAGGCACTGGATAATTCGGGTCCAGGAAGTCCCAGGGGCCCGCCAGCGTATTGAGGAAGCTATAGGCGACGCGCCAGGCATGGCCACATTCACCGAAGACGATACGCTTGACCTTGAGGGCGATGGCCGCCTCGCGGATACGCTGCGAAATCCGGCGCATGTTCTCGTAGGAGCCGATGAACATGCCAAAATTGGCCGCCTCCGAGGCGATGGTGCTCAGAGTCCAGGAGACGCCGGCCTCATGAAAGACCTTGCCGTACCCGATCAGTCCATCAACATGAGGCTCGGCAAAAAAATCGGCCGAGGGCGTCACCAGCAGGATGTCGGCACCGACCACATCGATGGGATAACGAACCTTGACCCCGGTGTCATCAAAGACATCCTCCTCCAGTCCTTCGAGGGTGTCACGGAGGGCAGGGCCTGGGAGGCCCAGGTTGTTGCCTATCTTGTAAACCTTGGCGATGATCTCGTTGCAGTATTTCTGCCCAACGCCGATGTGATCCATGATTTCCCGCGCGGCCATGGAGATTTCGGCGGTGTCGATCCCGTAGGGGCAGAAGACCGAGCAGCGACGGCACTGGGAGCACTGGTGGAAATAGCTGTACCAGTCATCCAGCACCTCCTGGGTCAGGTCCTCGGCACCTACCAGCTTGGGAAAGTACTTGCCGGCCAGGGTGAAATAGCGCCGATAGACCTTGCGCAGCAAATCCTGACGGGCGACCGGCATATTCTTGGGATCACCGGTACCGATGTAATAGTGGCACTTGTCGGTGCAGGAGCCACACTTCACGCAGGCGTCCAGATAAACCCGTAGGGAGCGATATCGGCCCAGCAGATCGCCCATCTTATCGATGGCCTTCTCCTGCCAGTCGTCCACCAGAACCCCCGGGAAGCCCAAGGGTTCTTGATGCTCCGGCTTGGCCACGAAGGGCCGCGAATGGGCCATAACCCCTGGCGTGACGGCGGGGATTTCGAGATAGGGCTGGAGTTCGGGAACCTCCAGTTTAACCTTAGCCATGATTCGACCTCATCCGCGTATCGTGTCTTGTCTTGCCTTCGGCCAGGACGGTGGGCCTTGCCCGATCCGAACTGCCAGCCAAACTTATTGTTCGAACCGCTTGGCCCAAGGCGCCAGATGCCTCTGCTCCCGCGGGTTATCCACCTGGTTGCGCGACGGGCTGAAAAAGAGCCCGGGTGCGTGAAGTAGCTTGCTGAAAGGAAAGACGATCATCAGGATGACAACCAGCAGCATGTGCAACAGCAGCAAGGGGTCCGCAGGCAGGGGCTGGATGTGGAACCGCATAAGCCCCAGGAAGAACTGCTTGACCGAGATGACATCGACATGGATGACAAAGCTCATGCCCAGTCCCGTCAGGCCTATGCCGATCAAGAGGGCGAGAATAAGGTGGTCCGAGGGTCCCGTGATATAGCGAACGCGATCCACCAGAAAGCGCCGCGACCAGAGACCGGCGAGCCCCACAACCATCGCCATCCCCCCGTAGATACCGAAGGGCTGAATTAGCTGAATCGGCAGCCAAACCGGATCCATAAAATAGCGAAGATGGCGCAAGGTAACCAGGAGGAGGCCAAAGTGAAAAATCCAGCCGAAAATCCAGGTCCACTTATTGCCCTTGAATAGGCTCTCGAAAAGGACAACCTCACGGGCAAGTCGAAAGATTACGCCGCTTTGGGTAACGGGCGCCGGCGTCGTTGGGATCTTAAGAGGCGCGGGGGTGCGCGCGTACTGCAAGATCTTGTTCGCTAGGCCAGCCAGGAGCACCAGGGTGGCAAAGTAGAACAGCGAGGCATATACAAGTGTCAGGAATGACATGCTACCGCTACCTTCGGTGAATCCGTCGGAGACACGGGGATGGCGTTTGCCCCGGTCTGGTTATCTCTCGTCACCGCCTAAGCCTACCCAGGCATTACGGAGTCGCATTCATGGGTTCCTGGTTCTGGTTCCCCGTACAACCCCGTGGTCCGCGGTTTACATAAGTCACCCCGCGGACCGGTTAGCCCGGCAGGGGATCAGACGCAGCCGGTCGGCTTCGGCAGGCCGGCGTAGCGGCAAGCCTGTTTGGACGGTCCATAAGGGAACAGGCCATAGAGGTACTTACTGGTGCCCTTGTCCTTGCCCAATTTCTTGCCAACGGCCTTGGTCAGAACCCGCACGGCGGGAGCGATTTGATACTCCTCGTAGTACTCGCGCAGGAAGTTGATGATGTCCCAGTGCTCATCGGTCAGTTCCAGGTCATCCTCCTTGGCCATGACACCCGCAACGCCGGGAACCCAGTCGTTGATATTGGCCAGATAACCTTCTTCGTCGGTTTCAAAAGTCTTGCCGTCGACCACGATTGGCATGATGAAAATCTCCTCGATTGGTTACAAAACAGGGGTTACAACCAGGCCTGGACTTTGTCGTTTTCCACGGCCAGATCCACGAAACCGGCATAGTCCACGACTTTGATGCCATCGATCAGACGATCCTCGCGGAAACCGCGGGCCTTGATGTCCGGGCCAAGAACGTAGACCGACACCTTGCCGAGCCCAACCTTTAGTTGTGCCTCGGCGCTCGAACCCGCCAAGGCGGCATAAACACCATCCTCCATGAGGAGAACAGATGCCCCTTGGGAGGCAAACTTGAGGCAGGACTCCAAAGAGTTGCGCTCGAAGGGGGACTTGTTGACAGTGTGCAGGATACTCATGGAAACCCTCCTTAGAAGCTGAAGACCACGTCGGATTCATCCATGAGCTCGGTCACACGGGCGGAGTCCACCACCTCGACGATGTTTTCGATTTCCTCCTCCGTCTCCATGTCCTCATAGGCGATCGATACCAGATCGTCCTGGGTCAGGCCACGGGCCGCGAGGGAATCCGCGTCCACGAAGATGTACTTGACTTCGTAATCGCCCAGCGTGCGGTAGGTGGGCGAGAAATTCTTCATGCCAATGCCCGCGGTGTCCTGGCCCTTGACCAGTTGAAAGACGCCGTCATCGACGAACATGAGATTAACTTCCTGATCGAAGGCCGCCCCGATCAGAACAACTTCCAGGGACTCCCAGGCATAGATGGTGCCATAGGGGGCCCTGCGGTTGAGGTACATGAATTTCTTCACGACTTCGGACATGACGCTTACCCCTATTAGTCACCAAAGACGACGAGACGATCCGACTGAATAGCCGCCTCGACCAATTGCCCGAGCCCGGAGATACGGAACCTGGGATGAATGTTGGTGGCGTCCTTTCGATTACGCTGGGCCTCGCCATCGTCCACGATACCGCGTCGCTGGGCCGCGGCCACGCAGACAACCATATCCAGGTCGTACTTTTCGGCCAGGTCCGCCCAACGATTGACCACGTGGCGATCATCCTGGGGCGGAGTCGTCAGACGCGTCGCGTTGTTGACCCCATCGTGATAGAAAAAGACCCGAAAGACTTCATGCCCCTTCTCCAGGACGTTCTTGGTAAAGAAGTAGGCAGAGTCGGACGCCTGGTGTTGATAGGGTCCTTCATTGATCTGAATTGCAAACTTCATTGCGACCTCGATCTGATTCGGCCCTCCAGCCCCTTAAGGCTAGAGGGCCTTCGCCCTAGAAGCGGATGTAGTTGGAGGCGTTGAAGCTGGCCCGCGCGCCACGCCAGGTATCGATGTGATACTTGGTGAAGGGCAGCTCGACCTCTTCGAAGAATCGCGGCCAGCCGATGCGCTCAATCCATTCGTTGACGCGCTCCCAATCCTGGGCGCCTTCCTTGTAGGCCTTGAGGATGCGCTTGACGATGGCGGTCGCCTCGGGCCAACGCGGCGGGTTATTGGGGATACCAGCGGCCACCAGCTTCTGGAAGGTGGGCTTACCACGTGCATTGGAGTGGTTGCCACCGACCCAGATCGCCAGCTTGGAGTGCTCGGCATCATTGATCTGCATGGGCGGACAGGGCGGGAAGCAGGCGCCGCAGCAGATGCACTTGCGCTCGTCCACTTCCAGAGAGGGCTTGCCGTTGACGATGGCCGGACGGATGGCGGCCACGGGGCACCGGGCAACCACGGAGGGGCGCTCGCAGACATTGGCCACCAGGTCGTGGTTGATCTTGGGTGGCTTGGTGTGCTGGATATTGATGGCGATATCGCCCTGCCCACCGCAGTTGATCTGGCAGCAGGAGGTGGTGATATGCACCCGGTTCGGCATATTGGCGTTTTTGAACTCATCTATGAGTTCGTCCATCATGGACTTAACAACGCCGGAGGCATCGGTGCCCGGGATGTCGCAATGCAGCCAGCCCTGGGTGTGGGAGATCATGGCCACCGAGTTCTGGGTGCCGCCCACGATAAAGCCCGCCTCCTCGACGGCCTTGATCAGGGGGTCGACCTTGGCGGCATCGGCCACCATGTACTCCAGATTGGAGCGCAGGGTAAAGTGGACGAAGCCGTCCCCAAACTGCTCGCCAATATCACAGAGCTTACGCAGGGAGAAAAGGTCCAGGATACGCTGAGTACCAACCTTTACGGTCCATATCTCGTCCCCACTGTAAGCCACATGACGCAGGACGCCAGGCTTCGGGTGCTCATGGTACTTCCACATACCAAAATTCTTGCGCTGCACGGGGTGCATATACTGCCAGGGATCGGGACATCCGGTTTCGATCGGCTCACGCATGTCGGCTGCTGCCATCGCCTTTCCTCCAAGAATGCTGTTAGGTCTTGAAACGGTTCCGGGCACGGCGCCCCCCGGGGGGCGCCGGCCGCGTGGGGTGCTAGCCGGCCTCGGCCTTGCGCTCGAACCAGGCCTCGGCGGCCTCGTCCCAGCCATCCATGCGGATGTAGGAACTCTGGCGCGGGTGGCTGAGCATGTTGGGATCCGGCTCG
The DNA here is from genome assembly GCA_016714645.1 of Chromatiaceae bacterium. Taxonomy (NCBI): domain Bacteria; kingdom Pseudomonadati; phylum Pseudomonadota; class Gammaproteobacteria; order Chromatiales; family Chromatiaceae; species Chromatiaceae bacterium. Next base: position 758,933 of record JADKCI010000001.1, on the reverse strand, counting down.
ACACCGATCCCTTCGAGGAAGTTGGCCAGACCAATGCGCTCGATCATCTCACCGCAGCGCTCATGCTCCAGACCATTCTCGGCCCAGAAGTCGATGATGGTGGCGCCCAGTTCGACCATGGATTCCCAGTCTTCCTCGGTCTCCAGCTTCTTGAAGGGTACGAGCACGGTGCCCATGAGATCGCCGATCTTCAAGGTGCGCTTGCCACCGATCAGGATGGTGACGCCCTTGTCATCGCCGGGATGCAGGGCCTTGGGCATGACGTTCAGGCAGTGCATGCAGCGCACGCAATCGCGATTGTTCACCGCCAGGGTATCGTCGTCGTTGAGCGACAGGGCCTTGGTGGGGCAGCGGGTGATGACGTTGTCGATGTAGTACTGACGACCCTTGTCGGCGACATAGGCCTTGACCTCGGCCTGATCGACCTTCATGTCATCGCGCCAGGTGCCAATGACGGCAAAGTCGGCGCGCTCGATCGCATTCTGGCAATCGTTGCCGCAGCCGGAGACCTTGAACTTGAACTTATAGGGCAGGGCCGGACGGTGCACGTCGTCCACGAAGTTGTTGACCAGCAAGCGGTGGGCCTTGAGTTCGTTGACGCAGGACATCTCGCAGCGGGCCGCGCCCACGCAGGACATGGCGGTTCGCACGCAGGGGCCGGCGCCACCCAGATCCCAGCCATACTCGTTGATCTCATCAAAGAAGTGCTGGGTTTTGGCGGTATCGGTGCCAATGAACATGATGTTGCCGGTCTGACCATGGAAAGTCACCAGACCCGACCCGTACTTCTCCCAGCTATCCGCGAGCTGACGCAACATAGCGGTGGAGTAGTGGTTGCCCGCCGGCGGCTGAACACGCAGCGTGTGGAATTCCTTGGATTTCGGGAAGGCCTTGCCGACCTCGGAGAAGCGGGGAATGATGCCGCCGCCATAACCATAGACGGAGACGGTGCCGCCCTTCCAGTAGCCCTTACGGGTCTCGTAGGAGTGCTCGAGCTGGCCGAGCAGGTCGTTAGTAACCTCATTGATGCGCGATTCCGGATGCTCATCGCGGAGACGCTTGATGCCGCTGATGAAGCTCGGCCAAGGGCCGGTCTCCAACTGATCGAGCATCGGAGTATTGTGCTTTTCAATAGCCATTGCGCTGTCTCTCCTGTCTTTCTAAAGCGGAAAGGTTTGGAAGCCTTATTGTCACGGTCTCGCGGCTTGATAAGGGTCGCGGGGCCCCATAATTTGGATCTTACGAGCGGCGGGTCAGCCGCGCCTTGTGGTCTTGCCACCTGCCTTAGGGCGGGTACAAACTGTGTCGCACTCCAATATACCCCAGAGGCCAGAGGCGGGCTATTCCACTGACGGGGAGATATTCCCGCCCTGCTCATATCTCTTAGGGGATAGTCATGACTCTAGTTTTTACCCGCTTTGCGAGATCAACCGAGCAGGTAACCCCCGGCCGCTGAACACTGGCGACCGGACACGAATTATCATAAATCTTACGGCATTAGTTACAGCCGGTCAATGATCGATAATATAACCTTATGCTAATCCACTCAGCCGCCATCGGGTCCTTGGCGACCCTTCCCGTAGTCTTCAGCCACCCTTTTCAGCCCCCGCTCGACGACTTTCATTAGGGGCCGCCACCGTTGCATTCCCCCGCGGTGGCGGCATATCCCTCCCCAGACTTCAATCCTAGCGGAAATCCAAACGCATGTTGAAACTCAGCGACATTCTGGTAGCCAACAAGGAAATTGAATCCTTTGAGGAACTTGCGCCCATCATTCAGGGCATTGCCCGCAGCGGGGAGCGCTTCTTCCGCATCGATCTCAAACCGCCTTACCCCGATACCCCGGAAAACTGGGAGGATCGTCTCGAGGCGGCCTTTAGCGGCCTGATTCGTTAGACCCACACACGCTACCAGGATAACGCCATGGACCTTAACCTTCTGGAAATCAACAGCCGACGCCTGGCTGAAACCGCTGCGGATGCCGTCATCAACCTGGCCGCCGAGCAGGCCGCCCTGGAATCTCATCTGGGAGCCTTGCGGGAGCGGCTGGATCACCTTACGCGCAGGGGGGCCGGGGCCGCCGAACTCGCGGATGTCCGTCTGCAAATGGCTCGCGCCCTGGTTGGCCTGGAACGAGGGGAAGAGGCCTGGGCCCTGGGTCGGGAGGTGCTTGACGTCTTCATCGCCCACGAAGACTTTGAGTCTGCGGCCGATGCCTGCGACGTCCTCTTCCAAGCCGATCAACCCCAATCCCTGGCGGCCCTTGGCCAGGGAATCTGGCTGGCGGTCACCTACCCCATGGACCCGGACCTGTCAGTGGAACTCCTGACTCACATCGTCGAGGAGACCCCGACGACGCGGATGGCGCGGCCGTGGCAGCCACCACCGCCCTCTTCCTGGCCGACATCCGCGCGGAGGGGACTCAGCGGGAAAACCTGATGTTCTTCACCAACCAGATCCTCGGCCAGGTGGCACGCCGCCATGGTGCCGTGGACAGCCAGGAGGCCTTTGACTATTGGATGGAGAAGCTCGAACTCAAGCAACCCGAGAAATTTCTGGTCCGACTGCGCAACGTGGTTGATGTCCTGGTTCAGGATGACTGGTGGTTCGACCGCGAGGCCCTGAGCGAGCGCCTGCCTGTAAACTAACGGGAACACACCATGTTTTGGCAAGAAAATCCCAGCGAACAAGACTGCGAGGTCACGGCAGAGGTCGTCGATATCCTCTTCGCGCTCGACTGCAAGCGACTGCCCGTTGACCATGCCCATGCCCTTGCCAGCGCCATCATTGATGCGCTGCCCTGGTTTAGCGACGAGGCCGATGCGGGGGTACACAGCATTCACGTCGCCGGCTCCCAGAATGGTTGGGAACGGCCAACGCACGGCACCGAAAGTCATCTCATCCTCTCGCGCCGCACCAAGCTGGCGATACGCTTGCGTCAGGAGCGACAGGATGACCTGATTCAGGGCCTGCGCGGGCGCACCCTGGACGTAGCCGGTTGCCCTCTCACGATCGGCGAGGCGAAGATCAAGCCCCTCAGCAAGGACACCACCCTTCTGGCCCGCTATGTTGTCACCCAGGAAGGCGATGACGAAGAGGCCTTCCTGACGCGCATGGCACGGGAACTTCATCACCTTAATATCGGCGTTCGCAAGGCCCTGTGCGGCAAAACCACCACCCTCACCATCCCCGGCGGGGGCTTGCAAACCCGCAGCCTCCTGCTGGCCGATCTGTCCCCCGCGGAATCCATCCGTCTCCAGGTCACTGGATTAGGATCGCACCGCCACATGGGGTGTGGCCTCTTCATTCCGCACAAGGGCATAGACTCGGTGCGCAAATAGGCTGGCACCGCCTGGGTTTCGAGGTCGTGGGAATCGTCAACTAACCTTTAGCTTCAGCAAAGCCCCCGCCTTGAGGGACTAGCCGTCACCCAGTCAAGCGGTAGCAAACCCAAGAGGTGGGGGACCCATCCCTGGTCCCCTCACTGACTAGGGCAAATCTAGACGCCCAGCAGCAAACGCGACGGGTCCTCGAGCATCTCCTTGATGGTGACCAGGAACTGGACGGCATCACGGCCATCGATGATGCGATGGTCGTAGGAGAGGGCGAGATACATCATGGGTCTTGCGACGATCTGTCCCTGTACCACCATGGGGCGCTCCTGAATCTTATGCATACCGAGGATGGCGCTTTGGGGCGGATTCAGGATAGGCGTAGAGAGCAGGGAGCCAAAGATGCCCCCATTGGTGATGGAGAAGGTGCCGCCCGTCAGGTCCTCGAAGCTCAGGCTTCCGTCCTTTGACTTGCGACCAAAGTCGGCTATGCCCTGCTCCACGCCGGCCATGGTGAGTTGATCGCAATTGCGCAGAATGGGGACCACCAAGCCACGCGGGCTGCTGACGGCGATACCGATGTCATAGTAGCCGTGGTAAATGATATCGGAGCCATCCACCGAGGCGTTCACGATGGGGAAGCGCCGCAGGGCCTCCACCGCGCCCTTAACGAAGAAGGACATAAAGCCCATGCGCACGCCATGGGCCTTCTCAAACTGATCCTTGTATTTGTTGCGCAGCTCCATGATGGGCTGCATATCCACCTCATTGAAGGTGGTCAGGATGGCGGCGGTCTGTTGAGCCTGAACCAGGCGTTCGGCGACGCGTGCCCGCAGACGCGTCATGGGCACGCGCTGCTCGGGCCGGCCCGCCTCGCCGCTCAGCGCCGGGGCTTGGGTAACCCGCGGAGTCATATCGAAATCGGCGGCGGGGCGACTGGCCTCACGCTGGTCAAGATGGGCCACGACGTCGCTCTTATGGATGCGCCCATCCTTGCCGCTACCGGCGATCTCGGCGGGATTGAGATCGAGCTCCTTGACCAGGCGGCGGGCGGCCGGCGCCAGAATGGCACCGGGCTCCGACACCGCGCCAGCGGGGACACTGGCGCTGGCAGTCGGCTTGGCAGGCTCGGCCCCGGCGACTGGCGCGAAACTGACGGCGCCGATGCGGCCAAGGACGGTACTGGCGGTAACCACTTCGCCGACCGCCATGAGAATCTCGGACAACTGCCCATCGGCGGGCGCGGGCACCTCCAGGACCACCTTGTCCGTCTCCAGATCGACCAGGCTTTCGTCTTTCCTGACCGGGTCGCCCGGCTTCTTATGCCAGGCGAGGACGGTGGCATCGGCGACGGACTCCGGGAGGGCGGGAACGAGGACTTCAGTAGTGATTGTCATAGCGGGATCCTGCGATTCTGTTTTTCGTTGAGCTGGCCAGAGAGGGCCTCGTCAATAAGGCGCTCCTGCTGTTCGACATGAACGTTACGGTGGCCAACCGCCGGAGCGGCGGAGATGGCCCGCCCCGCGTAGCACACCTGTCGATTGTCCGCCAGCAGGCGGTGGAAGCGGTGCTTGATCTGGTCCCAGGCACCTTGGTTCTGGGGCTCCTCCTGACACCAGATGAACTGGGTCGCGGCGGTGTAGGGGGCCAGGGCGGCGGCGAACTGATCTCTGGGAAAGGGGTAGATCTGCTCCAGACGCAGGATGGCCACGTCCGTGAGACCACGCGCCCGTCGCGCCTCCAGCAGGTCGTAATAGACCTTGCCGCTACACATCACCACCCGCTTCACCCCCGCCACAACCAGGGCATCGCTCTCGCCGATCACCGGCTGAAAACGGCCATGCTCCAGGTCGTCCAGGCTGGAGGTCGCCAGACGATGGCGCAGCAAGCTCTTGGGCGTCATGACGATCAGGGGCCGACGGTAATTCCGCAGCATCTGGCGGCGCAGTAGATGGAACATCTGGGCCGGGGTACTGGGGACACAGACCTGAATATTATCCTCGGCGCAAAGTTGCAGGTAACGTTCCAGGCGGGCCGAGGAGTGTTCCGCGCCCTGGCCCTCCAGGCCATGGGGCAGCAGCATCACCAGGCCACAATCCAGATTCCACTTGGTGCCAGCGGAGGTGATGAACTGGTCGATCACCACTTGGGCCCCATTGGCGAAATCACCAAACTGGGCTTCCCAAAGGGTAAGGTCATTGGGCTCGGCCAAGGCATAGCCATACTCATAAGCCAATACCGCCTCCTCCGACAGGATGGAATCGATGGCAATGAAGGGTCCCTGGCTCTCGCTCATGTGCTGCAGGGGGGTATAGCTCTCCCCCGTAAGCTGGTCGTGAATTTTGGCATGGCGATGGAAGAAGGTGCCACGGCCGCAGTCCTGTCCCGAGAGGCGCACCGGAAAACCGGCGTCAACCAGACTGGCGTAGGCCAGGTTCTCGCAGAATCCCCAGTCGGCCAACTGATCGCCCTTGGCCATCTTGCGCCGCTCGTTCCAGATCTTACTGACCCGGGGATGAAGCTCGAAGCCATCGGGTACCCGCAGCAGTCGCTGGGCCAACTCTTGAAGTTTGGCGCGCGCTACGCCCGTATCCACCTCCTGGTCCCAGCCCTTGCCGGCAAAGGCCCGCCAGGAAACCCGAAAGGCGTTGTCCAGCCCGCACATGACAGGGCGGGCCATGACCACCCCATGCTCGATAGAGTTACGATACTTCTCGACCAGGGCCTCCGCGTCCTCCTTGCCCAAGATGCCCAACTCGGCGAGCCGCTGCGCGTAGACCTCCCGGGCCGTGGGATGGGCGCGGATCTTCTTGTACATCATGGGCTGGGTAACGGCGGGCTCGTCGGCCTCGTTGTGACCCAGGCGGCGGTAACAGATCAAATCGATGACGACATCCTTGTGGAACTCGTTCCGGTAGTCCAGGGCCATGCGAGTAACAAAAATGACCGCCTCCGGGTCATCGCCGTTCACGTGGAAGACCGGGGCCTGAACCATCTTGGCCACATCAGTGCAATAGGGCGTGGACCGGACATCCAAGGGGTGGCTGGTGGTAAAGCCGATCTGATTGTTGACCACCACATGCAGGGTCCCACCGGTGCCGTAACTGCGGGTCTGGGAGAGCTGCAGGGTCTCGGGCACCACGCCCTGACCGGCGAAAGCCGAGTCACCGTGGATGAGCAGGGGAAGGACCTGGTCACCGGTTCGATCGCGGCGGCGGCGCTGGCGGGCCCGCACCGAGCCCTCGATGACCGGATTGACGATCTCCAGATGGGAGGGGTTGAAGCCCAGCACCAGGTGGACGCCCCCGCCAGGAGTCTCCACGTCGGAGGAGAAGCCCAGGTGGTACTTGACATCCCCAGCCTTGTCTCCGACATGGGGGACGCGGCCTTCGAATTCGTCAAAGAGGGTCTTGGGCGGCTTGCCCAGCAGGTTAATGAGGACATTGAGTCGGCCGCGATGGGCCATGCCAATGACGACCTCCTTGATGCCCTTGCGCCCGGCACGCTGGATCAACTCATCCATCAGGGGAATCATGGCCTCGCCGCCTTCCAGGGAAAAGCGCTTCTGGCCAACATAACGGGCGTGGAGATAGCGCTCCAGCCCCTCCGCCGCCGTCAGCAGGGTCAACAGCCAACGCCGATCCTCGGACTCCAATTCCGGCTTAGCCCGATAGCCCTCCAACCGCTTCTGAATCCAGCGTTTTTCCTCAACGCTGGTGATGTGCATATACTCTGAGCCCACGGCCCCGCAGTAAATCTCCCGCAGGAGGGCAACGATATCGCTCAGACGCATGCGGTCGGGGGCGTAGAGGGAGCCCGTATGGAAAACCTGATCCAGATCCGCCTCGCCCAACTGGTAAAAAGCCGGGTCCAAGTCCTGAACCGGGGGCTGCTCGCGCAAATGAATGGGATCCAGGTCGGCGGCCTGATGGCCGCGATAGCGATAGGCATTGATAAGCCGCAGGACCGCGGACTGCTTCTCCGCCGCCGCTGGCTCCAGTCGTTCCGAGGAGCGGACCAAAGGCCGGACATGGCTCTCCCGCGCCAGGCGCAGAAAATTTTCCTTGACGGGACCGTGGGGTATATCATTCGCGGCCCCGCCGCGCATGACGTCGAAGCGTTGCCGCCAGGCCAGATCCACGCTCTCGGGGTCGGCGAGGTACCGCTCGTACAGGTCTTCGATGAAGGCCGCGTTGCCTCCATACAACGCGCCCGAGGCGCGAAACATCTCGATCAAAGCGCTCATGGTGGTAATAAACTCCGCAGGTTGAGCCTGTCTTTATCGATGCACCTCTGGCGGGCGCTTGGATTCAGTCATGACTTCGCCACTGGACTCAACCCTGGTGTAGCACACCCAGACCGAGGCCAGTTCGGATGACAATAGTCAATTAAGCCACTGTATAGCACAATAAGGGCAGTCATGGACAAGAGATTGCCGCACCCCATTCCTTGGACGCCTACGAATGTTTTGGGCCCCGCCAGACAGGCCTTGGCGCGCCTGGCCTACGCAATCTTCACTTCACAAATCCTGGCGCTAGGTTATACTCAGCCGTAAATAATAGCGCTAACCGCTTCGCGCCCACACCCCCCAGGCACGCTTCCTCTGTACACCCATTCTCGCTCAGACCAGGCCAGTGCCCACTGGACGGTCCCCATTTCACCCCCTTCTCCCCCTGTCGTCCCGTTGCGACGTCGACCGGAGTCCTTGGGATGCTCCACCTTTGGCGCATCCCATCCAGGAGTTTTCATGCCCTTTTCTTCCCTCGGCCTCAGGGCCGAATTGCTGCGGGCGATTAACGCCCAAGGCTATGATGTTCCCACCCCTATTCAGGCCCAGGCCATCCCGCCGGTACTCGCCGGTGGCGACATCCTGGCGGGTGCCCAGACCGGCACCGGCAAGACCGCCGCCTTCGCCCTGCCCATTCTCCAGCTTCTCCATGGCCGGGCCAGAACCGGCCGTCAACCCCGGGCCCTGGTGCTGACGCCCACCCGCGAACTGGCGGCCCAGGTTGAGGAAAGTTTCCGCACCTATGGGCAATTCCTGCCGCTGCGCACCGCCGTTATCTTCGGGGGCGTCGGCATCCAGCCCCAGGTGGAGCGGTTGCGGGTTGGTGTCGATCTGGTAGTAGCGACTCCCGGTCGGCTGCTGGACCATGCCGGTCAGGGCACCATCGACCTGTCCCGCATCGAGATCCTGGTCCTGGACGAGGCCGATCGCATGCTTGACATGGGCTTCATCCATGACATTCGCCGAGTGCTGCGACTCCTGCCGCCGCGCCGCCAGAATCTGCTCTTCTCCGCCACCTATTCCGCCGAGATCGAGCAACTCGCCACCGGCATCCTGCGTTCACCGACCTTCATCGAGGTTGCGCGTCGCAACGATACCGCCGACCTGGTACGGCAACTGGCCCACCCGGTGGACAAGACCCGCAAGCGCGAACTGCTATCCCACCTGATCCACGCTGGCGGCTGGGAGCAGGTACTGGTCTTTACGCGCACCAAGCATGGCGCCAACCGGCTGTCCGATCAGTTGGCAACCGATGGGATCAGCTCCGCGGCCATCCACGGGAACAAGAGCCAGAGTGCCCGCACCCGGGCCCTGCTGGGCTTCAAGCAGGGCGAAGTACGGGCACTGGTAGCAACCGACATCGCCGCCCGGGGTCTGGACATCGACCGGCTGCCCCATGTGGTCAACTACGAGTTGCCCAATGTCCCGGAGGACTATGTTCACCGCATCGGGCGCACCGGCCGCGCCGGCTCGGAGGGCACCGCCCTGTCGCTGGTCAGTCCGGACGAACATAAGCTGCTGGCCGACATCCAGCGATTGCTCAAGCGGAAGATCCCCCTTCATACCATCCTGGGCTTCGAGCCACTCCCCATGGGTTCCGCCCCTCCGGATCCGGAACCCGTGCGCTTTCACCGGCCGCGCCCGGCGACAAACGCCAAGCCCCAGGGTCCTAATCCGCATCGGCAAGGCCCGCCGCGGCAGGGCACGAGCGGGCACAGGATGCGCCAGGCGGGTTGATCAGGATGCTAGGAGCCCCGCACCCCCTTCTTCCCGGGCTTGCGCAAGCGGCCCGGAATCCGACCGTCGATTAAGTTGTGTATTGATTATTCGACCGTTCTTCTTTTGCCAATACACATAAGATCTATCGAGACAGAAGAGACATGAACATTTACGTTGGCAACCTCTCATACGGCGTCACCGAGGACGAACTACGCGAGGCCTTTGGGGCTTACGGCGAAATCTCCAGCGTCAGCCTAATTAGCGACAAGTTCTCTGGCCAGTCTAAGGGCTTTGGCTTCGTGGAGATGCCCAACAACTCCGAGGCGGATGCCGCCATCAAGGCCCTCAACGAGACCCCCCTCAAGGGGCGCAACATGCGCGTCAACCAGGCCAAGCCCCGCACCGACCGTCCCCAGCGCAGTGGCGGCGGTGGTGGCGGCCCTGGCGGTGGGCGCCGCTACTAAGCGGCGTTCCGTGGCGACGGTCTTGCGCCGTCGTCCAGCCCCTAAAGGCCGGTAGCCAACTACCGGCCTTTTTTATGCTCCCAGAAACGAATGCCCCGAGGAGCCGACCTGGTTTCAGCGGAAGGGCCGCAGATACCACCACTCGAAGGCGCGCTTCAGCCAATGAAACAGCCGGCTGGAGGGCAGCATCAGGTTGTGTTTCTCGGTACGGGCCACCAACATGCCCCGATCCATGGCATCGACGATACACACCAGTTCGACCTTGAAGGTCTTGCTGGGCGCCTCGCCCCGGAACTCCGCCAGCAGGTTCCCGACGGCCGCCCTGGCCTGGAGGTCCGCCATGTGGGCCTGCTTGGGCATCCAGTCCGGTCCCGGAAAGCTGCCGGAATCACCCGCGACATAGACCCGCTCCAGGCTGGCAACCCGGCACTGGGCATCCGCCTGGATTAGGCCGCCAGGGGAACGGGGCAGATGAGTCTTATCAAACCAGGTGTTGCCGGTCATGCCGGGCATAAAGAGAATGAGATCGGCGGCGAAATCCCCCCCCTCCGTGCTCACTTGGGTATCACTGAAGCCCTTGAGTTTGTGACCGAGATGGGTCTCGATATCGCGCTTACGCATCTCGGCCATCAGGCCCACGACGGCCTTGGGACCCAGCCGATTACCCGGCTTGTCCGCCGGGCTGAAAAAGATCAGCTTGAACTTATCCCGACGTCCCTCCTGGCGCAACTGGCGATCGATACCAAAGAGGAACTCGAACATGGGCCCACCCCGCATAGCCTGGGGCTCCAGAGGGTTACCAGCGAATCCCAGGGCGATGACACCCCCCTTCATCTCGCGAAGGCGATCGCGGATGCGCTCAGCGGCGGCGATCCCCTCGCAGGGGGTAATGGCGTGCTCGATGCCGGGCAACTTCTTGATGAAGCGCCCGCCAGAGGCGATGATGAGGCCATCATTTTCGACGGGGCCAGCGCTGGTCTCCAGTAACCGGCCATCGGCGCTCAGGCTCAGGGCCTCCGCCCCCCGGTGCTCGACCCCCAGGCGGCGGAAAAAGGGGGCAAGCGGCAAGCGCAGATCCTCGGCGCGCCGCAGGCCCGAGGGGATCCAGATGAGACCGGGCAGATAGACGAATTCGGCCTTCGGGCTCACCACCGAGATCTGAATACCGCCGGCCTTGTGGAGGGCGCGGACGGCGGTCATGGCGGCGAAGCCGGCACCAACGACGGTGACGCGAGGCATGAGGCTCTCCTGATGGGATACTTGTATGATCATGAGACGTGACGCGCTGCCAGCCGTAGCAGAGAGCGACAACGCCTCGCGGCGCTAGCGGGTCACTTTAGGATAAGGGGGAAGTGTACAGATGAAGCCAAGAACCTTCGACACCATCATCATCGGCACGGGACCGGCGGGCGAGGGCGCCGCCATGAAGCTCTGCAAGGCGAGCCAGAAAGTCGCCGTGATCGAGGCCCACGACAAGGTGGGGGGTGGCTGCACCCACTGGGGCACCATCCCCAGCAAGGCCTTGCGTCACTCCATCCAGATGCTGGCCGACTACCGGCGCAACCCCTTGTTTCAACATACCCTCGACCAGGTGGAAGTGGAGTTCCCCGACCTGATCAGGGCTGCGGACCATGTTATCGAGGCCCAGGTCCGCACCCGTTACCGCTACTATCACCGCAACCGGGTGGATGTGATCTTTGGTCAAGCACGGTTCGTCGATGACCACCATATACAGGTGCCCCGGCCGGAGGGCGTGGCCGAGATCCTCGGCGCGGAACACTTCGTCATCGCCACGGGCTCCCGCCCCTACCACCCTCCGGATATTGACTTCGGCCATCCACGCATCCTTGACAGCGATTCGGTGCTGCGGCTCGGCCACACTCCACGTTCCATCACCATCTACGGGGCCGGCGTCATCGGCTGTGAATACGCCTCCATTTTCGCCAATCTCGACGTCAAGGTGAACCTGGTCGATACCCGCGACCGTCTCCTCTCCTTCCTCGACGACGAAATTACCGACGCCCTCAGCTACCACCTACGTCACCAGGGCGTCGTCATCCGCCACGACGAGGCCTACGCCGCAGTGGAGGCCGATGAGGATGGGGTGGTACTTCATTGCCAGTCTGGCAAGAAGTTCAAGACCGATCTGCTACTCTGGGCCAATGGCCGCAGCGGCAATACCGCCCATCTGGGCCTGGAGGAGATCGGCCTGACCCCCAACCGGCGTGGCCAACTCGACGTCAATGCCAGCTACCAGACCGCCCTGCCGCACATCTACGCCGCTGGCGACGTGGCCGGCCCACCCGCCCTTGCCAGCGCCAGCTACGATCAGGGCCGCTTTGTCGGTGCCCACATCGCCGAAGGTGCGTGCGACTGGTCCCTGATTGAGGAATTCCCCACCGGCATCTACACGGTCCCGGAGATCAGCTCCCTGGGCCGCAATGAGCGCGAACTCACCGCCGCCCAGATCCCTTACGAGGTCGCCCACGCCAACTTCCGCACCCTGGCCCGCGCCCAGATCACCGGGCACACGGTCGGCATGCTCAAGATCCTTTTTCACCGCGAAACCCTGGCGATCCTCGGCATCCACTGCTTCGGTGAACAGGCATCGGAAATCGTCCACATCGGCCAGGCCATCATGTCCCAGAAGGGGGAGGCCAATAGCCTGCGCTACTTCGTCAACACCACCTTCAACTACCCCACCATGGCCGAGGCCTACCGAGTGGCGGCATTAAATGGGCTCAATCGCCTATTTTAAAAGCGGCTATTTGGCAACTGGAGGCAGAAAGCGCCGCATATGGCGCGCAAGCACCGTAGGATTGGTGCCCTCGACAGGATTCGAACCTGTGACCTACCGCTTAGGAGGCGATCGCTCTATCCTTCTGAGCTACGAGGGCAAAAGGAAACATTTTTCCAGGGCCGCATCTGGCGGCGCCGTGAAGCGCCACTGCGGGGACAAGATTTTATGTCGCTGGGCAAGCCAGTGTCACGCCCGGTCCGCGAACATCACTTGGACTTCTTACCCTTGCCTGCCGTCTTGGCGGCGTTGACCTTCTTTTCCTTATTTTCGACCTGGACCTCCGTTGGCTCCTTGACCTTCTTTTCTCTGGATTTGGTGTCCTTAGCCTTCTTTTCGGGTTTTGCCGGCTTATCCGCGACCTCCAAGGGCTGCGTTGCTGTCTCGGCTTTGGGGGCCTTGGTGGCTCTAGGCGTCTTCACTTTGGGCATTTTGTCCACGATCATCTTGTCATCCTGAGTCTTCTTTTCGGGCTTGGCCGGCTTAACCGCGTCCTCCAGGGGCTGCGCTGCTGTCTCGGCCTTGGGGGCCTTGGGGGCCTTGGGGGCCTTGGGGGCCTTGGGGGCCTTGGGGGCCTTGGGGCTTTGGGGGCTTTGGGGGCTTTGGGCGTCTTCACTTTGGGCATTTCGTCCACGATCATCTTGGCGACCTTGGCAGGCTTCTCCTCTACATCGACGAAAACGGGTGCCTCGTCCTTGGGAGGCTTAAGGGACTTCGGGGCTTTGACTTTGGGGGGGGTAACCCCTGAAATTTCGGCCTCGGACGCCTCGGCATGAACGACAGACTTAGCCCTCGGCGACTTCCTGACCTCGGTAGTCTTGACAGCCTGTTCTTCGGCCAGGGTGGCCCGGGCGGCCGCTATAATCTGGGCCGCGCGGCTGGCTCGGAAACCTGGTACGGCGGACAAGGCCTCGGGGCTGGCGTTGGCGATATCCTCGATAACTCGGAAGCCATGCTTGTTCAGGATGGCGGCCGTGGCCCCGCCGACACCTGGTAGCGAAGTGATGAACTTAGCCATGCAATCCTCTCAAAGGTAGTGTTGGTTATTGGTGGGCAAAGTGAGCAACATAGGGGATATGATGGACCTTGACAATCCCATGTCGCCAATGTTTGATCGAAATGAAGGCCTAATAGCGACGAATCGCGCGAAATTCTGGCTTAAGGGGAGCTCTGGCCTCCTAGCAATGAGATCACCGAGGTTAAAAGAAAATCACCATGACCGCCAGTCAAACCAAATCACCCAGACTCTGGACCAGCACCCCCATCCAGGGGAGCCAGTTGCCGGGATCCAAGGACATCAACCGCCGCATTCTGGCCGCCTTTCAAGCACTGGATGCGGCTGACTTCTCGTCTCGCACCCACTTTTTTGGTGGTCGCTTCGAGAACCTCTATCTGGAACGTCAACGCATCCCGGAACTGGATCGCGTGCTAGGCTATGCTGAGTCCTGCGCCCGCGCCATCCTCAATTATGGCCACAAGCCCCTGAGACTGGGCTTCTGGTTCAATGCCCAAGGGCCTGGGCAGGATACCAGCATCCATAACCATGACGAAAACGACGAACTCCTCTCCGGCGTCTACTACATCCAGGTGCCCGACCAATCGGGCGAACTCGTCCTGTTGGACGGGCAACTGACGACGCGCCTGATGCCCAAGGCCGGGAATTTCCTCTTCTTCCCGCCCTCGCTACCTCACCGGGTAGAGGTGAACCGGAGCCAGGAACAGCGCCTGTCGCTGGCCTTCAACTTCGGACCCCTGGCGCCGGCTTGAGGCCGCCCGGCGGATGGCGGGCTATTCTCACTCTAGGACCAGGCGCTCCACCTCGGCCAGCACGACCCGGCGGCCATCCAGGGTAGTGAAATGGCGGCCCGCCACATCCGCGCGGCGGGCCTGGTAGATGACGATAGCCCCGGTATTGGCATTGATCACCTGGACCGAAACCACCCCGCGACCCGCTTCCCAGCCCCAATAGAGCCATAGCAGGCTGCCGCTAACCATGGCGACCAGCAAGCCATAGGCCAAGGCCCGGACTCTCGCCAGGGAGATCAGCGGGGCTTGAGGAGGGGATTGGGGACCCGGAGGCGGCCCACCGCCCCGCCGGCGTGTACGTATCGCCCAGTAGATGCCGAGAATGACCGCCAGGGCGAGGAAGATCTTGCTTAACATAGCGGGCAAAGGTAGCACATTTGGTCAGGTTCGCGGTTGCGGGCCTGGAAGGTAGGGGCTTAAGATCCTCCCCCATGAACACCCAGCCGTCCCTGATCCCTAATAATTTTTCCAGCCTCTGTTGCCTGTGCCTGGTGGCGGTGCTGGTCATGGCCTGCAACCGACCGCCCGAACCCACCCTCAACCTTTACCGGGCGATCCACGTCGGGGACCTGGACCAGATCAAGCGCCACCTCTACTGGGGAACGAATATCAACCAGGCGGGGGCTGATGGGGATTATCCCCTGCATGTGGCCGCCCGACGCGGCCACCTGGTGGTAGTCGAGGAACTCCTCGAGCATGGCGCCGCCCTGGATGTCCGCGACGCCAGCCAGCGCACCCCGCTGCAAGCCGCCTTGCTGGCCGGCAAGACCCAGACCGCGCGCATCCTGTTCCGACGGGGCGGTCAAGAGGACACTCAGGCCCTGCTAGCGCAACTCGTGGAAGAGGGTGTGTCGGATCGCGATGTCCTGGCCCTGATTGTTGCCCAGGGGGCCGACGTCAACGCCGCGGATGCCTCCGGGGGGCGACCCCTGCATCATGCCGTGACCGGCGGCCAGATCCTGGTAGTCAAACGCCTGATCACCCTGGGTGCCGAGGTCAACCTGACCGATGCCCAGGGACGTACGCCCCTGGCCCTTGCCAACGCCAGCCGCCGGCGGGACATTGCCGCCCTCCTGGAATCCTTCGGCGCGAGTTCGTTGCCGGCCCCATCAATACCTGAAGCAGCCCCTTGGAGAGCCATTCCATAACCTTGGGTTTCTTCCAATTTCCCGCATGCCAGAGGATTAAAACTCTGTTTTTTCATGAAAAAGCCTGGCTTTTCAGCCAGGCTCGGAGGGGTTAAATCAAAATCCAGCAAACGGAGAAAGCAATGCAGGTCAACAACCCCGAGTAGTGCATAGTGGAACGATGTTGGAAGAGTTAAATCTAGCCCCATAGAGGTTCTGGGTATTTATAAAGAGCCCAGAGTTGACACTATTAACCCAACCGGTGAGTTCCAAGGCCTTGATCTCAGCCGACGCGGGAAGGCGCAGTTTCAGTCGTTTGAGTAAAGCTTTCGGCGGTACAATTGCGCAGGTACTGGCCGGCGTTCGCAAGTGCAATGTTCCGGTAGTCATTCCACGGATAACCACTATTGAAGTGCAACTGGGCGTAAGGCTGATTCCACGACCGCCCAGCCCAGCCAACCACTTGGTTAAGTGTCTGTCCCAAAGCATTATTACCCATACTACAAACAGCAACGTCATGGCGAGCCCAGGTGTTGATGCTGTAACTACCCGAAAGGGCTGTCCAAGCAGGGAGAACTGTACAAGCAGTC
The DNA here is from genome assembly GCA_016714645.1 of Chromatiaceae bacterium. Classification (NCBI taxonomy): domain Bacteria; kingdom Pseudomonadati; phylum Pseudomonadota; class Gammaproteobacteria; order Chromatiales; family Chromatiaceae; species Chromatiaceae bacterium. The sequence continues at coordinate 742,810 of JADKCI010000001.1, read as the reverse complement.
CACCCGAAGGTCCCGTAGGGGCTTGTGCCATTCCGATATGCGGGAGAGAAGACCCAATTCGAATAAAAGCGGTTATTGGTGGTATCATAGACACAGTGAGCCGCGGTGACGATATTGTTGTTACTGATCACCGTCGCCGAGCAGTAGCTTGTTCCGTTTGGAGTGCTGAAAGAAAGCCGCCCCACCCATTTATGGGGATACACCTTCCAGAGAGCGGCTTTATTGTTGACCAAATAGGAGGTGTAGACTTGGGTCGTTCCCGCCTCTAAATCGGCTGGAGTACCCAATGCGCCGGCTTGAAACGTGACATCCATGCCAGCATCTTGCATGGTGCCCTCGAGATTGGAGGTATCGCCATCATCGGCTTCATCAGTTAGTGACTGCAACTCGTCGGTAAAGGACATCTCGGCAGCCCCACCCGGATTAGTCTGCCCCCTACCGGGAGGCGTCATGCCAGGTTGTCCTAACGCCTCGGCGTCAGCTTGAATGGCCTCTATGTCGACATCATTTGAGCCGTAATCCACCGGCATGGGAAAAGGCTTCGCGGCGGCAATCCGCTCAGCCGTCCAGAAGCTTGATGCGGCGCTCTGTTGAGCCGGGCTAGCAGATTTTGTAACGGTCAAGGATCGGTCTTGTGGACCGGCCTGAATACCCACAGATACCGCCGGCAAGACCGCGGCGATGAGTAGATAGTTGATGGTTTTCATCTCATAATCTCCGCATGGATTTAGTAAAGGACCATGCCCCGGCAAGCCGGGGCCTCAAACTCGCGAACCGATCAACGCAGCTGCGGCGTGATAAAGGATCACATGGGGATCAAACCGCCGAGTTTTGCACTCATAACCGGTGTGACCTAGGCATCTCGGATGAACCCATTGAAAGGTTCCGCGCCTAACTCAATGGATTGAATTGTGATTCTCGCACAGATCCCGAAAATGCTTAAACTCCACTTAAACAGCATCAGATCCAGGCGATCCCAAAGATTCGGTTTAAGGTATACAATCGAAACATATAGGCACGTACATCTAGCTGCTCGGTCGGCTGCAAACCAGCTTACTCCCTGCCCTCTGTGCAGGATGTTAGCACTAGCTAGCAAGTTTTCAAGCACAATTTTGTAATTTTCTACTACCCTCCGATCATGGATCACTGAAAACCTTGGAAACCCATACTCATCCTCCAAGCCACAAACCCTCACCCAGTCGTTGAAAGATAGCGGGCATCTAATGAATTAGAATATAATAAAATCACCGGTATCTTATGTTCCTGCGTTAATGCTACTTTTGAAAATGAGTTAAACCATTCGAATGATCATGGCCAAGTGCACCGGGGTCATCCCTATGAAAACCAACTTCTTGATTTTTGCCAGGAGATCCCCTCGGCCTCGGTCATAATTCCGCCCAATACCTAAAGTTATATTGTGGTCAAATGGGTCGAAAAAATTAGGATTTCAATGACCTATCATCGTAGTCGCAACAGGGTAGGTGGAATTACAATCAAATACATCGCAATCAACGGGTGAAATTTGGTAGCGATGCGCTCGATCGCACCAAATCCCATGCCCCCCTACACTCATCAGTTAAACAACTGGTGGGGTGATGTCACGCATGGGATCTCGGGTTAAAACCACAGTTGCGCCTTTTAGACGGGAAATCCTACTATAAGATTTAGCGAATCTCCCCTGGCCCCTTGCCAACGCCAGCCGCCGGTGCGACATCGCCGCCCTCCTGGCTTCCTTCGGCGCGAAGCTTGTCGCCGGCCCATCAACAGCATCAAGAACCCTAGAGATCCACCCATGGCGGAAACCATCGACGAATTGACGGTGAGCTACACGGACGAAGGCATAGAGACCGTCCAGGAACTTGACAAGGCCATCCTCTCCCGGGGGGCCTGGACCACCATCCTCTTCCGCTATCGGGATTGGGACCGGGCCAAGGAGGCTTATGGCCCCGAGAAATACAGCATCCGCCGCTATCAGAAGCGCAACGGGCAATATCAGCAGCAGTCCAAATTCAATATTTCCAGCCGTGCCCAGGCTCAGACCCTGATCACCGCCCTGCAGCAGTGGGTGGACGGGAGCTGAGGTGGGATTTGTGAAGGCTAGTCAGCCTATCTGACCGGAACCTGAAGGCCGCCCTCGGGGGTCCCATCGGGAGTTGGCTCCACGGGTGGCTCCGGCGCCGAAACTACCGCTTCGGGCACGGGTTCCATACCCTGCCCCCCTTCCGGTGCCCCCTCGGCAACTACCTCTCCCGGCGGGCCCGGCTTGGCGCCCCCCTTGGGGTCCAGGGTCAGGCGCCCAGCCTTGTCATCAATGGTAAGGGTATAGCGGCTCAGTACGCTCATGCCCAGGAGACCGCTATTGCCGAGCTTGGCGTCATCAAGAAAGGCGACGCGGATATTTTCGATGCGGCTTTGACCGAGCCAGATGGCGGGTAGGCTGCCGACACGCGCCTGAACTTTACCATTGGCGGTCTGCATCTCACTGGGGCGCAGACCATCGGCGGGGATTCCCAGGGCCCCCAGCAGAGAGGAGGGCAGGACCAGGAAATCCGCCCCCGTATCCACCAACAACTCCCGCGACACCCGCTTACCGCCCTCCCCCTCCAGGGAGACCTGGACCCCGTGCTGGGTCCCCCGACGCGAAGTCTTGAGTTCGATGTGGCCTGTCCCGGTGGCCCCCCCCAGCGGTGACCGGCGGTGAAGGTGGCACATAGGCCATCTTCTCTCCCAGGATGATGACGCGTTCAATCCCCCCCCCTGGGGCCTGCACGATAATGTGATCGAAATCCACCAACAGCTTGCGCAGACGGGGATAAATGTCCTCCGTGCTGGCCCGGCCAACGGCCTCGCCCGTGACCGCCAAGCCGACCACGGTAAAATCATGGGCCGCGGACAGCCGCTCCAACTCAGGGCCGATGGGAATCTTCGTCTGGCCCCAGGCGGGGGCGGATACCAGGAGGATTAACACCAAAATCCCGCGCAGGCTTCCAAGAGTGGACAGGGTCATGCCAGGCAGCGCCTCGGTTTGAAGAGTGAGAGGGATAAGCCCAGTATGGCAAGCCTGAGCGAAATCTCCAAGTCCGCCACCGCCACCCGCGTTTAAAGACCAAGGAACCTGGTCCGCCCAGCCGCAAGTCGTGCCTTATTCGCCCATCGGCCGGGTGAGTCCAATGATGGAGACCAGGGGGCGCCAAGCCCAGAGGGCGTAGTGGTTCAACTCGGGTAGATACATCCCGGAGATTTGACCATCAAGATAGAGGGCGTTGGGGCAATCGAGGCGGTCCCTGAACAAGGTGCCGAAGTCGTGGAAATTGACTTCGCCATCTGAGATCGCAAACACCACCCGCCCCGCGCGATCCACCCCGACGCCATTGCGCACATACCGACTTTCGTAGTCGGGGATGAAGCGTGGATGAAGTTCACCCTTGATGACGAGCATGGGCCCTGACTGGATGGCCAGGAGCACCCGGCCCGCGGGCTGATAGGTATCCGCCATCACCACCTGAGCACCCTGTTCGGTAATATAAAAAACGCCGTTGGGCTTGAGGAAGAAGTTACCCCCTCCCCCACCCCGGTTGAGGGGAGCCAGCGTCTCGCCGTCCTGGATGTAGAGGCCCAGGGGCGTCATTTCCCGCGAATAGATACCGCCGTTTACCGCGAATACCAGTTGTTGCCCCCGCGCCTCCAGGTCCTGGCGCAGGGCGTACAGGCTGGCGTAGGGGGTGCCATCGGGACGCTTCCAGAAGAGGCGCAGGGCCTGCTCCTCGCCTTTTTCCAAACGATAGACGTCGAATTGGGTCTCCCGATGCTCAATGGAGAAGGCGGTGGCCGCCAATACCGGCATCGACATCAACACCCCCATCAGCACTCCCATCCAGCAAGGCAGGAGCCAGCGCCTCCCCCTAGGCTGGGGCGCCGTCCGCTCCCGTCTCATCCGCCTTATCATGGCCCTCATATCCGAATGCTCCCCACCACCTGGCCTGGACTCAGGTGCTCATGCTACTCGCCCACCCCCCATTTGGCATCCAGGCCGCGTTTCAGGCTGAGTTCTCCGGCGCCGGTTCCTTGCGAGCCGCCACCCAGCCCCTTATGCTTGCCACACTACCTAACAGGCCCAAGATCATGTCGACATCACCGGACCTCTACCCCCCGATCGAGCCCTACGCCAGCCAGCGACTGCTGGTTGAGGGCCATGATATCTACCTGGAGGAATGCGGCAACCCCCAAGGCCTGCCCGCCGTTTTCCTGCATGGCGGACCCGGGGCGGGGTGCGATCCGGTCCATCGACGCTTCTTCGATCCAAAACGCTACCGCATCATTCTCTTCGACCAGCGCGGCTCCGGGCGTTCGCGACCCCACGCCGAGTTGGCCAACAACAGCACCTGGCATCTGGTGGCGGACATGGAGCACATTCGCGAGCGCCTGGGCATTGCCTCCTGGCTGGTTTTTGGCGGCTCCTGGGGCTCGACACTCGCGCTGGCCTATGCCGAGACCCACCCCGAGCGGGTCTCGGCCTTGATTGTGCGCGGCGTCTTTCTCTGCCGACCGGAGGAGATCGCCTGGTTCTATCAGGATGGCGCCCGTTGGGTCTTCCCGGACTGGTGGCAGGATTTTCTGGCCCCCATTCCCCCGGAGGAGCGGCAGGATCTCCTCCACGCCTATCACCGGCGCCTGACCGGGGATAACGAGATCGCCCGCCTGGCCGCCGCCAAGGCCTGGTCCCTCTGGGAGGGCCGGACCGCTACCCTGCTGGAAAATCCTCACCTGCAACATCAGTTCGCCGGCGCCCACTTTGCCCTCGCCCTGGCGCGCATCGAGTGCCATTACTTTGTCAACCAGGCCTTCCTGGAGCCGACGCAACTCTTGCGGGATGCCCATCGCCTCGCCGAGATACCCGGCGTCATCGTCCAGGGGCGCTATGACCTCATCTGCCCCATGCGCTCGGCCTGGGAACTCCACCAGGCTTGGCCCGTCGCGGAGCTGGTCGTGGTGCCGGACGCGGGCCATTCGGCCTTCGAGGCCGGCACCCGCGCCGCCCTCGTCGCGGCTACCGACCGCTTTGCCCGGCCCGGAACCCCAGCCGAGCCCCCTCTGGCGCGCCGCGCTGAACCCTGAACCAGGGGCTGACGGTAGCCATGATCGGATTGCTGCAACGGGTGACCGAGGCGCGCGTCGAGGTCGGCAACGTGACGGTGGGGGCCATTGGTCAGGGGCTGCTGGTACTGGTCGGGGTGCAACAAGGGGATGACGCCTGCCGAGCGGAGCGCCTCCTCGAACGCCTGCTGGGCTATCGGGTCTTCCCCGACACCACGGGCCGCATGAACCTGAGCCTGAAGGACCTGGGCGGAGGCCTGCTGCTGATCCCCCAGTTCACCCTGGCGGCGGATACCCGCAAGGGTACCCGCGCCAGCTTCACCGCCGCCGCGCCACCGGAAGAGGGTCGCCGCCTCTTCGATCTGCTCCTGGCGTCGGCCCGCGCTCGCCACGCCCGGGTCGAGTCCGGGCGCTTTGGCGCCGACATGCGGGTGAGCCTGGTCAACGATGGACCCGTGACCTTTTGGCTGGAAACCTGACCGGGCGATTGCGGGCAGCGCCATGCCACCGCCGCGGGGCCCGGCCAGGGCGATGGAACAGCCGGAGGCCGCCCGCCTATGGTTTAATAGGCATCTCTTGACACACCTTCACCGAAAGATATCCCGTGCCAGTACCTCTTTCCAACCGCCGCGCCCTCGTAGAACGCAATACCCTGGAGACCCGCATCCGGGTCAGTGTCGATTTGGATGGGACCGGCCTGTCACGGTTCAAGACCGGCCTGCCCTTCCTGGAGCACATGCTCGACCAGGTGGCGCGCCACGGACTCATCGATCTGGAGATCGAGGCCGAGGGTGACCTGCACATCGACGCCCACCACACGGCCGAGGATATCGGCATCACCCTTGGCCAGGCCCTGGCCCGCGCGGTCGGCGCCAAGCAGGGCATCCGCCGCTACGGCCATGCCTATGTGCCCCTGGACGAGGCGCTCTCCCGGGTGGTGGTGGACCTCTCCGGCCGACCCGGCTTGAGCTACCACGTCCAATTCACCCGCGCCATGATCGGCGCCTTCGACGTGGACCTCTTCCAGGAATTCTTTCAGGGACTCGTCAACCACGCGGCCCTGACCCTGCACATCGACAACCTGCGTGGGCACAATGCCCATCACCAGGCCGAAACCATCTTCAAGGCCTTTGGCCGCGCCCTGCGCATGGCCCTGGAACCGGACCCGCGCATGAGCGGCATCACGCCCTCCACCAAGGGGTCGCTGTGAGGCTCCGCTATCGGCCCCCGCCACGAGGTAACACCCTTTGCTCCTGATCCCCGCCATTGACCTCAAGGATGGGCGCTGTGTGCGTCTGCGCCAGGGCCGCATGGAAGACGAGACCATCTTCTCCGACGACCCCGTCCAGACGGCTGGCCGCTGGGCAGCCGCGGGCGCCCGGCGCCTGCACCTGGTGGACCTCAACGGCGCCTTCGCCGGCGAACCGGTCAACGGCACCGCCATCCGCGCCATCGCCGCCGCCTATCCGGACCTGCCCATCCAGGTCGGCGGCGGTATCCGCGACGAGGCCACCATCGCCGCCTACCTGGAGGCCGGGGTCAGCTACTGCATCATCGGCACTCAGGCGGTCCAGGACCCCGCCTTCGTCGCCCGCGCCTGCCGAGCCTTCCCCGGCCACGTCATCGTCGGCCTGGACGCCCGGGAGGGCCGGATCGCCATCAAGGGCTGGGCCGAGATCACCAATCATCGGGTGGAGGAACTGGCGGGGCGCTTCGCGGGCGACGGCGTCACCGCCATCGTCTATACCGACATTGGCCGCGACGGCATGATGACCGGACCCAACGTGGGCGCCACCCGCGCCCTGGCCGAGGCCATCCGCATCCCGGTCATCGCCTCCGGAGGCATCACCAACCTGGAGGACATTCGCGCCCTCTGCGCCGTGGCCGCCAGCGGGATCGGGGCCGCCATCACCGGCCGGGCCATCTACGAAGGCACCCTGGACTTTGCGGAAGGCCAGCGCCTGGCCGACACCCTAGCGGGCGGCTAAACCCGCCCGTTCGTCACGGGCTTTCCTGAAAACCTCACTGAAAATCCATCGGTATTCGCCATGACAACAGACTGGCTCGACGCCATCAAATGGAACGACCAGGGCCTGGTCCCCGCCATCGCCCAGGAGACCGGCACCGGCAAGATCCTCATGATGGCCTGGATGAACCGCGAGGCCCTGGCGGCGACCCAGGCCAGCGGCCACGCCGTCTATTGGTCACGCTCCCGGGGCAAGCTTTGGCACAAGGGCGAATCCTCCGGCCACGAGCAGCTCCTCAAGGCCCTGCGCCTCGACTGTGACGCCGACGTCATCCTGCTGGAGGTGGAACAGAAGGGGGGTATTGCCTGCCACACCGGCCGCCATAACTGCTTCTACCGCGAGTTACGGGACGGCGCCTGGGCGGAGGTCGAGCCAGTGCTCAAGGACCCCAGCGCCATCTACGGCCATTAGCTCATGAGCGACATCCTCGAACGTCTGGCCCTAGTCCTGGAGGAACGCAAGCAGGCCGAGCCGGACAGCTCCTACGTCGCCCACCTCTACGCCAAGGGCCTGGACGCCATCCTCAAAAAAATCGGCGAGGAGGCCACCGAGACCGTCATGGCGGCCAAGGATGGCGATCCGGTCCGGATCACCGCCGAGGTTGCTGATCTCTGGTTTCACTGCCTGGTACTACTGGCGCAGCAAGGCCTGGGCCCGGACCAGGTTCTGGCGGAACTTGACCGGCGCTTTGGGCTGTCGGGGATAACAGAGAAGGCGTCCCGGACCTAGCCGGGCACCCCTGCCCCATGCGGGGCGATTCAGGTCCGATATTCGGCGTTGATCTTGACGTAATCGTAAGAGAGGTCGCAGGTCAGGACCTGGGTGCTGGCCTGGCCACGGCCCAGAGCGACGCGAATGCCAATCTCGGGACCCGCCATGGCTTCCCGGCCCGCCTGCTCCGTATAGCCAGGATCGCGACCGCCATCGCGGACCACCAGGGTATCGCCGAGCCAGATGCGCACCCGGTCGATGTCGAGCCCCTCCAGACCCGACCGACCCACGGCGGCCAGAATCCTGCCCCAGTTGGGGTCCGAGGCAAAGAGGGCCGTCTTGACCAGGGGCGAATGGGCGATGGTATCGGCGACGCGGCGGGCCTCCCCGCGATCGGCGGCCTCTTCCACCACCAGGGTCACCAGCTTGGTTGCCCCCTCCCCATCGCGGACAATGGCGGTGGCCAGTTCCTGACAGACTTCTCCCACCGCGCCGCATAAGGCCCGATAATCCGGCGAGTCCGCCTCCACCAAGGGGGCATTGCCCAAGGTACCGGTGGCGGCCAGGACGCAGGCATCATTGGTGGAGGTGTCGCCATCGACCGTGATCGCATTGAAGGAGGTCGCCACCGCCTCCGCCAGGCAGGCCTGCAAGAGGGCCCCCTCTACCGCCGCATCAGTCGCCAGAAAGGCCAGCATGGTCGCCATGTCGGGGCGGATCATGCCCGCGCCCTTGGCGATGCCGGTCACCACGGCCGTACCTCCCGCGATTCCGAAGCGGCGCGAGGTCAGCTTAGGCCGGGTATCCGTAGTCATGATGGCGCGCGCGGCCAGGGGCCAGCCCCCTGCATCCAGGCCGGCCAGAGCGGCGGGCAGAGCCGCCGCGAGGCGCGCGACGGGTAGAGGTTCACCGATCACGCCGGTTGAAAAGGGCAGCACGGCCTCGGCGCTACAGCCCGCCAGATCGGCGAGGGCCACGCAACTGGCCTCGGCATCGGCCAGGCCCTGGTGACCCGTGCCCGCATTGGCGTTGCCGGAATTGATGAGCAGATAGCAGGGAGCGGACGCCGCCAGATGGCGGCGCGCCAGGGTCACGGGCGCGGCGCAGAAAGCATTGCGGGTAAAGACCGCGGCGCATTGGGCACCGGGGGCCAATTCCATGAGACAAAGGTCTTTACGGTTCTGGTAGCGAATACCGGCGGCCACCGCCGCCAGTCGCACCCCCGGTACAGCTTCAAAGGGAATCGGCTCGTCGCCCATCACCGCCACCCACCTGGCCCTTGGACCTCAATGTTTCTTACGCCTGGGAACACCGGCGGACCAAACCCCTAGCGGACTAGCGCTGGGGGACGCCAGTTGCCGCCAGTTCAACTCGCCTTGCCGTGGCAGTGTTTGAATTTCCTGCCCGAACCGCAGGGGCAAGGCTCGTTGCGACCGACCTTGCGGTCCTCGCGTACATAGGGTCGCTCATGATCATGCCCACCGGCCGGGGCCCCGGTGGGTTCCTCGGGGGCGGCGAGTCCATGAAATTCCTCGTGCTTGAACTCGAACTCGCGCTCGGGAACCTGGCGCGGTTGCGGGGGAACGGCCCCGCCCTCGGTGGCCAGTTGCAGCCGCGACAGGGTACCCACCACCTCCGACTTGATGCTGTCGAGCATGGCGGAGAACATTTCAAAGGCCTCGCGCTTGTATTCCTGCTTGGGATTCTTCTGGGCATAGCCGCGCAGGTGAATACCCTGGCGCAGATAGTCCATGGCGGCGAGGTGGTCCTTCCACTGGGTATCCAGAGTCTGAATCATGACGGCCTTCTCGACCTGACGCATGACTTCGGGTCCGACCTGCCGTTCCTTGTCGGCGTAGCGCTCCGCCAGGTCATCCAGGACACGCTGGCGCAAGGTCTCCTCGTGCAGGGAATCGTCGCTCTCCAGCCATGGGCGCAGGGGCCAGTCACCACCGACCAGGTCGGCCAGGGCTCTCTCGGCGCCCGGCAGATCCCACTGCTCCTCCAGGCTCTGGGGCGGGATATGGCGATCCAGGAGGGCCCCCAAGACATCGGCCCGCCAGACGGCAATGGTATCGGAGACATCCGGGGCATCCATCAACTCGCGGCGTTGCTGATAGATGACCTTGCGCTGGTCATTGGCGACGTCGTCGAATTCAAGCAGTTGTTTGCGGATGTCGAAGTTGCGGCCCTCGACCTTACGCTGGGCATTCTCGATGGCCTTGGTCACCCAGGGGTGCTCGATGGCCTCGCCCTCCTGCATGCCGAGCTTCTGCATCATGGTCCCAACCTTCTCGGAGGCGAAGATGCGCATCAGGCTATCTTCCAGGGACAGGTAGAAGCGGCTGGACCCTGGATCGCCCTGACGGCCGGACCGGCCCCGCAACTGGTTGTCAATGCGGCGGGATTCGTGGCGCTCGGTACCCACGACATGCAGACCACCCGAGGCGATGACCTGGGCGTGGCGAATCTTCCAGGCCTCCCGGGCCGCCAGGCGCTGGGCCTCGTCCCTGATCTCCTCCAGTTCGGCATCCAGGCTCCCGCCAAGCACGATGTCGGTGCCGCGGCCCGCCATGTTGGTGGCGATGGTCACGGCCCCCGGTCGGCCAGCCTGGGCGATGATGCCCGCCTCGCGCTCGTGCTGCTTGGCGTTCAGGACCTCGTGAGGGATCTTTTCCGCCTTAAGAAGCCCCGAGATGAGCTCGGAGGTCTCGATGGAGGCCGTGCCGACCAGGGCCGGCTGGCCGCTCTTCACGCAGTCGCGAATGTCCTCGATGATGGCCTGGTACTTTTCCTTGGCGGTAAGAAAGACCAAATCGCCACGGTCATCGCGGATCATGGGTTGGTTGGTGGGGATGACCACCACCTCCAGGCCGTAGATCTGCTGGAATTCATAGGCCTCGGTATCCGCCGTGCCGGTCATGCCCGCCAGTTTGGGGTAGAGGCGGAAGAGATTCTGGAAGGTGATGGATGCCAGAGTCTGATTTTCCTGCTGGATGGCCACCCCCTCCTTGGCCTCCACCGCCTGGTGCAGTCCCTCGGACCAGCGCCGTCCCGGCATGGTGCGGCCCGTGAATTCGTCCACGATCACGATCTGGCCGTCACGCACGATATATTCCACATTCCTGTGGAAGAGGACGTGGGCGCGCAGAGCGGCATAGACATGGTGCATGAGGGCGATGTTGGCCGGGTCGTAGAGGCTCTCGCCCTCGCCGAGCAGGCCCATGTCGGACAACATTTCCTCGACATGCTGATGGCCTTCCTCGCTCAGGAAAGCCTGGCGGGCCTTCTCGTCCACCGAGTAGTCGCCGGGACCGAAGTCCGGCTTACCCTCCTCGTTGGTGATGGGGTCCTGGCGGGTCAAGTGCGGGATGATGGCGTCGATTTTTTTGTAGTTATCCGTACTGCCCTCGGATGGGCCCGAGATAATGAGCGGGGTCCGCGCCTCGTCGATGAGGATCGAGTCCACCTCGTCCACGATGGCATAGCAGGGGTCGCGCTGGACTCGCTGCTCGGGCGTAAAGGCCATATTATCGCGCAGGTAATCGAAGCCGAATTCGTTGTTGGTGCCGTAGGTAATATCGGCGGCATAGGCCTCGCGCCGGGTAACGGCACGCAGATACCGGTAACCCGGGCCGCCGGCGGTCGGTTCAAAATCAAAATCCAGGGCATAGGAGGCGGCGTCCGGGCCCAGGCCGCCCGAGGAGTTGATGACGCCGACCGAGAGCCCCAGGAAGGTATAGATACGTCCCATCCAGGCCGCGTCGCGACGGGCCAGATAGTCATTGACCGTGACCACGTGCACGCCCTTGCCGGGCAAGGCATTGAGATAAGCGGCCAGGGTCGCCACCAGGGTCTTACCCTCGCCGGTACGCATCTCGGCGATGCGGCCGTCGTTAAGCACCATGCCGCCGATCATCTGAACATCGAAGTGGCGCATGCCCAGTACCCGCCGTCCGGCCTCGCGCACGACGGCGAAGGACTCGCCCATCAGGGTATCCAGGTGGGCACCCGCCGCCAAACGGTCACGAAACTCATCGGTCTTGGCCCGCAAGGCCTCATCGGAGAGCTTTTCCACCGCCGGCTCCAGGGCGGTAATCTCCGCGACGGTCTTGGACATCTTCTTCACCAGCCGATCATTGCGGCTGCCGAAGACTTTTTTGAGCAGATTAGTGACCATGCGGGGATTGTCCGGAGTGGAAAAAACTGGGGAAATAATACCGCAAGAGCGGTTACGAAGCCGAACCCGATTGCCCTGCGAGCGTATCGCCGGGGCTGGATCGGGTCGGAAAGAGGGTTATGGTCGCCGCCGCGATATACCCAGGGGGCCAATAGTCCTACTTGGGGAGATCAAGGCCCGCCAATCGCAAGGGATTCATAGCCACCCCATCCTTGAGCACCTCGAAATGAAGGTGGGGTCCCGTGGAGCGACCGCTATTGCCCAAGGTCGCGATTACCTGGCCCTTGGTCACCAGATCGCCCACCTCGACCAGCAGCTTCTTGCAGTGGGCATAGCGGGTCACCAGCCCATTGGCGTGGCGAATCTCCACCGTTCGCCCATAGCCACTGGCCGAGTCACCGAAGATGACCATGCCATCCGCGACGGCCAGTATGTCGCTACCCATCTTGCCGGCGTAGTCGATGCCACTGTGGAAGCCGCGGCCGCCATGGATGGGGTCCTTACGCACCCCAAAGTAGGACGATACATAACCAGATCGGACCGGAAGGCCCGTGACCAGACTCTCTTCCCCCAACTCCCGCTCCGTGGTTAACTGGTCGAGCAACCTGAGCTTGCGGCCTCGATCCAACAATTGATCGGACAGGCGGGCCATCTCCAGGGCGAATTCATCGGTGGAGGAGGGCAGAGTCTCATGGGATTCGGGACCACCCTGGGGAGGGGTATACTGAAAGTCGAATTCCTCGGGACTGAGGCCGGCCTTTTCCACCAGTCGTTCGCCAAGGGCGTTGAGACGGAGGATTTCCGCCTGCATCTGACCGAGCTTGAGGCTGAGGGCATCAAGCTCGCCCGAGGATGCCAACTCACTGATCGCGAGATCATCGCCTCGCTTCTTGACCAGGGAGGCCAAAAGCAGGGAACCCTGATCGCCGCGTGCCTCGCTCGCCAAACGGATCTGACCGTACCAAAAGCCGGCGGCACCCGCGCCAGCAACCACTAGGGCAAGGACCAGGACACTGAGCCAAAGCTGCGCCCGGGGCCCAATGCCAACATGACATCGGTGCGAAATGCAGTTTTTCATCCAGTAATTCCGTTGCAAAAAACTCGGTTATCTTACCGGACAACGCCCTCCCCGCCAAGAAAAAATGGTCAAAACCCCCTCCAGGTCATCTGGGTCTTCTAATTATTATTTATAAATCAATTTATTGAAACAACCTCCGAACCTCTTCACGCCATGGCCATCAAACCCCTCCGCCACGCCCTCCGCTGCCTGAGCGACAGCGAGACCCGGGGCGCGCTGCTAGCCCTCATCGACGGGCAGCGCCAATTATTGCAAACCATCCGCGCTCGCCTGGCGCCCCCGCTCGACGCCCATTGCCTTTACGCCACCCTGGAGGAGGGTAAGCTGACCCTGGTCACGGACTCACCGGCCTGGGCCTCGCGACTGCGCTTTCAGGCCCCGGAGTTTACGGCCAATCTGGGCAGCATCCAGGGGGAAATAGCGGCATGCCAGGTGCGCGTCCAGCCCCTGGCGGTTGCCAGGCGCGCTCCGGACGTGGCAAGACCCCGGGCGCGGATATCCCCGGCCACGGCATCCCTGCTCAGGCAGGCGGGGGAGGCGCAGGGTGATACGGAACTGGGGCGGGCGCTGTGCCGGCTGGCACAAGCCGGGGCCGGGGACATTTAACCCGGCGCGGCTAGCTGGCCCAGAGGGGAAGGGAGAGTATCAGGCGATGGCCAACTGCAGGCGGCGGACGCGCGCCGAAGCGGCGCCATCCTCTTCGTAGGTGACCTCTTCCCAGGCGGACCGGTCGGCGATCAGGGCGCGCAGGAGCTGATTATTCAGGCCATGACCCGATTTGTAGCCTCGGAAGGCCCCAATCAGGGAATGCCCCAGCAGATAAAGGTCGCCGATGGCATCCAGGATCTTATGTCGGACAAACTCGTCCTCGTAACGCAGCCCTTCCTCGTTAAGCACCCGGTAGTCATCCACCACCACCGCATTATCCATGCTCCCACCTAAAGCCAGGTTCTGCTGGCGCAGGGCCTCGATGTCGCGCAGAAAGCCGAAGGTACGGGCCCGGCTAACCTCCTTGACGAAAGAGGTGGCGGACAGATCCACGGTCGCCGCACGGGTACGGGAGGGGAAGGCTGGATGATCGAAATCGATGGCAAATTCCACCTTGAAGCCGTCATAGGGCTCGAACATGGCATACTTGTCGCCATCCTCCACCCGGACCCGGCGCTTGATGCGCACAAAACGCTTGGCGCGATTCTGCTCCTCGATGCCCGCCGACTGGATGAGGAAGACGAAGGGGCCGGCACTGCCATCCATGATGGGGACCTCCGCCGCGCTGACATCCACATAGGCATTGTCGATGCCCAGGCCAGCGAAGGCCGAGAGCAGATGCTCCACGGTCGAGATGCGCACGCCGTCCTTGACCAGAGTGGTGGATAGGCGGGTATCGCCCACATTCAGCGGGCAGGCAGGGATATCCACCGGCACGGCAAGATCGGTGCGGCGAAAGACAATGCCGGTGTCCGGGGCCGCGGGTCGCAGGGTCAGGTAGACCTTGTCACCGGTGTGCAAGCCGACGCCCGTGGCGCGGATGACATTTTTGAGCGTACGCTGCCTGATCATCGCCCCTCTCCTCCTGGTGCCCGTTGCTGAACCGGATATGGCCGGGGTTGATCCCCGTTTGGCCTAATTTATTGGGATGGCGCCCTTTTTCCGCTGACAGCGAAAAACCGCGCTCCAACCCCTAAGGGTTTACCCGCATTATTATCCCGAGCCGGGTTTTGTTGCAAGAAAATCGTATTGATTTTCTTCTCGAAGGCCAGCGCCAACGAAGACGTCAAGGGGAGGGAAGTCACGACAGCATCCGCCGGTGGCCCTGGACCACCGGCGGCACGTCTCATGCGCTCCTCCAGGATGGGCCTGGCCGACCCAGGCCGAGCCCATCCCGACGGAAGGGTCTCAGTCCGCCTGGCGACGCAGGAAGGCGGGGATGTCCAGATAATCCAGGTCGGGCTGCGTATCGGCGGCGGAGGACTTGGATTTACGGCCAAAGGGATCCGCGTAGCTGGAGGCCTTGGGCGTGGTGCGGTCATTGGCCACCACGTGCAGCCGGGGACTATCGTTGCGCCCCTGAGCACTCCCGCGGCCACGATTGCCCCCGAGGCCGGTGGCGACCACGGTAACCCGCATCTCGTCGTCCAGGTCAGGGTCGATGACGGTGCCAACCACCACGGTGGCATCCTCGTCGGCGAAGTCACGGACCGTGTTACCTACCTCGTCGAACTCACCGATGGTGAGATCCATACCGGCGGTGATGTTGACCAGGATACCCTTGGCGCCCGAGAGGTCGATATCGCCCAGGAGCGGACTGTTGATGGCCGCCTCCGCCGCCTCGCGCGCCCGGTTCACCCCCGTCGCCGCGCCCATGCCCATCATCGCCTCGCCCATCTCGGACATGACGGTCTTGACGTCGGCAAAGTCCACGTTAATGAGGCCGTGACGGGTAATGAGTTCGGCGACACCCCGGGTCGCATTGAGCAGGACGTCGTTGGCGGCCCTGAAGGCATTGAGCAGGCTCATTTCCTTGCCCAGCACCGCCAGCAGTTTCTCGTTGGGAATGGTGATGAGGGAATCGACCCGGCTCGCGAGGGCCTCGATACCCTCCTCGGCGATCTTCATGCGCTTGCCGCCCTCGAAGGGGAAGGGCTTGGTCACCACCGCCACCGTCAGGATTCCCAACTCCTTGGCGACTTCGGCAACCACGGGGGTGGCGCCGGTGCCCGTGCCACCGCCCATGCCGGCGGTGATGAAGACCATATCGGCCCCTTCCAGGGCATCGCGGATCCGGTCCCGATCCTCCTCCGCCGCCTGGCGGCCAACGAGGGGACTGGCGCCGGCGCCCAGTCCCTTGGTGATGGCCGCGCCCAGTTGCAGGATGGTTTTAACACTGGAATGCTTCAGTGCCTGGGCATCCGTATTGGCGCAGATGAATTCCACGCCTTCAATGGAGGATTCCATCATGTGGTTAACGGCATTGCCGCCACCGCCACCAACGCCGATGACCTTGATGACGGCGCTCTGGGTATGGGTATCCATCAGCTCGAACATTAATTCAATCCTCTCACAATTATTTGATATAAAAAGGTTTTATTCTCTTGCCACCCAGAACTGCTAACCTGAATAGCCCCGATCCACATCTTGACGTCCCCGACCAGAGCGACGTCGGCCACGACCCCCGAAGGCCGTGGAAAAACTCAGAAATTCCCCTGGAACCAATTCTTCATCCGCCCCAGTACCCCCTTGAATCCCTGCCTCTCTTTCGGCAGGGACCGGAATGCGAAACGGTTTTGGCGGGCATAGAGGAGCAGGCCAACCCCGGTGGCATGGATGGGATTACACATCACCTCCTCCAGTCCCACGGCATTCTGGGGGTGGCCTAGGCGGACGGGCATATGGAAGACCTCCTCCGCCAGGTCCATGAGCCCCGCCATCTTGGAACTGCCACCCGTCATGACGACACCGCTGGCGACCTTGGCCTCCAGGCCGGTGCGGCGCAACTCCGCCAGGGCCAGGTTCAGCAACTCCTCGTAACGGGGTTCCACCACCTCGGCCAGGGTCTGACGGGACAGGCGGCGGGGGGGGCGCTCGCCAATACTCGGCACCTCGATCATTTCGCCCCCTCCCGCGAGATGGGCCAGGGCGCAGGCATGGCGGACCTTGATCCGCTCCGCATACTGGGTCGGGGTGCGCAGGGCCACGGCAATGTCATTGGTCACCTGATCCCCGGCGATGGGAATGACCGCCGTGTGCTGGATAGCGCCATCTGTGAAGATCGCCAGGTCCGTGGTACCCCCGCCGATATCGATGAGACAGACGCCCAACTCCTTCTCGTCCTCCCCCAGCACCGCGTAGCTCGAACCGAGTTGCTCCAGCACCAGATCATCCACCTCCAGGCCACAGCGGCGGATGCACTTGACGATATTCTGGGCCGCACTGACGGCACCCGTGACCAAATGGACCCGTGCCTCCAGACGGACACCGCACATGCCGATGGGCTCGCGGATACCCTCCTGGCCGTCGATGATGAATTCCTGGGGCAGCACATGGAGAATCCGCTGATCCGCTGGAATAGCGACCGCCCGGGCGGCGTCGATGACCCGATCCATGTCGGCCTGACTCACCTCCCGATCCTTTATGGCGGTGATCCCATGGGAACTCAGGCTGCGAATATGACTACCGGCGATACCCGCGTGGACCGAATGGATCTCGCAGCCGGCCATCAGCTCCGCCTCCTCCACGGCGCGCTGGATGGACTGCACCGTGGATTCGATGTCCACCACCACGCCGCGCTTGAGGCCCCGCGAGGGGTGGGTGCCGACCCCAACGATTTCGATCAGGCCATCCTCCCGTTCCTCGCCCACCAGGCAGGCGATCTTGGAGGTGCCAATATCCAGCCCCACTAACAAATTTTTATCGCCGCGCCGCGCCATCTGGGCTAACTCCGGGACGACCGTCGGATCTCGACCGGCGGTCCAAGGTGGGGAAAGGGGGTGGGATCGGGGGTGGAGCCCGAGGACTTGCCAGCGGGACCGGCCTGGACAAACCAGCCGGTGCTCGGCTCGGTTTCCCGAGCAAGCCTGGCGCCGGACCAGCTTACTGCTAAACCATTACTATATCGCATATCCACACGTGCCGGCCGCCCCGCCGCCAGGATGTGGGGATAGGCACGCAGGAAGCGCTCCAGGCGTGAATCGACCTCCGTCTTGCCCAGCAAGAGGTTAAAGCCGGCATCGGTCGTCAGGGTCCAAGCCCCCCGGGGATCATCCTCGAGGGCCAGGATGGACAGACCCTGAGCCTTGAGCAAGGGCTGCCAGGCCTGGAATCGCGCCACCACTTGCGGCCCCTGATCATCGGGACCCGACAGACGCGGCAGGCCATGGGGTATTTCGTGTCGGTCTGGCCGGAAAACGCGGCCCTCGGCGGTTACCAGACTATCATCGCCCCAACGGGCCAGGGGTTTATGCTCCCGGACCGAGATCACCAGCCGGTCCGGCCAGGCACGGCGCACTCCCGCGCTGCTTATCCAGGACAACTCCTTGATCGTGGACTGGATGGCCGCCAGGTCCTGGGTAAGAATACCCGCATCCAGCGTCTGGCCGACCCGATCCTGGATCTGCTGCAAGGTCATCTGCCGCACCTCGCCCTCGATACTGACCACCCGCACCGGCAGATATTCGGACTCCAGACGCAGCAGCCAGTGGGCTCCGGCAATCAGGAGGGCGATCAGCATCAGGCCGGAGAAGCCCTTGAACAGCCGCCAGGCCACCTTGGGATCCAGCCTGGGTACCGGCGGATGAGACGGCTGCCTGACCATGAGGGGAACCACCCTATTCAAGGCTGGTCTCCAGGATGCGCCAGACCAGTTCATCAAAGCCGATCCCTCGGGCCTTGGCCGCCATGGGCACCAGGCTATGGTCGGTCATGCCGGGCACCGTGTTGATCTCCAGCAGATGGGGTGCTCCCTCCCCGTCCAGCATCAGGTCCACCCGACCCCAGCCCCGGGCGCCGACGGCCTCGAAGGCCGCGAGGGCCAGGGCCTGCAGACGCCGCTCCTCCTCCGGGGCCAGTCCGCAGGGGCAGAGGTAGCGGGTGTCATCGGCGAAATATTTGGCCTGATAGTCGTAAAAGGCGCGGGGCGTCTCCAGCCGTATCATGGGCAAGGCCTCATCGCCCAGGATGGCGCAGGTAAACTCTGGGCCGGACAGCCACCGCTCGGCGATTACGAGGCGGTCATAACGCGCCGCCTCGCCCCAGGCCGAGGCCAGTTGCTCCTCGTCTTCCACCCGCGCCATGCCAATACTGGAGCCCTCGTGGGCCGGTTTGATCATGAGGGGAAAGCCCAGGGCCGCCGCTCGCGACAGGTCACCCTTCTCACGGAGCGGCACGAAGTCCGCCGTGGGCAGGCCCGCGCCCTGCCAGGCCAGCTTGCAGCGATATTTGTCCATGCCCAGGGCCGAGCCCAGGACGCCTGAACCCGTGTAAGGCAGGCCCAGGGTCTCCAGGGCACCCTGAATTTGACCATCCTCGCCCCCCCGGCCGTGGAGCATGATAAAGACCCGGTCGTAGCCCCCCAGCCGCAGCCGCTCCAGGACGCTGGCATCCGGGTCGAGGGGCTCTACGGCCACCCCCCGGCGCCGCAGGGCGGCGAGCACGGCCTGGCCGCTCCTGAGTGAGATCTCGCGCTCCGCCGAGGTGCCTCCCAGGAGCAAGGCCACCTTGCCGAAATGGGCCACGTCCGGATTCATGCCGTCTCTCCTCCGATGAAATGGACCTCGGTCCGCAGCATCACGCCGCTGTGCCTGGCCACCGTCGCCCGCACCCGCTCGATCAGCCGCAGGATGTCATGGGCACTGGCGCCGCCGGTATTGATAATGAAATTCGCGTGCCGGGTCGAAACCTGGGCGCCGCCCTCGCACTCGCCCTTGAGGCCCGCGGCCTCGATCAGGCGCGCGGCATAATCCCCGGGAGGATTGCGAAAAACGGACCCGCAACTCGGCTGGCCGATGGGCTGGGACTGGTTGCGTCGCTCCAGCAGGTCGCGAATGCGGGCCTGACAAGCCGCGGGCTCGCCGGCCTCCAGGGCTAATTCAACCGCAAGGAACCACTCTTCCCCTGGCCCCTCGACCTGGCGATAGCCAACCTGGAAATCCGCGGGGAGCCGCTCCCGCACCCGACCCGCACGATCCACCGTCATGACCTTGCGCACCCGTCCCCAGGTCTCGCCGCCGTGGGCCCCGGCGTTCAGGGCCAGGGCCCCACCCAGGGTCCCCGGGATGCCGGCCAGGAACTCGATCCCAGCCAGGCCCGCGCGGGCGGCGAAGCGCGCGGCGCTGGCACAGGAGACACCGCATTCCGCCCTCAGCCCCAGGTCACCCAACCGCTCCAGGGCGCCCATGCGGCCCTGAGTCTGGATGACCGTACCGGCGAAGCCCTCGTCACCGACCAGGAGGTTGCTCCCCAAACCTAGCCAGAGCAGCGGCTCCCCGGCGTCCAGGGTGCCCAAAAAGGCTACCAGATCCGCTGCGTCCGCCGGGCGATAGAAACGCTTGGCCGGCCCGCCCACCCGCCAACTGGTATGGCGCGCCAGGGGCTCGTCCAGGCGGAGCTCGCCGCGCGGGGGGGAAGCGGCGCCACTCATCGGCCGCCACCCCGGGAAGGCGCGAGGCGCCGCGCCCTAATCCCGGACATCATCAGCCCCAGCTCCCTGCCGCAGCATCCCGGGCAAGCGCGCGGCCAGTCCGCCAATGTCGCCCGCCCCGGAGAGCAGCACCAGGTCGCCGTCCTCCAGGAGATGGCCCAGTACCCCGGGGACCTCGCCGAGATCCTTGCAGAAGACGGGATCGACCTGGGCGCGGGCGCGGATGGCGCGACTGAGGGCGCGGCCATCGGCCCCCGGGATGGGCGCCTCCCCGGCGGGATAGACCTCGCAGAGCACCAGGCGGTCCACCCCGGACAGGACCTGAACGAAGTCATCGAACTGCTCCTGGGTACGGCTGTAACGATGGGGCTGGAAGACCAGCACCAGTCGCCGGCCGGGCCAGCCCTGCCGCGCCGCCTCCAGGGTCGCCGCCACCTCGCGGGGGTGATGGCCATAGTCGTCGATGAGGATCAGGCCACGACCCGCGTCATCCTGGACCTGGCTCACCACGAAGCGCCGGCCGATGCCCTGGAAACCCGATAGGGCCCGGCGGATAGCCTCCACCGGCACCCCCAGTTCCAGACCCACGGCGATCGCCGCCAGGGCATTGAGGACATTGTGGCGGCCAGGGAGGTTGAGCTCCACCGGGAAGTGGCCGCCCGCATGCTGGACCTCGAAAAACATCCGCAGCCCTTCCTGGCGGACCCGCTCGGCCCGCACGTCCGCCTCCGCCCGGGTTCCATAGGTCCGCACGGGGCGCGGGACCTCGGGTACCAGATCGCGCACTTCCTTGTCGTCGATACAAAGCACCGCCAGCCCGTAGAAGGGCAGATGGTGCAGAAACTCCATGAAGGTATTGCGTAGCCGGCCAAAGTCATGGCCATAGGTCACCATGTGGTCGGCGTCGATATTGGTGATGACCGACAGCATGGGCTGTAAATAGAGGAAGGATGCGTCGCTCTCATCGGCCTCCGCCACCAGGTAGTGACGGCTGCCCAGCCTGGCGTTGGCGCCAGCGCTGTTCAGGAGGCCACCAATAACAAAGGTGGGGTCCAGGCCACCCTCCGCCAAGACGCTCGCCACCAGACTGGTGGTGGTGGTCTTGCCGTGGGTACCGGCGACCGCCACTCCATAGTAGAAGCGCATGAGTTCCGCCAGCATCTCGGCGCGCCGCACCAGGGGCGCGCGGACCGCGCGCGCGGCGATGATCTCGGGGTTGGCCTCGTCGATGGCGCTGGACACGACGACGGCATCCACCCCCTGGACCTGTTCCGCCGCGTGGCCAATGAAAACCCGGGCGCCCAGCTTCTCCAGCCGCTGGGTCGCCGCGTTGGCACGCTTGTCGGAGCCGGATACCTCGTAGCCCAGGTCCAGCATGATCTCGGCGATACCACTCATGCCCGCGCCACCGATACCGATGAAGTGCAGGCGACGGATACGGCCCATGCGACCGGCATGATGCCCGGGCAAGGGAAGGGTTGGGTTATTCATGAGGCAATCTCGGCGAGGCAGGCAGCGGCGATACGTCTCGCGGCGTCCGGCATGGCCTGGGCGCGGGCCGCCTCCGCCATGGTCAGGAGACGGGCGCGGTCACCGATGAGCCGGGTCAGGATGGCGCCGAGTCTCGCGGCGTTGAGTTGGGATTGGGGCAGAATCTCGGCCCCGCCAGGGCCCGCCAGGTAGGCGGCGTTCGCGGTCTGATGATCGTCCACCGCCGAGGGGTAGGGCACCAGAATCGCGCCCAGCCCCGCGGCGGCCAGTTCAGACACCGTCAGGGCGCCGGCGCGACATATTACCAGATCCGCCCAGCCATAGGCCTCCGCCATATCGCGGATGAAGGGCGTCACCTCGGCCTCGACCCCTGCGCTGGCGTAAGCCTGACGAGCGACCGCCAGGGTCCGCTCCCCGGCCTGGTGGCGGATCAGGGGGCGGGCGCCCAGCGGCATCAGCGCCACGGCGGGAGCGACCTGCTCGTTGAGGGCCTGGGCACCCAGGGAACCCCCGACCACCAGCAGGCGCGTCCTACCCTGGCGCGGGCCCAGGCGCTCTCCGGGGGCAGCCAGGGCACTAATCTCGGGGCGCACCGGATTACCGCAGGTCTCGGCCCCACGGCTCACGGGAAAGCTGTTGGGAAAAGCCTGGAAGACCCGGCGGGCGATCCGCGACAGCCACTGATTGGTCAGGCCCGGTACCTGGTTCTGCTCATGGATAATGAGGGGAATGCCCAGCAATCGAGCCACGAGACCGCCGGGGCCCGAGGCGAATCCCCCCATGCCCAGCACCAGGTCCGGACGCCGGCGGCGCAGGATGCTGGCCGCCTGGGACATGGCCACCGTCAGCTTCCAAGGGGCCGTCAATAAGGCGAGCCCACCCTTGCCGCGCAGTCCCTCGATGCCGATCCATTCGATTTCAAAGCCATGCTCGGGCACCAGCCGCGCCTCCATCTTCTGGCGGGTACCCATCCAGAAGACCTCCTGGCCCTGGTCCCGCAACAACTCGGCAACCGCCAGGGCCGGGAAGACATGACCGCCGGTCCCACCGGCCATGACGGCTAGGCGCGCACCCATGACACCCTACCCACGGTTGTTTCTGAACTTGGGTCACGCTTGGCTTCCATGTCGATGCGTAACAGCACGGCGATGATCATGCAGGCGACGATGAGGCTGTTGCTGCCATAGCTCATAAAGGGCAGGGTCAGGCCCTTGGTGGGCAGCAGGCCGACGTTGACACCGATATTGATGAGCCCCTGGAGACCCAGGCCCAGACCAAAACCCTGGGCCAGATAGGCCTCGAAATGCCGTCCCGCGCGCCGGGCGCGAAAGCCGATGCGAAAGGCGCGCCAGACGATAAAGGCAAAGGCCACCAGGACCAGTAGCACCCCCGCCAGTCCCAATTCCTCGCCGACGACGGCAATGATGAAGTCGGTGTGCGCCTCGGGGAGATAAAACTGTTTTTGGATGCCGTTACCCAGCCCGACCCCGGCCCACTCCCCCCGCCCGAAGGCAATCAGGGCCTGACTTAACTGGAAGCCGGTATCGAATGGGTCCGCCCAGGGATCCCGATAGGAGATGACCCGCTGCATCCGATAGGGCGAGGAGATCACCAGGGCCACGCCCGCCATGACGACGGCGCCAACCAGGGTGCCAAAGTAGGCGATAGGCACCCCCCCCAGAAAGAGCATCGCCATGACAGTCGCCATCAACACCACCGTGGTGCCAAAGTCGGGCTCCGCCATGATGAGGGTGGCGGCGATGACGATCAGCACCATGGGCTTGAAAAAGCCCATAAATCGGGTCTCAACCTCCTCGCGCCGCCGCACCAGATACCCGGCGATGAAGATGACGGCGAAGAATTTCATGAACTCAGAGCTTTGGAGGTTGATCGGCCCCAGGGGTATCCAGCGGGTGGCGCCATTGACGTTGCGCCCCAGGCCAGGGATGAGCACCATCACCAATAGGAGGATGCCCACGAAAAAGAGCAGGGTCCCGTTTCGCTCCCAGGCGCGGATGGGCACCGCCAGGACCCCCAGGGCGGCGGTCAGGGCCAAAAGCAGGGCGGCCGCATGGCGCCAGATGAAGTGGAAGGGATCATGGAATTGGCGATCGGCGATGGGCATGGAGGCGGAGGCGACCATGATAAAGCCCAACCCGATCAGCGCCGCAGCGGCTATCAGCAGGGTCCAGTCCATCTCGGGCAGCCGGGGCGCCTGTTGCCGGCGGGATAGGGCCTGGTCGCTGGCCAATGGTTCACTCATGACCCCAGCTCCTTCACCGCCGACACGAAGACGCGGCCACGCTGTTCATAATTGTCGAACATATCGAAACTGGCGCAGGCCGGTGACAGCAATACCGAATCTCCGGGCTGGGCAACCCTTGCCGCCAGCCGCACCGCCTCCGCCATATCCCGGGCCGTTTGGGTGGGGACCCGGCCCGCGACGGCGACCTCGATCCGGGGACCATCGCGGCCGATCAGGATAAGGGCGCGGGCGGTGCGACCGATAGTCTCCGCCAGCTCGCCAAAGTCAGCGCCCTTGCCATCACCGCCGGCGATGAGTACGGCCCGGCCGGTTGCCGCCGGGTCGATCAGGCCCCGCAGGGCGGCCACGGTGGCCCCCGGATTAGTGCCTTTGGAATCGTCGAACCAACGCACCCCCCGGCGCTCCGCCACCAGTACGGTCCGATGGTCCAGACCTGGGAAGACCCGCAGCGCCGCCAGGCGGGGCGCCAGGGGCAGACCACAGACCTCCCCTAAAGCCAGGGCCGCCAGGGCATTGGCCAGATTGTGGCCACCAGCCAGTGGCATGTCGTCCGTCCGCATCAGGGGCTCATCACCCCGCGCCAGCCAGGTCCCCCCCTCGCGCTCCAGCAGGCCATAATCCGCTTCCGTCCGGGGCGCCCCCAGACCAAACCCGATATCCCGCCCCGCCAACCCCGCCATGGCCACGACGCGGGGGTCATCCCGGTTGAGCAGGGCCACCTCGGCGCCGCGCAGAAGACTGGCCTTGGTCGCAGCGTAGGCCTCCAGGCTCGGATAACGATCCAGGTGATCGGCGGAGATGTTCAGGACCGTGGCCACCCGTGGTCGGAGCGACCAAGTCGTCTCCAGTTGGAAGCTCGAGAGTTCCAGGACATACAGCTCCACTGCGGGATCCAGCAGTTCGAGGGCGGGCTCCCCCAAATTGCCACCCACCGCCGTCCTCAGCCCACTCGCCCGCGCCATCTCGCCGACCAGGGTGGTGACGGTGCTTTTGCCATTGGAGCCGGTGATACCAACGAGGGGGGCCTGGACGGCGCGGGCGAAGAGTTCGATATCCCCCACCACCTCGACGCCGCGGGCCAGTGCGACCGCCAGGCGCGGGTCGCCCAGGGCGATGCCCGGGCTGATGACCAGGCGTTCGGCTGCCACCAGGGCCGTCGCGTCGAAGTCGCCAAGGAACAGCGGCAGGTCCGGCATCTCCTCCCGGGCCGCCGCCAGACCCGGTGGCTGGGACCGGCTGTCGGTGACCGCCACGGGCACACCCTGGGCGCGGAGATAGCGGGCGCAGGACAGGCCCGTCTTGCCAAGCCCCAAGACCAGGGTCTTGGGCTGGACCGGATGCCCCGGGGCGTCTCCCGGTTCGTGCAGGAAGTTATTCATCAGCGGATCTTGAGGCTGGCAAGCCCCACCAGGACGAGAATGACGGTGAGTATCCAGAAGCGCACAATGACCCGAGGCTCCGGCCAGCCCTTGAGCTCGAAGTGATGGTGCAGGGGCGCCATGCGGAAGATGCGCTTGCCCGTCATCTTAAAGGAGGCGACCTGGAGCATGACCGACAGGGTCTCGGCGACGAAGATGCCACCCATGATGAGCAGCACAAGTTCCTGCCGGACGACCACCGCTACCACCCCGAGGGCGGCGCCCAGGGCCAGGGCACCGACGTCGCCCATGAAGACTTGGGCGGGATAGGTATTGAACCAGAGGAACCCCAGCCCCGCCCCGACCAAGGCCGCGCAGAAGACCACCACCTCGCCCACCCCGGGGACGCTGGGGATCAGCAGATACTCGGCGAACTTAATATTTCCCGAGGCATAAACGAAGGCCCCCAGGGCCCCCATCACCAGGACCACCGGCATGACCGCCAGCCCGTCCAGACCATCCGTCAGGTTCACCGCATTGCTGGAGCCGACGATGACCAGATAGGTCAGCAGGATATACCAGGGCCCAAGCTGCACGGAGACATCCTTGAGGTAGGGGATGAGCAGGGCCGTCTCCGCCGGCGTCTTGGCGATCCAGAAGAGCAGGACCGCGGCGATCAGCCCCACCACCGACTGCCAGAAATACTTATAACGCGCCGCCAGACCCCTGGGGTTGCGCAGCACCAGTTTCTTGTAGTCATCCACCAGGCCGATGGCGCCAAAGGCCAGTGTCACCAGCAGCACCACCCAGACATAGACATTGGCCAGGTTCGACCACATCAGGGTGGCGATCCCCACGGCCACCAGCATGAGGGCCCCACCCATGGTCGGGGTCCCCGCCTTGGACAGGTGCGACTGGGGACCGTCATCCCGCACCATCTGGCCAATCTTATAATGGCGCAGGCGGCGAATCATGGGCGGACCCAGGATGAAGGAGATGGCCAGGGCGGTCAGCACCCCCAAAATGGCACGCAGGGTCAGGTAGCGGAAGACGCCGAAACCGCTATTGAACTGGTTCAGCCATTCGGTCAGGTAGAGCAACATCTCTCAGCCCTCCTCCGGGGCGCGGAGGGCCGCCACCACCCGGTCCATGGCCGCGCGTCGCGAGCCCTTAACCAACACCAGGTCATCCGCAGCCAGCGCCTGGCGCAGGACGGCGATGAGTTCCGCCTGATCGTTGAAATGCCGTGCCCCGGGGCCAAATCCCGCCGCCGCCTCGGCACTGAGCAGGCCGACCGTATAGAGTGCATCGACTCCGGCCTTACGGGCCGCCCGCCCCAGGCGATGATGCAAGGCTGGGGCTTCCGGTCCCAACTCGCCGAGGTCCCCTAGTACCAGCATATGGCGTCCAGGCAGGGCCATGAGGACCGCAATGGCCGCCTCCACCGAGTCCGGATTAGCATTGTAGCTATCATCGATAAGGCGGGGTCCGCCAGGGATCTGGCATGGAAACAGGCGCCCGGGGACGGGCTGCATGGCGGCAAGGCCCGCCTGGAGGGCCTCGGGGGCGATTCCCAGAACCTGGGCCATGGCCAGGGCCACCACGGCATTGCACACATTGTGCGCACCCGCCAGAGCCAGTTCCAGATCGAGTTCCAAGCCCGGAGCCGTCACCCGAAAGCAGGTGCGGAAGCCCTCTTCATCCCAGCGCGTTCGCACCCCCGTCAAATCGACTCTCAGGTCCGCCGCTTCAGCCGGACCGCAGGCGAGGCAGGTCCGGGTGCCAGCCAGTTCCCGCCACACCCCGGTCCAGGGCGCGTCAGCGGGAAAGATGAAGGTGCCGTCCTGGCGCAGCCCCTGGGCGATCTCGCCCTTGGCCCGCGCCACCCCCTCCAGACTGCCAAAGCCCTCCAGATGGGCGCGGCCGGCGTTGGTGATGGCCGCGACCTCGGGGCGGGCAATGCCCGTCAGGTAGGCAATCTCTCCCGGATGGTTGGCGCCCATCTCCAGGATCAGATAATCCTCGTCGCCCGCCTCCAGCAGGGTCAGGGGCAGGCCGAGGTCGTTGTTCAGATTGCCCCGCGTCGCCCGCACCCGGCCCGCCTGGCCCAGGATGGCGGCGAGCATCTCCTTGGTGGTGGTCTTGCCGTTGCTGCCGGTGAGGGCGAGGACGCGGCCGGCGAACCGGTCGCGATGGGCGGCGGCGAGTTGGCCGAGGGCCAGTCGGGTGTCCGCCACCTGCCACTGCGGCAGATCGATGGCCAGGGGTCGCTGGACCATGAGGGCCGCGGCACCCTGATCACGGGCGCTGGCGGCGAAGTCATGGCCATCCTGGCGCTCGCCGGTCAGGGCCACGAAGAGCCGGCCACTCAGATCCTGGCGGCTGTCGATACCGACGCCACGAAAGTCGCAGTCGGCACCCAGGAGGCGGCCGCCCACCCGAGCGACGGCCTGGCCCAGGGTCCAGGGCAGGGCGGAGGCCATCATGCCGCGGCCTCCAGGTAATGAGCCCCCCACCGCTCGGCGAGGGCCTGCTGGACTTGGGCGCGGTCGCTGAAATGGACCTGGCGGTCCCCGCGATCCTGGCGGGTGGCATGGCCCCGGCCCGCCACCAGCACCAGGTCATCCCGGGCGGCGGTGGCAATGGCGCGCCGGATGGCCAGGCCCCGCCGGGGCTCGATGACCGCCCGCGCCGGCTGCCGCATGCCGCTCAGGATCTGGGCGATGATGGCCTCGCCCGCCTCGCGCCTCGGGTTGTCATCGGTGAGGAGTACCTGGTCCGCCAGGCGTTCGGCCACCGCGCCCATCTGGGGTCGCTGGCCCGCATCACGGTCCCCCGCACAGCCAAAGACGCAGATCAAGCGGCCTTGGGCGTGGGCCCGCAGGTCGAGCAGGGCCCGCGTCAGGGCCTGGGGGGTATGGGCCGCGTCCACCACCACCCAGGGGGCGCGGTGGCCACCGAAGGGCTCCAGGCGCCCGGGCACGCCGCGCACCTGGGCCAGGGTCCGAAGCGCCCGCTCCAAGTCCAGGCCCCGGGACAACAGCACCAGCAATACCGCCAGGACCGCGGCGGCGGTGCGGCGACCGATCAGCCCCACCTCCAGGCTGGCCGCGCCAGCGCTGGTCTCCAGGGCCAGCCGCATGCCCCCGGGGGTGGGTTCGAGGCCGCGCAGGCGGGCCCAGAGGGTGCAGGCCCTGGGGATCGCCCGCGCGGCCTCCAGACTGTAGCCGCCGATTTGCACCTCCCCAGCCAGGGCCTTGAGCAGGCGGGGGCTCAGGGGAGCGTCGAGATTGAGGATGGCCCAGGCGAGCCCCGGGATCTGGCGCAGGCCGCGCCTGGCCGGACCCTGGCCCGCCAGATGGCCTGGATGGTCGAGATGATCTCGGCGAACCTGGGTGAAGATGGCATGGCTGAAGTGCAGGCCCCTGGTCCGGCCCTGGGCCAGGGCCTGGCCAGACACCGCCAGGGCTACGGCCCGGGCGCCGCGCGCGCGCAGCCTGGCCAGAGTCTCCTGGAGACTCACCGCGTCCAGGAGTTTAGGGCGGGCGGGCTCCAGGTCGTCGGGAAAGCCGACCCCAAGGGGGTTGATCAGACCGCAGGGGAGGTCACTGGCCAGGGCCTGGGCCAGGTAGTGGGTGATGCTGGTCTTGCCGTGGGTGCCGGTGACGCCCAGGACCTGGAGGTGGGCGCTGGGTTCACCCAGGAAGCGACCAGCCAGGCGGCTCGCCTGGTGGCGCAGGTCCGGCACGGGGATGACCGGCAGGCCTAGGGCGGCGCCGAGGCCGGCCAGGGTCACCGCGTCCCAGGGTCCATGAGGCTCGGCGGCGATCGCGGCCGCGCCCCGGGCCCGAGCCTGATCGACGCCGGCGAGCCCCTGGCCCTGTCCCCCGTGACCGGCGAGAAAGAGCCAGCCGGGCTGGACGAGGCGGCTGTCCAGGGCCAGACCGGATATGGCCACCTCCGGTGCCGCCTCCAGATCGGCCGCGCCAAAGCCCGCGAGCAGGTCGCTCAAGCGCCAGATGGAGCGTGGGACCAGGTCCCGGCCCTGGCGTGACATCATCGTGCCGGATCCGTGCTGGCCATCAGCATCTTCACCTCCGGGTGGTCCGGCGGCACATTGAAGAGGCGCAGGGCGCCCTGCATGATACGGGCGAAAGCGGGGGCCGCCACCAGGCCGCCATAGTACTTGCCGGCGCTCGGTTCATCGACCATAACCACCAGGACAAAGCGCGGATCCTTGGCCGGGGCCATGCCGGCGAAGACGGCCTGATAACGCCCCGCGGCATAACCCCGCCGGCCGGAGGACTTCTTGGCCGTGCCCGTCTTACCGGCGACGCCATAGCCCTCAATCATGGCCTGCTTAGCGGTACCCTTCGGGGAGACCACCGTCTCCATCATGGCGCGGACCTGTTGCGCCGTCTTGACACTCAACACCTGCTCGCCCGCCGGTGCCTGATCCACCTTGAGCAGACTCATGGGCCGCAAGACACCATCAGCGGCCAGCACCGAGTAGGCCCGGGCCAGTTGCAGGGGGGTGACCGAGAGGCCATAGCCAAAGGCCTGGGTGGCATACTCGAAATCGGACCAGCGCTTGTAGTTGCGGAAGCGGCCGGTCTCCTCGCCGGGGAACTGAATGCCGGTGGGCCGGCCGAACCCCACCTTGTCGTAGAGGGTCCAGAGACTCTCGCGTTTCATGCGCAAGGCCATCTTGACCACACCGACGTTGCTGGACTTAGTGATAACGGAGGTGGTGTCCAGGCGCCCATAGTTGTGGATGTCCTTGACCGTATTACTGCCCACCGCGAGGGAGCCGGGACTGGTATCGATGGGCGTGGTCGGCGTCACCAGGCCCTGTTCCAGGGCGGCGGCGACGACAAAGGGTTTGATGGTGGAGCCCGGCTCCATGACATCGGTCACGGCACGGTTGCGGCGGCTACTCTCGTCACCGGCCTTGTCGCCGTTAGGGTTGTAGGCCGGCTGGTTGACCATGGCCAGCACCTCCCCGGTGCGGACATCCAACACCACCGCCGAGGCGGACTTGGCCTTGTGCTCGCGGACCGTTCGCATCAACTCCCGGTAGGCGAGATATTGCAGGCGGCGGTCGATGCTCAATTCCAGGTCCTTGCCATGGCGCGGCGGGCGGACCCGCTCCACCTCCGCGACCAGTTGCTGGCGCCCATCCTTGATGACCCGCCGCAGACCGGGCTCGGCGCCCAGCCAGCCGTTGAAGGCCAGTTCCATACCCTCGATGCCCTTATCATCCACATCGGTAAAGCCGATGATGTGGCCGAAGATCTCCCCGCCCGGATAAAAGCGCTTGTACTCGGTCTCCATACCAAGTTCATGGATCTGATACTGCGCCTTGATCCGCTCCACATCCTGGGCCTGATCGGGGTCGATGCGCCGCTTGAGGTAGATGAAGCCCTTGGTCTGGCGATCCGCGACCCGCTGCTTCAGGTCCTTCCTAGCGATCCCCATGGCATCCGCCAAGTCGCCCATCGCCTCGGGGTAGTCCTTGAGTTTGCGAGGGTCGGTCCAGACGCTGGCGACGGGCGAACTCACCGCCAGGGGCTCGCCGTTGCGGTCCAGGATCATGCCGCGCCGCGCCGGGATCTCCCAGTCACGGAGATAGCGGGCCTCGCCCTCCTCCCGCAGGAATTCCCGTTCCAGGACCTGGCGCTGGAAGGCGCTTACCACCACCGCCACCAGCAAGGCGCCCAGAAACCCCAGCAGCACCAGGCTGCGCTTATTGAAATTGAAGGCGAGGCCCTTGCCGCTCCTGTCGCGTTTACGCCTCACCAAATCAGTGCCGAACATGACCCAATCCCCCAATGGTCCTGACATCCACCCCCCGCGGCATAAACATATCCAGCCGCGTCCGCGCCGCCGTTTCCACCCGTGGGTGGGTACCTAGCGCCGCCTCCTCCAGTCGCAGCACGCCCCACTCCTCCTCCAGCCCCTGGACTTCCTTGGTGAGCGACTGCAACGCAATGAATTCGATTCGTGTTTGATATTTGGCGTACACGACCCCGACCCCGGAGGCCACCACGGCCATGCCGAGCAGGGCAATAAAGATTAAATCCCGTATGGTCATGCCAAGCGCTCCGCGACCCGCATCACGGCACTCCGCGCCCTCGGATTGGTCGCGACCTCGCCTGGGGAGGCATGTATCGCCTTGCCGATCGGGCGCAGCCAGGACGGGGTGGTCTCCTGGGCCCTGACCGGAACGCCCCGGGGAAACTGTTGGCCCCTGGCCTCGTCGCGAATGAAGCGCTTGACGATACGGTCCTCCAGGGAATGAAAGCTGATAACCACCAGGCGGCCGCCCAGGGCCAGCAGGTCGCGCGCCCCGGCCAGACAGAGACGCAGTTCCTCGAGTTCGCGGTTGACCTGGATGCGGATGGCCTGGAAGGTCCGGGTCGCCGGGTGCTTGCCCGGCTCGCGGGTCGGGGCGGCCGCGGCCACCAGGCTCGCCAGGCGCTGGGTGGTCAGGATGGGGGCCTCGGCCCGGGCGGCGACCAGGGCGCCGGCGATGCGGCGGCTGAAGCGCTCTTCGCCATATTCGTGGAGGACCTGGGCGATCTCTGCCTCCTTGGCCCCCGCCAGCCACTGGGCGGCCGTCTCGCCGGTGCTGTTGTCCATGCGCATATCCAGCGGACCTGCGGCGGCGAAACTGAAGCCGCGCCCGGCCTCGTCCAACTGGGGCGAGGAGACGCCGATGTCCAGCAGGAGGCCGTCGATGGCGCCCAGCAAACCCTGACGCCGCGCGACCGCCGCCGCCGCGGAGAAGGCGGCCTGCTCGACCACCAGGCGCGGGTCCTGGTCCGCCAGGGCGCGTGCGACGGCCACGGCCTCCGGGTCCCGATCCAGGACGAGCAGGCGTCCGGTGGCCCCAAGCCGGGCCAGCAGGGCACGCGCATGCCCGCCCCGGCCAAAAGTGCCGTCGAGATAGATCCCATTGGGACGAATCGCCAGGGCCTCCAAGCTTTCCTCCAGCAAAACAGGCCTATGCCCATGAATACCCATGAGATTTAGAAAGGGATTAAATGGAAAGGGAAGCGAATTCGGGCGAGGACTCGAGTTGGGCCAGGTCCTCTTCGTTCAACCATTGATCACGGCGCGCCACCCAGATGTCCTCATCCCACAGTTCAAACTTATTGCTCTGTCCAACCAAGGCCACCCGCTTGTCCAGATTCGCGAACTGGCGCAATTCGGTGGGCAATTGCAGCCGGCCCTGGGCATCCATATCCACGTCATGGGCATGGCCTATATAGAGCCGCTGTAATTTCCGAGCCGTGGGATTAAAGGAGGGCAGCTTCTCCAGCTTGCGCTCGATCTCCTTCCAGTTGGGTTCCGGGTAGATCAGGAGGCAACGATCGGGGTCGATTGTGACTACCAGATGCGAGGCGCAACAATTCTGGAGCTGCTCCCGGTAACGGGCGGGCATGGCCAATCGGCCCTTGGGATCCAGACTAAGGGTAGAAACCCCGCGAAACACAGCCGCCCCCCTTTGTGACGAAATTACTCCCTTTTAATCCACTTCACTCCACTTTCGTCTTCATACTAGGCAAGAGCGCTCCCCTCGTCAAGCCGCGTTCACATCTTTCCTTCAGCCTGTCAGCAAGTTAGGGCGCATCTTTACCCTTAGGGCACCATTGGGACAAGAATTGCGGATTATCAATAGGATGCCGATTGGAGCCCGGGCGATTCACCACGGGACTGGCCCCAAAAGGGCTAATGTGAATCATAAGGTTATGGATTCAACCTATTAATATATAGGTTATATTCACCATAAATAACGAGGAAAGGGCGTTTTTGGTGGGAGTTGCGCGTCCCCGGGCTTACCGGGAGTGGCGGGAAAAGGGCCTGGGCGACCCTGCTGGGTTCTGGGCAAGCAACCGGCCAAGGGGGGCCGGGACCGCCAGCGGGACTGGCCCCGGGACGCGACATCAAGGCGGGAAATAAGGAGGGAGTCGGCCTGTAAGCCGGGTTCTGTCGTGGACAGTCATTCGTCTAGGACGTGCGTCACCGCACGCCTCAAGCGACCTACCCGGGGACACGCACGGGCCGCACGTTGCGGCACGAAGCCGCTCGCCCCCCTATTTGGTCTTGCTCCGGGTGGGGTTTACCCTGCCACCGGCGTCGCCGTCGGCGCGGTGCGCTCTTACCGCACCATTTCACCCTTACCGATCCGCCGAGGCGGATTGAGGCGGTATCTTTTCTGTGGCACTTGCCGTGGGCTCGCGCCCCCCAGGCGTTACCTGGCACCCTGCCCTCTGGAGCCCGGACTTTCCTCCCCACGCACGCCAAGGCGGGCGAGCGGCGACTGTCCGGCCGACTCCCTGATTGCAGGATAGCACGGAACCCAGAATCCCCGGGGCGAGAAACCCCCTGCCAAGGCCCCAGGGGATGGAGGTTCGGTCAGGAATTCCCCCTACCTTGCCCTCGCCGCCCATCTCGATCCTGTGCCGATCCGGGTCGATCGTCCCTGCTCAGCTCTTCTTGGTATTTGGTATAGAGGCCGGGCAAGGAGTCCGCAGCCGCCCTTACCGACCGCACCGCCTTCGCCACCGCGCCCAGCACCGGCTGGAGATAGCGCCAGGCGGTGGGACCATCCCAACTCATGACCCCGGGCGCATAGAGACTTTGGTCCAGCAGCCGGAGACTGCTGGCGGCATCGCCCACGCCCGCCCCACCTTCGCAGCAAGTCGCCAGCCGATCCGCGAGGATCTCGATCCGCTTCGGGGGGTCATGGGGCCAGCAGGCCTGGCCCCAGGCCAGCAGGGCCGTACGGGCGGCCCGGGGATCGCCCGAGTCGCAGGCCTCGCGGACCGACTCCAGGGCCGCGGCAAGAGTGACGCTTGACCGCCCCTCCGCCAGTTCCGGGAAAGGGCGTGGACCGGAAAGGCGACGGCGCTCACGCCACCATAAGAGGAGGGTCAGCAGCCATGCCAGACCCAACCCGAGGGCCAGCCAAGGCCAGTAACCGGCGGGCAGGGACCCAGCCGTCACGGCCTGCCCGGCGGCGGGCAGGGGCTCGACCTCCGCCGACCTTGCCGCGGTAGGCGCGGCTGGGCTGGCTGACCCGGAGACCGGGGCCTTGCCAGGCACCGAGGCTGGGGCGACTAGCGCGGGGCCTTCTCCCTTGGGCCGATCCCCAACAGGACCAGTGGCGGCCTGAACCTCCAGGATCCGTTCCGGCAGCACCGCCACCTTCTCCTGATTTTTGCGCGTATCCCACCAGGCCAGCCGGACCTCGGGCAGCATCAGCTTGCCCGCCACCGCCGGCACCAGGGCCTGCCTGATTTCCTTCACCGCCACCAGGGTATCGCCCTCGGCACGCGTCTCGGTTCTGGGTTTATCGGGATAAAGCTTGACCCCCTCCGGGACGACGCTGGTCAGATCAGGGAGTTGGGTGGCGCTCAGGCCCTGGGCGGTGATGGCTATCGTGCGGGTCAGGGGTTCCCCGACCCGGGCCTGGGAGGGGTCCGGGGTCCAGGTCTCCGCCAGATGCAGATCCTCGGCGGGCAACCAGGGCGAGGGGGCGCCGCCCGGCTGGGGCTTGACGTCCAGGCTCAGGGTCGGACCGCGCACCTGAATGGGTCGGGCGCGCGGAATCAGGCCATTCATGTCCGCGAAGGGATCCCGGCCGAAAAAGCGCTCGAAGGGGCTTTCGCCAGGTCCGAAAGGTGAACCCGCGGGCGAGCCACCCGACCGCCCCCCCCGCTGACGGGTCTCGGGCACGGCGGCGGACAGGACCGGGGCCTGGATCTCGATCGCGCCACTATGCTGCGGCAAGAGGGCATAGCGCCGTTCAATGACGTGATAGCGCTGGCCGTCACGCTGGGTTTCGGAGACGCGGTCCTCGCCCAGCCGTTCGAATTGGACACCCTCGGCCTTGGGGTCCTCCAGGCTCGCATTCTGA
Source organism: Chromatiaceae bacterium (assembly GCA_016714645.1). Classification (NCBI taxonomy): domain Bacteria; kingdom Pseudomonadati; phylum Pseudomonadota; class Gammaproteobacteria; order Chromatiales; family Chromatiaceae; species Chromatiaceae bacterium. The sequence goes on along the minus strand of JADKCI010000001.1, from coordinate 707,545 downwards.
ACCTGGGGCCGCAGCAGGACGCGCAGACTATAGACCGCCTGGCCTTGCACATAGACGCTATCGCGATCCAGCTCGGCCTCCAGCCGCGCGGCCGGCGCCTCGCCAACCTGGGCGGCCTGGGATGCGGGCAGCACCTCGACGGGGATGGGTACGCTCTCCAGATCGCCCAGTTTGAGGGCCGGGATGGTCAGCCGGCCGACGGCTTTAGGGGACAGCAGCAGGCGCCACTCCCGGGTGGTGGTGACCCGGCCGTTGGTCATGACCGTGCTAGTGCCCTGGCCCTGATTCTGGACCGCGAAATCACGGGTGAGAGGCCCGGTATCCGGGGTGCCCCAGACATCGCCCGCACCCGAGAGGGTCAGGAGCAGGGATTCACCCTCGACCAGGCGAGTACGATCCACACTGGCCTCGAGCCCAGCGGCGGCAGCCTGACCAGCCCAGGTCCAGAGGAACAGGAAGATGCCGCACCCCAGTGCAAGCAGGTTATACCGGCTTAGGCAAGCGGGGGCTGCATGGCCTCCAGCTCTCTCACATCCGAGACGGGCGACCACGGGATGGCCGCGGTGATAAGGCGTTGGTTGCGGATTCACGTTCGCGACCTCTTGGAGCGCTTGGGTGCAAGCGGGGTTATAACCTAACACACCCGGGTTTTCAGTTGCCCGGGCCGGGTGGTGTCTGGCGGGGGACGCCGTGAATACATACCTGTAGGCTTGACGACAGCATCCCTGCTGTCGACGCCCCCGCCAGCCCCCACCCGGCCTCCCGCGGCATGCCGGGGAGTAACCAGCACTGGGTATAACTGGGGCTAGAACTTGAGCATCGGCTCGACATCATCATGGTAACTGGCCCTGGCGACGCAGATGCTGGAGCATAAAGCGCTGCCGCAGCAGGCCACCCGGATCGTCCAGGACGCGGCGCAATTGATGCTCCATGGCCTGTTCGCCCTCGCTCGCGGGTGCCTGGGCCTGGGGATTGGGCTTGCCACCAGGGGGGGGTCCGGGCTCCTGGCCGCCGAGCAGGTCATGCTTGCCGGGCTCGGCGCCCGGCCGGGCCTGATCCGGCTGCTGGCCCAGAGGGCCGTCCTTGTTACTCGGCGCGGCGGACGCCTGGGCATCATCCTGGCCGCGAGGCTCCGGGCTGGCTTCTTCCGGCGAGACATCCGCCGCGCCCTCCCCTGGCTTGTCGCCGTCCGGTGACTTCGGTTGGGCGGACTGACCCGCTTGCAGTGCCTCTTGGCTAGCTTCAGACTCTTGCGGGTCCCCTGGCCCGGATGGCGCCCCCTCCTGTCGCTGGTCCGCTACCGCCTGACCCTTGGCGCTGGCAGGATCCTGGGCTTGGGGCTGACCGCCCTGAGCATCCTGGCCTTGACCGCGGCTGTCTTGCCCCCCCGCCTGACCCTCTGGCTGGCCTTTTTGATCTTGCGGATCTCCGGGGCCTTGCTGGCCTTGAGGATCTTGCTGATCTTGCGAGTCCTGGCCGCCCGAATCACCTTGCTGGTCTTGCTGGCCCTTTTGACCCTGCTTGCCCTCCTGATTCTGACTATTGCCACCCGCCTGCCCGTCCTGGGCTTGATCGCCTTCCTTGGACTCGGACTCTGATGACGGCGGTGGTGGTTGCTGGTCCCACAGCCGCTGCAGCAGTTCCCGGTTGTACTGGGCATCGGCATGACCCGGGGCCTCCACCAGGGCCCGGTCATACTCCGTGATAGCCTCTTCCAGCTTGCCGGCGCGGGCCAGAGCGTTGCCGCGGTTGTAGGCGGCCTCGGCACCCGTCTGGTCTTTCAGGGTCTCCAGGGTCTGGTCGTACTCGCCCGACTCGTACTGAGCCGCGGCGCGCCAGTCCGGGCGACTGAAGCGTTCGGCGGCCTGATGGGGATCGCCGGCGGCCAGGGCCTGGGCGCCCTGCTGGTCGGCGCGCCACCAGAGATCCGCCCAGCCCAGGGCCTCCGCCGGGGGGGGCGGCAGGAAGAAGACCAGCAGGACCAGGGGGCTCAGCCAGCCACGGCGAAAGGCCAGGGCCGCCAGGGGCAGCAGGGCCAGCAGGAGCCAGGGCCCCTCCTCGCGCCACTGATCCGCCTGGATATCCTTACGGGCCTCCGCCGCTAACTCCCGACCGGTGACATCAAGCCGGGCCTCCGGCAGCAGGGCGCGGGTGTCACTTTCGTCGGCGGCGAGGGGGACATAGCGCCCGCCACCCGCGGCAGCGATTTCCGCTAACAGGTCGGGCTGCAACCGCGACAGCCGGATGCCACCTTGGGCATCGGCCTGAAATCCGCCCTCCGCCCGGGGCACCGGGGCCCCCTTCTCGGTCCCCAGGCCCAGGACCGAGGTGCGATAGCCCTGGTCACGCAGCCTGGCCACCTGGGACCGGACCGCCTCCGGGCGTTCGGGGTCGGCCGTCACCAGGATGATGTCCCCCTCGGGGCTGCCGGAGCGCTTGAGCATTTCGCCGGCCGCCTCCAGGGCCAGGTCGGTGCGCTTGGGACCCCGCACCGGCAGGAGGGCCGTCTCCAGGTCCGGGACCTGGGCCGCGATGGTGGCGGCATCCTGGGTGAGGGGCGAGACCACGAAGGGCTCGGCCCCATAGGCCAGCAGGGCCGTCTCGCCCTCGGCGGCCGCGGCGAGCAGGTCCAGGATCTCGAAGCGGGCACGCGTCAGGCGCGAGGGGGTCAGGTCCTGGGCATCCATGTCGGGCGAGAGGTCGAGGACGATGACGCGCTGGGCCTGCGCCTGGTAGAGGGGCTCGGGCAGCCGGTCCCAGACGGGACCCGCCAGGGCCATCACCCCCAGCAGCCAGCCCAGCGTCAGCAACACCCGGGGTAGACGGCGCACGCGGGCGCCCTCCTCCACCAGCAGGTGAGCCAGGAGGTGGGCGTCCACCAGACCGCGCCAGGCCTCGGCCCCGGGGTTGGCGCGAGCCAGCCGCCATAGCAGCCAAGGCAGGGGCAAGAGGGCCAGAAACCAGAGGGGGCGTAGGAAATGGAGGTCAAAGGGCATCTCGGGAAGTCCCCCGGCTGCGCCCGACGCCCAGAAGGGCGATCAGAAACGCCAGCATCAAGGCCACGCCCGCGGGCCAGAAAAAGAGTGATCGCAGGGGGCGATAGGTGCGGGCATCGCGCTCGCTCGGCTCCAACCGGTCCAGTTCGTCATAGATGGCCTCCAGTTGGGCCGTATCCGTGGCCTGGAAATAGCGCCCCCCCGTGGCCTTGGCGATAGCCTCCAGGGTCGCCGGGTCCAGATCGCTGGCCTGGCGGCGGAGCATACCGAAGGGGGTCTGGACCCCTAGGGCGCCACCGCCAATGCCGATCGTATAGACCCGCACCCCGGCCTCGGCGGCGAGCTTGGCCGCCTCCAGGGGGGCCAGGGCCCCGGCGGTTTGGGTCCCGTCGGTGAGCAGGATAAGCACCCGGTTGTCGTCATCGCGGTCCCGCAGGCGCTTCACCGCCAGCCCGATGGCATCGCCGATGGCTGTCTCCCGCCCGGCCAGACCGATGACTGACTCCCCGAGCATGGCCTGGACCGTGGCGCGGTCGTGGGTCAGGGGCGTCTGCAGATAGGCGCGACTGCCGAAGAGGATGAGCCCCAGCCGGTCGCCCTGGCGGCGCTCGATGAAAGGCCCCGCCACGGACTTGACCACATCCAGCCGATTCGCCGGCCGACCGCCGAGCAGATAATCTTCGTTCTCCATAGAACCGGAGACATCCACCGCCAGCATGAGGTCACGCCCGGCCAGGGGCAGGGTGACCGGATCGCCCAGCCATTCGGGACGCGCCGTGGCCAGCACCAGCAGGGCCCAGGCGATCCAGGCCAGGATCAGTCCGAGCCGGCGGTGGCGGGGCGCGCCGCCCAGATCCAGTGCCCCGGCGGCCTGGAGCGAAGGCAGGCGCAGGGCCGCTCCCGACCCGGGCCCCACCGCTGGCAGGAAGCGGGCCAGGAGGGGCAAAGGCAGGGCCGCCAGGGCCCAGGGCCAGGCCAAGATGATCATGAGCGCCGCCCCCCCGCGCGCTGGTTGAGGCGAATCCAGTCCTCGACCAGGCCGGCCAGTTCCGCGATGGGCAGGTCCTGGGGCGGCCGGTAGGGGGCATCCAGGAGCAGGCGCCCCGGCCCCGACTGAAAGCGCCCGGCACCCCCCTGGGCATCGAGAAAGGCCAGCCAGGCCTCGCCGCTCAAACCCGCCACCGCGCGGCGGGGAAAGCGGACCAGGGCGAAGCGCCGCAGCAAGCGTGACAGGCCCCGGGCGCAGGCGGCGGTATCGCCATCCTGGGCCAGGGCGGCACGGATGGCCGCCAGTTCGGCCTGGGCGGCGCGCGACGCGGCCCCCCGCCGATGGCGCCGCACCAGCCACCCGGCCAGCAAGCCCAGGAGGGACAGACCCAGCAGGGCCAGTAACCACCAGCCCGGGGCCGGCGGCCACCAGGAAACGGGATCGGGCAGGTGATAACCGCGAAGCTCGGCCAGGGGATCAGGGGCCCCCAGGGCACCGGGAGTCATGCCATTGGCCAGAGGCACGCCTCCGGGTCCGGCGGGAGTCGCCGCCAGGGGCAGAGTCGCGGCGGGCGCCGAAGGCGGGTTCATCGACCACCTCCCGGGGGCCGGGAATGGGAAGCAAGGATCGGCTTGCGCGCGGACACGCCAGCATCCGGGGTATTTTGCCCAATGCAATGCCCTGCGGACAGGCCGGCATTCGGGCTAATCGTCCCAATGAGGGGCCATGCGGCCAAGCCGGGAGCGGTCATCGCCCCCCTCCCGCGCGACGCGGATTCAGGCCCCGCGCCAGGGCTGGCCCTACCGGCTCCGCCGTGCTTAGCCACAGCAAGTGGGCGCGGTGCTGGCGCGCCAATCCCTCCAGGGTATCCAAGTGGGTGCGAAAGCGCTCTTGCCAGGCGGAGCGCCGCGCCTCGACCCCCATATCCAGCAGGCCCCGCCGTGCGCCATCCGTGACCGGATAGAGGCCGGGGGGCGGGGCCACTTCCTCCAGGGGATCGCGAACATGCACCAACACCACCTCACTGGCTCGCCCCAGTCGCGCCAGCCAGGCAGAACGCTCCGAGGTCAGATGATCGAAGTCGCTCAGGATAAAAATCAGGCTGCCGGGGCGCGCCAGATGCACCAACTGGTTCACCGCCGCCGTAACATCCCCCAGCCCGGTTGCCCCGACGGCCCGGCCCCCTCCCGCCAGGGCCTGGAGCAGGGGCAGCAGGCCCTGGGTGCGGGCGGCGGGTCGGTGCTCGAAGCGGCCCCGCTCGTCGAAGACCAGGCCGCCGACCCGGTCACCGCGATCCGCCGCCGCCCAGGCCAGCAGGGCTGCCGCCTGGGCAGCCACCACCGACTTGAAGGCGACACGGGTGCCAAAGCGCATGGACGGCCCCTGGTCGACCAGCAGCCAGAGGGGCCGCTCCCGCTCCTCGCGGAAGAGCTTGACATGGGGCGTCCCGGCGCGGGCCGTGACCCGCCAGTCCATGTTGCGGGCGTCGTCCCCCGGCTGATAGACCCGCGACTCGTCAAACTCCATGCCACGGCCACGAAAGCGGGAGAGATGACCCCCATTGCGCGTGGCCAGGATTTTACCGCGCGTCACCAGGTCCAGGCGGCCCGCCTCGCCGCGCAGGGCCAGCAGGTCCCGCAGCGAGACGCTGACCCCGGAAGAGTGCTCACGCCGGCCCTGAGCCGCCAGCCGGTCTGTCGCGATCAAGATCGCCTCCCCCGGTAAGGGATAGTCACCCCTTCACCCTTACCGATGAGGAGCAGTCGCATCGGGCCACCTCCTGGCCAGGATCCTGCCCCGGGCGGGGACGCGGCCGTTTGGCCAGGGCCGTTGCACTGACCGGCCGCGGCCGCCCAGGTTTGCCGGCCAGCTTGCACCAGGGCTTGCCTCATCATGGCTTCTGCCTCATTCAGGAACACCCGCGGCTCAGGGTACCGGCACCAGCGCGAGCAACTCGGTCACATACTGATCCGCCGTCCGGCCCTCCGCCTCGGCCTCGTAGGAAAGGAGGACGCGGTGCCGCAGGACGTCGGGGGCCAGGTCCTGAACATCCTCGGGGGAGACATAATCGCGGCCCGCCAGCCAGGCGCGGGCGCGGGCGCAACGATCCAGGGCCAGGGTGGCGCGTGGGCTGGCGCCGAAACGCAGCCAACCACCGAGCCCGGCCCCCAGGGGTTGGGGATCGCGGGTCGCCAGGACCAGGTGAATCAGATAGTCCTCCACGTCCGGGGACATATAGAGATCGAGGATGGCACGCCGGGCGGCGAAGATGGCACGCTGGCTCAGACGCGGTCCTTCATCCGCCGCCTCCTGGGCCCGGGCCTCGTCACGATTGAGGTGCAGGATCGCCTTCTCCGATGCCAGGTCGGGATAATCGACCCGCACATGCATCAGGAAGCGGTCGAGCTGGGCCTCCGGCAGGGGATAGGTGCCCTCCTGCTCGATGGGATTCTGGGTGGCCATGACCAGAAACAGCTCCGGCAGCCGGTAAGTCTCCCGACCCACCGTGACCTGGCGCTCGCCCATGGCCTCCAGCAGGGCGGACTGGACCTTGGCCGGGGCGCGATTGACCTCGTCGGCGAGCAGCAGATTATGGAAGACGGGGCCCCGGTCGAAGCGGAAGCTGCCATCCTGGGGACGATAGATCTCGGTGCCGGTGAGGTCCGCCGGCAGCAAGTCCGGGGTAAACTGGATACGGTGGAAGTCCCCTTCCAGGCCCGTGGCCAGGGCCTTGACGGCCTTGGTCTTGGCCAGACCCGGGGCACCCTCCACCAGCAGGTGACCATCGGCCAGCAGGGCGATCAGGAGCCGCTCCACCAGGCCCGACTGACCGAGGATGTGACGTTCCACGCGCTCGCGCAACCGGGCGAATTCCCCGCGGAGGATGGGGGCCTCGGCGGAGGCTGGGATGGGGGTCTGGGCTGCGGTCATTCCTCGGTCTCCATCAGCATATGCAGTCTCTGGCCAGGGTCGCTGGGAGGCCAGTCCGGTCACTGGGCACTAATGACATGCGCGATGGGCGCCAGTTCCCGGCGGTTGCGCATTACCATCACACAACCGGCCCAGCCTGCCTAACCCAATCTAGCTTTCCCATATATATCGAGATCCTGCACCGGCTGCTCACGCATTATCGCAACCCCACCGAGATGCCACTGCCCAAGCCAGCGCCCGCCGAGTTGATAGATAGTCTGGCGCATTCAGTCCAGACCGTCGTGCCCGCGCTAAACCCCGCTGCACCCCGCCACCGGATCCGCCTCGGCGGGCTGATCCCCTTACTCCTAGCCCTCGCCCGCCCGGCGCAAGCGCGCCTCGACACGCAGGCGCACCAGCAGGGCCGCATCCTGAACCTGGGGATAAAGGCGGTGAAACCGGTCCACCGCCAGGGCCTGGTGGGCGGCGACCTGCTCCAGGCGGGCCCGGGTCGCCGCTTGCAGGGGCAGCATCAGGAGTCGCGGGGCGAGGGCGGCGAGATACTGCGCCACGCGGTCCCGGTCTTTGGCCTCCTCCCAGCCCTCCCACAGCAGCAGTTCCGGAAAATCGTCGGTATCCAGACAGCGTCCCCCCAAGGCGTAGTTGACTTGCCCCGGCATGACCGCCCTCGCCGCCAGGGCCATCCCGGAACCATCCGGCTCGCGCCGGAACCACTGGCCCCGGCTCGCCTGCCCCGCCCGAGCCCACACCTGGGCCTCCAGGGCGGCGCGCCCGTCGCCATCCAGGCCCGGGGACTCCCCCGTGGTGCAACGCCACTTGGGCGCCCGGCCTTGGGCGAGGGGCTCGGCCCCGGTCACGGCCTCCAGCAAGGCCAGGGGGCGTTGATCGGCCCCGGCGTCCAGCAGCCAACGCTCATAGCGATCGCGCAGGGGAAAGGGCAAGGCCCCTTGGGCGGCCCGGGCGGCCTCGATGAGCCCCTGGCCGGCGACCCTGGCCCGTTCCCGCTCCACGGTCGGTGGGCTGGGGAAACAGGCCAGTCCCTCCGCCTCCGACCAGACGCCATGACGATAAAGGCTGAATGGCTGGGTATCGCCCAGGCTACCCCAGCCGACGGGGCGCGCGGCGAAGAGCTGGATCTCCCAATTTTGGCCATCCGTACTGATGGCACGCCCCAGGTCACTCTCGATGACCTGGATGACGCCCAGAAAGGGGTTGAGGCGACGCTCGGCGTAGCGCCGGGTGGCGGTCATGAGGAGGCGGCCGCCAGCTTGGCGCGCAATTGGTCGATGATGGTGTAGGCGGGATCCTGCATCTCGGGTGGCATGACCTCGAACAGGTATTCGACATCATCGAGCAGGGGCTCGATTTCAGCGCGCCGTGTCAGGCCGGGCAGGCGGCGGGCGACTTCTTGCAGATAGGCATGGGGGTCGGGAAGGGACATAATTGGGCTCCAGTGGCCACCGGCGCGAGACCGGCATCAGGGATTGGATCTTCTCCAACCTTCTTACTATATTTCAAGTTTCTAAAATGGTTAAGTTTGGCACCCCTCTTATCCCTCAGCCGGGATACCTTGGCGTCTCCGCCCTGGCCGCCATTCTGGCCATCTGCTCGGCCGCAGCGGGCGGCGCGCCCCTGACACCCGCCCTTTATACCGGCAACGGGGGGGTTCCCGGGGTGACGCTGGCCTCCTACCGAACCCTGTCCGCCAGCCTGTCGCGCGGCTACGACCGGAGCCGGGATATTTCCCCCCGCCAACTCCTCACCCTGCTGGAGGTCGCGGAACGCACCGGGACCAGTCTGGGACAGGCCCTGGCCACGGGCGAGATGGAGAGCGCCCATACCTGGAACGACCACGTCCGCCCGCCCCTGGCCAATGGCCAACTGGGCTCGGCCACCGGCGTCTGGCAGTTCCTGCCCGCCACCTTCCAGACCATCATCAAGAAATACGGCGCCCAACTGCTGGCGGCGACCGCCGCCGACTCGGCGGCCAACCGTGCTCCCCTGGACTTGGGCGAGGGGCCCTTCACCGATGCCCAGGTGCGCGACTTGATCCAGCAGACGGTAGCGGGTCAGCGGGGCGCGGGGGACGAGGAACTCCAGCTCATGCGTCACAACTTCGCCGTGCTGGCCTTCGCGAAACACTACCTGAGCCTCGACTCCGGCGCCACAACCCCGGAAGAGGATTATCTCTTCCACTTTCTGGGGGAGGGCCAGGGTCGCCGGATATTGGCACTGGCGCGAGGCGAGGCCCGGGATACCCTCTGCGTCCAGATGTGGGATACCCCCGCCGCGCCTCCGGACCACCGGCCGGAGCCCCCGGGAGGCGCGGCGCTGGTCGCCAACCAGGAGGTCAGGAAGGCACCCTCCCCACCACCCTCTCCGGAGCGGGTCAGCGTCCAGGCCGCGGGTGCCTCCTACTTTCTGACTGATGGGCCCATGCCCGCCTCGGCGCGTTCCCCCTTGCCGACAGAACCCGCCCTACCGAGCCCTACCATGCCCACCCCGGCGGACAATCCCATCTCTCGCCTGGTCGTGAAACTGAGATCCGCTGCCGGCATCCCGGTCAGGGCCCTGCCCGCTGTCGTCGAAGAGGCGGTCTGGGTCCTGCCGCCGGCCGAGCCACCCCCGCCGCCCCCCTTGGCCGAGTGGGGGCTGCCCGCCACTTCGCCCACCGTCACCAGTAATCCCGGCATGTTCTACCGCAATGGTAAGGGTGGCACCCAGCCCTACACCTGGGCCGAGTTCCTGGACCATCTGGCCAGGCAGGTGCGGGCGCAAGATCAGCCAGCGCTGGTGCGGGCCAAGTATGGGGTCGGGTTCGATCTGAAGGGAGGGGACATGCCGCAGTGGACCTTTGACCCGAAGGCGGCCACGGATGGGACAAACCGGTCCCAGACCGAGTTTTGGCACGAGATCAGCCAAGTCCTGTCAGTGCCCGAGGCGCTGATCACGGGTCCACTGAACCGGGAGGAGACCCACCATTACAAGAGGCGCCTCGCCGAGTTGGTGGTCCAGGGCGAGGATAAGCCCCTGAATACCCTGCCGGCGGAGGCCTTGTCAGGGCTTCAGCACCTCAAGCTGTTGCCGCCGCGATTTCAGCCGGTCGGCCCGGGAGACCCCGAGGTGCATAAAGCCCTGCGCGCCTTTCGCACCCTGATCGGCAAGGCGGAACCGGATGACCCCGCCCATGCCCGGCTGCTGCTGCCCGCCGAGCGGGTCGCGCTGGAAATCTATGACCAGCGCCTCGCCCGCCATGCCGCCTGGCAGGCTGGGCAGCAGGCCTCCGCGGCCCATGCCCCGGATCTCAACCGCATCAGGAAGATGCCCACCAGCCTGAAGAAGCGGGCAGCGCCCCATCTGGCCACCCTGCAGACGGCGCTGGCCGGGGAGGGTCTCCTGACCCCGCCGACTCGGAAAGTCGTCTGGCGCGACAAGAAGCGCAAGAAGCATATCGAGTACAAAAGGGTCCCCTTCGCGGGCACGGCGGATTCGGCGACGGTGATCGCCCTCAACAGCTTCCAGTGGCGCCGGGGCCTGCGGCAAACCGAAGGGGTTCTGGATGCCGTGACCCTGAACATGCTGGGCCTGACGGCGATGGGGCCGGAAATTTTTCAGCCGTTATCCGGGCCGCAATGCCCGATTAACGAGGCAGTCGAGCCGCTGCCCCTGTGCGAGATCGAAGTCCCGGCCAATAGCAAAGCGGCGAATTACAGCCTTCCCATCTCCCGGCCGGTCAGCTCCAATTCCGGGCTTCTGCTGTCGGCCTTGCGAGGCAACGGGATCTGCCCCGCGGGCCAGCTACCAACCCCGAATAGCCTGTAGGCAGTACTGGCGCGCGGTTGAACCCGGGATCAAATCCGAAGCAGTGCAGTCGGTCGCCGAGTTGGCGGCGCAGATAGAGCAGCCAGGGCAAGCCGGCGTGGGTGGACTTGGCGACCGAGCCGGGCATGTCGAAGCGGAAGACCGACTTGGCCCCGGCGCCCGCCTCCGTCAGACGGCGCCAACGGGGATTACCGGCGCGCTCCGCCCCCCTCCTGCCCAGGTCACCCTCGCGGACCGCCTCCACGTAGGCGTGGTCGCCATCGGTCGGCCAGTGGTGCTGGAAGTCCTGGAGGAAGGCCGGCCAGTCGTGGCTCAGATGGTTGGCCTCGAAATAGGCCAGGGCAAACGAGAAGCCATGGTCGATGCCGACCAGGGTGGGCACCTTTTCCCGCAGCCGCTCCGCCAGCCACTGGGCGATGCCGCGGCGGGTCCAGTACTGGCGCGGGCTGGGCGGCGGCAGGACCTCCACGGGGGGCGTCACGCGATCCGCGAGATAGACCCGCAGCCCCTTGATGCTCGATAGAGGTGTCCCGGCACCCGAGTAGTCGATGCCGATGTAGCGGGCGAAGGACGAGCTAGCGTTGCTGGTCAAGCGGCTTTCTCCATCGCTGGGGCCAGAGCCTCTTGTAGTACGACTTCGAGGAGGCGGCGGCTGTCGGTTTGGGTGGCGGTGAGGCTGGCTTCCAGTTGATCGCAGACGGCCATCAGTTCATCGACCTTGGCGACGATGCGCTGTTGTTCGGCGAGGGGGGGGATAGGGAAGGGTACGTCCTTCAAGTTAGAGGCGCTGATCCCCCAGTTCCCAACGGTCGTAGCGCAAGAATCTTCCAAGGTGTGCCGAACGAGATCACTGTCACCGGCGAGACGTATATAACCGGGCACCGCGAGTCCAGGATTCACGCGGACCCGGATTAATTTGTCCGGATAGATCGGAGCAATGCCGAGGTAGTTCCTGAATAGTTTGAGGCGTCCCACGAACGATTTGTTGCCGTTGAACCGACAGGCAAGCAAATCACCGGGGATCAACCCATATTGAACGCGGATGGCGTCGTCTATACCGCTGATCAACTTGTGCTCTTCCTCGGCGACGAGACCGTCTTGCCTGACGGTCCCGGCGCTGATGCGCAGGATCGGCACGCCATCCAAAGCGTCATCCGGCTTTCTGGAGTACCCATTCCGCGTGCCTTCGGCGAGCAGATGCTCCAGGCGCAAATAGCGCCATGAACCCGGCAGGCTGCATGGTGCGGATTGAATCGTCTTCGTACTCAATTGTGCTGGTTTATCCGTCGGGTCCTGCTCGACGAGCTTCCCGCGAACGGCAAGGTTGAGGATGGTTTGATGCAGGGCCTTGATGTGCTCGAGGCGGGTGGTGAGGCGCGGGAGGTGGTCCAGGTGAAAGCGGGCGTGCTCGCGGAAGGCGGTGGCTGCCTCGCCCTCGGCCGATGGGGCGGGCTGGTTGATGCGGTTCAGGCTGGCCGTCACCAGTCGGTCGCGCCGCTGCTCCCGCTCGGTCTGCGCTGCCTCCAACCGATCACAAAGCGCCATCAGCTCATCGACCTTGGCGACGATGCGGTGTTGTTCGGCGAGGGGAGGCAGGGGGAAGGGTGCGACGTTGGCATCTTCAGTGCGGAGACGTGGCATCTTCGTTCCCTGGCCGAGCCGAGTCACGTACTCGACGAAATCGGGTCGGCGCAAGGCCAATGCGCAATACTTCGAACAGAGAGGAGCGAAACTCCGAATTGCTACGATCTCAGTGGTTGAATAGCCAGGCTCATCGGCGACAAGCACCTTATTCAGGTACGGGCGCAGTTTCCCGTAAAGGATGTCCCCTACCTTGAACTCGGACTTGGTGCTCTGGGAAGCACGCTCGCTTGCCCGGACTCGTGTAACAAGTCGGCCTGTATCTTTCTCGATATCTTCAAGTTCGAGGAGCCAATGAGACTGGTCCAGCATATTCGGCTCGCGTTTAGCGCCAGCGTCGTACAGAAAGATGGAGCCAAGGGCAGCCCATGCCCAGCTACGCGGCAGATCGTAAGGCGCCGTGACCATTTTTAGCTCGTTCGCCTTGCTCTTCCTGATCTCCCCAGCGTTCAAAAGTCGCACCTTCTCGGTCTGAATACGCCGAAGCAGCTCCGTCGCCGGTTCGTCGCCGGGGTCCTGCACCACCAGCTTCCCCCGCACCGCCAGATCGAGAATGAACCGCCGCAACCGCGGCACGGCATCGGGCGCCTCGGCGATGCGCTCGAAATGCACTAGCAGCCGCGCGGGATTCATGCGGTATCCCCCTCACTGGTGAGAGGCTGCCACAGGGGCAGCCCTTCCCAGTTGGCTGGACAGCCCATTTGGGACTGGAGAGCAGTATCCAGGGTTTGGAGGTGGCTGACGAGCCGTTGCGGCCAGTGCCCAGCGGGCTCAATGCACTGAATGAGATGGACAAGTAAAACCAAGGTGTTGTAGATGTTGCGCTCCCTGCCGGTGCCCTGGAGCGGACAGGTGAAGAAATTGGGCCACAGGTATGGGGGCTTCTTTTTCGGGAGCTGGAAGGTAACGACAAACCTCCGGTTCCACAGCCGGCTGTGGTGAGCCGCGGTGTTGCGGACCACGCTCAGGTGATGGAACAGGGAACAGAAGATCTTCTCGTCCAGGTTGTAGGTGTCGGCGACATCCTGGCGAAGGCGGGGTGGATTTACCTGGTTAAGCAAACTGGAGACATTGCCGAAGGAGGCGACTTCGACCAGAACCCAAACCGGGGGCCACACCATGTGCAGGTTATGGTGGTGGTGCTTGATGAACTCCTCTTTGCTGCGGTCCATCTCCTGATAGAGCTTGGCCAAAGTCCTGGCGTGGATCAGCGGATCTCCGAAGTGCCGGTTCTCCAGATAAGCGAGGGGACCGAGCTGATGACCGATCTCGTAGGCCCAGCGGGAGCGAACCGAAATTTCGACGCGCTTGCACCCCTCGATGACCAGTCGGCGCAGCTCTCGATCAAACTGGTAAAGGTCCCAGATCTGGTCGAAGGTTGTTCCGGGCTGGAACCGGTCGGCCTGGCTGGGAAGGGTGAAGGGAAAGCGGTAGGCGGAGAGGCGGTAGTAGTTGTGATGGGCTAGACAGTGCAGCGCGAAGGGCTCGTCGGGCACGATCAAGCCGCGATCCTTGAGAATCTGGAGCTGCGCCGGATAGGTCGCAGGGGGCTTACTCATGCCCCAGCTCCTAGGGCCCGCCGTGGGATTGCGGTGGCCCACAAAAAGTAACCCCCCTGGTGCGCATCGTTGAGAGGCGTGGGGGGTGTTGTTAAATACATAGTGGTACCCGCCATCTGGTTAGTCAAGAACTCCATGCCCGCGGCAACGGCTGCCACCGGGCTCGCGATGCAAACCTTTGCTCCCATGACCGGGCTCATCGTAGTAAGGCCTCGGCCAGGATGCCCTTCAACTGCTCGCGCAGGGCGGCGGCCTGCCGTTCGGCCTCGTCGAGCGTCGTCAGCAGCTCTACCGGGTCGCCGTGGTCATCGGTGACGGTGTGCGAGTTCTTAAAGTCGAGGTTGTAGCCACGGGCCTTGATGGCGTCGATGCTGACCCGCCAGGCCTGTTCGGTCTCCTGGCGGCCGGCCCGCTCAGGACCGCCCCACCAGTCCACGCAGCCTTGCAGGTGCTCGACACGGATGGGTCGGGTCATGGAATAGGCCTTCTGGCCGGCGGGGACCGGGTGCTCGTAGAACCAGACCTCCTGGGTCGGCGCGCCCTTCTCGAAGAAGAGCAGGTTGGTGCCGATGCTGGCATAGGGTTTGAAGACGCTGTTAGGCAGGCGGACGATGGTATGCAGGTTGCACTCGGCGAGCAGGTGCTCCTTGAGCCGGGTCTTGACGCCCTCGCCGAAGAGGCTGCCGTCGGGCAGGACCACGGCGGCGCGGCCGCCGGGCTTTAGTAGGCGGATGAAGAGGGCGAGGAAGAGGTCCGCCGTCTCCTTGGTGCGGAAGTGGGCGGGAAAGTTGGACTCGATGCCGTCCTCTTCCTTGCCGCCGAAGGGCGGATTGGTGAGGATGATGTCCACCCGGTCGCCTTGGCCATAGCTGATGTAGGGCCGGGCCAGGGTGTTGTCGTGGCGAACGAAGCTGGGGTCCTCGATGCCGTGCAGCAGCAGGTTGGTGACACACAGCATATGGGGGAGCTGCTTCTTCTCCACGGCGCGCAAGCCGGCCTGGAGGGCCTGTTCGTCCTCCGGGCGTTTGACGTGGCGCTCGCGCATCTGGCGAATGGCGCAGGTCAGAAAACCGCCGGTACCGCAGGCGGGATCGAACAGGATTTCACCGGGCCTGGGGTCGATGCGATCGGCCATGAAGGCGGTGATGGCGCGGGGCGTGTAGTACTCGCCGGCGTTGCCGGCGCTTTGCAGGTCGTTGAGCAGTTGCTCGTAAATGTCGCCAAAGTGGCGGCGCTCGGCCAGGTCGTTGAAATCCACGCCGCTGATCCTGTTGACCACCTGGCGCAGAAGTTGGCCGGACTTCATATAGTTGTAGGCGTCCTCGAAGACGGCCCGTACCACCCGGGCACGGTTGGCGCTGGCGCCCCGGACGGGGACTTCCTTGAGGGCGGGAAAGAGGTCGTCGTTGATGAAGGCGAGCAAGGCCTCGCCAGTCAGGCCCTCCGGGTCCGCCGCCCAGGCCCGCCATTGCAGGCGCTGGGGGATGGGCGAGCGATAGTTGTCCCGCATCACCTCCAGTTCCTGATCCTGGTCATCGATGATCTTGAGGAAGAACATCCAGCAGAGTTGCGACAGGCGCTGGGCATCGCCATCGACGCCGACATCCTGACGCATGATGTCCTGGATGGATTTGACGGTGGTTCTGGCGGACATGGGCTAGGCGGTTTCCTGGTAGAGAGCGGCTTGCAGTTTGTGCACGGCCTGCTCGAAGCCGGCCTTGTTGCCAAATTGTTTGACGAGTTGGAGCGGCGTACCCAGGTTGCTGAAGGGCTGGATCTCAAGCACGCGGACGTTGTCCAGCCCCACAACAATGCCTTCGTCCTGGTACTTGGTCAGCAGCGCCTCTAATACGGCGCGGGCTTGGGGGCCGTATTGGGTGAAGATATCGCCCTTCCTGGCCTGGCTGACACGCTCGCGGCGGGTGAGCGGGGGCTGGTCGAAGGCGATATGGCAGATAAGGTCGAAGGGGTCGAGGTCCTTGCCCACCTCCTCCATCAAGGGGTCGAGCAGCAGCCCTTCCTCGGCCAGTTCAGCGATGATGACCTCCTTGCGTTCGGTGGCGCGCCAGCGGCGGAGAAACTGATCAAGGCTGGCGTACTGGCCGCGGATGGCGCGGCGGGAGTAGTCGCGCAGGCTCTCGGTAACGAGTTTACCCTCTTCATCCAGGTACTCCACGCGCTCGGCGAGGACCGTGACCGGCCGGCCCTTGATAAAGACCTTGGTACGGGGCTCCGGGGGATCGGGCGGCAGGTAAATGTCGGGTGGTTGGGGGTCATCGACGATCGTCTCGTCCTCGCCGGGCTCGGGAGGGATGGGGTCGTCGCCCTCGTCGACCGGCGGCATGTCATCGGGCGGAATGGGGGGATCGCCCTCGCCGGGCTCGTAGATCTGCACCGGCTCGCCGTCGAAGTCGGGATCGGCGAAGTGGTTGGTGGCCTTGCGGAAATCGACCAGGGTGAAGTAATACTTCTTGGTCTCCTCGTGTACTCGGGTGCCGCGCCCGAGGATCTGCTTGAACTCGGTCATGGAGCCAACCTCCCGCTCCAGCACGATCAGCCGACAGGTCTGGGCGTCCACCCCCGTCGAGAGCAGACGCGAGGTGGTGACGATGACCGGATAGCGGGACTCCGGGTCGATGAAGTTGTCGAGCTGGGCCTGGCCATCCGGGTCATCGCCGGTGATGCGCATGACATAGCGGCTATCCTGCTGGGCGAAATCGGCGTTTTCGTTGATCAGGGCCTGACGCATGCGGGCGGCGTGCTCGGTGTCGACGCAGAAGACGATGGTCTTCTGGAAGCGGTCGCCGCTCGCCTTGAGATAGTCCGAGACCCACTGGGCGACCCGCCGGGTGCGCTCGTCGATGACCAGGGAGCGGTCAAAATCCTTCTGGTTGTAGTGGCGATCCTCGATCCGGTTGCCGCTCAGGTCGGTTTCTTCGGGCAGCGGGCGGTAGCCCTCCACGTCGATGTCCAGGTGGACCTTAATGACCTTGTAGGGGGCAAGAAAACCATCACGGATGCCTTGCTTCAGGGTGTAGCTGTAAACCGGCTCGCCAAAGTAATGGATGTTAGAGACGTATTCGGTCTCCTTGGGCGTGGCGGTGAGGCCGATCTGGGTGGCGCGGTCGAAATATTCGAGGATCTCGCGCCAGGCCGAATCCTCGGCGGCGCTGCCCCGATGACACTCGTCGATGACGATGAGATCGAAGAAGCCCCGGGAGAATTCGCGAAAGAGCTTCTGGCGCTCCTCCGGGCCCGTGATGGCCTGGTAGAGGCCGAGGTAGATCTCGTAGGCGGTGTCAATGCGCCGGTGGCTGTCGCTGTCGCGGCGCTGACCGACGGCGAGGGTCAGATCGATCCGGGTCCCGTCGGCGCGCTCGATGGTCTTGGCGTGGGTGCTGAGCTTGGCCATGGCGGCGCCGAAGGGCCGGAAATCGTTGACCATGGTCTGGTTGATCAGCACATTGCGGTCGGCGAGGAAGAGGATGCGCCGCTTGCGACCAGCGCGCCACAGCCGCCAGACAATCTGAAAGGCGGTGTAGGTCTTGCCGGTGCCCGTGGCCATGACCAGCAGGATGCGGTCCTGGCCCTTGGCGATGGCCTCCACCGTGGCGTTGATGGCCTGGCGCTGGTAGTAGCGCGGCTCCTTGCCGCTGCCATCGTCGTAATAGGGTTGCAGGATGAGTGCTTCCTGGGCGGGGTCTATGCCCTTCCAGGCCCGGTATTGCCCCCACAGGGTCGCGGGGCTGGGAAAGGCGTCGAGGGCAAGCGGGGTCTCAAGCTGGGGGCTCTGGCCGGTGCGGTCGTGGAAGATGAAGGCGTCGCCATTGCTGGCGAAGACGAAGGGCACATCCAGGGTCAGGGCATAGTCGAGTGCCTGCTGCATCCCCGCACCGACGGGGTGCTGGTTATCCTTGGCCTCGATCAGGGCGATAGGGATGCCTTGGTAATAGAGGATGTAATCCGCGCGCTTGGCCTTGCCCCGGGTCACCAGCCGGCCGCGCACGATGATGCGGCCCTTGGTGAAATAGACCTGACGGCGGATCTGGGTCGCCTCGTCCCACCCGGCGGCGATGACGGCGGGGGTGATGAACTTGGCGCTGATATCATCTTCACTGAGGCTCTTCTTGTTCATGATGTTACGAAATTCCTGGATACCCCAGCCCGACTAGCGACGGAGAATGCTAGCGGGAAATATTAGCAGCCTTCAATATACACCCCCATAGCTCCCGCATCCCGAGGGTTCCATGCGCATTCGCCCGTCGCTGCTCGTCACCCTGGGTCTACTCTCCGGGCTGACGCCCTTCGCCATCGATATGTATCTGCCCAGCCTGCCGGCCATCGCCCAGGATCTGGACTCGACCATCGAGATGGCCCAACTCACGGTCACCCTCTATCTCGCGATCTTCGCCCTGGCCCAGTTGTTCATGGGTCCCCTGTCGGACATGCTCGGCCGGCGCGCCACCATCGGCGGCGGCCTGATCCTCTTTTGTCTCGGGGCCCTGGGCTGCGCCCTGGCCAGCCAGATGGAGACCCTGCTGGGGGCGCGGATGGTCCAGGCCGCGGGTGGGGCGGCGATCGCGGTGACCGTGCCGGCCCTGGTCCGGGATCTCTTCGAGCGGGACCACTATGCCCGGGTCATCGGCCTGGTGATGATGATCATGTCCCTGGCGCCCCTGCTGGCCCCCTCCATCGGTGGGGTCATCGTGACGCATGCCGGTTGGCCTTGGGTCTTCATCGCCCTCCTGGGCATTGCGCTGGTGGCGAGCGCGCTCTTTTGGTGGCTGATCCCCGAGACCCTGCCGCCCGAGCGCCGCCACCCGCCGCATCTGGGTCGGGTCCTGGGCAATTATTACGGATTGCTGCGCCATCGGCTGGGCATGGGGTATCTGCTGACCGGGGCCTTCTCCTTCGGCGGCATGATGACCTTCATCGTCAGTTCCCCCTATGTGTACATAGTGTTGTACGAGGTGCCGACCGCCTGGTTTGGGGTGCTGTTCGGCGCCAACGTGGCGGTGGCCATGGTGACGACCCTGTTCAACACCCGGCTGGTGGTGCGCCTGGGCGCGGAGCGCCTGCTGCGGCTTGGCCTGCGGGTCCAGGTGGTCGCCGCCCTGATTTTGCTTGCCCTGGCCTTTGTGGATTTACCTCCCCTCTGGGCGATCCTGCTGGGGGTGCTCCTCTACCTGGGGATGACCGGGCTGGTGCTGGGCAATGCCATGGCCAGTTACATGGTGTACTTCGTGCGCCTGGCGGGGACCGCCTCGGCCTTCTCCGGGGCGGCGCGCTTTGGGTTCGGGGCCGTCGTCGGGACCCTGGTCAGCCTGGCCCATGACGGTAGCGCTCGCCCCCTGCTGCTTGGGATGGCCCTGTCCGGGCTCATGGCGGGGGTGAGCTATTGGCTCCTGTGCCGCGAAGGCCGAAAGAAGGAGGATATCTATGAGCAACGAACGATTTGACAGTGTATGAGATGCCATTGAGGACACACCCGAGGAAGCCGCCAACATGAAGCTCCGCTCGGAGCTAATGCTGGCCCTGAAAGAACATATCGCCCGCGCCGGGCTGAGCCAGTCCCAGGCCGCCAAACTGTTCGGCGTTACGCAACCCCGTATCTCCGACCTGATGCGCGGCAAAATAAGCCTGTTCGGCCTGGATTCCCTGGTTAACATGGCGGCTGCGGCCGGCTTGTACATCGAAATGCGCATGCGGGAAGCCGCGTAAAGGGTGAGGAGGCCGAGCTTTCCCTAATAGGCGGCTCGGGCTCTGGCTTGATCTGCTACGCGGCCTGCTCCCTCCCCGGGTGGGGTTAAGCCCGAAGTAAAAAACACCCGGCGAGGTGCCGGGCGAAAAGTCTCCTTTAGAGAGGCGAGGAGGACAGGGGTAGGGCCGGCGGCATGCGGGGCACTCCCCCATTCGGGCCGATAGGGCCGGGTGCAATCACCCGGCGCAACTGCCTGGCAACCAGTTTTGTTAGAAGGTATCGCCGGGCACCCGCACCCATCCTTCCATCAAGACCCGGGCGCTGCGGCTCATGATGGCCTTGGTCACGGTCCAGTGGCCCTGGAACTGGGTCGCTTCCGCGCCCACCCGCAGGGTGCCGGAGGGGTGGCCGAAGCGCACGGCCTTGCGGGCGCCGCCGCCGGCGGCGAGGTTCACCAGGGTGCCCGGAACCGCGGCGGCGGTACCGATGGCCACGGCGGCCGTGCCCATCATGGCGTGGTGCAGTTTGCCCATGGAGAGGGCGCGCACGCAGAGGTCGATGTCGGCGGCCGCCACCGGCTTGCCGCTGGACGACAGGTAATCGGCCGGCCCCGCGACAAAGGCGACCTTCGGCGTGTGCTGACGCTGGGCGGCCTCGGCGAGGTCCTTGATGAGGCCCATGCGCACCGCGCCGTAGGCTCGGATGGCCTCGAACATCTTTAAGGCATTCGCATCGCCGTTGATGGCGTCCTGCAACTCGGTGCCGGTGTAGCCGATGGCCTCGGCGTTGACAAAGATGGTGGGGATGCCCGCATTGATCAGGGTCGCCTGGAAGGTACCGACACCCGGGACCTCCAGGTCGTCCACCAGGTTGCCGGTGGGGAACATGGCGCCGCCACCCTCGCCTTCGCCCTCGTCGGCCGGATCGAGAAACTCCAGTTGCACCTCGGCGGCGGGGAAGGTCACGCCGTCGAGCTCGAAATCACCCGTCTCCTGGACGGCGCCCTGGGTCATGGGCACGTGGGCGATGATGGTCTTGCTGATATTGGCCTGCCAGATGCGCACGGTGGCCATGCCGTTTTCCGGCAGGCGGCTGGGATGGACCAGGCCGTTGGCGATGGCGAAGGGCCCGACGGCGGCGGAGAGGTTCCCGCAATTGCCGCTCCAGTCCACGAAGGCTTTGTCGATGGACACCTGGCCGAAGAGGTAATCGACATCGTGATCGGGCTTGGTGCTCTTGGAGAGGATGACCGTTTTGCTGGTGCTGGAGGTGGCCCCACCCATGCCATCAATCTGTTTGCCGTAGGGGTCGGGGCTGCCGATGACGCGCAGCAGCAGGGCATCGCGAGCCGCGCCCGGCACCCGGCAAGGCTCGGGCAGGTCCTGGAGGCGGAAGAAGACACCCTTGCTGGTGCCACCGCGCATGTAGGTGGCAGGGATCTTGACTTGGGGGACGTTAGACATAGGCTTGATATCTCGGCAGATTGATCTGTTCACTCCCCTTTCCCCTCACCCCTAGCGGGAGAGGGTTTTGTCACGCCGCCTTGGCCGATGCGAGGAAGTCCTGGGCGAAGCGCTGGAGCACGCCGCCGGCCTCGTAGATGGAGACCTCCTCGGCGGTGTCGAGGCGGCAGGTCACTGGCGCCTCGACGGTCTCACCGTTCTTACGATGGATCACCAGCGTCAGCGTGGCGCGGGGCTTGCGGCTGCCGATCACGTCGAAGACCTCGGTGCCGTCGATCCCCAGGGTCTTGCGGTTGACGCCCGGCTGGAACTCCAACGGCAACACACCCATGCCGACCAGGTTGGTGCGGTGGATACGCTCGAACCCTTCGGCGACGATCGCCTCCACCCCAGCCAGGCGCACGCCCTTGGCGGCCCAGTCGCGCGATGAGCCCTGACCATAGTCAGCGCCGGCGATAATGATCAGCGGCTGCCGGCGCGCCATGTAAGTCTCAATCGACTCCCACATGCGCATGACCTGGCCGTCTGGCTCGACACGGGCCAGCGAACCCTTCTTGACCTGGCCATCGACCAGGGCCATCTCGTTCACCAGTTGCGGGTTGGCGAAGGTGGCGCGCTGGGCAGTCAGGTGGTCGCCGCGGTGGGTGGCGTAGGAGTTAAAGTCCTCCTCCGGCAGGCCCATTTTCGCCAGGTACTCCCCGGAGGCGCTGTTCGCCAGGATGGCATTGGACGGCGACAGATGGTCGGTGGTGATGTTGTCCGGCAGGACCGCCAGCGGCCGCAGGCCCTTGAGGGTCCGCTCACCGGCCAGTGCGCCTTCCCAGTAGGGCGGACGGCGGATATAGGTGCTCATCGGACGCCAGTCGTAAAGCGGACTGACCTGCCCGCCCTTGTCCACCTGGATCGCGAACATAGGGTCATAGACCTGGCGGAACTGCTCCGGCTTGACGCAGGCGGCGACGATGGCGTCGACCTCCTCGTCGCTCGGCCACAGATCCTTCAGGGTGATGGGGTTGCCCCGCGGGTCATGGCCGAGCGCATCCCGCTCGATGTCAAAACGCACCGTGCCGGCGATGGCGTAGGCCACCACCAGCGGCGGCGAGGCCAGGAAGGCCTGCTTGGCATAGGGGTGGATGCGGCCGTCGAAGTTGCGGTTGCCCGACAGCACGGCGGTCGCGAAGAGGTCGCGGTCGATGATCTCTTGCTGGATCTTCGGGTCCAATGCGCCGGACATGCCGTTGCAGGTGGTGCAGGCGTAAGCGACGATGCCGAAGCCGAGTTTCTCCAACTCCGGCAGCAGGCCGGCCTCCTCCAGATACAGCTTGGCCACCTTGGAGCCCGGGGCAAAGGAGGTCTTGACCCAGGGCTTGCGCGTCAGGCCCAAGGCGTTGGCCTTCTTAGCCACCAGAGCGGCGGCCACCACGTTGCGCGGGTTGCTGGTATTGGTGCAACTGGTGATGGCGGCGATGATGACTGCGCCGTCCGGCATCAGGCCCTCCTGCTCTTCGGCCAGTGCCTTGTCCAGATCGACGGCAATGCCCCGCTCGCGCAGGGCGCTGGTCGGTAGCCGACGGTGCGGATTGGACGGGCCGGCCATGTTGCGCACGACGGTCGACAGGTCGAACTCCAGCACCCGCTCATACTCGGCGGTGGCCAGCGCATCGGCCCACAGGCCGGTGGTCTTGGCATAGGTCTCGACCAGGGCGACCTGCTCCGGCTCGCGGCCGGTGAGCCTGAGGTAGTCGATGGTCTGGCCATCGATGTAGAACATCGCCGCCGTGGCGCCGTACTCCGGACACATGTTGGAGATGGTGGCCCGGTCGCCGATCGTGAGGCTGGCCGCACCCTCACCGAAGAACTCGACCCAGGCGCCGACCACGCGCGACTGGCGCAGGAACTCGGTCAGGGCCAGGACGATGTCGGTGGCGGTGATGCCCGGCTGGCGCTGGCTGGTCAGCCGCACGCCGAGGATGTCGGGCAGGCGCATCATGGAGGCGCGGCCGAGCATCACGGTCTCGGCCTCCAGGCCGCCGACCCCGATGGCGATCACGCCGAGCGCATCCACATGCGGGGTATGGCTGTCGGTGCCCACGCAGGTATCCGGGAAGGCGACGCCGTCACGGGCCTGAATCACTGGCGACATCTTCTCCAGGTTGATCTGGTGCATGATGCCGTTCCCGGCCGGGATGACGTCGACGTTCTTGAAGGCGGTTTTGGTCCACTCGATGAAGTGGAAACGGTCTTCGTTGCGCCGATCCTCGATGGCGCGGTTCTTCGCGAAGGCGTCCGGATCGAAACCCGCGAATTCCACGGCCAACGAGTGATCGACGATCAGTTGGGTGGGCACCACCGGGTTGACCTGGGCCGGATCACCGCCCTGCTCGGCAATCGCATCACGCAGGCCCGCCAGGTCCACCAGGGCGGTCTGGCCAAGGATGTCATGGCAAACGACCCGGGCCGGGTACCAGGGGAAGTCCAGGTCACGCTTGCGCTCGATGAGCTGCTTGAGCGAATCGGTCAGGATTGCTGGATCACAGCGGCGCACCAACTGTTCCGCCAGCACTCGCGAGGTATAGGGCAGCTTGGCATAGGCGCCTGGCTGGATCGCCTCGATCGCGGCCCGCGTATCGAAGTAATCCAGATCGGTGCCCGGCAGGGGTCTGCGGTAGGCGTTGCTCATGATCAGCGCTGCTCCACGGGCACCCAGGGCCGGTTCTCGAGACCCACATAGGTGGCGCTCGGGCGGATGATCTTGTTGTCGATGCGCTGCTCGATGATGTGAGCGGTCCAGCCACTGGTGCGGGCGATGACGAAGAGGGGCGTGAACATTGCAGTGGGTACGCCCATCAGGTGGTAGCTGACGGCCGAGAACCAGTCCAGATTGGGGAACATCTTCTTGATGTCCCACATGATGGTCTCCAGGCGCTCGGCGATGTCATACATGAGGTGTTCGGTGGTGTCGTCGGCCAGAGCCTTGGCGACCCGCTTGATGACCTCGTTACGGGGGTCGCCGATGGTATAGACGGGGTGCCCGAAGCCAATGACGATCTCCTTGCGCGCGACCCTGGCGCGGATGTCGGCCTCGGCCTGATCGGCGCTGTCGTAGCGGCTCTGGATGTCGCAGGCCACCTCGTTGGCGCCGCCATGCTTGGGCCCGCGCAGGGCGCCGATGGCGCCGGAGACACAGGAATAGATGTCCGAGCCGGTCCCGGCGATGACGCGCGCGGTGAAGGTGGAGGCGTTGAACTCATGCTCGGCATAGAGGTTCAGCGAGGTGTGCATGGCGCGGATCTGCAGCTCGGTGGGCGGGCGGCCATGGAGCAGGTGCAGGAAGTGGGCGGCGATGGTCTCATCCTCGGTCTCGACCGCGATGCGCTTGCCATGATGGCTGAAGTGGTACCAGTAGAGCAGCATGGAGCCCAGGCTGGCGATGAGGCGATCACCGATGCCGCGGGCGGCCGCCACGGGCTGGGACTCCCGCTCCGGCTCCAGGGTGCCGAGCACGGAGGCACCGGTTCGCAGCACATCCATGGGATGGGCGGAGGCCGGGAGCTGCTCCAGGATGTTCTTCAGCGCCGAGGGCAGGTCGCGCATGGACTGGAGCAGGCGCTTGTATTCCATCAACTGGTGCGCATTGGGCAGTTCGCCATGGATCAGCAGATAGGCAATCTCCTCGAACTCGGCGATGTCGGCGAATTCCAGGATGTCATAGCCGCGATAGTGCAGGTCGTTGCCGGTACGTCCGACGGTGCAGATGGCGGTATTGCCGGCGGGGGTGCCGGACAGGGCGACGGACTTCTTGCCCTTGGGGGCCTGGGCAACTTCTGGCTTGCTCATGGTGAAACTCCGGTGGTATCAATCGAGGTTATGTTCGCCGGGGAACCCGTCCCGCCGGCCGTCTGGGGCCTGGCCTCAGTCTTCCCCGCCCGCGGAGAAGAGGGCATCCAGCTTCTGTTCAAAGGCGTGATAGCCCAGGTAGTCGTACAGATCCATGCGCGTCTGCATGGTGTCCACCACCGCCTGCTGGGTGCCATCGCGACGGATCGCCTGGTAAACCTTGAGGGCGGCCTGGTTCATGGCGCGGAAGGCGGACAGGGGATAGAGCACCAGGCCCACGCCCACGGCACCCAACTCCTGGGTGGTGAAGAGAGGGGTGGCGCCGAACTCGGTGATATTGGCCAGCACCGGCACGCCCACGGCCTGGACGAACTCCCGATACTGGTCGAGTTCGGTCATGGCCTCGGGGAAGATCATGTCCGCGCCGGCCTCGACGCAGGCGCAGGCGCGGTCGATAGCGGACTGGAAACCTTCCACCGCCAGGGCGTCGGTGCGGGCCATGATGACAAAGTCATCCCGGGCCGCGTCCACCGCCGCCTTGACCCGGTCCACCATCTCCGCCTTGGAGACGATGGCCTTGCCGGGCCGGTGGCCGCAGCGCTTGGCCTGGACCTGGTCCTCGATGTGGCAGCCGGCGGCACCAGCGCGCATCAGTTCCCGCACGGTGCGCTCGATGTTGAAGGCGCTGGGGCCCAGGCCGGTATCGGCATCCACCAGCAGCGGGGCCTGGGTGACATAGGTGATGCGGCGCACGTCCTCGCAGACGTCGTGCAGGTTGCTGATCCCCAGGTCCGGCAGGCCCAGGGAGCCCGCCGCGACGCCGCCGCCGGAGAGGTAGAGGGCGCGGTAGCCGACGCGCTCGGCCATCATGGCGTGGTAGGCATTGATGGCGCCGACGACCTGCAGGGGCTGTTCCGCGCCGACGGCCTGGCGCAGGCGGGCGCCGGGGGACTGGGATGGCTTCATGGTGGTTCTCACGGTGCTTTAATCAATGGGTCAAAGGGGTCGGTTGCGGCCATTCGCCGCTCAGGCGTCGCTCCACCTGCTGGCGGGAGGCGCGGATATGGCGGCGCATCAGGATCTCCGCCAGTTCGCCATCGCGCGCGGCAATGGCCTCGACAATCTGCCCATGCTCCCGCAGGGCGGTGGGGGCGCGGGGCCCGACCATGCCGAACTGGCAGCGATACATGCGCACCAGGTGGTAGAGGTCATTCTCCAGCAGGTCCTGCAGGCGAGCGTTATGACTGCCACGCACGATGCAGAAGTGAAAGTCCAGATCGCCCTCGCTCTGGTAATAGGCCAGACCGCGGTCCTGGGCGACCTGGCGCTCGTGAAGGGCGATGAGGGCGCGCAATTCGTCGATCTCCGCCGCGCTCATGCGCTCCGCCGCCAGTCGGGCCGCCAGGCCCTCCAGGGCCTCGCGCAGGTAATAGAGATCCAGCAACTGGGGGCTGGACAGTTCGATGACCCGCGCCCCGACGTTGGCCCGGCGCACCACCAGGCTGGAGGACTCCAGCCGCCGCATCGCCTCTCGCAGCGGGCCCCGGCTGATGCCGTAGCGCCGCGCCAGTTCGGGCTCGCTCATTTTGGAGCCCGGCGGGATCTGGCCCTCCACGATCTCTCGGCGCATCCGGGTGTAGATCTGGTCGGCGAGGGTGATGTCCTGGTCATGCATGGAGCGAGTGGCGATGCCCATCAGTGATCAATGTGCGGAGCTCTGCCCGGGTCGGGTGGCCGCGGGCGGGAGACGCCGTAAATACATCCCTGTAGGCTTGGCGACCGCATCCCTGCGGTCGACACCCCCGCCCGCGGCCACCCGACCCGCCTTGTCCGTCCTGTCCGCCCGGGGCCGGAGCTGGCATCAGGCCTGATGGGCGTAGCCGATGGTTTGCAGCTTGGCCGCGATCTCGTCGAGGATGGCGGGATCATCGATGGTCGCGGGCATGTTGAAGGCCTGGCCGTCGGCGATGCGCTTCATGGTGCCACGCAGGGTCTTGCCGGAGCGGGTCTTGGGCAGACGCTCGACCACGATGACCTTCTTGAAGTCCGCCACCGGGCCGATCTTCTCCCGCACCAGGGCCACCAGCTCGCGGTCAATCTGGTCTTCGGGCTTCTCGACACCGCTCTTGAGGACCACCAGGCCTAGGGGGATCTCGCCCTTGAGGGCGTCGGCAACGCCGATGACGGCGCATTCGGCGACGTCCGGGTGGGAGGACAGGACCTCCTCCATGCCGCCGGTGGAGAGGCGGTGGCCGGCGACATTAATGATGTCGTCGATGCGACTCATGATGAAGAGGTAGCCCTCCTCGTCCTTCATGCCGGCATCGCCGGTCAGGTAGTAACCCGGTTCGGCGCTGAGGTAGGACTCGACATAGCGGTCGTCGTTCTGCCACAGGGTCGGCAGGCAGGCCGGCGGCAGGGGTAGCTTGATCATGATGCGCCCGATCTCGCCCGGGGCCTGCTCATGGCCGTCGTCATCCAGGATGCGCACGTCGTAGCCGGGCACGGCCTTGGTCGGCGAGCCGGGCTTGACCGGCAGGGGCTCGATGCCCAGGCAGTTGGCGGCGATGCCCCAGCCCGTCTCGGTCTGCCACCAGTGGTCGATGACGGGCACTTGGAGAATATGCTGGGCCCATTGCAGGGTATCGGGATCGCAGCGCTCCCCGGCGAGGAAGAGGGCGCGGAAGCCGGACATGTCGTAGCGCGCCAGGTGTTCGGCCTTGGAATCGACGCGCTTGATGGCGCGGAAGGCGGTGGGGGCGGTGAACATGACGGAGACCCCATGCTCGCTGATGACCCGCCAGAAGGCGCCGGCGTCCGGGGTGCCAACGGGCTTGCCCTCGTAGATGAGGGTGGTGCAGCCGTAGAGGAGCGGTGCGTAAACGATATAGGAGTGACCCACCACCCAGCCGACATCGGAGGCGGCCCAGAAGACCTCGCCCGGCTCCATGGCATAGAGGTTCTTCATGCTCCAATACATGGCCACGGCGTGGCCGCCGTTGTCGCGCACCACGCCCTTGGGCAGGCCGGTGGTGCCGGAGGTGTAGAGGATATAGAGGGGGTCGGTGGCGGCGACGGAGACGCAGGGATGGGGCTGGGCCGTGGCGATGGCCTCGTCCCAATCGAAGTCGCGGCCGGCGATCATAGTGCCGGGCTCCTGAGGACGCCGCAGCACCAGGCAACTCTGGGGCTTGTGGCTGGACATCTCGATGGCCTGATCCAGCAGCGGCTTGTAATGAACCACCCGGTTCGGCTCGATGCCGCAGGAACCCGCGACCATCACCTTGGGCTTGGCGTCCTCGATGCGGGTGGACAGCTCGCGGGCGGAGAAGCCGCCGAAGACCACGGAATGCACGGCGCCGAGGCGGGCGCAGGCCAGCATGGCGATGGCGGCCTCCGGGACCATGGGCATGTAGATGATGACACGATCGCCCTTGACCACGCCCAGGTTGGCGAGGGCGCCGGCGCAGCGGGAGACCTGGTCCAGCAGCTCGGCATAGCTGATAGTGCGCTGGGTGCCGGTGACGGGGCTGTCGTAGATGATGGCGGCCTGATCACCGCGCCCGGCCTCGACATGACGGTCCACGGCGTTGTAGCAGGTGTTCAACATGCCGCCGGCGAACCAGCGATAGAAGGGGGGCTTGCTGTCATCCAGGACCCGATCCCAGGTCTTGTCCCAATGGATCGCCTGGGCGGCATCCCCCCAGAAACCCTCGGGATCGGACAGGGAACGCTGATAGACCTCGTCGTAAGTCATGACCATCTCTCCTCGGTAAACGATAAATGAGTGTTGTTATGATCGCGGATGCATCGGGGCGCCCGTCAGCCGCGGCAGATTGTCGACAATCCGCCCCAGAATTGGCAAAAATACTCTCTATTTCCGTTATGTCAACCCCCTTTGTCGACAATAGTCAATATTGACACCCCGGCCGGCCGGCGGCGCCCGGTCATGCCGGTGCCTGCCGAGTCTCCCGCCGTAACATGCCCCGCAGGCCATGGCCGGCCAGGCCCAGAACCAGGGCGACGGCGGTCAGAAAGGGCAGCCAGCCCAGGTAGCGATAGACCTCCACCGCCAGCCAGGAGCCCAAACTCCCCCCCAAGTAATAGGCGGCGATATAGATACCATTGACGACCCCCCGATGCGGACCGCCCATTTGATTGACCTGGCCCGAGAGGCGGGTGTGGATGAGGAACATGCCGCCACAGAAGGCGAACATGGCCAGATAGACCCCAACCGTGGCGGACAGGGCGAATAGCCCGAGACCCAGGGCATAGAGCCCCAGACCCAGGGCATAGAGGGGGCCCTCGGACTGGAACAGGCGGCTCAGTCGTTCCGTATTGAGGGAGACCAGCAGGCCGGAAAGGTAACCCAGATAGGCAAAGCCAATGCCCGCGGCCCCCGCACCCGGGTCTTGGTCAACCATATGAAAGGGTAGGACATTCAGCACCGCCGCGAAGACGAAGAAAATAGAAAAAACTGTGAGATAGGCCTGGGGGGCGCCGGGTCTCTCCATCACGACCTGGAAGACGCGCGGCGTCACCCGCACGAAGCGGCTCTCCTGGCGCCCCGGCAGGCGCAGGGTCCAGAGCCCCATGACCAGCAAGGCCGGCGCCCAGATCCCCAGCGCCAACCGCCAGTCCCAGACCGAGGCCACGAGCCCACTGATGGCTCGGCCGGCGAAACCACCGAGGATGGTAGCGGCGATATACCAGGCCAGGGACTGGCGCAGATTCTCGGCGGTGGCCGAGGCGGCCACGAAGGTCATGAGGGCCGTGAAGAGGGCCGGCAGACAGAGGCCGATCAAGAGGCGCAGGGTCAGCATCAGCCACCAGGTATCCGCCAGCGCCAGCCCGAGTTGGCACAGGGCCAACAGCAGGGCCGCGCCCGCCAGCATGGGCCGCGCCGGCACCGAAACCAGCAGATAGCCATAGACCAGGGGCGCGCAAGCCAGGGGCAGCATGGCCAGGGTAATGAGGAGGGAGGCCTCCGTCGGCCCCCGGCCAAAGGCCTCCGCCAGCACCGGCAAGAGGGGTTGGGGTGCATAGAGGGTGCTGAAGCCGAAGACCGTCAATAGCAGGATGCCAAGGGGAGGACGAGCGCGGGTCACGGGTCGGGAACAGAGGTGGGGCTGGGGATGCGATGTCCTATTATCCCGAGTAAAGCGGGAATAGGCATCCGGGGATTGCCGATCTGACCGAACCGATCCTGATTTGCCGACCCGCACCCAGGGAATGCGGTGGGATCATGACGCCTTTGCATCTTGGCAAGCAGATCGATATCCTTGCCAAGCGTACGCGAAAACGTACATTACGCCGAGAGGTAAAGATGATGACGTCGCTCACTGCAACCGAGGCACGTTCCAAGCTTTACAGCTTGATCGACGAGGCTGCCAGCACCCATCGACCCATTGTCATTACGGGGAAAAGAGGGAATGCGGTGTTGGTTTCCGAAGAAGACTGGAATGCCATCGCTGAAACCCTTTACCTGCTGTCCGTGCCAGGCATGAGGGAATCGATCCAAAAGGGCATGGCAACCCCGCTGGCGGAATGCGCCAAGGAATTGAACTGGTGAAGTGGTCCTTGGTGTACACCAAGCAGGCCCAGAAGGACGCAAGAAAACTTGCCGCGTCCGGGCTGGAGGGCAAGGCCCGGGCCCTGTTGGCCCTACTCGAACATGATCCCCTGCAAAACCCACCCCCTTACGAAAAGCTGGTCGGCGATCTCGCCGGTGCCTATTCGCGGCGCATCAATATCCAGCATCGGATCGTCTATCAAGTCCTCGCGACCGAGCAGGTCGTCAAAGTCATACGGCTTTGGACGCACTATGAATAAAGCCGGACCTAAGTGCCCGGACGCACCACCCAAGCCGCCGTTGATAAAGGCGAGCAAATCCGGTGCAGCCCTTTCCGTTCCTGCCCGTCAAGCCCCACCGGCTTCAACTCGCATCGGAGACGCAACCCTGGCGCTCGATACCAGCCTCGGCCATGGCGACGGCGCGGAAAATGGCCCGACCCTTGTTCATGGTCTCCTGCCATTCCAACGCCGGAACCGAATCGGCGACGATGCCGGCGCCGGCCTGGATGTGGAGCTGGCCGTCCTTGATGACGGCGGTGCGGATGGCGATGGCCGTGTCCATGTTGCCGTTCCAGGACAGGTAGCCGACGGCACCGGAATAAATGCCGCGTTTTACCGGCTCCAGCTCGTCGATGATCTCCATGGCGCGGATCTTGGGAGCGCCGGAGACGGTGCCGGCGGGAAAGGTGGCGCGCAGCACGTCGATGGCATCGAGACCCTCGTGCAACTCACCGATGACGTTGGAGACGATGTGCATGACGTGGGAATAGCGCTCGACGATCATGCGCTCGGTGAGGCGCACGGTACCGATACGGGCGACGCGGCCCACGTCGTTGCGGCCCAGGTCGATCAGCATCAAGTGCTCCGCCAGCTCCTTGGGGTCGGCCAGGAGCTCCTCCTCCAGGGCCCGGTCCTCGGCCTCGGTGTGACCACGGCGGCGGGTGCCGGCGATGGGGCGGACGGTAACGACCCCCTCCTCCAGACGAGTCAGAATCTCCGGCGAGGAGCCAACGATCTGGAAGCTCCCCAGGTCCATGAAGTGCATGTAGGGCGAGGGGTTGAGGCCGCGCAAGGCCCGGTAGAGGTCCAGGGGCCGGGCCTGGAAGGGGATGGACAGGCGCTGGGAGAGGACTACCTGCATGCAGTCGCCCGCCAGGATGTAGTCCTTGATGCGCTCCACCGCCCCCTTGAAGCCCGCCTCGGTGAAGCCGGAAACGAAGTCGGTCTCGCTGACCTGCCGGGCCAGGCCCGGGGGCGGGCGCGGGGCGCCGCGGCGCATGAGCAGGATGAGGGCATTGAGCCGGGCCTCGCCATCCGCCAGGGACTCGCCGGCGGTGGGATCCAGGTGGATGATGATATACAGGCGTCCGCTCAGATTGTCGAAGACGACGATTTCGTCTGCGACCATGAGCAGGATGTCCGGGGTGCCCAGGGGATCCGGGTTGGGGCACTGGGCCAGGCGCGGCTCGATGTAGCGGATGCTGTCGTAGCCGAAATAGCCGGCCAGGCCACCGGCGAAGCGGGGCATGCCTTCGGGGGTGGGGGCCACCTTAAAGCGGCGCTGGAAGGCCGCGATCCAGGCCAGGGGATCCGCCGTCTCCTCCTCCTCGATCAGCCGGCCGTCGGTCCAGAGACGCAGGCGGTGACCGCTGACCTCAAGCCGGGTGCGGCTGGGCAGGACGAGGATGGAGTAGCGGCCCCACTTCTCACCGCCGTGGACGGACTCGAAGAGGCAGGAATAGGGCCCGCCCGCGAGCTTGAGGTAGGCGCTGAGGGGGGTGTCCAGGTCGGCGAGGACCTCGCGGACCAGGGGGATACGGTTGTAGCCTTCGGCGGCGAGGCTGGCGAAGCGTTCGGGGGTCATGAGGCGGCCCCCTCCAACAGCCCCCGGACCTCGACCAGGGAGTCCATGACCGCGTCCGGATGGAAGTCGCGGATATCCTGGCCATGGTTGTAGCCATAGGTCATGCAGAAGATGCGAAAGCCCGCGGCCCGGGCGGCCTTCACGTCGCTTACCGAGTCCCCGATCATGAGGGCCTCGGCTGGATCAACGCCAAAATGGGCGGCGGCATGGAGCAGCGGCAGGGGGTCTGGCTTGTTGCGGGGCAGGGTGTCGCCACTGATGACGATCTCGAAGTCATCGCGGACGCCCAGGTCCCGCAGCAGGGGCTCGGTGAACTGGGCGGCCTTGTTGGTGACGCAGCCGAGCCGGTAGTGGTTGCCCTGGAGCCAGTCCAGCCCCTCGCGAATGCCGGGGTAGAGGCAGGAACGCCGGGAGGTATTGTCCCGATAGAGTTCCAGGAAGAGGGGGTAGGCCTGCTCGAAATCGGCCGCCTCCGGCTCACCGTTGAGCTGGCCAATGAGGGCACGGCGCACCAGGCGCTCGACGCCGTTGCCTACCCAGTTGCGCACCGCCACCTCCCCATGGGGCGGACGGCCCAGACGCGCCATCATGGCATCGACGCAGAAGGCCAGATCCGGCACGCTGTCCACCAGGGTGCCGTCCAGGTCGATCAGGATCATCCGGGGTCGCATGATGCCGTGAACCTCAGCCGGCGACGCTGGCGAGGGCCGCGCGCATCTGGCGGACTATGGTGTCATAGCGGTGCGGGTCCTCGGCCTTGCCGTAGCCGAAGAGGCCGGAGCCGGAGACGAAGGTATCGGCCCCGGCGGCCTTAATCTCGGCGATGTTGTCGGCCTTGACACCGCCATCGATCTCCAACCGGATGTCGTAACCCGAGTCGTCAATCATCTTGCGCGCCTGACGCAGCTTCTCCAGGGTAGCGGGGATGAAGCTCTGGCCGCCGAAGCCGGGGTTGACGGACATGAGGAGAATCATGTCCACCTTGTCCATCACATAGTCCAGATAACTCAGGGGCGTGGCGGGATTAAACACCAGGCCGGCCTTGCAGCCTTCGTTGCGGATGAGCTGGAGGGTGCGGTCGACGTGCTCGCTGGCCTCGGGGTGGAAGGTGATGTAGGTGGCTCCGGCCTTGGCGAAATCCGGGACGATGCGATCCACGGGCTTGACCATGAGATGAACATCGATGGGGGCGGTGACGCCATGCTTGCGCAGGGCCTCGCACACCAGGGGGCCGATGGTCAGGTTGGGGACATAGTGATTGTCCATGACATCGAAGTGGACGATGTCGGCGCCAGCGGCCAGCACATTATCGACTTCCTCGCCCAACTTGGCGAAGTCGGCGGACAGGATGGAGGGGGCGATGAAATCAGCGGCCATGGCAGTGTCTCTCCTCTTGTGCCGGAGTGGCCGGTCAAGGCCCCCGGATCTGTTATTTTGAAAGGGGGCACTCTACCCCAAGCCGGCGGAATTTTCATCCGGGGCATGGCCAGTCGCTCCAGTCTTCACACCGGGAGGCCACAACCCACTTCCAGAGACGGGATATAGACATCCGCAGCATGCACGCCTTCACAGGCTGACCGCGAGCCATCCTCCGACCGCCCTATGCCGCGCACAAGAGGCGCGATAGGCCTTTGATGGCCGGACATCCTGCATTAGACCTTCCTCGCCGCGGAGATCATCTCGTAGGCCTGACGAATCTCGTGGGTCTTCTGGCTGGCGAGTTTCATCATCTCCTCCGGCAGGCCCTTGGAGACGAGCTTGTCGGGGTGGTTCTGACTCATGAGGCGGCGGTAGGCGCGCTTGACCTCGGCATCACTGGCCTGGGGGGACAGGCCCAGCAGTTCGTAGGCCTGTTCCAGGGTCGGGCCCCGTGGCTTGGTGGGCCGCCCGCCGCCACCCGCACCGCCACCTGCGTACTCCCATTGCAAGCCCGCCAGTTGTTCCATGCGGCGAAACAGGAACTCGGGGATGCCCAGTTGCTCGCGGATGTGACCCAGGATGCGCTGCTCGGCGGGGGCGGGGACGCCGTCGGCATAAGCGGCCTGGATCTGGATCTCCAGGAACATCTGCAAGAGGGTGACGCGACGGTGGCACTCGCGCCGGAACTGGGACAGCACCCCGTCCAGGTCGAAGTCGTCGGCCTTGCCCCGATTGAACAACTGGATAGCGGTGGCGCGCAGGTCCGGCGACAGATCCATGCGCTGCATGACCGCCTCCGCCAGGGCAATCTCCCGCGGCGAGACCCGGCCATCGGCCTTGGCCATGTGGCCCAGCACCGAGAAGGTGGCGGTAAAGAAGGCGGTCTGGACCCGCTCCCGATCACCGGGGTCCATTTCCTCCGTGCCCTGGAGTGACGCCATCCCCTTATCCAGCTTGTGCCCGAGGACGCCACCCAGCATGGCGCCCAAGGGGCCACCCAACACGAAGCCTAGGGCCCCGCCCACGACCTTGCCCCACCACGCCATGCCGATTTACCCCGCCTCTGGTCTATTTGCCGCGTCCTGACGCTGCGAAGCTAAAAGATTAAACCCATTAGGGTCGAAAGGCCATGAACACCACCCAGGCTCCCCTCGCCGATCCGGATGGCCGCCGGGGGAGGCACCCCAGCCTGCCCCTGGTTGCGACAGGATGCAGGGGCGGCCATCGCCTTCCTGGGCATCTTGAAAATGTTATACCCTAATAGATATACAGAGCCCGTCAAACTTCGGCGGACGGCAGGAGGATCGGGCTGTTCGGGCTATCTGGTAGGCCGAAATATCACTCCGGCCCCCTGGCTTTCATCCACGACCCCGCAAGAGCCTTTAACCATGCGCTACCTTTCGATGTGGCTCGCCCTCTTTTGGCCCCTGGCGAGTCTGGCCGCCCCCCTGGAGGTGTTCGTCAGCGTCCTGCCCCAGGAGACCTTCGTGGCCAGGGTGGGGGGGGAACATGTCAAGGTCAGCGCCCTCACGCGGCCCGGTCAAAACCACGAGGCTTTCGAGCCTACCCCGCAACAGGTGGCGGACATCGCCCGGGCCGATCTCTTCATCGGCATCGGCATGCCCTTCGAGCAGGCCTGGGTGCCGCGCCTGCGGGCGGCCAATCCCCGCATGCGGGTCCTGGATGCCCGGACAGGCATTGACCTCCTGCCCCTGGATCATCACGACCATGATGAGGATCCGGGTCATGCCAGGCAGGTCCCCACGGCGGACGAGGCCGGGGATCCCCACCTCTGGACCAGCCCGCTACTGGCGGCGCGGATGTCGGCCAGCATCCGCGACACCCTGACCGAACTCGACCCGGCCCATGCCGATGACTATGGCCGCAATCAGGCCCAGTTCGCCGCCGAACTGGAGGCCCTGGACCAGGAGATCCGGGCCCAGCTCCAGGATCTGCCCAGTCGGAAATTCCTGGTCTTCCACCCCG
Source organism: Chromatiaceae bacterium (assembly GCA_016714645.1). Classification (NCBI taxonomy): domain Bacteria; kingdom Pseudomonadati; phylum Pseudomonadota; class Gammaproteobacteria; order Chromatiales; family Chromatiaceae; species Chromatiaceae bacterium. The sequence continues at coordinate 671,764 of JADKCI010000001.1, read as the reverse complement.
CCTGGGGTTACTTCGCCGACGCCTATGGCCTGACTCAGGTCCCGATCGAGCAGGGGGGCAAGGAGCCCGGGGCGCGGACCCTGGTGACCTTGATCGAGCAGGCCAAGCGCGACCAGATCCGCGTCGTCTTCGTCCAGCCCCAATCCGACCCGCGCTTCGCCGAGCAGATCGCCCGCGCCATTGGCGGCCAGGTCATCGCCATCGATCCCCTGGCCCCGGACTATGTGGCTAACCTACGCGCGGTAGCGCGCCAGATCGCCACCGCCGGTACCCCCAACCCATGAGCCCCCTGGCCCCCGTCATTGAGGTACGGGATCTTGACTTTTCCTACGGCGCTGCCCGGGTACTGGAGGCCGTCAGTCTGAGCGTGGCACCGGGGGAGTTCATCGGTATCGTCGGCCCCAACGCCGGCGGCAAGAGCACCCTGCTGCGACTCATCCTCGGCCTGCTCACCCCCCAATCCGGCCAGATCCAGGTCCTCGGCCACCCGCCGCGCGAGGCCAGCCGCCAGCTTGGCTATGTGCCTCAATATCCGAGCTTTCCCCGCGATTTCCCGATTACGGTGGAGCAGGCGGTACTTATGGCACGGGTCGGTGGCCCAGGTGCGGGGCGCTTCTCCCAACTCTGGCCTGGCGGCTATCGACGGGAGGATCGCGAGATCGCCCACCGCTCCCTGGCCGAGGTGGAGGCCCTGGACCTGGCCCGCCGCCGGATCGGCAGCCTCTCCGGGGGGCAATTGCAGCGGGTCCTACTCGCCCGCGCCCTGGCCTGCGAGCCCCGCATCCTCATCCTGGACGAGCCCACGGCCAACATCGACCAGCGCCTGGAGGGCGACATCTTCGACCTGCTGCGGCAACTCAACGCCCGCCTGACCATCCTGGTCGTCTCCCACGACATCGGCTTCATCTCCAGCTATGTCACCCGCGTCGCCTGCGTCAACCGGACCCTGGCCTGCCATCACACCGACGCCATTGACGGCAAGATTATCCAGAACCTTTATGGCGAGGCGGTGCGCATGGTGGCGCATCGCCACCCGCCCTCGGGAGCGGATCATGCGTGAATTTCTCATGGCCCTCGCCAGCCAGGCCTTTCTCCAGTCCGCCCTGGCCGCCGGCCTGCTCGCCAGCATTGGCTGCGGCCTGATGGGGCCCTACGTGGTCGTCAAGCGCATCGCCTTCATCGCCGGGGGTATAGCCCACTCGGTGCTCGGCGGCATGGGAGCCGCCCTCTATTTCGGCTTTTCCCCCCTGGCGGGGGCCCTGATGGCGGCGGTCCTGGCGGCGCTCCTGATCGGCTGGGTGCGGCTGCGCTGGCGGGCCGAGGAGGACACCTTGATCGGTGCCCTCTGGGCCATCGGCATGGCGGTGGGCCTGCTGTTTATCGCCAAGACACCGGGCTATCAGACCGACCTCATGAGCTACCTCTTTGGCAATATCCTGCTGGTGCCGACGGAGAGCCTCTGGTTCATGGCCGCCCTGGACGGCCTGCTGCTGGTGCTGGTGCTGGCCTACCATCGCCAGTTCCTCGCCGTGGCTTTCGACGAGGAATTCGCCCGCCTGCGCGGCATCCCGGTGACCTTCTTCTACCTGCTGCTGCTAGTGATGGTGGCGGTGACGGTGGTGCTGCTGATCCAGGTCGTCGGCCTCATCCTGGTCCTGGCCCTCCTGACCCTGCCCGCCGCCATCGCCGGGCACTATGTGCATTCCCTGGGGCTCATGATGCTGATCGCCACCCTGATCGGCGGCGCCCTCAACCTGGCTGGCCTAGCCCTATCCTACGGTCCCGACCTGCCCGCGGGTCCGACCATCATCCTGGTAGCCGGCGGCCTCTACGTCACCTCGGCCTTGCTGTCACGCTTTCTGGCGCGACGGCGAGCTCGGCTTGCCGCCAGCGGGGGCAAGGCCGCGGGAAGCCACAACCCGGACCATGGTCATTGACCAGGCCTGGACCGCGATAGGCTGAAGTCGGCATCCGCCTAATCCGGTGCACGCAGGATCAGGGTACCGTCTCGTTGAATCATTTCGAAGCGCTTAAGATAACTCATCCCCAGCAAGACCTGGTCGCCGGGCATGTTGGGCAGGACCGAGGCCCGCACCCGCTGGGCCGCCAGTCCACCCAGATCGACTTCATCCAGCAGGGCGGCCCAGGTCTGGACATCACCATTGGCGGTTCGGGAAATGCGTCCCGCCCCCAGGCGCAAATTCAGGACTTTCGCCAATTCGAGCGGCAGGGCCACATCCGTTGCCCCCGTATCGATCATAAAGGTGACCGCCTCACCATTGATCCGCCCGGGGGCGACGTAGTGCCCAGCCCGATTGCGTGCCAGCATCACCTGGGGGCGCCCCACCACATCCAGGCTGATCGCGAGGTCCCGGTTAGGATTTTCCACCTCACCCAAGAGGCGCTGGAAAACCATGACCAGTAGGGCCAGGCCAACGATCCAGGCGGCGAACAGCATGGCCCGGCCAAGGCGCGATGCAATGTCATTGTGTTTGGATCTCTGCTCGTACATGACGTTCTGGATCCATATGGGTCGAGAATTAATTGTTTAAGGCCAGGTGTGGTTTTTGGAACATGAGCGCTCTATCGGGGAACTGCCAGCCGCCTACCTTGCGATGCACTAAGAGGTGCGGGCGAAATTTTGCAATTCATCCTTACCTACCGGCTTGAGGGGTCTCCAGGAAAAGAAGATCGGGCTCTCCGCAGAGGCCTCATATAAATATCCATGGCAACATTGACTCCTTCGACCTTCGACCCCATGCCCTTGATAATTGCCGCCTCTGTTACTTTCTCTGTGGGTAGCTGGGGTTTTTCCCCGCCCCGCTGGCACCTATCTAGCGCATCATTGAAAGCCTGTTGTAGTGCCTGTGGAGTTGTGGGCGAGAGGCCCGATCGTGTGGGCAACCGGTGGACCGCGCCCGCACGGCGCTCACCCAGTGCACGGTGTGGTCGCAGCGCGGTCCATGGGTTGTCCACACGGCCCGCAGGGGTCGGGCCGGTCCGCAGGACGCGTCCACAAATCCACAGGCAGCCCATGTAAGGGTGCTGCCATGAATCATCCGTCGCCGTCCTTGTTCACCGTGGCCCTGGGCCTGCAAGCGCCCTGGGAAGTGGTCAATGTGGCCTTCGCTCCCGGGGCGGGGCGCATCGATTTGCAGGTCGCCTTCCGGCCGGGCACGCGCTTCACCTGCCCGCACTGCGGGGCGGAACACCAACCGGTGCATGACACCCTGGATCAGGCGTGGCATCACCTCAACTTCTTCCAGTATCAGGCGTACCTCCACGGCAAGGTGCTGCGGGTGCGCTGCGGCCCCTGCGCCAAGACCACGCAGGTGGCCGTGCCGTGGGCGCGTCCCGACAGCGGTTTCACGCTGCTGATGGCAGCCCTGATTGTCACCCTGTGCCAGGCGATGCCGGTCCGCCAGGTGGCGCAGCTGCTAGCGGTCAGCGACCTGCGCGTGTGGCGCACCCTGGATCACGACGTTGACCAGGCGCGTGCCCAAGAGGACTTCTCCGCCGTCGCCGCGGTGGGTCTGGACGAGACCGCCGCACGGCGCGGGACGACGACATCAGCCTCTTTCACGACCTGGAGGCGGGGCGCTTGCGGTACGCCTGCGATGGGCGCAAGGCCGAGGTCGTGGCACCGTTTGCTGACGACCTTGAAGTCCACGGTGGCGGTGCCGAGAACGTTCGCGCGGTGTGCATCGACAGGTCCACCCGCTATCGCGCCGGGGTTGCCGAGCACCTGCCCTGGGCGGCGGTGACCTTCGACGAGTTCCATGTGCTCCAACGGGTCAACCAGGCGGTCGACGAGGTCCGCCGCCAAGAGGCGAAATCCACCCCCGAGCTCAAGCGCACCCGCTACCGGTGGCTCAAGGACAAGCAGGACGGGAGCACCCGCCAGATCAGCCACTACACCGATCTCAAGCGCCTGAACCTCAAGACCCACCGGGCGTTTCGCATCAAAGAAGCCCTGCGCGAGAGGTTCCACCGGGCCGCCAACCGCGCGGAGGCCGAACCGCTGCTGGAGCAGGGATACTGCTGGGCACGCCGCTGCCGCCTCGAACCCATGAAGCAGGTCGCCACGACCCTCAAGAACCACTGGGACGGCATCCTCAATGCCTTCGATTCCAAACTCACTAACGGCCGGGTCGAAGGGGCCAATGCGCTCATCCAGGCCGCTAAGGCCAAGGCCCGTGGCTATGGCACCACCCAGCACCTGATCACCATCGCCTACCTCCTGGCCCTGTGTGTCAACCTGCCTCCATACAGTCTCTGTTTGAAGTTACTGTAGATTTCAGGGTTCCGAAAGTAGGAGTCAGAGCGATGCCCAAACCACCCGGCGATGTCCCGAACCGTCAGGTGACACCGCCGCCCGAGTTGGAGAAGCGGACCCGCCGGCGTTTCAGTCCTGCGGAGAAGTTGCGGATCCTGGACCAAGCCGACGCGTGCAGGCGTGGCGAGCTCGGCGCGCTGCTGCGACGCGAGAAGCGCTACAGCAGTCAACTTCAGCAATGGCGTCGAGAGCGTGCGGAGCAAGGCGTACCGGGCAAGACTCAGCCGGGACCCGCCGCGAGCAAGAGTCCGCACCAACGGCGCATTGAGCCGTTGGAGCAGGAGCATGCGCGTCTCGTCCGCCAACTGACGATCACCCAAGAGTGCATCGACCTGCAAAAAAACGTTACGGCTGTTCGATCACGTGAGCAGTGGGAGTGGTGCATGAACCAGGTCGTGCATCAGCCTCCCGAGGGGATCCCCCTGGCAACGGTCTGCACCGCGCTTGGCCTCAATCGCAGCTCGGTCTATGCCCGCCGCCGCGCCGGCGGCATCAGCGAGGAGGCGCGTGCGCAACGCCGCTTACGTCGTAGCGCACCACAACCGCGCGCGCTCTCGGCGGCCGAGCGCCAAGCCCTGCGTGAGATCCTCTACAGCCCGACCTACCGTGATCAACCCCCGGCGGAAATCCATGCCGATCTGCTGGAGCACGGCCAGGCACCGGCCTCGCTGAGCACGTTGCATCGCCTGCTGCGTGCCGATCGGGCCACCGGGGAACGGCGCGCACCACGTCCCGCCCAGCACCCTGCCATCCCGCGCCGGGTGGCCACCGCAGCCAACCAGGTTTGGACCTGGGACATCACCCAGCTGCCGACGACCCGGCGTGGTCCGTATCTGTCGCTGTACGTCGTCATGGACCTCTACTGCCGCTACACCTTGGCCTGGATGGTCTCGCGCCAGGAGAACAGCGCGCTGGCCCAGTACATGATGCAGGAGGCCATCGGCCGCTAGGCCGTCGCCGATGGCCAATTGACCCGGCACCAGGACCGCGGCGCACCCCTGATGGCACGCACCGACCTCAACCTGATGGCCGAGCTTGGCGCGACCTGTAGCCACCGCCGGCCCCGGGTCAGCAACGACAACCCGGTCAGCGAGAGCCCGTTCAAAACCCTGAAGTACCCGCCCGATGACCGGGACGTTGCCATGACGTCGGCCACGCCAGGCAGTGGTGCGAGGACTATTGTCACGGGTACAACAACGTCCACCATCACAGTGGCTTGGCATACTTCACTCCCGAACAGGTCTTCACCGGGCGCGATCGCCGCATCGCCCTCACCCGGCAAGCCGCCCTTGATCGGCAGTACCAACGCCACCCCGAGCGCTTCGTCAAAGGTCCGTCGCGCACGACCCGGCCGCCTGAGCAGATGAGCATCAATCCGTTTGCCCCCGACGAGGCCGGTGCCCTTGAATCACGCGCCGTGAACTTCCCGACCCTCACCGCAGCGAAGGAGCGGAAAATACGTTAACTTTTCTCTCCGGTGTCCAGAACAGGTTGACATGTTCCGCTGGTCGGCAAGCTCCGTCACCTACCGGCATCCCCCTTCAAACTCAACGCGTGTGCCACGCTCGCAGCGTGAATCAAAAGCGTCGGACCCTTTGCCCACAACAAACGTAACAGAGCCTAATTGCCCTGATATAACCCCGTCATTGGCTATAATCAAATCACGGGGCAAATCAATTTATAACAAAATCGCTTGAATTCTTTCCCAACAGGATGCTTCCTTCATAGGAGAGGTGCCCGGTATCGCGGTAGATGAATGTATCACCCATCGCGGCACGGCATATGCCGTCCCGACAAATAGCATCACTGAGCCAAACCACCTTAAACTCCCTTTCAATCATCTTTAGAAATTCAATGACTTTGGGGTATTTTTCATAAACATCACTCAGCTTAAAATTACATACCTCTAAATTACGTTCAAGCATTGCCGCTTTCACCAGACATCTCCCATAATCCTCTCCATTTTGTGGCGTTGGTGAAAAAATGATTGGCTGGATACCAAGATTCCTCAACGTATCAAGGGTGCTTCTAAAGTATTCGTATGAGTTATTTTCCCCGTTCACCACCTCCCCATTACGCAGGAGTACTCGCGAGTCCGTATCTACATATTGGGCGAATGGCGAGCTCAGTACGACATACTTCACGGTCATTGATTTCTTAAGGTAATCGAATATCCTATCATTGTTCTCTAGACAGGCTTTTGCCCAAGAACTGTTGAGTTCTCGGGTAATCGGAGCTATACCCAGAATGGGTCCACACCCCGAAAGCGTTATTTGAACGATTCTGAGTTCTGGATTCGCCGCCTGCAGACCTGACATGAGGTGCATGGCATACGAATCTCCCCATAATACGACATCAGGATTTTCATGCGGCCCGCAAGCGTCCGAGAGGGTAAAGAAGTTATCACAAACCGGATTCAAACCCTGGTTAAGCCGAATTCGTTTTTCAAGACTATCGAACCGTTCCTTTAGATCATCCCTCAGATAGTATCCTTCCGTCATATGGCCCATCAACCCGATGCCCACAAAAATAAATGTCCCCGCAAATGAATATACCAATGCTCCACGGCTTCGAATAAAATTTTTAGATCTAAATGGCTTTTCAATATAGCGCCAACTCAGAAAAGAGAGTAAAAAAATTCCGCCCACCAGAACGCAAAATACCACCCAGCCAGGTTCGAGCAAGCTAGCATGTCGCGCAAAGGCGAATATCGGCTGATGCCACAAATATGCGCTATAACTTACCAGCCCAACACCGACCGCGCCCTTGGTTCCCAAAATGGTTCCAACAACCGTATCCGGGGTGGAATAAAGCAAAATAAGAGCGACGCCAACGGTAGGAATAAGGGCATATAAACCAGGAACCGGGGTTTTATCACTAAAGAAGAAGATAGAGTAGAAAATTAAACAAAACCCAATCAAGCTCATAATTTGATTAATTCTTAGGCCCGGCAAATACCCATGGTGACTCGACAGAAAGAATGCCACAAAAGCACCAACCACAAGTTCCCAGGCCCTGGTGGGTAGCAAATAAAAGGTACCCATGGGGTCATGGCTAATCCCCCACTGGGCGGTAGCCAAGCTGAGGATGGCAATAATTGCCAATATCGTAACAATTTTCTTTTTTCCAAGGCGCCAGACGAGTATAAGAAAGAGCGGGAAGAGAATGTAATACTGTTCCTCAACCGCCAAACTCCAGGTATGCAGAAGCGGCTTAAACTCCGCGGCTACATCAAAATATCCACTCTCGCTCCAAAATAAAAAATTCGACGAGAATAAAGCCACGGCCCATTGACTTTGTGCCAATAACTTCATGTCCGCAGGTTGCAGCCAAAGCCAACCTAGCGGCAGGCAGACCGCCATCACCAGGAATAACGCGGGCAGTATACGCCTGGCTCTGCGTTCATAGAAATTGCGGAGAGAAAATGCACCGCATTCGAGCTCGGCGATAATAATGGATGTAATCAGATAACCACTGATGACGAAAAAGATATCAACCCCGACAAAGCCGCCACTTACAAGTGAGAATTTAGCGTGATACAGAATAACAGAAATTACCGCCAGGGCGCGCAAACCATCGACATCCCTCCTATATTGCATTCTATTAAACGCTCAAGTCCGCATCATGGACGCTAAAGCAACATCAAATTTTTCATATATAAACATACCGCTTTGGGCATGCCGAATCAACCCGTAGAGCATACTCGGCAAAGCAAGCACCGTGAACGGCTGGCTAAGGAGGGGGCCTGGATGGCTCAGCTGACCTTTACACATACCTGAGTCCATTCCTTTCTCACGAAGTATCCTCCGGCGGCGGCCGCAAATACCCCGGCGGATACTCATCGCGCCAGCTCGCCCGCTCCTCCGGGCGATAGATCAGATACATCTCGATCGCCACGTCCAGCTTCTGCAAGCCATGCCACAGCACCTCCGTCCCCGGGTGGCCATCGGCCTTACGGCCCTGGAAGCCGCCCTTGATGGCGATCCAGCGGGTCGCCTCTTGCAGGGTGGGTGGCGTCGCCGGCAAGACCGTGGTTTGATGAAACCAGCTAAACAGCGCCTGCCATTCCGGATCCTGGAAGAACAGGGTGCAGGGGGCGTCAGGATCCATGCGGCCCAGCATCGTCAGATAGTAAATGCGCCAGGCCACCACCAGATCGATGGCCAGGCAATTCTCCAGGCGGGCCACGAAGCCCAACTGGCGCTCCTCGATCTGGCAACCGGTCTTGAGGGCGCGATGAAACACCTCGATGCCCCAGCGCGCGCCATACCAGCGCACCCGCTCTTGGGCCTCGGCCAGGGTGGTGGTGGCGACGTTGGTCAGCAACAGCCAGTCCACCCCGTCGACCCCCGGGGGCGGGGCCGCTTCGCGCAGCAACACCGCCCACAGCGCCAGCGGGCTTTCTTTAAGATTCCCGGGCGGTTTGAGCGTCACCGGCCCACAGCGCAGCGCCAGCTCCGCGGTGCGCGCGGCTTGCGCGCCGCGGCGCGGCAGTACCAGGGCGAGGCGCCCCGCCACCTCCAGACCGCCCAGGTGGTCCCACAACGGGGTCAGCCCCTCAGCGCTCATCACCTGGCGCTGCCGGCCGCGGTTGGCCCGCACCAGCAGGCGCGGGCTGGCGGGATCACGCGCCAGGGCGAAGAGTTCGAACAGGTCGGCCTCGCGGTCACCGATACTCACCAGGGTGGTGTGCGGCACCTGGGGGGCGATCGCCTGCAGGGTGCGGTAGGCTGCCAGCCACTTGCCGCTTTCCCGCACCTCGGGTTCCCGGCGGGTCTGATGTTGGTCGGGGTCACGCGCCCAGCACTCGGCGCTCACCACCCCCAAGGGCACGCCCTCGGGGGTGAAGGCGTGGCTGTTATGCAGCACCAGGCCGACGGGGCCGCCGTCGGTCTTGTTCCCGATCGGCCCCAGCCCCGCCGTATCGGGATGGCCGGTGTAGTTGAGCGAGGTCGTGTCCTGGGGCACCAGCACCAGGGGCTGGGCGCCCATCCGGGCGATCACCGCCTCCCGGTGGGCGCCGAGTATGACGTGCATGTTGATCCGCGGGTTGCCAAAGAAACGATAGGCCGCGACCGTCCGGGCGCGGTCGGCGCAGCGGCGGGTGAGACTCCGGGACTGGACGTCGCCCCAGAAGTCCGCGGCCAGATGATACAGGCGGTGTTTGAGACGGGCATCCCAGACTTTGAGGCCACCAAATTCTTCCTCGGTCCAGTCGGCCGGCGTACTGGGGCGCTCGGCGGGCAGCCGTGCGGGCCCCTGGCGCAGCCGCTGGCGGGCATCATCCGCCAGGGGGCGCACCCACAGGGCCTTCGGTACGCCATCCCGGCGGCCGGCGCTGTGGCCGATGCATTCCCAGCCGGCGGCGGCGTAGCAGGTGCCGGCATAGTCGGGATGGACGAAGGTCTCCAGCAGCAGGGGCCGCACGCCATAGCGGGCTTCCCAGTCCGCCGGCAAACGGCGGGCCAGCTGGCCCAAGAGATGGGAGGCCAGGTGGGGTACGCGGACCCCAGGCAAGATCAGGAAGCGGGCATTGGCGACGACCCGGGCGAGGTTACCGCGGCGGGTGGCCTCGTTCCAGCCGATCCAGTGGTCGCGATCCTGGAGGGCGAAGCTGGCCGACTGACAGGCGGCGGCGCCCAGGTAACCCTGGGGGCAGTGGAACAGGTAGCGCAATTGCGCCCCACACAGGGGTTTGTCCCCCAGGGGGTGCTGGACCATGAGTTGGTGGTAGGTGTCGCGTTCCGCGGCGGTGTCCACCACCACGAGGTCGATGGGACCCAGGGCGGCCAGGTCGCCCGTTACTTCAGCCACCGGCAGCGGCGCTGGCGCCACCGTGGCGGGTGCCGGGCGGGGGCCAACAGAAAAGAGTGTCGCCACGGACAGCGTCACGGCGCCGCGCCGGTGGAGCTCGGCCAGCGCGCGGCGGGCGCTGCCCAGGCAGCGTTGGCCCTGGGCATTGGTCCAGCTCAGCCAGTCACACACCCGTTCCGCCAGGGCGCGGCGGCTGAGGGCGGGCTCCTGACCGACGGTGGCCATGATGCGCTCGCGTAGGGGGGTGTCAAACCATTGGCCACAGACTCTCATGGCCGGGGAGCGTAGCGGCCGGGCGGCGCGGAGTCAAGTGTGTGTAGGGATCAGATGGCTCAGGAACTTCAAGACGGGGCAGTCGTGAAAGCCTTTGGCGGCGTCTCCAAGTCCTTATTTGCCTGGGGCATAAATCATTCGGCAATGCGAAGGTGATGATGCGGACGGAAATCAACCTGATCCCGTCTTGCCCCCCCTGAATAGCGCCTAAACGCGTGGGGAGGGAATATCTTTCCCCGTTGAGCCAATTGCAAAATCGCGCGTTGCAGGGATTTTTCGTCCCGCAGGGATAGCAAAAGAGGGAGGAAGAGCGGGTATCGCCAGCGAAAGGCTGCTAAAATGAAACGGTTAGCAACGATTCATTTCGATACCCGACATGAATACTACCTGCAAGTCCCGCCTATCGCAATTCTGGAACCACCTTCAGCACGAACTGTTTCCCTTTCTGCGGCAGGAGGACCGCTTGGCGCTGAGTCCGGCGCTGGAGAAGGTGATCCGGGTACTGGAGTTCACGGAGATCGATTGCTTCATCCCCTCCAGTCGCGGGTTCGTCGGGCGTCCGCCGCAGGATCGGGTGGCCCTGGCGCGGGCCTTCGTTGCCAAGGCGGTGCTGGACCTGCCGACCACTGAGGCCCTGATTGACCGCCTCAAGGTGGATCGGGCGCTGCGGCGGATCTGCGGCTTCGAGCGGTTTCACGCGATCCCCAGTGCCTCACGCTTCTCGCGCGTCTTTGCGGAATTCACCGCCTTGGCGTTGCCGGCACGGGTCCACGAGGCGCTGATCCGCGCCCCGTTGGGCGACCCGATCATGGGGCACATCGCCCGGGATTCGACCGAGATCGAGGCGCGGGAGAAGCCCGTCCCCAAGGCGGCGGCGGTCGTATCCGAACCGGTGCCCGCGTCGGCCAAGAAACGCGGGCGTCCGCGCCAGGGGGAGCAGCGACCCAAGGAGCTGACCGTCATTGAGCAGCAGGTGGGCCAAAGCGCGGCGGAGAGCCTGGCGCAGCTTCCCACCGCCTGCGAAGTGGGTAGCAAGAAGCACAGCAAGGGCATCAAGGAGACCTGGACCGGCTACAAGTTGCATATCGACACCGCGGACGGTGACATCCCGATGACGGCAATGCTGACCTCGGCCTCGCTGCCTGACAGCCAAGCGGCGATCCCGCTGATGCGCGTGACCGGTGAGCGGGTCACCTACCGCTACGATCTGGCCGACTCTGCCTATTGCAGTGGGGTCATCCGTGCGGTGTCCCGCCAAGAGGGGCACGTACCGTTGATCGACCACAATGCCCGACGGGGGGAGAAGATCGAATTTGCGCCGCATGAAGCGGAGCGCTACCAGGCCCGCAGCCAGGCAGAGCGGGTCAACAGCCTGTTGAAGGACAACCACGGTGGACGCCATGTGCGCGTGCGCGGCGCCCCCAAGGTCTACACCCATTTGATGTTCGGTATCCTGGTGATTGCCGCCGAGCAGCTCTTGCGCCTGCTCAATTAGCCGCCACGCCTCCCGACGAAGTGGCAAACGCCCTTCGGCGGGGTCTCCCGATGGCCTGGAAATCGAATAACACCATGCTGATATAGTGGAATATGACCTGACGGACCCTGCAAGGGGCAAGAAACAGCCGTTCTCGCCCCTTCTCTCTCTTCGGCCCCACCGCTACCGGCAATTTTGCAATTGGCTCCGTTGGGATGGACAATCATGCGGGGCCGCGCGATCCGATTTACATTTTCAGCCCCGCAGGTTACGCCTAAATCGAAACATCTATTTTGTCGATCAAAGACCTCTTTTTGTCATTCCCATATCACCATGATTCCCGGTGCAGTAATTTGTGAAATGAACAGTTGCCTCGACGCAGCCAACCATTGTTCCTTCAAAACTCGAGTTACAACAACCCTCCATGATTTTAGCTGGAACAGCCAAAAGTTTTAGCTTATCTCCGACAAGCGATCCAGTGACCTTATATAAGCCACATCCCGCCGCATCCGTAGTGCCTGTGATGGTCTGATTGTTTTGGTAGAGATTCCAAATCAGACCTTTTACATCCGTCCAAACACCCGTTGCGCATTGACGGTTTTGGGTATTTTTATATACAAAGTCCTTGCTAACGGGAACAATCCATCTGGTAATAAACCCTGATGAATCGCCAATGGGTTCAACTTTAGACCAAGGCAGGGTACATTGTAGCTCTCCAGCATCATTGATTTTCCATGTACCCGTATAGCGGGCCCTGCCACAATTCATCTCCTTAATTTCGATCGAACCATCGGTTGCGTTCGTAAGTCCCGTGGCCCAGGCGACATGAGCTCTCGTAGGATCAAGATATAGCCCAGCCCTGCCAGGACGGAAGAAATCCCTGACCACTCGTATATCTAAGTCGGCTCTGGCCCTCCAATTTTTCGCCGCGCCCCAATAAGGGTAGAAGCCCCACGCCAATCGGGCTGAACGAGCGGCCCACCACTCGCACTTCCCATCTCTAAACCCCCTGCTGGTATTATCCACATTGTTATCGCAACAGGGATATGGATTTGGGGCATCGATCCAAGTACCGCATAAGGCCGTAGGGCAACTTGGGCAAGGTAAAACTGGAGCAGTGCGGTTTATAACACAGGTGTCCCCGGGTTTAGGTATGACCGTAACGGCTTCATGTAAGCTAAGGGACTGAGATTCCAGGTCAACCCCGAAATCGCTGTCTTCAGTTCCCATATCCACGGCCAGTTCCCATGTGCCAACATTATCCTCAAGCCAAAGAGACAAGGTTTTAGATGTAAAGAATTCAAGTTTGTTAACCCGCAGGCACATCTCATCAGGGTAATCGTATATTGCTGCATCACCAACATTAAGCAGATCCGCAAACTCAACCGTGATATCGACATCATCCAAAAACAATTTATAGGAATCATTTGATGTCACGCCTTCGACACAAAATTCGGTGGTGTTCCCATCCTGATTAACAGAGGTAGGGAGTTCCCAGTTACCCCATGCCAGATTTATCCAGATCAGTAAGGCGAAAATTACGTAAATGATTTTGTTCATTTTAAAAATCCCACTATTACCAGATGGAGTTTCATCAACCACGCAGCTTTATCATATTGCCAGCCAGTTTAAGTTGGCATTTATTTTATAAGGGGACACCACCAGGGTCTCCTCCTAACATCCTCAACTGGTTCACCATGCATTCTATCACCTTGTCGTGATCTCCGGGGCCGGTGCTCCGGCTCGGTATTGATGTCCGATCATGTGCCAGCGCGGCGAAAGGCCATAAATAGCCTTTTAAGTTTATGTCCTACCGTCAAGGATGTCGAACTCATTAAGGATTCAACTTCCGTCCGTAGATCCTGACATAACCCCTCACACTCCAGGCCCCACTGCTGGCTGCTGATCAACTGCGCCTCCTTAGCCACTATGGTGTTTTGAAGATCACTTTCAATATCATGCATTTTTTTGAGAGCAGATTCCATGGCCGCAATTTTTTGGTGTAACGCCTTGTTCTCTCCCCTAGCATGGTCACATTCCAACATACCCTTCCAGAGAGCTTCGGTAACCGCCGCGGGTGAACAATGTGAAAGCCAGCCATCAATGACCCTAAACGGGGAAGTTCCCCCTGGGCGAGAAAAGGATTTGCCTTCCAATCTAACTGGCTCCCGATCCCGATGGCGAGCTGTCACTTCGGAATTAGCTATCCATGTGCTTTTGCAGGCAAGCTGCACCCAGAATTCCCAAATCGCCATTTCGGTATCGAGTTGAGTATCGAAGCGACAGCCCCCTTGAATCAAGGATCTCGAGAAAAGCCCGGCGCACAAGGGCATTGCCGCGTATGAATGGGGTAATCTGGGTTCAGGCGCTAGGCGCCAAACACTCTCTTCTGGGGATGTTTCTAGCGGCCTATTCCCCAAGCGGATCCCGGCGCAAACGCATCGGGTTAGCTCGGATGTGGCGGCAGTCGCCATAAGTTTAGCGATGTGGTTTGGCTCAAGACTATCCCCGTCCCCCAGCAGTACCAGCCACTCGCCGAGGGCATTTGCCATCGCCTGATTGGCGCGCACGGGCAAGGTCCAGGCGACGTCCGACGCGATAAGCCGCAGTGGAAAGCGGCCCTCGTGCCACCGAGACAGATGCCCGTTGGGTTCGGACGGATCCCAGTCCCAATCCTGAATAACAATCAACTCGATATGCGGATAGGTCTGTAGCTGAACCGAGTCCAGAGCATCGGCAAGGGACCCTTGCCCACCAATGAACAGGATCGATACGAGTGGTTGCGCCAGGTCCGAGGGGTGGCCTGACTGTGCGTAGAATAACCCTGGCCTAATGGCTTGTAAGGGATTCTGGATTAGATCCTCGCCATTAAGCAATCGGTAAGCTTCGGCATACTCTACATTGGGCGGCAGCGTATAGGTGCGGAACCGATTCAAGGCCACGAGATGCACATCATAGCGCTGAATTTTGAGCTGGCTTTCGAAACAGGCCATGGCCTCCTGTTTTCGATTGGCCAACTCCGTGATATCCAGTAAATAATTCGGATGCAGAGGTACGCCAACCTCGTACATCATCAACTGGATCGGACGTGGGCAGCGCCGCAGGGCCTCAACCGCCGCCAAGGCAAGCACATAGTGATCCGGATGAATCTCCCACCAGGATGGGGCATAGAGAACTTCCGCCTTGGATTCCGCCAAGGCATCCAAAACGGACGTGATGAGCCTTTCATCGTAGACGAGTTCGCGATCACCAAAGCCCCAAAAGGTTGGTTCACCATAGCCAAGTATTTTTCCCGCTGTACCTGACTCTCGCCGCCTAACGGATTGACCCTCCTCCCCAGCCTCGAAACAGCCATAGCTGCTATCCGTAGCTATGACGACCCTGACATCATAACCCGCCTGAAGATGCTTCATGATGGCCCCGCCACATCCAAACACCTCGTCGTCGGGGTGGGGCGCTAAAACCAAGGCTGGGCCAGGCGGGGAAAGGATTTCTGGCCGATAAGGGATGAACGCCGACTCGCGCCAGCCAAGCCGCGGTTCACTCATGGCGCCCAGAGGCCCATTTCAGAGAAAATCCGTATCGCCAAGGGTCAACCACCAACGGTCGCGCAGTTGTGCGGGGGTATAGGGTTGAGGAACCCAGGAATTGGTGGGAATGCTAACACCGCTGTCCAGTACTTCCATATCCTGGGTACTGAATCGATCAACATTCTGGCGGCTAATCCAGCAGTAAAGCGAGGTACATCCCCACAACCCAGCCAAGCGTCGCGCCTGCATCACAAGCACGGGTATCGCCTTGACGGGGGCAATCAGATCCGTGAGGGCCAGCCGCGTCTCTTCCTGGTGCAACACCAACAGACCCAGGGGGGCGCCCGTCCATCGAGATGTGACCAGAATCAAGCCATAGCGCCGCTCGGGGTGATTAACATAACGGTGTCTGACGAAGATCCAATCACGTAACCCCACCACGGCGTCGTCGAGATCGCTTGCCATATCCGCCCAGAGCCTGTCGATTACTTGTTGATCACCCGGCGCTTCTGGATTGAGCATGCGTATCCTGCTGCCTAGACTAGGACTTTTGCCCAAGGCATCCCAACGTAATTCGCGAAGCTCACCAACCTCGGCATAGTGCCCCAGCCGCTCCCCAAGCCGCATGGCGCGACGGTTTGGGAAGCCGAAGGCCAAGGGTATCCCCCCCAAGCCCTGGTAGAGTTCCAGAAAGGCGGCAGTAACCTGAAACATAACACCGGTCTTGGTCATGACCGCGCGCTCGCGGGGTTCGACCATGGCATCGCAGACTTGGACGGCACGAATCCGCTGGCCGAATGCCATTACCGCGCGAAGGGTCCCGCCATAGTGGGCCACCATCCGATTATTCCGCCAAGCGGCTACCCCGAAACCACGGCCCTCGGCATACTTCCAATGCCAGAGGCCAGGGCTGATGGCCTGACCGAATACGTTGGAAAAAAGCTCCGAAAAGGCCCCAAGGTCAGAAGAATTCACATTTTTCAGCCGCCAACGGGGTGGTACCCCTGTCGGACGGCAGATCATTACCCCACTTGCCCGATTTCCCTCGCCCGGCGGGTTGATAGAATTCTGGAGATATTGCTGGCCTTCCCGCGTTGTTTGTGGCACCACAAAGCCACAGCGCCGCAGTAAAACCGCCAGCAGGCACTGTCGTTCCCCTACTAGCGACAAGGACTGCCCCGCTTCATCGTCCGAGCCATCCATGCAAAGGAAGAGGTAACCGTCAGGGCTCAAGAATTGCGCGGCATAAGCAAGGCAGGTCAGAAATTGTGTATGCCCCGCGTCGAATGATCCGGGGCTGACGAAGGCTGCTTGCCCCCCGCACGGGGTTGCAGCTACGCCGAGATCACCGTCACCGTTCCGGTCCATGACGCCAGCTTGCTAAAGGAGGGAATTAAGCATTTCAGCATTATCGGGCCTTCACCGTGGGACCAATATCTGGGCCCTGTGATATACCCGGAAGTGGTGCCTTCGTCTGGGAATCACCAGCGGCGTTGGCCTCGGGGGGTTGCTTGAGCTTGTGGTAATAGTCGCCATTCTGGGTTACCCAGTGCATGGATATTTTGGTCGCGTAGGGCTTACGCAATTGCGGGAGTTGATAGCTCACATCGGCATCGACAACGGCATCTTCCCCTTGAAGGGTTACGGCTGTTATGGTGTAACTCAGCAAGGTGCCAGTGAATGGTATAGCCAATGCGCGGAAGACTAGGGGCGTCAGGCTACCATCAAGGGAACCGGCTTCCATGCGATAGGCACCCGCCAGATGGTTCAGCCGGAGCGCCTCCAGGTAGGCATTAGCGCGATCGCGTACCCTTTGCTCGGATGGCTCAATTTGCACGGACGCGTCTGCCTTGGCCGGCGTCTCTTGAGGAATGGATGCCAAACCTTGCTTTTGACCGTGCGTGCCCGCCTCATCGGTGCAGGCCGTCAGGTTGAGATTGATGAGGCTAACAGCGATCACCAGTAATCGGGTAAGGGAGTTAGTCATGGCATGCATTCTCGCGCACTCTCGGTTCCGACAAAATTTGGCCTTAGCATTGTCGCTGGGTCGAACGGTACCATTAGGCCCTTAATCAACCCTTGCCGTGATCACATCAGGGGAAAATGCCATTGGGGTAGGCATCCTTAAGTTCATCCAATTCGATTGTGATCTTGATCATACTTGCCAACTTCTTGACATAGGCTTCCTTCGCCGCTTCCTGGGCCTCATCCTGCATACGCTTCGCTACCGCCTCGCGGGCACCCTCGAAGGGGGTATAGACTGCCTCACTGGTATCGGTGAGCATCAAAATGTCATAACCCGCCGGGCTTTCAAGTATGCCCGTATGCTGGCCTACCCCGATGCCATCCAAGGCCTGCTCTAGCCAGTCATTGCCCTTCCTGACCAAATAGCCAACATCCCCCTTGTTGGGACGGGCCCTTTTATTCTCGGTGAGGTCGCCCGCCACATCCGCGAAGGGCTCGCCTGCCTCGATACGTCGCATTGCCGCCTCGGCGCGTGCCCGGGCCGCGGCATGATCCTCAGCGGTTGCTTGCTCCGGTACACGGAACTGAATTTGCGTCAGCCTCACCGAAGCGGGAATACCGAAATCCTCGTTATGGGCCTCATAAAAGGCACGCAAGGCCTTATCTCCGGGAACCGGGGGGGGGGGGAATTTGGCTCTTGCCAACTTTTCGTAGGCTAACTGATACTGTTCGGGTTTGGTCTCATCATCAATCAAACCCTCTTGGCGCATGGCGGCCAGCAAGAGGCGATTCTCAATGGCGGTGCGCAGTAAGGCCGCCTTACCTTCCACCGTCATGGCCTCACGCACCCGCTGGGGATTTTTCGAGAGGAACTTCATGAATTCCTCGACCGTGATATTCACCTCACCGATGCGGGCCATCACGACAGGTTCCATTGCAGGACCGGTGGCAATGACCCCTGATTGATCCGTGCTGGTCGCAGGCCTGGCGGGCTGAACTTCCGCCTTTTGCCCAGGAGGAACCAAGGATACGCCCACCGAATCATCAGCCGCCACAACAGCGAGGAGGGCCGGCGTTGCGGCCAGCGCCATGAAGCAGAAAATTCGGAGAGTTAATGTTGGCATAGCCTGACCTCCTAATCACAACCTGACACATCCAATACGATTATCGGATAACGAAATACCCAGAGGGAAGCCGATGAGCTAGTAACCACCCTAACCTCTCACCTTTGAACGGCAGGGGTGGCCACCTCCCCTGCCGGGACCATATCCTCGCCCTCAAGATCCGCAAAGCTGTCCCACAAGGGGCCATATAGAACAACACCGCCATTGGTATCCCCCATGCCCCCCGCCAGAATCGCGTCGAGCCAGCCATCCTGGTCCAGATCATTGAGAGCTACGGTGGGTATTCCTTGGCGTTTGGTTAGATCAATTTGGCGGATAGCGTGTTCACTCCCTTCCCAACCGAAAGGAATTTTCACCAGAGAAAGACGGTCGTAACCCGCGGTCAGGACATAACCCATGCCGTCCTTATCAATGCCAAAGGCCGTTCCGCGCAAACCTGGGACGGCACCTGCATCCCGAGTCGCGGTCGGGATAGGAATGGCGCTCTGCATCCACCCGCCGCTATCATCCTTGACTAGGATGTTGAGGGCGGTGATGCCCGTGGTGGCTTGCCCTGCCTCGCCAGGTACCAGGATATCGATATCCCCATCCTGATCGATATCCGCCGGTATCACGAAACGGGCGGGTCCCGCCCGTTCGAAGGTCCAAAGTTCCTCGATAGTCGGTTGAGCTTCACCGCAGGGGTAGCGAATCACCAGTAGCTGACTGGTGGCGGGGTTCATGAACAGGATTTCATCGATCCCATCACCACCCAGATCGGCGGCCGCCACGTGTTGAGTCTTGGCGAAGGCAGGCCGATAGGTCAAAAAATGCGCCGCGTTAGCCGCGGCCTTGTCAGGCTTGAAGCCTTCGACAAGTACGATCATGGCCTTGGTAAAGGGGGCAAAGGCCAAGCCCAGACCCCAACCCGGCCAGTGAAATTGCGTGCCCGCGCGTGGAAAAATGGCTTCAATCTCGGAACTCATCTTCAAGCCACCCTCAGCCGTCGGCGCCATCACGCGTAGCTTATTTTCGCCCTCGGCCAACATCAGGAAGGTCCGATTCCCGTCCTCCCCCGACAAACCGATGAGTTCTCCGGGATGAAATCCCACCTCGGGAATTTCCGGGCCGGCTTGCCATTGACGCGAGCCAAGCTGCAGGAAGAGACGGCTGTGGTTACCGCCATGGGATGTAAAGCCCAGATCCAGGCGACCGTCCTGATTAAAATCATCCACCAGCAGAAAGTTGGGCGCGCCCGCCATGAACAACCGAGCCAGGCGGGCGGTCCCGCCAGGGTTCTCCTGGAGAGGGGCGGGGGAGGCAACCTCGGGCCGCGTGTCAAAATTTTTCTCTTCTAAAGATTGAGATTGACTGACATTACTATTAACAAACAATGATGCAAACAAAAACCCAGTCCATGGCCAGAAGCGCGCAGCCCCGAGCTCAAAATCAGATGCCATAAGGAGAACCCCAGCGAAGCGCTATCCAAGGGTTAACAATATATATAATCAATTCTATAAAATGACAAAGGCGGAACGCCGTTAGGCGTTCCGCCTTTTTTTAAGCTACCGGAAGCTTACTTGAACACGCCGCGATCAAAGGCAAGCGCGGTCTCGGCCACAAAGTTGTTACTAGCAGCTTCCCCAATCACCTTGGAGACGATGGAGAAGGCCGCGATCGAGGTCTCGGGGGTGAAAGTACCCCGATCCTGATATTCCTGCAACTGATAGGAGATGAAGCCATCAGCCGCACTGCCACCCACCGGGGTGCAAGGAGTATAGGAGTAGGTATACGGAATCATCGGGTCAGCAGCACCCGCGATCTTGATGATGGTCACTTCCTCGGGAACCGGTACGCCAGAAGAACAGGTGTTTTCCTCGGTGTCGTAAACTTCCACGAACACGTTGGAATAGTCACTGCCCAAGTTGGTATCGGACCAAATGACCTGATAGGTGGCCAAGCCGGCGCTCGACAACGCCATATCAAACACCGCGAAGTCACCCAGGTCACCGTCGGAGTAGGTGGTACGAATGCCGCTGATCAGAGGTGAAACGGCCGTAACCACGCCGCCCGTGCCATTCGACCCATAAATAACATTGTCATTGGCAGTCGGAACGCCATCGGGGATGTCAGTGTCATCCGTCAACGGGAGAACCGGGATGTTGGCCGCCAAGCCCGTGTCGTTGACCAGCCAGGCGTTACCGAACATGCTGAACTGAGCGCCGGCACCGGTCAGGTAACCGATCTGATTCGTAACAACCATGTAGCCCGCTACATTGGCCCAGGCGCCACCGGAGATATCCCGCCAGTTGATCTGGACGATGTCATTGGGGGTTACCGGCTTCGCACCATTAACCTTATGGTTGCTCTTATTGTCAAAGAAGAACCAGTGGATGACGTTGTCGAGGTCGGCGTCGGGCGGGTTAAGGGTCAGATTCGGATTGGTGGGCGTGACGTGACGCGCCGTGTAGATATTGGCCACGTCTTCCCAACCGACGGAGGCGGGAATCTCGATCTCGATGAGGGTGTTCAGGCCGGTAAGACCGGCATCATGAATCACCAAGGGCACCAGCAAGGCCTCACCGGCATTACCGACGACAATGGCATGGGAAGGCAGGCTGACGCCAGCCAACGCCGCCGTGACGGCGGTCGCGATAGCGATCTTTTGGAAACGCTCGTTCATGCGATTTCTCCTTTTGTTGCGCAAATCAGACAAATGAATCGAAGTTACTGCCCAAGCCCGGTTCTGCGGACTTCCTGGTTATGGCACCTAGCCCATCACCCGAGGCCCGCATGCCCTTCCCCCGGGAATCGGGACTGGGCGATGGGCTACGGCTAAAGTATGCCGCATCACCCATGGATGTCAACCGTCGGGTCGTATTTTTTTTACAAATTTGTTCTCGTTTGTTGCAAATTCTCCTCTCGCCGCTGCTAACGACGGGTTGGGGGGCGTTTGCGGATGACTAAAATGTTGCTAATATGCAACAAGATTGCTGGTTAGTGAGCTGAAAAACCAACGCACTTGTTAAGGGCATCCCAGAATTGCCGTCTTCTATGCCCTTATTATGGTGTCCGGCGCCATACCCACTGATTACCCACAGTCCCATCGGGACCGCGGAGGCGAGCATAATAGCACCCCGCCCTCAACCGAGACCATAGCTTGTCGGGAATGCTGATTGTGCTTGCGCGGCCCATCCATGACCGCGACTTGGCCAATCGCACCAGATTTCTGACCCCGAAACATTTGTCGTCGGGAGTCAAACCACCTGGCCCTAGCCTTGCTTGGGCAAAGGGGACGAAGCCTGGCTCGATCGCCAACTCGAAAGTGGTGCCTGCCGGAAAGGCCTTCACCCCCAGTTGGGGAGCTTCCGTTATCTGACCAAGGTTCAGCGGCGGGACCCATGGCACCTGGGGGAGTAGCGGCAGGGTGTTCACCGCGTCCTGCTCCGGCAAGCCAAACTTGTGACGGAGGGCAAGGCCCGCCTCCGCCATCATGCGTTCCTTACCCCCATCAGGTTCCGGACTTTGGTCCCAGTAGTGCACTACCTCTGCCCCAGGAATGCACAGCGGCATCCAACCCTCCCGTTGCGCCTCGATGCAGAGGTCCGTATCCTCGTAATACATAAAATAGCGCTCATCGAACACGCAACCGCGCCGCCGAACCCAGTTGCTATCCAGTAACAGGCAGGCCCCCGGCAGGAAAGGTTGCCGAAAGGGTGAGCGCTGCGACCAATAATGATCGTGAACCAGGGCCCAGTAGTGGCCACGTAGTTGGCCGTCCAACGAGGAGGGGGCGTCGGCGCCTAGACCCAGCCAGCGCAAGGCACCAGTCGCGGGGGGCAAGCGAAAGAGGCGTTCATCGTCCCAATAAAAGCGCGGACCGACCATGGGGCACCGATAGCGCCGTGAGGTTGTGAGCAAGCGCTCCACGGCAGCAACATCAATACGCAGGTCGGGATTGAGTAGCAGCACATAATCGGTGGAGAGTGCCGTAAAGGCGCGGTTTACGGCAGCGGCAAAGCCTATATTGCGCCCTTCTCCCATGACCCGCGGCATGCCGTCGCCAAGGGCGAGCGGGTAAGGATTGCCATTGTCGAAGACAATCACCTCCCTTATCATGGGGAATTCAACCAGAGACCTAACCAGTGGCCGCAACAGCTCTTCAGTGAAGTAGTTGACGATAATGACGCCGACGGTCATGGCACTCCCCCTGACAATATTAACAAGCATGGGTGGCTGGGGGAGTCAACCTCCACAACGGCGACTACCCGGGGGATGAGGGCGCGCATGAGGCAAGCCCCACCCCCTCGCAATGCAAATTCAGCGCTCATGTTGATCGGGAGCGCGCAACAGGATTATCCCCTACAGTGGGCCTGACCAGGCTTAGGATGCTGGGTGATAAGGTCGTTACCTGTTGCCTTCCACCCACCTGTGTCCTCTGCGGGGGGCAAGGTTTCGGCGGGCTCGACCTTTGCCCCGGCTGTCTGGCGGACCTGCCCCGTAACCTTAATGCCTGTCCACGCTGTGCCATGCCCCTGGCCGAGCGGCAGACGAACAGGTGTACCTGCGGAGCCTGTCAGCATCAGCCCCCTCCCCAAACCTCCTCCTATGTGCCCTTTTTATATCGATACCCCATAACTGCTTTGGTTGTCGGAGCGAAGTTTGCCGGACGCCTGAACATGGCCCGCCTGTTGGGCCAATGTTTAGCACACTCCTTGCTGGAGAGCGGCATGGCGCGACCGGAAATTCTTATCCCCGTGCCCCTGCACCCTTTGAGATTGCGCGACCGTGGTTACAACCAGGCCCTGGAGATCGCCCGGCCCCTTGCCAAAATACTGTCCATCCCAGTGGATGTTGATGTTTGTGTCCGCTCGCGGTCCATCACCCCACAGGAAGGCCTGGATAGGGCGGAAAGGCGCGCCAACGTCAGCGGGGCCTTCAAGGTCGAACGCCCGATCAGGACCAGGCATATTGCCGTAATCGATGATGTGGTGACGACCGGCAGTACTACCGCCGAACTGGCTCGGGTGTTGCTCCAAGCCGGTGCCGACCGCATCGACATTTGGGGGGTGGCGCGGACGCACATAGAGGCATACCGTCAAGGCAGCAAGGTAATTGATTAGGGCCCCATTACCCGGGCACTTTCATTTTGCCGAAGGCATCGATGATATGGCAGTCACAAAATTTAGGAGAATTGCAGCGAAAAAAATCGTGTTGAACCTCAATGCGGCGTTCCTTAACATTACCGCAATCGAACAAGGTTGGTACCTTCGGCAGGTTTGGGCAACCCTGAATGCGTCCGTCGTTCCATAACCGAAAATATGTGACACCCGCGGGACATAGCACTTCTGGCCGATCCGAGAAACCAGCGCCAAAGTCCTCTTGATGGTCACCCGCGATGACTTCACCGAAACGGGTCCGAAGTGCCTGGATGTGACTCTCGGCGACCTCATCGAAGGAGATTTTGATATCGCGGACAAGTAACAAGGGTTTGCGGGTGTACGAGAAGACGTGGTCAGCGTAAAATTGTAATCCCTCTTCCCACTCCCCCATCAACGGGGGAGATAAAATATAATCAGGGTGAGTTTCCTCAAAGCGACGATCGATGAAAATTCTAGCATTGCCGGGCCAGCGATCGAGCAAACCCTTCCGTTTAATCTGATGGTAATGCATGGTGAGATTGATGTAGCGGATCTTATGCAATTTGTCCGGCGAGAGCTCCGGGAAATCCTGTAAAACCGAACCGTTGGTATCCAGGGCTATTTCAACATCGTGGTCGAGGAGGCGACTAAGGAGCTTGTCCGAACGGCTATAACTTACGAAAAAATCCCCTACGCCTGAAAAAGTAAAAAATGATTTTACTTTAAAGTAATCGAGAAGAAATTTAAGGTCATCGTAATTGAGCGAGGGTTTATGCTTGGCGATGGGATCAATGATGCAATATTGGCAATCAAAGGTGCAGTGCCCCGATGAAGAAGCGAAAAACATTACTTCACAATCAGAATCAAGCTTCATCGGATATCTCCCTGAGCCAGTTTGAAATTCATTTCGATCAATCCTATTATCGAGGTTTCAATACCGTGGCAACACGTTTACGGTTTGGACTTCTCCACCAAAGCGGTTGGAGCCCGTGGTTGGACAACTTGTCGCATTGCCAAGAACACTTACCCTATGCCCTCCCGCCAAGGCCGCGAGGAGCATATTCGCGTTTGATGCATCGGTCTCGCCGACCAGGAAATACATGTTGAAAGGGGTAAGCCCCGATGTTGGGGGGGCAATATAGAAATAGATTACGCCATTTGTTGTTGAAACACTCCTGGCGATTTTACCTTCCTGGGTGCAAGTCGCATTAGCCCGACCTACCTGGCTAACTATCAATATGCTAGCCATAATGACAAAAATCGCATTCTTCGGTTTCATTTAATCCATCCTCCGCCAGACGTTAAAGACGAGGGGGTCCCCGTAATTGGGGAATTGAGGCAAGGCAGGCCCGGCAGCACTCATCGTAATTCTCATTGACCGTCTCCGGCCCGGTCCTCGCGAGCACATGATCAAATATGGATGAGGCGTCGATAATCAATGAGCGCCGGCTAATGTTGCCTTGGATAAAAAATTTTCTTGGCGCTTGACCCGAACCCGGCCACGGTTGGCAATATTAGCCGTATAATGTCAGGATGTAGAGCTGGCTGTCAAGTTTCGCGAGTCTTGTCCCTTATGTGTATACTCAGGGTGACGTCGAAGGCCGGCGGAAACCTTCCTCGCCGCTATCCAAGGAACCCGCTTTGGACGGGCAAGGTCGGCAACCTTGGGACAATAGGGACGATGAGGGATTGTCTTGCTAATATACCGCTCAGGCATTGTTTTTTTTGCATCCCTACCCTGGTTAAGCCCTGACCGAGGATTCGGATGATATCGTATCGGACTCACTTTTGGCCTCGATTAAGCACCTTTTTTATGTGGCCATATGCTTAGTTAGGCATTACACACTAATTTATTCATCATTAAATCATGGAAGCAGATCATTACCATGGCTAAATCCCTTCACCCCTATCCGGCCCAGCCAAAAATGCCAATTGGTAGACCCAATTATCTGGAAACCCAGGCACAGCATTTAGTTCAAGCTGGCAAGCATGGTGAAGCCGAGCCTCTTGTCAGACGCATACTGTCATTCGATAAGAATTCACCGACGGGACTATTTCTAATGGGTGTCATTGAGTTTGAAAAGGGCGCCAGGGACCAAGCCGAATCACTGTTCAGGCGCTGTATCAAGATCGCCCCCCGTCATTTCGGTGCTCAAGCCAATCTTGGAAACCTGTTGTTGGGATCTGGAAAATCCGCGGAGGCATTCACCTCTTACCGCGTTGCGATAAAGCTCCAACCCGACAATTATGCATTGCTTTACAACACTGGCCAATGTCTGCGGACGATGGGGCGCTTTGATGAGGCGATTACGACCTATCGGCGCGCGCTTGAACTAAAGCCCGATTTTGTTACCGCCGCCTGTGACCTCGGGATTGTATTGGCACAAACGGGACAGGGTATGGAAGCCGTGGCCTTAGGTACCGACCTCATTCAACGCCATCCTAGCGCCGTGGAAGCCAGATTATCCCTGGGTAAGATCTTTCGGGAATTGGGTCGCCCCGAGGAAGCGCGAATACAACTCGAGGAAGCTATTCGCCTTGATCCCAACAACCGAAACGCATTGCGGGAACTTGCGGGGGTTCTATTACAAACCAATGAGTTGGTACGGGCGGAATCCTTGATCCGGCGGTCCGTGGAGGGCACTGCGATCCCAGTACCCGGGGCCCTGATGCTGCTGGCGGAGTTGCGCGCCCGCCAGGGCAATCATGCGGCTGCTATTGGCTTGATGTCCCAGGCCTTGGACGTGACTGGTGCGGGCTCCAAGCGTCCCCAACACTTTCAGACTTTAGCCGCCTGGCATGCGGCCAACAATGACCGAGCCAAGGCTGTTGAGGTGCTCGCCACCGGCTTAAAGACCTTTGGTGATCAAGAACCCAACCTGATCATTAGCCTTTTTTATAACCAACTATGCATCGGGGATTGGAGGAATTATCGCGAGCTATTTACCAAGGTATTGAGACGTCTCCGTGATCCGAATCCGCCAGTGCTAGAGCCCTTCATCACTCTTCTGATCCCGGATCTGACCCCTAGCGACTTGCAACGCGTCACACACACCTATGCGCGGCAATTCGCAAGCTGGACACACAGGGCCTTGCCCTTGAGAGTATCTCGGAGACCTTCCGGGGAGCGCTTGCGGATTGGTTACCTTTCGGCGGATTTCCATCAGCACGCTACCGCTTATCTGACGGCTGGGGTCTTCGAACACCACGACCCCCGCGAATTTGAGTCTCATGCCTATTCTTACGGGCCCGACAATGGGAGCGCGACACGACAACGCCTACTAAACGCTTTCGAGCATTTTGTGGATATCCGGGGCCTGGATCACGCCGCAGCGGCCCAGCGGATTCGGGATGACGATATCGATATTCTGGTCGACCTCAAGGGCTACACCCGCCAGGCGCGCCCCGAGATCCTCGCCCAGAGGCCAGCACCCATTCAGGTTAACTGGCTAGGGTATCCAGGTACCATGGCGGTGGAGTTCATGGATTATATCATCGTGGATTCCACAGTGGTCCCGTTTAGGGAGGCCTCGGCCTACCAAGAGGCTCTAGCCTACCTGCCACATGCCTACGCCCCCGTTGATACAAAGCGCGCGGTTGCGCCCATTCCCAGCCGAACCCAGGCCGGGTTACCGGAAGAGGGTTTCGTCTTCTGCTGTTTCAATAACCCGCGCAAAATTATTCCGGATTTTTTCTATCTCTGGTGCGACTTACTCAGCGCCGTTCCGAATTCCGTGCTTTGGCTTTTTGCGAGACAGGACGCCGTCATTGAGAATTTGCGCCGGGAGGCAAAGCGGCACGGCATTGATCCCGAGCGGATCATCTTTGCATCTCGCGTCGCCCAAGATGAACACCTAGCCCGGCTTTCCCTGGCGGATCTGATTCTGGATACCCTGCCCTATAACGCTCACACCACGACCTCGGATGCCCTGTTCATGGGTGTACCGGTACTGACCTGTATTGGTAAAACCTTCCCTGGCCGAGTGGCTGCCAGCTTGCTAAGAGCCGCAGATCTCACGGATATGGTCACCCTTACCCTTGAAGATTATCGGACCAAGGCCCTGAATCTGGCATCCCATCCGGAAGTACTCACGGACCTGCGCCGACGCCTCGCGATAGCTCGAAAAAAGGCGCCTTATTTCGACATATCGGATTTTACCCGTCATCTGGAAGCACTCTACCATCGGATGTGGCAACGTCATGAGGAGGGGCTTGAGCCAGATACTCTGGGCTTACCTTATCCCTGAGAACAGCCTCGCCGCGGTCGATCGGTTTGAGACGACATCTCAAGCCAATTGCATAGTCGATCCACCGGGTGGCATTAGTGATTTACACAACGGTGTCCGGTTTGTTCGGTATGACGGCCTGTATATAGCTCACCTGATCGCGCTGGAGGAGCCCAGATACCGCCCCCGCCGCATCTTGTGATTTACCTCTCCCCCGCGAGGGCCGCGCCTGCGCCCGGCTAGACACCCCCATTTTTCACGTGTACCGAAAAATAGACTTGACAATCAGCCGGGAATTGGCTCGCGTTTTATTTTGTAAAACAGCGATATACGGGAGCCTGCCCTGTTCGACCGTCTCAAGACCCTGATGCACCGCCTGACGGATCATACCGTCCTGGCCGACCTCCTCCATCCCGTCATGCGGGCTCTGGCGCGGGTGCGTCAGGCGGCGGTGGGTCGCACGCTGACCATGCCAGATTTTATCGCTTTGGGAGTGCTGCGCCACCGGCAAGGGATGTCGACCTGACGCGAGCAAGTGCAAACCTGGCTGCATCTGGACCCGGAGACCGCGGCGCGGGGGCCGCTGGCCCGCTCCACCTGGTCGGATGCGCTCGCGTCGCCCCGCCGGGAGGCGGTCTTGCGGGACCTGGTGCCGGCCTTGGTCCAGGAGGCGCAGGCGATCCTCCCGGATCGCCTGGCGGGCATTCCGGGTCTGGGGGATCGGCCGGTGCGGGCCATTGATGGCACCTACCAGGCCGAAAGCGCCCATTTCCGACGCCGCACGCCCCAGCAGGGCGGCGTGGACCATCCCAAGGGCCATGCCTTGTTGAGCTTATATAACCTGCGCCTGGGTGTGCCCGAAGCCGTCCGGGTCGACACCCGCAGTCGCCATGAAACGCGGATCTTGCGGGATGATGACCAGGCCCCCCACGCCCTGACCCGCGAGCGCCGCGGGCTCTGGCGGGTGGATCGCGCCTTCATTGATGCCCCCTTCTGGGATGACAAGCACCGGGCCTTGCAGATCACCCTGATCACGCGCATGAAAAGCCACCTGGGCGTGGATTCGACCGAGGGCCTACCCATCGCCGACGACCCGGCCAACGCGGGCGTGATTAATGACCTGCGCGTCACCTTGTCAAGTTCGCGGGAGGACTGGCGCCTCATCACCTGCCGCCCCCGCCGCGGCGAGGAGTTGCAATTCCTCACCAATGACTTGAGCCTGCTGCCCGGTGTGGTGGCCTTCCTCTACTTCCGCCGCTGGGAGGAAGAAAAGTGCTTCGATACCTGGAAAAACGACTTCGCTCAGGCGAAGGCCTGGGGTAAGGGCACCGTGGCCATCGCCAATCAGGCACGTCTGGCCATCATCACCCATCTGCTGGTGGCGATCCTCCTCCACACCCGCCTGGGTGCCGCGGGGGCCCAGGATGTGAAATCACTGGCGAAGCAAGCGAAACGACAGCAGGCCAAGGTCGATGATCCCGATGGCACCCATCGCCCCAGCTGGACGGTCCCCCTGTTCCGCTATACCGCCAAGGTGAGCCGCCAGGTCCTACGGTTCTTAAAACCCTGTTTCCTCAAACCCGCCTCGCCTGGGCTCTAGGAACGCGAGCTAGGGCCGATGTTGAGGGCTTACCTATGACTTTAGCCGGACACCGTTATGTTTTACATTAAACCGGAAATACATTTCTTCAGATTTGTAAAATGATTTTGATCATTGGTGAAAATCTTCAATGACAGGACATGCTCACCGGATGCCAATGCCGGGGTGGGGATTTCACATTCGAAACCACTATAGCGGCAAGTAGGACGTGCTAGAGCCATTGCCACATCCGATCTACCTCCCCCATAAATACTTTGAAAGGTTATTCCATCAATCTCCACGAATACGCCACCCGCAACAGCTTGCGTCATGACATCGTCCGCCCAGCCTCTAACGGTCAAGGCTTGAGCGCAAGCCAATACAATAGGTTGCTCTTGGCTTCCAGGAGGAATATCGTTGATGGCGTCTATAGCATACAGGGTCGGCGTTTATACTGCTGTCAGCTAGTCCGTATCCTGCAATCGCGCGTTAAATTTACGCACCATCCAGATGCACTCTTCCTGGTATTTAAGAAAGGCATCAACTTTAAATACTTCGGGCATTATCCGTTGAAGTGCCAAGAAAAAATCCAGCATGCTTGATTGGGACCAGCCATGGAAATGAATACTGTAGCCCATTTGCATTAATTCATTTGCGCGGTTATCGATACCCATCTCGTCCGATACCTCATTGACGTACCGCGCCCACTCCAGAAAATGCTGCTTTCTGGACCACTCAGGTCCATCTCTGTAGTCCCTTAAGAGATGCTCGAACGGAGTATCTGGACGATCCTGGTCAAACGTATAGCACTTATCGGGTATAGCCAGGTAGACGATCCCGCCACTCCTAAGCACCCGTAGCATGTATTTTATAAACAAAATGGGGTTTTGACAGTGCTCGATGAAATGATTGGCGATCACGAAGTCTTGACTAAAATCCGCGATGGTTTCCAGCCGTTCGCCGTCATCGACAATGTCAACTTCGACCAAATCCGTGGATGCCAACTCCGGGTAGTGCCTGCGCAGTTCACTGACCGGCATTCTATCCACATATTTTACCTGGGCGGATTTCCCGACCAGCAGGGGTCTCTGCAACCCGCCGATTTCGAGCCCTTCTCCGACAAGATAATTTAACGCCAGGCTAACCCTATCGAAACTGGCTGTTTCCATGTGAGAATCATGACACGCGACCACCGCATTCTGATTCTTCATTTCAACATCCTCGTATATTGCCTTAAACCTTTTGAACCGCAATAGCATACAAATGACCGCGCTTGAGCCCTGAACTACCGATAGCCTCCCGAACAGTCTAATAAGCCGTCATCAAGCAATTTTTCCCCAAGCAGCAGTTTATCCCCACACCTTAACACCCAAGATAAGTTCTCGCAGCCTTGGCATCCAGTTCGATCCGCGCCCGCAACTCGTCAAAGGAGGCGAATTTCCGTTCATCCCGCAGCTTGAAGCGAAACTCCACCTCGGCATGACGCCCATAGAGATCACCCGCGAAATCGAACAGATGAACCTCCAGCAGATAGCGTGGCTCCTCCCCCAGGGTCGGGCGCAGGCCGATATTGGCCACGCCTGGCCAGGGGCGATCTAGCAGGCCATCGACCATGACGGCATAGACTCCGTGTAGGGGGCTGACCCGGCGGTGCAGGTTGATGTTGATGGTGGGGAAGCCGATGGTCCGCCCGCGCTGGTTGCCATGGGCGACGCGACCACAGATGCGATAGGGGCGTCCCAGGAGGTGGCGGGCCAGATCCAGTTCGCCCCGCGCCAGGGTTTCACGGATACGGGTGCTGCTCACTCGCTCGGCGCCATGGGTGATGGTATGCAGATCCTCCACCACAAAGCCATGTTCGGCCCCTAGGGTGCGCAGCAGGGCAAAATCGCCCTGGCGCCCACGACCGAAGCGGAAGTCGTCGCCGACCAGCAGATGACGTGCCGCCAGGCCGTCCACCAGCAGCTCCTCCACGAAGGCCCGCGCCTCCAGATGTGCCAGTTTGTGCCCAAACTCCAGCAGGACCACCCTTTCGATGCCGCAAGCCTTCAGGGCCGCCAGCTTTTCCCGGAGGCGCGTGAGCCGGGCTGGCGCCGCCTCCGGGGCGAAAAACTCCATAGCCTGGGGCTCGAAGGTGATGACGGTCGCTGGCAGCCCCAAGTCTCGGCCCTTGGCGAGCAACCGCTGAAAGACGGCGCGATGTCCCAGGTGCACCCCATCGAAATTGCCGATGGTAGCCACGCAACCTCGGTGCACAGGCCTGAGATTATGGAGTCCACGAATGACTCGCATGGGGATCTGGATCCGTCTTATGTTTAGGATTTAAGGGTCAAGCATTAAGGATGAAATTCAAGTCTTAATGCTCCTGGATCGCAATCGGTGCCGTTAGGGTTGCGGCGAGCGGTCATCGGCACCCCCCGCGTGACAAGATACGCCTTGCGGGTGCCATTCGGCGCTCCCGGTACTGCTCGGCACCTCTCGCAGGGCGAGGCACCGGAGACGGATTATAGCCCGGGCGGCGGGATTAGCTGGCGGGATCCCAACATCAGCGGGCACCCGCGGGAGGCCGTTCCGGTCGCTCGCCCGCCGCTTCACCAAAATCCCGTGGCCTCACCCCCAGGACCAGCAGGGCCAAAACATACCCAACCCCGCCCACGAGCATCCAAAATAACAGCCTTGCCATCCGTTCGCCCGGGGTGGCGGCCAGCCAGTCGTCCAGCCCCACCAAGCCCCAACCCAGTAAAGCGCCCAGCACCAGGGCCGCCACCAGCCCCCGAACAAGGCGCGATCCCCAGTCGCTGGCGGGCCGGTAGGCCCCTTGCCTGACCAGCCCCCCCAGTAGCAGGCCGGCATTGAGGAAGGCGGCCAGGCTGGTAGCCAAGGCCAGACCGGCATGCCCGAAGGGCCCCATCCAGGCGATGCTTAGGACCAGGTTGAACCCCAGGGCCATCAGGGCATAACGTGCCGGGGTGCGGGCGTCCTGATGGGCGTAATAGCCGGGGGCCAGGACCTTGATCGCAATGAAGGCCGGCAAACCGGCGGCATAGGCCATGAGGCTGAGGGCGGCCATGTGAGCATCCCCGGCGCTGAATTCAGCCGACAGAAAGAGGGTCGCGACCAGGGGCACCGCCAGGACCACCAGCCCCACCGCCGCCGGCAACCCCAGGAGCAGTACCCAACGCAAAGCCCAATCCAGGGTGCGAGAGAAGGCAGCGGCTTGAGCCGCCGCGCCCGAGCTGGTTCCGGGGTCCATGCCCAGCCCCCCTCCGCCATTCCGCCCCAGGTGCGACAGCCTCGGCAGGATGACGGTCCCCAGGGCCGCACCCAGGATGCCAAGCGGAAATTCCACCAGCCGGTCTGAATAATAGAGCCAGGAGATGCTGCCCACGGACAGGAAGGAGGCCAGGAAGGTATCCAGGAGTAGGTTGATCTGGGTCATGGAGACGCCGAGCAGGACGGGCCCCATGCGGCGCAGGATCTTGCGCATGCCGGGATGGTGCCAATCGAGACGAGGACGCGGCAGCAGGCCGAGCCGGGCAAGGAAGGGCAACTGAAAGGCGAGTTGCGCCAGACCGCCGAGCAGGACGCCCCAGCCCAGGGCCAGGATGGGCTCCTCCAGCCGCGGCGCCAGCCAGAGGGCGCAGCCGATGATGGCCAGATTGAGCAGCACCGGGGTGAAGGCGGGGACGCCAAAGTGCTCATGCAGATTGAGCGCGGCGCCCGCCAGTGCCGCCAGGACGATGAAGAACACATAGGGTAGCGTCAACCGCAGCAGTTCCGCGGCCAGGGCCTGTTGGTGGGCCTCGGCAGCGAAGCCGGGGGCGAAGGCCAGGATCAGCCAGGAGGCGGCCAGGGTGCCGATCAGGGTCAGGAGCAGGAGGCCTGCGCCCAGGACGCCGCTCAGGCTGGCGAGCAGGCGGCGCAAGGCGGTGGAACCACCCTCGCGGCCGGTCTCGTGGAGCACGGGCACCAGGGCACTGGCGAAGGCGCCCTCGGCAAAGAGGCGGCGGAAAAAGTTCGGGATCTTGAAGGCGACGAAAAAGGCATCCGTGCCCGCATCCGCCCCGAAGAGGCGCGCCACCATCAGGTCACGGACAAAGCCGAGGAGGCGCGACAGCAGCGTATTGCCGCCGACCCTGGTCAGGGAGGCGGACAGGGAGGCCATGAGTTGCCGGGCTAGCGCGAGCAGGCAACCGGGTGCGAGCGGTTAGAGTTCGCCCTGATACCGCTCATCCTCGGCCTGCTGGCGCCGAGCCATCTCGGCCTGACGGCGCAGGTCCCAGACCTCCTGACGTTGGTTGACGCGCTTGTCCCAGGCCCCCGCCTGTTCCGGGATACTGAATTCGGCGAACAGCACCTGGCGCAGGAAGCGGTAGCCAAACTTGAGCAGGGCCAGTTCGTCGGTCTCGACCTCGGCGTAAAAGGTCTCCGGCAGATCATAGGTGGCGCGGAACTTATCGCTGAGAACAAAACGGCGGAAGGTATCCAGGTCGTAGGAGGCCAGGAAAAAGACATTCAGACTTGTCTGGGGTGGGCGGCCCACCGTGGGCCCGGCGGAGCGCTTCTTTAGGATGAGCTGGTACCATTCGCGATTGTGTGCGTCATGGGTATCGCACCCCTGCTCCGCGCGGTAATCGCCGATGCTGATGCGGCGGTCTTCCAGGTGACCTTTGCAGTGGTCCTCGCGGACCAGGGAATATTCCTGAAGGGTGTCGGTGTCCCCCGCGACGCGGCGGTTGAGCAGGGCGACCGGGTAATAGCGGCAGACCGTGGGCCGGTCCTCGTAAACACTGCAACCCCTATCGCCATCGAGCAGCAGGCAGGCCCCCTCGTCGGTGGTCCTGAGCTTGACCCCCGGGGTGCCGTCGGCATCCATCTGGAAGGGCACCGTGTGCTTGGCAAGGAAATCGGTCGTAGACAGACCCAGACGCCCCTTGAGGCGCAGGATGTCGTAGGGGGCCAACGTCACGTCGGCCATGCGGCAGCAGGCGTTGAAGCAGGAGATGCCCGGATAACAGCGGAAGGGGATCTCGGTCTCCTCTCCCAGTACCTCGGGCAGTACCACGCTCTGGAAGGGAATTTCGGGTCTCTCGTCACTCATGATGGGTCTCTCAAAAAACCGGGCGCCTCGTGGGCGCCCGGTTCCTCGACTAGCGACTAGTCACTAGTGCGCGGCGGCCTTGAACAGCTTGGACTTGTCGACCAGATCAACATGGGCGCGCTTGAAGCAGGTCCAGGCCTTGGTCTCCTTGTCGTAGATGGAGTTGACAAAGCAGTGCCAGTTCTCCTCGTCCACGAAGTTCTTGTCCATCCGATAGTAGAAGCCGGGGTAACGGCTCTCCTCGCGGAACTGGATGTGCTTCATGTGGGCCTCGGCGGTGAGGATGCGATGGTAGTTCTCCCAGGCGCGGAGCAACTCGTGCAGGTCCTTGGCACGCATCTTGGCCGCATCTTCCTTCAGCATCTCCAGCTTCTCTTCCGCCACCGTCAACATGTTGGCGTTGGTGGTGTAGTAGGTGGCGACGCCGGCTACATACTCATCCATGATCTTCTGCAGACGGAACTGCAGCATCTTGGGGGTGATGTAGTGTGGGTTCACATCTATGGCGGTGCTATAATCCTTATGCTCCATGAAGTTACGCACCGGCGCATAAATCTGCTCGACCAGGACGGCGGGGTCCGTATCCAGCTCGGGCTTCATGTCCTTATTGTCGATGCAATACTGGACCATGGACTTGGCGGCCATGCGGCCCTCGGCATGGGAGCCGGAGGAGAACTTGTGACCCGAGGCACCCACGCCATCACCGGCCGTGAAGAGACCCTTGATGGTGGTCATGCCACGGTAACCCCAGTTCCAGCCCTGCGGCAGGTGAGCGGGGATCTTGCCCTTTTCGGAATGGAGCTCCTCCGTGGGGGCGCCAACATCGACGGGACCGGAGGCCCAGATGCCGCAGCAGCCGGAGTGAGAACCCAGCAGGTAGGGCTCGGTCGGCATCAGCTCGGAGTTCTTCTTCTCCGGCTCGACGTTCTCGCCAACCCAGATACCGCACTGGCCAACACACATGTCCAGGAAGTCTTCCCAAGCCTCGGCCTCGAGGTGCTTGACCTCGCGGGGCGACAGGGTCTCGCGCAGCTTGGCCAGGGCGGTCACGGTATCCATGTAGATGGGACCGCGGCCTTCCTTCATCTCCTTGAGCATGAGGTGGTTACGCAGGCAAGAGGCTGGCACGGCGGCCTGGCCATAAGGAGGATAGTCGTTCAACATCTCCTTGTTCTTGACCATGTAAACTTCGCCGTAGGCGTTGGTGGCCTGGGCCTTGAAGAGCAGGAACCAGGCGCCGACCGGGCCGTAACCGTCCTTGAAGCGGGCGGGCACGAAGCGGTTTTCCATCATGGTCAACTCGGCACCGGCCTCGGCGGCCATGGCGTAGGTCGAGCCAGCGTTCCACACCGGATACCAGGCGCGGCCCGTGCCCTCGCCGACGGAGCGGGGACGGAAGATGTTGACGCAGCCACCGGCGGCCAGGAGGATGGCCTTGGCCTTGTAAACCACGACCTTGTGGTCGCGAACGGAGAAACCGACGGCACCAGCGATGCGGTTCTTGTCATTCTTATCGTTGACCAGCTTGACGATAAAGATGCGCTCCTGAACGCGGTCGGAGCCCAGGACCTTCTTAGCCGCCTCGGCGACGATCCACTTGTAGGACTCGCCGTTGATCATGATCTGCCACTTGCCGGAACGGACGGGCTTGCCGCCATCCTTCAGCGGGGTCATGCCCTTGGAGCCATCGTGACGCTCGCCGTTCTCGTCAAGCTTCCAGATGGGCAGGCCCCACTCCTCGAAGAGATGCACGGAGTCATCGACATGACGGCCCACGTCATAGGCCAGGTCGTCACGGGTGATGCCCATGAGGTCGTTGGAGACCATACGGGCATAGTCCGCCGGGTCCTGCTCGGAACCGATATAGGTGTTGATGGCGGACAGACCCTGGGCCACGGCGCCGGAGCGGTCCATGGCGGCCTTATCAACCAACCTGATCTTCAGATCGATGCCCGTTTCCTTCTTGGCGGCATCCGCCCATTGCATGATTTCGTAGCCAGCACCGCAGCAGGCCATGCCACCGCCGATCAAGAGGATGTCAACCTCTTCCTGGACGATCTCCGGATTTCCAAATTCACCAGCCATTTCTCTATCTCTCTCTAATTTTTTACTTGCGGATCAGTTCGGCGGGATTACCAGGACGATAACCCTTGGTCACGCCGCCATCGGCACTGCCGGTGAAGAAACCGGTCGCCGCGATGTTGGCCAGGGAGGCAGTAGGCTTGCCGCCGTAAGGATCGATGGAGCCTTCCGGGGTGGTGCGGATGGGAAACTTGAAGCGCTTGAGGGTGCCGTTGCGGAATTTGATAGTCCACATGATGGAGTCGGAACCACGCAGGGGCTGGACGGAGCCACCCAGGGGCACGATGTCCGCGTAATGCCGGCACTCAATGGCCTGCTGCGGGCAGATCTTGACGCAGGAGTAACATTCCCAGCACTGCTCGGGCTCCTGGTTAAAGGCCTTCATAGCATGGCCAGTGTCGGAACCGTCACGATCGAGCTTCATCAGGTCGTGGGGGCAGATGTACATGCAAGCGGTTTTATCCTGGCCCTTGCAGCCATCGCACTTGTCAGTACGCACAAAAGTTGGCATGGTGTTCTTTCTCCTAACGTTGTACCGCAGCGAATGTCGCCGATTCTGGCGAAGACGTATGACGGCACCCAGCCCCCAGCGGTCAGGCGACGTCGACACGTACTCATCGAGTCCTCCCTGACTCGGCGTCCAATCGGCGGTCCTGTCCTGGCGAGGAGATGAGCTTTTGCCCGTCTGGCCGCCATCCCGATGACGCTAATATGGATAGATTAGAGAGAGGCAAGGGCAAGTGTCAAAACAGTTTTTTGCCCTGAATCATAAAATAACCTTATTAGAGGCTTCTGAAGGACCCCGGCGGGCGGTGTGGCCGGAGCCCATCGGATTCAAGGCCCTGGCCAGAAGCGATTTTTGGGTTTAACCTCTCCAGGCATGGCGGCGAGGCCTCTACCCACTCTGAGATAGCGATTGGATCATGACATCTGCCCCACTCCCTCGCCTTCGCCCCCTTGAGACCCACCACCTGACACCCCTTGTCGCCGTCGTACTGGGTCCTTCCCACCCAATCAATGACCCGCCACCCCTCGGGCTGGGCTGGTCAGGTAAGGGGCCTCGCGACCAAGCAGGAGGCACAAATTCATGCAGCGCATCCTTCTGACCTGCGGCGCCCTCTATGGCGCCCTAGCGGTGGCCTTGGGTGCCTTTGGCGCCCATGCCCTCAAGGCCCGGCTGGCCCCCGAGCTCCTGGCCCACTGGGGCACGGCCACCCAGTATCTCGCCGTGCACGCCCTGGCCCTGCTGGCCACCGGCATGCTCATCGAGAGCCAACCCTCCCCCCGTCGTTCGCTAACCCTGGCGGGCCAGGCATTCCTCCTGGGCACGACCATTTTCAGCGGTAGCCTCTTCTTACGGGTCTTGCTGGACATGCCCTCCTTGGGCATGGTCACGCCCATGGGCGGTGCCCTGCTCATCCTTGGCTGGCTGCTGCTGGCCTTCGGTCTCTGGCGGCAGGGTTAAAGGACCATGCGCCGGACCCGGGTTTATGTGGATCTGCCGTTGGCGGCCGATCAGGACCTGTCCCTGCCCGCCCCGGCGGTCCAGCACCTGGTTCAGGTGTTGCGCCTGCGGCCCGGTGACGCCTTCATCGTCTTTAATGGCGATGGCCGTGATTATCCCGCCGCGATACTCACCGCCCACCGGCAGGGGGTAGTGATCCGGATTGGCGAGCCAGGGGAGCCCGAACCCCCCTTGCCCCTCGGCGTCCACCTGGGGATCGGTATCTCCAAGGGCGAGCGCATGGACTTCTCGATCCAAAAGGCGGTTGAGTTGGGCGTCGCCGAGGTCACGCCCCTCTTCGCCGGACGCGTCATGGTGCGGTTGGCCGGTGACCGCCTGGCCAACCGCCAGGAGCACTGGCAGGGCATCCTGATTGCCGCTTGCGAACAAAGCGGACGTCGGCGCCTACCCCGGCTGAACCCCGTCCAGGTTCTGGATACCTGGGTCGTCCAGGGACACCCCTGCCCCCTGCTGTTGGATCATCGCGCCCGCCGCTCCCTGCCCAGCCTCGCCCGGCCAGGGCCGGCCCTGACCCTGCTGATCGGACCCGAAGGGGGCCTGGCCCCCACTGAACGCGAGCGCGCCTACCAAAGCGGCTTCACCGGCGTGCGTCTCGGTACGCGCATCCTGCGCACCGAGACGGCCCCGCTAGCGGCCCTTGCCATTGTCCAGGCCCTGTGGGGCGACCTGAGGGATTAAGGCACGAGCACAATTCCTACTCAATCAGTTATTCCGGAGCAAGGACAAAAATGCTGATTCAACATAGCGGCCCGACAGACCTAACCCGATCATTCCCTTCTCTCGGTAATTCGAATAACTAAATAGGTAAGATGCACTCCAACGAGGAGCCATAGCTGTGATGAAGTAACCAATCTTGTCGCGCCTGAAGCAATAACCTCTGCCGCAACTCCTGACTCCCAATGACCATTTCTAGTGCCTGCTCCCAGGGCTCGCTAGACTGACCTGGTACCAGGATGCCATTTTCACCATGACGGATAACTTCTTGGTAGGGAAGAAGATCGGAGGCCAGGGTAACCGCGCCAAGTGCGGTATAGTCCATGAATTTAATACCACTTTTGGCAGTATTGAATGCATCGGGGGTCAAAGGCGCGATCCCAACGGAAAACGGCGCCAGGCTTTGCAGCCAGTGAACGAAGGCGGGATAGACTATCGCCACACCCGGAGGCGGCTGATGCAGGATGGCCCAAGACGGGAGGCGATTGACTTCATCAATACCCACAAGGTGTATCTCTACTTTTGGGCCATGACGACTGATAACTCGCTTTAGCGCTGGCTCAACCATCTTCCAATCCCGAGCGTGGGTCATGGTCCCCATATACAGGATGCGTAACGGCTGGTCGTCGGATAAATTATTTTCCAAAAGGCGCCAGAGGATCTTCCCCAGGCGATTGGGGATTACCCTGAAATGAGAATTTAATCCAGAAATCCGATCTGCGAGTTCAGGGGTCGATACCCAAACCTCGCTAGCATTTTTTATCAAATCCGCCACTAGGCCTTTCATCCGGCGATAATGGCCTTCCTCGCCATGGGAGCTATCCAATGCCAGGAGGTCATCATCAAGATCGTAAATCAACCGACAACCCTGCTGACTTATCTTGTGTAGTAACCCATCCAAACTTGACCGATCCGGGAATGCCAATCTTTGGGTTATGATATTTGTTACCCGATAGTGCAAGGCGGC
The DNA here is from genome assembly GCA_016714645.1 of Chromatiaceae bacterium. Classification (NCBI taxonomy): domain Bacteria; kingdom Pseudomonadati; phylum Pseudomonadota; class Gammaproteobacteria; order Chromatiales; family Chromatiaceae; species Chromatiaceae bacterium. The sequence continues at coordinate 631,934 of JADKCI010000001.1, read as the reverse complement.
ATCTGGGGATGCAAATCGAAAAGAGGGATTTTGGATACTGGCAGCCAGCGGCATCAGCAAACGAATATAGCCACAGGGGCTAGGGTGCGATCCGAGCTGATCCGAAACCACGACCACTGAATTAGGGTCATGGCTCAGGTCAAAGGGACGAACATCGCCATCACCACTGGTCAATGCCAAATAATTAGCTAGGTACCAGGATACGTCTTCGGCTAAAGGCTGTATGGGGGATACTTGAGCATCCGCCTCAGGCCAAGCTCCCTTGAGTCGCAAACCTTTAAAGCGCTCCAACCAAGAAAGAAGCACCGTGGTTGTCGCATCGACATCATAACCCCAGGCGATGGTGTAGTGACGCAATCGTTCGGGAAAGGCTCCCAGGCGCGGGGCAAGAATGGGGAGCCCCATGTTGAGTACGGTAGTCAAGGTATAACTATAGGTTTCCGGGCACCGCGAAGGAAACCAAACCAGATGTGGTCGCTTTTCCAGGATAAGGCGGTTAAGTTCTTGATCAGTGTAGGTACCCGTTTGAGATATCACGCCATTGAGGGCATTCGGAACGATCTCCGTGGAAAATCCAACCAAGATAATTTGGATCGGGTATTTCCGCCGAACCGCCAACCTCGCCAAATCCAGAACCAGATCAAGCCCCTTATGACGAGCCAAAACACCCAGAACAACAACCCGGAGGGGTTGATTCGCGTTAATTTCATAAGATAGAGGAGTAATATTATCCGACGGCAACGGTTCGTGATACACAGACCGCATCCTCGCATAAGCCTGGGGATAGTATTTTAAGCATCTGGATGCCGCGTCCTGACTTGGGCAGATAATTGTCAGGGCATCATGAAACAACCATGCATGACGGGCACGCCAATAAAATATATCCGTGGTTTCCGATCGGGGCAATTCCTTAAGACATTCAAGGCACCCGTTCTGATCCGGTTCGCCACAGTAAGCCGAATGCAGCGGACCCATCAGATTCACTCGTGGACAGAGCGTATAGTAGTCATGAACAGTGAACAGAAAGGGGAGACTCAGTCGGGCAAGCAAGGCCTGTAAATCGATGGCCCAGTGCATGATATGGTGAATATGCACAAGGCTGACGCCAAATGCCTTGATTATCTCTGCTAATCTGGCTTGATCTCCCGTTGGGATCTGGATAGTAAATTCATCCGCCCCATGAACCAGTTCAAGAGCGGCAAGCTGGGGTTTCCCTGGCATGGAACGCAGGATCAGCACCCGAGCTCCTTCATCGCTTAATATAGGAGCCAAATCACGCAAATGCTTATCGACCCCGCCACCAAGTCCATGGGAAATCATGAGGATGACGGGTTGGCTCCGCCTACGCAATCGAGCCGCTGTTAGTGCCAGCCGCCATGGACGAGCCGGATCCCTCCTTACAAAGTCAGCGACATTGGCCTCATAATCAGGATATCGTTCACGAATAATGCCGGCCGCGTATAGCTTCGAGGGACTGCTTCCCGTTCCAAAACTGACCTCTCCCGCATGGAAAACAAAGAGATCGGCCGCAAGGATGTGCCTCCAACCCTGGAGACTGGCCCGCAAACAGAAATCATTTTCCTCGCCATAACCTCTTCCAAAGGTTTCCACATCGAAAAGCCCAACGCTATTCAAACAGCCGCGCTTGATGTACATGCAAAAGCCAACGGCGGTAGGCAGATCAGTGAACCGCCCCCGATTCACTTCCTGGATCAATAAATCCAGCGTCTCCAGTGTTTCGCCATCCGGGAATCGTGCCTCGCCTGGTAAGTTCGGATAGCTGCAAATTGTCGCATTGTTGGAAAAGGGGGTGACGGTACCGATGGTCGGTGATTGATAGGCCTGGGCAACCAACCTATCCAGCCAGCCGTCGGGAACTTCGGTGTCGCTATTAAGCAGAACGACATCGTGCTCCTTGGATAGCACCATACCCCGGTTGACCGTGGCGGTAAACCCAAGATTCTCGTCATTATGCAGAACCAGGAGTCTCTCGTTCCGCGGCAGCGCATCCAGGAGAGAACGAATTTCCGGGCGCGGTGATGCGTCATTGATTAGAATAATTCGATTTTCAATCCGTGTTTTGGCATTAATGACTCGTTCCAAACAACGTCGGGTTGTTTCGATTCCGTCGTATATAGGGATAATCACATCGACTTGTATATCAGGGGTTTTTAAATCCAAAACCGAACACGACGGCAGCAAATCCTCCAAGGCGAAGGTAGAATAAGAATCAATCGCTGTACCCGAACCAGCAAAGCTTGTCGGGGCAATATTCATCACCCGAAACTGGTAGGACGGGAGTTCCCGGAATAATCGTGGCATCCTTTGATATAAACAATCCTGCATTCGGCGTTTTGAACCTTCGGATGCTGGTAGCTTATGAAAACCCCACCGCATCGATCTCCAGATGATATCAGTTGATGGCTGTAGTTTTTTAATGAGAATTAGCGTATGACGTAGAGGCCCTGTCAAACGCCAGAATGCCGATTGTTCGATATCCAAAAATACGCGGTGATAATAATCACGATCCCGCTCTAGCTGATCGCGATCCTTTTCCACCCGGCGGAGATGGTCATGCGAACACTTCAGGGCATTGTCGAGTTGATCCCGATCCTTTTGCACCCTTGCATTATGCTCACGAGAAATGTCCATAATGTTTTCGAGGTGATCGCAATGCTGCTCTACCCTAGCGTTTTCTTCACGCGAGAGTTCCAAAGCATTTTGAAGTTCATTGCGGACACTTTCTACTTTAAATAATTGATCTTTAAATTGCTCTTGCGCGCGGTCTTTTTCCATTAATTCACATCTCAATTCATTCAGGTCATGCAATTTTGACTCTATAAACGCATTCCATTCCTCGCCACTGCAGATCATTTTCCACTTTTGATAAATACTGTTCCGCCCCGTCCATCGCAGATGATTATTTGCCGCAATATTTAATCCTGACTGACTTAAGCCAACTCGATACAGAGCGGTAACCGCATCGTGATGTACAAATGGTCCTTTTCGGATCAATTGAAGCCAGAAATCCCAGTCTTCATAGATATCAAGAGTTTCGTCGAATTTACAATCCAAAACGGCGGACCGACGAAAAAGAACCGAGTTAATAGGGAAAGCATTATTCCCCAATAAGTATATAGAGTTAAAAGGGGCGTTGTACACATCAAGCTCATTTCCAGCAGCATCAATGAGGCGTACCCCGGTGTAACAGGCTGGCGCCTCGGGATGAGTTAGCAGTGTGTTTCTCAGGCCAGAAAGATGACCTTCAAGAAAGAGATCATCATCATCCAGAAAAATCAGCAGGTCGCCTTGGGCAGCGGACAGGCCAACATTGGCTGCGGCTGGGCGAGACAGCCTTGCTCCCGTGGCTATCAATCGAATCCGGGCCGGGCCAGAGCCATCAGGAAGTTCTGGATGATCCTTACCCAGGGAATCCACAACAATAATTTCGAGATCCTCGATCGCTTGGTTTGCGGCCGAGGCAATAGATTCGGCAAGGCATGAACGTCCCATGCTCCGGATGATTACACTGATATGATCGGTCATGTCATTGAATACTTAAGTCGATAATTGTGAGTGGAGATCATCCCCCCGAGCCACTTTGCGCCGAAGGCTCCATTTTCACGCTCTTGACAGAGGTTTCTTTCAGTCCTTTACAGCAACACTCGCTCGATACCCACTCCACCTACTCGATCGAGGAATTGCTTTTCCCACCCCCTACCCAAGCGTTGGTTGGCAAGTTCTACGATGATGTACTCCGTGGTCAAGCCCGTTTCGTCGCCAAACTTGGCCAGGCCCTGCTGGCAGGCGGGGCAAGCGGTCAACAGCTTGACGTCACCTTGGGCGCGGTCGCGGCCAGTGAGGGCGCGGATGCCCTGAACCAGGGATTCCTCCTTGCGATATCGAAGTTGGCTGGCGATATCCGGGCGGGCGGTGCCCAGGGTACCAGCCTCGCCGCAGCAGCGGTCGGTGAGGGTGACAGGCTGGCCCAAGAGGCTGGCGGCAACCTTGAGGGGGGCATGCGTCTTCATGGGACTATGGCAGGGATCATGATATAGGTACTGGATACCCGAACCGCCCCGCGTCCAGGATTCCACTCCAGCGGTCACGGGGGCCGCTTCGGCCCGGCGCTGGGGCAAGGCGCCGCCAGCGAGGGTCACACCTCTTTCCATCAGATATTCATGGATGTCCAACAGGCGGCAGCCGGGAAAGATGCGCTCGAATTCATACTGAAGCAACTGGTCCATACAGGTGCCGCAGGAAACGACGACGGTACGAATATCAAGATAATTAAGTGTGTTGGCGATGCGGTGGAAGAGGACGCGGTTCTCCATGGTCAAGCGCCGGCCCTGGGCCTCGTAGCCCCCGGCGCTCTGGGGGTAGCCACAGCAGAGGTAACCGGGGGGCAGCACCGTTTGCACCCCCTGCTCATAGAGGAGCGCCAAGGTAGCCAGGCCGATATCCGAGAAGAGGCGATCGGAGCCGCAGCCGGGGAAGTAGAAAACGGCCTCCATTTCCTCCGGATTACGTATGGGATTCCGCAGAATGGGCACCTGGGTGGCATCCTCCAGGCCCAGGATTTGGCGAAAGGTCCTTTTCGGCACCTTGACACGGATAGACCGGCGCAATAACTCCTTTGCCAGGGTGACGGCCTGGGGTTGCCCCGTGGTCGCCGCCGGGGGTTCCTGGCGCCGATACAGGCCCAGACGCCGGGTCAGGGCGCTGGCGAGATTGAGGCCTCGAAAACCCCAGGTGGCTAGACCGATACGCAGCAGGCGGATGGCGCGGGGGTCCTTGGCGTCGAGGAAGCGCATAGCGGCCCAGGCGCCGGGGCTGAAGCGCTTTTGGCGTCGGTCTACCAGGATGCGACGCAAACGCGTCGTCACCTCGCCAAAGTCGATCTTGACCGGGCAGGGGGGCTGACATTTATGGCAGACGGTGCAGTGGTCCGCCAGATCGTTCATCTCGGCGAAATGGCGCCCCGACAGACCCCGGCGTGTCTGCTCCTCGTACAGGAAGGCCTCGATGATGAGGCCGGTGCCGAGGATCTTATTGCGCGGCGAATAATGCAGGTTGGCGCGGGGTACATGGGTCATGCAGACCGGCTTACACTTGCCGCAGCGCAGGCAGTGCTTGATATCCTCGTTGAGGGCGCCGAGTTCCGTTTCCTCCAGGATGATGGCCTCCTGGCTCACCAGCCGGAGCGAGGGCGTATAGGCGCCCTCGAGACCCGAGCCCGGCATCAGCTTGCCCGGGTTGAAGCGCCCCGCCGGATCCACGGCCTGCTTATAGCGGACGAAGGCCGCCAGTTTTTCGGGCTCCAGAAACTGGATCTTGGTTAGCCCGATACCGTGCTCACCGGAGATCACCCCCCCCAGACCGGTCGCCAAGGCCATGATGCGGGCCACCATGCGGTCGGCCTCGTGCAGCATGGCGTAGTCCGAGGAATGCACCGGGATATTGGTGTGGACATTGCCATCGCCCGCATGCATATGCAGGGCCACGAAAAGGCGCGCCTCCCGGACCCGGGCATGGATGGCGGCGAGCCGTTCCCGCACCGCGGCCATGTCCTGGCCGCTGAAGATCTCGTCCAGGCGCTGACGGACCTCCTGGCGCAGGGACTGACGCAGGTCGCGGCGCAGGAGCAAATCCAACAGGCTGTCGCCCGCCTGGACCCGCGCCTGCTCTATTTCCCCCAGGAGGTTGGCGTGATTCACCGCCGGAGCATCGAGCAGGGCCAGGATCTGGCCCCAACGGCGATGCGTCTCCTCCAGCACCTGACGGGCCGCCCCGCGCCTGGCGTCCAAAATGGCCTGGGATTCGGCGGAGTCTTCGAAGCCCGGCCAGACACGAGCCTCCGGCATTTCAGTCTCCACATAGTCCTGGAGGGCCTCCAGAATCCGCTGCTTGTTGGCGATGGACTGCTCGATATTGATCCGCTCGATGGCCCGCGAATAGTCCGCCAGCCGTTCCAGCGGTATCACCACATCCTCGTTGATCTTGAAGGCATTGGTGTGGCGGGAGATGGCGGCGGTCCGGGCACGATCGAGCCAAAACCGGCGACGGGCCTCGGGGCTGACGGCGATAAAGGCCTCCCCCTGGCGGCCCTGGGTCAAGGCCACCACCCGCTCGGCGGCGGCGGTCACCCGGCCCTCGTCATCGGCAACCAGGTCGGCGAGCAGCACCATCTTCGGCAACTCGGCGCGGGCCGCCTTGGTGGAATAGTCCAGGGCACGCAGGTAGCGCTCGTCCAGATGCTCCAGACCGGCTATCTGGACCTCGGGCAGGGTGTCGATGTATTCCTTGATCTCCAGAATGGCCGGCACCGCCAGGGAGAGATCGGCGCCGAAAAACTCCATGCAGAGGGTGCGTGTCTGCGCCGGCATCCGGTGCAGCAGGAAACGGGCGGAAGTGATGAGACCATCGCAGCCCTCCTTCTGCACCCCCGGCAGGCCAGCGAGGAACTTGTCGGTAACGTCCTTGCCCAGGCCCGCCTTGCGGAAGGTCTGGCCCGGCAGGGTCAGGAGCTCGGGCTCACCCTTTGGGGTTTGCCCATCCGGCCCGAAGCGGGAGATGCGGAACCGCACCTCGGCCTGGTCATGGATTTTGCCCAGGTTGTGGCCCAGGCGCTCCACCTCCAGCCAGTCGGCATCCGGTGTCACCAGGCGCCAGGAGACCAGGTTGTCCAGGGTGGTGCCCCACAGCACCGCCTTTTTGCCACCCGCGTTCATGGCGATGTTGCCGCCAATGGTGGAGGCGTCCTGGGAGGTGGGGTCCACGGCGAAGACCAGTCCCGCCCCCTCCGCCACCTCAGCGACCCGGCGGGTGATAGCACCGGCGCCACACCAGAGGGTCGGCCATTCTCCCGCCCGATCCGGCAGGGAGCAGCGCTCCACCGCGGCAATGGCGTCCAGCTTTTCGGTATTGATCACGGCGCACCAAGGGTCCAGGGGCACGGCCGAACCCGTATAGCCGGTGCCGCCGCCGCGCGGAATCAGACTCAGCCCACAATCCAGACAGGCGCGGACGATGGGGGCGACCTCGGCCTCCGTGTCCGGGGTGATGACGACGAAGGGCATCTCCACGCGCCAGTCGGTGGCGTCCGTGGCGTGGGCTACCCGTGTTAGACCACCAAAGTCCAGGTTATCCCGGCGCGTGATGCCGGCCAGAGCCCGATGCAGGTCACCGCGCCGTGAGCGCAGATCCATCAGCCCCTGCCCAAAATCCCGCACTGCTTCCCGGGCCGCCGCCAGGAGGCGCGACGCCTGGGCGTTTTCATTGAGGCGCCGCTCGAATTGATCGAGGCGGTGGCGCAAGGCATTGATCAGGAGTTCCCGGCGCTTGTCGTCCTCCAGCAGATCATCCTGCAGGTAGGGGTTGCGGGTCACCACCCACATGTCCCCCAGGACCTCGAAGAGCATGCGCGCCGAGCGCCCCGTGCGCCGCGTCCCCCGTAAATCCTCGATCAGGTCCCACATTTCCTGGCCCAGGAAGCGGATCACAATCTCCCGGTCGGAAAAGGATGTGTAGTTGTAGGGAATCTCGCGGATGCGCTGATGTTGAGAGATAGACATTCCGGGCGTGTTATCAAGGACTGGGGTGGAGGGACGCCAACATTCTATATTATAATTGTTCCAGAGTCGTCCTGGGTTGCTCGCACCGAGGATCAAGGGGTTTGTAATCTTTCGCTTTCTTGCAAAAATCCCTCGCGTTTTGAAAATGCCCAAAAATATTTTTAAAGACGCCGCGTGCCTCGATTCCTAGGCCTGGATCCAATATTGATAGCGGCGGGGCGAAAAGTAATTTACGCAAACCGACCCGGACCCGCCATGAATCTGATATCGATCAGATCAGGCCTCCTTGTGGAATTTCGCCTACTCCGACCATGGCGAGGCGAAGCTATCCCAGCCAATATTGGCTGGGTCACTTATAATCCGGATGAAGCCAGTCGGATAAGGCTTTATCGGGAAGTGCTCATTTCCCTCCCAACCAACTAACGATGCACGACATGGCAGAGGGCTATAATAAAATAATTAAAAAACATTACTCCAACAAATAACCCAACAGCAAGCGGGCAACCAGTTGCTGAATATTTTTACTTTTTTTAGAAACCCTGGAATAAAAATGCAGCAAAAAAAAATTTTTGTGTTCGGCTACTATGGAGATGGAAATCTAGGCGACGAATTACTGTTGGAATCCCTAAGGCTTTGGGCACAGAATTTCGGGGCTGAAGTTGTATCCATGAGCGTAAATCCGTTTCATACAAATAAATTTCATTATATAAAATCTATTGACGCGTTTGACCTACCCGCGGTTGCCAAGGAGATGATGGAATGTTGTTTGTTCGTGCTAGGCGGTGGTGGCTTATTTCAAAATTATGATAAATTCACTATTTCCGCCTTATATGACTTTCGTGCTAACGATATTTCCATGTATGCGAGGCCGATTCTACTAGCAAATCAAATGGGCGTCCCAACGTTGTTATGGGCACAGGGAATTGGCCCTTTGCATTGTGACGAATCTCGTCGGATAGTTCGTGAAATATTCAATATAGCCACCTATCTCAGTCTAAGAGATACGGATTCCCTTTCACTACTTAGGAGCTTAGGTGTCTCGCGCACTGCTCTAGTCGCTCCTGACCCCGTTTGGGCATATCCGCTTCCCAGCACCCTGAGTAATCGAGCCGATAGCGAGAGCCGCATTGGGATTGTCTTGAGACCTTGGGAATTTGCCGAAGGGTGGGAAGATCGCTTTATCATGGCTATTCAAAACACCATTCCACCTGCGGATCATAAACTCGTCTGGATTCCATTCCACATTATTGACGAGCTTGACGAGTTCAATTACAAGCTGGATTTTTTTCACCGAATGATGTCACGGCTAGCTCCTGGTTTTTCTCAGGAGTTAATTAAAGGGAACGAACCAGAGGAAACAATTCAAGCACTGGCCGAATGCGATGCGATCATAGCCATGCGACTGCACGCGCAAATTTTAGCCCTAAGATTAGGCAAGCCTACATTAAGTATTCAATATGACCAAAAAATGGAAGCGGCTTCCATTCAGGCAGGGAGCCCCCTTAATCTAAGGCTCCGCCCCAATGAACCCCAACGCGCTTGGGATCAAGCTATTTGTCAATTGCTTGGGCGGGACCCAATTAAATCTGTGTCGAAATTTAAAATTAACCAGTTGGAGCAGGAAACATTGCTTCACAAACAAATTCTAGAGACCGCGATCACTCAATCGTGTTCCCCGTCATCTTTGAAGCAAAAGCAGACTTTATCAATTAGAAATCATGACTGGCTTAACAGCTGGACCACCGATCATTACCAAGGAAAAATAAGCGACTTTAATGCTCAGGCCAGTGAATCCAACCGAATTATAGCGGAACGGGATGCTAAAATTTCGGGCTTGAGTTCCGAGCTAGCCAAACTAACCTCCTCAACGTCTTGGAAAATTACGCGCCCTTTACGATTTGCAAACCTGTTATTTCACGCCCCAGCGGCCACTTTCTACAACCTTCTCAAAATTTCTTATTGGCGTATACCTCCTTTGTTTCGCCAATATTTACAAGGTCCCCGCTATAGTTTTGTTCGCTGGACCAGAAAGCTTACGCCAAGAGGTTGTATCAACCAAAAGTTGACGGGGGACACCATATCCGAACTCAGCTGGTTGGATTTTACTAATGAGGTCTTGTCACAACGGGAACATTACAAGGGAATCTTCGTTCAAGAGTTGAATGTCGATTGGAATATGTCTCTCTACCAGCGTCCACAACATATTTCCGCCGCTCTGGGCCATCTCGGATATCTGGTTATCTACATGACAAGTGACTGGTCAGCGGATAAGGTTAATGGATTTAGAGAAGTAAGCAAGAATGTCTGGCTGACGAATCGACCTGAAATTGCCACGCTAACGGGGATTGTTCGCTCCTTTTACTCAACTGCATATTTTAACACCCCTGGGCTACTCATGAAAAATGGCAAAAGAGGGGTCCTGGTCTACGAGTACATTGATCATATCGACCCGCAAATAAGCGGAGATAAAAATAACATAAGGCGGTTACTTAAGCTGAAAAAATTCGCATTTGGAGGCGGCGCTGATTTCATTATTGCATCAGCTCGGAAACTTTACGACGAGGCATTGGAGGCGGTTGGGCAAAACAAAGTGCTCCTCGTACAAAATGGTGTTGACACCAGCCATTACCGAAACCCCACCCATAATAATACGGCATTGAGTGACATTTTTACCTCGTTCATCGGTAGGTTCTCGAATATTATCGGTTATTTTGGAGCACTGGCGCCTTGGCTTTGGTATGACGTGATTGGGGAGTTGGTCTCAATGCGACCCGACTTGGGTTTTGTATTTATTGGTCCGGATTATAATGGCGGAAGTTATCGCCTACCAAAAGCTAACAATCTTCTATATCTAGGCGTCATTGATTACAAAATTTTGCCAGCTTACGCGCTTAAATTCGATGTATGCTTTATTCCTTTCGAGCCCGGAGAAATCGCGCGCACGACATCGCCGCTAAAACTGTTTGAATATTTCGCATTGGAGAAACCCGTGGTAGTCACCCATGAAATGCTCGAATGCATTGCATTTCAGGATGTAAAATATGGGGATTCGGCGGAAAGTTTGAGCTTGGCCATTGACCAGGCATCAATTTGCAAGAACGATCCCGTCTTTAAAGCCAGGCTTGCAAAGTTAGCCGATGATAATGATTGGGTTCACAGAGCGCGAGCCATGGAAGTTGTTTTCGATGAATTAAATCACAAAGATTGATGATCTCCCCCATACCCCTTTAAGCAACCGCCTCTCGTCGGGGCTGGGTATCTTCTACTCGCCAAAATCTGGCTACCGGAAACCTAGATCTGCACCGCAAATGGCTGCGAGACCGTACCCTGTCCATGCGATGGCCTTTACATTTCACCTTGAATGAAGCCTGATACCTGCCGGCTCGAATGACCAACCCGATACCTCGCTTTACCTCGCGCGCAATCCATGTCCTCCGTACCGAGGGACTGGATGTTCTGATGAAAAAGATTCGCCGGCGCCTGCGGGTGCAAGTTTTCCGCCCCCTGCCTCCTAAGCTTATCCAAGTCGTTGAACCTTTTGCTCCCCTAGTCCTCCCAGTTTGCGGGGAACGGCCACGGGCATCCCTGATCATTCCCTGCTGTCGAAAATTTTCCCAAACCCATCATTGCCTGGCTGCGTTGTGCGCATCTACGGATAAAGCTTCCTTTGAGGTCATCGTGATCGATGATGACCCGGAGGGGACCACGGCGGAACGCCTTAAGAGTTACGGCAACCTTTACGTTATCAGTAACGGGGGATATCTGGGCCTTCTCCACTCCTGTAACCTGGGAGCGGCCAAGGCCAAGGGTGAGTATTTGGTATTTTTGAACAATAATATCCAGGTCCAGTCAGGTTGGCTAGATGCCTTGTTGGACACCTTCGACAGTGTGCCACGGGCGGGTTTGGTGGGCAGCCGGTTGATTTTCCCAGACGGGCGTCAAAAAGAGGCGGGTGGAATCATTTTTCGTGACGGCTCCGCCTTGAGCTACGGTCAGCTAGATGACCCTTATCGGCCTGAGTATAGCTACCTGCGGGAGCCTGACTATGTCTCCGGTGCGTCGCTCGCGATCGAACGTGACTTGTTCGAGCGGCTTGGTGGATTCGATTTACGATATTCCCCAGCCTGTTACGAGGATACGGACCTGGCCTTCCGGGTTCGGGACGCAGGCTTCCGGGTCTACTACCAGCCTTGGTCGCGGGTGCTATATTGCGAGGACGTAAGCGTTGGAAGGGACCCCGGGGTCTTAACCGACATGAAGCGCATTCAGGACATCAACCAGTACAAGTTTTTCGATCGTTGGCGCGGAGTGCTGAGTAGTCATGGCGAGCGCGACAAGGACCTGGAGCGGCAAAAGGAGCGGGGGGTGCATCGACGGGCCTTTGTGGTCGACGTTTATGTCCCTACGCCAGACCGGGAATCCGGCTCCCTGCGTCTGGTGAATCTCTTCGCCCTGCTGAGGGAACTGGGTTTCAAGGTAACCTTTGCCGCCACCAACCTGGAGGCCCCGGAGCCCTATGTGGCCAACCTGCAACGACAGGGTGTGGAAGTCCTTTACCAACCCTACGTCAAGTCCATCTCCCGCCACTTGAAGGTACGCGGGGCCGAGTACGATCTGGTCATCCTTAGCCGTGCCGATGCTGCCACCAAGATCATAGGCGCGGCCCGACGACATTGTTCTAGGGCGCGGCTGGTCTTCGACACGGTTGATCTGCACTTTCTGCGTGAGTGCCGGCTGGCGGATTTGACAGGCGATCCGCGCACGAAGGCCTTGGCAGAAAGGCGCCGGCGTGAGGAGTTGGGGCTTATCGCCAAAGCCGATGCCACCCTAGTGGTCAGCGCGGTTGAACAGGAGCTATTGGCCCGGGAGGCCCCGGGGGCGGATGTTCGCATCCTTTCGAATATCCACCGCCTTCCCGGCCGCCGCTATGGCTATGCTGATCGGTGCGACATCTTTTTTATTGGCTCTTTTTCTCATCCTCCAAATAAGGATGCCGTAATTTGGTTCAGCCGCGAAATCCTGCCTTTGATCCTCACCCAAGAGCCTGAGATTCATTTTTTCGTCATCGGCGCCGATCCGCCCGTGGAGGTGAGAGATCTAGCATCCCCGTCTCTCCGCGTCCTCGGTCATGTGCCCGATGTGACACCCTATTTCGACGGGTGTCGCCTCAGCGTTGCCCCCCTGCGCTATGGTGCTGGCGTCAAGGGAAAGGTCAATCAAAGCCTTGCCCATGGCTTGCCTGTGGTGGGGACAAGCCAGGCCGTGGAGGGTATGTTCCTTGAGGACGGACGCTCGGTGTTGGTGGCAAATGAGTCTAGCGAATTTGCTACGGCCGTGCTGCGGCTTTATAGGGACCCCGACCTATGGGAGTTGCTATCATCGAATGGTCTGGCCGTGATGGAGGAACACTTTGGCTTCGATTCCGCGCGTCGGGCCCTAGTGGAACTGGTGGAACTGGTGGATGATCACCTTGTTGATTCTACAACTCAAGGCCAGATCTGTGCGGTAATCGTCGCCTATCAGCCAGATATTGATCATCTGAAGGCCTTGGTCAGGGAATGCCTAAATCAGTGTGATGGCGTAATTCTCGTCAATAATGGTTCGCCATTAGTGGTTGAGATACAGGCGTCCGAACGCTTGTGTATTATCGAAGTCGGAGCGAATATTGGTCTTGCGGCTGCTCAAAACATGGGCGTGAATTTTGCCGCGAAACAGCATTACGCCTACGTGATCTTCTTCGATCAAGATAGCCTTCCCGATGCAGGTTCCGTGACTCACCTGCGTTCGGCATTCGATCGCCTCGAGGCGTCGGGCGCGTCTCCCGCCGCAGTCGGCCCCTGCGTGGTGGATAGCCGCGATGGTGTCATTACCTCTTTCGTTCGCTTTCATCTTTGGGGGGTGCAGCACTTTTTACCGTATCCTTACCAACCCTGGATTCTTTGTGATTTTCTTATTGCCTCTGGTTTTTTGACCTCTATGTCCCGCTTTCAAACGATCGGTAATTGGGAAGAGGCTCTGTTTATTGACAATGTGGATATGGAATGGAGCTTTCGCGCCCGCAGCCAGGGGTTCCGCTGTTTCGGAGTCCCCACGGCACATCTTTATCATCCGTTGGGAGATAGATTGATTCGCTTCAAGTTATTCCATCGAAATCTGACTATTTATCTTCATGCCTCCTCGCGCCAGTATTACATGATGCGCAATCGCATCGCTCTCTACCGGAGAAGCTATATACCCCTAGCATGGAAATCGCAGGACATGCCACGGGCATTGTTGAAATTTTTCATGTTCAGCCTGATTCTTGGGCCGCGATGGAAGAATTTACAATCCATGTTGCTGGGCGCTGTCGACGGATGGCGTGGCCAATTGAGCATCTTGCAGGACCCAGAAACCCAGACAAGTCTAAGAGAAGCCGATGGTCAACCACAAATCCACATCACTAAACAGTGGAAATCCAGGAGATCCAGGGGGATGGAGTGACGACTACTTGTTAGCCCCCAGGGAGCACCTCATGCCCACGCGGATGAATCATATTGAGGCACCCATCCTGAGTGTTCTTATCGTCAACTACAACGCCGGCGATCTGCTGAGTGAAGCGGTAGGAGCCTTATTAGACTCGCCCCTGCCACTTGAGGTCCTTGTCAGTGACAACGGCTCACTGGATGCCAGCCTGAAGACCTTGGAGGCCCATTATGGTGGCGACCCACGCCTGCGCATCCAGCGCAACCAAGCCAATCTGGGGTTCGCCGCTGGCCACAACCGGGTCTTGCCCTGGGCACAAGCACCCTATCTCCTCTTTCTGAATCCCGATTGCATCGTCGGCCGTGAGACTCTGCCCCGGCTGCTCGACTTCATGGCGGCCACGCCGCAGGCTGGCATGGTGGGTTGTATTGTCCGCAACCCCGACGGTAGTGAGCAAAAAGCATCCCGACGCCGTATCCCGGACCCCTGGGTAGGACTGGTGCGATTTCTGCACTTAGACCGACTCTGGCCCAATTTTACGGTTGGTAAGCGCCTCAATCTCAACGATCAACCCTTACCTGAGTCCCCGGAGACCGTGGAGGCCATCTCCGGCTCGCTGATGTTAGTGCGGCGTCAGGCGCTGGCCGAGGTCGGCCCCCTGGACAATGGCTATTTTCTCCATTGTGAAGACCTGGACTGGTTTGTGCGTTTTCGCCGTGCCGGCTGGCATATTTACCTGGTGCCTGGGGCCGAGGCCCGCCACCACCAGGGGGCTTGCAGCCTGAAGTTGCCGTTGGCAGTGGAATGGTACAAGCACAAGGGCATGGCACGCTTCTTTCGCAAATTTCAGTTTCAGGACTTCCCTCTGCCCTTCAGCCTATTCGTCCTGCTCGGGATCTGGGTTCACTTCGGTATCTTTCTCCTTGCCCAGGGGTGGCATCGGCTTTGGGCTTTAGGAGGCCGGAGATGAGTGAGATCAACACGGCTACCACAACGTTCCTGCATGTGTCCGTGCTGGTCACTGGGGCAACCGGCAAGGTCGGGCGCCATCTGGTTCAGGCCTTAGTGGAAGCCGGGGCCCGGGTTGCCGTCCTGACTCGTACCCCCGAACGGGCGCGAACACTTTGGCCTACCGCCCGGATAGACTACCGTTCAGGCGATTTAGGGGAGCCAGCGAGTGTGGCAGCCGCCCTCCTCGGCATAGAGGTCGTCTTTCACCTCGCCAGCTATTCTCCAACAGCGGCTGAGGCCAATATCTACGCTGCCCCCGATCATTGGACCGTCAGCGCCGAGGGCACCCGCAACCTAGTGGATGCCGCGCTGGCCAGGGGCGTCCGCCGTCTGGTTTATCTTAGCAGTGTCAAAGCGATGGGCGATACCGCTGCTGCAGGCAGCCAGCCGGCGGACGAGACATGGCCCCCGGCTCCCGACACCCTCTATGGGCGGGCGAAATTGGAGGCCGAGCGGCGAGTGCTCGCGGCAGGCAGGGAAACTGGGATCCATGTCTGCGTGCTACGTCTCCCGATGGTTTATGGACTCGGGAGGCAAGGGAATATCGCCCGCCTGATTGAAGCCGTGGCCCGCCACCGCTTCCCTCCCTGGCCGCGCATCGACAATCGCCGATCGGCCATTCATGTGGAGGACGCGGTCCGCGCCGCCCTACTCACCGCCTGGCATCCTCGGGCAGCCGGGCAAATATTTCTGGTCACCGATGGCGATACCTATTCCACTCGCTGGGTCTATGAACAGACCCGGCTCGCCCTTGGGATGTCTATCCCTCGTTGGGCCTTACCTGTGTGGATGCTGAGGGTTGCGGCTATGACGGGCAGCCTCGGTGAAAAAATCACCGGACGTGCCATGCCTCTGACACTTGCAGGCCTAGAAAAGCTGACTGGCAATGCCTGGTTCGCTTCGGATAAGCTTCGCCGAGAGTTAGACTTCCTACCCGAGCACAAGCTGAAGCAAGAAATTGCCGTCATGGCGCGGGACTATCGCCAGAGTCGGACATGCATGATGGACTGACTTGAGCCTTGTCAAATCACAATGGAATTGTAGCCCGGCGAAGTGATGCTCGCCTAGCGCACCACTTTACCCAATGGCTTGATAAGCTAATCCCCTTTTTTGCTATAGCGCTCGAGGATTTCTTCCACGGCGCCCACCGCCACAACCTGGCCGCGATTCATGAGAATAGCGGTTTTACACATCTTCAATATCAATCCGTTGGAATGGGACGCCAGTACGATAATTCCCGCCTGCTCGGTAAATTCCTTAAGCCGCATTTCCGCCTTTTCCAGGAAGGCGGCATCGCCAGCCCCAATGCCTTCATCAAGCAGGAGGATATCGGGCTTAATGGATGTAGACACGGCAAATGCCAGACGCATACGCATACCAGCGGAATAGGTCCGCATTGGGAGATTTAAAAATTCCCCAAGTTCGGTGAATGCGGCAATATCTTCCATCCTCTCCGTTGCCTGTTTACGGGTCATGCCTAGAAAGAGACCACGCAACAGTATGTTGTCATATCCGGTAGCTTCCGGATCCATGCCTAGAAAGATATCAAACAGAGGGGCAATATGTCCCTCGATCTTAGCTTCACCCGAGCAAGGTTCATAAAGGCCGGCTAATACCCGTAGCAGGGTTGTTTTCCCGGCACCATTATGTCCTACAAGGCCAACCCGGTCGCCATGTTCAAATTTCAGAGTAACATCCGAAAGTGCCTCCACAACAGAGTCCCTACCACCCCCGGAACCGATTCTTCCACCCAAACTTGATGGAATTATTCGATTTTTCAGGGATCGCATACTCGAATCATAAATGGGAAAAATGACGGAGACGTTTTTTAGCTCAATCGATGCCACGGCTAAACTCCTAAACCCAATACGGCAACCGCCAACGCAGAGCCGTATAAAAGAGCATCGCGATGACCCAACCCATAATCGTAATGAGGACTGCGCCAAGGATGACCTGCAAAGACGGCAAGTTTCCCATCAAAGGGGCACGCACTATCTCTACCAAATAATAAAAGGGGTTGAGGTCCAGTAATAAAGCCCGCCCAGGCAACATCTCCATCTTCCAGATGACTGGGGTTATGAAAAACATGACTTGAACGACACTGCCAACAATCTGGGGGATATCCCTAAATCGCGCGCTCAGCAATCCGAACAGAAGTCCAATCCAGACACCATTGAGCAGTATGACCAAAATGGCGGGAGGCACCAGCAGGAGAGTCCAGCTTGGATACTTTCCATACCAGAGGGAAACCAGAAGGAAGATTACAATATTGTGAGCAAAAATTATCAGATTGGTCCAAGCAACCCGATATATATGGATGGAAAGCGGCGCGGGTAATTGCTTGATTAAACCTTCACTTTGGATGAAGCCACCAACCCCATCCAGAATTACACCAGCAAGCAAACCCCAAATTACAAAACCAGCCGAGAGATAGGGGAGATAGTCGGAGAGTTCCTGGCCGAATATAGTCCCATATAGCGTCCCTAGCGCCATCACCATGATTCCCATGGAGAGGGTCAACCAGAAGGGGCCGATCTTGGAGCGGCGATATCGCTGACGTATTTCCTGTAGTCCCATGGTTCCCCATAGCGACTTGCGCTTCCATCCCTGGACAATGTCTGTCTTCGCTTTGTGAAAATTCCGTTGGGTAATGCCTAGGGCTAACTGCGCAAATAGTCCTACGGCCGGTGAGGATACGGAAGAGGGTTCCATGAGGAATCACTAAGAAGGAAAATCTAACTTGTGTTTAGCATACACGCAAGATAACTTTACGGCCAGTACATCTAGCCTTTGCCTTGAGGATACCCTGTAATTTTAAATAGCCGAATGGATGAGCATCCAGAGAAATGGAAGATAAAGTCGCACACCTGGCTAGCGCCATCGCCCCATCAACCACAGCCCCCCCGCCGCAATCAACCCAATGGCCAGGGCCTGGGTGACGGCGATGGTTAGTAGGGGGCCAGTACCGAAAACCAGCAGCAGGGTGCCGCAGGCGATGAGGGCGGTACCGGCGAGGAGGGCCTGAACGCGGGCATGGTGGGCACGGATTTCGTTGCGCAGGCGGTCGAGTTCATCTGAGCGCCAGCGAATGGAAAGGCTTTGGCGATCCAGGCCCTGGAGGACGCGATAGGCGAGTAGGGGGAGTTC
This sequence comes from Chromatiaceae bacterium, assembly GCA_016714645.1. Classification (NCBI taxonomy): domain Bacteria; kingdom Pseudomonadati; phylum Pseudomonadota; class Gammaproteobacteria; order Chromatiales; family Chromatiaceae; species Chromatiaceae bacterium. Next base: position 613,740 of record JADKCI010000001.1, on the reverse strand, counting down.
TGGGATGCCCTCTGAATAGGGACCCAAATTTCGCTTGAGCCTGGCCCAGAGGGCGCGGGGACCGATCTGGTCCTTCATCCACTTTTCCATGAAGGGCTTGGCGGTGGTCCAGAGGTCCAGTTCGGGGTAGAGCTGACGGCCCAGGCCCTCGATGTTGAGCAGGGTCTTCTGCAGCAGAACAAGTTGGGGCTGAACCTCCATGTCGAAGCGCCGGGCGGTCTGGAAGAGGTGCAGCAGAAAATAGCCGAAGGAGATCTGCGCCAGAGGCTTGCCGAAGATAGGTTCGCAGACAGTGCGGATGGCCGACTCAAACTCATCCACCCGGGTATGGGCCGGGACCCAGCCGGATAAGATGTGTAGCTCGGCGACGCGCCGGTAGTCGTGGTGGAAGAAGGCGAGCAGGTTCTCGGCCAGGTAACGCTGGTCCTCGCTGGTCAGGGTACCGACGATGCCAAAATCCACGGCGATATAGCGCCCGCTGGGCTCCACGAAAATGTTGCCGGGGTGCATGTCGGCATGGAAGAAGTTGTGCTGAAAGACCTGGGTGAAGAAGATCTCGACGCCGCGCTCACCCAGGAGCTTCATACTCACGCCCTGAGCCTTGAGCCGCTCCACCTCCCCGACCGGGGTACCATGGATCCGCTCCATGACCATGACGCTGGGGTTGCAGAGGTCCCAGTGGACCTCGGGGACATAGAGCAGGCTGCTGCCCAGGAAGTTCTTGCGCAACTGGCTGGCGTTGGCCGCCTCGCGCTGCAGGTCCAGCTCGTCGAGGATGGTCTTCTGGTAATCCTTCACCACCTCCACCGGCCGCAGGCGGCGACCGTCCTTCCAGTAACGGTGGGCCAGCTCCGCCAGGGTCAGGAGGAGACCGAGGTCACGCCGGATGATGCGCTCAATGCCGGGACGCACCACCTTGACCACCACCTCGCGGCCATCCTTGAGACGGGCGATGTGGACCTGGGCAATGGAGGCGGAGGCCAGGGGCTGTTCGTCGAAGCCGTCCAGGACCGCCTCGATGGGCTTGCCCCAGGACTTTTCGATAATGGCGCGGGCCTGGGTCCCCGGGAAGGGCGGCACCTGGTCCTGGAGCTTGGCCAGTTCGTCGGCCAGGTCGTCCGGGAGCAGATCGCGCCGGGTGGAGAGGATCTGGCCAAACTTGACGAAGATGGGCCCCAACTCGATCAGGGCCTCGCGGATGCGCACCGGATAAGGCTTGGGGTGGGTGCGCCTGTACCAATACCAGGGGGAGAGGTAGGACAGGAAATAGACGGGGCGGAAGAGGTGGGTGGCGAGCAGGACCTCGTCGAGGCCGTGGCGCACCAGCACCAGGCTGATGTTAATCAGACGCCACAGCCGCGACAACTGGATCAGCACGGCGGCTGGTCCGCGGTGGGGGGTGCCCCGGCGCCGGAGGGGATGCGCTGGCGCAGCCGCTCGACCCGCGCGGCGAGGCGCTCCCCGTCATCCCGCAGCCGGTCCACGGCGGCGAGGAATTGATCCAACTCATAGCGGGTGGGCAGCAGGCGGCCCTCCTCCTGGAGGTATTCCTTGAGATCCTGCCCGAGGATATCCAGAGAGCTTTGACCCCAGCGGCCAGCGGCGCGCAGCCGCCTGCCGACGGCGTGGGCCACCGAGTCGCCGGTGAGGCGCGACAACTGCTCTTCCCAATCGATCTCCAGGCCGGCCATGCAGTCGCCAAAGCGCTGGGCGAGGGCCGCGTCGCCCTCGATCTCGACCTGACCGGAAAAGAGGGCATCCTCCTTGCGACCGCTTATCCCCAGGCGCGCCAGGGCCAGGGGCGTGCCGCGCAGCAGGCAGTCCGGCTCGGCGTCGTAGTCGCCAAAAATCTGGAAACCCTCTGGACCCGGGATGAAGTAGAGGCGGCTGCCAAAGCCTTTGAACTCGAAGGCGATGATGTAGCCCTCCAGGGGTGCCAGGTGACCGGCGGCCTCGGGGTCCAGGGCCAGGTACTGATTGATGGCTTTCTCAAGGACGGCCAGGGCGGCGTCCGGGAGCGGAGACTGGCTCACAGCTTGAAACCCCGATGGATGGCGACGACGCCGCCGGTGAGATTGAAGTATTCACAGCGCTCGAAACCGGCCTCCAGCATCATGCCGCGCAGGGTCTCCTGATCCGGGTGCATGCGGATGGACTCCGCCAGGTAGCGATAGCTGTCGGCGTCATTGGTGATCAGGCGCCCCAGGATCGGCAGCATGGTGAAGGTGTAAAGGTCATAGACCTTGGAGAGGGTCTGACTGGTCGGGTGGGAGAATTCCAAGACCAGGGCGCGCCCGCCGGGCTTGAGTACCCGGCACATCTCCGCCAGGGCCTTCTGCTTGTGGGTCACGTTACGCAGGCCGAAGCCGATGGTGACGCAGTCGAAGTGGTTGTCGGGGAAGGGCTGGGTCTCGGCATTGACCTGACAGAACAGCAGATTGCCCGTCAGGCCCTGGTCCAGGAGCCGGTCGCGGCCCGTGGTCAGCATGGCGGCGTTGATGTCCGTCAGCACCACCTGGCCCTCGGACCCGGTGATCCGGGCGAAGCGGCTGGCCAGATCACCGGTGCCCCCCGCCAGATCGAGCACCCGCTGGCCGCGCCTGACCCCGGCCAGTTCAATGGTGTAGCGCTTCCACAGGCGATGGATGCCGAGGGACATGAGGTCGTTCATGAGGTCATAGCGCGAGGCGACGGAGTCGAACACCGCGCGCACATGGCTCGATTTTTCCTCGACCGGAACCTGCTTATAGCCAAAGTGGGTGGTCTTGTCGTCGGACATGGGCGGGGCCTCGGGTGAACTTTGCGGAGATTCTACCATGACAGCCCGGCGCCCCTTGGGACCTACTTCTTCTCGCCGAAGCGGTTGTTGCTCAGGAATTGCCAGGTGCGGGTGATGTCGAGGAAATCGGTCTCCTTCCGGATATCGGGGGGGAAGGGGGCATAGGGGGCGGCGAGGTTGACGATGCGCACGGCGGCCTGGTCGAGGACATCGGAACCGGAGGAGCGCAGCACCCGGACCTCTTCCAGGGTGCCGTCGGCCCGCAGGGCGACCCGCAGGATGAGATTGCCGTAGAGCTGGCGGCGTTTGGCCTCCTCCGGGTAGTTGAGATTGCCGATGGACTCCACCTTGCGGCGCCAGGCCTCCAGATAGCTGGCGTATTTGTATTCCTGGGTGCTGGCGCTGATGGCCTTGCGGCGCGGCCGGCTGGCATAAGCGGCGGTGTCTTCCTCGATCTTGGCATTAAGTTTGGCGATCTCCTGGCCGCGACTCGCCAGGAGGTCGGCGACGGAAGGCGGGGGGAGCGGGGCCGGGGTGGGTTGGGGGGCGGGTGGCTGGTCCTGCTGGGCCGGTCGCGCCAGGTTGGGCGCGGGATCGGGCGCGATGGGCATCGGCTCGGGCAAAGTGGCCGTCAAGGGGGCCGTATCGGCCAGGGGGGCGGGAATCCCCTCCGTGAGCGGCGGCTCGGGGATACCGGACTCGGGCATGACCGGCGGGGGAGCCAGATCAGATTCGACGGCCGTGGCGGGCAGGTCGCTCGGCTCGGCGCGCCGCTCGCTGGGGCGGCGATCCGTGGCGGCCGTCTCGCTGGCGGTGCCGCTGGCCTCCCGGTTCCCCTGGGCGAGGGCCTCGGCATCCGGGGGTGGGGGGCGAGCCGCCTCTGGCTGGCGCAGGACCAGCACCTCCAGGGTGCGGCCAGGGGCGCGGGGGGGCTCCGTTGCCTGGAAGCCCAAGGCGTAAATGAGTAGGCCATGCAGGGCGAGCGCCGCCAGCAGGGCGGGCCAAAAGGGCTCGACCCGGGCATGAGGTGGCCAGGAACCCAGGGGTATGGCGCTCCGTGGCGGCCAGGCCGGCGCTGTCGCCGCGCTCATGACCCCGGCAGCTTCCAGGCATCGCCCGTACCCAGGGGCGGGACCGGGATGATCTCGGCATTGCGGTCAAGGAGTTCAATCCGCTCGGCCATGGAGGGGTCCAGGTGGATACGGCCACCTGGATCGATGATCAGGACGGAGCGGACGCCCATGGCCACGGCGGTCTGATGCCAGAGCTCGGGGCCGGCGATCATCAAGGCAGTGGCGGCGGCCTCGGCGCGGGTGGCGTCGTCGTGGATGAGGGTGACCAGACGGGCCCCCTCGGCCGGCCAGCCGGTGCGGGGGTCGATGACATGGTGGTAGGTCTTGCCCTTGTGGGTGAAATTGAGTTTGTAATCACCCGCGGTGAAGACGCTCTCATCGCCCGCGACCTGGAGGATGGCGAGAACGCCCCCACCGATGGGATTGCGCAGGGCCACGGGCCAGGGCTGGCCGCCACGGGTACCGATGGCGCGCAGATCACCGCCAACCTTGACGATGGCGTTGTGGATGCCCAGCTCGCGCAACTGATCGACGGCCTGGTCGATGGCGTAGCCCTTGTCCATAAAGCCAAAATCGAGTTTGACGCTGGGCTTCCCGCCCTGAAGCTGGATGCCGTCAATCAGAATGTCGTCCATCCTGGGTCCGGCCTTCACCAGGGCATCGATCCTGGCTTTATCCGGCGGGACGCGCCGCCGCTCCGGCTCCCCCGCCTGAAAGCCCCAGAGGTCGATCAATTTGCCGATGGCGGGGTTGAAGAGGTGGCCGCTCGCCGTCGCCAGTTCCTGACTCTTGAGCACCAGGGGCAGGATGCAGGGCGGGGCGGCGAAGGGCTTGCCGCCGGGGAGCAGGTCGTTGACGCGGGCCAGTGGGGCCGCGCCCGGGGCAGCCCAGGACTGCCACATGGACGCAAAGTCCTCTTCGATAAGACGGGAGGCCAGCTCCGCCTCCTGGCGCTTGACCCCGACGATAGCCAGATCCACCGGGCCCTGGAAGGCGTTGAAGTGGAAGTTATAAACGGGGCTTTCGTCCCGGCAGCCCGCCAGGGGTAGCAGCAAGAGGAGGGCGGCGATCCAGACCAGCAGCCGGACAGCACCCGCCTGGCGGACGTGGCGTCCAGAGCCAGGCGAAGCCCGCATCAGGCGTTCCGGTCGGGGCTCAGGGGGCAAGGAGCCGCTCCGCCAGCCTGTCCAGGAGATCGCCGGCAATATCCAGACCGAACTGGGCATCCAGTTCACGGATGCAGGTGGGGCTGGTGACGTTGATCTCGGTCAGCCAGTCGCCGATTACGTCCAGGCCGGCGAAGTAGATGCCGCGGCGCAGGAGTTCGGGCCCCACTTGGGCGACGATCCAGCGGTCACGGTCGCTCAGGGGGCGGCCCTCTCCCCGACCGCCGGCGGCCAGATTACCGCGCGTCTCGCCGGGTTTGGGGATGCGGGCCAGGGCGTAGGGCACGGCTTCGCCGGCTATCATGAGGATGCGTTTGTCGCCCTGGCTGATCTCGGGGATGAAGCGCTGGGCCAGGCAGTAACGGGTCCCGTTGGCGGTCAGGGTCTCGGCGATGACCGCCAGGTTGGGGTCCTGGCGCCGAACCCGGAAGATGGAGAAGCCACCCATGCCGCCGAGGGGCTTGAGGATCAGATCCCCCTGCTCCTCAAGGAAGGCGCGGATGTCCGCCTGGCTCCGGGTCACCAGGCTCGGCGGACAGCAGGTGGGGAATTCCAGGGCAAAAAGCTTTTCGTTGGCGTCGCGCAAGGCCTGGGGGGCATTGACCACCAGGACACCCTGGCGCTGGGCCTGTTCGAGGATGAGGGTGGAGTAGAGAAATTCGGTGTCGAAGGGCGGGTCCTTGCGCATCAGGATCAAGTCCAGCTCATTGAGGGGCCGGAAGGCCTCCCCTACCACCTGATACCAGCCAGAGGGGTCGTCCGTCACCACCAGCTCCCGCATCCGGCCCCAAGCGCGCTGGCCCCGCAGCGAGAGATCGTCCAGGGTCAGATACTGGAGACGCCAGCCACGGCGTTGCCCGGCCAGCAACATAGCAAAGCTGCTGTCCTTCGCGATCTTGATGGCCCCGATGGGATCCATGACGATGCCGATCTCGTGTTTCATACCCGCATCTTAGCGCAGGCCGGGAGGCGCCGTTGGATCGATGAAGAGTGGGTGAGGCCTTTGTCACCCGGCCCAGGATGACACCGGGCTTGGAGATTCGGTATTGTTCGGAACCATGAAAATACCGGTGCGGCACCTCTTAGGCAAGCTAACGATCTTACTGGCCTCTGTTATCGCCTTGGCTGGGCCATCAGGGGCTCATGCCGGGGCGAATTTTTATGGCAAATTGAATGTGGCCATTAATTACCTGGACCGGGAACAGGAACAGGGGTTCGTGGGCTACGCCCTCAGCAACAACCGGGCCGGTCGGCCGTGGCGGGGCAATCCCTTCATCACCACCCCCCGTGGCCCCGCCAACCGCCTCGGCCTCAAGGGCTCCGGTGACCTGGGGCCGGAGTTCAGGGTCGTCTACCAGCTCGAATTCGGATTCAGCCTGTCGGATAGCAACAACAACGCTTTCAACCTGGGTAGCAGCGAGACCTTGACGATGCGCAATACCTTCGTGGGGCTGGCCGGTCCCTGGGGGAGCCTGTTGGCGGGTCGCCTGGATACCCCTTTCAAGTCCTCGACCTCACCCCTGGACCTCTTCACCAATACCCTCGGTGATTCCGCCAGCACCACCGGTTTCCAAAACCTCCGCATGGATAACAGTCTCTTTTACGCCAGCCCAAATCTTGCCGGGGTCCAGTTTTCCGCCGCCCTGATTGCGGGTGGCGGGGCCACGTTGGATGGGATAAGCAATGTCGACTCCGACAGTCTGGCCGAGGCCTACTCCCTGGCTTTGATCTACACGCGGGGACCCTTGTATGCCAGTCTCGCTTGGGAAAGACAGGGCGCGGACCTGGCCGATCCATCCGACCCGGAAATTCAGAAGGATTGGGACAAATTGCGCCTTGGTCTGGGACTACTGGATTGGAGGGGCATGACCCTGACATTGATATTCGAGCATTGGGACCATGCCTTCTGGGGGAATGATAATAGCGCCGATTTATGGCAGTTACAGGCCGGCTATGCGTTTGGTAACATCCTGCTCAAGGCTACGGTGGGTGGCAATCAGCAAAGCGGTGACTATAAAATCCTGACCTCCTTCTGTTGCGATCTTTATGCCGAGGATGATTTTGGCTTCGAAACCTGGGCGCTCGGGGGAGATTATAACTTTACCAAGCACACCAAGGCCTACCTGGTTTACTCGGATAACCAGGCCGACGCTCTCATCAACCCAGTGACCGGGGGGAGCAGTGATGCCCTGGATTGGCGCGGGGTGCAGTTAGGCCTTTCTCATGCGTTTTGATTAAGGCAATTTCCTAATGGAGGAAGAGCCATGCCCCAGCTCGATATCCCCCCAATCAAAATGGTTGCATAATCCCTTTAGTGATGCAATAAAGTGGCCCGCGGTTATTTGAATTCCCCAGCCTTCCATACCATACCGGCCACCGAGGGCCTCACCATGAAGATTCAACCACCTACCACCGACCAGGAACCCCTGTTGTAATGAATGAGATTGCTGATCAACCTGCCAACCCCAGTCTATGGGAAATTTTTTACGAATTTCTACTGATCGGTGCCATCAGTTTTGGGGGCGGCATCGTTGCCTACCAGAAAATTCTTCTGACGGAGAAACGGCGCTGGCTGAATGATGACGAGTTCATGGCGTGTCTTGCCATCAGTCAGACCATGCCGGGACTCAATGCGGTCAATATAGCCGTTCTAACGGGTGATAAGCTCCGTGGGGTGCTCGGTGCTATTTTGGCGGCAGTAGGGCTGCTCATTCCAGGCATTGCTTTTGTCCTGGTGATGGGCACCCTCTATTTGGGCAACTCCGATCAGCCTCTGGCAAATATGGTGCTGGCTTGCGTTGGGGCGGCAGCCACGGGATTACTTTCCGCCATCACCTACCGTCTTGGCAGAAAGCAGTTCAACCATTTCAAATCCCTACTGGTCGTCATTGCGTCCTTTTATTTGATGAGCATTTTGAGCTTATCCTTGGTCATGGTGCTGCTCATCATGGTCCCCATCGCCCTCATCCTTTTCCATCCAAAGAGTTAAGCACATGGTTTCAACACTTATTCATCTCGCCTTGACCTTTGGCATGCTCTCACTGCTGGCAGTGGGCGGTGGTACGGCCGTCCTGCATGAAATGCAGGAGGTCCTGCAAACTCAATTTCAGATCGGCCCGGAGCGCTTTTTGGAGATATACAGTGTCGGGCAACTGGCCCCGGGACCCAATATGACAATGGTGACGATCTTCGGTATTAAGATTGCTGGCGCACTGGGTGCCGTCGTGGTTGGACTAGCTTTTTTCATGCCCTCGAGCGTGCTCTGTTTTTGGATTGGACGCTTCTGGCATTATATCGGCGAGACGCCTTGGCGGCGCGCGGTGCAGAATGCCCTGGAGCCTATTTCGATCGGCCTGATGTGTTCCGGGGTCTATGCCGTGGGAAAATCGGCACTGAATGGACCCTTGACCATCGCAATCGCAATGACAGCATTCCTGGGTATCTTCTACACGCGAATCAATCCCGTTTATGTAATTCTGGGCCTTGGTTTTCTTGGCGCAGCCATTATGTACTGGCAACCAGGTTTAGTGTGAGAAGGGGTGCGATCGTAAGAATTGACAGCTTTGCAAAAGAACAGGATTACCGCCCTCAAGCCGATTTGTTGACTCCGGGAAGTGACTGAATAAAAGGATCGCGGGCTACTCTCCGCCAAAGACCGAGATCGCTTAGCGAGCAAGCGATCTCGGCGGGAGTATAGTATTAGGGTCCTTATGAGCGGATAACACGCTCAAGAAAGTCGCTGTATCCAGCGACCTGACCACTCCCCACCGATAGATTGCGCGCCAGGATACGCAAGGCCGTGAGGTATGGACTTTCCAAACTGATGGAATGATAAATCCGGCCATTAACCTGGATACGGGCAAATTCTATCTGGACTCCAAACATCATACTGCTACCCTGTCTCTTTTTTGAAACACTAATAATGCTCGGCTGGTAACCCGTCACCGACATGATCTGCAGCAGCTCGTCAATGCCGCGTATCTTACGCCGCACCTCGTAGAGGCGGGGGAGGAAAGCGGCAAGCAAAAGGGGTTTTTCAGGAAAGCGGAACTTGGCGCTCGGGCCGAAAGCGATAAATTCATCGAAGGCCTCCAGTACCGGCTTAATCTTCAGCCCCTTCCCTCTGATTTTTATGTTGTCCTTTTTGCCGTGGACAAACAGGTAATGGTCTTCGTTTTCCTCCTCGGCGATTTCACTATTATTATTAAAACTGGCCCAGGATGCGGGTAATTCCACGGTCTCGCCTTCTGGCCAGAAAGCTCGCCATTCCCAAGTGCTGGAGTTGCGTGTGTAATCGGTGGCCGGGGCGGTGCTCTTGTTGGCATTATCAAGGGGTGCCTGCGGCTTTTGTTCGACGGCATCCAGCAGGTAGGTACGCAAGCGGAGGCGCATGGCGGCAACGGCAGTAACGACCGCATGTCCAACCAGATCCATCCTGCGAATGGACTCGATACGCGGGGCATTCGCCAGGAGCCAGTGTTGATAGGATCGACCGCCCAGAACCGGGCCAACGATATCGCAGGCACACAATAACGAAATAATCGCCGCCTGCTCCGGGAGTGGCAATTCATCGGAATCAATGAGGCCCGCAAGCGAGGTACGCAAGCTCGCCACCTCCTCGGGTACCCGCAGCTTATTGATGGCCGATTGGCGAAAGCCCCAATTGAGTTTGCTGGAGGTTGTCAGTTGAATATTCCGGGCCGCGAGGCCGACAAGACACGCTGCCCGGATATCGCCAACGCGGTTGGCGAGGGCATTAAGCGCGATATCCATGCTCACGGTCTGTCCCAACTGACCGAGAAGGCGCAGCGCGATGTTCTGTGCCGGATTAGCTACGGGAGATAGATCAAGAATTATCAGGTTCTTGAGGTCGCTGTCCACCTTGCCGGCCATGGACAAGTCCATAAGAATGGCGCCCGCGAGTCCAAAGTCCGCATCCGACCAAGCGATTAAGGGATCGGTCACTACGGGCCATTCGAAGCTCAACAGTAGAAAGGATTCAGCGATACCGAAATCCGTTTGCGGTTCAGGTTGGCTGGATTTATCTTTTTTCATGGTGGTATAGGGAATATCAGAAGAGATGGAGGGTTGCGCCACCTGGAGCCGTTATCAAGACCAGGAGAAGGCGGCGCGGGAGGGTTTGACCTTGGACATGCGCAGCGCTGCTCAGCGAGGGGATGTCAGGGTCACGGCCAAGGTCCATGCCCTTCTCCGCCATGCCGATCTGGCGGACAACATCACCGCCCTGGATAAGCGCTCGGAAGGGAACAAGATTTCACGTCAGAAATTCACCCTCGCGGCTCGAGCGGTGACCAAGGCTGGAATGCCCTACTAGGTAAGTTACTGATGAAATTTTTGAATTTGGCGCGCCTGACACGATTCGAACGTGCGACCCCTGCCTTCGGAGGGCAGTACTCTATCCACTGAGCTACAGGCGCTTGAAGATTCGCAAAAGCCATGCCTTAGTAAGGAATGACCGGATTTGCAGGCCAAAAGGATAGCCGTTTTGGCCCATGCCGTCCATGGGTCGCCCACCTTTTCTCATGCTTTGCCGCTCCGGGGCCCGGATTAGCCTCCCTTGCCCGCGACGGCCGGGGTCTTGGGGCTGAATTCACACCATTCGCGGATGATGCATTCCCCGCAGCGGGGCTTGCGGGCGACGCAGACATAGCGACCATGCAGAATCAGCCAGTGATGAGCATCCTGGAGAAATTCCCGGGGGATGGCGCGCATGAGCCGGCGTTCGACCTCCAGGGGGGTCTTGCCGGGGGCGAGGCCGGTACGATTAGCCAGGCGCAGGATGTGAGTGTCCACCCCCAGGGTGGGTTCGCCGAAAGCGGTATTGAGGATGACGTTGGCCGTCTTTCGTCCTACCCCGGGCAGGGCCTCCAGGGCGGCGCGATCCCGGGGCACCTTCCCCCCATGCCGCTCGACCAGCATGGCGCAGGTTTTGATAATGTTGGAAGCCTTGGCGTTGAAGAGACCCAGGGTACGGATATGGGCCTTGAGCCCCTCTTCGCCCAGGTCTAATAGGGCTTGCGGTGTGTTAGCCAGGGGGAAAAGGCTGGCGGTCGCCTTGTTGACCGCCCTGTCCGTAGCCTGGGCGGAGAGGATGACGGCGATTAACAGCTCGAAGGTGGAGGCATAGACCAACTCCGTCCGAGGGGAGGGGTTCTCCAAGCGGAGGCGCTCGAAGATGAGGCGACGCTTCAGGCTGTTCATGATGGCAGCAGAATAGAGGGCCCCGGGTCTGCTGCCAAGAGGTCCGACAGGATCTTGGCAAGGGCTTTACCGGGCAGGCCGAGCGGGTCTGGGCAAGCCATTCAGCCATTTTCGCGCTCGGCGCTCTCGTTCACCCGCCCCATCCGGCATAGAATCCCGCCCGGCATGCCGCCACCAGTCACCCAGGAGTTTTCATCCATGACCATAGGTCCCCGCGAGATCGTCACGCCCTTCCGGCCCATTCCGCTGGAGGTACCAGAGGGGATGAAGCCGAACGAGTTCTTCAACAGCACGGAGAACCTTAACGACCTGGTCAACAATAACGGCTTGCTGGTAAGTCCGGAGCACCTGCTGCTCTACCGCAAGGCCCTGGGGCACTCCTGCGAGTTCGACTGTTCCATCATTTACAACAGCTCCCAGACCATCCTCAACCCCCTGGGCCGGCCGGTGCGGCGGACCCAGGTGCCGGCGGCGGTCAAGCATGCCTGGAACCGGATGAACCAGATCCTGCTCACCTACATGCTGGAGACCTATACGGACCCGGCGGAGGCCCTGGTACTGGCGGGGGAGGCGAGTCTGGACGCCACCTGGCCCCTGACCTCGCCGGGGGTGCCCAGCATTCGTATGCTGCACAACCACTTTATCGTTTTCCCCATGGAGCAGTTGCGCCAGGCGCCCCTGGCGGACCCGGCCAATCCGAACCTCACCGACGGTGGCCAGAACAGCCTCTTCCAGGCCCATATGCGCCACGTCTATCGCCGTTTCTTCGCGGAGGCCCTGGATCTTCACATCCTCAAGACGATTCACAGCGACGAGTCCCAACTGACCCTGACCGGCTACCCGGAAGGCCTGCCCTGCTGGGAGATCCGGGGTGGGGTCGAGGCCCTCAAGGACATCCGCTTCTGGCGGGAGTACGACGCCATCCTGGAGGGTTTTCTGGATTTCTACCGCACCTTCTTCTCCCAGGTCTCCAGCCGCAACGCCCCCCGTCTGGATGACCTGCACTATCCGGAGGCCGTGGATCGGGTGCTGCTGTTCGACAACGACTTCCTGGGCACGGCCCGCCGGGTGCGGGAACGCTGCATCCGGGAACCCGCCTACGCCAACTCCATTCGCTGGCAACCGGCTTTCAAGCAGCTCATCTATCGCAACGACACCGGCAAACTGCTGGTCACCATCAGTCAGAATTCCATCGGCAATGCCATCACGGAACTCCTGGGCGTGGTGGTGCGGCGGGTGCCGGACGCCGCCGCCTACGCCACCTTCGAGCCACGCCTGCTGGAGAGGCTCCTGACGGTCCGCGAACGCCTGATCGCGGCCGATTTAGGCGATGGCATCGCCACCGCCGACTGGCCGGCCAACCAGGGCTCCAGCCAGGTCTGAGCCGGGGATGCCCCAGCCCACCCGGACAGGCTTGATCAAGGTTCGCGGGCACGTATCCCCCCGGCAAGCTGCTAAACTTGCCGGACTATGAATGCCAACCTGGTCAAACCACCCAAGTCCCTGCTACGCCTCGTGGGCCGGGCCATCGTCGATTACGGCATGATCCGCGATGGAGATCGCATCCTGCTGGGGGTCTCCGGGGGCAAGGACTCGCTCTCCCTGCTGCACCTGCTGCGACACCTGCAAGGCTATGCCCCGGTGCGGTTCGAGCTGGCCGTCCTGACGGTGGACCCGGAGGTGCCCGGCTTCGATCCCCAGTCCCTCAAGGATTATTACGAGGCCTTGGGCGTACCTTGGCACTACGAACAACAGCCGATCATGGAGCAGGCCAAGCGCCACATGGATGGCGACTCCTTCTGCGCCTATTGCTCGCGCATGAAGCGCGGCATCATGTACCGCCTGTGCCGGGAACAGGGCTACGGCGTCCTGGCCCTGGGGCAGCACCTGGACGATTTGGCGGAGAGCCTGCTGCTGTCCCTCTTTCATGGCGGCCAGTTGCGCACCATGAAGGCCCACTATCTCAATGACGCGGGCGACGTGCGCATCATCCGCCCCCTGGCCTACTGCCGGGAACGCCAGACCGCGGACTTCGCCCACGCCGCCGGCCTGCCGGTCGTGCCGGATTCCTGCCCGGCCTGTTTCTCCGCCCCGAGTCGCCGCGAGCATATGAAGGCCCTGCTGGCGCGGGAGGAGGCGGAACATCCGCGGCTTTTTGGCAACATTTTGCATGCCATCCGACCCCTATTGACGGAAGGCATTGCCGTGAGCCCGACCGCGGCCCAGGATCGAACGGCACGACGATGCTTCCCCTTGGTGGCCCCAGGCGCGGCACCGGACCCGATTCAATACCCAGCCCATCACTCAACGACCCATCCGTGACCTCCACACTTTCCTCCAGAGGGACTCTTCTCATGAGCATGGCCTCCCTGATCCCCCTCCTGTCCGCCCTGGCGGCCACCGGGCTGGCGGACCTCAACCCCGCCCAGTTGGACAGCGCAACGGTCGCTTACCGGTCCGTCCCCCGTGAATACCAGCTCGATGGCGTGATCGAAGCCGTCCAGCAGACCACGGTCTCCGCCCAGACCCAGGGTCAGGTCCAGGAGGTCCTCTTCGACGTGGACGACTACGTCGAGGCAGGCACGGTGATAGCCCGCATCAAGGATACAGAACAGCGGTCGCGGGTTGCCCAGGCGACGGCGGAACTGAATTCGGCCGAGGCCACCCTGAAAAACGCCCATGAGGAGTTCGAACGCATCAAGGAGATGTTCAACAAGAAGATGTCCTCGGAGTCCGTCATGGACAAGGCCATCGCGGACGTCAAGAACGCCCAGGCCCGCGTCGAGGCCGCCACCGCCGCCACGGAGCAGGCCGTGGAGCAACTGGAATATACCCAGGTCCGCGCCCCCTATTCCGGCCTGGTCACCCGGCGCCATGTCCAGGTCGGAGAGATGGCCAATCCGGGCCAGGCGCTCATGACGGGCATTGCGCTCCGGAATCTGAGGGTCTCCGTGGATGTCCCTCAAAACATGATCCAGGAGGTCCGCGCGGGCCAGGGGGCGCGCATCCAATTGCCGGGTGGCGCCCGGGTGGAGGCGGCCCAGATGACCGTCTTTCCCTTCGCGGATCAAGGCTCGAATACCTTTAAGGTACGCCTGGATCTCCCGCCCGATCTAGCCGATCTCTTTCCGGGCATGTTCGTCAAAATCGGCTTCATCACGGGCGAAAAGCGGGAACTGGCGATCCCCAAGCCCGCCGTGGTGCACCGCTCGGAGGTCACCGGGGTCTATGTCCTGGCGGATGGCCAGATCCGCTTCCGCCAGATCCGCCTGGGCCGTGATCTGGGGGATGCCTGGGTGGTCCTGTCGGGTCTGACCGAGGGCGAACGGGTGGCCCTGGACCCCATCGCCGCCGGTACCCTGCTCAAGGCACGGGCCGGGGAGCGGAGCGATGGCTGAACAATTTGGCATCTCCGGGCGGGTCACGGCCCGCTTCCAGGACTCCGCCATCACCCCTCTGCTGGCCCTGGTGGGTCTGCTGCTGGGCCTCTTCGCCATCCTGGTGACGCCCCGGGAGGAAGAGCCCCAGATTAACGTCACCTTCGCCGATATTTTCATTCCCTTCCCGGGCGCCGGGGCCGCCGAAGTCGAGCAGTTGGTCGCCGGCCCGGCGGAGCAGGTGCTGTCGGAGATGAAGGGCGTCAAGCATGTCTATTCCGTTTCCCGACCCGGCCTGGCGGTGGTCACGGTGCAGTTCCAGGTGGGCGAGGACCGCACCGACGCCATCGTCCGCCTCTACTCCAAGATCCTGTCCAATCAGGACTGGCTGCCGTCCAACCTGGGCGTGGGCCAGCCCCTGATCAAACCCAAGGGCATCGACGACGTGCCTATCATCACCGCCACCCTCTGGTCCCGGAACGAGACCCTTGGCGCCTTCGAACTGGGCAAGGTGGCCCACGCCCTGGAACAGGAGATCAAGCGGGTGCCCGGTACCCGGGACGTCTACACCCTGGGCACGCCGGCCCAGGTGGCGCGGGTCCTCCTTGATCCTCAGGCCCTGGCCGGCTTCGGCATCGATCTGGATGACCTGCGGCTGGCCCTGGGTGCCGCCAATCACACCCGCGACGATATCGCCCTGACCCACGACAACCAGGAGATCCTGGTCCAGGCCGGCACCTTCCTCCTGACGGTGGAGGAGGTCGGCGACCTGGTGGTGGGCCTGCATGGTGGCCGGCCGGTCTTTCTGCGCGACCTGGCCCGCATTGAGCGGGGCCCGGAGCCCCCCGGGTCCTATGTCTGGCTAGGGGCGGGACCGGGTAGCGAGCACAGCGGCGTAAAGCTGGCTGGCACCACGCCAGCGGTCACCATCGCCGTGGCCAAGCAGGAGGGGATCAATGCCGTCGAGGTGGCGGAGCGGGTCATAGACCGTTTTGCCCAACTCGAGGGCACCTTCATCCCCGAGGGTATCGAGGTGACGGTGACGCGTAACTATGGCGCCACTGCCGATGCCAAGGCCCAGAAGTTGATCCAAAAGCTGAGCTTCGCCACTCTGTCCGTTATCATTCTGGTCATCTTCGCCATTGGTTGGCGGGAATCCATCATCGTGGGCGCGGCCATCATCGTCACCCTGGCCCTGACCCTTTTTGCCTCCTGGGCCTGGGGCTTCACCCTCAACCGCGTGTCCCTTTTCGCCCTCATCTTCTCTATTGGTATCCTGGTGGACGACGCCATCGTGGTGGTCGAGAACATCCACCGCCACATGGCTCTGAGTTCCAAAAAGCTCCTGGACCTCATGCCCACGGCGGTGGATGAGGTGGGCGGGCCCACCATCCTGGCGACCTTCACCGTCATCGCCGCCCTCCTGCCCATGGCCTTCGTCACTGGACTCATGGGGCCCTACATGAGCCCGATCCCCATCAATGCCTCCCTGGGCATGCTCATCTCCCTGGTGGTGGCCTTCGTCTTTACCCCCTGGATGACCAACTTCATGCTCGGCCGACGGGCCCATGCCCAGGCGGGTGGTGCCCATGGCCCCGGTCCCGATGCCGATGGTGGCTGGATGCGGACCCTGTTCCACGGCGCCATCTCCCCCTTCCTGGTCGGCCGGTCCGGCTGGGTCAATCGCTGGCTCCTGCTGGGCGGCATCCTGCTGCTGATCGCCGGTTCCATCGGCCTGGTGACCAGCAAGGCGGTGATCCTCAAGATGCTGCCCTTTGACAACAAGTCCGAGTTCCAGGTGGTGCTGGACATGCCCGAGGGCACCAGCCTGGAGCAGACGGCGCGGGTTCTGGCCGAGTTGGGTCACTACCTGGCCCAGGTGCCAGAGGTCACGGATTATCAGGTGTACGCCGGCACGGCCGCCCCCATCAATTTCAATGGCCTGGTGCGCCAGTACTACCTCCGCGAGGGGGCCCACCTGGGTGATATCCAGGTCAACCTGGTGGACAAGCACCATCGCGATCGCAAAAGTCACGAGGTGGCCCAGGCGGTGCGCGACCCCCTCCAGGCTATCGCCCGCCGGTACCAGGGTAACGCCAAGGTGGTGGAGATTCCGCCCGGACCGCCCGTGCTCTCACCCCTGGTCGCCGAGATCTACGGCCTCGACTACGCGGGACAGATCGGCATCGCCAAGCAGGTGCGCGGCGTCTTCGAGCAGACGGCGGATATCGTGGACGTGGATGACTCGGTGGAATTTCCCGCCCCTAAGCTGATGGTGGTGGTCGATCGGGCCAAGGCGGCGCGCCTCGGCGTGGCCCAGAGCGCCGTCGCCCAGGCGCTGGCCACGGTGCTGGACGGCGAGGACATGAGTTTCCTCCATGGGGCCAACGTCAAGTATGCCGTGCCCATCCGGGTCGAGTATGGCGAGGCCGACAAGGCTGACCTGGAACAGGTGCTGGCCCTGCGGGTGCGCGCCCAGGGCGGGCAATTGGTCCCCCTGTCGGAGATCGTCAGCCTGGTGGAGACGACCCGGGAGCACAGCATCTATCACAAGGACCTGCTGCCGCTGGTCTATGTGACGGGTGACATGGCGGGGGCGACGGACAGTCCCCTCTACGGCCTCTTCGAGATCTCGGCTACCCTGGCCGACAACCTGGGGCTGGAGCAGTGGTTCCTGCGCCCGCCCCTGAACCCCTACGAATACAGCCTTAAGTGGGATGGGGAGTGGCAGGTCACCTATGACACCTTCCGCGACATGGGTATTGCCTATGGCGTGGGGCTGATCCTTATCTACCTCCTGGTGGTGGGTCAATTCCGCAGCTACCTGGTGCCCCTGGTCATCATGGCCCCCATCCCGCTGACCATCATCGGCATCATGCCCGGCCATGCCCTCCTGGGGGCCCAGTTCACGGCCACCTCCATGATCGGCATGATTGCCTTGGCCGGCATCATCGTCCGCAATTCCATCCTGCTAGTGGACTTCATCAATCAGGAGGTGCGGGGAGGCCTGACCCTGGAGGCGGCGGTGGTGCGCTCGGCCGTGGTCCGCGCCAAGCCCATCGCCCTCACCGCCTTCGCGGCCATGGCCGGGGCCCTCTTCATCCTGGACGACCCCATCTTCTCGGGCCTGGCGGTGTCCCTGCTCTTTGGTCTCTTCGTCTCCACCGTTCTGACCCTGGTGGTCATCCCGGTGGTCTATTACGGGGTCATGCGCAAGCGGGTGGAGTGGATTCGCACGGCAACGGGGTGAGTTGGCCGAGAATTCGGGGAGGGCAGGTCCCTCCCAGCGGCCTCCGAATACGGGGCGCTTTCGAAAGGGAGCGCCTCTATTTTTTGGGACATTGAGAGCAGGATCGCTACCGGGCCCGCGGCCCAGGCTCAGCTTATCCCCAACTCAGCCCAGAGGGCATCCACCCGCTGACGTACCGCCGCCGTCATCTCGATGGGCTTGCCCCATTCCCGGCTGGTCTCGCCCGGCCACTTGTTGGTGGCGTCGAAGCCGATCTTGGAGCCCAGCCCGGAGACGGGGGAGGCGAAGTCCAGGTAGTCGATGGGCGTGTTCTCGATGGTGACCGTGTCCCGCGCCGGGTCCATGCGGGTGGTCATGGCCCAGATGACGTCCTTCCAGTCCCGGGTATTGATGTCGTCGTCCACCACGATCACGAACTTGGTGTACATGAACTGGCGCAGGAAAGACCAGACGCCGAGCATGATGCGCTTGGCGTGGCCGGGGTACTGCTTTTTCAGGCTCACCACCGCCAGCCGGTAGGAACAGCCCTCGGGCGGCAGATAGAAATCCAGGATCTCCGGGAACTGCTTTTGCAGGATGGGCACGAAGACCTCGTTGAGGGCCACCCCCAGGATGGCGGGTTCATCCGGCGGCCGGCCAGTGTAGGTGCTGTGATAGATGGGCTGGCGACGATGGCTGATGCGATCGAGGGTCAGGACCGGGAAGCGGTCCACCTCGTTGTAATAGCCGGTATGGTCGCCGAAGGGCCCCTCCAGGGCGGTGTCATTGGGATGGATGCGGCCCTCCAGTACGATTTCCGCCCGGGCGGGCACCTGTAGCGCATTGCCGATGCTGGCGGCGACCTCGGTGCGACTGCCCCGCAGCAGGCCCGCGAAGCCATATTCCGACAGGCTGTCTGGCACCGGGGTGACGGCACCGAGGATGGTGGCCGGGTCGGCGCCCAGGGCCACCGAGACGGGGAAGGGCTCGCCCGGGTGGGCGCGGGTCCATTCGCGAAAATCCAGGGCGCCGCCGCGATGGGCCAGCCAACGCATGATGACCCGGTTCGGCCCCAGCACCTGCATGCGGTAGATGCCCAGGTTCTGGCGCGGCTTGTCCGGGCCCCGGGTGATGACCAGACCCCAGGTGATGAGGGGACCGGCGTCACCGGGCCAGCAGGTCTGGATGGGCAGCCGCCCAAGATCCACATCCTGGCCCTCCAGCACCACCTCCTGACAGGGCGGACCTTTGATCTGCTTGGGAGCCATGTCCAGGGCCTTGCGAAAGACCGCCAATTTTTCCCAGGCATCCTTCATGCCCCGGGGGGGCTCGGGCTCCTTGAGGCTGGCCAGCAACTGGCCGACCCCGCGCAGGGCCGTCACGGATTCCTCGCCCATGCCCATGGCCACCCGGTTGGGGGTGCCGAAGAGGTTGCCCAGCAGAGGTATCTCCGAGCCCTTGGGCCGCTCGAAGAGGAGGGCCGGGCCCCCAGCCCGCAGGGTCCGGTCGCAGATCTCCGTGATCTCCAGGTAGGGATCGACCTCGGCGCGGATGCGCTTGAGCTCCCCCCGCGCCTCCAATTGGGCGATGAAATCTCGTAAGTCAGCGTATTTCATAGATCTAAAGCGCCAGTCGGAGAATTGATCCTTGACCCGATGGGATTTAGAGCCAGGGCCTGCACAAACCGGCAGGCCTGTCTCGCCGCCCATCATCAAGCCGCGATAGCGATACCGCTATGGCGGAGCAAGGCGTCGATCGTGGGCTCGCGGCCCCGGAAGGCCACATAGAGGTCCATGGCCGGGCGGGAGCCGCCCTGTTCCAGGATGTTTTGGCGGAAGGCGCGGCCGGTGGCGCTATCGAGAACGCCCCTTTCCTCGAAGAGGGAGAAGGCATCGGCGGACAGGACCTCGGCCCATTTGTAACTGTAGTAGCCCGCCGCGTAACCGCCGCCGAAGATGTGCGAGAAGCCCTGGGCAAAGCGGTTGAAGGCCGGGGGCTTGAGGGGAGCCACCTGGTCGCGCACCTGGTCGAGGATCTCCTGGATGCGCCCGCCCCGAGCCGGGTCGTATTCGAGATGGATGCGGAAGTCGAACAGGGCGAATTCGAGTTGACGGGCCATCTGGATGGCGGACTGGAAATTCCTGGCGGCCCGCATCCGCTGGTATAGCCCATCGGGGATGGGCTCGCCGGTGGCCACCTGGCCGGATATGAGGTCCAGGGACTCCCGCTCCCAGCACCAGTTTTCCAGGAACTGGCTGGGCAGCTCCACCGCATCCCAGGGCACGCCGGAGATGCCGCCGACGGCGGGATAATCGATCTGGGTCAGCAGGTGGTGCAAGCCGTGGCCGCACTCGTGGAAGAGGGTCAGGACCTCGGTATGGGTCAGCAGCGAGGGCTGATCCCCCACGGGCGGGGAGAAGTTACACACCAGGTAGGCGCAGGGGATCTGATCGCAGGTGGCGGTGTGGAGCCGGTTGACGCAGACATCCATCCAGGCCCCGCCGCGCTTGTTGGGACGGGCAAAGGGGTCGAGGTAGAACTGGCCCCGCAAGTCGCCATCGCCCGCGCGGATCTCGAAAAAGCGCACATCCGGATGCCAGGTATCGACCCCCTGGACCTCGCGGAGGCGGATGTCGAAGAGCCGCTCCAGCAGCTTGAAGAGGCCGCCGAGGACTCGGCTGATGGGGAAATAGGGCCTCAGCTCCTCCTGGGTGATGGCATAGCGATGCTCGCGCAGCTTTTCGGCATAGTAGGCCAGGTCCCAGGGCTCGATAGCACCGGGGCCCCCCAGGGTCCGGGCAAAGTCGCGTACCTCTTCAATCTCCTGGCGGGCCTGCGTCACGACCCGTTGCGCCAGGCCGGCGAGGAAGCCCATCACCTCCTCGGGGGAACGGGCCATCTTGGTGGCCAGGGAGCGTTCGGCATAGTTGGCGAAGCCGAGGAGCTGGGCCTGCTCGTGCCGCAGGGCCAGGAGCTCATCCATGATGGCGCCGTTGTCCCATTGGCCGGCATGGGGGCCGAGCTCGGAGGCACGGGTGGTATAGGCCTCATACACTTCGCGGCGCAGGGCCGCGTCATCGGCGTAGGTCATGACCGGCTGGTAGGAGGGGAAATCGAGGGTCAGGACCCAGCCGGGCGCGCCGCGGCGCTCGGCGGTCTGGCGGGCCAGGGCGCGGGCGGATTCCGGCAGGCCGGCCAGCTGGGCCTCATCCTCGATAGGCTTGCTCCAGGCGTTGGTGGCATCCAGGAGGTTCTCGGAGAACTTGGACCCGAGGCGCGACAGTTCCCGGTCGATTGCCTTGAAGCGGCTCTGCTGGTTCGAGGGCAGATCCACGCCGGAGAGGTGAAAGTCGCGCAGGGCATTGGCGAGCAGTTGGCGCTGAGTGGCGTCCAGGTGCTCCTGGGCGGCGACGGCGCGATAGCCATCGAACAGGGCCCGGTTCTGGCCAAGCTCGGAGGCGTAGTCGCTGAGCTTGGGCAGGCAAGCGTTGTAGGCGGAGCGCAGGGCCTCGCTGTTCATGACGGCGTTGAGATGGCCGACGGGTGACCAGGCGCGCTCCAGGCCATCGCCGAGCATCTCCAGGGGCTCGATGAAGTTCTCCCAGGTAGGGGGGTCCGCACCCTGGGCGAGTTCCGTGATGCGGGCGCGGTTGCGGGCCAGCAGGGTATCGATGGCGGGTTCCACCTGCTCGGGCAGGATGCGGCCAAAGGGGGGCAGGCCGGGCATGTCGATGAGGGGGTTGTCCATGATGCCTCGTTGAACCGATTGAGATGGCGGGGTGATGGGAGGAAATAGGGCCTGGTCGCGGCTCAATCCGGCAGGAATCCGGCGTTTTCGCGCCCGTGGACCTTACCCTTGAGCGCCCGGATCATATCCGGGATGGGGCGTGGCTCAAAGGTGCGTGGACCACAGAGGAAGTGGCCATGCAACTCCCGGTGGAGCCCGTCCCCGGACTGGGAGGTGACGGCCTGCCAGTCAGCCCCCTCAACGAGGATGAAGCGGTCATTCGAGCCATAGGCATAGGTGCGAAAGACCCCTTGGGCCTTGCAACGCAGGCCCTCGAAGGTGACATTGCGGGTGCCCGAGGGCGATTCAGCCACGAGGGTGTAGCGCACCACCTCATCGCTGCCGATGCTCAAATGCTGGCCATCGATGAAATAGCGGAAGCGGGAGGGAGAGGCGTTATCCAGCTTGAATTCCACCAGATCGCCGTCCTTGGGCCAGGGCGGCAGTGCGGTCCTGCCCTCCTCCCAGAGCTTGGGGTCAAGGATGCTGGCCGGCGCCGCGGGCCCGGCCTCGTCGATGAATTGGCGTGGCTTGGCGGCCAGGGCCAGGGGCGAAGCCAGGGCCAGGGTGAGCATGAGGGCGACAGCGGCAAAAGACATGTGACGTGCTCCGGACGGATTGACGCGGCGAGGGCGCGGCTTCAGGAAGGCAATATAGGCCCGGGTGATGGCGCAATCCAGTGTCACCGCCGGCGGAAATGCTCATGGCCGGGCAACGACAGCCCTGGCGGTTGCTGCTAGCATTGGACACTGACGGAACCTTCCCTTGACCCCCATACCCAAGCCCATCCCGCACCGAGGAAAACTATGTCCCCTATCCGCGCTTACCAGGGCAAGCAGCCGCGCCTTGCCGCCAGTGCCTGGATCGATCACACCGCCCTGGTGATCGGCGATGTGGAGATCGGCGAGGGGTCGTCCATCTGGCCCATGGCGGTGGTCAGGGGCGATGTCCATTACATCCGCATCGGCGCCGAGACCAATATCCAGGACGGCAGCATTCTGCATGTGTCCCACGACAGCCGTTTCCTGCCGGGTGGCGCGCCCCTCATCATTCACGACCGCGTTACCATCGGCCATCAGGTCGTACTGCACGGCTGCGAAATCCATGATTGCTGCCTGATTGGCATGGGCGCGCGCATCCTGGACCGGGCGGTCGTCCAGCCAAGGACCCTCCTGGGCGCTGGTTCCCTGGTCCCGCCCAGACAGGTTCTGGACGGCGGCTATCTCTGGCGCGGCTCCCCGGTCACGCGTATCCGACCTTTGACGGACCAGGAACTGGAATACCTGGAGTACTCGGCCCTCCACTATGTCCGCCTGGCGGACAATCACCGCCAATCCGTCTAAATCCTCCGGCCTCCGGCCCCTCCGGGACCCTCCCCAACTGACCACCAGGCGGCCCGGGCGCGGTACCCAGAGGCCAGCGCGAAGGGTAGAGCTAAAGCCGAGCGCCCCAACCCCAACCGCCCGGGCCTTGGTACAGCCGCCCCGGGTCTAGCCCGGGTCGGCCTTAAGGGGGACGGCTGGAGCGGATTCGGCTTCGGTCTTGGCCTGGTCCTTCCCCGCCTGGGCCGCCGGGGCCTTTATTTCGGCGGGCACCTTGGCCTCCACCGGCGACGCGGCTTGGTTGGTCGAGGGCAGGGGCTGGATCATGGGGGCTATTTTGGCCGGAAGCTGTTCCGCCACGGGTAAAGCGGGTAGGGCCGCCCCTGATCCAGGCGATGTCAGGGCGGGCGCCGTTTGCACCCCGCCAAGAGGGGCGACCGGGGTGGGAGGAGCGGCTTTTTCCCGAACTGGCGCCTCTGGGGCCTGCTGCGGCGGGGTTTGTCCTAAGGCCGACGGGTTTTCAGGGCGCGCGGCCGTGGTCTTGGGGGCCTGGGGCGAGGTCAATGAGGATTGAGGGGGTGTTGACCCGGCTTGGAGGGGTTTGGGCGAAACGGACTTATCCTCGGGAGTGCCTCCCATTGGCGCGGACCCCGGTTGGGCAACCGAGGTTGGATTGGCATGGTTTGCCGGCGGAACCCCGACGGGCACGGCCAAGGTCCCTTCGGTGACCAGGGGCTTCCAGGACTGATTTTGCGGAGGCTGAGGTCTCGCCACCCTGAGTTGCGGGTAGGGGGGTTGCGTGGTCGGGGTGTGCGTGGATAGAGACGTCAAGGGCTCTGTCGGGCTGGTCCGTGGCGGCATGGGCTGCACGGGGGTAGGCCGAGGTTTCACCGGCTCGTTTTGTACGGCCGGCACGGAAGTGGGCCCCGGTTTCAACGGCTCGGTGCTCGCGGTCTGGATCGGCGCGGCCAGCAAGGGTGCAGGCCTTGGTTTCACCGGCTCGGTTTGCACGACCGGCGCCGACGCGGGCTGGATTTTCGCCACCTCGGCGGGCGACAGGGTGCCGCCTTCCGCCGGCTCTTGTCTGGCGGCGCCCTGAGCCGCCAGCCTGCCGCGATAGTCGCCATAATCCGGACCCGTACCCGTGATGGTTACGGGCGTCCCGATCGGGACCTGGCTAAAGAGGCGCTGGGCAAAGGGCGCGGGCAGGCGTATACAGCCGTGCGAGGCAGGATGTCCCGGCCGAGGAATGGCGCCGGCGTGCAGGCCTACGCCGTCCCCGGTGAGGCGAAGAAAATAAGGCATCTTGGCCCCGGAGAAGCGGCCACCCGCCGGAACCTGATGGCGGCCCCGCTTGGCGTCGGAGACGACAACCTGCCCGTCGGCATTGTATATTTTGCCGTACAGGTTTGACTCCTTGGTTTTCTCCTTGCCCATGACGGCAAAATGACCTACCGGCGTCGGGTGCGACTTCAGACCCGAGGCGACATAGGTCCACCCAACCTGTTCCTCACCCTCGTAAAAGCGAGCCTTCTGGCTATCGACATCGATCCAGATATGCGTGATCTTGCGATTATCGCCCTCCCATTCCCAGCGTTTGGCCTTGGCGGGCCGGGCCTCCTGAGGCTCCATGGGTAGCACGGGGTTAGGTGCCTCGGCTTGGACCGGCTCCTGCTCCCTGGGCTTTTCCTGCTCCAGCAGGGGCAGATTCACACAGCCGCTGACCCCAAACTGAATCGCGGCCGCCGCCAGGGTGGCAAAGAGGGGCTTGAGGAGCCAATCCGTTGCCGGAAGAGGTTTACAGGGAGCTTTGATCATTAAAGTTGCGTCCTCGGTATGGCCGCGCTTGAAAAATATGAGGCCTTTATACAAGCATGATGGCGGTTTTGACTATCACTTTACACCGCGACCCCGGGTTGCGGATCAGAAAAAATCGGTGCCTCTTCGGCATTCCTGCTGGGCAGTGGAGGTCAAAAAGCCACCCTGCCTGAGGCGCGTATGTCTGAATCGGCCTGCGGCCATAGCGGTTCAATGCGACCGTCATCCATCTTTTTCCACCAGACTGATGCCCTCCAGGCCTCCGTCCAGTTCCATCCCCTTGTCCCGGGTACCGTGGAGTTTGATCATGAGGCGCACCTCGTTGGCGGAATCCGCCAAGCGCAGGGCGTCCTGATAGCTGATCTCGCCCTCCTCGTAAAGATCGAACAGGGACTGGTCAAAAGTGACCATGCCCTGCTCACGGGACTTTTTCATCAACTCCTTGAGCTTATGGACCTCGCCCTTGCGAATCAGGTCCGAGGCCAAAGGGGTACCGAGCAGGACCTCGATGACGGCGCGCCGGCCCTTTCCATCCAGGCGCGGGGCGAGCATCTGGGCGATGACGCCCTTGAGGTTCAGCGACAGGTCGGTGAAGAGCTGGTTACGGGCTTCATCTGGGAAAAAGTTCAGGATGCGATCTAGGGCCTGGTTGGCGTTATTGGCGTGCAGAGTGGCCAGGACCAGGTGACCTGTCTCGGCAAAGGCGACGGCGTACTCCATGGTCTGGCGGGTACGAATCTCGCCGATGAGGATGACGTCGGGGGCCTGGCGCAGGGTGTTTTTGAGGGCGACGTCGAAGGACTGGGTATCGACCCCGACCTCGCGCTGGGTAACGACGCAGCCGCCATGCTCATGGACGAACTCTATGGGGTCCTCGATCGTGATGATGTGCCCGGAACTATGCTGATTTCGGTAGCCAATCATCGCCGCCAACGAGGTGGACTTGCCGGTGCCGGTCCCGCCAACAAAGATGATGAGCCCGCGCTTAGTCATAGCCAGTTCCTGGATGATCGGGGGCAGGCGCAACTCCTCCAGGGTGGGGATCTTCGACTCGATGCGGTGCAGCACCATGCAGGTGGCATCGCGTTGCACCAGGGCACTGACTCGGAAGCGGCCAACGCCCTTGGCATCGATGGCGAACTGGCACTCCTTGGTCTCCTCGAACTCCTTTTGCTGCTTCTCGCTCATCACACCATAGACAAGGTCATGGGCATCCCGGGGCGTCAGGGCATCATTGCCGACGTTACGGATGACGCCGTCGATCTTGATTCCGGGGGGACGGCCCGCGGTGATGAACATGTCGGACCCTTTCTTTTGGGCCATGAGGATGAGGAGTGGGTTGAAGTCCATCTTGTCTCGAATGTCGGTAGAGGATGCCGCACGCCAAAAGGCTACCGGTCACGGCGAGGAATCGATCAGGCGAAGGACTCCTTGTTCTGAGCCTTGGACTGGGCATCGGCGCGGGTGATAAGGCCCTGCTTCAGCAGATCCGCCAGGTTTTGATCCAGGGTCTGCATGCCGAAGGCCTGGCCGGTCTGGATGGCGGAGTACATCTGGGCCACCTTGTCCTCGCGGATCAGGTTACGAATGGCAGGGGAGCCGATCATGATCTCGTGGGCCGCCACCCGCCCGCCGCCGACCTTCTTCAGCAGGGTCTGGGCGACGACGGCGCGCAAGGATTCGGACAACATGGAACGGACCATATCCTTCTCCGCCGCCGGAAAGACGTCGATGATGCGGTTCACGGTCTTGGCCGCGGAGGTGGTATGAAGGGTGCCGAACACCAGATGACCCGTTTCGGCGGCGGTCATGGCCAGGCGAATGGTCTCCAGATCGCGCATCTCACCCACCAGGATGATATCCGGGTCCTCGCGCAGGGCCGAGCGCAGGGCCTCGGCGAAGCCCAGGGTATCGCGGTGGACCTCCCGCTGGTTGATCAGGCACTTTTTGCTCAGGTGGACAAACTCAATGGGGTCCTCGATGGTGAGGATGTGCTCATAGCGGGTATCATTGAGGTAATCGATCATAGCGGCCAGGGTGGTGGACTTGCCGGACCCCGTGGGCCCTGTCACCAGGATCAGCCCCCGGGACACCTCAACGATGTCCCGGAACAACTTGGGGGCGTTGATTTCTTCCAGGGACAGCACCTTGGAGGGAATGGTGCGGAGGACGGCGGCGGCGCCGCGCTTCTGATTGAAGGCATTGACGCGAAAGCGGGCCAGGCCAGGGATCTCGAAGGAGAAGTCGGTTTCGAGAAACTCCTCGTAGTCCTTGCGCTGCTTGTCATTCATGATTTCATAGACCAGCGTATGCACCGTGCGATGGTCCATGGCGGGCAGGTCGATGCGGCGCATGTCGCCATTGACCCGGATCATGGGCGGCAACCCGGCGGAAAGATGCAGGTCCGAGGACTTGTTCTTCACGGAAAAAGTCAATAATTCAGTGATATCCACGACGAACTCTGGTCTTCCTCGGGGGACTGTCTAAGAAACCGGGTGACTTCAGTTTGATTCCCCGCGCTCCAGACGCTCTGCCTTAGCGAGGACCGCCGCCGCCAGGGCTTGCTTGAAGTCGATGAGGCGATCCATCAGGGCGGGATCGCCGGTGGCAATCATCTGGGCGGCAAGGATCCCGGCATTCCTGGCGCCGTCGATGGCGACCGTGGCCACGGGCACCCCCGGGGGCATCTGCACCATCGAGAGCAGGGAATCCTGGCCGGACAGACTGGCACTCTTGACGGGCACGCCAATCACGGGCAAAGGGGTCAGGGCCGCCGCCACCCCAGCCAGGTGGGCGGCCCCACCCGCCCCGGCGATGATGACCTTGAGGCCCCGCGCCCGCGCGCCCTCGGCATATTCAAATGCCCTTTTGGGGGTGCGATGTGCGGAGGCGATGGTCATCTCGCAGGGCACCCCCAGCTCTCCGAGGACCTCCGCCGCCGCCCGCATGACACTCAGGTCCGAGTCACTGCCCATGATTATGCCAACCAAAGCCCCATTCATCGCCAATTCCCCGATTATCGTTGCAAGTACCCTGGATAATAGTGCCTAGCACCATTCCCGGGCTAGAGGTGCTCACCCGGCCCAAGCCTTGAGTGGTCGTTGGTGGATAACCGCGGTGCCCCGCAGGCGCGTTTTTGCCCCACCGAACCGAGAGGGGGCCTCAATCTGCCCGGTGCGGACTGAGCAGATAGCCGGCCGGCCCATGCGACCCTCGGGCGACGCATACCACAACCCTTTGTTTATGATATGCATATTTAAATTTTTCAACCAGGAATGGGTACAGGAACCAGTAGCTAATAAATAATTTTATGGCTTGCCGTATAAAATTTCTATGTGCTGAAACACCCCAGCCAAGATATCCTTGTTGTTCTATCTGTTTTTTGCGTAACCAAATATCCAGGTAAGGCATTGAGGCTAAAGGAATAAAGACAGCCGAACGGTTACTTTTCGAGCGATTGGGGGCGAACGATGACGACAGAAGATGCGCGCGATAACGCATGGGTAGCCGTCCTGCGGGGCCAAGTCCTGGGGTTTTTGGTTTTTTTTCTATCGATGCTTTCCCTGACGGGTTGCGCAACCACGAGTCAAGATAGCGGCGCCGAGCCCCCTGGCCAAACCCAGCAGCCAGTCCCCAAGGTTGAATCACCCCCACCATCAAAAAAATCTTCTTCCTACGTAGTCAAGGGGAAGCGATATTTCGTCAAGTCCGACGCCACGGGTCATGAGGAAAAGGGTACCGCATCCTGGTATGGGAAGCGCTTCCACGGTCGTCGCACCAGTAGCGGCGAACGTTATGATATGTATGCCATGACCGCCGCTCACAAGAACCTGCCCATTTCCAGCCTCATCCAGGTCACTAATGTCGACAACGGCCTCAGTACCCTGGTTCGGGTTAACGACCGGGGGCCCTTCCATGGCAACCGGGTTCTTGACCTGTCCTATGCCGCCGCCTCTCAGTTGAACATGGTCGACAAGGGCTCAGCCAAGGTCACCATTCAAGTAGTTGATCCGGGAAAACCCAAGCTTGAGAAAGGCCTGCAGGAAATGTTCGTTGCCGCCTCCGACAAGGCGAGATCGGGCAACGACGCCCTGCAAGATCAGCCTACCTCGACTTTGAGCCCGACCGAAACCCGGATCGCCGCTACCGCGGAAACCGACATCCTCGGTGCCCCCTTGGTCGCCGCCAAGCCCAAGGCTAAACCTAAAAGCTACGATACTTCCTCCCTTTACCTGCAAGTCGGAGCCTTCGAGGATCGCTCCAACGCGGAAGAGTTGCGACAAGCACTGGTTGCCAAACTGGAGGAAGGCGTTCTGGTTCAAGCCGACGTCTCCAATGAATCAACGCCTTACAAGGTTCAGATTGGCCCTGTTGATTCCCAGGACAAGGCTCAAGACCTTTCACGCAAATTAGCCTCCCTGGGCGTAGGTAATTCTAGAGTGGTTAGCCGATAGCCAGGTTTTACCCCAGGATGGCAGGCCTTACCGGGCCTCCCTGCTGCTCATCCACCTGGGGAAGCTGGCTCTCGGGGAGACCAGAATGCCTCGCGGCTTGCCCCCTGCCCCAGCGATTTCTTGTTCAGCGCGGCTGCAACCCGGGGCCCCAGCGCTTAGAATGCGCTCTTCCGGGCTTATATCAGGTTGCACCCCTGATTATTGCCCCCCTCCATCCAGCGCCGAGCCTTGCCGATGAAGCCCCTCGCCCAAATCCTTTGCTTCCTTTTTCTGTTAATCCTGACGCCGGTCCTGGCCCAGGACAAGACGCCAGCCACTAACCCCCAGCCGCCTATCCCCGAGCCACCGACGATTCCCAGCCGCGCCCACCTGCTCGTCGACCATAACACCGGCAAGGTGTTGGTCGAACACCAGGCCGACGAGCGCCTGGACCCCGCGAGCCTTACCAAGATCATGACCGCCTATGTCGTCTTTCGGGAATTAGCGGCGGGTAAGGTAGCCCTCACAGATGAGGTGCTCATTAGCGAAAAGGCCTGGCGCACGGGTGGTTCCAAGACCTTCGTTGAACTGGGTAAGCAGATTCCCCTGGAGGTGTTGCTCCACGGCATGATTATCCAGTCTGGCAATGACGCCAGCGTGGCTCTGGCCGAGCACGTCGCCGGCAGTGAGGAGACCTTCGCCAGCCTCATGAACGCCCATGCCCAGCGTTTGGGAATGACCCACAGCCACTTCACCAACGCCACGGGGCTCCCGGATCCCGAACTCTACACCACCGCGCGCGACATGACCCTGGTCACCGCCGCGACCATTCGTGAATTCCCGGAGTATTACGCCTGGTACTCCGAAAAGGAATTCGTGTACCACGGTATCAAGCAGAACAACCGCAACCGCCTCCTGTGGCAGGACCCCGCCGTCGATGGCGTCAAGACGGGCCATACCGAGACCGCCGGCTACTGTTTGGTGGCCTCCGCCAAAAAACCCGACAGCATGCGGTTGACCTCCGTGATCATGGGCGCCAAGAGCGAAAAGGCCCGCGCCCAGGCCAGCCTGGCCCTGCTCAATTATGGCTTCCGTTTCTACGAGTCCCCCAAGCTCTATCCCGGTGGCCAGCCCATTGAGAAGCTGCGGATCTGGATGGGGGCCATTGAGGAATTGCCGGTGGGCCCCGCGTCGGATATCCATGCCACCATTCCGCGGGGCCGTTACGACAAGCTCGCGGCCCGGATCGAAAAAAATCCAGACATCATGGCCCCTGTCGCCAAGGGCGACAAAGTGGGCGAGATCGTCGTTGACCTGGATGGGAAGGAGATAGGCCGGGAACCCCTGATCGCCCTCCAGGATGTCGCGGAGGGTGGCTGGTGGGAGTGGCTCAGGGATACGGTCCTGCGCTGGTTCCAATAGGCCGTCCATGAAGAAAGAAGCCACCCGCCTGCTGGAGTTCCCCTGCGCCTTTCCGATCAAGTCCATCGGCAGGCTGGACGATAATTTCGAGGAACTGGTCATCGAAATAGTCCGACGACATGCCCCTAACCTCTGCGAGAGCCAAGTCAAGGTGCGACAGAGTCGTGGTGGAAAATGGGTCGCGGTGACCCTAGTCATTCAGGCCGAAAGCCAGGAACAACTCGACGCCATTTATCGCGATATGAGTGGCAACGCGCGCGTGGCGTGGGCCCTTTGACCTAAAGCTCACCTTGAGCAATCACGCCCCTGGGACGAGTGACGGCCTGTTCGTAATCCGGAATTTAGGCTTGTGCGACTATGAAGCCAGTTGGCGAGCCATGCGGGATTTCACGAACGCCAGAGACGCCGCAACTCCCGATGAACTTTGGCTCCTGCAGCATCCGGCTATCTATACCCTGGGCCAGGCTGGCCGTATGGAGCACCTGCTGGATGCCGGTAACATCCCGGTGCTCAAGGTGGATCGCGGCGGCCAGGTGACTTACCACGGACCCGGGCAGCTCATCGCTTACCTGCTGCTGGATCTCAAGCGTGCCGGCCTGGGCGTCAAAGGCTTGGTCAACCTCCTCGAAACCGCCGTTATTGAGGTCCTTGCCACTCAGGGGATCCTCGCCCAAGCCAGGCCAGACGCCCCCGGTGTCTATGTCGAGGGCGCCAAGATCGCCTCGCTTGGCCTGCGGGTGCGGCGCCATTGCAGCTACCACGGCCTGGCCCTGAATGTCGATCTCGACCTCGAACCCTTCTCTCGCATTAACCCCTGTGGCTACCCAGGCCTGGCCGTCACCCGGCTGATCGATTTAGGGGTGGCGACCTCCCTGGAGAAGATTGCGGAGGAACTGGCCGCCACCCTTGCGGGGCGATTGGGTCGCGTGGCGATTACCGGCACCTGAAATAACGGGGGCCGGCTGATGGCCGGCCTCCGTCGTCACGTCCGCGCCCCCTCTCATGGCGCGGAGGGGTTGAGTGCCTCACTTGATCTCGATCCGACGGCGCTCGGTCTCGTGGGCCTTGGGAAGATGGATTTCGAGCAGGCCTTCCTTGAACTCGGCGTCCACCTTCTCGAGCTCAACCGGTACCGGCAGGCGGATGCTGCGCGTAAAGGCACCCCGCGCGATCTCGGCACAATGCACCTCACCCTCTTCGGTCTCCTCCTCAAACCGGCGCTCCCCCGCGATGGTGAGCAAATCACCCGTCAGGTCAAGCTTCAGGTCCTTCTTGTCAACGCCCGGGATCTCCACCCGGACCAGAATCTCCTTGTCGCGCTCAATGAGGTCGAGATGCGGCATGGCAAACTCCATACGACCGGTCAGAGGTGCCCACTCTGGCAGCAACTCACGGAACGGCCGCATCCAGCCGCGATAGAGGGTGTCAAACACCCGATCCATGTTATCGAACACATCAATCTCGCGACGCGGTGCCACTTCGCGTAACTCTGTCGACTTGGTTTTCATGGCTGTCACTCCTTTTCTCTTTCCTCCCTGCTTTAAACATAGACGGGGAAGGCTCGGATTTCAAGGGCAACATGAATTATTTTATATAATATTATCAGCAGGTTACACGAATCTTCTCCGATTTTGATTCCAGCCCTCGGCCGCCTGCCATGCTGGGAATCCCCAACAAAAAAAGCCCGGTGGAGCGCGGACTTTCCGAGAGGCGAGGGGGGCGGCGGCTCACGCCTCGAGGTGGGTCTTCATTTTCCTCATGGCATTTTTCTCAATCTGACGAATGCGTTCGGCGGAGACGCCAAACTGGGCGGCCAGTTCATGCAGGGTCTGCTTTTTCTCCGTCAGCCAGCGGGCCTGGAGGATGGTTTTGCTACGCTCGTCCAGCCCCTCAAGGGCGGCGTGGAGCCGATCGTAGCGATCCATCATGGTGTCTTGACGTTCCAGGGCGCTGGCGGGTTCCATGCGCATATCCGGCAGGTAACTGGAGGGCGCGGCGGGGCCCTCCTCATCATCGCTATCGTCGCCGTCAAAGGCCAGATCCTGGTTAGAAAGCCTTGATTCCATCTCGAGCACCGTTTCGACCTTGACGTCCAGATCCCTGGCGACGCTCTCAACCTCTTCGCGGGTAAACCAGCCGAGGCGCTTCTTGGCGCTGCGCAGGTTGAAGAAGAGTTTGCGCTGAGCCTTGGTGGTGGCAACCTTGACGATGCGCCAGTTACGCAGGATATATTCATGAATTTCAGCGCGAATCCAGTGCACGGCGAAAGACACCAGCCGGACCCCCACGTCCGGTTCAAAACGTCTCACCGCTTTCATGAGCCCTACCGAGCCCTCCTGAATCAGGTCAGGCAAGGGCAGGCCATAACCCAGATAGCCCCGGGCAATGCGGATGACAAACCGCAAATGGGAGAGGACCAGCCGGCGGGCGGCGTCCATGTCACCGTGATCACGCAGACGAACAGCCAGGTCACGCTCTTCGTCCAGGGTCAGCATCGGAACCTGGTAGGAGGCGCTGATATAGGCGTCTATGTTGCCAGTAGGGAGCAGAGCGAGGTCTTTATTCATGATGCCAATACCCAAGTAATTTTCTATGGAATTAAGTGTAGCAAACCCCTCGGGGGTCACACAACGTGCAAATCACTCTATTTGGCGACGAAAGCCTTGAAAAGTTTCCGAGCGGACCCTCCTGGTCCCGATCGGCGCCCTCAAACGGCCTCGATGGCCGCGAGATGCCGGCTCACGGAGATCCAGCTACCCGCCAGGCCTAGGAGCAGACTCCCTCCCAGCAGGAAGGCCAGGGCGCCGGGGCCCAGCCCAACGAGGACGAAGTCCGCTTGATAGAGGGCGGCGAGGCGGGATACCGGTCCCTGCATGAACAGGAGTGCCAGGGAAACCAGGAACCAGGCAATGCATCCTCCCAGGACACCATGCCAGACGCCAAGCCAGAGGAAGGGACGGCGGATGAAGGCATGGGTGGCCCCCACGGTTTCCATGATGACAATCTCCTGGCGCCGGTTTTCGATCTCCAGGCGGATCGTGTTCCCTATGACCAGCAGGACACCCAGAGCCAGGGTGAAGGCCAGCACCTGGGCCGCGCGCTCGCCCAGCAGAACGATGCCCTGGAAACGTCGTACCCAGAGGGTGTCCATGCGGACCAGGTCCGTTTCCGGCAGGGCGGTGAGCACCTCGCGCAGCCCCTCCAGACTTGCCGCATCCCCCAGACTTTGGGCCGGCCGCAGGGCCAGAACATAGGGTAGGGGGTTAGTCTCCAGTTGCTCGACCGCCTCGGCGAAGCCGGTTTCGGCCCGCAACTCCTCCAGGGCCTGGTCCGGCGAAATCAAGGTGACGGACTCCAGGTCCGGCCGCCCCTCAAGGCGGCGAGCCAGGGCCTTGGCCTTAGCCTCGCTCACCCCCGCCTTGAGGAACAGGGAGATGGCCGCCGTCTGCTCCCATCCGTCCCCAAGCCGTTCCAGGTTACGCGTCAGGACGAAGAGGGCCCCCGGGAGGGCCAGAGCGATACCAATTACCAGGACCGTCATCAGGGTAGGCAGAGGCGTACCGCGCAGCCGGCTCAGACTGGACACGGCACCCTGGAGATGATGGGCAAACCAGATCCCCGGCAACCGGCCAAAGGGAATCTGTAACCGCCGCATGGGGCGGACGGCGGCCTTCGCGGCCTGATCAGGGGGTGGGTGCGGGGTTCTTGTGCGCATGGGAATCGGCGACCAGGCGCCCTTTATCCAAGGTCAGGGTACGATATGGCAAGGAAGCGATCAGATCCAGGTTGTGGCTAGCAATCAGAAGGGTGACGCCGACCTTATTGAAGCGCGCGAAGAGCCCCATGATCTCGCGCGAAAGCGCTGGGTCCAGGTTGCCGGTGGGCTCGTCGGCCAGCAGCAGGGGGGGACGGGCGACAATGGCCCGGGCAATGCCCACGCGCTGCTGTTCCCCACCAGACAGGGCAAGGGGCAGTGACTTTTCCTTTTTCAGCAGCCCCACCTGATTGAGGGCGGCTCTGACTCGCCGCCCGACCTCCTGGTGTCCCAGGCCCGCGACTACCAGCGGCAAGGCCACGTTGTCGAAGACGGGGCGATCCGTTAGCAGACGGTGGTCCTGGAAGATCATTCCCACCTGACGGCGATGGAAGGGAATCTTGCGCCGGGGCAAGCGACCCACATTGCGGCCATCGACCATGAGCTGACCCCGGCTGGGGCGTTCCAAACAGCCAATCAGCTTGAGGAGGGTGCTCTTACCAGCACCCGAATGGCCCGTCAGAAAGACCATCTCGCCGGCCGCGATCTCCAGACTCAAGTTGCAAAGAACCTCCCCGCTCTCCGCATAGCGCTTGCTGACCTGGTCGAAGTGGATCATATCCCAGCGGGCATCAGGAACCGAAAAGGGCTTCGAGGAATTCCTCGGCCACGAAGGGCCTGAGGTCATCGATGGACTCGCCAACGCCGATGAAGCGGATGGGGACGCGCAGACGCTCGGCGATGGCGAAGAGGACGCCACCCTTGGCGGTGCCGTCGAGCTTGGTCAGGGCGATACCCGTCAGGGGCACCGAGGCATTGAACTGCTGCGCCTGGGCAATGGCATTCTGGCCAGTGGTGGCATCCACCACCAGCAACACCTCATGCGGGGCCTCGGGATCGAGCTTCTTCATGACCCGGGCGATCTTGGCCAGCTCTTCCATCAGGTTCGTCTTGGTATGCAGGCGCCCAGCGGTGTCGGCGATGAGGACATCGATGCCGCGGGCGGTAGCGGCCTGGAGGGCATCGAAGATGACCGAGGCGGAATCAGCTCCCGATTGTTGGGCGATAACGGTGACGCTGTTGCGCTCGCCCCAGGCCTGCAACTGCTCAACCGCCGCCGCGCGGAAGGTATCGCCGGCGGCCAGCATGACGCTGTTGCCCTCGGCCTGCAGCCTTTTCGCCAACTTGCCGATGGTGGTCGTCTTGCCGGCGCCATTGACCCCCACCATGAGGATGACCTGGGGCCGGCCAGGGGCCGCGACCCGGACGGGCCTCTCGCAGGCGCGGAGTATCTCCGCCAGTTCATCCTTGAGGGCGCTCATGAGCGCCGCCGGATCGGAGAGTTCGTGGCGATGAACCCGCGCCGTGAAATCGCCGATGATACGCAGGGTCGCGTCCACACCCACGTCGGCGGTCAACAACCGGGTCTCAAGTTCGTCCAGCAACTCTTGATCAATGTGCTTGCGGCCACGCATCAGATCGCCGATGCCGGTATTGAGGACGGCGCGGGTAAGTTTCAGGCCTTCGCGTAAGCGCGCGGAGAGGCCACCCTTGGGCGCGGGGTGCTCGGTCCCTGCCTCCGGCATGACCGCGTCCGACGCGGGTTGCGATTTTTTTCTGCCAAATCCAAACATGAATGAAGGACCTAATGGGGGGGGAGCGGCGCTGCGGAACTATTGGTTAAGGGCCTTGCCAATAACTAACCTTTACAGTCATCCTAGCAAACATCGGCGGACGCGTCTCCCGGTATCGACCCTCGGACGCCCGACTACGACGCCCCAATTCAGGAAATGGAGATGCGATGAAATCCCGACTACTTTTTGCCGCGGCCCTGGCGATCCCTTTGATCGCGACCGCCGAGACCCCCAGGGTCCATGAGCGCATCCTCGATAACGGCCTCAAGGTGCTGGTCAAGGAGGACCATCGCGCCCCCATCGTCACTTCACAGGTTTGGTACAAGGTGGGTTCCAGCTATGAGCATGGCGGCCTGACCGGGGTGTCCCATCTGCTTGAACACATGATGTTCAAGGGCACCGAGAAGCTGGCCCCCGGGGAGTTTTCGCGGATCATCGCCGAGAACGGCGGTGACGAGAACGCCTTTACCGGCCGGGACTATACGGCCTACTTCCAGACCCTGGCGGCGGATCGCCTGCCCATCTCCTTCGAACTGGAGGCCCAGCGCATGCGCTTCCTGACCCTGCCGGAGGAGGAGTTTCTCAAGGAGTTAGAGGTGGTCAAGGAAGAACGTCGGATGCGCACCGAGGACGACCCCGAGTCTCTGGCCTATGAGCAATTCAATGCGACGGCTTATGAGGCATCCCCTTACCGCATTCCGATTATCGGCTGGGCAAGCGACCTGGAGGGTATGAGGGTCGCCGATCTTCGGGACTGGTATCGACAATGGTACGCCCCAAACAACGCCACCCTGGTGGTGGTCGGCGACGTGGATCCCCAGGAGGTATTTACCCTGGCCGAGAAGCATTTCGGCCCCCTATCAGCCGAACAGGTGGCGGCACCCAAACGGGGTGACGATCCGCCCCAGCGTGGCGAGAAGCGCATCAAGGTCAAGGCCCCCGCGAAGGAGCCTTACCTGCTCATGGGTTTTAAGTCCACCGCTATCGGTCACGCCGGGGAGGACTGGGAGCCTTACGCCCTGGAAATGCTGTCCTCGGTCCTGGATGGGGGGTCCAGCGCCCGTTTCAGCCGCGAACTGGTGCGCGGCGCCCATGTAGCCGCCTCCGCCGGCGCCAGCTATAGCGCCTTCAGCCGGCTGCCCGGCCTGCTGCTACTCGACGGCATCCCGGCCCAGGGGAGCACCGTCGAGGAACTGGAACAGGCCCTCCTGGCCCAAATTCAGCGGCTGCGCGACGAGCCGGTTGCCGAGGCGGAGTTGGAACGCATCCGCAATCAACTCATTGCGGCCAAGGTGTATGAACAGGATTCGGTTTATGCCCAGGCTAAGCAGATCGGCAGTCTGGAGACGGTTGGGCTCGGGTGGGAACTCATGGACGAATATGTCGCGCACCTGAGCCGGGTCACCCCGGAACAGGTCCAGGCGGTCGCCCGCAAATTCCTGGTCTCCGACAATCTGACGGTTGCCCTGCTGGAGCCCCAGCCCATCGACGGCAATGGACCTCAAGCCACCACCACGGGAGTTCACGCACGTGCGGGTCACTAATCGCCTCTTCGCCCTGGTTGCCGGCCTGCTGTTCCTGTTAGGCGGTGCCCCTCTGCAGGCCACGCCCCTGATCCAAACCTGGGAGACCCCCGAGGGGGTGCCCGTGCTCTTTGTGGCGGCCCCTGACCTGCCCCTGCTGGATGTGCGCATCGCCTTCCAGGCCGGCAGCGCCCGGGATCAGGGGCAGCCGGGCCTGGCCGCCCTGACCGCCGACCTGCTTGACCAGGGCGCGGGGGACTGGGACGCGAACGCCATCGCCGAACGTCTCGAGGCCGTGGGCGCGGAAATGTCCATCAATGCACAGCGGGACATGGCCTCGGCCTCCCTGCGCAGTCTGACCCGGCAACCTGCTTTGAACCAGGCCCTGGAAACCCTGACCCTAGTGATCTCACAACCACGCTTCGGGGAGTCCGACTTCGAGCGGATGCGCGCCAATGTCCTGACCAGCCTGAACCGGGACGAACAGGACCCCGGCACCCTCGGCCAGAAGGCCATCTACCGCCGCATTTTCGGCGATCACCCCTATGCCGCCGACCCTTCCGGCACCCCAGAATCCGTGGCGGCCCTCAGCCGGGAAGACCTGGCGCGCTTTCATGCTCGCCATTATGTCGCTCGCAACGCCGTGATCGCCCTGGTCGGCGCCGTGACCCGGCCGGAGGCGGAAGCCATCGCCGCGCAACTCACCGCCGGTCTTGCCAAGGGGGAGCCCATGCCCCCCCTGGCTCCGGTCCAGGACCCGCCGACCGCCGTCCTGGAGCACATCGTCTTCCCCTCAACCCAGACCCATGTCTACACCGGACAGCCGGGCATGTCCCGTGGGGACCCGGATTACTTTACTCTCTATGTGGGAAACCACATCCTGGGCGGTAGCGGCCTGGTCTCCCTGCTCATGGAGGAGGTACGCGAGAAGCGCGGCCTTTCCTATAGCGTTTCCAGCTACTTCCTGCCCCTGGCGGAACGCGGCCCCTTCGTGGCCGCGCTCTCCACCAAGAATGAGCAGGGCCAGAGTGCCCGCGAGGTTCTGATGGCGACCATCGAACGCTTTCGTACCCAGGGACCGACTCCGGAGGAGCTAAACGCCGCTATCAAGAACATCACGGGAGGCTTTCCCCTCCGCATCGCCGGTAACGGCAAAATAGCGCAATACCTCGCCATGATTGGCTTTTACAGCCTGCCGCTGGATTATCTCGACCGGTTCAATGACCGCATTTCGGCCGTAACGGCCGAGGGCATCCGCGATGCCTTTCAGCGTCGTATCGACCCGACGCGTTTCGCTACGGTCATCGTGGGGGCGGAGATGACGGCGCCGGACCCCCCGAAGCCTTGAGAGCCGGCTTGCGCATCCTCATGGCGGGTAGGAAAGGCCTTGTGTAGCTTGGCGAAGCCCTTTCAGGGCCACTTATCATGACTCAGCGCGGCTCTGGACTCCCGGGACGACTGCGCATCGTGGGCGGCGAGTGGCGTGGACGGCGGCTTGCGGTGCTGGATCAGCCGGGCTTAAGGCCCACCCCGGATCGGGTGCGGGAGACCCTGTTCAACTGGCTGGCTCCCCTGATTTGCGGAGCACGCTGCCTGGATCTCTATGCCGGTAGTGGCGCCCTG
Source organism: Chromatiaceae bacterium (assembly GCA_016714645.1). NCBI lineage: Bacteria > Pseudomonadati > Pseudomonadota > Gammaproteobacteria > Chromatiales > Chromatiaceae > Chromatiaceae bacterium. Next base: position 574,578 of record JADKCI010000001.1, on the reverse strand, counting down.
GGTTTCGAAGCGGCCTCGCGGGGTGCGGGCCGGGTAGTCATGATCGAAAAATTGGCGAAGGTGGTGCGCCTGCTGCACGAGAACCGGCTGTTGCTTAATGCCCGACAGGTGGAGGTGGTTCATGCCGAGGCTGGCCCCTGGCTGGCGATGGCGGGTCACGCGGAGCCCTTTGACCTCGTCTTCCTGGACCCCCCCTTCCCCGAGGATCTGCTGGGCCCGAGTTGCGCGTCCCTTGCCCACGGCGGTTGGCTGGCAAGGGGCGCACGGGTCTATCTGGAAGCGCCGGCGACGACTGGATTCCCCCCCCTCCCGGAGGGATGGCGCCTCCTGCGCGACAAACAGGCGGGACAGGTGCGTTACGGGCTGGCGGAGACCCGTTAGGTGGCGCCCGCCATGGCGCCCCGACTTCATTCTCGATCAGGGCTGAAACCATGCGTAGGGTCATCTATCCGGGGACCTTTGACCCCATCACCAACGGCCATATCGACCTGATCGAGCGGGCCTCCCGCCTTTTCGATCAGGTGGTGGTGGCGGTGGCGGCGGATACCCACAAGGCACCCGTTTTCGATACGGAGCGGCGGTTAGAACTGGCGCGGGCATCGGTTAGCCACCAGCCGAACGTCCAGGTCATCCCCTTTAGCGGCCTGCTGGTGACCTTCGCCGCCACTCAGGGTATCGATGTCATCATGCGGGGTCTGAGGGCGGTGTCCGATTTCGAGTTCGAATTCCAGTTGGCCAGCATGAACCGACGACTGTCCCCGGGGATCGAAACGCTCTTCCTGACCCCAGCGGAGCCATACGCCTTCCTGTCCTCCTCGCTCGTCCGCGAGGTCTCCCGTCTTGGCGGAGACGTCTCCGCCTTCGTGCCGACCCCGGTGTATGCTGCATTGCGCGAACGCTTTGGGTAATATGTTGCCCATAGAGCCACTGACCTCGGCGCCTACCCCAAATCCCTTCCGAATCGATTATCACCAGCCTAAGGAGTACCACATGGCCCTTTACATCACCGACGAATGCATAAACTGCGACGTTTGCGAGCCTGAGTGCCCGAACGGCGCCATCAGTCAGGGTGACGAGATATACCAGATTGACCCCGACCTCTGCACCGAGTGCGTGGGCCACTACGAGACTTCCCAGTGCGTCGAGGTTTGCCCGGTTGATTGCATCCTCAAGGATCCGAACCATGAGGAGACGGAGGAGCAACTGACCGAGAAGTACAAGCGCATTACTGGCTAGAGGGATATCCAGCTTAAACCACTTGCTTAGCCGGACTCGCGGGAAGACGTTTTTGCTTCCCGCCTTTTCCTGATCCCCGATGGGGATGCCCCTCTTTTTCGAATCCCAGCCTGGCGAGGCTTAAACTGCCGATCAAAGGATTTGGCTCGCCCCAAAGCGTTGTAGAACCGGGTGGGTACCCTCATCTCCAAACCGTCAATGACCTTCGATCAATTCGGCCCTTGAGGACTCTCATGAAAACCTTTTTCGCCTTCGCCGCCACCCTGTTGGCATTCTCCCTCATCGCCGTACCCGTCGCCGAGGCTAAACGCCTGGGTGGCGGTTCGAACCTGGGGAAGCAGTACAGCACCCCCCATTCCGCCCCGGCTCAACAGGCCAAGCCCGCCGGAGCCGCCGCTCCTGCCTCGGCAGCCGCCGCCAGCGCCGCCCCTCGTGCTAGCGGCGCTAGCCGCTGGTTAGGGCCTCTGGCAGGTCTAGCGGCCGGTGGACTGCTTGCTTCCCTCTTTTTTGGGGATGGCTTCCAGGGCATGCAGGTCATGGATTTCCTCATGATCGCCTTGGTCATCTTTGGCGGCATCATGCTGTTCCGCTTCATGAGGCGCGGGGCCTCCCCGCTGCCCGCCGGTTCCGGCGCGGGAACTGGGCTAGGGTCCAGTCCTCTTGGGGGGGATATCCGAGCCCGAACCGCCCCGACTTCTTCTCCCGCAACGGGTTTCACGGCATCCGCCAAGGCGGATGAAAATCAGACCCCGGCCTGGTTTAATGCCAAGAACTTTGCCGATGGCGCCCGATCCCATTTTCTGCGCCTGCAGGCGGCATGGGATAAGGCGGATTTCAATGATATCAGGGAGTATACGACTCCCGAATTATTCGAAGAACTGAAGCGCGAGCGCCTGGCATTGGGGACAGAACCTCAAGTAACCGAGCCGATGACCCTCAATGTGCAATTAGCCGGCGTTCGCCGGGATGGTGATCTTGTCGTGGTGAGCCTGGAATTCTCTGGCCTGATCCGCGAGGCAGCGACTGGAGAGGGCAACCGGTTCCAGGAAATATGGCACATCCAACATGCCTGGAAAACCGCTGAGGGAGACTGGTTCATCGCCGGTATCCAGCAAGTCGGCTAGTGCTAGCGCCTCCGGGGTTTTTAACCCGGGGGCGGCTTATTGAAAACTTAGAGCCACCCACCCAACTAATCGCTATTTTTGGCAGATCGGGCAGAAGAAACTCGATCTCTGCGCGATTTTTTCCCGCCGAATGGCTGTACCGCACTGTTGGCAGGGCTGGCCTTCATGGCCATAGACCCGAAGTTGGCGGGCAAAATAACCAGGATGGCCATCTTCCGCCACGAAATCCCGCAGACTAGTACCCCCGGCGGCAATGGATTCGCCCAGAACGGTGCGAATGGTCGTTGCAAGCAGTGCGTACTGAAGCGCGCTCACCTCACCGGCGGGCCGATTCGGATGTATTCTGGCAAGAAACAGGGATTCACTGGCGTAAATGTTGCCCACGCCCACCACCACCTTGGCATCCATGATGAAGGCCTTCACGGCCAGTTGACGATTGCCCGCACGGCTGTGCAGATAAGCGCCATCAAAGCCACTCTCCAGGGGTTCGGGGCCGAGATCGCGGATCAGGGAATGATTCTCGGGCGGCTCCTCCGTCCAGAGAAAGAGACCAAACCGGCGGGGATCCCGCAGGCGAAGGCACCGCCCATCCTCCAGTACCAGGTCCAGATGATCGTGGGGCCCTGGTGGACTGGTCAGGGGTAGGATGCGCAAGCTGCCTGACATGCCGAGGTGCATGAGCAGGCTGCCCTGTTCCAGTTCCACTAGCAGGTACTTTCCCCGCCTCCGCAAGCTCAATATCCCTTGCCCCGCCAGCCTTCCCTCGGTTTCGTCCGCTATGGGATAGCGCAGGCGCCGTTCCCGGATCCTGAGCTCCTGGATGCGGTGGCCTTCGAGATGGGGCCTGATGCCCCGCAACGTGGTTTCGACCTCGGGGAGCTCAGGCATCGATCAAGCCAGACGAAGTCCCTGCTGGCGGTCCAATGGACCCTTGGTCATCCTAGAACCTACCCTCCAGGCCCTTCATGCGGGAGCGAAACTCTTGGGTGACCGACTCGGCGTCCTGATCGCTGGCAATAATCTTAGGCGTCAGGATGACCAGCAGTTCCTTGCGATCCGACTGGCGAGAGTTATCGCTGAACAGGGCGCCGAGAACGGGAATATTCGAGAAACCTGGCACGCCACCCTTTGAACTTGCATCATTATTTTCAATGAGACCGCCCAGTACCACGGCCTGACCCGACCGCACCGCCACATTACTGGTGATCTGGCGCACAATAAAGGTCGGCGATTGGATGTCCGAGGTATCGGTTGTTGTGGCGGTACTCACCTGCTGCTCCACGTCCATTTGGACCATGCCGCCGGGGGTGACCCTTGGCTTGACGTCAAGCTGGACACCGGTGGTTTTGTAGGAGACGGAGTTAACAATGTTGGCATCAACATTTTGAGTGGATTGCTGCTGCTGCGTGAGGATTGGCACATCCTTGCCAACCTGGATGTGGGCTGTCTGATTGTCTCTCACCATGACGGAGGGCGATGACAGGACGTTCAACAGGCCATCAGCGGCATACAGATTAAGATTGGCGCGAACCAGGTCCGCCGATGCCAGGACCGTCCAATTGAAACCTGGAACGACGGGAGTAATGGGGCTTTTGGTTTTTAAGGATGCATTGGAAATGTCATCCCCAATCTTTCCCGTTAGATTCCATTGAACGCCATATTCCAGCTTACCGGACAGAGTGATCTCCACGAAAGTAGCCTCGATCAGGACCTGAAGCGGCACTAGATCCAATTGTTTCAGCGCATCCAGGATCTTCTTGTAATCGCGGGGACTTGATTTGATCAGCAGGGAATTATTGGTCGCATCGGCAACTATGCTAACAGAGGAGGTCATTTCCAGGGTGCTGGCCACCGACTGTTTAGCCCCCTGCGTAGCTTGTTGGCCGCCAAACTTCTTGGAGCTTGAGCCCCCGAGTTGACCGGAACCCCCAAGCTGACCGGAACCTCCAAGCTGACTGGAGCCCATTTTGCTACTAGCGGGCTTCTTGTTGTCGGTCGAGGATTGGCCCAAGGCGGTGCCTAGACCGGGTGCTATAGAACCGACGCTCTTGTTCATGCCCTGTCCACCGCCTTCCGAGAAGAGACCAATCAGACTGCTGGCCATGATCTCGGCATCCCCGTGCTTGACCCGGTAAACGAAGAGTCGTTCATCGCTGTCGCCCGCCGCAGCAGCCACATCCAGCCTTTCGATCCAGACCCTGGCTTGTGCAAGGTATTTTTCCTGGGGCGAGACGACGAGCACGCTCCTAGCGCTCTCGACGGGGACAAAGCGGAAGATGCCCTTCATGGGGTTGCCAGACTCATCGGAAAGCAGGGTATCGAGTTGGGTTACCACGTCCTTGGGCGCGGCATACTCCAGGGTAAAAAAGCCGACCGACAGGCCCGCCATCCAATCCACATCAAAGACCTGGATGGTATCCAGCAGGTTGCGAATTTCCGGGCCAGTACCCGCCAGGACCAGGAGGTTGCGCAGGCTGTCGGCCCGGATGATGCTGCCCTCGGGCGCCAGGGGCTCGAGAATTTTGCTCATCTCTTCCGTGCCGATATAGCGCAAGGGGATTACCTGGACGCTATAGCCTTGGGGCAGGGCCTTAGCGGACTCGCCGAGTTGGGGCACCACGCGGCCACGGACGGCATTGGTCAGGGGCACTACTTCATAATTGCCGCCATTTTGGACTAGGGCGGCGTTGTTCATGCGCAACAGGGTTTCCAAAGTCGGAATTAAGGCCTGCCGGGATAAGGGCCGGCCGGTTTCAAGGGAGGCGGTACCCGAGACGCCAGGGTCGAGGACGTAATTCACGTTCAGAATGTCGCCAAGAATGACCTTGACGACTTCCCGGATGTCCGTGCCATCGAAATTCAGGGTGATGTCGCCGGGCGTCGTATCAACGGTAGGCCGTTCTACCTTACGCACGAAGGTTCCCGTGCCTGGCATGGTCTTGTTCTTGGGTGCGGGGGTCATATCCGCATCCTCGCCTAGGCGAATGCCAGAGGTGGCCGCCGTCGCCCCAGCGTCTTCTTTGGCTTCCCTCCCGGTCAGGGGGGTAAGGATATCCCCCTGGGTGGCATTGACCTTGACCGTGGGATCCCAGTCGGAACGCTGGCAGGCGGTCAGGAGGAGCAGCAGGGAAGGTAGGAGCAGCAACCAGCCATGATGGCTGGTTACTTTTTTACCGATTTCCTTGAAAAGGCTAAGCATTGATTCTGATCCGGTTCTTGAACGGTCCCTGATTCGGGTTTTGGCCTCGGGAATTTCTGGCGGTAGGCGGCGCCTTAGCGCTTACTTTGGCACGGCTTGCGTTGGCCGCTGGGGTTTCCCCCAATCCGGCCTTGTGGGGGGGCGTGGCATTTGTGGGGATGTCGGGCGGGGACGGCCACTGGGTTTAGCCGCAGCTCCTCCGGGTTTTGCCGCCGGGCGAGGTGGTTGGTTCTGTGCTGGCTGGCCCCCTTGGCCATAATTACGCAATACCAGGCTGTCCGTGCTTGCCTGCCCCTCCACCTCGACATTATCGGGGGTAATGGCCTTCACCTTCCAACCTTCAAACTCATCGCCGATCCGCACCTTCTGGGGTTTCGGGCTGTTGGGCGTACTCACCCAGGCGACGGCGCCGTCCGGGGTGATAATGACGGCATTGAGGTCCATGCCATCCAGGGCCGTGAGGGGCTCAACCTCTCCCGGTGCATCCTTGGGGTCTTCGTCTTCCGGGGTTTCTTCTGGCGGGCGTCGCCCCGGCAGAAACAGGGGTCGCTCGGTCACCGAGACGTAGTCTTGCTTCTCCACGAGGGGGGGAAGTTGGGCGAGGGGGTTATCTCCTTTTTCCCCTATTGGCTGTAGGGCGTCCCTTGGCGTATCAGGGCGTGAACTCATCCGGTCGGGTGGCCAATCATGCCACTGCATCACCAGTAGCACACTCAGCCCTAACAGGGCAGTGACCAGCAACCGCTTCAACTGGCACTCCCCAAGGCGTAACCGAAGACATCCAGCCGAATCGTCAATTCTTGTTTGGTTTGTGCTGGCGGATTGTTTCCCCCCTGCCGCCGATCGCGCCGCTCGCGGCGGGTGGTCGAACGTACCGAGAGTTGGTCAACAAAGAGAAAGGGCCTGGCATGCTCAAGACTGTAGAGCACGTCCAACATGGCATTCGTGTCGCCCTGAATTTGGGCCCGAATACGCACCCTGGATGGCTGTTCATTGGCCTCGGCGGGCAGAAACTGGGAATTGACCAGACGTGCCCCCGCTGCCTGAACCATCTCCTGAATGGTGGCCTGAAGCTGAGCCCCAGCCAGGGCCGCAGTGGGGGCATCGAAGTAGAAGGCCTTGATCTCCTGATTGTTCCGCTCTCGTTCCAGCTCGGCCTTGAGTCGGGGAATGGTGGCGATCAGGCGCTCATAACGCTGAACTTGATCCACGACGGACTCGGTCTCGCTGTCAAGCTCCGTCATCCGCTGAAGCCAAGGCACCCCCACAGCCAGCAGGATGATCACCGGTATCAGGATGGCCACTGACCAGGCAAGCAGGCAGCTGCCCCACCTGGGCAAGGGCCCGACCTTGATCATGAGTCGCCACCTTGGCGTTGGTAGTTAAAACCAATGTGGAAGCGTTCCCGATCCGTGTTGGGAACCTGGGAGACCGGTGAACGGAAGGCGACGCCGGAAATGGAGGGTGCCTGCTCCAGGAGGCCTATCAGGGCGGCGGCCTGAATGGATTCCCCACGAACCTGGACCTCGCTGCCCTGAAATTCCAGGTTTTCCACCCAGGTCCCATCGGGGAGCCGGTCCGTGAGTTCCCGCAACAAATCGATCATGGCCGCCTGACTTGATTTGCGTTCAAGCACCGCCACGCTACCCTTGTGAGCGGTCTCAACGGCCTCACGCAACGTATTCACCTCGGCCGCCCGGCCCTTGACGTCCGCAAGCTCCTTGTTCAGGCCCGCGAGGATTTGGGTCTTTTGCCAAATGGGCCCCGCCAGGGTGGCGGCCACCAGGATCAGGGTCAGGAAACCCAACAAAGTGCCTAAATTAAAAAGCCGTCCCTCACCCTTGGGGCGCTCCGCCTCGGGCAAGAGGTTGACCGCAGGCCAGGCTTCTGGCCAAGCGATGCGATCGACGGGGGCACCCGCATCCCTCATCCGGCCCAGCCAACCCTGAATGGGTTCACGCCGACAGAGGGCCAACTCTACGGTGAGGCGCCCACCCTTGGCCTGATCCTCGGCCAGACGGAAGTCATAATAGACTTGGTCGGGATGAAAGGGGGTGAGGCGATCGATCTCATAGCGGATAACCTGGCGGAGGTTTTTGCGTGCCTGGCCGGGCAGGAAAAGGGTGCGCGTGATAATCCAGTACGCAGGCAACTCGATACAGGTGCGCGGTTCCGCAACCCGGCCTGCCACCAAGGACGCCAAGGTCGCCAGTGAGTCAGTATCCAGTTCCAAGAGGGTATGGCCAGAATCTCCCAGACCCTGGCGCAGCAAGGCCTGGCCTTCCCCTAACGCCAGGGTGAGATGGGTATCCCTTGGTGCCAGGAATTCTCCCAGCCGCCCTGGCAGACAATTGGCGAGATCCCGACGCCAACGCACGACCAGGCTTTCCAGCGATAGGCCAACGCCAAGAGTGGGAAGACGAATACCCAGGGATGAAAGAGCTAGGGGCATGCGGCGAACAGCTTAAATATCCAATCAAACCATGAAGAACACAATGGACACAATGACGATATTGGGCGCAAATGTAAAGCCTGGACGTCCTGCTAAAACCTGCCGAACCGAGGAAAAATTGCGCAACCCGGGTACTGCAAGCACCCTTTAAGTTCGGAAACAGGGTGCCTATTCCGGCCCTTCTCCCTCCCCAATGGAACTTCCCGAGGCCTGTTCCGGCGCCAACGCTTGGCGTCGCCACAAGATCTCGACCGGGGGGCTTGTACCTTGCTGGATGCGCACCAGGGATTCCATAAAGCGGAAGGTACCCCCCGGCGCGCGCCAGCGCACCTGGATGCGATAAAGGGGCCCGCCCCGGCCCTTCGGGGTCGGCGTATCCTCCAAAATCGCGGTTTCGGTTTCTAGCCTATCTTGCATCTCTTCCAGACTGATACCTTGCTGCGCCGCCTGTACCAGGGGGGGGGCAAAGGTAGGCTCCGGGGTCGCCTGCCCGGAGGAAACCGTCATGGCTGGCGTCAATATCTCATATAGCTCTTTATTAAAACCAATGAGTTGCTGGAGTTCTTCCAGGCTATCGAAGGGCCCATCCTTGGCTCCGTAGGGCAAACCTGCGGCTTCATAGTCCGGATCCTCGGCGCCATTGACGAGATGCAGTTCATCTGCGTCGCGCCAATCGAGGATGGCATCCACCAGGCTGTCAGGTTCAGCGTCCTGGAGACCGACCGCCCTCATCAGGGCCAGGAGCAGGTCGCGATCGGCGGTGTTCAAATCGATGAGGGACGCCTCATTGATGATACGAATCTCAAGCATCTGCTCCCCAAGTCCCCAAACCCGAGGCTGACCGTCCGGCACCCAGAAGGCCTGGGTATCGAGGGCTTCTTCCTGGGTTGCCACCGGGGGTTGGGTCAGGAGATTCAAGGCCGCGAATTGGATGGCGGCATCGGCCTGGGCACGGAAGGAGGCACTGGCGACCTGATTGGCTGCCAGATTGATCTCCGTGCGCTGCGTGGCCGTCAAGCCAACGGCAATGATGGTCAATAGGGTAATGACCCACAGGACCAGCATCAGGGCGATGCCACACTGGCGACCGCCCATCTTTGCAAGGGGTCGGGAATTCCCCGGGATGACGACAGTCTTCATTTGGGCTTGCCAAAACCGGACAGGGGCACCGGCGTGGAGGCCCCAAGCCAAATGATGAGATCCGGCCACACCCGATGGGGCGTGGTGAGATGGATACGCAAGGCTTGAGGCGGCATGGCGCGACTCTGCCAGGTCGCCTGCCACTCCCCCTTGGCCTCGACCGTCACGGCGGGGTCCTCGCCCTCGGGGAAGCCGAAATAGGCGATTTCGAACTCCGTGACATCATCCAGCAGGATGCTGGTGCCAAAGGCGCCAGCCGCGACATCCTGATCCTCTAGGACGCCCGATGAGGCCACCTGGCCACCCATGGGCTGCCATGCTGGGATGTCCTTCGTTCCCGCCAGCACGTCGGGGTTGAGAAGCCAGCGGGTCAAGACCAGCGAGTTCCCCTCTCGAGCGGCCTCCAGCCCAAGGCGCAAAATGTAGAGTCCCGGGATACCTACCTGTTCGGACAGGGGTGAGACAAATTCCAGGTTCTGACCATTTCCGGTAAAGAGCAGGTAGGGCTCCGCATCCAGGGTGAGCGTAATGGGCTGCGATTGGCTCAAAACCCGTACCAGGAAGTCACGGGCAAGGCGTAATTCGGCATTGAATTCGGCCGAGGTCTCGACACCTTCCCAGGAACGTATACCCAACCTCAAGCCTGAAAACAGCAGAATACTGATCAGGGCCACTAGGACAAAGGCGATCAGCAGTTCCACCAAGGTGAAACCGCCCGCCATTCCCGGGGCAAGGCTCCTAGATTTCAGGGAGGGCCTCCCCCAAGCGTAGCGTGGAGAGAGACACCCGTCGGGTCCCCCGCGCCGTCTCCCAGGCCACCTCGGAGGTGATGAGATAGGCTGGCAGAGGGGGCTTTCCCGGAAGAAGATCCCCCAAGGGCAGTTCGGACACCTGGACTTGCCATTGCAACCCATCCTCCGTCTCCCCGGCCCGGGAACCCGGTTCCAGGGGGATATCCAGACCCACAAGTCCAATACCCGCCTCCGCAAGTGCGGTGGCCCGACCATAGCTGCCGCTGAGGGCAGCGGTGTTGAGGGCCCGCGAGAAGACTTGCGTCAAGACACCCAGGGTGATGGCGAGGATGGTAAAGGCGACCAGTACCTCCAGTAAGGAGAAGCCGCGCTGGTTCACTCCAGGTTTCATGAGGCAAGCCGGCGCGCCCATGCCGCGCATACCCCCCTGATCCTGCAATCAATTCTCTTCATGGTCCTTCCCAAGGCGCTACCTGAACCCGCCCTGTCAGCCATTGGGTTCCAACCTGCCAGCCGGCGCCGTCGCGAGCCAGGATGACGCGTCCACCGGTGGAACCGCCATCGGCAAAGAAGCGAATGGCGCCCGTCTGGTCATTCTCCATCTCGGATTCGGCCACCACTAGCTTAAGGTCCAGGCCTTTCGGTAGGGAAACGCGGCGGAAGGGCCCCTCGACTTGATAGCTGCGCTCCTCCAGGTCGATCCTGAAGGCAATGTCCCGCCCAGTGCGAATGGCCTCTTCACGCGCCAGTCGGAGCCCGGCGGCCACCCGGCGGGCGGAGGATTTCAATTCAACGCCAGGGATGGCGGCAGAGATGAGTGGCGGAACCAGGGCGATGAGCATCGTCGCCAAGGCCAATACCACCACCAGCTCCAGCAGCGTAAAGCCACGGCCACCTAATGGCACGGCCTGGGTTAATCGGGCCAGGCTCATGGCCGGGACAAGGTTCTAAGCAAGACCGGGATTATTCCCAGCCGAGGATGTCCTGGTTCTCACCCTCCCCGCCCTCGCGGTTGTCGGCGCCCAGGGACCAGATATCGAAGCTGCCATGTTCACCCGGTGATTGATATTGGTAATCGAAGCCCCAAGGATCCTTAGGCACCTGGTTTTTCTTGAGATAGGGGCCATTCCAATTCGACGCCCCAGCCGTATTTTCCACCAGGGCCTGAAGCCCATCGTTGGTGGTGGGATAGCGACCCAATTCGAGCCGATAAATATCCAAGGTCGCCGAAAGGTCCTCGATTTGGATCCGGGCCGTCTTGGTCTTGGATCCTCCCAGGGCCTTCATCACCTGAGGGCCAACCAGACCTACCAGTAAACCCAGAATGGCGAGAACGACTAGGAGCTCGACCAAGGTAAAGCCCCGCTGGCGCGACCGGGACCGCATGGCCTGGTTCTGGGGCCGAGTTAAACCAGTTTCACAGCTTGAATTTTCCATCATCGGGAACCTTGCGGCAGTATTTAGAAACGAGGAGCTTGGGAGATGGCAAGCATTTTAACCCAAACCCACCTGGACACCCATGACCACATGACCCTTGGGACTGGCCCCCTCCGTGGCTACATCACCAACTCATTGGCCCCCAAGATCGGCACTATGATGGAGATGATGATGCCGGCAACGACAACCCCCAGACCAATGATGAGGGCAGGCTCGAGCAGGGTCAGCAAGCGCTTGACGCTCAGTTGGGTCTCCTTATCGTAGATGGCGGCAACCTTGGCCAGCATGGCGTCCAGCGCGCCGGATTCCTCGCCAACGCGGACCATCTGCAGGGCCATCTGAGGCAGGATCTCGCGCTGCGTGAAGGGCTGAGCCAGGCCGCGACCCCGCTTGAGTTCCTCGCCCGCCTCGGTCATGAGACTAGCCAGCTTGCGGTTGCCAACCACTTCCTTGGCTAGGTTCAGGGCGCTCAGCAAAGTCAGGCCATTCTTGAGAAGGGTGGACAGGGTATGGCAGAAGCGCGCCGTCTCCATCTTCCAGATCAGATCGCCAAAAAGGGGTAAACGGAGGACGCGGCTATCAAACCGGTCGCGTACCTCTGGCCTGGCCAAGGCCTTTTCGATCGCAAGCGCAATGATAGCGATCAGGGCCAGCAGGACCCACCAGAAGTCACGAAAGAAGTCACCCAAGGCCATCACGATCCGGGTCGGCAGCGGCAGGGCGGCCCCCATGTCCTGGAAAAGGACGGCGAACTGGGGCACCACGAAGACCAGCAGCAGAATCACCGACAGGCCGGCGACCACCAGCAGGATCAGGGGATACACTAGGGCGGAGACGACGGTTTCACGCAGATCGGCGGTCCGTTCCAGATATTCCGCCAGGCGCGCCAAGACCCCATCCAGAGCGCCGCTGGTCTCGCCAGCGCGCACCATGTTGATGTATAGGCGTGGGAACTGGCCGCCCTGCTGCTCCAGGGCGGAGGAAAAGGTCGCACCACCCCGCACCCGGGCCTGGAGGTCCTCCAGGACGCGATTGACCCGCTCCTCGGCGCCGAGTTCGATCAGGATTTGGAGCGAGCGGTCCAAGGTCAGCCCGGCTTCCAACAGGGTCGCCATTTCGCGGGTCATGGCGCCAATTTCCTTCATGGTCAGGTTTTGCCGGCGCCGGCTGGCAAAAAGCTGATCGCGCAGACCACCGGCGCGGCGGGCCGAGAGGGGGATCAAGCCCTCCTTTTGCAGTTGACGAATGACCGCCCCTTCGTCATGGGAATCCATCTGGCCTTCAACCACCTCGCCGTCCATCCGTACTGCTTTGTAATGATAGCTAGGCATGGACTCAATGCTCCTCGGCCACGCGCAGAACTTCTTCTAGGGTCGTGCGCCCGTCCAGGCACTTGCGGAGACCGTCCTGGTACATGGTAGCCATGCCCTCCTCGATGGCAAGACGCAGGATCACGGTGGCGGTGGCATGTTCCAGCACGGCGCGGCGGATGGCGTCCGTCATGCGCAGCACCTCGGTAATGACTAGGCGACCGCGATAGCCGGTGTTATTGCATCGCTCGCAGCCCACGGCCCGGTAGAGCTGGATGGCATCCACATCCGTGAGGGACTTACGTACTTTGGCGGCGACCTCCGGCAGGGGTTCATAGTTCTCCCGGCAGAAGGGGCACAGCCGCCGCACCAGACGCTGGGCCAGGATCCCATTGATGGTAGAAGTCAGCAAATAATCCTCGACCCCCATGTCGAGCAGACGGGTGACGCCGCTAGCCGCGTCGTTGGTATGCAGGGTCGAGAGCACCAGGTGGCCAGTCAGGGCCGACTGGACGGCGATCCGCGCCGTCTCCAGGTCGCGCATCTCACCCACCATGATGATGTCCGGATCCTGGCGCACGATAGATCTCAGGGCCCCCGAGAAGGTCATGCCGATTGCGGGCTTGACCTGGATCTGGTTGATGCCGGGGATCTGGTACTCCACCGGATCCTCGACCGTGATGATCTTGCGCTCCTGGGTATTGAGCCGGCTCAGTACCGTGTAGAGGGTGGTGCTCTTGCCGCTGCCGGTAGGGCCCGTGACCAGGAGGATACCGTAGGGAATCTCCATGATCTGATCGAGCCGGGCGCGGGGCCCGCCATCGAAGCCCAGGGCGTCGAGATCGAAGCGCACGCTCTCCTTGTCCAACAGGCGCATGACCACACTCTCGCCGAACATGGTCGGCACGGTGGAGACGCGCAGGTCCAGTTCCTTGCCCTGCACGCGCAGGGGGATACGGCCATCCTGGGGCAGGCGCCGCTCGGCGATATTGAGCTTGGACATGATCTTGACGCGGGAGATGATGGCGGCGGTGGACCTGGCCGGCGGGGAAGGTACCTCGTGGAGGATGCCATCTACCCGGTAGCGCACCTTGAGCTCATCAGCAAAGGGTTCGATGTGGATGTCCGAGGCGCGAGATTCCACCGCCTTCTGAATCAACTGGTTGACCAGACGGATGACCGGGGCCTCGCTCGCCAGGTCCTTGAGGTGTTCGATGTCATCTTCGGAGACCTCCCCCAGGTCGGCGTTCAGGTCGTCGCCCTTGTCCTCGGCCTTGGGCTCGTGGAGGCGCTCCAGGGCAGTGTCGATCTCGCTGGGCAAAGCCACACGTTGGAGCAGGGGCTTGCCGGCGGCCAGGGCCACGACATCCACGACGAAGCGGTCGGTGGGGTCGGCGAAAGCGACTTCCAGCCTATCCTCCTCCTCGCGCAGAGGCAGGACCTTGCTGTCCTTGAGAAAGCGCAGACTCAGGGTCTCGCTGGCCACCGACTCGGTGGGGAAGGACTCCGATTCTGCCAATTCCAGCCCCAGGACCTCGGCCATGGCCTCGGCCATGTCGCGCTCGGATACTAGACCCAGACGCACCAGCATCCGCACCAAGGGATCGACCCCTTCCTCCCCCAGACGCTTGGCGCGATTGAGGTCATTCTGACCGAGCCGACCCGTGGCCTGGAGGTGGTCGATAACGCGCTGGGCGGCGGTTGGCAGGGTCGGCACGGCCGGTCCCTCCGCCTCCGCGCTCGCGGTGGGGGCCTCCACGGCTGGTGGCTCCACCTCCTCCCCCGGGGGGGCGGCTTGGTGGCCATCCCCTCGCGGCAGCCAGGGTCGGAACCGGCGCAGGGCGGTCAGAACAGGTGTTTCAAGCATGTTCGCGAGTCTCCGGCTGCTGTCCGGCCTGGGTCGCCCCGGGGTGGGGCGGGGCTAGGCGCATGAGAATGGATCGTAAGGCCGCCTCGTCGCCGGCCGTGACCGCAACCCCTAGGTCCTCCAGGGCCTGTTGCAACTCCCTCGGCACGGCCTCGGGCGGGGCATGGGCCACCCGGATCTTGGGGTGGCCGGTCGCCCCGAGGCCCTCGCTCGGGTAGAAAAGCTCTTCGAAGAGCTTTTCACCGGGCCGCAGGCCGATGTATTCGATGGCGATATCCGGTCCCGGCCGGTGGCCCGAGAGGCGGATCATCTGTTCCGCCAGGTAGCGGATGGGTACCGGCTCGCCCATGTCCAGGACGAAGATCTCCCCGCCGCGCCCGATCGTCGCGGCCTGCATGATCAACTGGCAGGCCTCGGGGATGGTCATGAAGAAGCGCTCCATGTCCGGGTGCGTCAGGGTCAGGGGTCCACCCTGGGCGATCTGGGCCCGGAAGAGGGGCACCACGCTACCGGCGGAGCCCAGGACATTACCGAAGCGCACGGCGATAAAGCGCGTCCGGGACTGGGTATCCAGGGCCTGACAGAGGCGTTCGGCAATCCGCTTGGTGGCACCCATGATGTTGGCGGGGTTCACGGCCTTATCGGTGGAGATGAGGATGAACTGATCCACCCCCCAGCGATCGGCGGCGGTAGCGAGGATCCGGGTGCCCAGGACATTGTTGCGAACGGCGGCGCGCACCTGGTCCTCCAGGAGCGGGACGTGTTTGTAGGCGGCGGCATGGAAGAGGATCTCCGGCCTTTCCCGGGCAAAGAGGGCCGCGACGGCCTCCGCATCGGTGACATCCACCAGGCGACAGCGCAGTTCCAGTTCCGGGTAGGCCTGGCGCAACTCCCGGTCGATCTGGTAGAGGTTGTATTCGCCCTGATCGGCGACGATGAGGGCGGCGGGCCGGGCGCGGGCAATCTGGCGGCACAACTCAGAACCGATAGAGCCGCCACCACCGGTGACCAGGGTGCGGCGGCCGGTCAGGCCCTGGCGGATGGCCGCCTCATCCAGGGCCACCGGGTCGCGCCCCAGCAGATCCTCGATACTCACCGGCCGCACCTGACTGATGGAGACCTGGCCATTCATCAAATTCCCCAGTTGGGGCACGGTTCGGAAGGGCGGGCCCGCCTTCTCGCACAAGTCCACCAGCCGCTGCATCTCGCTCGCCGAGGCATCGGGGGTGGCGAGGAGGATGAGATCGATCTCCAGGTCCAGGGCCATGGCCGGAATAGCCTCGGTGCCGCCCCGCACGGGAATGCCGTGCACCTCGGCGCCCTGGCGGCGCGGCCGGTCATCGACGAAGGCCACGGGGACATAGGCGCGCTGGGGATCGCGGAGCATATCCCGCGCCAGCATCTCGCCTGCACGCTCGGCGCCAACGATGAGGACGCGCTGGCCATCGCCCAAATTCAGGCGATGATCCTTGAGCCACCGATAGATGAGGCGAGGTCCCGCCAGCAGCGCCAGTTGCAGCAAGAGGTACAGCGGCGGCACGGAGCGCGGCACGGCGTCCAGGCGATTGAAAACGAAGAGCAGAAAGAAGGTCAGGCCGGTGCCAGTCACCACGGCCTTGGCGATGCGCAGCAGGTCTGGCAGGGAGGCGAAGCGCCAGACGCCCCGATACAGGCCCAGCAGCCAGTTCACGGTACCCTGGGCCACCAAGAGGATCGGCAGGGCCACCAGGGCCACGTTCATTTGTTCGGCTGGGATATCGCCGAGGTTGAAGCGCAGCCAGAAGGCTAGCAGCCAGGCCACCGGCAGCATCAGCAGGTCGTGGATAAAGGCGGCGCTGCGCGAGCGCAGCCGTTCGAACCCGTGGCTCATGGCGCGACCCGCCCCAACTGACGTTCAGCCAGCCGCACCCGGTAGCCGATCAGGGCATAAATGCCCGCCCAGCCAACCAACAGCAGCCACTGATCAGGGGGTGTCAGGCCGGGGGCGGCGACGGCGCAGGCACCACAGGCGGCCATGAGGGCCCAGGCTCGCAGCATGACGCGGCGGTGACTCCAACCCGCCAGCACCAGACGCTGGTAATGATGAGAGCGATGGGCCTGCCAGAGCTGCTCTCTCCGGATGGCGCGTCGCGCCAGGGTCGTGGTGGCATCGAGGATGAAGGGGGAGAAGGCCAGCCCAGCGACCCAGAGCGGGAAAAGCCCTAAGGCGCTGCCCTGTAGTGCCAGGGCCGCCGCCAGCAGGCCCAGGCTCGTGGAGCCGAGATCGCCCAGGAAGAGCCGCGCCGGCGGAAAATTGGCGGTCAGGAAGCCCCCGGCGGTGGCCGCGATGCTGGCGCACGCCAGGGCATAGGCCGATTCACCCCCCCGCCATCCCAGAATCGCCAGGGCGCCAAAGCCAAAGACCGCCATGCCACCGGCCAGGCCATCCATGCCGTCCATGAAGTTGTAAAGATTGATCATCCAGACCACCAGCAGCAGGGTCAGGCCAACCGATGGGACCAGCCCCAGGCTAAGCGTCAGGCCGGGTAGTTCCAGACTCGACCAGGCAAGTCCGCCAGCCATCAAGAGGACCCCGGCGCCCAGGTGAGCCGCCAGCCGGTAGCGGGGTCGCACCCCGCCCCCATCATCGAGGAGGGAGATGGCCGCCACCGGCAGCAGGGCCAGCAGTATCCAGATCCCTGCGCCCACCGGCTGAAGCGCCATAGGGGCCAGCAGGCCAGCGGTGGCAAGTCCGGCGAGGAGGGCGAACCCACCGGTGCGGGGGATGGCGCCCGTGTGCAGGGAGCGGGCGTTGGGCTCATCGAGCATGCCGCGAAATAACCCCGGCGAACGCGCCAGGAACTGGCTCGCCAGGGCCGCCACGGCAAAGGCGGCCAGAGGCATGGCGAGGAGCTGCCAGCTAATCAGAGTTCCCTCACCAAGGCCTTCTCGACCTGGTCCCGCCGCGCCCGGCCTTCCAGGGACTCGATCAATTGGAGGGCGAAATCCATGGCGGTGCCCGGCCCCCGTGCGGTGATGGTCTTGCCATCCACCACCACGGGGGCGGTGAGCAGGGTCACTTCCGGGAAGTCGCTCATTTGGAGAGAGCCCGGATAGGCGGTGGCAGACTTGCCCTGGAGCAGGCCGGCGTTGGCTAATACCTTGGGGGCCGCGCAGATAGCGGCGATAAATCGGTCCTCGGCCTGATGGCGGGCCAGGAGCCGATGGACCCGAGGATCGGCATCGAGATTAGTGGAACCGGGCAGTCCACCGGGCAGGACGATCATGTCAAAGTCGTTCCCCAGCACCTCATCCAGGGTCAGATCAGCCAAGAGCCGAGTGCCACGGCTGCAGTGGACGGGACCCGGCTCCAGGCTGGCGGTCACCACCTCGATACCGGCCCGCCGCAGCAGGTCGATGAGGGTAACGGCCTCAAGCTCCTCGCAGCCAGGGGCCAAGGGGATAAGTACGCGGGTCATGGATCTTTTCCTCGCTGACTAGGGTTGGGCAGGGGCCCCGGCGGCGGGTTGGGTCGCCGCCCGGGGGCCATTGAAAAAGGTCAGGGCCTTGAGGACGTTCAGGGCCTCGCTGAGTTGATAGTCTTCCACCGCCAGGGGCTTCTTTTTCGCCTCATCCGCGGCCGGGGGCTGGCCTCCGCTCGCCTCTCCCGCCACCTCATCCGGTTTTTCGCTATCCCCATTGGTCAGGTGACGCGCCAGATCCGCCTCCTTGACACTACCCAGGGCCGGCTTGTCGTTCATTTCCAGGCGGCCGCGCTCCAGGGGGATATCAGGGCTGATGCCCTCGGCCTGGATGGAACGTCCCGAAGGGGTGTAATACAGCGCGGTGGTGAGTTTAAGGGCGCTGGCCTCGTCAATGGGGATGATCGTCTGGACCGAACCCTTGCCGAAGGTCTGAGCACCCATGATGATGGCCCGTTTGTGATCCTGCAAGGCGCCGGCAACGATCTCGGAGGCGGAGGCGGAGCCGCCATTCACCAGCACCACCAGGGGGGCGCCAGCCAGCACGTCATCGGGACCGGCCTTGAACTCCAGGGCCGAGTCCGTGACCCGCCCCTTGGTATAGACGATAAGGCCCTCGGCGAGGAAGGCATCGCTCACGGCAACGGCGCTGTTGAGCACCCCGCCGGGATTGTTGCGCAGATCCAGCACCAGGCCCTTGATGTCCGACTCATTTTCTGACCTTAGGCTGGAGAGGGCGTTGAGCAGGTCCTCGGTGGTGCGGGACTGAAAATTAGAGATGCGCACATAGCCAAAACCTGGCGCCAGGAGGCGGCTCTTGACGCTCTGCACGTGAATAACATCCCGGATCAGTTCCACTTTGAAAGGCTGATCCGTGCCCGCGCGCAGGATAGTAAGTTCAATGGCGGTACCCGCCTTACCCCGCATGAGATTGACGGCGTCCTCAAGGCTGATGCCCTTGACGGGCCGATTATCGATACGCACGATCAGGTCTCCCGCCTGGAGTCCGGCCCGCTGGGCCGGGGTGTCATCGATGGGCGAAATAACCTTAATAAAGCCATCCTCCAGTCCGACCTCAATCCCCAGGCCGCCAAATTCACCGCTGGTGCCCACCTGGAGCTCCCGATATTCCTCGCCGTCCAGATAGGCCGAATGCGGGTCGAGCCAGGAAAGCATGCCCCGGATGGCGCCCTTGAGCAGGGCCCGATCCTCCACGCTTTCCACATAGTCGCTCTTGATGCGCCCGAAAACCTCGGCAAAGGTATTGATATCTTCCAGAGGCAGCGTCGGCTCGGCAGCGTCTTCGGGCTCCGGTGGATTGGTAGCTTGGGCGGGGGTTTCGCCCGGGGCACCGCCCCTATTTTCGACCTGCCCCGTTTCACCCCGCGCCGGGCCGAGGCCCCCCAATAGCAGGAGCAGGGACAGCAGGATGAAAGACTGATTTTTCATGGCGTCGCCGATGGTTGAATTGATTTAGGCTAGGATCGCGCGCCGGCCGAGGCCGAGCCGCACCATTCTTCGGGATTCTGGGGCTGACTGGCGTGGCGGATGGCGAAGTAGAGGGCCGCCGTTTTCCGCCCGCCGCTGGCACCGCTAAGAGCGATAATCTCGCCGTCGGCCACCCACTCGCCGGCCTCCTTGAGCAGGGTCTGGTTATGGCCGTAGAGACTCATGTAACCCTCGTCGTGGTCGATGATAATTAATTGGCCGTAGCCCCGCATCCAGTCGGCATAGACCACGCGCCCGTGGTGGATGGCGCGCACTTCCGAGCCCTCACTCGCGGCGATCAGCACCCCATCCTGGGCCTTGCCACCTTCCCCACCCACATCGCCAAAGCGCGTCACAATCCGGGCGCCGGTCAAGGGCCAGGGGAGTTCGCCCCGCCGACTCTCGATAGACTGCTGGGCCAGGCTCGCCTCCGGCATGATCATGGCCTGCCGCTCAAGCTGAGTGACCACGGCGCGGAGATTTTCCGTGTCCTCGCGCAGCAGGATGACCTGCTGGGTACCCCCGGCGATTTCCTTCTCCAACTCGGTCAAGAGGGCGGCGCGCTCGGCCTGGGCGCGACCCAGGCGCTCCCGCATCTCCTTTTGCCGCGCCGCCAGGATCGCCATCCGCTGGGTCTCCTGGGAGGTCTCGTTGCGCAGCCGATCGAAGTTGGCCGCGCGGGCGGAAAAGTTATCGAGCCGGCCCAGGCGGTAGCGATTCAGGTAGCCATAATAGGCCATGAGACGGCCCAGGCGCGCCAGATCCTGTTGGTCCAGCAGCATCCGCAGGTGCTCATTGTTACCCAGTGTGTGGGCCGAACGGATCAGAGCCGCCAGGGACCGGCGTTCCCGTGCCAGGGCGGTGCGCTCCGTCTCCAAGTCCTTTTGCAATTTAGTCAGGGTCTTAACCTGTTCAGCAATCATGGCTTCGAGTTGACGACCGCCATGAGCGAGTTGGGCAATATCGCGCTCGTGACTCTCCACTTCCGCCACCAGTGCGTCGCGGCCCCGCCGGCGGGCATCGAGGCCCTGCTCCAGGTATTGCAGCTTGGATTCCTTCAGCGTCAGGGCTTGCCGCTCGGCTTCAACGGGATCCGCCGGGGTCTCCGCGCCCGCAAGATCCAGGATCGGCAGGGCCAGGAGGAAGCAAAACAGACAAGAGATTCCCGCGACGCCCGTTAGGGCCATACTCCGGGCTCCGGGCCTGGCTGGCACTCGGTTCATCACCTTGTGTGGTTCCTCGCGAAACGCAGGCCTGGCGAAGGGTTTTCTATACATGGGGACAAATCAGCCTGGCCCAGGATCTTCTGGATGGGAAAGGGTTGGGAATTATACGGCGATTCCCAACCCACCCAAGGCGCGCGGCAAGGAAACCTGCGCGTGAACTTCAGCAAATATTGCGAAAAAAGCTTATTATCGAATTGTGATAGCTCCAACCGAGTCATGTTTATGGTAGGCCTCATTGACCCCCCCCCTCCCTACCTCTCCCAGGGTCACGATCCCGAGCTAGACCTGTTCGCCGATGATGGGGACATAGACCGGGCCTCGCGTTCGCTCAAGGCCATGTCACATCCGCTGCGCCTCAAAATTCTCTGCACCCTCGGTGACCGCGAGGTGAGCGTCCAGGACATCGTCGATGACGTCGGGACTTCCCAGAGCAATATCTCACAGCATCTGGCGATCCTGCGCGACAAGGGAATTCTAGCCACGCGCAAGGATGCCAACCGGGTTTATTACCGTGTCGGCGACATCCGCACCCTGCAACTCATCGGCATGATGCGTCAGGTCTTCTGCCATCAGGGTCATTGAGACCCTGCCGGATCAATCAAACCCCGCCAGGCCGGATCACACCCTGCTGCGCGGGGATGACGCTCCCAGCCCTGATCGTTATACTGCGCCATCTTAACCGGGCTACCTAACTTCAGCCTAGCCCATGCGTTATTCCAGGCGCCCGCCTGACAGCTAAGCGACTAATTATGCCCCTTCAGAACCTACCCGAATTCATCGTCAACCACTGGATGCTCGTCCTGGCCTTGATCACCACCCTGGCCCTGCTGGCCTACCAGCTGATCAGGGGCAACAAGGGTTCGGTGGACCCCTTAGGGGCGACGGATCTAATTAATCGCCGGGAGGCGGTGGTGATCGACGTGCGTCCATTGGCGGACTTTGCCCAGGGCCATATCATCAATGCCATCAACATCCCCATGAATGGCTTCAAGAATCAGATCGCTACCCTGCACAAGCACAAGGGCAAACCCATCGTCATCGCCTGTCGCTCGGGCTCCCAGTCCGCCATGGCCTGCCAGCAACTGCGCAAGGAGGGCTTCGAGGAGGTCCTTAACCTGCGTGGCGGTATCATGGCCTGGCAGAGCGCCAATCTGCCGGTTACCCGTAAGAAGCGCTGACACCGCATTGCCCTTCACCCACCCAATCCGACCCGGGAACCCCTAGCCATGACCGAGCAAGCCCAGCCGCAAGACGAGCGGATGTTTCAATTACACCGTGTCTATATCAAGGACCTGTCCTTCGAATCTCCTAATTCCCCGCGCGTCTTCATCGGCGAATGGCAGCCGAAACACGAGCTGAACCTCAACACCCAGGTCAACCGCATCGATGAGATCACCTTCGAGGTCATTTTATCGGTCACCGTTACCACCCATCTGGGCGACCAGACGGCCTTCATCGTCGAGGTCCAGCAGGCGGGTCTGGTGGGAGTCAAGGGCTTCTCCGAACAGGAACTGGGACCCTTGCTAGGGGCTTACTGCCCGAATCTTCTGTTCCCCTATGCCCGCGAGGCCATCTCGGACCTGGTGAGTAAGGGCAGCTTCCCGCAACTTCTGCTCCAACCGGTCAATTTCGAGGTCCTCTATGCCCAACGCCAACGGGAAATGATGGAAGAGATGCAAAAGCAGACCGGCGGCACCGCGATCAACTGATCACCCCCTACCCATGACCCCATCCTTGGCTCCCATCGCGGTCCTCGGGGCTGGCTCCTGGGGCACGGCCCTCGCCTTGGTGGTCGCACGCAATGGCTACCCGGTCCGGCTCTGGGACCACTGGCCTGCACAGGTATCTGAGCTGGCCCACGACCGGGAAAATCGTCGTTTTCTGCCAGGTTTTCCGCTGCCAGATGCCATTGAACCCGTGGCGAATCTGGGGCAGGCCCTTGAGGGCGCGGCCGAGATCCTAGTGGTCGTGCCCAGCCACGGCTTCGCGTCCCTGCTGCGGGCCCTGCCGCCCCTAGGACAGAAGGTGGGTCTGGCCTGGGCCACCAAGGGCCTGGAGCCGGGGACGAATCGCCTCCTGCACGAGGTGGCCCTGGAGGTCCTGGGTCCGCGTGATATTGCGGTCGTCTCCGGCCCGAGCTTTGCCGCCGAGGTGGCGAGAGGTCTGCCCACGGCCGTTACCGTAGCCTCTCCCAAGCTTGAGCAGGCGCGGCGGGTGGCGACCTACCTCCATGGCGAGCGTTTCCGGGCCTATACCAGTGACGACCTCATCGGAGTCCAGGTGGGCGGAGCGGCCAAGAATGTCCTGGCCATCGCCACCGGCATAGCGGATGGGCTCGGCTTCGGGGCCAACACCCGCGCGGCCCTCATTACCCGTGGCCTGGCGGAACTCACGCGCTTCGGGACGGCCCTGGGGGGCCGGCTGGAGACCTTCATGGGCCTGGCGGGACTGGGCGACCTGGTGCTGACCTGTACCGATGATCAATCCCGCAACCGCCGGTTGGGCCTGGCCCTGGCGCGGGGAGCGAGCATTGAGGAGGCGAGACGCCAGATTGGCCAAGAGGTGGAAGGGGTCATCACGGCCCGTTCCGTACACCGTCTTACCCAGCAACTGGGGGTTGAGATGCCCATCGGCGAACAGGTTTACCGTGTCCTTTACGAGGGCCGGACGCCGGAAGAGGCCACGCGTAGCCTCCTCGCCCGAGAAAGTAAGTCCGAGGTGGATTGAGCAGAGGCAGGAATGAATTGCCTGGCCAGTTCGCCGGGGCGCTCAACCGGTCCTGACTTAGCCTCATCCACGCCCTGCCCCCCTGAAACCCTGTTGCCGCCAGGCCTCGTAGAGGACGATGGCCACGGCGTTGGACAGATTGAGACTCCGATTGCCGGGGCGCATGGGGATGAAGATGCGGCGTTCCCGGGGTATGTCATCCAGCAGGGCTTGTGGCAACCCGCGGGTCTCGGGGCCAAAGAGCAGGGCATCGCCCGGCAGAAAGAGGGTCTCGGCGAGGGACGCACTGCCCCGCGTAGTGCAGGCCATGAGCCGAGGCGGGGATTGCGTCTGGACATAGGCGGGAAAGTCGGTATGGACCTGGACGCTGACCCACTCCCGGTAATCGAGCCCAGCCCGCCGCAAGCGGCGGTCATCGAGGACGAAGCCCAAGGGCCCAATCAGATGCAACCGGGCTCCGGCATTGGCGCACAGGCGCATGATGTTACCGGTATTGGGCGGGATCTCGGGCTGGTACAGGACGACATCGAACATCGGAATCAAGGTGCTAGCCCCAGGGCATGGCTGGCTCGGGAGCATTGGACATGGCGATGGATATCAAGACCGACCCCCGACTGCGCATCGATTTTTGTGGCCTGGACTTCGCGACTCCCCTGGTGCTCTTGTCCGGGTGCGTAGGATTTGGCGAGGAGTATACGCGCATCCAGGGCTTCTCCAACCGCGAGGCGGGCGCCATCTGCCTCAAGGGCACCACCCAGGCCCCCCGGCTCGGTAATGCCCCTCACCGCCTGTGCGAGACGTCCGCGGGCATGATCAACGCCATTGGCTTGCAGAATCCTGGGGTGAATCGGGTCATTGGCGACATCCTACCCACCCTGGATTTCCACGAGACCCACTTCATCGCCAACGTCTCCGGCTCCAGCGTCGAGGAGTACTACGAGGTCACCCGGCGCTTCGACGACAGCCCGATCAGCGCCATTGAGATCAATATCTCCTGCCCGAACGTCAAGGAGGGCGGTGTTGCCTTTGGCAATGATGTACGCATGTCGGCCCAAGTGGTCGCCGCCTGCCGCAAGGCCACGCGCAAGCCACTCATTACCAAGCTGTCTCCCAACCAGACCGACATTGCGGGCAACGCCCGGGCCTGCCTGGAGGCCGGCTCGGATGCATTCGCGGCCATCAATACCCTCATGGGCATGGCCATCGACATCGAGAGCCGGATGCCGGTCATAGGTAACAACCAGGGCGGTCTGTCCGGTCCCGCCATCAAACCCATTGCCCTGCTCAAGGTCCATCAGGTCTATCAAGTCTGCCGTGACCATGGGGTGCCTATCATTGGCCAGGGGGGCATCAGCTGCGCGGCCGACGCCCTGGAATTCTTCATTGCCGGTGCCAGCGCGGTTGGCATTGGCACCGCCCTCTTTTATGACCCCTTGATTCTGGCCAAGATCAACCAGGGTATCCTCGACTATCTGGATCGCCAGGGCCTGAAGGAGCTAGCCCAGTTGACGGGCTCCCTGCGTCTTCACGGCCAGCCGGTACCGGCCTGTGGTTGCTGAGAACCCCAAGGCGGGGGGCCACACACTTGGCTTGGTAGATTTCGTTTGACCCGGATTGGTCCCCCCATGCTATATTAAGATTTCGGCATACACTAAATAAGCCGGCGGAATTCAAGATTTATCGAGGCAGTTGGGAGAGAGATCCATGAGTGACATCGCGGCGTTGAAAAAAGAGAAGCAAGAACTGATCGACAAGATGCTGGTAATGCAGAAGCAGTTCATTGCTTATGAGCATGAGCATGGCGTCACCGGCAAGGACTACTGGGCATCCACTGACGGGCTTCTCGCCAATTACCGTCATGAATACAGCGAGATGGCGACTCGCGTCGTTGATCTGGCCCACGAGATCGTCGGCTCCGCCCGTAACTATTAACCTTTACCGTGGCCAGTAATTAGGCATTTGGTTGCAGCGTCCAAATACCCGCGATATCGCGGGTATTTTTGTTTGGAGGGCGCGCCTGACCTTGGATCAGGCCCCCATCCCCGGTGGCAGGTACAGCGCCTGGCTGACCAGGTCGATGCCGCATTCAAGTTCCCCGAACCAGTCCAGGAATTCCCCAACCGCATCCGCGCCCGCAATGATGCGGCCATGCTGGGGCACCAGCTTGTCCACGGCCAGCTCCCGCACCATTTCAGCCCAGAAGTGACAGACCTTTCTGGCCCCCATGTGGCGGCGGTGGAAAGGCTCCATCGAAGGCAGAATCTCCGCCAGCTTCGTCACTGGTTTAAATTCGTGGCTAGAATCACCCCGAGGGAGGCAAATGATCGTGGGCTATGAGTGGCCGACAACGACTCGGGAAGCACGAGCGATCCAGGAAGGGTTGCGGGGCCAGGTGGTGTTGCGGAATGAGTTGACCCAGGTGCGGCGAGTGGCGGGGCTGGACGTGGGCTTCCCGGGCGGGGGGACCGAAACCCGTGCCGGGGTCGTGGTCCTGTCCTTTCCTGATCTCCAGTTCCTGGGCAGCTCCTTGGCGCTGCGGCGCACGGTCTTTCCCTATGTGCCGGGCCTGCTCTCCTTCCGCGAGGCACCGGCCTTGCTGGAGGCCCTGGCAGGTCTGAGCGAGCCCCCTGATCTGCTGCTGTGCGATGGTCAGGGTTATGCCCACCCACGACGTTTCGGTCTGGCCTGCCATTTGGGTGTCCTCACGGGTCTGCCCAGCATCGGCGTTGCCAAATCCCGCCTGATCGGCGAACACGGACCCTTGGGGCCGGAGAAGGGGGACTGGACCCCGCTATGGCATCAGGGCGAGATCATCGGTGCCGTGGTGCGCACCCGCCGTAATATCCAGCCCCTCTATGTCTCGGTGGGACACAAAATCAGTTTGGAGATGGCCGTCCGCTATGTCTTGGCATGCACCACCCGCTATCGTCTGCCAGAGACCAGCCGCTGGGCGCATCGTCTCGCCTCCCTGGAGGACTGATACCCGATATGCGGGCTGACAAGGGGTAGAGAGGCGGCTCATAGGGCCCCCCCAAGGCCGGGGGAAGGAATCAGACGGCCCGCAAATGCTCGATATACTTGGGCAAACCCTTCATTTCCATACGGATAGCCGTGGCCATCACCTTCAGATGTACGGGAGTGTCACGAAAGCTTAAGTCACAGCCGACAGCCCCCCGGGTTGACAGGGGCAAGGGAATCATGCCTCGATAGGTGAAGATATTGTCCTCGATGTCGCCCCCCACACAGACTAGGGGGCCCGTCGGGGGATCACCTTCCACCTCGGCACCTTCCATCACCAGATCAGCCATCTGCCACCAGCGGGTCTGCTCACTGGACCCCGTCATGCTTTTCATGATGATGGCGCGGGAGAAGCGGACCCGCAGACAGCCATCCTCCACGAGGATAGCCTCCAACTCGGAACCGGGCAATTCAATACTGGCGCTATCCATGGTTATCTCAGGGTTTTAAAATCAGAGTGTTACTTAAGATTGGGACCCTGCGGGGCCTTTCAATAGTGGTGGGCCGGGTCAGACTTCTTCCTCCGGGTTTGTGCCCTCAACCTCTATCTTGAGTTCCTTAATCTTGCGGGTCAGGGTATTGCGACCCCAGCCGAGGAGACGAGCGGCATCCTGGCGGCGACCCTCGGTATGTTCCAGGGCGGTCACAATGAGGATACGTTCCAGGACCGGCAGGGCCAGATCCAACAAACCCGCCCCACCGGCCTTGAGATGCTCGCGCGCCCATCGGCGTAGGGCCGATTGCCACACTTCTTCACTTTCACTGCCACTGGTTGGTGCCGCTAGTTCCGTAGGCAAGTCCTCGATATGGATTTCCTTGCCCGCGGCCATGACGGTCAGCCAGCGCGCGGTGTTTTCTAGTTGACGAACATTGCCTGGCCAGTCGAGATACGCCAGGCGTTCGGCGGCGCCGAGCGAGAGCACTTTGGGCTCGCAACCCAATTCCGTCGCGGCGGAGGCGAGAAAATGCCGCATGAGCAAGGGGATATCCTCGCGCCGCTCTCGAAGTGCCGGCAGATGGATACGGATCACGTTGAGACGGTGGAAAAGGTCCTCGCGAAAGCGGCCTTGCTGGACGAGCGATTCGAGGTGCTGGTGGGTGGCGGCGATGATGCGCGTATCCACCTTGACCGGGGCCAGACCACCGACACGATAGAACTCGCCGTCCGCCAGCACCCGCAGCAGGCGGGTCTGGAGCTCCGCCGGCATATCTCCGATCTCATCAAGGAAGAGGGTGCCAGTATGGGCTTGCTCAAAGCGGCCCTCGCGCCGCGCCTGGGCCCCCGTGAAGGCGCCCCGCTCATGGCCGAAAAGCTCTGATTCCAGCAGATCGTGGGGGATGGCCGCCATATTGAGGGCAATAAAGGGCTTATCGGTACGCGGGCTGTGGCGGTGGAGGGCGCGTGCGACCAGTTCCTTGCCCGTCCCCGATTCCCCGTTGATCAATACCGTAATATTGGATCGAACGAGACGACCAATGGCACGAAAGACCTCCTGCATGGCCGGGGCCTCGCCGATGATCTCGGCACCCTTCGCCATGGGTTCCTCCGGCGGGGCCCCTTCCCCGGCATGATGGCGGCAGGCGCGGCGGACCTGGGCAACGGCCTCGTCGAGATCGAAGGGCTTGGGAAGGTATTCGAAGGCGCCGCCATGGAAGGCGGACACGGCGCTATCCAGATCCGAGTGCGCGGTCATGATAATGACGGGCAGGGACGGATAGCGGGCGGTGATCTGGGCCAGGAGTTCCAGTCCATCAATGCCCGGCATACGGACATCCGAAAGGATGGCATCCGGCTGATCGCGCTCTAGGATATCCATGACGCCCACGCCATTGGAAAAGCAGGTGACGTCCATTTCCGCCTTGCGCAGGGCACGCTCTAGCACCCAGCGGATGGAGCGATCATCATCAATGACCCAGACCTTGGGCGCCTTAGTCATGTCATGTCTCCAACGGCAAATAGACGAAGAACCGGGCCTCGCCGGGGTGACTTTCGCACTCGATCAGGCCGCCATGCTGGTTGACCAGCTCTTGAGCGATGGGCAACCCCAGTCCGGTACCCCCCGCCTGGCCCGTGACCATGGGAAAGAAGATGCGCTCCTGCAACTCCTGGGGTATCCCGGGGCCGTTGTCATGGATCTCAACGCGTAGCACGAGCCGGTGTCGCTTGCCGCCCATGGTGAACTGACGTAACACCCGGGTGCGCAGCACGATACAGCCGGTCGGTCCAGTAGCCTTGGCGGCATTGCGCACCAGATTGAGCAGGGCCTGGAGGAGTCGATCCCCGTCGGCCATGAATTCCGGGATACTTGGATCATAGTCCCGCTCAATCAGGGGTCCGGTGGGGTGTTCCGCCAAAATCAGGCTGCGTACCCGCTCCAGAAGAAGGTGGATATTGGCCTTGGCCGGCTTGGGCAGACGATTGGGGCCCAACATACGGTCCATGAGGCCCTGGAGGCGGTCAGCCTCCTCGATGATAATGCGGGTGTACTCGCGCAGGGACTTATCGGGCAACTCCTGTTCCAAGAGTTGGGCCGCGCCGCGTAACCCGCCGAGGGGGTTCTTGATCTCGTGAGCCAAGCCGCGAATCAGGGCCTGGGTCGCCTGATGCTGGGACAGCAGGTGTTCCTCGCGACTGATGCGGAGCTGCCGATCAATCTGGTGTAACTCAACCAGAAGTTCCACCTCCGCCCCGAATTGATGAATGGGTAGAACGGTACAATTCACCCGTATGGTGCGTCCATCAATCAGGACAATATTGATCTCCCGCTCGGTGAAGGGCTGACGGGTCTGGGCCGCTTGGCGAAGCCGGCTCTCGACGGCATCGCCAGGACAGATGAGGATATCCATGGCCTGTACGCCCAACACATAGCGAGCGCTCACATCGAACAGCATCTCACCGGCCGGGTTGATATAGATGAGACGCAACTCCTTGTCAAATAGCAGGACAGCGGTATTCAAGTTATCGAGAATCTTCTTCTCCGAACTCGTCTTCCTTGGAGTGGGCGTCTTCATGCGAGTGACCCAGCAGGTAATTTCCGAGAGTGGGCGCCAATGGAGGTTAACAAGGCAATAAGCTTGCCATGTATTACGCGAAGAGTAGCACTAAGGTGCTTGCTCCCAGCATAACCCAATGCTCGAAAAGAGTGCGCCTGGCTGCCAATTCCGTTCGCTCCCGTGTTACTTCCCCGAATCCATGGAAGCAAAACGCCCCTCGCGGGGCGTTAGCGGCTCTCCGACCTGGAAGATGAGACGCGCGCGTCCCCATCTTCCAGGTTCCGAACTGATCAGAGGCTGTAATAAAGATCAAATTCGATGGGGTGGGTGGTCATGCGCAATTGCGTCACCTCCGTCATCTTCAGGGCAATATAGGCATCGATCAAATCATTGGTGAAAACGCCGCCAGCGGTTAGAAAATCACGGTCCTTGTCCAGGTAATCCAGGGCCTGATCAAGGGCATGGCAAACGGTCGGTATGGCCTTCGCCTCTTCCGGGGGCAGGTCGTAGAGGTCCTTGTCCATGGGATCGCCAGGATGAATTTTGTTCTGGATACCATCAAGACCCGCCATCATCATGGCGGCAAAGGCCAGGTAGGGGTTGCCCGTAGCATCCGGGAAGCGCACTTCTATACGCCGTCCCTTGGGATTGCTCACATGGGGGATACGGATTGAGGCGGAACGGTTGCGGGCCGAGTAGGCCAACATGACAGGGGCCTCGAAGCCCGGGACCAAGCGCTTGTAGGAATTGGTGGAGGCGTTGGTGAAGGCGTTCAAGGCACGGGCGTGCTTGATGATGCCGCCGATGAAATAAAGCGCGCTATCGGACAGACCACCGTACTTGTCGCCGGAGAACAGGTTCACCCCGTCCTTGGCAAGGGATATGTGGCAGTGCATGCCGCTGCCATTGTCACCAACCAGGGGCTTGGGCATGAAGGTGACGGTCTTGCCATAGGCATGGGCCACGTTCCAGATGGCGTACTTTTGGATCTGGACCCAGTCGGCGCGTTGCACCAGGGTGCTGAACCGGGTCCCAATTTCACATTGGCCAGCAGTTGCCACCTCGTGGTGATGGACCTCAACGGGGACGCCCATGTCTTCCAATGACAGACACATGGCGGCGCGCAGGTCATTCAGGGAATCGACCGGGGGGACGGGGAAGTAGCCACCCTTGACGCCTGGGCGGTGGCCGATATTCCCATCTTCGTAGGTGCGCTCGGAATTCCAGTCCGCTTCCTCGGAATCAACCTTATAGAAGCAACCCGACATGCTGGCGCCCCAGCGCACATCATCCAGGATAAAGAACTCGGGCTCGGGGCCGAAGAAGGCGGAGTCGGCAATGCCAGTGGACTTGAGGTAAGCCTCGGCGCGTTTACCCAGGGAGCGCGGATCGCGCTCGTAGCCCTGCATGGTGTTGGGCTCCAGGATGTCGCAGCGCAGGATCAGGGTCTTTTCATCCGCGAAGGGGTCCATCACCGCCGTACTGGCCTCGGGCATGAGCACCATATCGGACTCCTGGATTCCCTTCCAACCAGCGATGGAGGAACCGTCGAACATCTTGCCCTCCGTGAAGAAGTCGTCGTCCACCACATTGATGGGCATGGAGACATGCTGCTCCTTGCCACGGGTATCGGTGAAGCGCAAGTCGACGAACTTCGCTTCGTTTTCCTTGATCATTTTCTGTACGTTGGAAGGCATGCGGGTCTCCGGTTCGAGTGCTTGGGATTCTGGGGGTAGGGGTGGAGCGAGACTCAGCTCGCAGGACTCAGTTAATCCTTGGGTCGCCGCTAGCGCGGATATGGCAATACTTTAGCAGATCGCATGCCAAAATAGCCCTGAGTCTTTGCGAGGCCAGAGGGGAGGGCAACACGGGTTGGCCCGTAAGCTTCAGGCTCTATTTTCGGCGGGCCATCCCGGGGTATCTGGTCGCGGCCGCGTCGGCCGCGCCCCAAGTCAGGACACCATTTCAGCCTAACGCACCAAATGGGTGCGCGTCAGTGAAAATAGAGGGTCACGCGCCGGAAACAGGCGTCATCCCTAATGGCCTCCTGGAGCCTTTCGCCCAGGATTTGCGCCTTGTTCGGATCACCGTCACAAGTCGCCAGCGGCAGGATGATCTCTACCTCAATGCGGCCGCCAAGATAGTGCAATACAACCCCCTGGCGATGACTGGCGTCGCTAATGCCCAGCCAGTGTCGGTCGAGGCGGGCCAGGGCCTCGGTGCGCAGGGGTAAATCCATGGTGGGGGGGGCCGTCTCATCATCCTCGGGATCGATGTGGACAGTGACATCAGTGATCTCGTCGATCTCACGCTTGAGGCGCTGCTCGACCAGAATGGCGATGGCGTGACCCTCGGAGACACTGATGGTCGGATCAACCAGGAGGTGGACATCCGCGGAGGCATGCCCCCCATGTTTGCGGGTGCGCAACATGTGCACATCGCGCACCCCCCCCACTGAAGCGATCGTGGACTTGATGTGGACGAGCCGCTCGGCGTCCAGACCTCGATCGGCCAATTCATGCATCGCATCGTAGCCCATATCCCAGCCCACCTTAGCGATCATATAGGCCACGAGCACGGCGGCGATGGCATCCAAGTAGTTGAGCCCCATCATGGCGCCACCGACGCCAAGGAAGACCACCACGGAGGAGATGGCGTCCGACCGGTGATGCCAGGCATGGGCACGGAGCATGTCGGAACGGACCTGCTTGGCATAATGGAGGGTGTACCAGTAGAGCCACTCTTTGAGTATGACGGACGCGCCCGCCAGATATAGTGCCAGTGAGGTGGGGACCAGGAGCTCCTCCGGATTAAACAAACGCTCTCCGGCGCTCCAGGCGATACCTATGGCCACGGCGATGAGGATAGCTCCAAAGGAAAGCGTAGCCACGGTCTCGTAGCGGCCATGGCCGTAGGGATGATCCTCATCCGGGGCCTGGCTGGCATGGTGGCTAGCAAACCAGACCAACCCATCGGCGATGAGATCCGAGAGGGAATGGACGCCATCGGCTATCAGGGCTTGGGAATTGGCCAAGTATCCGCCCACCAGCTTGGCGCCGGTTAGCAGCACATTGACAACACCACCGACGATAGAGGTACGGGCCGAGGCCCGCGCCCGCTCAATGCGGAGTTCCTGGTCTGTCATGGGGGCACCTCAAACGAAATCGGAGTTCTGGGTTAATAGATCAGGCCGGTTCCAGTCAACCGTGGCAAGCGACGGCATGAATTCAGAACGGTCGATTGGGCAACAAGTTACTAGGTAATCAGGGAAGCTAGCCAAGACGATCCAGCCTCCCTGCGGGCTTCGTGATGGCGGAATGACCTGTGCAACGGCTATACTTTAATCCTTTTTTACACTTAGCGAAGCTGAGGAGATGGATCGTGGCGGGGACGAACGACGACATAACGACGTTTCAGGGCCTGATCTTTGCTCTGGAACGTTTTTGGGCGGATCAGGGCTGTGTCATTTTGCAGCCTTATGACATGGAGGTTGGCGCTGGCACCTTCCACCCAGCCACTTTCCTCCGTTCCATCGGCCCCGAACCCTGGTCCTGCGCCTATGTTCAGCCATCGAGGCGACCCACGGATGGGCGCTACGGCGAGAACCCCAATCGCCTGCAGCACTACTACCAATATCAGGTAGTACTAAAACCTTCCCCATTAAATATTCAGGATCTCTATCTCCAATCCTTACGAACCCTGGGTATTGATCCCCTGGTCCACGATATCCGCTTCGTGGAGGATAACTGGGAATCGCCGACCCTGGGGGCCTGGGGGCTGGGCTGGGAAGTCTGGCTCAACGGCATGGAAGTGACCCAATTCACTTATTTTCAACAGGTTGGCGGCCTTGATTGCCGCCCCGTCACTGGCGAGATCACTTACGGCTTGGAGCGAATTGCCATGTACCTTCAGGGCGTTGAGAGTGTTTATGACCTGATCTGGACCCAATCCGGCAACCGTTTAGTGACCTACGGCGATGTTTACCATCAGAACGAGGTCGAGCAGTCGGCTTTCAACTTTGAACATGCTGATATCGAGAGCCTCTTTAGGCAGTTCGATAGTTGCGAGCAGCACAGCCAATATTTGATCGAGCAAGGCTTACCCTTGCCAGCCTATGAGCAGGTACTCAAGGCCTCTCACACCTTTAACCTTCTGGATGCCCGCAGCGCTATCTCGGTCACGGAACGTCAACGCTTCATTTTGCGGGTTCGCGCCCTGGCGCGAGCCGTAGCCCAAGCCTATTTCGAGCGCCGGGAGGCATTGGGCTTTCCCATGCTGAACCCTAATGCCGCTAGTGCAGGATAAGGAGAAGATCATGGCCGAGACCCGCGATTTCCTGGTCGAAATCGGGACCGAGGAACTGCCACCGGCAGCCCTGAGCCGCTTGTCCCAAACCTTCGCCGAGGGCCTCAAGGCTCAATTTGCCCAACACCAGCTCGGTTATGGCGCGGTCGAGACCTTTGCCACTCCCCGTCGCCTGGCTCTGCTGGTCAGGGATTTGGAAGGCGCGCAACCGGATCAGGACCTGGTCCGGCGTGGTCCATCCATTAAGGCCGCCTTCGACGCCACGGGGCAGCCAACGCCAGCGGCCATCGGCTTTGCCCGGTCCTGCGGGGTCGAGATGGACAAGGTAGAGCGGGAAGAAACGGACAAGGGGGTCTGGCTAGTCGTTCGCCAAGTCCAAGCGGGGCAAGTCACCCGGGAACTCCTGGTACCCATGGTGGAACGGGCCCTGGCCAGCCTGCCCATCCCCAAGCGCATGCGCTGGGGTGATCGGAATGATGAGTTTGTGCGCCCCGTTCATTGGGTGGTTTTGCTTTTTGGGGACGAGCAAGTCGAGGGACAGGTTTTAGGGGTCGAGATCGGCCGTGAAACCTATGGCCATCGCTTCCACCGCCCCGGTGCCATGCGTCTTTGGGTGCCGGGGGATTACGCAGACTTGCTGCGGGAAACTGGCCGCGTCGAGCCAGACTTCAAGCTGCGCCGTGAGAATATCCGGCAACAAGTCCAAGCCCTGGCGGTGGAAGCTGGGGGGTATGTGGTGATGCACGACGAACTCCTCGACGAGGTCACCGCGCTGTGCGAGTGGCCTTCCGCCATCCTGGGGGGCTTCGATCCCAAGTATCTCGAAGTACCCGCCGAAGTACTGGTTGAGACCATGCAGAAGAACCAGAAGTATTTTCCCCTGCGCTCTGCTGACGGGTCGCTGTTGCCCAAGTTCATCACCATCGCCAACATCGAGAGCCTGGATCCTGGCGAGGTCAGAAAGGGCAATGAGCGGGTTATCCGGCCCCGCTTCGCGGATGCCGCCTTCTTTTGGTCCCAGGATCTCAAGCATCCCCTGGAGTTTTATGGTGAGCGCCTGAAAACCGTTGTCTTTCAGGACAAATTGGGCACCATCGCGGAAAAATCCCAGCGTGTGGCCCAGATTGCCCGCTATATCGCTGGTATCCTGGGTTATGACGAGGATCTTGCGGCGCGGGCGGCCCATTTGGCCAAATGTGACCTCATGACCTCCATGATCTTCGAATTTGGCGGTCTGCAGGGCGTCATGGGCCGTCATTATGCCGAGCATGCCGGTGAGAATCCCGCGGTCTGCGCCGCCATGGAGGAGCAGTACCTTCCTCGCCACGCCGGAGATCGACTGCCCGTCTCGGACTGCGGGCGCATTCTTTCCCTCGCCGAAAAGCTCGATACCCTGGTTGGCATCTTCGCCATTGGCCAACGGCCCACGGGCGTCAAGGATCCCTATGCCCTGCGCCGCGCCGCCATTGGTATCCTGCGCCTGCTCATCGAAACACCGCTTGACCTGGATCTGCGTGAACTCCTGGATTTTACCGCACAAGAGTTGCGCACCAAGCTTGATGCCACTACTGCCGCTGGCGAGGTTTTTGACTATGTGCTGGAACGACTTAAGGGCTATTGCCAGGACCACGACCTTTTCGCCGACCAGGTCGATGCTGTTCAGGCCGTGGGGGTGCGCATGCCTAGCGACATTTATCGTCGCATTCTGGCGGTACGCGATTTCAGCCAACTCCCCGAAGCCGTGGCCTTGACGGCGGCCAATAAGCGCATTCGCAACATACTCAAGAAGAGCGGAGAGAGACCTGGCAACGACGTCGACCTGACCCTCTTGGTCGAACCAGGGGAAATCAGCCTAGCGGCACGTATCCACGAACTGGGCCCCAAGGTAAAGTCTCTCATCGCAATGGGTGATTATGCGGGTACTTTGCAAATTCTGGCCAGCCTCAGGCCAGAGGTGGATGCATTCTTCGATCAGGTGATGGTCATGGCCGAGGACCCGCGCGCGCGGGCCAACCGTCTGACCCTGCTCGCTCGCCTTGAAGGACTCTTCCTCGGAGTAGCGGATATCTCACGCCTGCAACCCATGGGGCAATGAGAAAAGTCGGGATATCGAGGTTATATGAAGCTGATCATTCTTGATCGCGATGGGGTCATCAACCAGGATTCCGATGATTACATCAAGTCACTGGAGGAATGGATTCCTATCCCTGGCAGTCTGGATGCCATGGCCCGTCTCTATCACGGTGGTTATCGAATAGCCATTGCCAGCAATCAATCCGGCTTGGGTCGTGGATTATTCTCCATTGATGATCTCAATGCCATCCATCGCAGGTTGGCGCGAGAACTGGGCTCTCAAGGCGCCCAGGTAGAGGCCATTTTTTTCTGCCCTCATGTTCCCGACGCCCACTGTTCCTGCCGCAAACCCTTACCAGGCTTGCTGCATGAGATTGGCTCCCGACTCCAGATTGATCTAGTCGGTGTACCCTGCATCGGCGATTCCTGGCGAGACCTTGAGTCGGCGCTGGCTGTAGGGGCCGCTCCCATCCTGGTACGCACTGGCAAGGGCCAGCAGACGTTCGATGATCACGTTAGCGAACTGGGTGACATCCCTGTTTTCACCGACTTGGCGGCGGCGACGGACTTTCTTCTGGCGGTATGAGGTGATGGCCATGCTGGTGGTGTTCAGATCCTTCATCT
Source organism: Chromatiaceae bacterium (assembly GCA_016714645.1). Classification (NCBI taxonomy): domain Bacteria; kingdom Pseudomonadati; phylum Pseudomonadota; class Gammaproteobacteria; order Chromatiales; family Chromatiaceae; species Chromatiaceae bacterium. Next base: position 538,145 of record JADKCI010000001.1, on the reverse strand, counting down.
TCCTGGTTTTCCTGACCCTGACCACTCTAGTCATAGCGACGTCTCTGTATCTGCTCAAGTGGGTGCTCCCCTTCCCCATGCTTGCGAAACTCGGGAAGCTGTGGGGCAAGCTGAACCTTGAAGCGGCTGGCGTCATTTGCGGGCTCAAGTACCGGGTGCACGGCTGGGAAAAGCTGCCAAGGGACAACTGTATCGTTCTGAGCAAACACCAGTCTACCTGGGAGACCATCGCCCTGCGCGGCCTCCTTCCTGCCACTAACACCTGGGTCATCAAGCGGGAATTGCTTTGGATTCCTTTTTTCGGGTGGGGCATGGCGGCCTTGGACCCCATCGCCCTCGATAGGAAGGCGGGACGCCAAGCCATCAAACAACTTCTTCAGGAAGGGCGTCAATCGCTTGAGGCGGGTCGTTGGGTGGTCATCTTCCCAGAGGGGACAAGAACCGCGCCCGGTGAGCGCCTAAAATATAATTTGGGCGGGGCCATGCTCGCCGAGAAGACGGGCTATCCCGTCGTGCCGATCGCCCACAATGCGGGGGTTTTCTGGAGACGGCGTGGACTCCAAAAATTTCCCGGGGTCATTGATCTCGTCATCGGTGATCCGATACCCACCCAGGGACTCAAGGCTGGAGAAATCAATCGGCGCGTGGAGGAATGGATCGAGGGGACTGTAGCCAGTTTGCCGCAGACCCGATGAATTCACACCTTGGCGTGTCGGACCCGGCCTCAAATCCCCTTCCGATCTAACAGAGACTGATACAGCGCATTCAGCCGCTGTCACCCAGCTAAATATCGATATTGCCAGCCCGCAAGGCATTACGTTCGATAAATTCTCGACGCGGCTCCACCTGATCCCCCATTAAGGTCGTAAATATCTGATCCGCCGCCACGGCATCCTCAATAGTCACGCGTAGCAGTCGCCGAGTCTCGGTATTCATGGTGGTTTCCCAAAGTTGGTCCGGATTCATTTCCCCCAAGCCTTTATAGCGCTGGATATGATAGTAGCGTCGGACCTCCTCCATCATCCAATCCATTGCCTCGCCAAAGTTGGACACCAGACGGGTCTTGTCTCCGCGCTGAACATAAGCGCCTGCCGAGAGCAGTCCGGTCAGTTTATCCGCCAGGAGCATGATGCGGGCATAATCCCCCCCTCGGAAAAATTCTAAGGGCACATAACTGGTTTCTGGGATGCCGTGACGCAGACGGGTGACGACCAATCCTGGATAGGCTGGATCATCCTCGGTTGTCTGTTCCACCAGAAAGCGTTCCCCCGGGGCGGGCCGCGCATATAGCAGACCCCTCATTTCCACCAGCCAGGCATCAAGATCGAAGGCCGCATCCCCGTCACCACGTCCGTAGGGCGCGAGGGAAAGCAAGGTTCCTAAAAAGGCCGAATCATAGCGACCCATCAGCCTCTGGACGATAGCACGATACAGTTGATAGTCACGCGCCAGTTCCTCAAGGGCAGTTGCCGCCAGAGGAGGTGCCCCGGCTGAGATAAAGAGTAGGGCGCCGTCGAGTGCTGTCTGTAAGAGCGCAGCATTCAGTTCCGCATCTCCCAGAAGATACTGTTCCTGCTTGCCACGCTTGATCTTATAGAGGGGGGGCTGAGCAATATAAATATGTCCCCGCTCAACCAGTTGCGGCATTTGGCGATAGAAGAAGGTTAGCAGCAAGGTCCGGATGTGGGCCCCATCGACATCAGCATCGGTCATGATGATGACCCGGTGATAGCGAAGCTTATCCGGATTATAGTCTTGCAGGCCAATACCGCACCCAAGGGCCGTAATCAGGGTCCCCACCTCCGCCGATGACAACATCTTGTCAAATCGAGCCTTTTCCACATTCAATATTTTGCCCTTCAGGGGCAAAATGGCCTGGAAGGCACGATCACGACCCTGTTTAGCCGAACCACCGGCCGAATCACCCTCGACCAGATAGAGTTCGCATTTGCTTGGGTCGCGTTCCTGGCAATCAGCCAACTTCCCGGGAAGGCCGGCGATATCCAGCACACCCTTACGACGGGTCAAATCCCGCGCCTTGCGAGCAGCCTCCCGGGCGCGTGCGGCCTCCAGCATCTTATTGGAAATGGTTTTGGCCTCGCCGGGATGCTCCTCCAGGAAGGTATCCAGATTCTCCACCAGCAGGGCCTCAACCACCCCCTTAACCTCCGAGGAAACCAGCTTGTCCTTAGTCTGCGACGAGAATTTCGGATCCTGGACCTTGATCGACACGACGGCGGTCAGGCCCTCACGAGCATCATCACCTACCGTTTTGATCTTGTTCTTCTTAGCCAACTCCTCCCGTTCGATATACTGGTTGAGTGTCCGCGTCATTCCGGCACGGAACCCGGCCAGATGGGTGCCTCCATCTCGTTGGGGTATGTTATTGGTGTAGCAAAAGATGGTCTCTTGGAAGGATTCATTCCATTGCAAGGCCACCTCTACCTGGACACCTTGACGCTCGGCAAGGAAGTAGCAAACCGTGGGATGGACAGGTACCTTGTTGCGATTCAGGTGGTTGACGAAGGCCCTTATACCCCCCTTGTATTCAAAGACATCCTCACGCCCACTGTTCTCATCGCTAAGCAAGATGCGAACACCGGAATTCAGAAAGGATAACTCCCGCAACCGCTTCGCCAAAAGGTCATAGTGGAATACCGTATCCGAAAAAATCTCGGTTGATGGCTTAAAATGCACTTCGGTACCCGTGATGTTGCTTGGACCTACCTCCTTGAGGGGATACTGAGGATCACCCAGGACATAATCCTGAACATACTCTTTTCCATCACGATGGATTCGTAGAGTAAGTTGTTCCGACAGGGCATTGACCACGGAGACGCCAACCCCATGAAGTCCGCCCGAGACCTTGTAGGAATTGGCGTCAAACTTTCCTCCCGCATGGAGAATGGTCATAATCACCTCGGCAGCCGACCGCCCTTCCTCTAGGTGAATATCAACCGGGATTCCGCGGCCATCATCATTCACTGTAATCGACTGGTCGGTGTGAATCTTGACCTTGATGTTGGTGCAATGACCGGCCAATGCCTCGTCTATGGAGTTGTCTACTACCTCGAACACCATGTGATGCAGACCAGTTCCGTCGTCCGTGTCGCCAATGTACATGCCCGGACGCTTGCGTACCGCATCTAGTCCGCGAAGAACCTTGATATTAGAGGAGTCGTAGCTCATGGAATGCCTGGATTATTTCTTGCGCCGGATCGCCGACATGGATGTCTATTTTACCTGAATCGAACCGAGCGTGACCGTAAGGAAGAGCGTGTTCCAGGGCGAGCGCATAGAAACTTCGCTTGCGACAGTAAGCTGCGGCATTCTTCGGGAAACTATTTTAGGAGCATCCCATGTCTGCCAGCGTTCTTGAACATTTTTCATCGCTTCCGGACGGACTATCGCGTCGATCGTCACAAGCTCTCTCCATTGGCCGAAATTCTGCTGTTGGTGGTCTGTGCAGTGCTCAGCGGCGCCGAGGGCTGGGAGGCGATGGAGGAGTTCGGCCAGGAGAAGCTTGACGGGTTGCGCAAGTCCGCCCGTTCGCGGATCCATCCGCGGCATGCCCGTGATCTCGGCTGCGTCCGACGGCCTCCGGCTGTGATGGCGCGCGCGGTGGCCGGCCACCGGCGGGGCGTCGCCTCCGCAGACCGCGCGGTTCGCGCTCGGCACCGCGGCAAACAGGCGCTCCACCTAGGTCAGCGCTGGGGCTGCCGCAACCGTCTGGTGCTCGGGCAAGAGGCGACCGAGGAGAAATCCAACGAGATCACGGCCATCCCTAAGCTGCTGGAACTGCTGGCGCTCAAGGGCTGCATCGTGACCATCGATGCGATGGGCTGCCAGACCAAGATCGCCGCGCAGATCGTCGCGCAAGGCGGCGACGATGTGCTTGGTCTCAAGGGCCATCAGAGTACGCTGCACGAGGAGGTCGAGGAGTTCTTCACCACCGCAAGCGCGGGTGAGTTCGCCCATGTCGTGCACGACGACACCAAAGAGACCGACAAGGACCACGGACGTCTGGAAGTGCGCCGGTACTGGGTCACCGCAGAGCTGAGCACCCTGTCCGACACCGCGCGTTGGAGCGCCCTGCGCAGCATCGGCCTGGTCGAACGCGAATGCTGGATCGAGGACCGCCATACCGTGGAGCGGCGTGTCTTCATCACCTCCATCCCCGCCGATGCCAAGCGCTTTGCCCAGGCGGTGCGGGGCCACTGGGGAATCGAGAACCGCTTGCACTGGCGCCTGGACGTCGTCTTCGACGAAGACGCCAGCCGCATCCGCAAAGGCAATGCGCCGGCGATTCTGGCCGCGACCCGCCACCTGTGCATGAATCTGCTCGGACACGAGCCCTCCAAGCTGCGCTTGGCCCAGAAGCGCCGCAATGCCGCTTGGAATGACGACTACCGCGCTAAGGTCATCTTCGGCTGACGATTTATATGCGCTCGCCCCGGAGCGTGGTCAGGTTATGCCGACGATCGCACCTTGTTCCACGTGGAACACAGGCCCGCCAGCATAGCCCTTAGGGAACTCCCCGAGGCCGGCAACCGCAGTTATAAATATTTGGCCAGGCAATGCCGATAGGGCACGAAGAATGGACGCCATGGCGCGCCGGTCCAACTCGGCACCCATATCATCAAGGAGCCAGATGGAGGGCGGGCCACCCATGTTCAACCAATGACGTTGCGCAGCATACTGCAGAAGAATGACAAGGGATTTAATCTGACCCCGGGAAGGCAAGAATTTTCGCTCATGGTTACGCACAACGAATTCAGCACGCGGGGGACCATAATAGGTGAACCCCCGATTTCGATCTTCCTTGAGATTTTCGAATAGAAGACTCTGGAGGCAACTATTCGATGGCCATCCGGAGTGAAACTCGATTGCGGGAGATGCGCCTAACTCCTCTTCCAGGGATGAGTTACGAAACGCTGTATCAAGGCCCTCCAAATAACGACGACGAAGCATGGATATGGCTTCAGCAAGTCGACAATACTCCGCATCCCAGATGGGAAGCCCGTTAGCACCACTTCGAAGCCAAGCATTTCGTTGTCCAAGGACCCGCTTAAACTCAGCGAGCAGCCGCCCATAATTTGGTTCCACGTGGAACAGGTTCCAGTCCAAGAAGAGTCGACGGAAACCAGGCGGCCCCTCCAACAATTGCTGACAATTCTCAGGGACCAAGCGCACATGGAGAGGTCGCCTCAAAGCCTGAATACCCAAAACGGACTGGCCGTTCTCCTGAAATCGCGACCCGTCATGCGACTGGATCATTTTGAGACGCGTCAAAGGCCCATCATCTTCCGGAAAATGCACGGAGGCGGAAACTTCAAGGAATTCCCTGCCGGACCCTAACATGGCCCCATGCTTAGGACCTCGGTAACCTCGCCCCCGGGAAAGGAGATAGATGGCTTCGAGAATAGATGTTTTACCAGCGCCATTGACACCGGCAATCCAATTGATGGAAGGGTCTGCGCAAATCTCCAGGTAACTTATATTACGCAGGCCCGAGATGGCAATTCTTTCAAGAATCACGAATTCACAAGGTGCTCAAAGCAGCATGGGCATCACAACATAGGTTTGATCTTTTCGTCCAGCGCCACGCATTAAGGCGCTGCTATTGGACTCGGCAAACCGAATTTCGACGCGCTGCTCATCGATAACGCTTAACACATCAAGCAGATATCCAACATTAAAACCGATTGCCAGCGGTTCATCGCTGTATTCAATTTCCAAATGTTCCTCCGCCTCCTCCTGTTCCGGATTGTGTGCCTGGAGGGTCAATTCATTCGGTCCAAAACCAAGGCGAATACCCTTAAATTTTTCATTCGATAAAATTGATGTGCGAAGTAAGGATTGACGTAACGCATCGCGGTCCAGTATCGCAATCTTATCGGCCATAAGAGGTATGACACGTTCGTAATCGGGATAACGGCCATCAACAAGTTTAGATGTTAGCAAGGTATCACCAATGACGGCGCGTAGGGTTCGCGGGGAGAGATCGAGTCGAACTCGCTCACCGCCCGATTCAAGAAGGCGATTGAGTTCATGAACCGTCTTACGGGGCACAATAATCTGGATGGATTCCTGAATGGGGAGATCAAAGACTTGCTCCAACATCGCCAAACGATGGCCATCGGTGGCTACGGCGGTGATTCCCCCCGCCTGAACTTTAAGGAAAAGCCCGTTAAGGTAATAACGAACATCCTGATTGGCCATGGCAAAAGCCGTCTTGTCAAATAAGTCCTTGAGCATACCCTGCTCAACTTCAATGCTCTGATCTCCGCTGGAGGTCTCCATTAGAGGATAATCTTCCGCCGGAAGAGTGCTGAGGTTAAAACGACTCTTGCCCGCTGTAATACTAGCCCGCTGACTTTGCAGCTTAAAACTAATCTCGGCATCCTCGGGGACTGCTCTGCAGATGTCGATAAACTTCCGGGCCGGAACAGTGATATCCCCGGATTCGATCACACTGGCGGCAAGCCGGGTACGAATCTCAAGCTCACGATCGGTACCCGTAAAGGTCAAGACATCATCGTCGGCATGAATATGGATATTACCGAGAATGGGCAATGTCTGTCGCCTTTCAACGACACCTCCAACCTTCGTCAGTGCCTGGATCAACCGCTCGCGCTGGGTACTAATGTGCATGGGATTTGTTTACTCCTGACTGGGAAATAACTATGAAGGATTGATTGCCCGGATATCGGAAGAAATAACCTGATTAAGAAGCTTCAGAATGAAAGTATCCGCAACAGGTTTTTAAAGTCTTCCTCGATGACGGAATCCTCTTCGCGCAGGCTTTTGACCTTATTCGTGGCATGGAGGACGGTAGTGTGATCCCGCCCACCAAAGGCACTCCCTATCTCAGGAAGGCTATGTTTGGTTAACTCCCGCGCCAAGGCCATGGCCACCTGTCGTGGGCGAGTTATACTGCGCGTCCGTTTCGCGGACAACAGATCAGCAACCCGGATCTTGTAATACTCGGCTACTGTCTTCTGAATATTGACAATGTTTACCTGCCGGTCTTGAGCCGCAAGCATATCCCGTAGAGCATCCCGGGCAAAAGGGAGATTGATGGGGACGCCGGTGAACTGGGAATTGGCAACCAGACGACGCAAGGCGCCCTCTAACTCCCGGACATTGGAACGAATGGCCTTGCCGACAAAAAAGGCGACGTCCTCGGGTAATTCAACACCCATCAGTCTCGCCTTACTATACAGGATAGCAATCCGCGTCTCGGTGTCGGGCGGATCAATCTGAACCGTAAGCCCCCAACCGAAGCGGGACCGCAGTCGATCATCTAGACCAGGAACCTCCTTAGGAAAGCAGTCGCTGGTCAATACAATCTGTTGGCGAGAATCAAACAGTGCGTTGAAGGTATGGAAAAATTCCTCTTGTGTGCGCTCCTTGCCAGCAAAAAACTGAACATCATCGATAAGCAAGGCATTGACGAAGCGATAGCGCTTCTTGAAATCGTCTATCCGGTTGTGCTGAAGGGCCTTGACCATTTCGCCCACAAATCGATCAGAATGCAAATAGATGACACGGGCAGCCGGATTGGAGTTCAGGACTTCGTTACCAACAGCATGCATCAAATGAGTTTTGCCTAGCCCTACACCACCATATATAAACAATGGGTTATAAGCTACACCCGGATTTTGGCCAATTTGTATGGCAACCGCCCGGGCAATCTGATTGGACTTACCCTCAACAAAAGTATCGAAAGTAAAATCAGGATTGAGATTGGAATCCGTCCGGTTGTGCCCACTCGTCTCCACCGGCAAGACATCATCTCTGGGCAGAGTGGGGCTTACTGATCTTGCCTCACTGGTATCGGCTCTCCTCAGGGAACCAATCTCAAAGGTCAATTCCTGTACTTCGCCCTCGCTTAGGCGACCGCAAACTTCAAGGATCCGATCCTGATAGGATTTGTGAACCCAATCCTTGACAAAACGATTAGGGGCGAAGAGGCGTACACGCCGACCCTCTTCAATCGCCTGGAGGGGAAGAATCCAGGTATTGAACTCGGCTGGAGTAAGTTCGCCCTTGAGAAACCCGACGCATTTTTCCCAAACTGACACGAAAGCCCACCCTCCTCGGCGTCGCTCGGGACGCCAACACCGCGCGTGAAAGAATAGAGTCTACCGACCTTGGGCCATCTTATCCACAAGGTCATACACCGATATTTTAGCCCTAGCAGTGACAGGATACAGAGGGAAGGATAGATTTAGTTTGACCCTCCTGCCCCGGAAACTTATACTCTGCGATCTTTTTCGCGGAAGACCAGGTAATTTTTCCGCGTACAGATATGCCATCACCCGGCGGCTGCCGGCCAGGTTCCAGAGGAGATTCCAGTTATGAAAAGAACTTTTCAACCCAGCCGCATCAAACGCGCGCGCACTCATGGATTCCGGGCTCGAATGGCCACCCGCAACGGCCGCAAGGTGCTTCAGTCCCGCCGTTCGAAGGGCCGGGCACGCCTGATTCCCTGAATAAGCCCCTGCCCCTGAACGCGGGTAACGCCCCACCATCGAAGGTCGGGCCGGGCTCGACGGGCTTTCCACGACAGGCACGGCTACTAAAACCGTCGGAATTTCGCTGTGTCTTCTCCGGGTCAAACCGGTCAGCAGACGGCTTATTTACGGTCCTAATCGCGAGCACCGAAGGGAACTTGGCGAGATTGGGATTAGCAATATCCAAAAAGTGCGCCAAAGGAGCTGTAGATCGTAACAGACTGAAGCGCATCGTCCGCGAAAGCTTTCGAACGCATCGGAGCATGCTGGCAACTTTTGACCTCGTCGTCATGTGTCGACCAAAAGCGGTTAAGGCATCCAAGGCCGACTTGTTGGCTTCGCTCCAAAACCACTGGAAAATCGTGAACCAGAATCGTCAATGCGCAAGCTAATGATTGGCTTGATCCGGGCTTACCAATACCTTTTCAGCCCATGGTTGGGGAATCACTGCCGCTTCTATCCAAGTTGTTCACATTATGCCGTGGAATGTATCGAGATCCACGGCGCCTTGGCGGGATCCTGGATGGCGTTGCGTCGCTTGGGTTGTTGTCACCCCTGGCATGAAGGCGGCTACGATCCGGTACCACCCAGAATCCGACGCGACTCACCCCAAGGTGAGCCTCCTGACCAAAACCCTCCGACCGCACCCCTGATGTGACTGGCCATGGATAATCTTCGACTCGTACTCCTCTTCACCTTAGCCGCCGTCCTGCTGCTGCTGTATCAAGCCTGGGTGCAGGACTATGGCCCCATAGGGGGCCACCCCCAGGTGATTCAGCAACAGACCACCCCTCCGAGCAGAGTGGAAAAAGGCGCCGATAGCGGAGTCGTTCCGCCAACCCCGTATATACCGGCAACGGATACCCCCCCCAGCACCACCCTGCCGACGATGGCCGGAATCAACACGGCGGGCGAGTCGGGGGCTGGGTCCACGGGTACAATCCGCGTCGAGACCGACCTGCTCTCCATGGAGATCGCACGCCGCGGCGGCGCTATTATCAGCGCCAGGCTACTCGATTATCCCCAGAGCCCCAGGGACCAAGAAACCAAATTCCGCCTGCTCAAGCCGGAACCACCCAACTTCTTCGTCGTGGAATCCGGCTTGCGGGGTCCCGAGACCGGGCCTTTGCCGGCGGACAGCCGCTCCCTGACCTTCCAAGCCACCCAGGAATCTTTCTCCCTCAAGCCGGGACAAGACGAACTGGAAGTAGTGCTCTCTTGGAGTGATCCCGCCGGTGTCGAGATCCACCGGCGATATCGCTTCACCCGAGGCAGCTACGTCATAGACCTGACCCAGGAGGTCGTCAACCAAACGAAGGCCCCACTCGCGGCGCGGTCCTACACGCAGATACTGCGCACCGAACTAAACGACCCCGAAGCCACCCGCTTTGTTTATACCTACACGGGCGGGGTCTATTACACGCCCGAGGACAAATACAAGAAAGTCCCCTTCGAGGATATGCGCGCTGAACGCCTATCCCTGGAGGCAACGGGAGGCTGGGTCGCCCTCATTCAGCACTACTTCCTCGTGGCGGCCCTGCCCCCAGCCGGGGAACCCCAGACCTTCTTCACCAGCGCCCGCGACGATGGCAAATTCCTCATTGGCACCTATACAAACCCAGCCACCATCGAACCAGGGACCAGATACCAATTCAACGAACGTATCTTCGTTGGACCGAAGCTCCAGGACACCCTAGCCTCGGTAGCCCCAGGCCTGGACTTGGCCGTCGATTATGGCCTGCTGACCATCATTGCCCAGCCTATCTACTGGCTATTGAGCAAGATCCACGCCTTAGTTGGCAACTGGGGCTGGTCCATCATCTTTCTTACCATCCTCATCAAGCTGGCCTTCTACAAACTGTCCGAGACCAGTTACAAGTCCATGGCCAATATGCGCAAGATCACTCCGCGTATTCAGGCCCTGAAAGACCGCTATGGCGATGATAAAGAGCGCCTGAATCAGGCCATGATGGAGATGTACAAGAAGGAGAAGATCAATCCCCTCGGTGGTTGCCTGCCCATCGTGGTGCAGATCCCCGTCTTCATCTCTCTTTACTGGGTGCTGCTGGAAAGCGTCGAGATGCGTCAAGCGCCTTTCATGCTTTGGATAGACAACCTTTCCGCCCCAGACCCCTATTTCGTGCTGCCCCTCATCATGGGCGTGTCCATGTACGTTCAGCAGAAACTCAATCCCGCGCCTCCGGATCCCATCCAGGCCAAGGTGATGATGAGCCTGCCCTTTGTCTTTACGGTCTTCTTCGCCTTCTTCCCTTCGGGCCTGGTGCTCTATTGGGTGGTCAATAACCTGCTGTCCATCGCCCAGCAGTGGTACATCACCGACAAAATCGAAAAGGCCGCCGCCAAGCATTGAGGCCTGAAACCTAGAGACCAGACCTATGGCGGCCGACACCATCGCCGCCATCGCCACGCCGCCCGGATTTGGCGGCGTCGGCGTGGTTCGGGTCTCGGGAACGGGGGTATGCCTGATCGCCGAAGCCATCCTCGGCAGCATCCCCGAGCCGCGTCAGGCAACCCTGGGATGGTTTCGGGATGAGACGGGGGTGGCCCTGGATCAGGGCCTGGCCCTTTTCTTTCCCGGCCCCCATTCCTTCACCGGAGAGGATGTCCTCGAGCTTCAGGGCCATGGGGGGCCCCTCGTCCTGGACTTGATAGTCAAACGGTTAGTGGCACTGGGGGCACGCCTGGCTCGCCCCGGAGAATTCAGTGAACGCGCCTTTCTCAACGGCAAGCTCGATCTCACTCAAGCCGAGGCCGTAGCCGATCTGATCTCCAGCGGCACCGAAGAGGCGGCCCGCCTCGCCGGACGCAACCTGCAAGGCGAATTTTCGCGCCGCATCCACGAGCTGGTTGAAGAGCTCATCCACCTCCGTGCCTTTGTTGAAGCCGCCCTCGACTTCCCGGAAGAGGAGATCGACTTCATGGCCAATTCCAGCATCACCGCCGATCTGGAAAAACTAGTAGTCCGCCTCGATAAGCTCCTGGCGGGTGCCCGCCAGGGCCGCCTGATCCGGGAGGGGATACAGGTCGTCATCGCCGGCCCGCCGAATGTTGGAAAATCCAGCCTGCTTAATGCACTGGCCGGAAGCGATGCCGCTATCGTCACGGCGATTCCCGGGACCACCCGCGACCTGCTGCACCAGCACATCCAGATCGACGGCCTGCCGCTCCACATCATCGATACCGCCGGCCTACGCCATTCGGTCCAGCCGGTGGAAATGGAAGGTATCCGCCGCGCCCGCGATCAAATCGCCAAGGCCGATGCCCTCCTATGGCTATCCGACGACAGCCAGGATCCGGCAGGCCATGACTTCGAACCGACCGAGATCCCTACTCCTACTAGCCAAATTCCCGTTACCTGGGTCCGTAACAAGATCGATCTGAGTGGCCGGCCCCCCGGTCTTACCCAGACGATAAGGGGCACGGAGATCGCTATATCCGCGAGAGAAGGTACCGGTTTGGATAGCCTGCGCGCCCACCTCAAGCACATTGCCGGCTACCAGGAAAAGCTTGAAGGCGCATTTCTTGCCCGCCGCCGCCATCTGGATGCCTTGACCCGCGCCCGGGAAGCCCTCTGCCTGGCCAGAACAGCCCTGCGGGCAGACAACGCCGCCGAACTCACCGCCGAGGAACTACGTATCGCCCAGCAGGCTTTGGGGGAGATCACTGGTGAATTTACCTCCGAGGATTTACTGGGCAAAATATTCGCCAGCTTCTGCGTAGGCAAGTGAGCAGCCCCCCCTGACGGGAATCAATTACCACTCAACGATAGCCGGCGCACCCTCAAGTCATAATTAACAATTATGCCAATGGGTTACCCACAGCCAAAGGTAACCATGAATCCTTCTTCAACCTGGAGAACCCAACGTGAAGACAGCACTATTTGCCCTCGGCCTTGCCGCCATGAGCAGCGGCGTCACGGCGGAACCCGCGACCGCCCCTACGAACACGGCGTGCCCACCCCTTCTGGATATCAGCCTCCGCCGATTGGCTGGAGAAGAGCAGGTCAACCTCTGCGAGGCCTATCGAGGCAAGGTCATCCTGGTGGTAAACACCGCCAGCAAATGTGGTTTCACCTCTCAGTACGAGGACCTTGAGGCCCTGTATCGTAAATACCAGGACCGGGGCCTGGTCGTGCTTGGCTTCCCCTCCAACGATTTTATGCAACAGGAGCCTGGCAGCGAGGCGGAGATCCAGAAATTCTGTCGCCTCACCTACTCGGTGGAATTTCCCATGTTCGAGAAGATCAGCGTCACCAAGGGTAAGGCCAATCCCCTCTTCGAGCGCCTCGCCGCCGCGGGCGCCCCCTACCCCAAGTGGAACTTCTACAAATATCTGATCGACCGCGAGGGGAATTATGTGGATTACTTCGCCAGCATCACCTCGCCGGGTAGTGACAAGGTCGTGCGGGCCATCGAAAAGCTGCTATGAAAGGCTGCCAGCGATGTTCAATTCACCAGGCTTGGTACCTCCGTCGCCGGGTCTGGCGCAACATGGCAAGAGTGGCTTGCAACTCCCGGCTCAAAGAGTCCAGATCGACTTTGCCCACAGGTTCGCAACCATAGCGCAGCTTGGCATAGCGCTCAGTGAATGCCAGGCAACCGACGGCCAGCCTAGGTTCCCACAGCGCCAGCCGCTGACCGTAGGCGCAAGGCCCCTCGTTGGCTTTGCGGGGAAGGCCTGCGCGAGCCAGGCGGGAACAGAATTTCCGATAGAGGCGCCCCAGGGGGTCCGGTCGCGATCTGCGGGGCTGCCAGAGCAGTGCCACCAGCAGCAGACCCATCGCCAGGCTGCCAGCCAGGACCATGAGGACGGCAAGGCCATATTCGCGCAGCCAGCCCAGGCCAATACTGTCGAGCAGGGCCTGTTGGCGGGAGCGATCCAGGCCCAATACCCAGCGGTACCAGTTTTCGTCCAAGGCATCGCCAAAGAGGCGCAGGCCATGGACCATCCGCCCCCAGGCAGTCACGCCCCCGATGCGCAAACGCAAGGGCCGGCCGCTGGCCAGGCCCGTCAACTCGGGACTCGACTCGACGCGCTCCGGAGCCACGGCGGCGGTGGGATCCACCCGGGTCCACCCCTGGCCCTCCAGCCAGACCTCGACCCAGGCGTGGGCATCTGACTGACGCACGATGAGGTGGGCGCCCAAGGGGTTGCGCTCGCCTCCCAGGAAGCCCATGACGATGCGCGCCGGGATGCCGGCGATCCGCATCAGGAGGGCGAAGCTGCTGGCATAGTGCTCGCAAAAGCCTTTACGGGTCTCGAAAAGAAACTCATCGGCGGGGTTATCCCCGAGCCGGGGGGGGCGAAGGCTGTAAAAAAAGGCTTGCTGATTGAAATGGCGAAGGCCCGCCTGGACCACTGCCGCTGGACCCGGGGAGACCCCAGCCCATTCCCCCACCAACTCCCGCATCCGCGCCGTGACATTGGCCGGGAGCGCCAGCCCGGCGGCCCGCTGCTCCTCCGGCAAGCCACCGGTATCCTGGGCCGGCGCCGATGTCACCCGATAGACGCGGGTCTCCTTGATGGGCTCCTTGGCCAACAACTGAAAGTCATGGGTCAGTTGGGCATCCTTTTCAGGTGTGCCTGTCGGCAGGTCCAGGGCAAAGAGCCAGCGCTGGCGGCTAGGCTCCAAGGTCACCTCATAGCTGACGGCCCCTCCCAACCGCGCCGGCACCGCCGCCAGGCCGGAAAACTGATCGGGCCTGGCGGCCTGCCAGCGCCGGCCGTCAGTATTCCAGGCCACGGGGCCCCGCCAGTAGAGCCCCTCGGCCTGGGGAAAGGGGCCGTCGAAGCGAACCCTAAAGGCAAGGGAGCCGTCCAGGACCAGTTCACTCACCGAGCCCGGTTCCAGCCAGTCATTGATGCCCGTGCGGGCTTGGTCCTCGGCGGGGAGAAATGACCAGAGGGGAGCGTCCAGGCGGGGGAAGAGGATGAAGAGCACCAGGGTCAGCGGCAAGGCCTGTAGGGCAAGCCGCAAAGCCAGACCCAGCACTTGGCGCGGGGGCCGAGGTAGACTCCGGGAACTGTCCGCCAACACCGCCACTTCCAGGATCAGCAGGGCGCCGAGAAAGAGGGCAACCCAGAATGACTGCCCAAAGAGGAAGTGGATCACGAGCCAGAAGGCGAAGAGCATGGCCAGCAGCCGCACGTCTCTCGGACTGCGTATTTCCAGCAGTTTAAGGGCCAGCAGCAGCGTCAGCAGGGCGGAACCGCCTTCCTGGCCGACGAGGGTACCGTAATGGCGGTAAACCAGGAGGACCCCAACCAGGGCGAGGGGCAGCAGAATCCACCGACCCGGTTCAAGCCGGGGGAGCCGTGCGGCGACCGCCCGGTAGGCGAGGAGCAGATAAAAGTAGCCGAGGACGGCCGGGGCCAGGTGTGGAATCAGGGTCAGGCCGGCGATGGCATAGAGGCCCGTGACAGCCGCGATCTGGCCAGGGCGCGGCCGCTCGAATGAGTGCCGGCGGGGCCGAGGGATGAGGCCCAACATCAGCCCTGCCCCTTTGCCGGGGTGCGAATAGGCCACCATCCGGGTTTGCGTTCCCGCCAGGTTCGCGACCGGGACTGGCTTGGGCTCGGATCTTCCGAGGCAAGAGGCGCCTGGCCAAACCGCGCCAGAGCACCCAGGCAGAGGTGCATCTGGGCCTCGCCACGCCCCAAGCCGATCTCGCGACCGGGCAGGCGCAGGCCGAAGTCCTGGTCCGACTGGGTGGCATCCAGGAGTTGACGGCACAGCCAACTCAGGCGGGTTTCGATGTCCGCCGGGGGCAGCCGCTCCCAATCGAGCCAGAGCCGATCCGAGCGGTCACGGCCAAACTGCTTAACGAACAAACCTCGACCCCGACCATAGGCCTTCCAATCCAGTTGGCGGGGCGAGTCGCCCAGGCGGTAGCCCCGCAGACCGGCGAAGTCATCCGCCCCAGGGTCCCGGTCCCCCCGGGCACCCTCACGACCCGCGGCAGTGGGCATCGGTGCCGTGGCCTGGTCGGCGGGGCGGGGATAGACCAGCACCTCCGCCACTGTCTCAAGGTAACACCAGGACCGGAACAGACCCAGGGGATAGCGGGTCTCCAGGGTCAGCCGGCCGAGGTGCCGAAGGCCACGCCGCTGGGTTGGCAATAGCAGGCGCGCACTGGCTGTAGCGCCCGACTCCAGGTCGGTGGGCGGCGCCGCATGGCCTGCGGTGGACAGGCGCAGATCCCAGCGCGGGCGCACGGTCTCGGCGCTGATGAGGAGATCGAAGGTGGCGGGGTCGCCGGCGAAGACCGGGGGGCCCGCCCGTGCCGTCACCCCCAGCCCAAGCAGGTTGAACCAGGCATGGTGCATCGATACCAGGACGATGGCGGTGGTCAGGAAGGTAAAGAGTAGCCCCAGATTATTCTGGTAGTTGAGGGAGCCCAGCAGCATGAGGATCAAGATGCCGCCGAACACCAGGCCGGCCCCCGTGGGCAGGATATAAATGGCCCGGCGCAAAACCCGAGCCTGACCGCCCGGCGAGAGGGGACAGACACGGACATAGGCGGCAAAGAGGGCGAGCAGCCGTTCCCCCAGCCTCACCGCACCGGCACCTGATCCAGGATGAGGGCAGCGGCCTCGTCACCACCGCCCAGGCCATACTCCCCTCCGGCTTCCAGGCGATGGCCGACGCAGGAACCCAGCACGGCCTGCACGTCCTCGGGATAAGCGGCGTCGCGACCCGCCAGCAGGGCCCAGGCCCGGGCGGCGCGCAGCAGGGCCAGTCCGGCCCGGGGTGACAGGCCCAGCAGAAAGCGCGGCGAGCGCCGGGTGAAGGCAATGATGTCGTAGCAGTAGTCAATAATCGGCGGAGCGGCGTGGACCTGACCGGTGGCCTGCTGCAGGGCACGGATCTCCGCCTGGCCCAGGACCGGTTGCAGCCGGGCCAGCATCTCCCGCCGGTCCTCCCCGGCCAGCAGGGCCTTCTCGGCGGCCTCCGCCGGATAACCGATGCGCAGCCGCATCAGGAAGCGGTCAAGCTGCGACTCTGGCAGGGGGAAGGTGCCGATTTGGAAGGCTGGGTTCTGGGTGGCGATAACAAAAAAGGGCTCGGGCAGGGGGTGGGTTTCACCTTCAACCGTCACCTGCCGCTCCTCCATGGCCTCCAGCAGGGCACTTTGCGCCTTGGGGGTGGCGCGGTTAATCTCGTCAGCCAGGACCAGTTCGGCGAAGAGGGGGCCGGGGTGGAAACGAAACCGCCCGGCGGCACGCTCAAAGACAGAGGTCCCGATGATATCGGCGGGCAGCAGATCGCTGGTGAACTGGATGCGGGCATAATCCAGACCCAATAGCCGCGCCAGCAGATGGGCCAGGGTCGTCTTGCCGACCCCGGGCAGATCCTCGATCAAGAGGTGGCCTCGCGCCAGCAGGCAGGCAATGGCCAGGCGCAGTTCCCGCTCCTTGCCAAGAATAATTTCGGAGCCCGCCCGCAGTGCCGCATCCAGTTGCCTCGCCAAAGCGCTATCCATGGGCTAAACCCCGGCCTGGCCGGGCCTGAAAAGGGCCATTCGCCGGGCAGACATCCGGGCGTAACCGCGAGACAAGGAGGTACTGCCCACCCGGAAGAGCCAGGCAGGACGCCGGTAACTCGGCGCCGCTTTTCGCGGTTGGCATGGCAAAGACCTCCAATAGGATTCCTAGCGGGGCGGGAAATGGCGAGATCGAGCCCCGACCGGGGTAATATACCGGTTTAGGCGACTCAACGCCCCCAGGCCAGCCGACGGCTAACCAGCAGCCGGGCACCTAACCCAAGTCACTATTTAGATGCATACTCGCGCGCTAGGACACAACAGGATTGAGGCAGGAGGGTGGTATGCCCTCTAAGCCAGGTTACAGCGTCATCGTGGTCGGTGGCGGCCACGCGGGCACCGAGGCCGCCCTGGCGGCGGCGCGCATGGGCGTCCCCACCTTGCTGTTGACCCACAACATCGAGACCATCGGCCAGATGAGTTGCAATCCGGCCATTGGCGGAATCGGCAAGGGACATCTTGTCAAGGAAATCGATGCCCTGGGCGGCCTGATGGCCCGGGCAACGGACCGGGCCGGCATCCAGTTCCGCATCCTCAACGCCCGCAAGGGGCCAGCGGTGCGAGCGACACGGGCCCAGGCGGACCGCATACTTTATAAGGCTGCGGTACGTTCCGCGGTGGAAAATGCCCCTTACCTGGATATCTTTCAGCAAGCCGTGGATGATCTCCTGGTCGAGGAGGGCCGGGTCGCCGGGGTCGTCACCAAGATCGGCCTGGTCTTTCGCGCCCCCTGCGTGGTGTTGACGTTGGGAACCTTTCTCGCCGGGCGCATCCACGTGGGCCTGACGAGCCACGAGGGCGGACGCGCCGGAGATCCGCCAGCCAACGCCCTGGCGCGATGCCTGCGGGACCTGCCCTTCAGCGTGGGACGGCTCAAGACCGGGACGCCACCGCGTATCGACGGCCGCAGCATCGACTACGCCCTGCTGGAGGCGCAGCCTGGGGACGAACCAGTCCCCGTCTTCTCCTACCTCGGCCGCCCCGAGGATCACCCGCCCCAGGTATGCTGTCACATCGCCCATACCAATGAGCGGACCCACGACATCATCCGCGCTGGACTCTCGCGTTCTCCCCTCTACACGGGACTCATCGAGGGGGTGGGTCCGCGCTATTGCCCCTCGATCGAAGACAAGATCATCCGCTTCGCCGACAAGGCCAGCCATCAGATTTTCATGGAACCGGAGGGCCTTACGACAAGAGAGGTCTATCCCAACGGCATTTCCACCAGCCTCCCCTACGACGTCCAGGAGGCCCTGGTCCGCAGCCTGCGCGGCTGCGAACAGGCCCGCATCACCCGCCCCGGCTATGCCATCGAGTACGACTTTTTCGACCCCCGGGATCTGGACCCCTCTCTGGAATCACGCCACCTGCCCCAGCTTTTCCTCGCGGGGCAGATCAACGGCACCACCGGCTACGAGGAGGCCGCCGCCCAGGGCCTGCTGGCCGGGGCTAACGCCGCCCTGCGGGTCCAGGGCCGCCCACCCTGGTGGCCACGCCGGGATGAAGCCTATCTCGGCGTCCTGGTCGATGACCTCACCACCCGCGGCACCAGCGAGCCCTACCGCATGTTCACCAGCCGCGCCGAATACCGGCTACTGCTACGGGAGGACAACGCCGACCTGCGCCTGACGGAGACGGGGCGTCGCTTGGGCCTGGTGGGCGAGGCGCAATGGCGCCGGTTCGATGACAAACGCGAGGCCATCGCCCGGGAACGCCAACGGCTGCGAGAGGCCTGGCTGCGGCCCGCCACCATCGACCCCGAGCAGGCCCGGGCGGTTCTGGGGGACGAACTGCGCCGCGAGGCCCGCGCCCTGGATCTGCTGGCCCGACCCAAGGTCGACTACGCAAACTTGATGACCCTGCCCGGTCTGGGCCCCGGCGTGACGGACCCCGAGGTGGCCGAGCAACTCGACATCCAGGCCAAGTACGCCGGCTACATCGAACGCCAGCAGCAAGAGATCGATCGCCATCGCGCCCAGGAGGAGACCGCCCTCCCCCCGGATTTCCCCTTCGACCAGGTCCGCGGCCTCTCGGCCGAGGTCCGGGAAAAGCTCCTCAGGGTCCGCCCGACCACCTTGGGACAGGCGGCGCGCATCCCCGGCCTGACCCCGGTGGCCATCTCCCTGCTGCTCATCCATATCCGGCGGCGCTCGGCATGAGACTCTCGATCCAGTTGCAGGACTATCCGGAATGGCGAGTGTCATGAAGGGCTCCCATACCCCCACCCACGCCCGGCTCGACGCCGGGCTGGTGGCCCTTGAGCTGGACCCCAGCCAGGACCAGCGGGGCCGGCTGATCCAATTCATTAACCTGCTGGCGCGGTGGAACCGCGTCTACAACCTCACCTCCGTGGACGATCCCCTGGAGATGGTCTCCCGCCACCTGCTCGACAGTCTGGCCGTCAGCCCCTACCTGCTGGGTTCGAACGTGCTCGACCTGGGGACCGGGGCGGGTTTACCAGGCCTCCCCCTCGCCATCCTGGAGCCGGAGAGGAGATTCGTCCTCCTCGACAGTAACGGCAAGAAGGTCCGTTTCGTCCGTCAGGCCACCATGGACCTGGGGCTGGCAAATATTGAGGTGGTCCAGGCACGGCTGGAGTCATATCGGCCAGGGGAAAAATTCGCTACTATCATCACCCGGGCCGTCGCCGACCAAGAGACCCTGAGGCTGGCGGTCAAGCCGCTGCTCGCCAGCCCGGGCCGCCTGCTCTTGATGAAGGGCCGCCGGCCCAATGAGGCGCTTGTCACCCTGACTCCCAACAACGCCGTCATCCACCGGCTGGAAGTGCCCTTCCTCGACGCCGAGCGTCACCTGATCGAGATCCGCCAGGACTGAACCCCTCTATGGCCAGAACCATCGCTATCGCCAACCAGAAGGGCGGAGTGGGCAAAACCACCACCGCGGTCAACCTGGCCGCGTCCCTGGCCTCCATGAAGCGCAGGATTCTGCTACTTGACCTGGACCCACAAGGCAATGCCACCATGGGCTGCGGCGTCAACAAACGCGAACTGACGCATTCCGCCTGCGAACTAATGCTGGGCGACCTGGAATTCAGGGACTGCGTGATCCGGGTTGACGAGCCGGTGCCCGGCTTCGACCTGATCCCCGCCAACGGCGACCTGACCGCCGCCGAGGTGGGACTCATGCAAACCTCGCAACGGGAACGGCGCCTGCGGCAGGTCCTGGCGGATCTGGGGGACACCTACGAATTCGTCATCATCGACTGCCCTCCATCCCTCAACATGCTGACGGTCAATGCCCTCGTGGCGGCCCAAGGGGTACTGATCCCGATCCAGTGCGAGTATTACGCCCTGGAGGGCCTTTCGGCCCTCCTCGACACCATCGCCCAGATCCGCGCGACCCGTAATCCCGGGCTGGCCATCGAAGGCATCCTGCGCACCATGCACGACCCGCGCAACAACCTGGCCAACCAGGTCTCGACTCAGCTCGTCACCCACTTTAATGAAGATGTCTATCGGACCATCATTCCCCGCAATGTGCGCCTGGCCGAGGCCCCGAGTCATGGCCAGCCAGCCCTGCTCTACGACAAAGCCTCGCGTGGCTCCATCGCCTATGTCGCATTAGCCAGCGAAGTGCTCCGCCGCCAGCAGAAACGCCAGGCGGCCACGTCCTGATGCCGACGATGACACCGCTTAAGCAAACCCCATACGAGGACCCGGCATGAATGTTAGGAAGAAGGGGCTTGGCCGCGGCCTGGATGCCCTGCTCGGCGGCCTGAACGAGAGAAATACGGACGATAGCGACCTAGCGGACACCGCCGATGTCGCCCCGGATACGAGCGAGTCCAGGGGAAACCTGACCAGCCTCCCCCTGGATCTGATCGAACGGGGCCGTTTCCAGCCGCGACGTGACTTCGATCCCGAAGGGTTGCGGGAGTTGGCGGATTCCATTGCCGCCCAAGGCGTAATCCAACCCATCGTCGTGCGCACCCTGGCAGGCGGGCGTTACGAGATCCTCGCCGGCGAACGCCGCTGGCGGGCCTCGCAACAAGCCGGCCTCAGCGAAATCCCGGTGGTGATCCGGGAGGCCGACGACCAGTCGGCCATGGCCATCGCCCTCATCGAAAACATCCAGCGTGCCGACCTCAACCCCTTGGAAGAGGCCTCGGCCCTGCAACGTTTATTGGGCGAATTCGGGCTGACCCATGCCCAGATCGCCGAGGCCATAGGCCGATCACGGGCCAGCGTCACCAACCTGCTCCGCCTTCTGGAACTCAACGACGACGTCAAGCGCGCCCTTGAACGAGGTCAATTGGAAATGGGGCACGCCCGCGCCCTGCTCGGCATTAAGGGCCCGCGGCAGAGTGCCGCCGCGACCCAGGTCACCAGCCGTGGCCTCTCGGTGCGGGAGACGGAGCGCCTGGTGCGCCAGATGCAGCAGGAGGAAGAGGGCCGAACACCCCCCGTCGCGCGCCCGGGGACCGTCGACCCTGACGTCCGCAGACTGCTAGACGATCTTACCGACCGGCTCGGGGCCCAAGTCCATATCCAGCCCGGCAACCGGGGGGGCGGTCGCCTGGTCATCGCCTACCACAGCCTGGACGAGTTGGACGGCATCTTGGCCCACATCAAGTAAATCGTGATAAAGGCTTGTGGGGGGATCGATTCCGATACACCATTCAAAGAGTTTGATGGGCAGGCTGGTTCGGGCATTGATCCAGGCATAAGTGGGACTTATAATACGCGCGGTTTAAGGGTTACAGGTGGCTAGGTACCGCCAGGCGGGGTAGCGGCATGAAGGTGTTTGGCGGCCGCCAGATTCAAGTACCCCTGCGCATGCTGCTAATCCAGGTGGCGCTGACCTTGGTCTTCGCCCTGTCTGGCCTGGCCTTTTCGCCAGAAGCCGCCCTGTCCATCCTGATTGGCGGCGGGGCCTGCAGCCTGGCCACGGCCCTGTTCGCGGCCACCGTGTTCGGACCCTACCGGGCGGGACGGCCCGAAGCCCTGCTGGGAAAGATCGTAGGGGCTGAGATTGGTAAGCTGATCCTGCTGGTCGGGATCTTTGTTTTTGCCTTTGCGAAGGTGCAGGGGCTGGTCATACCAGCCATGCTCGCAGCCTATTTCGCCGCGCAAGTGATGTCGGCGATGATCGCGCCCTACTGGGGCGCCGGTTCGAAACCTTGAAGAGAGACAGGCGATGGCTTCCGAAGCTCTAACCGCGCAAGGCTATATCCACCACCATCTGACCAATCTCACCCTCGGGGTCCTCCCTGATCGTGGCTTGACCTTCGCCCAAACCAGCGAGGAGGCCTCGGCCATGGGTTTTTGGGCCATCCATGTCGATACACTGTTTATGGCCGTTGGTTTAGGGATCCTCTTCCTCTGGTTCTTCAAGAAGGTCGCCGACAATGTCACGTCTGGCGTCCCGGGACCCATGCAGAATTTTGCCGAGTGGATCATCGATTTCGTCGAAGAGAATGTGCGGGGCTCTTTCAGCGGGGTTAACCCCATGATCGCGCCCCTGGCCCTGACCATCTTTGTCTGGATCTTCTTCATGAACCTGATGGACCTGCTGCCCGTCGACCTGGTTCCACAAGCCTTTGCCCACCTCGTCGGGCTTTTTGGCGGCGATCCCCATCATGCCTACCTGCGGATTGTGCCGACCACGGACCCGAACGCCACCTTTGGCATGTCTCTGACGGTCTTCATCCTGATCATTTATTACAGCATCAAGATCAAAGGAATCGGCGGGTTTGTCGGCGAACTGGCTTTGCAGCCCTTTGGCAAGTGGGGTATCCCCGCCAATCTGGTGCTGGAGGGCATCAACCTCATTTCCAAACCCATCTCGCTTGCCCTGCGTCTCTTCGGCAACCTCTACGCTGGCGAAATGATTTTCATCCTGATCGCACTCATGTACGGCCACAGCGTCCTATTGAGTGTCAGCGCAGGGGCTCTTCAGCTTGTCTGGGCCCTCTTCCATATCATCATCATCCTGCTGCAGGCCTTTATCTTCATGGTGCTGACCATCGTCTATCTGGACATGGCCCACCAAGAAAGTCACTGACGCTAAACCTTCTCAACCCAGACCCACCCAACCTCTAGAGGGAAAATCATGGAACTCTCGCAAGCCCTGGTTTACATCGCCGCCGGCCTCATGCTCAGCTTGGGCGCCATCGGCGCGGCAATCGGTATCGGCATCCTCGGTGGCCGCTTCCTGGAGGGCTCCGCCCGTCAACCCGAGCTGATCCCCGTGCTGCGTACTCAGTTCTTCATTGTTATGGGTCTGACGGACGCCCTGCCGGTCATCTCGGTCGCCATGGGCCTCTACTTGATGTTTGCCGTCTAAATGGGGATCCGGCCCCACGCCGGTCCTACATTTCTCGTCCATCACGAGGCAAAGGCATGAATATCAATGTGACCCTGTTCCTCCAGATGATCTCCTTCGCGGTGTTCGTCTGGTTTTGCATGAAGTTCGTCTGGCCCCCCATCGTGGGCGCCTTGGCGGAGCGCAAGAGTAAAATCGCCGAGGGCCTGGCCGCCGCGGAGCGTGGTCATCAAGATCAGCAACTCGGTCAGCAACGGGCCAAGGAGTTGATGATCGAGGCCAAAAACCAGGCCGGTGACATTGTCGCCCAGGCGCAGAAGCGCGCCGCCGAGATTGTCGAGGAAGCAAAAGTTGGCGCACGCGCCGAAGGCGAACGCCTGATTACCGCCGCCAAGGCGGAGATCGATCAGGAAACCAACCGGGCGCGGGAGGCGCTGCGGGGCAAGGTCGCCGATCTGGCGATAGCCGCCGCCGCCAAGATACTGGATAAGGAAATCGACGCCAGCGCTCACAAGGCCCTGGTGGAATCCTTCGCAAGGCAAATCTAGGACGCGACCCATGGCCGGAGACATCACCACCATAGCGCGACCCTACGCGGAAGCAGCTTTTGCTTGCGCCCAGGAGTCTGGACAGATCCCGGCCTGGTCGGAAGCCCTCAACCTACTCGGCGCACTGGCCGGCGATCCGGACATGGCGGCGCAAATCGCCAATCCGGAAATCCCGCGAGATTTGCCCCGAGACATACTGCTGGATCTGGGCGGCGAGACCCTGGCGCCTGAGGCGCGCAATCTGGTCAAGGTACTGGCCGAAAACAAGCGCCTTTCGGTGCTACCAGAGATCGCGAAGGTCTTCGAGGAACTGGAGACGCGGAATAAAGGCGTGCGCCAGGTCCACATCCGCACCGCCTACGCCCTTGACGCCAATCTGCGAGATTTTTTGACAATGGCGATCAAGACCAAGTTGAACGCGGACGTGGAACTCACCGTCGAACAGGACGCATCCCTTATCGGCGGCGTCGAGATCCGCGCCGATGATCTCGTCATCGACGGTTCCGTGCGCGGCAAACTCCAAAGGCTGGCCAGCGAATTGCAAATTTAACGGAAAACCGACATGCAACTGAATCCATCCGAAATCAGCGATCTGATCAAACAGAAGATCGAGCAATTCGACCTTAGGACCGAGGCCCACACGGAAGGCACGATCGTCAGCCTGTCCGATGGCGTCGTGCGCATCCACGGTCTCTCCGACGCCCAGTATTACGAGATGTTGGAGTTCCCAGACAACGTCTTTGGCCTGGCCCTGAACCTGGAACGCGACTCCGTCGGTGCCGTGGTACTCGGTGACTACACGGGCCTGACCGAGGGCGACTGGGTACGCTGTACCGGCCGCGTCCTAGAGGTCCCGATTGGCCCCGAGTTGCTGGGACGCGTGGTCGACTCCCTGGGCAACCCGTTGGACGGCAAGGGCCCCATCGGCGCCAGCCTGACTTCCCCGCTGGAAAAGGTGGCACCGGGCGTCATCGCCCGCAAATCCGTTGACCAGCCGGTCCAGACCGGCATCAAGGCCATCGACAGCATGGTGCCCATCGGTCGGGGCCAGCGCGAACTGATCATTGGTGACCGCCAGACCGGCAAGACAGCGGTGGCGATTGACGCCATCATCAATCAGAAGGGCACGGGTGTTAAGTGCATCTATGTGGCCGTCGGCCAAAAGAACTCCTCGGTAGCGGGCGTAGTCCGTAAGCTGGAGGAATTCGGTGCCATGGATCACACCATCGTGGTTCACGCCGGCGCCGCCGACTCCGCCGCCATGCAGTTCATTGCCCCCTATGCGGGCTGCACCATGGGCGAATACTTCCGCGACCGCGGCGAGGACGCCCTGATTGTCTTTGACGATCTCACCAAGCAGGCCTGGGCTTATCGTCAGGTCTCCCTGCTGCTGCGCCGCCCCCCAGGACGCGAGGCCTATCCGGGTGACGTCTTCTATCTCCATTCACGCCTGCTAGAACGTGCCTCCCGCATCAACGCGGACGAGGTTGCCAAACTCACCAATGGCGCGGTTACGGGGAAAACCGGTTCCTTGACCGCCTTGCCCATCATCGAAACCCAGGCGGGGGACGTCTCGGCCTTCGTGCCGACCAACGTCATCTCCATCACGGACGGGCAGATCTTCCTGGAGACCGATCTCTTCAACGCCGGCATCCGGCCAGCCATCAACGCGGGCCTCTCGGTGTCCCGGGTGGGCGGCGCGGCCCAGACCAAGATCATCAAGAAACTGGGTGGCGGTATCCGCCTGGCCCTGGCCCAGTACCGTGAATTGGCGGCCTTTTCCCAGTTCGCCTCGGACCTGGACGAATCCACCCGCAAGCAGTTGGAGCGGGGCGCCCGGGTCACCGAACTCATGAAGCAGACCCAGTACTCACCGCTCGGGGTGGGACAAATGGCGGTGTCCCTCTTTGCCGCTAATATGGGCTATCTGGATGATGTGGACGTCCTCAAGATCGTGGATTTCGAACAAGCCCTGCTGTCCTATATGAAGTCGGCCCAAGGCGCGCTTCTGGAAAAAATCGATACCAAGGGCGACTATAACGACGAGATCGAGCAGGGCCTGCACACGGCAATCAAGGACTTCAAGGCCAGCAACACATGGTAGCAGGCCCTGGGCGATCCGCTGCCTCCCCTCCGCCTTCCAGGCGGATGCGCGCAGGTGGCGCCCTCACGCAACAACCTTTAGTCGGTGATTCGCTCGGGTTGCCCTACAAGGCAGCCACGGCGGCGGACCGGACGATGGGAGCTTAGAAGACATGGCCGGCGCCAAAGAAATCCGAACCAAGATCGCCAGCATTAAGAGCACGCAGAAGATCACCAAGGCCATGCAAATGGTCGCGGGGGCCAAGATGCGCAAGGCCCAGGAACGCATGACGGCCTCCCGTCCCTACGCCCTGAAAATGCTCCAGGTCATTGCCCACCTGAGCCACGCCTCGCCAGAATACCGGCACAGCTATATGTCCGTGAACCGGGAACAGAAGCGGGTCGGCTATATCGTCATCTCCTCAGACCGTGGCTTGTGTGGTGGCCTCAACACCAATCTTTTCCGCAAATTGGCCATCGAAGTCCGAGACCAGCGCAAGGCGGGAGTGGAGACCGCCTTCGCCACCATCGGATCCAAGGCACTAGCCTTTTTCCGTCGCTTTGGCGGCAAGGTGATGGCCCAGGTGACCCACATCGGTGACAAGCCTCACGTCGAGGACTTGATCGGTGCCGTGCGGGTACTCCTGGATGCCTACGAGGCCGGTGAGATCGATGCCATCTACGTGGCATACAACGAATTCGTCAATACCATGACGCAAAAGCCGATGATCGCCCAACTGGTACCTATCCACGCAGAGAAGATCGAAAGAATCAAGACCCACTGGGATTACATATACGAGCCCGAGCCAAAGGTCGTGCTCGACGCCCTGCTGACGCGCTATATCGAGTCGCTGGTCTACCAGGCCGTCGTTGAGAACGGGGCCTGTGAGCAATCCGCCCGGATGGTGGCCATGAGGGCCGCCACGGATAACGCGGGTAGCCTCATCAACGAACTTCAGTTGGTTTACAACAAGGCCCGTCAGGCGGCAATTACCCAGGAAATATCGGAAATCGTGGGCGGCGCGGCGGCGGTTTAGCCCCTGTGCGCCCTCGGGCATCCCGCGATGCCCAACCGCATCGACTTGCATCCAACCGCCGACAGGCGAGAACGAGGAAACAGATATGAGTTCCGGTAACGTGGTGGAGATCATCGGCGCCGTGGTTGACGTGCAGTTCCCACGCGGCGAAATGCCCAAGATCTATGACGCCCTAATGGTCGATGCCGTCGGACTGACCCTGGAGGTTCAGCAACAGCTTGGCGACGGCGTGGTCCGTGCCATTGCCATGGGTACGACCGACGGTCTCCAGCGGGGGGTCGCCGTCAGCAATACCCATGAGCCCATCCAGGTACCGGTTGGTAAGGCGACCCTGGGCCGTATCATGGATGTCCTGGGCCGGCCAATCGACGACAAGGGTCCCGTGGAGTCCGAGGCGCGCTGGTCCATTCATCGCCATGCCCCTTCCTTCGAGGATCAGGCGACCTCGACCGAAATCCTCGAGACCGGAATCAAGGTTATCGACCTCATCATGCCCATCGCCAAGGGCGGCAAGATCGGCCTCTTCGGCGGCGCTGGCGTGGGCAAGACCGTGACGCTGATGGAACTGATTCGCAACATCGCCGTTGAGCACTCGGGCTTTTCGGTATTCGCGGGAGTCGGTGAACGCACCCGCGAGGGCAACGACTTCTACCACGAGATGACCGACGGTGGCGTGCTCGACAAGGTCTCCCTGGTCTATGGTCAGATGAATGAACCACCGGGCAACCGGTTGCGCGTGGCCCTGACCGGTCTGACCATGGCGGAGTATTTCCGTGACGAAGGCCGTGACGTCCTCCTGTTCGTGGATAACATCTACCGCTATACCCTGGCCGGGACCGAGGTGTCCGCCCTACTAGGCCGCATGCCCTCGGCGGTAGGTTACCAACCCACCCTCGCCTCGGAAATGGGTGCTCTGCAGGAGCGGATCACCTCCACCCGTACCGGCTCCATCACCTCCTTCCAGGCGGTGTACGTACCCGCGGACGATCTCACCGACCCATCGCCGGCCACCACCTTTGCCCACCTGGACGCAACCCTGGTGCTGTCCCGTCAGATCGCCGAACTGGGCATCTACCCCGCCGTGGACCCGCTGGACTCCACGAGCCGTATTCTTGATCCCCACGTGGTTGGTGTGGAGCACTACTCGGTGGCGCGCATGGTCCAGGGCACCCTGCAAAGGTACAAGGAACTCAAGGACATCATCGCCATCCTGGGCATGGATGAACTGTCCGAGGAGGACAAACTGACAGTGGCCCGGGCCCGCAAAATGCAGCGGTTCCTGTCCCAACCCTTCTTCGTTGCCGAGGTCTTCACCGGCTCGCCAGGGAAGTACGTATCCCTCAAGGACACCATCAACGGCTTCAAGGCCATCGCCAATGGCGACTATGACCACCTGCCGGAGCAGGCCTTCTATATGGTCGGCGGTATCGAAGAAGCGGCGGCCAAGGGCGGCAACGCTTAATCATCAGGGGCATTCCCATGGCAATGACAATTCATGTAGATATCGTCAGCGCGGAGCGGGCTATTCATTCCGGTCTGGCGACCATGGTATTCGCGCCCGGCGAGATGGGTGAGCTAGGCATAGCGCCGCGCCACACGGCCCTCATTACCCGGCTCAGGCCCGGCGAAGTCCGGGTTCAAAAAATGGATGGCGAGACGGAGCACTTCTTTGTCTCCGGCGGCATGCTGGAGGTGCAGCCCCATGTCGTGACCGTGCTGGCCGACACGGCCATTCGCGCGCGCGATCTGGATGAGGCGGCCGCTGCGGATGCCAAGCGCCGCGCCGAGGACGCCCTGGCAGGGAAGGCAGCCGAATTTCAATATGCCAAGGCCCAGGCTGAACTGGCGGAGGCGGTGGCGCAGTTACGGGCCATTGAGAGACTACGCAAGACCAAAGTCAGCTAGGAACCGCCCCCTCGTCGCCACATACCACAGCCCCCGCCCAGCGGGGGTTGCGTATTTCAGGGTATTCCTTTGACTTCCTCGCAACGCCATAATGAGGTTTAAACTCGCATGACGGCCGAACTTATCCAAGATGGAAAGTACGTCAGCCTCACCTATAGCATCCAGGATGATCAGGGCACGGTTCTGGAGCACAGCGACCTGCCGGTAGGTTTCGTCCTCGGCGGGGCACAGGAACTGATCGGCGGCATGGACGCTGCCATCCGGGGCAAGGCGGCGGGTGACGAAATCGATTTTGATCTGGCCCCCGATGCGGGGTTTGGCCGGCATGACGCGGACTTAACCTTTACCGATGATATCAACAACGTACCACCCCAGTTCCGTCAAATCGGGGCCGAGGTGCAAATGCAGAACGAGGCCGGCGAGGTCAAGAGTTTCTATGTCACCCGCATCGAGAATGGGCGACTGACCGTGGACGGGAACCACCCCCTGGCCGGCAAGCGTCTGCGGGTTCATGTCCGCATCCACGAGGTGCGCGAGGCGACCCGCGAGGATATGGCGAACGATGGCCCGTCCTGTGCCATCCCCGGCGCGCTGCACAGATGAGAGAAATGCCGAAATGAAGCTGGGTATCGCCATCCTCGCCGCCGGGCAAGGCACCCGCATGAAGTCCAGCCTGCCCAAGGTGCTGCATTCCCTGGCGGGTAGACCCCTGTTGCGCCATGTCCTCGAGAAAGCCATGGAACTGGGCGCCGCGCGCATCTGTGTCGTGGAAGGCCATGGCGACGGACAGGTCAGCTCAGCCCTGGCGGGGATGGATTGCGAGTGGGTCACGCAATTGGAACGAAAAGGCACGGGGCACGCCCTGATCCAGGCCATGCCCAAGCTGCAAGATATGGAGCGCATCCTGGTACTCTACGGCGATATCCCCCTGATTCAGACCGAAACGCTACAGACACTCCTCGCCACGGCCGCGACCGCGCCCCTGGGCATCCTGACGGCCACCCTCGACAATCCATCAGGCTACGGCCGCATCCTGCGCGGGCCTAACGGGCAGGTGATGGGCATTATCGAGGCCAGGGACGCCAGCGAGGCCGAACTAACCATCCAGGAAATCAATACCGGCTTTCTGGTTGCCGATCGCGCCAAGTTGGACAATTGGCTGTCGCGACTGGATAACCACAATGCCCAGGGCGAGTATTACCTGACGGATATCGTCGCCCTGGCAACGGGCGATGGCGAGACAATCGCCACCTGCCAGGCCGACAGGGAGGAAGAGATCCTGGGAATCAACGACCGCCTGCAACTCGCGGACCTGGAGCGGCGCTATCAGCGCCTCATCGCCGAGGACCTCATGCGCGAAGGGGTGACCCTCCTTGATCCCCAGCGCTTCGACGTGCGGGGTCACCTGCGGGCCGGCCGCGATGTCACCATCGACATCAACTGCCTGTTCGAGGGAGAGGTAGAACTGGGCGATGGCGTCAGCATAGGCCCCAACTGCCTCCTCAAGAATTGCACCATCGGCGCCAATAGCCGGGTCCTGGCCAATTCGGTCATCGAGAACGCTAGGGCGGGGCAAGATACCCAGATTGGACCCTTCGCCCGCCTGAGACCCCAGGCGGACATCGCGGACGGTGCCCACATCGGCAACTTCGTGGAGATCAAAAAGGCCACGATCGGCCCTGGCACCAAGGTCAGCCATCTCACCTACATCGGTGACGCCCGCATTGGCGGTAACGTCAATATCGGCGCGGGGACCATCACCTGCAATTACGACGGGGTCAATAAACACCTGACCCAGATCGGGGAGGGGGCCTTCATCGGCTCCAATACCGCCTTGGTGGCCCCGGTGAGGGTAGGCGCGGGCGCCACCATCGGCGCGGGCTCCGTCATCGGTCGTGATGCTCCGGCGGACAAACTCACCCTGACGCGGGCCCCGCAAAAAACCATCGACCATTGGACCCGGCCCGTCAAGAAACCCAAATAGCCTGGGACAAGAGGAAACTATTCATGTGCGGCATAGTTGGCGGCATTGCTCAGCGGGACGTATCGGCGATTCTCCTGGAGGGGCTGCGCCGGCTGGAATATCGGGGCTACGACTCCGCCGGCATGGCGGTCCTGGCTGCGCCTGGCCAACTGGGCCGTATCCGCGCCCTAGGCAAGGTCCAGCGACTGGCCGAGGCCATGGACCAGCAGCCCCTGCCGGGTAAACTCGGCATCGCACACACCCGCTGGGCCACCCACGGCGAGCCGGCGGAGCGCAACGCCCACCCCCATGTCTGTCGTGACCGCTGCGCCCTGGTGCATAACGGCATCATCGAGAACCACGGACTCCTCCGTCAGGCCCAGGAGGCCAATGGCCACGTCTTCACCTCCGAAACGGACTCCGAGGTCATCGCCCACGCCATCTACGACCAACTGACCAGCGGCAAGTCCCTGCTGGAAGCGGTGCGCGCCACGGTAGCCATCCTGGAGGGGGCCTATGCCCTGGGGGTCATCGACTCCCAGGACGCGGACCACCTGATCGCCGCCCGCCAGGGCAGCCCCCTGGTCATCGGCCTGGGCTTCGGCGAGAATTTCATTGCCTCGGACGTCTTCGCCCTCCTGCCGGTCACCCAACGCTTCATCTTCCTGGAGGAAGGGGACCTGGCCGAGATCAGCCGGGATAAGGTGCGGGTGTTCGACCGGGACGGCCAGCCGGTGACCCGGCCGGTCCGGGAATCCGCCCTCTCCGCCGATGCCGTCAAGCGTGGTGAGTACCGGCACTACATGCAGAAGGAGATCTTCGAGCAGCCCCGCGCCCTGGCGGACATGCTGGAAGGCCGGTTGTCGGCGGACCACGTCCTACCCGAGGCCTTCGGTCAGAAGGCCCCGGACATTTTCAAGACCATCCGCGCGGTCCAGATCGTCGCCTGCGGTACCAGCTACCATGCCGGCCTGGTGGCGCGACACTGGATCGAATCGGCCACCCCCATTAGCTGCCAGGTCGAGGTGGCGAGTGAATACCGCTATCGCCGCCACCCGGCACCGGATCAGGCCCTCTTCGTCGCCATCTCCCAATCCGGGGAGACCGCCGATACCCTGGCCGCGCTGCGGCTGGCCAAGCGCCTGGGCTACACCGCGACCCTGACGATCTGCAACGTCCCCGAAAGCTCCCTGGTGCGGGAGTCCGACCTCATCCTGCTCACCCACGCCGGACCCGAGATCGGCGTCGCCTCGACCAAGGCCTTCACCACTCAACTGACCGCCCTGCTCCTCTTAACGGCGGCACTCGGCCGCTACGCCGGCCTCATCGACACCACCGAGGCCGAGCTGACCGCATCCCTGCGCTCCCTGCCCAGCCGGGCCCGCGACTTTCTGACCCTGGACGCCCGCGTGGCCCTCATTGCCGAGCAGTTCGCGGACAAACATCACGCCCTCTTCCTAGGCCGCGGCGACCAATACCCCATCGCCCGGGAGGGCGCCCTCAAGCTCAAGGAAATCTCCTACATCCACGCCGAGGCCTATCCCGCCGGCGAACTCAAGCACGGCCCCCTCGCCCTGATCGACGACGCCATGCCCGTCATCGCCGTCGCGCCCAACAACGGCCTGCTGGAAAAGCTCCGTTCCAATCTGGAGGAGGTCCGCGCCCGGGGCGGCCAGCTCTACGTCTTCGCGGACGAGCGTCTGGCCATGGCATCTCAACCCGGGGTCACCATCATCCCCGTGCCCCACGTGGATGGGCTGATCGCCCCCATCCTCTTCACCATTCCCCTCCAGCTCCTGGCCTATCATGTCGCCGTCCTGAAGGGCACGGACGTGGATCAGCCACGCAATCTGGCCAAGTCCGTGACGGTCGAGTAGCCCATTCCTCTCCATTCCACCCTCGTCGTCCGTGGCCAGGACGGGTAACTCGCCATGACGATCCGCGCCAAATTCGCCACCGGCTTGATCTGCATCCTGGTCGTCAACCTCATGGCCGGCCTCTACGCCTTTCGGCTCTACCAACAGGCCAACAGCCAGGCCGGGGAGGTCCGGGAGGCCAGTTCCCAGATCGTGGCGACCGCCCTCTCCACCCAGGTGCGCTTCAAGAAGCAAGTGCAGGAATGGAAAAACATCCTGCTGCGCGGCCAGAACCCCGCTCTCTTTGATCAATACCTGGCCCAGTTTGAAAATGAGGAACAAAACACCCGCGCCTCCATGCAGCGCCTCATCGAACTTCTGGGGGAGAACCTGGCGGCACGCGAGACCGCCGGCCAGTTTCTGGAGGCCCATACCCACCTCGGCGAGGAGTATCGCCTGGCCCTGGGTCAGCATCGGCTCAGCGACG
The DNA here is from genome assembly GCA_016714645.1 of Chromatiaceae bacterium. Taxonomy (NCBI): domain Bacteria; kingdom Pseudomonadati; phylum Pseudomonadota; class Gammaproteobacteria; order Chromatiales; family Chromatiaceae; species Chromatiaceae bacterium. The sequence goes on along the minus strand of JADKCI010000001.1, from coordinate 504,899 downwards.
AGGGGGCGTCGTTGGGGGTCGATGAGCGGGTGCGGGGCATCGATCGACAGCCCACGGACCTGCTGGACAAGGTTGTCGAGGCGGCCCTGGCCCACAAGGACCAGACTCTGGCCAACATTGCCATCAGTATCGCCGGGGTGGAGCGCCACATCTTCCTGATCATGGTGGGGGTCATGACCGGCGCCATCGCGCTCCTGATCCTGCTGGTGGATCGAACCATCGGCCAGCCCATCGCCACCGCCACCGCTATCGCCCGCCGCGTGAGCGCGGGTGACTTCTCGACTCCGATCCGCGTCACGGGCGAAGACGAGAATGCCCAGATGCTGGCGGCCCTCAAGACCATGCAGGAAAACCTGGCGGAGTCGCGGGAAAGCCTCCGCCAGAGCGAGGCCCATGCCCGCCTGCTGCTGGAATCCACCGGGGAAGGCATCTTTGGCGTCGATACCCAGGGAATCTGCATCTTCTGCAACCCGGCCGCCGCCCAACTCCTGGGCCATGCGTCCTCGGTGGCCCTGGAGGGGGTCAAGATGCATGACCTGATGCACCACAGCCACCCCGAAGGCAGCCACTACCCCGCCACGGAGTGTCTCGCCTCCAATATCTTCCGGGATGGACGCCCGGTACATGTGGACGACGAGGTCTTCTGGCGGGCGGACGGCAGTTCCTTCCCGGTGGAATATCACGCCAATCCGATCCTAAGGGACGGACAACTGGTAGGGGCCGTGGTCAACTTCTCGGACGTCTCGGAGCGGCGGCAGGCCGAGATAGCGCTGCGCCTCGCCCACGATGCCCTGGCCCAAGAGCGTGCCCTGCTCACGGAGCGGGTCCGGGAGCGAACCGCCGAGTTGGATCGCGCCAACGCCGAACTGGGCCGCACCGCCCGCGCCAAGGACGAGTTCCTGGCCGCCATGAGTCACGAACTCCGTACGCCCCTCACCAGCATTCTGGGCCTGTCCGAAACCATGGGCGACGGCCTCCTCGGAGCCCTCAGCCCCCAGCAGGCCAAGGCCGCCTACACCATCCACGAAAACGGCGCCCACCTGCTGGAACTCATCAACGACATTCTGGATATGTCCCGGGTGGCCTCGGGCCGCATGACCTTGCATCTGGACCAGGTCCCGGTCAACCAGCTCTGGGACGCCTGTCTGCGCCTCATCCGGCCCCCGCCACGGCCAAGGGGCTGCGCCTGGAGACGCGACTCGACCCGGCGGTGCAACTGGTGCATGGCGACAGCCGCCGCCTCAAGCAGATGCTCATCAACCTGCTGGGCAACGCCGTCAAGTTCACCCCCGAGGGCGGGACCATCGGCCTGGACGTCATGGGCGAAGCGGACCATCGCCAGGTCCGAATTCGCGTCTGGGACACGGGCATCGGGATCCCCGCCGACCAGCTCGAACGCCTCTTCAAGCCCTTCGTCCAAATCGATAGCCGGCTGTCACGGCAACACGGCGGCACCGGTCTTGGCCTCGCCCTGGCCTATGGCATGGCCCAGCTCCACGGCGGGACCATCGAGGTAGCGAGCGCGGTCGGCAAGGGCAGCCACTTCGATCTCATCCTCCCCTGGAACCCCCAGGCCCAGAAGGGCATCGAGGTGCGGGAGGAAAGGGTTACCGAAGAGGCCAGCCCGCCCACCCCATCCCTGGCCCCCGCGCGGGTGCTGCTGGCGGAGGACAATGCCGACAACCTGGAAATGGTCTCCAACTATCTGCGGCTGCGCGGTTTCGAGGTCCACACCGCCCAGGATGGACTGGAGGCGGTCACCCTGGCGCGGGCCTGCCGGCCCGACATCATCATCATGGACGTCCAGATGCCGGAATTCGATGGCCTGGAGGCAACCCGACGCCTGCGCGCCGACCCGACCCTCCGTCTGACCCCCATCATCGCCCTCACGGCCCTGGCCATGCCCGGCGACCGGGAACGCTGCCTGGACGCCGGCATGGACGACTATCTCAGCAAACCCCTGGGCCTGAGTGAACTCCACAAGAGCCTGACGAGCTGGATCAAGCGCACCCGGGGATCATGACTGCGGGAAGGACAGGATCGAGATAGCCGCGGGTTAGAGCTGCCCGCCCGACTCGCACGGCAAGGCCATCAGTTCCCGATAATCGCCCAGGCCGGCGAGTTGCTCCAAAATCTCCACCTTCAGGAGGCGAACGCGCATCCCCTGAACGGCGATGATACCGCGCTCACTCAGGTCCTTTTCAATGCGGGAGAAGGTCTCGGGCTTGATGGAGAGCCGCGAGGCGATGACCCCCTTGCGTGCATCCAGCTCGATGACCTGGCCCTCGGCAGGGCGCCGGGCAAGCAGGTAACTGGCGAAGCGGCTCGTGGCCGAATGCAGGGTGAGGTTGTCGATCTCCCGCACCAGGCCGCGCAAGCGCTGGCTCAGGGCGCCGAGCACGACCATGCAGGTATCGACGGACTCCCGCATCATGCGGGCGAAGTCCCTGGCATCCATGCCAATCAGCTCGGTCGGGCCCAAGGCCGCCGCGCAGACCGGATAGCGCGGGGCGTTCAGGAACATCAGGGCCTCGGCGAAGGTCTCCCCCGCCCCGGCGATTTCAATGACCTTCTCCGCCCCGTCCGGAGACAGGCGAAACAACCTGATCTGACCCGATAGGACCAGATAAAATCGCTCGGAGGGATCGCCCTGGCTGAAGAGCATCTGACCATCTTCCAGCCGCAGTCGCACGGCCCGCCGTGCCACCCGCTCCTGTTGTTCTTGGGACAGTTGGGAAAGCAGCAAGGCCCCGCGTAATTCCTCGATCATCATCGCACCCATTAACCAGCACCCAGGATTCAGCCGATGAATCGGCCGGATATGATAATTCACTCTCCGAAGTCTAACCCTGGAAGGCCTCCATGTCGCGGTTTCTAAAGCTCCATGGGCTGGCCATCCTGGTAGGCTTGGCCGGACTCCTCTTGTCACTGGGGGCCTTTTGGGTCATCCACACTGATCTGGAGGCGCGCCATCAACTGGAGTTCGAGTGGCTGGCCCACAACCGCAATCGCGTTCTGAAGAAGGGGATCGAGGAGCGACTGGATGCCGTGCGCTCCCTCCATGATCTCTTCCGGGTCTCCGAGCAGGTCGATGGCCGGGCCTTCGAACTCTTCGCCCGAGGGCTCTTCGACCGCTATCAGGGTATCCAGGCCCTGGCCTGGGTACCCCGACAAGCGGTCCCGGCCGGGATGACCCAGGAGCGGGATTTCACCCAGGAAGCGCCAGGACCGGGCAGCATGGCGCCTGGCGGCGGGGATCGGGCCGCCTCCCAGCCCAAGACCCAGCAGCCTGACCGCTTCCCCATCCAATATCTGGAATCGGAACGGGACAGCGGTCTCCTGGTGGGCCAGGATATGGGAGAAAATCCGGTCTTACGGGCCCTGATGGGGCGGGCCCTGGCCAGCGGCGACATGGTGGTCAGTGGCCGCATCCCCTTGATCAGGGGGGATAACCCTCAATACGGCTTCATGGCCTTCATGCCGGTCTTTCGCCCCCTGCCCCCCGGGGCCACGGATCGGGAGCGCCAGACCCAACTCCAGGGCTTCGTGGTCGGCGTCTTCCGCATCGCCGATATCGCCGATACCGCCATGGGCCTCCTGGAGCCCCGGGGGGTCGAATTCCTGGTGCAGGATGAATCCGCGCCGACCGGGGAGAAGCTGCTCGACTTCTACGCCAGCCGGCTCAACCGTGACCCCGCTCCCGCCAGCACCGCATGGCGGGGCTGGGACCTGGATCCCGCCCCGCGCGTCACCGAGACCTTTCCCGTGGCCGACCGGCGCTGGTCCATCACCTGTTCACCGACCCGCCAGTTCACCACCGAGCTCTTCCTGGAGGGCCCCTGGATCGTCCTGGTGAGTGGCCTGGCCCTGACCCTTGTCATGGTCCTCTTCATCCTGCACTTCCGCGCGGCCCTGCGCCTGCGGTTGCGCATCGAGGAGGAACTGAGGGCATCGGAACAGAAGTTGAGCATCCTGTTCCATCAGTCGCCCGACATCATCATGACGGTAAATCGGGACGGGGACCTGCTCATTCTGAACCGGCCCCTGCCCGCCCTCCCGGCGGGGGGGAAGGAACGGCGAGCGGAGGGCTTTCTTCCAATTCGAGCCCGGGAGCATTTCAATCAGGCCCTCGCTCGCGTGCTGACCATTGGCGAGCCCGAGGGCCTTGGTTACGCGGGGGATGACTCGACCTGGTGGGACCTGCGTCTGGTGCCCCTTCGCGAGGGAGCCAAGGTAACAGCCGCCATGGTAATCCTGACCGATGTCACCGAAAAACGGGTCCTGGAGGCCCACGCCATCCGCAATGCCCGCATGGCCTCCCTTGGCGTCCTGGCCGCCAGCGTGGCCCATGAGATCAACAATCCCAACAACGCCATCCACTTCAACGCTTCCATCCTGGCGCGCAGTTGGAAGGACATCCGCAAGGTGTTGGACCGCCATCGCCGGGAATACGGTGACTTCAGCCTCGGCGGCATGCCGGTGGCCAAGGCCCTGGAAGGCCTGCCGCGACTCCTGGAGGGTATCGTCAAGGGCTCCCAGCGGATCGAGAAGATCGTGGGCAACCTCAAGCACATGGCCCGTCCGGACGCCGGAGATCTGGACCATGCCGTGGATCTGGGCGAGATCCTGCCCACCGCCCTCTCCTTGCTCCAAAGCCAGATCCACAAACACACGGCGCATTGTCGCCTCCTGCTGCCCCCATCCCTGCCCCGGGTGCGCGGCAATGGCCAGCAACTGGAACAGGTCTTTATCAACCTGATCCTCAATGCCCTCCAATCCCTCCCTCATCGCGACGCCGGGGTCCAGATCACTGCTTCCCTGGAGCCCGAAGGCGAATTCGTGCGGGTGACGGTCGAGGATGAAGGCCAGGGTATGACCGAGGAGGTCCGGGAACGGGTGACGGAGCCCTTCTTCACCACCCGGGTGAAGACGGGCGGCACCGGGCTGGGGCTTTCCATTTGTGCCCGTATCGTTCAGCATCACTCCGGCCGGATGGAAATCGAATCCCAACCCGGCATTGGCACCAAGGTCAGCGTCTGGCTGCCGGTCGCAACGGCTTGAAAACAAGATCCAGGTGAGGTCAAGCATGGAGACCCGACAAAAATGGCCGGTCGTCCTGGTGGACGACGAGGAAGATATCCTCTTCGGGGCGGAATACCTGCTCAATACCCACGGCATCACCACCGTCACCACCCTGGGCGACGGCCGCGAACTCTTACCGCTCCTGGAGCGGCAAACAGCCGGGGTGATCGTCCTCGACCTCTTCATGCCTCACGTCACCGGCCAGGAGTTATTGCCGCGGCTAACGCGCGACTATCCCGAGATCCCCGTGGTAGTCATGACCGCCTCCCAGGAGGTGGAGACGGCGGTGTCATGCATGAAGGAAGGGGCCTTCGACTACCTGGTCAAGCCCGTGGAGGAGAGTCGCTTCGTCTCCAGCGTGCGCCGCGCCCTGGAGATCCGCCTGCTCCGCCAGGAAATCGGTTCCCTCAGATCCAGTCTCATGGGCGAGGGCATGACTCACCCGGAAGCCTTCGCCGCCATCATCAGCCGCAACCACAGGATGCAGCGGCTGTTTCGCTATGCCGAGGCCATTGCTGACTCCGGGGAACCGGTCCTGATCACGGGCGAGACGGGCACCGGCAAGGAACTCATCGCCGAGGCCATCCATCGCCTTAGCGGCCGAGGCGGCGAGTTGGTCTGCCTGAACGCCGCCGGTCTGGATGACAACCTCTTCTCCGATACCCTCTTTGGTCATGTGCGCGGCGCCTTCACCGGCGCCGAACGGGAACGGGAGGGCCTCATCGCCAAGGCGGCGGGTGGCACCCTCTTCCTGGACGAGATCGGCGATCTCAAGCCCGCCTCCCAGGTCAAACTGCTGCGCCTGCTGCAGGCTCAAAACTATTACCCCATTGGCTCGGACATGCCAAGAACCACCGATGCCCGCATCCTCGCCGCTACCAACCAGGCCCTGCATCGCCGCATGGATCGTGGCAAGTTTCGTCAGGACCTCTATTTTCGGCTCTCCAGCCATCCCATCGAACTGCCCCCGCTGCGCGAACGCCTGGACGACCTGCCGCTCCTGCTCCAGCACTTTATCAACGAGGCGGCCCAAGCCCTGGGACGCCCCGCGCCACGCATCCCCGGGGAGCTGCTCACCCTCCTCTCTCTTTATGATTTTCCCGGCAATATCCGCGAATTGCGAGCCCTGGTCTTTAATGCCATGGCTCAGCACCGGGTTGGGGGCGTCCTGGCTATGGACAGCTTCCAGCAGGTAGTGCGCCGGGATCGCGCCAGTGTCGAGCCTGTGCCCCCGAGCCTTGCCGAGGGGCCAGGCCTGGCCATCCCGGGCCGCTTTCCTTCCCTCAAGGAGGCCGATATTTTCCTGGTGGAGGAGGCCATGCGCCGCGCCAATCATAACCAGGGCCTTGCCGCCATGCTGCTCGGCATCAGTCGCCAGTCCCTCAACCGCCGTCTGCATCTCATGAACCGGGAATAAGCCTTTCGCATCACCCCGGGAGCCGAGAGGGGTGCAGCAAAAGCTGCACCCCGGCAGCTAGAAAGCTAACATAACCCTATTGTATTAATTGAGTTTTATGGGGCTGTCGCGAATGGCCGTCTCCTCAACGCGACACCCCTGGCACAGAGTAAAATCCATTGCCCTCCTCGCTTTCTTATTGATTTAAAATGAAATATGCTGATCTTGATCGTTAGGCACGAAAGATGCAGGTTGATACCTTCGACCACCGGCCCGAGCCTTCTTCCCTGGGGGAAGGGGGTAAGTTGCCATCACATCCAGCCATGCGAGGGTATAGCGTGATCGGAAACACCTTTAAAGGAAAAATCAAGACAGACCTGGGGGACTTCTGGGGTGGCCTCGCGGCCATGCTGGTGGTGCTCCCCTCTTCTATCGCCTTCGGTGTCACCATCTATGCCGCCATCGGACCGAGCTATGCGTCCCTGGGCGCCATGGCCGGCATCATCGGCGCCACCGTGCTTGGCCTTGTCGCCCCAACGCTGGGTGGCACCGATCGTCTCATCACCACCCCCTGCGCGCCAGCCGCCGCCGTGCTCTCCGCCTTCGCCATCACCCTGAACCAACAGGGGGTGCAGGCCGACGCCATCATCCTGCTGCTCATCCTCTTGGGCGTCATCACGGGTCTCGGCCAGATGATGCTCGGCTTCGTGGGCATCGGCCGCCTGATCAAATTCATTCCTTACCCAGTGGTCAGCGGCTATATGTCCGGCGTGGGACTCATCATCCTTGGCAGCCAGATCCCCAAATTACTCGGCGCGCCGGGCAGCCACTGGTGGGAAATACTGGCAGCACCCGCCCTCTGGGACTGGCGGGCCGTCGCCGTCGGTGGCGCCACCATCTTCTTTACCTTTGTCGGTCCCAAACTGACGAAGCTGATACCTGGCACCATCATCGGTATCCTGGCAGGTCTGGCGACCTACTTCAGTCTGGCGGCCATGGTGGACCCAAGCCTCTGGCAAACTGAGGGAAACCCTCTGGTGGTAGGCCCCATGAACGCCCAGCAGGATGGTATCATCGCCGCCGTCTCCGGACACTGGCGGGACATTGGCGATCTCCGCCTGGGTCAGGTGGCTGGTCTGTTTGGAATGGCCGCGACCCTGGCCGTGCTACTCTCCATCGACACTCTGAAAACCTGCGTCGTGGTTGATCAACTGACGCGCAGCCGCCACGACTCCAACCGTGAACTGGTCGCGCAGGGCGTCGCCAATATCTGCTCCTCGTCCGTCGGCGGCGTCCCTGGAGCGGGGGCCATGGGTCCCACCCTGGTCAACCTCAACAGCGGTGGCCGCACCCGGGTTTCGGGCATTCTGGAAGGTGTCTTCGCCCTGGTGGCCGCCCTGGCCCTCGGTTCCTTCCTGGCCTGGATCCCCGTGGCCGCCCTGGCGGGTGTCCTGATCGTCGTCGGCATTCGCATGATTGACCGCGAACCCCTGCACTTCATCCAATCGCGGGCGACGGTCTTCGACTTTGTGGTGGTCCTGGCCGTCGTCATGGTCGCCCTCACCGTTGGCCTGATCGCGGCCTCCGGGACGGGCGTCGGCTTGGCCATCCTCCTGTTCGTGCGCGAGCAGATCGGCGGTGCCGTCGTCCGCCGCAAGGTTTACGTCAACCAGGTGTCGTCCACCTTCAAGCGGGTGGAATCGGAAATGGACATCATCGAGAAAAAGGGTGACCAGGCCGTCATCTTCGAGCTCCAGGGCAGCCTCTTTTTTGGCACCTCTCAGCAACTCTATTCCCAACTCGAACCCGAGTTCGGCAAGCGCCACTACATGATCCTGGACCTCAGGCGGGTCCAGTCGATGGACGTCACCGCGGCCCACCTCCTGGTCATCGTGCGCGAGGGCCTGGCGGAGAAGGGTGCCCTGCTGATTCTCTCCGGCATCCCCGAAATGCTGGCTAATGGCCGCAACCTGCGGGAATTTCTTGAACAAACCGGCGTCATCATCCCGGACGAGGCGACGATGCGCGTCTTTCCGACCCTGGATAATGCCATCGAGTGGGTCGAGGACCGCCTCCTGGGCGAAAGGGATGCCCCCCTGGAGGTTTTGGAAGAGGAAGAGCCGCCCATCCAGTTACATGAGATGGAGATCTTTGGCAATAGAAAGGATGAAACCCTGCATGACCTGGAGGCGCGCCTGGAGGAGCGCGCCTACAAGGCCGGGGATATCATTTTCGGCACGGGTTCCGAGGGCGACGGCATTTACTGGATCCGGCGGGGCGCGGTGCGCCTCTTCGCCCCGGTCGGCGCCGGCCATACCCGCCACATCGCCACCTACGGGCGTGGCGACTTCTTCGGGGGCCTGTCCTTCCTCGACGACCGTCCACGCACCAACGAGGCCGTGGCGCTGACCGACACCATCCTCTATGCCCTGTCGCGCAAGAACTTCGACATCCTGGCCGAGGAGCATAAACGCTTAGGGTTTAACATGCTTCAGGGCCTGGCCCGCACCCTGGCCCTCCGCCTGCGCCAGGCCGAGAATGAGCTGACCATGCTGCAGGAATACTGAGCCAAGCTCCCAGGACCGGGGCTGGGCAACCCGATATCCAGGGTTGCTCGACATTTAAGAAGGGCTAACGATTAAGGGGTGCAGCGCAAGCTGCACCCCTTTTTTCGTTGTACCTTTCGTAATGCTATGTCTTCTTGTCATTTTATAGTAATCTTTCGAGCCAGGGTGCAGGCTTTGCTGCACCCTGACCCGGGATGCGCGGGGGCAGGGCTGAGGGAAACTGTTATGCCAGGGCGCGCCGTCCTAGAGGCGATGGGGCCTCAGAGGCCGTATGAGCTTCAGTATTACCGCCACTTGCCACCGCTCTGCCCCCGTTTCCGCCTGACCTTCCGCGGGAGCGATTCGAGTCTGGCTGGCTCCCAGGGGCATCCCCTGACTCCCATGGAAGGCGCCTTGCCCGTGAGACGGAAACCATCCGAACCACACGGCGGGTTCCGCTCTCCCTCCACCACCGGCCGGCCGTGCGCCACCGCCGAACTTCTCTAGCCCACCGCTATACAGGTAATAGCCATGAACCAGAATAAACTCGCCCTATTTGGCAAGACCAAGGCCATGGAGGCCATGATCGATAACTTCCTCGACAAGATTTCCGAGGGCGGGATGCGCTTCGAGCAGGGCATCGCCAGTTATGTGGACGGCGCGACCGCGGAACGCCTGACCGACCAGGCGGCCCAGTTGCGGGCGACGGAGGGCGATGGCCACCGGCTGCGGCTCGTCATCGAGACCGATCTTTATACCGAAATGCTGATCCCCGATTTTCGCGCCGACGTCCTGAGCCTTCTGGAGGATCTCAATTACCTTCTCGGGCTGGTCGAGGATATCTTCCTGGCCATTACCGTTGAGGAGCCGGTCATCGAAGACGCCTTTAAGGCGGACTTCAAGGTCCTGGCTAGCGCAGCGGTCAAGACCATGGAATCGGCGATCCTGGGTGCCCGGGCCTTCTTTCGCAACATCTCCGCGGTCCGCGATCACCTGGGCAAGGTGTCCTTCCACGAAGAGGAATGCGACCAGTGCGCCACCCGCCTCAAGCGCGACATCTTCGGCTCCGACCTGGGGCTCGACCGCAAGATGCACCTGCGTTACTTCGTGGACAAGATCGACAACCTGGCGGACGAGGCCGAGGACGTGGGCGACTGGCTCGCCATCTATTCCATCAAACGCGCCCTTTAAGGGGATTCTGGCTGCCGCCGAATACCGGCATTTGGCGGCCATCTTTGATGCTAGCGAGGGACACCGATGGATATCGCCATCTTGATCTTTCTTTCCAGTGGCCTCTTTTTAGGCTGGTCACTGGGCGCGAACGACGCCGCCAATGTCTTTGGCACAGCGGTCGGCAGCCGCATGATCCGCTTTACGACGGCGGCCATTATTTGCAGCGTCTTCATCATCCTCGGCGCCGTCTTCAGTGGTGCCGGCGCTGCTCATGGTCTGGGCGAATTGGGTAACCTCAACGCCCTGCCCGGAGCCTTCGTAGCCGCCTTCTGCGCGGCGCTCACCGTTTACTGGATGACCGTCGCCCGACTCCCGGTTTCCACCACCCATGCCGTCGTGGGCGCTATCATCGGCTGGAACTGGTTCAGTGGCTCCATCACCGACTTCTCGTCCCTGACGACCATCATGTCCACCTGGATCGCCAGCCCGGTATTGGCGGCCATTTTCAGCGCCTTGCTGTACAAGGTGATGGTATGGGTGCTTACCAAGGCGCGTCTGCACCTGCTGCGCCTGGACAGCTATACCCGTATCGGGCTCATCATCGCCGGCGCCTTCGGCTCCTACACCCTGGGTGCCAACAACATCGGCAACGTCATGGGCGTCTTTGTCAGTTCCTCGCCCTTCTCCGACTTCACCGTTGCCGGCATGACCTTCACCTCCGTGGATCAGCTCTTCCTAGTGGGCGCCGTCGCCATCGCCGTGGGCGTCTTCACCTACTCCAAGGGCGTGATGATGATGGTCGGAGACGGCCTCATGCCCCTGTCACCGGTGGCGGCCTGGGTCGTGGTCATTGCCCAGTCCATCGTCCTCTTCCTCTTTTCCTCCATCAGCCTGGAACACTTCCTTGCTGGCCAGGGTCTGCCCACCATTCCGCTGATTCCGGTCTCCAGTTCCCAGGCGGTGGTGGGGGCGGTCATTGGCATCGGGCTCCTGCACGGCGGCAAGGGCATCCGCTGGGGCGCCCTGGGCAGCATCGCCTCGGGCTGGGTCACCACCCCCATCATCTCCGCCGTCCTCTGTTTTGTCAGCCTCTTCATCCTGCAGAACGTCTTTAACCAGACCGTCTATCACGAGGTGCGCTATGAATTGAGCGCGCCCGTCATGGTCCACCTGGAACAGGAGGGTCTGCCGGTCGCCGAATTGGCGCCACTGAAGGACCGGGAGCTGATCGGCGGGCTGCGCTTCCGTGACCGGCTCCGCGAGGTTGCCCAACTCCCCCGGGATCAGGAGGAAAAGGTCATCGCGGCCGCGGAGATCCATACCATCCGCATCGACGCCGACAAATTCCCAAAGCTGGACCGCGCCTACCTTTCACCGGATCAGGTCAAGGCCCTGGAACAATTGACGGGCAAAGAGTTCCAGCACCGCTGGCAGCTCTACGATGCCCTGTCGAGTCTGACACCGGATTGGAAGAAATTGGAGAGCAACAAGGTCAACAGGCCCTGGAACAAGAATCTCTCCCAGCAACTGGGTTACATTTACGGCTACTTCGAGGTGTCGGAGGAAACTCCGCCAAAGCAATGAGCTAGCTGACCTGGACGAGAAAGGAGGGTCCCGGAGGGCGCGCATGCGTCCGCCGGGGCCCTTTCCACATCAGGGTGGCCCGATGGCCGCCGGTTCAAGATCCGGTGCCCCGCGTACCATCAAACCTCCCAACGCCGCCTGAGAGCCGATATGACGATCCATGCACCCACGCGCCTCATCCTGCCTGCCGCCGCGCTGCTCGCCCCTGGGCTTGCCTCCGCCGCGGAATCCTCCAACCACCTGGACCTGACCAACCATTGGGTCGGGTATGTCAGTATCTTGCTCTTCGTCGGGGCCTATCTCATGGTCATGGCGGAGGAATTCACTCACCTACGCAAGTCCAAGCCAGTCATCCTGGCCGCCGGCATCATTTGGGCGCTGATCGCCTATGTTTATGTCCAACACGGCATGCCCACGGCGGCCGAGGAAGCCGTACGCCACAACATCATGGAATATGGCGAACTCTTTCTCTTTCTGCTGGTAGCCATGACCTATGTGAACGTCATGGACGAGCGCAACGTCTTCGAGGCCCTGCGCTCCTGGCTGGTCGGGCGCGGACTGGGTTATCGTCAACTCTTTTGGCTGACCGGCATCCTCGCCTTCTTCATCTCCTCGGTGCTGGATAATCTGACCACGGCCCTGCTGATGTCGGCGGTGATTTTATCGGTGGGGGCCGACAGTCCCAAGTTCGTGGTCCTGGCCTTCATCAATCTGGTGGTGGCCGCCAATGCCGGTGGCGCCTTCTGCCCCTTCGGCGACATCACCACCCTGATGGTCTGGCAGAAGGGCCTCATCGACTTCTGGGGATTCTTCCAGCTCTTCATACCCTCCGTGGTCAACTTCGTCATTCCGGCGGCCATCATGCACTTCGCCGTGCCCGCCGAGGTACCCAGGCCCCGGGAAGACAAGGCTCGGATGCGGCGCGGGGCCAAGCGAGCGATGTTGCTGTTCTTCCTGACCATCGTCACGGCGGTGAGCTTCCACAACTTCCTGCACCTGCCGCCGGTCCTGGGCATGATGACCGGCCTGGCCTACCTCAAGCTCTTTGCCTACTACCTCAAGAAGACCGGCGAAAAGACCCAGTTCCGCGACGAAAATCTGGAAGACCCCTTGCCCTTTGACATCTACCGCAAACTGGCCCGGGCCGAGTGGGACACCCTCATGTTTTTCTATGGCGTGGTGCTGTGCGTGGGGGGGTTGGGCTTTATCGGCTATCTGGCCCTGGTGTCGCAATTCGTCTATGTCGATATGGGCCCCACCACGGCGAATGTCCTGATCGGCATCCTCTCCGCCTTCGTCGACAACATCCCGGTGATGTTCGCGGTGCTGAACATGGCCCCCGCCATGTCGGACGGCCAATGGCTCCTGGTAACCCTGACGGCGGGGGTGGGCGGCAGCATGCTCTCCATCGGCTCCGCCGCCGGTGTCGCTCTAATGGGTCAATCCAAGGGGATGTACACCTTCTTCAGCCACCTCAAGTGGACGCCGGCGATTGCCCTGGGCTATGCCGCCAGCATCTATGTCCACATGCTGATCAACGCCGACATTTTTTAGGTAAAAAAAACGGGGCCGGCATGGCCGGCCCCGCTCCTGCACCTCCCGACCGGCGGGTGGCCGGTCGAGAGCTACGGGCAGGGATCAGGCGATCTGCACAATGATGTCGTGCAGAATGCCTGCGGCGTGTTCCAGACGATCCGCCGAATTGGACAGGTGGCGGTAAATCTCGCGACGCTTCAGGACCGTCATGATGTGGATGAAGGCCTCGGCTTGCGCGCCCGGCGCCTCTTGCCTCAGGGCAGCGATGTGGTCATCGGCCCGGAACAGTTCCGACAGGGCGGTGCGGTAAACCTTCTCGGTATTACGCTCGGCCTTGCGCGCGGCGGCGGCGCACACCTCGCCATCCATGGGCTTGATCGAGAGCTTGGCATAGCCGTCTCTCAGGGAGTGGGTCCCATCCCGGAGCAGGCGGGCTATTTCCACCATATGCGCATCGGGCTGAACATCCAGGGCCTCCATCTCGCGAATCGTGGTCTTGGCGTAGTTCAGGATTTCGTCAATGGCCATGATGGCGCGATAAATATCCTCGCGGTCCATCGGCGTCGCGAAGGCGTGATTAAGAACCTCCATCTGCCGCGTCTTGAGCTCATCGCCCTCCTTTTCCATGGCACGGACCTGTTCGCCCTTGGCGACGTCGCCCGTCTCCATAAAGGCCAGGAATACATCCATGGCCCGGGCCACCAGGTCGCAATGCTCGACCATCATGCCGTAAAAGTCCGGCATGACCGGGAAGATACGGGCCGTTAGCTTGGTAACGATGGAATTGTTGCCACCACTCATGGGGTTAATCCTCTTTTGATCAGTATTGGATTCAGATGGTTCGATTGCAGGCCCGGCTAATCCAGGCCTGGGACCAGAAGATCGAGCACTAGGAAGGTCATGACCGACACGATGCCAGCGCCGGGGATGGTGATGAGCCAGGTGGTGACAATCTCCTGAGCCTTGGCCCAGCGCACCGCCTTGGGCCGCTCGGCGGACCCTATGCCCATCAGTGCGGAACTGACGACATGGGTAGTGGAGACCGGGGCACCAATGGCCGAGGCCGTCATGATGACGACCGCCGAAGTCAGCTGGCCATCGAAGGCATGGATGGGTCGCACCTTAAAGATGCCAAAGCCGACGGTGCGGACGATGCGCCAACCACCCGAGAGGATACCCAGGGTGATGGCGATGGCGCAGGACAGGATGACCCAGAAGGGGACCTTAAACTCATCGATGAAGCCACCGGTCAGCAGCACCAGGGTGATGATGCCCATGCTCTTCTGGGCGTCGTTGGCCCCGTGGGAGAAGGCCAGACCGGCGCAGGAAAAGAACTGAATTCGCTTGAAAAAGATATTGATCGAGGGCTTGGCCCGACTGGTAAGGCGGAAGACCAGGCGGTGGATCAGGTAGCCCAGCACAAAACCAATCACGGGCGAAATGACCAGGGCGAGCAGCACCTTGGTGACACCCGTGAACTTGCCATGCATGAAGAGTTCCGAGAAGCCCCAGACCACGTGATCCACGCCCACGCCTACCATGACGGCGCCGGCAAGGCCGCCCACCAGGGCATGGGATGAGGAGGAGGGGATGCCAAACCACCAGGTGATCAGGTTCCAGAAGATGGCGCCCGAAAGACCGCAGAGGATGATGGAAACCGAGAAGAGTTCGGCTACCCCATCCAGATTGACGAACTTGCCGATGGTGTTGGCCACCGCGGTTCCGCCGAGTAGAGGCCCGAGAAACTCGAAAAAGGCCACGATGATCACCGCTTGAACCGGCGTCAGGGCACGGGAGGCGATGGGTGTGGCGATGATGTTGGAGGCGTCGTGGAAGCCGTTCGTGTAGTCGAAGATGAGGACCACCGCAACGGCAACATAGACAAGGATGGAGAGTACTTCCATTGGTGGGGGGTCCCCCTGGCTGTCATTGTTGTCTGAGCGACGCAGTGTAGTAATTTTTCCGTAACATGGCAGCATTTTTTTCGTAAATGCCCGCAAATGGCCGCAATTGACGCGTAGAACCTGTGGCTCCGCCCTGCGGCGCCTGCCAGCAGATGGTCGATGGCGGGTTTTTTGGGCCCTAGACTCGGGGGGCATCCTGGCAAACCGGGCCCAATGGCACCCCTCGCCTGGCCATCGTCCGAGGACCGGAAAGCTGGGCACCAGAGGCCAGATACCTGTGAATCGGTGGGTGCAGCACTTGCTGCACTTCCCGCCAGCCAAAATATATCACATCCCAATGTTTTTACTACAATTTTCCTTCGATCCTCGAATCGGGTTGCAATCCCTTTTGCATACCCGGCAGACTTTCGACGCCTTGGTGATTTCGCCCATCTTACTGATTATTTAAGATATATTTGAAAGCCGCTAGTTGGCAAGAATGATGCATTTACTCCCATCAAGGACTGAACCGAACGAGCCGCCCTTCGCGGCAGATTCCCGCCTCGCCTAGGACCTCTAGGTAGCTCACGGGTTGTTCGTTTGACTCGGCCATATAAACCGCCATTGACCCGGTAGGGGCCTGGCGATATGCATTCTGATTAGGAGTAACCACATGAATACCAAAATCCTGACCACTCAGCGCCGCTTGCAAATCGCGATCCTGGGCTATGGCTTGCTGTTTCTGAGCCCCCAGTTGCACGGGGCCGGAACCTTGGTGTTACTGGCCGGCTTGGCCGTGTGCCTAGGCTTCATCCTGCTGGCACTGCATTCTTCGGTGCCAGGAAATGTCCGGCCCAGCCGCCAGGAACATCAGGAACGCCCCCGCCTGTTCACCCGGATGCGCCTGGTGACGCCCCTGCCGCAGGTTTAATTGCACCCGGGGAGGGGAAGTGGATGCCAGCCAATGGTGGTATCCGCTTCCGAAAGATCATCGGTTTACGAGCGCTTGGTTCCTAAGCCGGCGACATGAAGCGGGTGGCACCTGCTCGCAGGATGAACACACAAGTTGATGGCCACAATCCCCCGCACTCCCAACGCGCCTCATCTCGACGAGCAGTGTCGAGAGAATCTCAAACAATCCGCATCTAAATTGAAGGGCCACGAGCGGCGGGCATTTCAAGCGTCCATAACCTTGAAATACCTCCGGGGCAGCCCTGCCCAGGCGGAAAAGGTGTTCGGTTGGGGTCGCCAGGCGGTGGCGCTAGGACTCAACGAGCTACGCACGAACATCGTTTGTTACAGCGCGCGCCCGGCCTTTTCGGGCAATAAATTATGGGAAGAGAAACACCCGGAGGCGGCCGATGCCCTCTGGACTATAGCTCGGTCGTACGCTCAACAAGACCAGGCCGCGCGCGGGCGCAGGGCAAAATACCGCAGGATCACCGCGATAGAGGCCA
Organism: Chromatiaceae bacterium; assembly: GCA_016714645.1. Taxonomy (NCBI): domain Bacteria; kingdom Pseudomonadati; phylum Pseudomonadota; class Gammaproteobacteria; order Chromatiales; family Chromatiaceae; species Chromatiaceae bacterium. Next base: position 488,242 of record JADKCI010000001.1, on the reverse strand, counting down.
TCGAGGCCTTGCGTGACCGCGGATTCGCCGCGAACACGCTGCCTTCGATCACCACCATGACGGCCGTTCTGAACCGCAAGGGCTTGAGACAAGTCCGGGTAGGGGCGGAGACTCTTGGCCAAGCGGCTGAAGCCCAATACACCCCACGGGCATCTTGGCATTCGGATTACACCTCTCCCGCCCAAGCACCCGCTGGTTTTCCCTAGAAGAAGGCCCACTCATCCCCTTGCTCTTGGCCGGTGCCCTCCAGCTGGATGGCACCAACCATTGGGGTCTCTCACCCCAGTCCTTGCCAGGAGGGTCAGAACCGGCCGATCAGCGCCAGGCCCAGCATGGCCGCGGGGTCCTGATCTTCCTCATAGAGGCGGTCACCATCTTCATTCTCCACCCGCAGTTGGCCACCCAGCGCCGCTCCGGCATAGAGGCGCAGCTTGATGCTTTCCGTCAGATTGCGGCCGACATGGACATAGACCGGGATGTATTGATTTTCCCCGACGCCATCGGGAAAGGGCCCGTCCTCGGCCAGACGCTGACGGTAGGATCGATAGGTGGCCCCCAGACCCGCCTCCCAATCGCCATCCAGCCGATACGCCAGTTCCAGACCCGCCGGGCCCGCCGGACCGGCGGCAAAAGGATTGGTGAGGCGCAGGCGATCCGTAATGTTCCAGTTCACGATCAGGAAGGGGAAAACCTTGGTTTCCTCAATGCGCGCGAAGGCCGCCACGCCCAGGCCGAGGGTGAGATCCGGCCCAAACTTGCGCGCCAGGGAGGCCGTGGCCCCATATTCCAGGGCCTTGGAAAAATCGGCGTCGGACTCGCCGGAATACATGAGGGTAGGCGTCAGACCCAGGAGCCAGCCATCCTCGGTGGCATAGCTATAGGGCAGGGATACCCCCAGGCGATAGAGATTGCTCCAGGGCGTCAGGCCACCAAAACCCTGGGGTTCATCAAAACGCCAGTCCTCGTAGTCGAAGGACAGACGCATACCCAGGGAAGACCCACCCCCCAGCTTCCAGGACCCGCCGAGAGAGGTGAATACCCCCGCAAAGCCAGCCGTACCGCCGTCCTCGAGGCCGCTATCGAAGTGATACAGAGAGGCAACCGAATAGCTGAAATTGGGCGAAGCCGGTGGGCCGGCGGTGGCAAGGCCACCCGCCAACATGAGGCTAAGAAGGGCATTCCCGCGAGCAAGGACAGTGGATGGCATCATGATAAAGGTCTCGGGTTGAAGGTGCTTAAGAGTTTGTCGCTTAGTTTATCCGGGGGGTCGTCGCCCGTATAGGCCGCCGACAAGGCGCCGAATCCTTGATTTAGCAATCTTTTACACTCTAACCGCCACCAAGACTGCCCCCGCATGAGCACGAGAGGCGCTGTCAGTGTTGAAAATTCCGTACTATCCTGTCGCGGAATACACAGCTTTGGCATCCCTTTATGTCCACACCCCCCAGCGAAGGCGAGATCCTCACCCACCAGGCAGAAGTGCTGGAGTATCCGCGGGTGACCGACCTCACCCGCTATCGCCTTGCCAGCGCCAAGAAGATTCCCGCCTTCAAGGTCGGCGGCACCTGGCGCTTCTCGCGCGCCGACCTCGACGCCTGGATCAGGCGCCAGAGCGCAGAAGGCCAGGGCGGCAACGGCCCCACCAGTACCCTAGACAGGCGCGGCTAGGGAGCCCCCGGAGCGATGCTCGCGCGCCTGGAACGGCTGATCGCCGAGGTTGCTCCCCTGCACAGCAAGCTGGTACTGCTGGTCGGGCCCCCGGATTGCGGGAAGACCGCCCTGCTCCGGGCGCTCGCCGACCGATCCCAGGCACCCATCCTCAACCTGGGCGCGGCGCTTGGCCGACGGCTCGCCACAATCGCTCCGAAGCAACGCCAGCTCCAGGCGGGCAGCCTCATACGGGAGATTGCGGACCGGCATGTCCACGGCGACCGCCTGCTCGTGGACAACATCGAGCTGCTGTTCGACGCCACGCTCCAACTCAACCCCCTCGACCTGCTCAAGCGCCAAGCCCATGCCCGGCCGGTGGTCGCGGTCTGGCCGGGTGAACTGCGGAGCGGCGGGACCAAGCCGCGGCTGACCTACGCCGAGATGGGGCATCCAGAGTACCGGGACTACGCCGCCGACGGTGTAGTCCCCTTTGATATTCAGCACTAGAGGACGGCGAGGAACGCATGCGCTACCGGGATCTCATCCAGTTCGAGCCGATCGAATCGGTCATCCAATTGCTCGACGCCAACCGCCCGGACGAGGCGAAGAAACTGGTCTCGACCTACGTCATCTCCGACGACATGGCCGAGCGCATCGCCAAGGTGATGATCCCGCAGCTCTCGTTCGACCCCGCCATCGACCACAAGGGCGTGCTCGTCGTCGGCAACTACGGTACCGGCAAGTCGCACCTCATGTCGGTCCTCTCTCTGGTGGCGGAGGATGCCGCCTACTTGTCCGTGCTCCGCCACCCGTTGGTCGCTGCCGCGGCGGACAGCATCGCGGGCAAGTTCAAGGTTCACCGCATCGAAATATCCAGCGAGATGTCACTGCGGGACATCGTGACCCGCGAGCTGGCGGTCCTCCTCGACAAGCTCGGTGTGGACTACCGCTTTCCGCCCGCCGACCAGGTGGTCAACAACAAGGCCGCCTTCGAGGAGATGATGGCCGCGTTTGCGGAGGTCTACCCCGACCAGGGCATCCTGCTCGTCGTTGACGAGTTCCTGGAGTTCCTGCGCTCGCGCAAAGACCATGCCCTGGTGCTCGACCTGTCCTTCCTGCGCGAGATCGGCGAGGTCTGCAAGCACCTGCGCTTCCGGTTTGTCGCGGGCGTCCAGGAGGCGGTCTTCGACAGCAGCCGCTTCGAGCATGTCGCCGACAGCCTGCGGCGGGTCAAGGACCGCTTCACCCAGGTACTGCTCGCCCGAGCGGACGTGAGCTTCGTCGTGGCCGAGCGGCTGCTGAAGAAGTCCGCGGACCAGCACGACAAGATCCGTTCCTACCTAACCCCCTTCGCCAGGTTCTACGGCAGCATGAACGAGCGGATGGACGAGTACGTCCGCCTGTTCCCCGTGCACCCGGACTACATCGGCACCTTCGAGCGCCTGATCTTCACCGAGAAGCGCGGCGCCCTGGTCACCATCCGGGACCAGATCCAGGCCATCCTGGACCAGGAGGTGCCCACGGACAGGCCCGGCCTGGTCGCCTACGACAGCTTCTGGGAGCCCGTCACCTCCAACTCCGTGCTGCGTGCGGACACCGCCATAGGTCCGGTGATCAAGGTCTCCGACGTGCTGACCGGACGTGTCAAGCAAGCCTTCACCCGACCGGCCTACAAGCCGATGGCCCTGCGCCTGATCGCGGCCCTGTCGGTGCACCGACTGACCACCGGGGGCGACATCTACGTGCCCCTGGGGCCCACGGCCGAGGAACTGCGCGACACCCTGTGCCTGTTCCACCCAGGCGTCGAGGACCTCGGCGGCGAGCCGGCCGCCGATCTGCTCTCCCTCGTTCAGACCGTACTGCGCGAGATCCTCAAGACCGTCAACGGGCAGTTCATCTCCAAGGCCCCGGGCACCGATCAGTATTACCTGGACCTCAAGAAGGACATCGACTACGACGCCCAGATCGAGAAGCGCGTCGATGCCCTCTCAGACGACGCCCTTGACCGCGCCTACTTCAGCGCCGTCCGCCAGCTCATGGAGCGTACCGACGAGACCACCTACGTCTCCGGATTCCAGATCTGGCAGTACCAGATCGAGTGGCAGGAGCGCCGGGTCGAGCGCGGGGGCTATCTCTTCTTCGGCGCCCCCAACGACCGCCCCACGGCCCAGCCGCCGCGGGACTTTTACGTCTACTTCATCCAACCCTTCGACCCGCCGCGCTTTCGCGACGAGCACCTGAGCGACGAGGTGTTCTTCCGCCTCAAGGGGCTCGACGCCGACATCAAGCGGCACATCGGCTGGTACGCCGCCGCCCTGGACCTGGCCTCCACTGCCGGCGGCAACGCCAAGACCGTGTATCTCTCCAAGGCGCAAGACGCCCTGCGGGCCATGAGCAAGTGGTTGCAGGAGAAGCAGATGACCGCCCTGGAGGTCACCCACGGGGGCAAGACCAAGCCCCTACAGGATTGGGTGCGCGGCATCTCCATGCGCGACAAGGCCCACCTGGGTGCAGACGAACGCATCAACTTTCGCGATGTGGTCAACGTGGTCGCCGGCGTCGCGCTGGGGCAGCACTTCGCAGACATCGCCCCCGAGTACCCGGCCTTCTCGGTGCTGGTGACACAAACCAACCGCAAGCAGCTCGTCGGTAGCGCGCTGCGCTGCCTGGCCGGCGGTCCGCGTACCAAAGACGCCGCCGCGATCCTCGATGCCCTGGACATGCTCGACGGCGACCGGATCGACTTAGGCGCTTCCAGCTATGCCCAAGAGATGCTGAGCCGCCTCAAGGCCAAGGGTCATGGGCAGGTGCTCAATCGCGGCGAACTGCTCGAAGGCAGCCTGGACACCGAGCACTTCTCTCCGGCCCGGTTCCGCCTGGAGCCCGACCTGTTGCTGGTCGTCCTCGGCGGTCTGGTCTACTCCGGCGACATCGTGCTCGCCATCACCGGCGACAAGATCGACTCCGGCAAGCTTTCCCAGCTTGCCGACCGTTCTCAGGAGGAACTCAAGAGCTTCAAACACATTGAGGCACCGAAGGAAATCAACGTCGCCGTGCTGCGGGCCCTGTTTGAGCTGCTGGGGCTGTCCCCGGGCCTGGCCCAACTGGCGACCCAGGGTTCAGAGGAGCCCGTCAAGCAGTTGCAGCAGGCCGTCACCGCCCTGGTGCACCGGACACTGGCCGCTGGCACCGACATGCAGGGCCGCCTGGCCTTCTGGGGTCAGCCCCTGCTGCGCGACGACGAGCTGCAAGACTGGCATCAACGGCTAGCCGCCCTCAAGTCCTTCATCGAGGCCCTGTCCCCATACAACGCAGTCGGGAAACTCAAGAACCTGCGCATGGGCGCCGACGACATCGAGGCCCAGAAACAGAACCTCGCGGTCCTCGATGCGGTCGAAGCCCTGCTGGCCCTTTTCGCCGACTTGGGTCCCGCGGCCGCCTACCTGTCCCAGGCCGAGATCCTGCTCCCGAACGACCACCCCTGGGTCGCCCAGGCCCAGACCGGCCGGACCGAGACCCTGGCCAAGCTCGCCACGGCGAAGACCGGGGCCAGCCACGCGCAAGTCACCGCGGACTGCCGCCAAACCCAGGCGCGGCTGAAGAAGGACTACATCACCGCCTACATCGCAAGCCACAGCAAGGCGCGGCTGGGTGTCACCGAAGACAAGACCAAGACCGCCCTGCGCAAGGACCCCCGCCTCGTGGCCCTGCGCGCCCTGGCCGGTATCTCCATGATGCACCCCAGCGACATCACCGCCTTCGAGGATCGCCTCGCCAGCCTCAAGAGCTGTTACCAACTCACGGACACCGAACTGGCCGCAAGCCCCGTCTGCCCACACTGCTCTTTCAAGCCGGCGAACGAGACCCTGGCCTTCGGCGTCGCCAGCAACGCCCTCACCCAGCTCGACGAGGACCTGGACCGCCTGCTGGCGACCTGGCAACAGGGCCTGCTGGACTGCCTGGACGACCCCATCGTCCAGGCCGACTTCAGCCTGCTCAAACCCGCCGACCGGCAACGGGTCGAGGCATTCGTGGCCGCCCGGGTCCTGGCCCTGCCGATCTCGCCCGGCTTCGTGGCCGCGGTCCAGGAGGCCCTCTCCGGGCTGGAGCGAATCAACGTCACCAGCGGCGACATCAAGCAAGCGCTGCTCTCCGGCGGCTCGCCGGCCACCCCAGACGAGCTGCGCAAGCGCTTCGAGACCTTCATCAACGACCGCTGCAAGGGCAAGGACGCCGGCAAGTTGCGGTTTATGGTGGAGTGAGCATGACCCGGGACGCCCTGCTGGCCAGGCTTCAAGGCTTTGAGTGGAACGACTTCGAGTGCAAGAGGGCGCTACGGGGCGTGCCTGACGATGCCTACAAGACAGTCGCTGCCTTTGCCAATACCGCCGGTGGCTGGCTGGTATTTGGCGTCAGTGAGCATAACGGCCGGCTTGAAGTCACCGGTGTAGACGAACCCGACCGAGTGCAGAACGATTTCCTCAGCACCCTGCGCAGCGGCCAGAAGCTCAACCAGATCATCCGTGTCGAGGAGCAGCGCTATAGCATCGACGGCAAGACCGTGTTTGCATTTCATGTCCCCGAGAGCGCCCGCTTCGACAAGCCCATCTATTTGAAGGGCGATCCGCGCCAGACCTATATCCGCCGGGGCGCCGGCGACGAACAATGTACAGCGCGCGAGTTGGGGCGCTTTCTGCGCGACAACGACACGCAATCGTTCGACGCTGAAGTGCTCCCGGATCTGGACGTGCAACGCTGCTTCGACGAGGAGACCGTCCGCTGGTACAAGGCCCAGTTTCTGCTGCGCAATCCCGATCAGTCCGACATTGCCGATCCGGTGGCCTTCCTGCACCACTGGAACTACGTCACCGAACAACAAGGGCAGTTGCTCCCCAGTCGCGCGGGAGTCTTGCTATTTGGCAAGCGCCAGTACGTCGAGCAGATACTGCCGCGCCCCGTACTGGACTACCAGCGCATCGACACCGCGTTCGACAACTGGTCTGCTGACCAACGCTGGCACGACCGCTATGTTTTTGAAGAGAATATCTTCTCCACCTGGCGCGGGCTGGTTGCCCGCTATATGCGCATTGCCGAGCATCCGTTCTCGATCGATCCCGCGACCCTGCGCCGCAACGATGATCCGCCCGATTACGTCGCCTTCCGCGAGGCGGCCATCAACCTGCTGGTGCATCAAGACTATGGCGACCCTGGCCGCAAGGCAGCGATCAAGCTGTTCACCGACCGCACCGTCTTTTGGAACCCCGGCGATGCCTTCCCCTCCGCCGCGGCATTGTTGGAGCCCACCGAAAAGGATGTGCGTAACCCCGGCCTGATCAAAGCCTTCCGGCGTATCGGCCTGTCCGATCAGGCCGGCACCGGCATCCGCGCCATCTTCCGCAACTGGCACGAGTTGGGCCGCGTGCCACCGCAGATTCGCAACGACAAGGCATCGAAAGAATTCGAGCTGGTGCTGGTCAACAAGCCCTTGCTGACCGCCGCCATGCAGCGGTTTCGCCAGACCCTCGGCGCCGACCTGACACCCGAGCAGGCCGATGTCCTCGCGCTGGGGCTGGAACAGCCCGAAGGCGAGCGACTGAGCCTGACTGACATTCGTGGCTTGGGTATCAGCACCACCCAGCAGGCCAAGGCGGTAGCCGACTACCTGGTGCGTCAGAAACTGTTGGAACCGGTCGGCGAGACCCAATTTCAGGTGCCGGATGCGCTACGCAAGCAGTTTGCCGACGCGGCTTCAACCACCACTGAACAAGTTACCGGGGAAGTCACCGGGGAAGTCACCGGGGAAGTCTGGCGCCTGCTGGCGGTCATGGCCGGTGAAATGAAGCGCACGGAGATTCAGGACGCCCTTGGGCTCAAGCACGAGGATCACTTCCGTGATGCCTACCTGCTACCCGCGCTGTCCGCAAACGTGATCCAAATGACCCAGCCGGACAAACCCCGCAGCAGCAAGCAGCGCTACCGCCTGACCGAACGCGGGGCCGCCTTGCTGGCCGGTCGGCAACACCAGGATAAGACCCCATGAACGACCTGTTTGACGGCCAGGATGCCCCGGCCAGCGGCCCCGTCGAATGCCTGGGCCAGACCTTCCCGAGCGACGCGGCGCGGCGGGAGCACTTCCTGGGGCTGTTGTGGGAGAAGCTACGGGACCCGGAGTTTCGCAAGGTCGAAGGCTTTCCCATCGGCCGCGACGAGGACATCCTGGCCATGTCCGACCCGCCCTACTACACCGCCTGCCCGAATCCCTTCCTCGCCGAATTCGTCCAGCACTACGGCAAGCCCTATGACCCCGCGGTGCCCTACCGGCGCGAGCCCCAGACCCTCGACGTCTCGGTCGGCAAGACCGACCCGCTTTACAAGGCCCACTCCTACCACACCAAGGTTCCCCACCTGGCCATAGTCCCGGCCATCCTGCACTACACCGAGCCCGGCGACCTGGTGCTCGACGGTTTCGCGGGATCGGGGATGACCGGGGTCGCGGCCCAGTGGTGTGGCGCCGCCCCCCCGGCCTACCGCGCCGAGATCGAGGCGGAATGGCGCCGTAGGAGCCCGCTTGCGGGCGACGGGGGGTCTGGCGCGTCGCCCGCAAGCGGGCTCCCACGCTGGGGCGCCCGCCGCGTCATCCTGAACGACCTGTCGCCGGCGGCGACCTTCATCGCCGCCAACTACAACCTACCCTTCGACGTGGCGGCCTTCGCCGCGGCGGGCCGGCAACTGCTCCAGGATGTGGAGCGGGAACTGGGCTGGATGTACGAGACCCTGCACACCGACGGCAAGACCAAGGGGCTGATCGAGTACACCGTCTGGAGCGAGGTCTTCGCGTGCCCGGAGTGCGCCGGTGAGATCGATTTCGTCGCCGAGGCGTTGGACCTGGTGACCAAGCGGGTGCGGGAGACCTTCCCCTGCCCCCACTGCGGGGCGGCCATGAACAAGGATCGCCTGGAGCGCGTGCTTGAATCGCGCCTCGATCCGGCCACTGGCGAGCCCTGGCGGCGCGTGAAGCTCCGGCCGGCGCTCATCTCCTATGTCGCACAAGGTCGGCGGTGGGAAAAGAAGCCGGACGCCAATGACCTGGAGCTATTGGACAGGATCGCCGCCTTACCAATCCCGCCGGCGATGCCGACGGCGCGGTTCCCCATCGAAGACATGTACCACGGCTCGCGTATCGCCCCGAAGGGATTTACCCATATTCACCATTTCTTCTTGCCCCGCGCCGCGCAGGCGCTAGGTATGCTTTTGGCAAAAGGCCAATGACCATGCCGACCCGCGCACGAGAGGAATGCTACAGTTTTTCGCAGAGCAGGCGGTGTGGGGGATGTCAGTCCTCGCCCGGTACGCGCCGACTCATTTCTCGCAGGTTAATCAGTATCTGAACGGGGTCTATTACGTCGCCTCACAGCATTCCGAGTGCAGTCCTTGGTACATCTTGGACGGCAAGCTCGCCAGGCTCACCAAGGCCTTTCGCGCCTACAACACCACCCCCGGGACAGCTTTCGTCAGCACCGGCACCGCCGCCCGATTGCCGGTATCCAACGACACTGTCGACTACATCTTCACCGATCCCCCCTTCGGCGAGAACATCTATTACGCCGACCTGAACTTCCTGGTCGAGTCCTGGCATCGGGTCTTCACCGACGCCAAGCCCGAGGCCATCATAGACCGCTTCAAGCACAAGGCCCTGCCGGAATACCAGCACCTGATGCAGCGCTGCTTCGCCGAGTATCACCGGGTCCTCAAGCCCGGCCGCTGGATGACGGTGGTCTTCTCCAACAGCAAGGCGTCGGTCTGGAACGCCATCCAGGTGGCGCTACAGCAGGCGGGCTTCGTGGTGGCGGAGGTCACGGCCCTGGACAAGCTGCAGGGCAGCTACCGCCAGGTCACCTCGACCACGGCGGTCAAGCAGGACCTGGTGATCTCGGCCTACAAACCCAATGGCGGCCTGGAAGCGCGCCTCCAGCGCCGTGGACCGACGCCGGAATCGGCCTGGGATTTCGTCGATACCCACCTCAAGCAGCTCACGGCGGTCAAGGTGACGAGCGGGGATGGGGCCCAGTTGGTTAAGGTGCTGGAGCGCGACCCGCGGCGCATCTACGACCGCCTGGCGGCCTGGTTCATCCGCCACGATGCCCTGGTGCCCCTCTCCACGCCGGAGTTTCTGGCGGAGTTGGCGATGCGTTACGCCAGCGAGGACGGCATGGTCTTCCTGCCGGAACAGCTCGGCGCCTACCAGGCCGCCCGCGCCCGCATCCCGCGCGTGGCCCAGATGGAGCTGTTCGTCTCCGACGAACGCTCGGCCATCGACTGGCTGGCGGAGTTCCTCAAGCGCCGGCCATCCACCTACCCGGAGGTCCACCCCGAGTTCATCCGCCAGCTCGGGGCCGGCTGGCGCAAGCACGAGGCCAAGCCGGAGCTTGCCGCCCTGCTGGAAGAGAACTTCCTGCAATACGATCCGAACGGCCGGGACGGCGAGCAGGTACCCCCCCAGATCCATGCCTATCTCTCCACCAACTGGGCCGACCTGCGCAATCTCGAAAAGACCGACCCGCGCCTCAAGGCCAAGGCCGCGGACCGCTGGTTTGTGCCGGACCCGAACAAGGCCCGGGACCTGGAGCGCATCCGCGAGCGGGCCCTGCTCAAGGAGTTCGACACCTACCGTGCCTTCACTGGCCGCCGGCTGAAAGAGTTCCGCCTGGAAGTCATGCGCGCCGGCTTCAAGCAGGCCTGGTCCAACAAGGACTACCAGACCATCATCGCCCTGGCCGGCAAGGTGCCCGAGGAGGCCCTGCAAGAAGACGAGAAGCTGCTGATGTGGTACGACCAGGCGCTGACCCGGATGGAGTCGGGGACATGATTGTCGGTCTGACACTGCGCAACTTTATGGGCGTGCAATCGCTGTCGGACAGGTTCCAGGGCCTTCGGTCTCTCGACCCCATTCGCAGGGTACCTCCTCTTAGGCTCGGTCGCTTTCAAGTCTTGGTAGGCCCGAACGGCGTCGGCAAGACGACGGTGCTGGATTCCATCGACTTCGTTCGCGACTGTTTGGCGCATGGGCCTGTGGCGGCCGTGGAGTCGCGCGGCATCGCGGACTTCAAAGATCTGACCTGGCTGCGCAAAGGCGGGTCGGTAGAGATCGAGCTGTGGCTGGACCTGTCTGCGGATCTGCCAGCGCTGTCGGAAAGCCTGTTGCAGTATCGTCTCGTCGTGCGCCAAGACGCCAAGCTCGGCGTTTGCGTAGAGGACGAGGCCCTGCGCCAATACTCCCGGGCTTGGCTGCCCAAGAGCGGGGAGCTGATCTTCAGTGCGAAGACTAAACCAAAGCGGTTGCTGGGAAAGACATCCAAAGGGACGGATTTCTATTCGCGAGAGAAGGGAAGCTATCAGGACTCTTTCAACTTCGGGCTCGACAAGCTGACCCTGGCCCTGACCCCACCGGACGAGGATCGCTACCCAACGGCGAATGCGGTTCGCCGCTTCCTGATGCAAGGGGTGCGCTACATCCAGCTCAACAGTCGCGCCATGCGCTTGCCGTGCCCGGCGACACGCGGCACCGACCTGGATCTGGACGGGACCAACATGGCCCGGGTGGTGGGCCGGTTGCTGGGCCGCAACGGCGAACCGGGGACCCAATGGGCCGAGCCCAACACGGCGGTCGCCCGGTGGGTGGACCATCTGCGCTTCGCCCTGCCGGACCTGGTCAATATCGGCTGGGACAGGCGTCAGGCGGACAACGCCGAGTACCTGGTGCTGCGCTACGAGAACGGGCTGGAGGCCCCGAGTTGGGTCTTGAGCGATGGCACCCTCCGCATGCTCGCCCTGACCCTGCCTGCCTTTCTACCCGCCGAGTCCGCCATCTACATGGTCGAGGAACCGGAAAACGGGGTCCATCCCAAGGCCCTGGAGATCATCCTGCGGTCACTCTCCGCCATTCCCGGCGGACAAATGCTGCTAGCAACCCACTCGCCCTTCGTGGTGCAGCAGTGCGGCATCGAGTCACTCCTTTGCTTCTCCCGGGACGAGCAGGGGACACACATCACCCCCGGCCCGAGGCATCCGGCGCTGAAGGCCTGGGACGGCATGCCGGACTTAGGCATCGTGTTTGCGGCCGGGCTCCTGGAATGACGACCGCAGGGGTGAAGGACCTGTTGGTCTACACGGCGGACGCGGATGCCCAGGCGTTCATGCGGGCGGTGCTCGATCGGCCAAGGGCACTGGGCATTCGACGCATCGAGTTCCATATCGAGCGCCATCCCCAGCGCGACGCCGGCATGGTCCAGAGCGGTGCCGAGCTGGCCCGGATGATGAAGGGCGGCTTCCACAGGGCCTTGCTAATGTGGGACTTCGCCGGCTGCGGTCGCGAACACCGCATGTCGGCGCAGGCCCTGGAGGCGGAGGTCCAAAGCCGACTCAACAACTATTCCTGGTCCGGTAAGAGCGCCGTGACGGTGTTGGTGCCGGAGGTTGAGGTCTGGCTCTGGCACTGCGCGCCGACGCTCGCCGTGCACTTGGGGGTATCCGTTGACGAGATCGACGGCGGGTTGCAGGCGTTCGCGGGGAAGCAGGGCCAGGCCCTGGAGACCTTGAAACGGGAGCAGCCCAAGGAGCTGTTCGAGCACCTGATGTACGAGAGGCTGCGGCGGACCATCTCCCCGCGGGACTTCGAGGAGATCGGCCAGAAGGCCAGCATTAGGCGCCTGCGGGACTGTCCCTCGTTCGACCGAATTGCCGGGATATTGCAGGGCTGGTTTCCACCATGAGCACGCCGGCTGTCGGCGACTGGGTTCGTCACACCCGGCACGCAACGCCTTGCCGGATCATCGAGCATCAAGCCATCTGGGGCGAGACGGTCTTCCGGGTCTGGCTCCCGACCAAGGACGCCATCGTCCGCGCCCGGGCGTCTGACCTGGCTCCCCTGCCGGGGCTGCGCCTGACAACGCAAGAGATCCTGCACACGGCGGCAGCGGCCAAGCTCCTGGACGCCCTGGAAGACAACCTGCTGCTGGCCCCGATCCAGTCGAGTGTCGTCCCACTACCCCACCAGCTCTTCGCCCTGAACCGGGCCATGAGTGGGGATCGCATCCGCTATCTGCTGGCGGACGAGGTGGGCCTGGGCAAGACCATCGAGGCCGGTCTGGTGGTGCGCGAGCTGAAGCTGCGCGGCATGGCCCGGCGCATCCTGGTGGTTGCCCCCAAGGGCCTGGTGCGCCAGTGGCAGGCCGAGATGCGACTGCATTTCGGCGAGCGGTTCCGCTTGATCGATCCGGCGGAGCTGGCCGCGTTTCGCTCCTTCGCCTCGCCTCTCGCGGCGGGAGATGCGCCGGGGGCGAGAGGGGATCAGGAGAACCTCTGGCAGATCCACGACCAGGTGATCTGTTCGCTGGATTCCGTCAAGCCGCTGGAAGGCCGGCGGGGCTGGTCCAGCGAGCAGTTGGCCACCTACAACCGGGAACGCTTCGAGGATCTGGTCTCGGCCTCCTGGGATCTGGTAATCGTGGACGAGTCCCACCGCCTGGGGGGCAGCACGGACCAAGTCGCCCGCTACAAGCTCGGGGCAGCGCTGGCCGAGGCGGCGCCTTATCTCTTGCTGCTGTCGGCGACACCCCATCAGGGCAAGACCGACCACTTCCTGCGACTGATGCAGCTCCTCGACCGGGAGTTGTTCCCGGACGAGGGCAGTGTCACTCGGGATCGGGTGCGGCCGTTCGTGATCCGCACCGAGAAGCGCGACGCCATCGACGCGGACGGCCAGCCCCTGTTCAAGCCGCGGATGACCCGGCTCCAGGCGGTCGCCTGGCAACCGCGGCACGCGGCCCAGCGGCGCCTGTACGAGGCGGTCACCGACTATGTGCGCCACGGCTGGAACCAGGCCATGGCCGAGAAGCAGCGCCATGTCGGGTTCCTGATGATCCTGATGCAACGGCTGGTGACATCGAGCACGGCCGCGATCCGCACCACGCTGGAGAAGCGGGCGGCCCTGCTGGAGACACCCCAGCCCCAGGCATCGCTGTTCGACAGCTCGGACTTCGACGACTGGGGCGAGCTGGACGGCCAGTCCCAGGCAGACATCGCGGTGCAAACGCTCGCCGGGACCCAGGATGGGCTGGCGCGGGAGCAAGCGGAGGTGTCCGTGCTCCTCGACCTGGCCCGGGAGACGGAGGCCACCGGTACCGACGCCAAGGCCGAGGCCCTGCTGGAGCTGATCTACCGACTCCAGCAGGAGGAGGCCGACCCGTTGCTCAAGGTGCTGGTCTTCACCGAGTTCATACCGACCCAGCGGATGCTGGCGGACTACCTGGAAGATCGCGGTTTCACGGTCGCCCTGCTGAACGGGTCCATGGACCTGGACGCCCGGGCGCAGGCCCAGCAGGCATTCTCCCGGGAGATGCGGATCTTGGTCTCGACGGACGCCGGCGGCGAGGGCCTGAACCTCCAGTTCTGCCACGTCGTGGTCAACTTCGACATGCCCTGGAACCCGATGCGCCTGGAGCAGCGGATCGGCCGTGTGGACCGCATCGGCCAGCGCCATGTGGTGCGCGCGACCAACTTCGCCCTGGAGGACACGGTGGAATACCGCGTGCGCCAGGTGTTGGAGGAAAAACTCAGGGTCATCGCCAACGAATTTGGCGCCGACAAGATCGCGGACGTGATGGACTCGGTGGAAGCGGAGTCCCTATTCGACGCGCTGTTCGTCCACGGGATCGCGGACCCGGCATCCATAGACCGGGAGTGCGACGCCGTGCTGGGCCAGCTCCGGCAGACGATGGCGGAGGCGCAGAAGGACAACGCCTTGCTGTCCGAGGGGCAGCGCTTCTCGGCGGACGACGCCCGCCGGTGGCGCGATCATCCGGCGCAGTTCTGGTTGGAGCGGGCGGTCACTACCGGGCTGCCCTCAAGGGGCGGCGAAGCCTCCCGGGAGGGGGCGGCCTGGCGGATTCGCTGGCAGGACGGCAGCACATCGGCCCCGGCATGCTTCGATGCCCGCACGGCAGAGGAACACCCGGAGTTCGAGTGGGTGACCCTGGAAGACCCCCGCGCCCGCGCCCTGATCGGTGGTCGGTCGGGCGAGCTGCCTCGCTGCGTCCCGGGTCAGCCCGTGCCCCAGGTGCGGGTCACCGGTCTGCCGGGCACGGTGACCGGTATCTGGTCCCTGTGGGAAGTCGCGTTATCGGCGGAAGGGTTCAACCGCAGGCGCTTCCTGCCGGTGTTCGTCGCCGACGATGGCCGGACCTTCATGCCCACGGCCAGGCGCATCTGGGATCTCCTGCTCACGGAACAGGTCGATGTGCTGGATTCCCACGCCAGCGAGGATGCCGGCGGCTGGTTCGACCTGTCCAGGGCCGCCGCCGGCACCCAAGGCGAACCGATCATTGCAGCGTTGATGGACGAGCACCAGAGAAGGCTGGACGAGGCCCGGGAACGCGCTCGCTACGCCTTCGATGCCCGCCACCAGGCGATTGGCCGGATCGGCCTGCCGGCCGTGCGGGCCTACCGCCGCCGACGCCTCGAACAGGACCATGCGCAGCGAATGGCGTCCCTCGACGCCGCGCAGGACTGCCTACCCGACCTCAACGCGGTGATGCTGCTGCGCTTCGGTGCGGGGCCAGACGCCGCCACGTCAGGGCCGGGAGGGGGCAGACCATGAGCGCGTGGATCGAGCGCATCCTCAGCGAGTTTCCATCGGACCTCGCGCGGTTGTGGATCGTCGCAGACCCCGATGATGTCCTGCTGGACGAGCAAATCCTGTCAGCGCTTCGCAGTCGCGGGTTCGAGGTCCTGCCCTTCGAGGACCCCATCGCCTTTCGCGCCGACTTCGAGGAACGCTACCGCCAGGCATGGGACCGCGGCGAGCCGGGGCCCGCCAAGGCCCTGGTCCTGCATCTGCGATCCGCCGAACCGGACGCCCTGCCCTGGGACTACCTCCGCCAGGCGCGGACCGTCCATTTGAGCTTGGCGAACCTGTTTCCGCGGTTGAGCTACGGCGTGGTCCGCCAGCTTGCCGCCGAGCACCGGGGCAGCCTGTTCAAGGCGCAGGCCAAGCATGCGTCCCAGACCCTGGGCGAGACCGCGACCAAGGACTTCATCCTGACCCATATCTTCCGCATCGGCCCGCACCTGATCTCGCGGGCCGAAGACCTGTGGCGAGAGCTGTTGCGGCTGCACGGCCAGGACGCCGCCCTGCCGGCCCTACTGGCGGACCATGTGGCGGGAATCCTGCAAGCACTGCCCCGGTTCAAAGGGCTTCCCATCAGGGGGCTGCTCACCTCGAAAGGCACAATGCTACGGGTCGTACAGGACGCCTGGGAAAGGTTCCTGAATGCGGGCACACGGATCGCGGAGCCGTTGTCCGACCCTGCCCCGGTTGGGGACCCGGTGCATATCGAGATTCCCTTCGACCACCCCGACATCCGCGGCCTCGTCGCCGCCATGTTCCTGGACGGGACTCTCCACCCCCTGGCCGTGGGGTCCATGCCGACCGATCTGCCGGACTGGATGACCGTGGGGATCGTCAAGGACCCCGCGGCCCTGCGCAACCTGGTGCAGGATGGCCTCCGGTCGCTGATCGACACCATGCCGACCGCCGATTCCAGCTATCGGGACTGGGGCGCCTTCGCGAAGCGCTTCGGCGAGATCCTGTCCCGCTTCCACGGCCTCGATCCCGTCCGCGCCCAAGGTCTGCGCGACACCCTCCAGGAGGTGCAGCGCCTCTCCGATGTCGGCCTGATCGCCTGGGTCGGCAAGCGCTACTCGGACCTTGCGTCCCTGCCGGCCGCGACCGCACCGGTCATGGTCCACCAGATCCCGCGCTTCCTGGCCATGCGACACAGCCCGGACGCAGCGAAGGTCGCGCTCCTGGTGTTCGATGGGCTGGCCATCGACCAGTGGGTGCAGATGCGGGAGCACGTCATCCAGCAAGACCCGAGGCTGGTGTTCGATGAGGAGACCTGCTTTGCCTGGATTCCCACCCTGACCACCGTCTCGCGTCAGGCCCTGTTCGCCGGCCTGAAGCCGCGAGAGTTTGCGGAGTCGATTGAGTCCACCAGTCGCGAGCCGGCGCTGTGGTCGCGGTTCTGGCAGGACCAGGGCCTGCGGGCCAACGAGGTCTTCTACTGCAAGGGCATTCGGGATATCGGTCAGCTCGCAGCCCTGGGGATCGACCTGTCGAACGCCAAGCTCCGCGTTGCGGGGATCGTCGTCGATACCATCGACGAAATCGTCCACGGGGCCGTACTGGGTAAACGCGGGATCGCGAGTCAGATCGACAGTTGGTGTGACACCCGCTTCGTGGCCAAGCTGTTTGCGCTGCTCCTCGACCAAGGCTTCCAGGTCTATCTGACCGCCGACCACGGCAACTGCGAGGCCGTCGGCACCGGACGGCCGAACCAGGGGGTGATCGCGGAAACCCGCGGCGAACGGGTCCGGGTGTACCGCAGCGAACTGTTACGGGCAGACTCGGCACAGCAGTTCCCGGGGACCACCTGCCTGGACTTTCCAGCGCTACCGCCTGACTTCCTCCCCTTGTTCGCCGCCGGGCGGACGGCCTTCGCCGTCCAGGGCGAGGCGCTGGTGGCCCATGGTGGAATCTCGATCGAGGAGCTGATCGTCCCCTTCGTCAAAGTGAGTAGCTCACCTTGAGCAACCCCCCAGCCGCCAGGCCCCAGATCGGCTTTGATCGCTTCATCCCGCTGGACTGGGCGGCCTGCGCGCTCAGGGTCCGCGCAGGGACCGAGGAACCCGACGCGCTTGAAGCCTTATTGCTGGCAGCCGGCCTCGGGGCACCGTCCAGGAAGAAGAGCCGCAGCGTACTGAAGGGCTTGTGGATAGCCCCGCCCTGGGACCTGGCCGCCTTTGCGGATCGGGGTATCGAGCTATGGAAGGGGGACCAGGAGGTACCTATCCAAGCTCTGTGCTGGGGGATGGCCATCGCCACCTATCCCTTCTTCGGCAAGGTCGCCGAATTGATCGGCCGTCTAACGGCCATCCAAGGCGACTGCACCGCCGCGGAGATCCACCGACGCATGGCCGAGACCTACGGGGAGCGCGAGGGGACCCGCCGCGCCACCAATCGGGTCATCCAGACTCAGGCGGACTGGTCCGCCTGCGAGCGCCTGGACAAGGCCCGGCGCGTCGTCCGGCAGCCACCCCTGGCCATCTCCCACGACGGACTGACCGCCTGGCTCGTCGAGGCGCTGATCCGGTACACCGGGAAGCCCCTGTCAGTGACATCGATCCAATCGTCCGCGGTGCTCTACCCGTTTCGGCTGGATCGGTCACTCACCTTCGTGATTTCCAGGAGCCCCGCCCTCGAACTACGCGCCGAAGGGTCCGGATCATCCCTCGTCGCGATCAAGTAGCTAAAGTGGAATCCGATGACCAGACAGGGGCTTAAGCTAGCGGCCCTATCTCAGGGGGTTGGATAGAGCTAGCGCCAGAGGGTTATTAGTAATCGCTGCCGTGGTTATCCGGCTCATCGAGGTCCAATTGGGCAATCTCGGTCCACTGCCCCGGCAGGGCATCCATGGCGGAACCCACGACGCCGTCGATCACCGGCGCCAGCAGGCTGTAACCCACCCGCCAGCGCCCCGCCCCGACCTGCACGGACGCGGATTTGACGTTGAGCTTGACGACCTGGCCAAACCGCTCTTGGCCGTGGCGGTCCTTGAAGGCCACGCGATCGCCAACCCTGAGGCTGTTACGGTCCAGCGCCTGGCGCTTGCGCGCGGCGATCGCCACGTCCTCGCCTTCCAGGTCGATCAGGTAGAAGGGGATGGTCCAGGGCTTGCCATCGGCAATGTTCTGGACCTCCGCCCGGGTTCGGTTGATCCGCAGAAGTTTAGCCTCCACCAGCCGGTTCGCGTCGCGGTCGAACCAACGTAGGGTCTGACCGACCATCAGGGCCCGCTTCACCGCCGCGATGCGCGCCGGGTCATCGAGCTGGTTGCCGATGGCGGAGTTTAGGCGATAAAGCTCGAACAGACTGGCGCGACCCAACTCCTCGAGGATGAGGTTGTAGTTCATCGCCCCTAGGTCGCGGGGGCCGGATGATCCGTGGCCTTACCTGCGGACTGGCGGTCATCGGGAGTCGCGGCGCCGGGCACCCGGGCGGACGCCCGGCGCCGGGCCATGGCCTTGTCGAGGATATTCTTGAGCGCGATCAGGAAGCCGAGGGTAATGAAGGCCCCCGGGGGCAGAATGGCGAGCAGGGCGCCATGAAAGTCCGGGCCCAGGGATAAGGAGAGGACGCGAGCGCCTTCGCCGAAGAGGATGTCCGCCTGATAGAAGAGGGTGCCCTGGGCCAGAAATTCACGAATGCCGCCCAGCACTGTCAGGACCAGGCTGTAGCCCAGGCCCATGGCAAGACCATCCACCACGGCGGGAAAAACCGGGTTGCGGGAGGCGAAAGACTCGGCGCGGCCGACAATCATGCAGTTGGTGACGATCAGGGGGATGAAGATCCCCAGGGTGCGGGAAAGCTCGTAAAAATTGGCCTGCATGACCAGTTCGACGGCGGTGACGAAGGAGGCGATCACCAGAACGAAGACCGGCAGCCGGATCTCCGGGCGCATCAGATTACGGATCAGGGAGATGACCAGGTTGGAGAGCACCAGCACGGTGGTGGTGGCCAAGCCCATGCCCAAGCCATTGGTCGCCGAAGTCGTCGTGGCCAGCAAGGGGCAGAGGCCGAGGAGGGCCACCAGGGCCTGGTTCTGACGCCACAAGCCATCACCGATGATGGCGGGATAGCGGGGCTGGCCATCAGGAAGCCTCCTTCGATCCGGGGGCCGGGGCTATTTCGGCGGGTTTGGCGAAGAGGGCATCGCCCTCGCGGGCCACATACTTGAGGGTATTCTTGACCGTCTTGACAATGGACCGGGGGGTGATGGTGGCGCCCGTGAACTGGTCGAAGTCGCCGCCGTCGCGCTTCACCAGCCAGCGATTCTCGGCCGGTTGGCCAAGGCCCTTCCCGTCGAACTGCACCTTGATCCAGTCGCTTTTACGTTCTTCGATCTTGTCACCCAACCCTGGGGTCTCGTGGTGGTCGAGGACCCGGACCCCGCCCAGGGTGCCATCGGTCTTGACCGCCACCAGCAGCCGGATGGGCCCGGCATAGCCATCGGGTACGATGGGATTAAGGATGAGCGCCACCGGCTCACCGCCCTGGCGGATCCGATAAACATCCGTGGTGGTGGCCCCGAGCAGGTCCGGGGCGCTGACCTGGATGCGGTCAGCCAGGGGGTCATTATCCATGAGGGGCGCCTCGGTGCCCGGGACCGTCGGCAGGATGGCGGCGAATTTGGCCAACATGGCCTCGCGCAGATTGACGGCGATACGCTCTTCGGTCAGGTAATTGGTGACGACCACCAGACCGACGCCAGCGATAGCAAAGGCGCCGAGGATGGCCCCGGCGCCGAGGATAGGCTTGGTATTCATGTCTTTTCCCTCCGGCCATGGCCGAAGACGCGGGGCTGAGTGTAGTAATCGATGGTGGGGGCGGCGATGTTCATGAGCAAGACCGCGAAGGCCACGGCGTCCGGATAGCCGCCCCAGTGGCGGATGGCCAGAATAATGAGGCCGATAGCGGCGCCATAGACGAGTTGGCCCCGGGGGGTGGTACAGGCGGTGACCGGGTCGGTGGCGATGAAAAAGGCCCCCAGGATGGTGCCGCCAGCGAAGATGTGAAAGGCCGGAAAGGGGAAGGCCTGAGGGTCCACCAGCCAGAACATCCCGGCGGGAATGAGTAGGCCCGCCAGCACGGCCACCGGGATGCGCCAGGTGATGACGCCGCGCCAGATCATGTAGAGCCCCCCCAGCAGGAACCAGTTGCCAATCCATTCCCAGCCACGCCCGCCGTATTCCCCCCACAGGGGGCTGGCGAGGATCTCGGGGATGGTGGCGTTTTGGTCGAGCTTGGAGAACATCTCGTCCAGGGGCGTGGCCGCGCTCATGGCATCCCAGGCCACATGGGGCGGTAGGGCCCCCGTAAAAATAAGCCGGGCGGAATCCAGGAAGGAGAGGGTGACCAGATGATGGGCCTCCAGAATTTCCGGAATGTTGGGCGCCAACCAGGTCGTCATCGCCAGGGGATAGGACACGAGCAGGAAGACGTAGCCCGCCATGGCGGGGTTAAAGGGGTTGTAGCCCAGCCCCCCATACAACTGCTTGACGACGATGATGGCGAAAACGATGCCGATCAGGGTCATCCACCAGGGCAGGGTGGGGGGTACGGCGACGGCGAAGAGCAGGGCCGTAACCAGGGCGCTGAGGTCGCCGATGGCCGGCAACACGGGACGCCCCCGCAGTTTCATGGCCAGGGCCTCGCAAGCCAGGGCAAAGAAGCTGGCCAAGGCCATGTTAATGAGGACACCCCAGCCGAAGTACCAGACCATGGCCAGGGTACCTGGGATCAGGGCCAGGATGACCTGGAGCATGACCTGGTCGGTACGGTTGAGGCGCCCGGCGAAGGGCGAGGAGACGATAGCGGTCGGCATCATGCTTTATTCCCGCGGCCGCGCCGCATCTTCCGCCGCTTGCAGCTCGCTACGGCGGACCTCGGCGGCCTCCACCTGACGCTGCTGGGCCGGGGCCAGGTTCTCGGTGTTTTTGGGCGCCAGACCCTGACTGGCCAGGGCCGCCTTCTTTTCCGCCGCGCGCTTGAGGGCGGCGGCAATGGCGGCCTTCTTCGGGTCCTCGGCGACGGCAGCCGGGGCCAGGGCCCCCACCACGGGGGCCCCGGGGGGCGGGGGCGGCGCCTTGTCCGCCAGGCCCTCCTTCTTCTTGCGGAGATTGGCCTTGCGCTCCTGTTCCAACCGCTCCAGCCGCGCCTCCTTGGCCTCATGGCGTTGGCGGGCATGCTCGGCCTGGCGTTTCTCCTGGTCCCGCGCCAGGCATTCGTTCTTGGCGAAGCGATAGTATTGAACCAGCGGGATATGGGAGGGACAGACCACGGCGCAACAGCCGCACTCGATACAATCGAAGAGATTGTAGTCGCGCACCTTGTCCAGATCCCGGGCCCGGGCGTGCCAGTACAACTGCTGCGGAAGCAGGCTGACGGGGCAGGCCTCGGCGCAGGCGCCACAGCGGATGCAGGCCAGGGCCGGCCCGGGGTCCGGGGCCTCGTCGGGAGTCAGGGCGAGGAGACAGTTGACGGCCTTGGTCACAGGGATGTCCAGGTCATCACAGGCAAAACCCATCATGGGGCCGCCGATGAGCAAGCGCCGCAACCGGGGGCTCAGGCCGCCGGCCTGTTCGATGAGTTCCCGGATGGGGACGCCGATGGGCACCTCCAGATTGCGCGGCTGACCCAGACCGCGCCCCGTCAGGGTGACGATGCGCGAGATGAGGGGCTTGCCGTCGAAGGCGGCGTCGGCGATGGCGGCGACGGTGGCGATGTTCTGGCAGACGATGCCGATCTGGGCGGGGATACCCCGGCTGGGCACCTCCTGGCCGGTGAGGATGCGGATGAGCTGCTTTTCTCCCCCCGAGGGATAGAGGGTGGGGATGGCGATGATTTCGATACCCGCCGCGTCGCCATCCGTCACGAGGGCCTGGCGCAGGGCCAGGATGGCCTCGGGTTTATTGTCCTCGACCGCGATCAGGCACGCCTCAACCCCCAGCAGGTCCCGTAGCAGACGGGCGCCCTGGAGGATGCGTTCGGGCCTGTCCCGCATCAGGCGATCGTCACAACTGATGTAGGGCTCGCACTCGGCGCCGTTCAGGATCAGGGTCCGGACGCGGATACCGGGCGCCGGGGTCAGCTTGACGCTGCTGGGAAAGGCGGCGCCGCCCAGGCCGACGATGCCCGCCCAGCGGATACGCTCGCGCAGGGCCTCCGGGTCGGGTCTGGCGGAGAGCGGCGGCGGCAGCTCGGCCCAGGCGTCCTCGTCATCGGTCTCGATCAGGATGCAGGGGGCGCTCATGCCGGAGGCATGGGGGACCGGGCGTTCCTCGATGGCGATCACGGTCCCGGAACTGGAGGCATGGATCGTCGCGCTCAGCCGGCCCTGCGCCTCGCCGATCAACTGCCCCTTGAGGACCCGGTCGCCGACCGCGACCACCGGCTTGGCCGGGGCGCCAATGTGCTGACGCAAGGGGATGATGAGCCGCCGGGGCAGGGGGGCGCTCGCCAGGGGGGCATGATTCGACAGCGCCTTCTCGTCCGGCAGGTGCAAGCCCCCGGGGAAGGTCCAGAGTTGGCGTTGACCGGCGCCGAGCCGGTAGGGGGGCAGGGCTGAATCCAAACTAGGGGCCTCTTGTCGGTTCAGGCAGCGGCCCGTTCGGACGGGCGCTCCGGATAGGGCCACCTCCAGTTACTGGTTTCGGCCGGGATGGGGATCATGTGGATGCACTCCACGGGGCAGGGCTTGAGACAGAGTTCGCAGCCGGTGCATTCGCTGGCGATGATGACGTGCAACTGCTTGGCGGCGCCCATGATGGCATCGACGGGGCAGGCCTGAATGCAGAGGGTGCAGCCGATACACTCCTGTTCATCGATCACCGCGACGGCCTTGGGCTTTTCGGGACCGGCGTCGGACAGGGGCTCCGGATCGCGGCCAAGAAGATCCGCCAGGGCGATGACCGTTGTCGTGCCGCCGGGCACGCACTTGTTGATGGCCTCCTCCCCCTTGGCGATGGCCTCGGCATAGGGCTTGCAGCCGGGATAGCCGCATTGGCCGCACTGGGTCTGGGGCAGCAAGGCATCGATCCGCTCGGCGAGGGGGTCGCCCTCGACCTTGAAGCGGATCGCCGAATAGCCCAGCAGCAGCCCAAAGAGGACGGCGAGAAAGGCGATGGCAAGGATGGCGGTCAGCATGGCGATGCCGAGACGGCTCCAGTTAGGACTGAATCAGGGGCCTTAGGCGGACACGAGTCCGGCGAAGCCCATGAAGGCGAGGGACATGATGCCCGCCGTCACCAGGGCGATGGCACTGCCCTGGAAGGGCTCGGGCACGTCGGCCACGGCGATGCGCTCGCGCAGGGCGGCGAAGAGGACCAGGACCAGGGAAAAGCCCAATGCCGCGCCAAAGCCGTAAATAGCCGACGCCATCAGGCCAAGTCCGGCCTGGAGGTTGAGCAGGGTCACGGCGAGCACGGCGCAGTTGACGGTGATGAGGGGCAGGAAGATGCCCAGGACCTGGTACAGCACCGGGCTGGTCTTGCGCATCACCGTCTCGGTGAACTGGACCACCGAGGCGATGACCAGGATAAAGGCAATCGTCCGGAGGTACTCGATGCCCAGCGGCGCCAGCAGGTACTCGTTCACCAACCAGGTGCAGATGGCGGACAGGGTCAGGACGAAGGTCGTCGCCATGCCCATGCCGATGGCCGTCTCGGTCTTTTTGGATACCCCCATGAAGGGGCAGAGGCCAAGAAATTTGACCAGCACAAAATTGTTGACCAGCACGGTGCCAACCAGAATCAGGGCGTATTCAGTCATGGCGTTCCAGGATTTTTCATCGAAAGGGACGGGGTTGACGGCAGGCAGGCCAGCGCCAGGCACTTGGATACGCAAGTGTAGGCAGGGAAACAGCAGGCCCCTGAACACCGCGACGGATGCGTGGCTTGGCTAACATGATACAAGATGACGCTCTGGCTGGATGTTGATTATTGTCAGGGGCCACGACTTGAGCCCCAGGGCTTGACGTGGGCGGCGACATACTGGAATCTCTCGTCCCACCCCTAAGTGGTGCCCCTGTTGCGGCGCATCAAGCCGTCAGCCCTTTGGGAAATTTCCCGCGCATTTGTTTCCGATTGACGTCACCAACGATAAGGAACCTCGCCCCCGTGCAACCCGGCATCTCGGTTCTCCTCGCCAGCCCCCGCCTGAAGGCCCTGCGTGGCCGGCGTTTGGCCCTGCTGGGGCATCCGGCGTCCGTGACGACCGCGGGCCAGCCGAGTCTGGATGCCCTGATGGCGACGCCCGGACTGGCCATCACCGCCGCCTTCGGTCCCCAGCATGGCATGCGCGGCGACAAGCAGGACAACATGGTCGAGACCCAGGACTATCGTGACCCGGTCCACGGCATCCCGGTCTTCAGTCTCTATGGCGAGGTGCGCCGGCCGACCGCCGCCATGCTGGAGACGTTCGATCTCCTGCTGGTGGACCTTCAGGACATCGGCACCCGCATTTACACCTTCGTCACCACCCTGACCTACCTACTGGAGGCCTGCGCCAGGGCCGGCAAGGCGGTCTGGGTGCTGGACCGGCCCAATCCCGCCGGCCGGCCCATCGAGGGAACGATTCTGGAGCCGGGCTGGGAGAGCTTCGTCGGTGCCGCGCCGCTCATCATGCGCCATGGACTCACCTTCGGCGAACTGGCGCGCTGGCTGGTGGCGCGGTTGGGCCTGGATGTCGAACTGGAAATCGTGGCCATGACCGGCTACCAGATGGATGAAGGGCCGGGATTCGGCTGGCCCCTGCACCAGGGACCCTGGATCAACCCCAGCCCCAATGCCTCCAGCCTCAACATGGCGCGCTGCTTCCCGGGCACCGTGCTCTTCGAGGGTAGCAGCCTGTCCGAGGGCCGGGGGACCACGGTTGCCCTGGAACTGGTGGGGGCGCCGGACATCGACAGCCACCGGCTGCTCGCGCGCATGGCGGCCCTGCGCCCGGAATGGCTGGAGGGCGCCCTGTTGCGTCCCTGTTACTTCGAGCCCACCTTTCACAAACACGCCGGTCGGCTCTGCTCTGGCCTCCAGATCCATACCGACCTGGCGAGCTATGATCACGCCCGCTTCCGGCCTTACCGGCTGGCGGCCCTCTTCCTCAAGGCCGTGCGCCTCACCTATCCGGATTACCCCCTGTGGCGTGACTTTCCCTACGAGTACGAGACCGAACGCCTGGCCATCGACCTCCTGGCGGGCGGCACCCTGCTGCGCGACTGGGTTGACGACCCCCAGGCCGTTCCCGCCGACCTGGAGAGCCGGCTCCTCGCCGACGAGGCCGCCTGGCGCGAGGAACGCGCCCCCTTCCTTCTGTACGACTGACCAACCATGAGGCAAATGCCATGAAAGAGCCCAAGATCGCCGCCACCCAACCCGCCGCCGTCGAACTGAAGGGCGGCCAGACTATCTATTGGTGTACCTGCGGCCTCTCCGCCAACCAGCCTTATTGCGACGGCTCCCATACGGCATGCTTCAACCCCATGCCCTTTACGCCCCCGGCGGACGGAACCTACTACCTGTGCCAATGTAAGCGGACCGCCACCCCCCCTCTCTGTGATGGCACCCACACCCCATTAGCCACCAATCCTAAAGATTAGGCTTTACCAATATTTCTCGACATGAATCGTGCCCGGTTCCCGACCCCGCCAGGCCTGGAAACCCCTGGCTTCGAGGATACTGTTCACGGAGGACACCATGTCCGGGTTGCCGCACAGAAAGACATCGGCCAGGTTCGGATCAAGCGGGATGCCGGACTCCCGTTCCACCAGGCCCTGCTCCAGCAAGTTCTGGATCCTGCCGGTATGACCCTGAAAATGCGGGTCCTGATCCGGCCGCGTGATACTCGGGATGTAGGTGAAGTGGGGACATAACCGCATCAGGCTTTCGAGTTCGCCGCGGTAGCCAAGGTCCCAGCCAAAGCGAGCGCCGTGCAGGACGACAAACCGCCGGTCGGTTTCCCGCAACAGCAGGGTCCTGAGCATGGAGATGTAGGGCGCCAGCCCGGTCCCCGTGGCGATGAGAATGACCGCCTTGCCGGGCGGGACCCGGTCCAGGGTGAAGACCCCGCTGGCCTTGGGTCCCAGGAAGAGGCGGTCCCCAACCCGCAAGGCAAAGAGCCGGGGCGTTAGATCACCGCTGGTGACGAGGGTGATAATGAACTCCGCGTACTGACGCTCCCGGCTCGATGACGCCACGCTATAGGCGCGACGGATGATTTTATCCCCGGGGGGAATGACCTCTTCCGTGGCGGCCTCCGCGACCCGCGGTTCGCTGCCCAGCAAACCGAGCACGGCGAATTGGCCGGGTTTGAAATCAAAGAGAGTGGCTTCGGGCTGGACGCGGAGGATCAGAAGTTGTGGGTTAATTTCCTCCCGCCCGAAGACCCGGGCGTTGTAGGCGTGCTGGGGGCTGTTACTCATGGCCAGGCTGACCGTTCAGGATGTGGATAGGGTTCACGAAGCTCCGATGGGGGTGATCGGCAATGACCCGCCGAGTCATTGGGGCTGGCAATCCCGAGGAGAGGCGCGCGCTAAAGCCCCGCCGGAGGATCCTGGACGCGGGAATGGTGGCTGATACCGATCTCGGCCAGCCAGGGAAGCAACTCCTTGTTTTCACGGTCAATACGTTCTATGATCATGTTGAATATTTCCTGGCTATCGGCAATGAAGTCGCGTGGGAAGATGAAGTGGAAATTATTCAACCACTTGATGTAGTAGTCGGCGAAGCTCTGGCGGAGTGGATTCTCGCCGTTGATGAAACCCCAGGCTAGGGACTGCACCTTGGGGTCATCATGGATGAGCAGATAGGGATAAACATAGCGATCCGCCTCCCCAAGGTGCGCATGAATCTTGAAGCCCAGATCGCAGAGAACCTGATAAGCGGTCATGGCGTTCTGGCTCATTTCGAACATATCGGTAGCCATCAAGGACTGTAAATCCTCGATCATTTTCAGCAAGTCTTCCTGGCTTTTGCGGAAATGCTCTATGTCATACATGAGTCTTCCTCCTCGTTCTCATAGTAATTATCGATGCCGGGGGCGTTCGTTGACCCGACCCTTGCGGGCAGGACCAAGAGCGATATAACGACAACCCCTTATGCTAACATTCCATTTCCACGCGAAAATGTCAACATCATTCGGTAATAATTAGGATAGTCTTAAATAGCGCTTATCGAGGCGAGCCCCTGGACCCAGGTCTCCAGCGACCGTGGCACTCACATAAACATTTTCGACAGCGGAGCAATGAGTATTTCCACCCCCTCCGACGAACCATCCTCGAGAGAGATAGGTAATTATCCCCCAATCAACACTCAGGGTAAAACCCGGGAGAACCTCATGATCTGGTTATCGGCAATCATCATTATCCCGGTAGTCATAGGCTACATCACTTACAAATTAACATTAAATAAACTCGAAAAGGACCGATTTTACAGACATATAAATGGACTCGCGGAAGTTACGAATTCGGGCTCGCCGGGCATTGGCATGAATCAATACATCATCTGCCTTAAAAATGGCAAGGTTCATTATGAGTTTGGCTGGAACTGGATGAGCATCACTAAAAAAATCCCCCAGGATACGGATTGGATAGCAGGTTCCATCCTGGGTGACAAAAGAAAAATCATAGCCACCCTTGAAGAATTCGAAGCCGAGTGCAAAAAGAAAGAAGACTGAACCGGTTCATCCGGGAATAATTTACTGGTTAATTATTCCCGGCTAGGGGACCAGTTCCCCAACAATGACTTCCGCCGTTCGCTCCAGCATATCCTGAGTACTGCCGCCCTTGCCGGTCAAAAAATCATCCGTGGTGCCGGCGCCGCGCGAAACCGTTTCAACGGTAAACGAAAAGGGTTTTGATTTTTCCCCGTAACCCTTACCTCCGCGAGCAGGGTCGCGCTGCCCGCCAGACTGCCAAACCAGACCCGGCTTTCCCGTGGTACATCCTTGAGGGATTTAATGACCACGGCAACCGCTATATCACCGCCAGACTTGGCGATTAATTTCTTCTTATAAAGGAACTCGACCTCCAGGGAAAAATTAAGCTGTTTTTCCGCCTCCCCGGTCCCGGGGACTTCCGATTTAACATTAATAACAACCGATTTGAAAGCCGGGGGTTGACGCTCCCAGCCGTCAACCCGAGGGTCGCTGTACTGAACTTCCCGACTCGTGCCACATCCGCCCAGGAGACAAAGCGGCAGTAACAGACTAAGAATGATTGACCAAAGCAGCTTCATCGGCCAGGGTACCCTCAAGTAATTTGCAGACGAGGCGCGGGGATTTGCAGCGGTGGTATGGGGCAGTTCAGAACAGCCCCGATGGCGCGCAGCACCTCCAGTTCCGAAGGTACGACCTTCTCATCCGCCAGAATGACGGCCGCGCCGGCTTGCAACAACCGATGCTTGGCCTGGGGCCTCAGCGCCGTCAAACGCTCCAACGCCTGATCGATGGCGCGGTGATCGACAGACCGCTCTGCTTCCAGGGCCAGGGGTTGGGACAGACCGATGGCCTGGAGGGCGGCGGTCGAGGCCAGCCGGACGGCATCGCCCCTCTCCTGAATCCGGGCCAGTAGCGACAGGACGAGGGCGCAGTCGGCGCCGAGATCGGCGCATTCGGCCAGGGCCTTAGCCCCTTGCCGGCTCGTGTCGACCTCCGGTGTCAGGCCGGAGAGCAGGATACGGGACAGGCACCACTCGAAGAGCCTGACCCGCCCGTCGGCGGCGATCAAGACCTCCAGGGCCGTCCTGAAGCCCTGGGTCTGGGGTGCGGAGAGCTGGCGCAGCGCGGGCAGGGCCAGGTCCAGCAGGGGCAAGCGATGTTCGCGCCGGGTCGCCAGGACGGCGGGAAAGAGACGTTCGGTCTCCGCGCCCAGGCCCACATCGGCATGCCTGTCCAGATGAGCAATCTGGCGCTGGTGGATGGCGGCATCGCGATCCAGTAGCAGCGCAAAGACCAGGGCCTGGGCACCATAGGGTTCGCGCGCCGCCCAACGCAGGGCGGGGTGCAACTCGCCGATCAGGGCATGGGCGTAACGCAGATGGGTCTCGTCGGGCCGGCCGATCTGGGCAATGGCCGCCTGGGTCGCCTGGGCAAGACCCGTCACGACAGCGGCGGCCGGGAGTGTCCCCGTGGGGCTCGCGAGACCCGAGGCCAGGGACGGGTCCCGAGCCTGCGCGTCCGGCGGTGGTTCGGCTGCCTTCGGGGTCTCCTCGAAACGCCCGTTCCAGCCGGGTTCAAGGCGACGGATGCGCCTTTCCAGCGGCGGGTGGGTGGCGGCCAGACGCCCCAGGAAGGAGCTAACCCCCTGAGTGAAATAGGCGTGGCTCATCTCCGGGGCCCGGGGATGGACGAGCAGGCCCTCGTGGCTAGCCGCCCCGATACGCTTGAGGGCCCCGGCAATACCCTGGGGATTACGGGTGAACTGGACAGCGGAGGCATCCGCCAAAAACTCGCGCTGCCGGCTCACCGCGGCCTTGATGAGATTCGCGAAGAGGGTGCCGAAAGAGCCGGTCGCCACGAGCCCCGCTCCCACCAACATGAAGGCAAAGCTGTCACGCCCGCGTCGGCCCGCGCCCTGCCCACCGGCCTGGAACAGCCCCCGCCCGATCAGGCCAATGAGCAGAATCCCGTGCAGTAGGCCCGCCAGGCGGATATTCAACCGCATGTCGCCGTTGAGGATATGGCTGAATTCGTGGCCTATCACCCCTTGGAGCTGGTCACGGGACAGGCCGTCCACCGCCCCCTGGGTCAAGCCGATCACGGCATGGGCCGGGGTGAGACCGGCGGCAAAGGCGTTGATCCCGGCCTCCCCCTCCAACACATAAAGAGTCGGCACCGGAGTCCCCGAGGCGATGGCCATTTCCTCCACCAAATTCAGTACCCGGCGCGCCTTGGGATCATCCGTATCCGGGGCGATCAGGCGCCCGCCCAAGGCCTCCGCCACCGCGGCGCCGCCTCGTGACAGGACCACCATTTTATAGAGGCTGCCGGCGGCGATCACGAGGGTCACCAGGATGGCGAAGCCGGTGAAGGTCTGCCCATCAAAATCCATCCAGGTACCCATCGGATCGGCGGCGGTCACCGTCCCGAACAAGCCCAGGATGAACATCATCAAGAGGCTGGTAAGGACCACCAGGCCGGTGGCCCCCAGCCCGAAGAGCAGTAGCAGCCAGCCCGCGCGCCGCCGGGCCGAATCCTGAGCACCAAAGAAATCCATGGGCCGTGACGGCTAGAAGCTGACCTTGGGCGCCTGCTGGATCGCCGCGCTATCGGCGAACTCCAGCCAGCGCGCATCCTCGCCATGGCCGAACAGGCCGGCCAGCAGATGCTGCGGGAAGGATTGACGATAGGTGTTGTAGGCCATCACCTCATCGTTGAAGGACTGGCGGGCGAAGGCCACCTTGTTTTCCGTGCTCGCCAGTTCCTCGTGCAATTGGCGCATGTTGGCATCGGCCTTGAGGTCCGGATAGGCCTCCACCACCAGATTCAGGCGCCCCAAGGCCCCCGTCAGCGCCCCCTCCGCCTGACCGAGCCCGGTGATGGCCGCCGCGTTCGCCGGGTTCGCCGCCGCCCGCGCCAGTCCCGCCACCGCCCCCTGACGCGCCGCGACCACCGCCTCCAGGGTCTCGCGCTCGTGCGCCAGGTAACGCTTGGCGATCTCCACCAGATTGGGGATCAGGTCATGGCGGCGCTTGAGCTGCACCTCGATCTGGGCAAAGGCGTTACGAAAGCGATTGCGCAAGGCCACGAGTCGGTTATAGATGGCAACCAGGTAGAACAGCCCCAGCAAGGCGATCGCGAGTATGACGGCGGTCGAGAGTTCCATGAGTTCCTCCGGCGGATGAAGTGCCTAAATTATGAACCGCCCGGCGCGGATGCCAACTTTTATTCTGGGTTTACCGGGTCAGACCCACCTTGACGGCCATCCGACGCGCGCTTAGCCTTCGCCCTGAACCACCCCCAGGAGGCTGCCCATGACCCCTAACCTGATGATCCGCAACATGACCCGTCCCGAGGTGGAAGAACTCGTCACCTGGGCGGCCCGGGAGGGCTGGAACCCGGGCCGGCATGATGCCGAATGCTTCTGGGCCACCGACCCCGACGCCTTCATCGCCGCCGACCTCGACGGCGACTTGATTGGGGGCGGGGCCATCACCGCTTATCAGGGTGAATTTGGCTTCATGGGTTTCTTCATCGTGCGGCCCGAGTTTCGCGGCCAGGGCCTCGGCAATCGCCTCTGGCACGCCCGCCGCGAGCGTCTGCTCGCCCGGCTGCGCCCCGGCGCGACCATCGGCATGGATGGCGTCTTTAATATGCAGGACTACTACGCCAAGGGCGGCTTCGTTTTCTCCCATCGCGACATCCGGTTTCGCGCCGAGATCCCGGATCAGCCCCCAACCCCGCCACCTGGCGACGAAGAGCTAGCCCCCCTGGCCCGGGTGCCTTTCGATCAGGTCCTCGCTTACGACCGCACCTGCTTCCCCGCCCCCCGCCCGACCTTCCTGGCCGACTGGATCAGCCAACCGGACTCCCTGGCCCTCGGCTGCCTCCGCGCTGGCCGACTGAGCGGCTACGGCGTGATCCGCCGTTGCGGCGAAGGCTGCAAAATCGGCCCCCTGTTCGCCGACGATGCCTCCGCCGCCCGGGCCCTCTATGCTCACCTGGCCGGCTTTGCCGCTGGCGGGCCCCTCTTCCTCGACACCCCGGAGAATAATGCCGCCGCCCTGGCACTTGCGCGCCAGGAAGAGATGGTCGAGGTCTTTGGCTGCGCCCGCATGTATTTGGGGCCCACCCCCGATCTCGCCCATTCGCGGATCTTCGGCGTCACGACCTTCGAGCTGGGCTGATGGCCGAGCGCGACCTCGTCGGTTATGGCGGTCGCCCACCCCACCCGCACTGGCCGGGCGAGGCCCGCGTCGCGGTGCAATTCGTACTCAACATTGAGGAGGGCGCGGAGTCCTGCATCCTCAACGGCGACGCCCAGTCCGAGGCCTATCTCCATGAGTTGCCCGGCCGCCCCGCTCGCCCGGGTGAACGGGACCTCAGCGTCGAGGGGATGTATGAATACGGCTCCCGCGCCGGCATCTGGCGCATCCTGGACCTCTTCAGCGCCCGCGGCCTGCCCCTGACCGCCTTTGCCGTCGGCCAAGCCCTGGAGCGCAACCCCGGGATCGCCCAGGCCCTGCGCGCGGCCGGGCATGAGGTCGCCGGACATGGCTATCGCTGGCTGGACTATCGCAATATCCCCGAGGACGAAGAGCGGCGGCACATCCATCGCACCCTCGACATCATCAAGCGGCTGTGCGGCCAACGCCCGGTGGGTTGGTACACGGGGCGCGTCAGTCACAATACCCGCCGCCTGCTGCGCGAGGAGGGCGGCCTCCTCTACAGTTCGGACGCCTATAACGACGACCTACCCTATTGGCTCCCCGGAGCGCCCGCCCACCTGATCATCCCCTACACCCTGGTCAACAACGACGCCCGCTACCTGCTACCGATCGGTTTTGCCGGTGGGGACGACTTTTTCCGTCTGCTTAAGGACGCCTTCGACCTCCTCTGGCAGGAGGGCGCACGGCACCCCAAGCTGATGAGCGTTGGGCTCCACGGCCGCATCAGCGGTCACCCGGCCCGCGCCATGGCCCTGGCGCGCTTTCTCGATTACGTGCAAAGCCACGAGCCAGTTTGGATCTGCCGGCGGGAAGCGATTGCCCGCCATTGGCTGGCCGAGCATCCCGCCGGCTGAAACCCGTAGCGCGAATGCCGGCGTCCTCCTCAGCCTCCCCAGCCCTGACGCATGAGGTTGTCGAAATCCCGCCGGGAGAGCACCCCGGCGCAGTCCCGCCAGGCGTTATCCGTCGGCTTGATACTGTCGTTGTAGCGCAAATCAAAGCCGGTGGCCTGGCGGCGTTCCTCGATGTAGCGGTCCATCCGCTCGCCCAGGGTTTCGATATCCTCGATCCAATCATCGCGGATGGTGTCGGGCAGGCCACCGAAGAGGTCGTAGCGGTTGCGCATCCGCTCCGACAGGCGGGCATAGACGATTTCATCCACCGTGCCCTGGTGAACCAGATTCAGCATGTCCACCACCGGGCGCGCCTGGCCGAAGCGCTTGATCCGGCCGATGCGTTGTTCAAGCCGGGTCGGGTTCCAGGGCAGATCGACGTTGATGAGAGTCTCCAGGGTCTGGAGGTTCAGACCCTCGCAGGCGGCATCCGTGGCGACCATGATGCGGATGTCATGGTCGGCGACCATGCCCTTGAGTTCCTCGCGGGCGATGCCGACCACCTGGCCGTCGCGGTAGAGCCGGCTACGATCCGCGCCGGCTTACGCGCCTTGGCATTGACCCTGTTCGAGAACCGCTAACTCACCCTCGCCCAGGCCGCCAAGGTTGCGGGGCTCTCGCTGGATGGCTTCCTCGATCCGCTGGGATCGCTCGGCTTAGCTGCCGTGGGTTATCCGGCAGAGGAGTTGGCGGAGGAGTTGGCCGCCGCCTTGTGACAGCGGCTTGATGCGCAGGTCGCCATGAACAAGATCGTCGTCGCGGACGCCGGGCCACTGATCGCCCTAGCCCGGATCGAGCGGCTGTCGCTACTGTTTGCGCTCTACGGATCCGTGGTTCTTGCGCCTGGCCGGGGAGACGGGTCGAAAGGGCGAATGACTCTCTTTGCGTGAAGAGGGTCGGGCTCCACGACGTAAGCCGCCGCCTCGCGGATCATCGTCAACGCCCACCGCATCAACGCCGGTCCCCCCTGCCCGAGCCGGGGCACCGGAAGGACCGGACAGCGACTTTCAACTGATCCGGGTCAACACCCCGGAGGCGATTCACGAGCGGCTCCTGCGGGTGGTGACCGAGCGCATCCCGGCGCGCTTCGCTCTCCGGTAAGGGTTGCGCTCCGACCGAATATGGCGACCACCGGCGACGGTCGAACTCCCGATGCGCTCAGAATGTCGCCCCCGCCGCACCACACAAACACATGCCACCTAACGCGGAACCCCGCGGTAAAGCCGATCTACCAAGTCCCGAAACCAGGCGGGACGCGCGAGCAGAATGTACGCGAGCAGAACCGCCGCAAGCGGGATTAGGAAGGCCGCAGTGTCCACGAGGACGATCAGCAGGGCCAGAACGAGACGGTGGGAAAGACGCATGACGACCTCGGGGTTGTTGGCAAGGTTCGCGACGCGGGCGGTATGTCGCGGGTCACCTTGCATCGGATCGAGAAAGGCTAGCCCGCGGTCACGATCGGTGCCTATCTAAACGCCCTGGTGGCCTTGGGTCTGGATTTTGGCATCCTCACGCCGGAGGATCAACCGGCCGACGCCGTCGGTAACGACGCGAAACCAGGCTGGATTCCGGTTCGCGTTCGACTGAGGGATTATCCCCAACTCAAGCGTCTGGCTTGGCAAATTCATGGGGCACAACCTGGCCGTCAGCGATAGCCTAAAATCCCAACATCCCATCCCCCGCGACCTTCGGAGCGCCCTCTTCATGCGGCACGGACTTTTCATCCTCGCCCTGCTGGCCACCGCCTTGCTCTCGGCATGCAGCCAGGAACCCCAACTTACCGCCCTTCCCCCCGGCACGACCGTCCTCGCCTTCGGCGACAGCGTGACCTTCGGGACAGGAGCCGCCCCGGGGGAGGATTGGCCAACCGCCCTGGCCCTCAAGACCGGCTGGGAGGTGATCAATGCCGGAGTCCCGGGGGATACTGCGGAAGCGGGCAAGAGCCGCATCCAAGCCCTGCTCGATCAACATCAACCCGCTCTGGTCATCATCGAAATGGGGGGCAATGACTTCCTGCGGCGCCGGCCTCGGCAAGCCGTGAAGGAGGATCTGCGGTACCTACTACGGGCCGTCAGGCAAAGTGGGGCTGAAGTAGTGCTGGTGGCCGTGCCGGAGGTGTCCCTGCTCAACCTCGTCATCGGCAAAGGGGATGCGCCCCTCTACCAGGAGTTGGCGGAGGAAGAGGCGGTGCCGGTTATCGACCAGGTGTTTTCGGAGATCCTGAGCCAGCCAGAACTCCGCGCGGACCAGATTCACCCGAATGCCGAGGGCTATCGACGGATGGCCTCCGGCATTTACGATCACCTGAAGCAAGCGGGAGCCCTGTGACTCCGCTAGCGCCTTGCCCCTTTGACACGCCCGATGTCTATTGACAGGAGAACCGATGCAAGACCCCCAGCCGACCCTCGCCGCCGCCGCGCCACCGGTCCAACAACTTGCCCTGGGCTTACTCAAATATCTGCGGATCAGATGCATTTCCGAGATTGGCTGGCTCGACACGCCGACCATGCTGGAGGATATCGCCGCCGCCGGCGGCATGGGAATCAATCAATACCGGCTGCCCTGGCCCCCCTTTGGCGACCGGAACCCCGCCAACGCCGCCGGCTCCTCGGCCCTGATCGAGGCGGAAACGCTGGACGGCAAAGGCTATCGGATACTGTTCGATACCGGTTGGAACCCGGCCTGGATGGAGCGCCGCTTCGCCGAGGAGGGGGTTGACCGGCTCCTGGCGGAGGGTGCAATTGATTGCCTCGTCATCAGTCACGAACATTTCGATCATTTCTGGGGGATCGGCGTCACCCTGAGGCAATGTCCGTCGCTGCCAGTCTATATCCCAGCGGGGTTTCAGCCAGAGGGGCTAGCCCTCATCAAGCAGTATGGTCACACCGGACCCCTCATCCAGGTGCAGCCCCAGCAACCGCTGAGCCTGTTTCCGGGTTGCGCCCTGGTGCAGTTTCCGATAGAGACCCTGCTGCAGGTCCAGGGCGAAAACGTGCTGTATTTCGAGGTTCAGGATCGGGGTCTGGTGATGGTCACCGGTTGCGGACATGGCGGGGTCCTCAATCTGCTGGATTACGCCCGGCGAACCTTTGCCGGGGGAGAGCGCCTGCATGCGGTGTACGGGGGGCTGCACATCGCGCCCTTTGATGATTGGAACGAGGACAAGGACCGCCTCATCCAAGCCCTGGCGACCTATGGCATCCAGCACTTCGGTTGCAACCATTGCACCGGGGCCCTCGCCGTGGAAAAGATGCTGGCGGCGGGTTTGCCGGTGGTCAGGGGCAGCGCGCGCCTGGGTTCCAAAACCGATCTGTTTCTGGGCAACGGCGATTGCCTCGAAGTAGCCGCGGACCCACCCCGGTAGGAGAGGGTCATCCGCTAGTCGAGATTTTGGATCAAGGGCTTACGGCGTGCAAACGGGCCCCATCGCCTCCTCAGCCACCTGATTAACGACTGGCAGTCCGAATTGCCGGATGATCCTTTTGCTATACTGAAAAACATCCAATTTTCAGAGCTGTTATCCCCGGAGCTGGCCAGATGTCCGCACTATTCCAACCCTTCAAACTCAAGGATGTGACGCTGCGCAATCGCATCGTCGTCCCACCCATGTGTCAATACGTGGCGGTTGAAGGTCTGATCAACGCCTGGCACCAGGTGCATTTGGCCGGTCTCGCCCGGGGCGGTGCCGGCCTGGTCATCGCCGAGGCCACGGCGGTGGCCCCGGAAGGCCGCATCACCCCCGGCTGTGCCGGCATCTGGAACGAGGACCTCGCCCAGGCCTTCGCCCCCACGGTTGCCGCCATCAAGGCCGCCGGGGCCGTGCCGGGCATTCAGATTGGCCACGCCGGCCGCAAGGCCAGCGCCAACCGCCCCTGGGAGGGTGACGACCACATGGCCGCGGATGATCCGCGCGGCTGGCCGACCCTGGCCCCCTCGGCCATCCCCTTCGGCGCCAATCTGCCCAAGGTGCCGCGGGCCATGACCCAGGATGACATCGCCCGGGTCCGCCAGGACTTCGTCAGTGCCGCCGAACGGGCCCGGGACGTCGGCTTCGAGTGGCTGGAACTGCACTTCGCCCACGGCTATCTGGGGCAAAGCTTTTTCTCGCCCCATGCCAACCAGCGGCAGGATGCTTATGGCGGCAGCATGGAGAACCGCGGCCGCTTTCTGGTAGAGACTCTGGCCGCGGTACGCCAGGTGTGGCCCGAGCATCTGCCCCTGACGGCGCGCTTCGGGGTCATCGAATTTGACGGCCGGGACGAGGAAACCCTGGCCGAGTCCATCGAACTCGCCAAATCCTTCAAACGCGAAGGGCTGGACCTGCTGAGCGTCAGTATTGGCTTCTCCACCCCAAGCGCCACGATTCCCTGGGCACCCGCCTTCCTGGCGCCGATTGCCGAGCGGGTACGCCGGGAGGCCCAGTTGCCGGTCGCCTCGGCCTGGGGTATCGATACGCCGGAACTGGCCGAGCGAACGGTGCAACAGGGTCAACTGGACCTGGTGATGGTCGGTCGCGCCCATCTGGCCAATCCCCACTGGCCCTATCAGGCCGCCCTGAAACTCGGGATCGAGCGCCCTTCCTGGGTCCTGCCCCCTTCCTACGCCCATTGGCTCGAACGCTATGCCGCCAACTGAAACCACCCGCAGGATGATTTTTTGCGGCGCAGGCGCAGGTCACCAATTGTGCCGCGCCAACGAGATTGATTCGCCGCTCGGCGCGGGCGGCCAGGGTCGGCAAACCACCAAACCACCCACGCCAAAGCGGTCCAGGTTCTTCATGGCCTCGGAAAGATCGGCATAGGGGATGAGTTGGGATGATGCTTAAGCCTGTTGTCACGCACCGGCCCGTAACGCCAGCCATCGAGATGGCGATCCGCGGCCCACCGCTGGTGCTCGATGAGCGCGAGTTGCTCGACTTGCAGCGGACTCATCACAAAGGACTCGACCAGCTCCTCCGGGACCGCGTGACAGTCGCTGACGGCCAGCTTGGCCCAGATATGGTCGGCCTGATGGCGGTTGGCCTGGCGGTAGGAGTTGGCCAGCGTCTCCCAGGGCTGGCCGGCGGGCTCCCCGTCCGGGTCACGACCCTGAGCCGCGATCGTATCGCGATAATGGTCGTGGATGGTACGGGCAATCTCGTCGCCCGACCCCTCCAGGAGCACAGGGGCACGACAGGCCTCCCGCAGATAGGAAACAGGGATGATCTGCCCGTCCCAGTCCTCGACCCGACCGCCCGGCACGGCCTCACCGGTTTCCAAAAGAATAGGTGGGGAGACACCCTTGATGACCGCCAGCTCATGGACGAGACGGCGCGCCAGTTCCAGGCCCGGTGAGCCATCACCCGTATCCGGGTCGGTGACACAGACCGCGGCGAGGGTGACCGGGGCGGCCCCGCCGGAGTTCAGTGTCCGCGACAGGTCATCGATGGGTGCGAACTGGAGGTCCGCGATCAGGGGGGCCTACGGGTAGGCAGCCAGGAACCGGGCGGCGATGGCGTCGCTGTGATCGCAGAGGAGGGTGATTCGCGGCAAGCCCTGGCCAAAGTGGATCAGACGCAATGCCTGGAGCAGCAGGGCCTCGGCGGGATCATCGAAGCCGAGGATCAGGAGATGGGGGCCTTGACCGAAACGCGGATCCATGCCGAGGTGCAGGGGCTACCGGGCGAGCAGGGCCCGCGCGGCGCGATCGCGAATCGCAAAGGTCTCGATCCGCCAGGGATCGGCGGATTCCGGCATCGGCAGGGGCGGAGCGGGTTCCCGAGGGTGCATCAGGATCAGCCGCTGGGTCGGCCGGTGCCGGCCGTGAGGGCCGTTGCGGGAACACTCAATGAGGTCGGCGATGAGGTCGGGGGCCCCTGGCGGATCGGCCAGGATGAGAAGGGGCGCTCGTCCCGGCTTCAGCATCGCCAGTTGCTCGCGATCGATGCGCCTAGCCCGGCAGCCATCCCGACCCAGACCGACAATCACCTGGTCCGCGAGCGGGGAGGCGCCCATGACCAGGACCGGGGGTCGCAGGAAGGCAAAAGGTCTCACGGCATCCCCTCAGGGCGCGAAGGCCCGGGCCAGGATCCGCGGCAGCCGGGTCCCGGCCTCGGCCAGGTCCAATACCTCGACGAGGGCGGGATCGGCCTGCTCCAGACCGGGTTCGGGCAGTGGCCGGCCCGTGCGACGCCAAGTGGCCAGGCGATCCGCGGTGCCGCCGCTGCCGGCCAGAACCAGGACGCGGCCGCCAGCGCGGAGGCGGTGCATGACGTCCAGAAGGGTGATGGCGCCGCCCGCCGCGACCAGCATGAGGCTGCCGTGCCCGCCAGCGAGATGCTCGGCCACGTCCGTGATCCAGGGGGATTCATCGCCCCAGCGCTCGCCCGGTACCAGGAGGAAATGGGTGTGATTGGAGTCGAGGTGGACCTTGGCGTCCGCCTCGACGCCAGGCGGATCAGGAACCCTAGCGGTGGGATCGAGCGCGATACGCCCCAGGGGTGCAACCCCGAGCAGCGGGAAACCCGCGGCCGAACGGCGGCGTGCCAGTCCCATCAGGGCCATGACACCGAAGGGGGTGCCGCCATCGATGACCAAGGCACCCAGTTCGTCAAGGCGCGGCGCCAGGCGCTCAAAAACCGGGAGCAGTGCGCCGCCCGTCGTCGCATCGAGGTTCGCGGCACCACCGACCAGGATTAGAATCGGCCGGGGCCTGGTCAGGCTGAGTTCGCTCAAGGCGACCGTCAGGCCCTCGGGCGAGGGTCGATCCAGGCACACACAACGCGCCAAGAGCGGGGGGGTTATGTCGCTCAGGCCAGAGTCCCCCACAGGGCGCCGACCCCGGCCGTGACCGCCATGGCGAGGGCTCCCCAGAAGGTGACGCGCAGGGCGCCTGCCGCCATCCCGGCGCCACCCGCCCGCGCCGCCCAGGCGCCGAGGACGGCGAGAGAGAGCAGGGAGGTACCGGCTAGCAGGGGCAGGAGATAGGGCCTGGGGGCCAGGGTGGCCACGAGGAGCGGTTGGGCGGCGCCGACGGCAAAGCTCGTCGCGGAGGCCAGTGCCGCCTGAATGGGTCGGGCGCTGAAGGCATCGGAGATGCCGAGTTCGTCCCGGGCGTGGGCACCCAGGGCATCATGGGCCATGAGTTGTGCCGCCACCTCCTTTGCCAGGGGCGGATCAAGCCCGCGCCCGACATAGATAGCCGTCAGCTCCTGGAGCTCGCCGATAGGATCGACGGCGAGTTCCAAACGCTCCTGTTCCAGTGCGGCGGCTTCAGTATCCGCCTGGGAGTGAACAGAGACATATTCCCCGGTAGCCATCGACATGGCGCCAGCCACCAGTCCGGCGATGCCGGTGGCGAGGAGACTGGCTTGGGGAACGTCGGCCGCGGCAACTCCGACCAACAGGCTGCCAGTGGAGATAATGCCGTCATTCGCCCCCAAAACCGCGGCGCGCAGCCAGGCGATGCGGTCCGTACGGTGGCGCTCTTGATGCTTCGGATGCTTCGGTCGCATGGTCCGGCCCCCTTTAATTGGATATTCAAAAAAATCCGGAAAACTGGGTCCGCTTGAGCGGTAACACTATGATTTTCGCCAAGGGCCTGGTCCAGGACTTGAAATCCGTTACCGCCGGTAACGCCGAAGAGGCAAGACGCATGGGTTGGGATCAGGTGGATACAGTCGCGTGTCAAGCCCCGGGAGATTGTTAATCTCTGAAACGAACAGTTCAGGCTGCTTTACCCGCCACTGTTCCAAGGCCTCCACCGGGCACACCTGGCCCAGTGCCCGCTGCGGAATATGGTAGTTATAGACATTGACATAGCGCTGCAGGGTCTCCGCCAGTTGCTCCCCGGAGCGAAAGCGGTTGGTCGCCAGGACCTCGCTGATGCGGCCGTTAAAGCGCTCGATCATCCCGTTGGTCTGGGGATGGCGCGGCGGGATGAGGCGGTGCTCGATGTGCTGTTCATGGCAGATCCGGTCGAAGCGGTG
The DNA here is from genome assembly GCA_016714645.1 of Chromatiaceae bacterium. Taxonomy (NCBI): domain Bacteria; kingdom Pseudomonadati; phylum Pseudomonadota; class Gammaproteobacteria; order Chromatiales; family Chromatiaceae; species Chromatiaceae bacterium. The sequence goes on along the minus strand of JADKCI010000001.1, from coordinate 447,178 downwards.
CTTGCCCGTCGGTTCGCGCTCGCCGGTGGCACAGAACCGGTCGGTAAACTCCTTGCCGTTGTCGGTGAGGATCTTGGTGATCCTGAAGGGGGCGGCCTGGAGGAGATGGGTCAGGAAGCCCTGGGCGCAGGCGGCGGACTTCTCCGGCAAGATCTCGACATACACCCAGCGCGTGGCCCGGTCGATGGCGGCAAACAGGTAGCGGCGCTGGTCCTCGTCGGGCATTTGCGGCAGGTACTTGACATCGACATGCACAAAGCCGGGGGCATCGTCTTTGAAGGGCTGATAGGCTGGTTTGCCGCTCTCCTCGCGGGGTAGCAGCGCCTTGAGGTCCGAGACTCCGTGGCGGCGCAAGCAGCGGTCGAGGCCAGAGCGCGAGACCCCTTCGTTGAGGAACTCACGGGTCACCGCCAGCAGGTCATCCAGGGGCAACAGCAGCGTTTGGCGCAGGGCCACCACCACCGCCTCCTGGGCCGGCGAGAGGGTGGTGTGCAGGCGGTGCGGGCGGTGGGAACGGTCGGTGGTCTCCTCGCGGCGGCGCCACTTGCGCACCGTGGCCTTACTCAGGTGATAACGCCGGGCCAGTTCTGCGATGGGCAGCGGTGACTCACGCAACTCGCGGCGGATGGCAGGGGTAGTCCGGGCGTTCTTATGCAGATTGACTTGCATGGGTAGGGTCTCGGTCTGGGGTGGCGGCCAGCGGGGCGGTGACCCCCGGGGCGGTATCTCCCCCGAGGGCCAGATACTCGAGTACTTCCCGAGCACGGAACAGAGGATAGCTCCTTCTGGGTAAATAATCACACGGGGCTGAACACATACACGATGTTTAGGGATCGATCCATTCAGCATGGATCAAAGCGTGATCATTGGTTGTGGTGGGTCTTTTTGAAGACTCATATGTTCCAGACGCCATTGCTTCAGCATCTCCCGTTGAGCGACAGTAATGGCACTGTCCGACGCTGGATCGCAATACATCAGGCGGATGTTTTTCCATCCTGAATCCTGGGAGTGAAACGCTGCCTCGAAAAGCTCTTCCAACGCCTCAGCTGCCTTGCCTGCAGCTTCTGCAGCTGCTGGTTCATCTCGAAGGCTTTCATAGAGCACGATAATCCCAAGCCGATAGACGTCTTCCGGTCCATCGCGCTCAACTTCTGTACCTTCGTCAAGATCGAAAAGCAGTGCACGTATGTGATCGCCGCCGTCTGCCAGGACACCCTCTATTCGTTTAAGAAAGGTTTGTTTTCCTGGCAGATTTGCGGTACGCAGGCGGTATTCAAAAGCTTCTGGAAACGCGGCGCGGTGATAACGAGACGCGAGCCATCGCTGAAGTATCGCAATACCGTGGCCATCAAGCCATATGTCTTGGCGGGGTTGAGTGATGAATAGTTCATGCTTCGCTATTGGCCGCTTACTTGGTGCCAACAATTCAATTGCTAAAGGCCCTGCTTCTGACTGATATTCGATGTGTAAACGCCTAGCAGTTTTGCCGAATGAATCACCGCCAAGCTTATCGATGCGGTTGCCGATCACGACCTCGACGTATGGTTCTTTTTCCCGGGCCGCTGATAGGTCGCAGTCGTGGGAAGCGACCACGGCGAAGTACTGATCATCACACTCAGACGTCAGCAGATCGAGCGCCTTCGCTGCTTCAAGAGTTATGATATTGCCTTGGCGCCATGAGAACTGCCGATCGTTGTCTGCCATGCACTGACTCCTCAAGCATCTTCATTGAGGTGAGGAGAACCAAATTCTATGGAAGTACCGGAGGTCGCAGATCTTCCCGCAAGACGTGCAGCGAGGCGCTGGTGTTGCTGAGACTCTCTCGCCAGGGTAGCAGCGAGCGTTCGTGCCAAATCCACGACATTTCCGTCGTCTCTTATAGCGTCCAATATGGAAGTGCCTCCAGAAATCTTTCTACGGAAAACCTGGGGAGACACCTCGATTTCAGCTTCAAGAAATACGTCAGTCGCTCGTGCCAGCTCTGAGAGCCGTTGAGCGTTTCGTGGCGAAAGAGCGCCGCCCTTAATCCACTCATGTACCGCTTGTCGTGATACACCAAATACTCTGGAAAGCTCGGAAACTGAAATCTTCGTTACCGTGCGTATGTGTGCGATGTCTCTAGCAGATTCGCTGACAGCCCCTGCCGAGTTCTCGTTCTTCCCACCGATCTCAATGTGATTGATGTCCCAATTTGCAGTGGCTGCACTAGCGTGCAAATAGTTAGGCGACAGCAATCCAAACGTACCAGCTACGCAATAGGATAAGATGCGCCAACGAAGATTGTTTTGTCGCGCAATGTCTATAAGAAAACCATCTTCTTTCGTAAAAGCTGCAGTTCGGGCTGTGGGTCTTGCCGGTCCATCAAACTGATAGGGTGCGTACATGTTTGTCTCCTTTGCGCTTTTCAGCTATTCCACGCTGAGACCGCGATCGGCGTAACAGTTGCGTCAAACGCAATCCCAACCCCATCACGCAACACTTGCAGCTGAGATTTTATGAGTTCCAGATTGAAAGGGTGCCGGCCTTCGATTGAGGCGTCGGTATCGACGATAGCATGAACGCCATTGATCTCGCGGAATCGATCGGCAACCTTTACTCCAATGGGTTGAAGATCCATTGGGAACCCTAGCGGCCCAGATTGGATGATCGTGCGTGCGAGAACGGCATACTTGGCGGTTTGGATATGTGTTTCGGCAAAAGAGTGAGAAACTGTGACTTCCTCCGGCAAGCGATTGCTCAGCCCGAGTACGCCAGGCGCCAAGTAGTCGGCAAGTCCTGTCTCACCACTAGGAGGAACGACTGCGTCTAGGTACCGTAGCCCAACCCTCTCGGAGTGTGCCAACGTGACGCATTCGTGAACGATGGCCAACCCCCGCATAAATTCATCAACAAGGGCTTCAAAAGTTTCATACTCTGTCGTGTGAAACGATAGGGCGTTCTGTTCGACGATGAACCCTCTAGTGCTATCAGTGCTAAAAAACATCAACCGTTCGACTTGTTCAACTACCGGGGGCTGCGGCTGTGGGGGGTCCCCCAGTTGAGGAGCAAACGTAAGTGCCATGGCGATCCCCTTCTTAAAGTCGGGGTAGCTCGCTTTCCGCATACGATCCTGGATGTCGGGTGCGTAGGATCCGAGCCGAAGGACGGGGTTGTGCCGGACTTGGGCAATGGTGAAGTATACCGGTGCGTTCTTCATTTTTTGGCCCATGGCGCTCTCCAGTTGACTGCGGGATTGACACTTTACAGTATAGTTGACACATTGTTAAGCGGTAGGTTCGCAAGCAAAGACACGGCGACAAGCGCTGATGCAGATGGGACGTCAGAGCGAATCTGTTTCCTCCACCACCCAAGGTTACAATCCAACCGCTTGGTTCGCAAGCGATTAACATATTGATTTATAAAAGTAATACTCGCGGCCTTTGCGGATTTTTGGCCGGTTCCAGGGAGCGAGGTCCGAGGGGGGAATGGCCAGGAGAGAGACTGGAATGCGGTTCGAAACTGGCTGACGGACTGACCGGCTAAGTCCGCAGGCTTCCGCAAGAACCCCCAACAACACGCGGGAACCGGCGCGATCGGGCAATACCCCCCCCAACCGAGAACGGTTGGGGGTTTCATTATTGGTAGGGGCAACTTGTTTCCCGAGACCGAGGCGGAAGTTCTTGCCGTGGCCAAGACCCGGATCGCCGATCTAAAGAACATTCCCGCGGGCGCCCTGATCTACCCGGACCCGGCGGCGTGGACCGTGCGGCTTTATGCCGAGTGACGGCGGCGAACGATGGGCAACGCAGAACCGGCTTCGGCCGGTTTTTGTGTCCGTAGGGAGGGGCCGAGCCGTCCGTCGGGGAAAACGGCCGTCGAAGGACTAAAAAGGGCGGCCAAAGGCCAAAAAAGGGGGCCCCTGTCTACACTGCGTCTACATGGCCAACCGGTTATCCCGAGTTTTCCGTGTAGACGGCGGAACTCATTGTTTTTGAATGGTGCCCGGGGCGGGACTCGAACCCGCATGACTCGCGTCGAAGGATTTTAAGTCCTTTGCGTCTACCGATTTCGCCACCCGGGCGGGAGGGGGGTGGAACCTGGGGGGATCTGACCCTGCCGTCGGCCCGGGAGGCTCTGGCGAATAAGCAATGAGGAAGGAAGGTGGAGGCTGAGCCCGGAATCGAACCGGGGTGCACGGCTTTGCAGGCCGCTGCATGACCACTCTGCCACTCAGCCTAAGGTGGTGAAGTATATAACTGGTGCCGAGGCTTTGTCATCCCGTTGACATCCTGGGGGGGCAAAATTCCCGGGCGCCGGGCTTGGCACTGACCCTACCGAACACCCCGCTTACCCGGGCAACCCTTGGCCACCGGCCCTTCAAGTCGTCCCCAGCAGGCCTTTCAGGCCGGCCAGATGGGCGGTGCCGCGGGCGCGGTTTTCCTCGGCGTTGTCCACCCGGCGGGTATCCCAATCCAGGCCGCTCTCGGGTAATTCCTCCAGAAAGCGGCTGGGCTGGACCTGGACCATTTCGCCGAAGCGCTTGCGGCGCTTGGCCAGGGTAAAGGTCAGGTGCTCGCGGGCACGGGTGATGCCGACATAGGCGAGGCGCCGCTCCTCCTCGATGCTGTCGTCCTCGATGCTGACGCGATGCGGCAGCAGTTCCTCCTCCATGCCGACCAGCATGACGTGCGGAAACTCCAGCCCCTTGGCGGCGTGGAGGGTCATGAGGGCGACGCGGTCGCCACCCTCTTCTTCCTCCTGGCGTTGCAGCACGTCCATGAGGGACAGGTGGCCAACGCGATCCTGCAGGGACTTACCCTCATTTTCACCCTTGCCGAGGGCATCGAGCCAGTTGAGCAGGTCGTGGACATTCTCCAAACGCCGTTCGGCGACCGGCAGGCTGGAGGCATTCTCCTTCAGCCAGGCGGCGTAGTTCATACCCTCCACCAGGGCGCGGACGGCGGCCACCGGCTCGCTGGCGGCGTGGCGGGCATGGGTGTCGAGCCAGGCGGCGAATTGCTCCAGACGCTCGCGAGGTCGCCGCTCCAGGCGCTGACCCAGCCCCAGTTCGCCGCAGGCGCGCAGCAGGGGTACGCCCCGCTCCCGGGCATAGCCCGCCAGCTTCTCCAGGGTGTTGGGCCCGATCTCCCGGCGCGGGGTGTTGACGATGCGCAGAAAGGCGGCGTCATCCTCGGGGTTGGCGAGGAGACGCATGTAGGCCATGACGTCCTTGATCTCGGCCCGGGCGAAGAAGGAGGTGCCGCCGCTGAGAAAGTAGGGGATGTCGTGTTCGCGCAGGGCCTGCTCGAAGAGCCGCGCCTGGTGGTTGCCGCGATAGAGGATGGCGAAGTCGCCGAAATTGGCCTGGTCGGCGAAGCGCCGGTGCAGGATCTCCGAGACCACCCGCTCGGCTTCGTGGGCCTCGTCGCGACAGGTGATGACCCGGGGGCGCTCCCCTTCGCCATGAGCACACCAGAGGCGTTTCTCGAAGAGGTGGGTGTTATGGGCGATGAGGGCATTGGCGAGGCCCAGGATGCGCCCGCTGGAGCGGTAATTCTGCTCCAGCATCACGACCTTGAGGGTCGGAAAATCCTCTTTGAGCCGGGCGAGGTTTTCGGGCCGGGCACCGCGCCAGGCGTAGATCGACTGGTCGTCGTCACCGACCACGGTCAGAGCGCCCCGGGGACCGACCAGGCGCCGAACCAGTTCGTATTGGGCGCCGTTGGTATCCTGATACTCGTCCACCAGCAGGTAGCGCAGGCGCGACTGCCAGGTCTCCAGCAGGTCGGGCTGGGCGGCGAAGAGGCGTGCCGGCAGACGGATGAGGTCGTCGAAATCGACGGCATTGTAGGCGTGCAGGCTGCGCTGGTAGTCGGCGTAGAGGCGGGCGAGGTCGGCCTCGAAGTCATCCTCGGCGTGGCTGAGGGCCTCGGCGGGCTCGACGAGTGAATTCTTCCAGGCCGAGATACGGGACTGGACGGCGGCGGGGGTCAGGGCGTCATCCTGACGCCGGCCCCGCAGGTGCTCCTTGATGATGGCCTCGGCGTCCTGGGGGTCGAAGAGGGAAAAGCCGCGTCGCAGCTCGGCGCGGGCATGGTCGCGGCGCAGGATGTCGAGTCCCAGGGTGTGGAAGGTAGAGATGGTGAGGCCCCGGCCCTCCCGGCCTTTGAGGGCGCTCGCAACCCGCGCCTTCATCTCGCGTGCCGCCTTGTTCGTGAAGGTGACGGCGGCGATATGGCGCGGCGCCAGGCCGCATTCGCCGACGAGGTAGGCGATCTTGCGGGCAATGACGCGGGTTTTGCCCGATCCGGCGCCAGCGAGCACGAGCAGGGGGCCGCCCACATAGCGCACGGCTTCGAGCTGTCGGGGATTGAGGTCTTTCATGGGGCAGCCTGAGGGCAAGGCGGGGCGCGCAAGGGATCACGGGAACTGACGGGGACGGGAACCGGGGGGTGGGCCCGGCGAGCGCCGGGCGGCATTATGCCCGAGCCCGCCCATCCATGAGCAACAAAGAAGGGAATTCCCGGGCGTGACGTAATAACATACACGGACTAACGGCAACCCGCAGGCTTTGGCGAACCCCATGAAACGGATCCTGACCGCGACCCTCCTGGGCGCCGCCTCCCTGGCGGCCTGGGCCCAGTCCGAAACCCAACTCGCAGCCCCGGAGTTGCCCCCTGCGGGCTACCCCGGCGAATCGGTACAGCCGGACGTCACCATTCTGGAGACGGATCGCGGCACCGTCTACGAGTACCGCATCAAGGGCCAACTCTACATGGTGCGCATCCAGCCCCAGATCGGCCCACCCTACTATTTGATCGACACCAATGGCGATGGGACCCTGGACGTACAGCAGGACCGGGTCTGGAACAACGCCGTTCCCCAATGGATTCTCTATAGCTGGTAGGCCACCGCCAATCCGCGCAGCGGCACAAGGGCTCTTGCGGCTTGATCGCGTCCAGGTCCGAAAGCGGGGCGGACAAAAGAAACCCCGCCGTTCAAGGGGGGGGTGAAGGGCGAGGTAAGAGCGCCCCCCGGTGGGGGACCGGGAATCCGGTTAGCCAGGGGGAAGGGAAGGCAACCGGTTTTGAAAGCGCTCACCCAATGAGAACCTCTCGGCCGGAAAAAGTTCACCGCCAGCAGAGGGGAAACCCCGCGCGACGCCGCCAGGCTCCGGCCGGGGTTGTCAGCCTTCGATGCAGAAGCGGCGGATGAGGGCGCGCAGCAGGTCCAGGGTCGGCGGTATGCGCGCCGTCTCCAGGTATTCGTCCGGCTGATGGGCCTGAGCCAGGTTGCCGGGACCCAGGATGACGGTCTCCAGACCAAGCCGATTCAAAAAGGGCGCCTCGGTGCCGAAGCCCACGGCCTCGGCAGCATGGCCGGTCAGAGCTTCGCTGGCCTGGACGATGGCGGAGGCGGCGGGGGTCTCCGCCGGCGGTATGGCTTCAAACAGGGGCGCCACCTCCCAGCCCAGGCCGCGTCGCTCCGCCACCCGGGCGACTCGCGCGGCAAGTTGGGCGCGTAACTCCTCTACGTTCAGCCCCGGCAGGACCCGCAGGTCCAGCAGCAGCTCGCAATCGCCGCAGATTCGGTTGGGGTTGTCGCCACCGTGGATATGGCCCAGGTTAATGGTCGGCACCGGCACCGCGAAGGCGGGATGGCGATGCCGCTCCTGCAACTCCCGACGCCAGGCCAGGATCTCCCCCATGACCTCATGCATCCCCTCTAGGGCCGAATTACCCAGGGCCGGGTCACTGGCGTGCCCTGGCTGGCCGATCAGACGCACGGCCTCGTTCATCACCCCCTTATGCAACCGCACCGGCCGGAGGGAGGTCGGCTCGCCGATCACGGCATAGCGCCCCAGGGGCCGGCCCGCCTGGACCAGTGCCCGGGCCCCGCTCATGGAGGACTCCTCGTCCGCCGTCGCCAGAATAGTCAGGGGCCACTGCATATCCTTAGCGGTCAATCCCCGCGCCGCCTCCAGCGCTAGGGCCAGAAAGGACTTCATGTCGCTGGTGCCCAGGCCGTAGAGCCGGCCGTCCTCTTCCGTGATTTCGAAGGGGTCGCGCCGCCAGCGCCCGGCATCATAGGGGACCGTATCGGTGTGCCCGGACAGGACCAACCCCCCGGGCCCGGTGCCCAGGGTCGCGATCAGATTGGCCTTGCCCGGCTGATTGGGTAGTTCCATGACCTCCACCCGGAAGCCGGCCCCCAGCAGCCATTCCCCTAGGCGATCAACCAGGTGCCGGTTGCCCATGTTCAGTTCCGGCTTGACGCTGCTCACCGTGGGCAAGGCAATCAGGTCATTGAGCATGGCGCGGAGTTTAGGCGGTTGGTGATGCATGGTGGCTCCTGACTGACTCAATGTGCCTCCTCCCAATTGTCGCCGACGCCGATCTGCACCAGAAGAGGAACAGCCAGATCGGCGGCGGACTCCATGGCGGCACGGATGTGCTCCGAGGCCGCCGGGACCGCCGCCTCTTCGACCTCAAAGACCAACTCATCATGGACCTGCATGATCATGCGCACCGAGGGGTGCTCGGTCTGAATCCAGCTATCGGCGGCGATCATGGCCCGCTTGATGATGTCGGCGGCCGTACCCTGCAGGGGGGCATTGATGGCGGTGCGCTCGGAACCGGCGCGGCGTCCCTGGTTGGAGTGGTCGATGTCCGGCAGGTAGAGGCGCCGCCCGAACAGGGTCTCGACGTATTTGTCCCGACGCGCCTGCAGGCGGGTGCGGTCCATAAAGTCCTTCACCCCGGTGTAGCGCTGGAAATAGCGGTCCACGTAGGCCTGGGCCTCGCCGCGCTCTATACCCAGTTGCCGCGCCAGGCCGAAGGCCGACATGCCATAGATGAGCCCGAAATTGATGGCCTTGGCGGCACGGCGCTGGTCGACGCCGACCTGGTCCGGGGCCAGGCCCCAGACCTCGGCGGCGGTGGCGCTATGGATGTCCAGACCGGCGGCAAAGGCGGCCAGCAGGCGCTCGTCCCCGGAGAGGTGGGCCATGATGCGCAGTTCGATCTGGGAATAATCGGCGGCGACCAGCTTGCAGCCCGGATCGGCGATGAAGGCCAGACGGATGCGCCGGCCGTCCTCGCTGCGGATGGGGATGTTCTGCAGATTGGGGTCCGAGGACGAGAGGCGACCGGTGGCGGCCACCGCCTGATGGTAGGAGGTATGCACCCGCCCCGTGACCGGGCTGACCATCTGGGGCAGCTTGTCGGTGTAGGTCGATTTGAGCTTGGCGAGGCCGCGATGCTCCAGAATGATCCGGGGCAGTTCGTGGCCGGCGTCGGCCAGTTGCTGCAGCACGGATTCGGAGGTGGAGGGGGCCCCCTTGGGGGTCTTCTCCACCACCGGCAGGCCCTGCTCGGTGAAGAAAATCTCGCCGATCTGCTTGGGCGAGCCCAGGTTGAAGGGGCGCCCGGCGACGCGATAGGCGGCTTCCTCCAGGGCGGCGATGCGCCCAGTCAGGTCGCGGCTCTGGGCGGCCAGGCGATCGCGGTCGATGCGCACCCCCTGGCGTTCCAGGCGCGAGAGGACCGGCACCAGGGGGATTTCGATCTCCTGGTAAAGACGGGCGAGACCGGGTTGCTGCTCTAGCCGGGGCCAGAAGGCCTGGTGGAGACGCAGGGTGACCTCGGCATCCTCGGCGGCATAGGGGCCGGCGGTTTCCAGGGGGACCTGATCGAAACCGAGTTGCTTGGCCCCCTTGCCGGCGATGTCCTCGAAATGGATGGTCTTGTGGCCCAGGTACTTGAGGGCCAGGGAATCCATATCATGGCGGCTGGCGGTGCTATCGAGGACATAGGACTCCAGCATGGTGTCGTGGGCGATACCCTGGAGCCCGATGCCATGGTTGGCGAGCACGCTCATGTCGTACTTGAGATTCTGGCCGACCTTGGGCCGCGCCGGGTCCTCCAGCAGGGGCTTGAGCCGCGCCAGCACCTCCTCCCGGTCGAGTTGGGGCGGAGCGCCGACATAGGTGTGGGCGAGCGGGACATAGACCGCCGCCCCCGCCTCCACCGCGAAGGAGAGGCCGACGATGCGGGCCTGGATATAGTCCAGGCTGGTGGTCTCGGTGTCGATGACGAAGCCTTTGGCCGCTTCCAGACGGGTCAGCCAGACATCGAGGCGCGCCGGGTCGAGGAGGATTTCGTAGGCGGCAGCCGGGTCGACCTGGATGGCGGCCCCCGCCGGGCCGGCCGCCGTCGCCTCCGCTGGCGCGCCCCGGGCCCCCTCCTTCCCGTCCAGGCTCTCCAGCAGCCGGCGCGACTCGATGCGGCGATACCAGGCCCTCAGGGCCTCCGGGTCCTGGGCGGTGGGCTTGAGGTCCGCGAATTCCAAACCCAGCTCCAGATCGAGCTTGATTTGGGTCAGAGAGCGCGACAGGGGGAGCCGGTCCAGGCTCTGGCGCAGGTTTTCACCCACCTTGCCCTTGACCTGGGCGGCGTGGGCCATGACCCCCTCCAGATCGCCGAATTCCTGGAGCCACTTGACGGCGGTCTTGGGGCCACAGTTGGGGACGCCGGGGATGTTGTCCACACTGTCGCCGACCAGGGTCAGATAATCGACGATGCGCTCCGGCGGCACGCCGAACTTGTCGATGACGCCCTGGCGATCCAGGCGCTCGTCGCTCATGGTGTTGATGAGGGTGACATGGTCGCCAACCAGTTGTGCCAGATCCTTGTCGCCGGTCGAGATCAGGGTCGTCAGCCCCTGGGCGGCGGCGCGGGTCGCCAGGGTACCGATGACATCGTCCGCCTCCACCTCCGGTACCCTCAGCAGGGGCAGGCCCATGGCCTGAATGATGGCGTGAAGAGGCTCGATCTGTTCCCGCAGGTCATCCGGCATGGCGGGACGATGGCCCTTGTAGGCGGGAAAGAGGTCGTCGCGAAAGGTCTTGCCGGGGGCGTCGAAGATCACGGCCATGAACTCGGGCCGGTAGTCCTCCCGCAGCTTGCGCAGCATGTTGAGCACCCCGATCAGGGCGCCCGTGGCCTCGCCCTTGGAGTTGTTCAGCTTGGGCAGGGCGTGATAGGCGCGGAAGAGGTAGGAAGAGGCGTCAACGAGGACCAGGGGGTAGGGGGGTTCCATGGCGGGCATCCGTGGCGGCAAGGTGAATCGCCGGATGGCGTGCGGCGATTCCGGGAATCAGATCAACTGGAGCAGCAGGGGGGCGATCTCGCGATAGACCAGCGGCAGGGGGGCCTTGGGGCTCAGGGTCAGGATCCGGGTACCGCTGGGATAGATGAGGTGGTAGGTCTGGGACAGGTGCAGGTCACCCTCGCTCGCCACCAGTTCCATCAGGGCTGTGAGGGCGCGGCTGTCCCCCTCGCCGAGGTTTAGCTCCACCCCTTCGACACGCAGCAGGCCCGCCCCGAGCGCCACAGCCGGTGCCTCCGCGTGGCTATTGCCTAAAAAGAGGGGGTAAAGGAAATGCTTGATCTCGGGCGACAGGATGAGTCCCAACTGATGTTCGCCGTGCAGCCAGACCAGCCCGCGCGGATCGCTCGCGTCTTGCTCATGGGCCCCGAAAGCCGTCGCCCAGCCTGGGAAAAATGCGGTGTAACGGCGTACTTTGCGTTCTGTCGGCATGGCGATTTCCCCGTGGCTGTTGGCCTGGATACTACCGGAAGATAGCCGCCTGGTCATGCGGAGTTTTATGGGTTCTTTACTTGACCCAAGGGAAGTCGGGAGGGATGGATCGGGACACCCGAAGGGTTGCGCCTGGCCGGGTTTGGGGCTCAAGGCGCGGGAGGGTCTTATCCCGGACCGCCCCCTGACTAGGGGGCGGGAATTCTTGACAGACAGTCAAGACGCTGGAGATCCAGGGCATGGACATCGTCCTGGTCGCTGTCCTTGGCCGGGGTCAAGGGAGCCAGGACCGCGTCCTAGAGCAGTTCCGGCGCCTCGGTCTCCAGAGCGATCAGGGCCGTCAGAATGGCCTCGGTCACCGCGGCTGGCACCCTGGGGCTGATGGGGATGGCATGGGGGGTGTAGCCCTCGGTCTCCCAGAGCACCCACAGGGTATCGCCGACCTCCGGGCTCCGGGCTCAGGGCTCAGGGCTCAGGGCTCAGGGCCTCCAGGGTACGGCGGATGCCACCGCCGGCGGCATAGTGGCCCTTGGCGACGTTCAGATAGACGGAATCATGGGAGGAGACGAAGCGGGCCTGGAAGGGGATGCCGCGCCCTTCCAGCTCGGCCCGGGTCAGCAGGCTGGCGGCGAAGGCCCCCGGCGCCGAAAAGACCAGTTCCCGGCCCGCCAGGTCTTCCAGGGACTTCAGAGGGGAGTCCTTGGCCACCACCATGATTGTCCTGGAGCCGTTCCTAGCGGTCGCGGGCCAAGGCTCGATAGCCAGAATTGGCGCTGAAGGCTACGAAGTGATAGGGATTCCTATAGGCGAAGTCGAAGCCTTCCTCGACCAGAGCCGCTTCAAAGGCCAGGATATCCTTAGCGGTCTCGACGATGCCCCTTGCGCGGGACGCGCCTGGCGCCTCAGAGGGTCCTGATCAGGAGTCCGGGCCGGCCTGGACTCGCGACCAAATTGTTGCGCAGGCCTTAATCGCCTATCCTCTTCGGCCCCTATTGACCATCCCCGTCGTGAAGACGGCCAAGCCCCTATGAACACCCCTGCCATCCCCGGCGTCATGGTCCGCCTGAAACAGTCCACGGCGCCCCTGCACGACACCCTAGAGGATTTGCCGGCGATGCGACGCCTGGTTGATCCGGAATTGACGCGTGGGGACTATCAAGAGTTACTCCGGCGCTTTCACCGGGCCAATGTGGCCTGCGAGCAGCACCTGCTGGGGCGCGCCCCGGTCTGGGAAGACCGGGGTTACGACTGGTCCAGCCGCCTCGTCAAGACCACCTGGCTCGAGGCCGACCTCCGGCACCTCGACCCCGCCTTCCAGCCAACGCCATTCATAGCCGACCCCGGATTCGCGCCCTATGCGGGCGAGGGCCTGGCCCGGGTCGCCGGCTGCCTCTATGTCCTGGAGGGCTCGACCCTGGGGTCGCGGTTGATCGTCAGACTTCTCGACCAGGCCCACCGGCGGCCAGCGGCCGGGGCCAATCGCTTCTTCCAAGGCTATGGCCCCGCAACCGGCGAGCGCTGGTCCAGCCTGGGTCGTGACCTGGAGGCCAGCCTGGGCGGGGACGAAGCGGCCCTGGAGCAGGCCATAAGGGCCGCGGGCTGGACCTACCAATTCCTGGGGAAGATCCTCGCCGACCCCTAAGGATGGCCCTCGCCCCGGATCGCCCATCAGGCATCGGGGTACCCGCGATAGCGGAACTACCTCACACAGGGTTTAGTGTTGGCCCGCTCCACCCGCCCCTTGGCCTGTGGCGTGTGGGCATGGATGACCTTGATCTCCAGGCCCGCCAGGGCGCGTCCGAACGGGGTCTTGGTGTGGCCGTTGGCCGGGTCTTCCCGGTTGATCCGGAAGATGCGGTAGGTGAAGGGCGGAACACGTCAGCGGTTGATGAAGCTTGTTAGAGACTATGGGTCCGAGACCAGCCCAAGTGGAGCCGGCGAGTGCCCGGGACCTAGTTGCCGGGTTAATCGCGGGTGCGGTGATCGTTGAAGGATCCATGCAGAAAGAGAGTGAAATGGGCGGCAGAGACCTATTGACTGACGAGCGCAGACTCTTCGAGGACCTGTGCGCCAGGGACTATCTGGCGGCGTGATTCCAGCCCGTGAGGAAGAACAAGGGAGCTCCCGGCATCGTCGGCGTGACGATTGCGAAGTTCGAGACACGCCTGGACGACGAGCTAAGCCGGCTGACCGTGGAGCTAGAAAGCTGGACTTACGAACCCTCACCGGCGCGGCGGGTAGAGATCCCCAAGCCAGCCGAGCGGGTCATGGCCAGCATTGGCGGATACATCGAGAAGAGACTGAAACGGGTGGTGAACCGCGATAGGAGCCAAGGGGCCCGTTCGGATCGGGTCAAGTTCTTGGGACTGACCATGGTGGGGGATACCATTGCGATCTCGCGCAAGGCCCTGCAAGCAGCGATGGACAAGGTCAATGAGCTGACCCCGCGGGGCACCCACCTGGCTCTGGAGACGAGCGTCGAGCGGATCAACAATTGGTACCTGGGCTGGTCGAGCTACTTTGCGATGACCTACTACCCCGCCCAGCTTAAGAAGATCGAAGCCCACCTTCGGCGACGATTGCGAGCCCATGGAAGGGGAGGCCCTGGCAACAGAGGAGGAGAAGAGGGGCGCCGCACCCGCAACCCGGAATCGAGACTAACGTAGATAACGGTCGTCCAGATTCGCCGGGCAGAGCACGTCGCGCATGATACCGATCAGATCCAGTAGCTGAGGGTTGCGGATGCGGTAAAAGATGCGGTTGGCCTCCTTGCGGGCCACGACGATGTTCTTGTTGCGCAACTGCTCCAAGTGCTGGGAGATATTGCTCTGGGAGGTGCCGGTCCGTTCGACGATCTCGCCCACGGATAGCTCCCGGTCGCCCAGGGAACAGATGATCTTCCACCGCAGGGGATGGGCCATGGCCTTGAGGGCGTTAGCGGTCAGGGAAGTCTCTTCATCTTCCGGCAGGGTATTGCGGTCTGGCTCGGTCATGGACGGCTCCTAAAGGGGTTCTTGAGCGGTCTGAGCCGCGTCTTCCCTATCCTGATCGACACGAACATAGCCCGTCATGTCCTTGGCGATGCAGATGATATCGGCGATACCACCGTCCGGGTCACGAACAGCGGTGCGGGAAAAGAGAATGGGCACGCGGCGACCGTCGCTAGCGATGAAGCGGGCATCGATCTTGCTTAAGGCCCCCGCGCGGATCAAGGCCTCCAACCAGAGACCCATGAAGGCGCCGGCCACTTCGTCGCCCTCCTCCTCGAAGACGTCGCCAATGGACATGCCTCGTAAGTCCGATTCCCGGTAACCGAGCATCCGACAGGCGGCGGGATTGGCGGACTTGATCTCCCCCTGGGGGTTCAGGATCAGAAGGGCCTCGCCCATATAGGCAATGATATTCTCCAGGTACTGCTTGGCCTGAGCCAGTTCGGCGGTGCGCTCGGCGACCTGGCGCTCCAGCACCTGGTTCAGGGCCCGCTCCTTCTCGATCAGCCGGAAGTAGGTGCTGATCTTATTGATGAACTGGTTGTCCTCGATGGGCTTAAGCAGATAATCGACGGCCCCGATGGCATAGCCGCGCTGCTGGAACTCCTCGGACTTAAAGGCGGCGGTGAGGAAGATGATGGGGATATCGCGGGTGCGCTTGCGCATCTTCAGCAGAGCGGCGGTCTGAAAGCCGTCCATATCCGGCATCTGCACATCCAAGATGATGAGATCTATGTCCGGGTGATGCAGCGTCAGGTCGATGGCCTGCTGTCCGGAGGTGGCCTCGAGGAGGGTCACATCCATGTGTGCCTCGATCAATGTCCGCAAGGTAAAAAGATTGTGGGCATGATCATCAACGATGAGGAGTTTGAAGCCGGAATAGCGGTTCATGCCGTCTCTTGCTTGCTCAACTGTTCTCCGGCGCCCAGGTTGGCCGCGAGGACCACCCCTAGCCTGGATCGCGTCATGGGTTTGGCGACAAAATCCTGGGCGCCGGCATCAAGATAGCTGTCGCGGGCTTGCGCCTCTCCGAATCGACCGATGATAACGAGCGGGAGGGTTCCCGCAGGGGCATCCTGGCGAATAGCCTTAATCGTATCACAGGTATTGGCCAGAGACACCATTTCGGCCAAAAGGACAAGGGCGCAGCCGGCCTCCTCGCGCAGGGCTTCCCGGGCCTCCTCGGCGTCCGCCGCCATCTGGATGCGCAAACCGAAGGACTCCAGCATCCGCGTCTCCGCCACCAGACTGGCAGCGTCGCTATCCACCAGTAGCACCCAACGCCCCACGTAATCGCCGCCCTTGGTAGCGACATCTGGCTGCTCTTCGATCCGGGGCGGCAGGCTGGGTGGGGCGTCCGCTTCGCCCTCGGCAGGCGCCTCCTCCAGGGATCCCGGATCCAACTCGACCGGCAGACGCAGGGTGAAGCTGGCGCCGCGCCCCTCCTGACTCGTGACACGAATGCTCCCCCCGAGACGCTGGGCCAGTTCGCGGCTGATGGTCAGGCCCAGGCCGGTGCCACCGAAGCGGCGCCGGGTGGAGCCATCGGCCTGCTGAAAGGCCTCGAAGATGAGGGCATGCTTGTCGGCGGGGATGCCGATGCCCGTATCGGTCACGCTCAAGAGCAGATCACCCTGGCTCGCCCGGTCGAGGGTGACGGTGGCCCCACCCTTCTCGGTAAACTTGACGGCGTTGGCGAGAAAATTCTTGAGGATCTGGCGGATCTTGGCGGGATCGCTGTAGATACGCGGCGTGACCGCTGTTCTTACGTCCAGGCGCAGGGTGAGCCCCTTGTCGGCGAATTGGGGCGCAACCAGTTCCAGCACTTCCTCGGTCATCTGGCGCGGATCGACCCACTCCGGGTTGAGGATCACCTTACCGGCCTCGATGCGCGAAATATCCAGAATATTATCGATCAGGGCGAGCAAGTCACGCCCGGCGGCGTTAATGACCCGTGCCTGGCGCTGCTGGGGAATGGCAAGCCCCGCCTTGTCGTCCGCAAGCATCTTGGACAGGAGCAGGATGGAATTCAGTGGGGTGCGCAGTTCGTGGCTGATATTGGCCAGGAACTCCGATTTGTATCGGTTCGAACGTTCCAGTTCCAGGGTATGGGCGCGGGCACTCCGCAGATACTCGACATGAGTCTTGGCCAGGGCCGTGAGCTGGTCGCCAAAGTCCCGCACCTCCTGTGGCCCCTGCCAGGCGAAGTGAACCCCCTCGCCCGAACGCACCACGCGATCCACCCCCGTGGTCAGTTCCCGACCCATCAACTCCAGGCGGCGGGTAATCCAGCCGGCCATGATGAGTACCGCCATCACCAGGACCAGGATGACGAGGCCAACCCGCAGGACCAGGGCGTTGCGAAAGCTGTCGAGGGGCGAGGGATCCACCGGCCGGCCTACCCACAGCGGCCGGGCATCCTCGGTGACAAACATGGGCACCCAGAAGACCTGGGTACCCCGTTCGCCGCGCCAGAGCACGGGCATATGCTGGGTAAAAATCTCCTCCAGGCCCGGAAAATCGGCGAAGGCCAGGTCCTCGTCGCGCCAGGGTTGGCCGGGGCGCAGATAGCGTCCCGTGTCGGTGACCCAAAAGGTATCCCGATAGAATTGGGCCAGGCCGCCCACGTCGATGGTCATGACTACCAGTCCATCCGGCGGGGATTGGGGGTCCTTGGCGATGGCGCTTAGCAGGCTCAGGCGCATGAGTTGCCGGGGATTGTCGCCACCGGCATCCGGCTCGATGCGGATCCGGCTGACCAGCACCTCGCCCGGCGGAAGGACCAGGCCCGCCGCCTCCAGTTCCTCACTGGGATGGTCCGGGAGCCGGACCGTCGGCTGCCATTCCTGAGTCTTGGCGTCACGCCCCAGCCAGAAGCGCTCCTGACCCTCGGCGTCGAGAAAGAGGATCTGCACGATATCCCGCTGCTCACCCAGGATCTGATTGATCCAGCCCGTATAGCGAGCCCTGGCCAGGTCGATCTCCTCCTCGTTGCCCTGCTCTCCGAGGATGAGCCCCGGCTCCGGCAGCTTGGTCAGGAGACGGATCATCTCGTGCCGGCTGGCCAAGTGCTGATCCAGATCCCGGAAGTCCGCCCGCAGATTTTGCAGGTAGGCCTTCTGGTAAAACAGGGCCACCCGGTCAAGAACCAGCGGCAGGTTGATGGCCGCCGCCGTGAGCAGGGGGGTCAGCCCGAAAACCAGGAGGAACAGCAGGATGGCGCCACGAAGTTTCACAGGCTTAGATTTATCTCTGGCCTCTCACAACTCCTTCAAATGGGTGACCATCTGGGCGGCGTGGCCCTTGGGCTTGACGTCATAGAGGGCCTGGCGGATGGCTCCCGCCTTATCGATCAGGAAGGTGGAACGAACGATCCCACAGCGTTTCTCGCCCTGACGCTCGCGTTCCTGCCAGACGCCATAGGCCCTGCAGACCTCCCCCTCGGTATCCGCCAGCAGCCGCACATTAATGCCATGCTTATCCCGGAAGGCACCATGGCTGACGCAGCTATCCATGCTGATACCGACGACCTCGGCCTCCAGGGCCTCGAATTCCGGCTGCAGGTCCGTGAACTCCAGGGCCTCCAGGGTGCAGCCTGGGGTATCGTCCCGGGGGTAGAAGTAGAGCACCAGGTTCTTCTTGCCCTTCAGCTTCTCTGAATGAAAGCGGTCCATGTCCGCGTCCGGAAGCGAGAAGGGTGGGGCGGGATCGCCGGGTTGCAGCATCTGTGAATACTCCGCTAGGTGGTCGAATCAGCCGTAACCGGGCCGGTCTTGGTCGCGTAAGCCGGCCAGGCCCTCGCCCCTGCCCGTCTTGGCGCGGACTTGCCGGAAAGCGGAATTTAGGCAGTGCCGTCGTTGGCGTCAACTGGATTCGGCGCGGGAGGAGCGGCCAGCCGGTCCCAGCCCCCTTGTCCAGCCAGACGCAGGCTGGCGATAAGGCCGCCACCGGGCCGCGGCTCCAGGCGCAGATCAATGCCGTTGGCCAGCGCCAGTTGGCGACTGACCGCCAATCCCAGGCCACTGCCGCCCGTGGCGCGGTTGCGGGATTGCTCCAGGCGATAGAAGGGCCGGAAGACGGCCTCGCGCTCCTGTTCGGGGATACCCGGGCCGCGATCCAGAACCTGGATTTCCGGCGGTTGGGCGCAAGCCAGGCGCACCTCGACCTCACCCTGGCTGTAGCGCAGGGCATTCTCCAGCAGGTTGCCGACGATGCGCCGCAGGGCCAGGGGATCGACCGCATGACAACAAGCCGACAGGGGCTGCCATTTCAGGCGCGGATTAGCCTCGCACAGGTCGCCGAGCAACTTGTCCAGATCGACCCAGCGGGGCTCGCCCCGGCCCAGGCTTTTCCCCAGTTCCGCCGCCTGGCCGATCAGGCCGTTCATCTCTTCCAGGTCCCCTTCCATGCGCTCCAGCAGGTCCAGATGCGCTGGGTCGCGGGGCAACATCTCCAGGGCCAGGCGCAGGCGTGTCAATGGGGTGCGCAAGTCGTGGGAAATACCGGCCAGCAGCAGGGTGCGGTTCGCCAGGAGTTCCCGTACCTGACGGCTCGTCTCGTTGAACTGCCGCGCCAGGTTGGCCAGCTCCCGGGGGCCCGTTTCCGGCAGGGGCGTGGGCGAGAAACCCTGAGCGACCTGTTCCGCCGCCTTCGATAATCGCTCCAGGGGAATGGTAACGCGCCGGGCCAGCACGGCCGCCGAGAGGACGAGGAGGATGAGGGAGACGAACACCACCAGGGCCAGGCCCTCGAAGGGCCGACTCCCCACCCGCTCCCGGGGGAAACCAACCCAGACGACCGCGCCCCGGACGGGCAGGCGCACCCACAACCAGCGTTCACCATCCTCGAAATTGCTGCCCGCCGCCACGGGTGTCCCGAGGCGCTCGCCCAGCGCCTTTTTCAGGCGCGCCATGTAGGGAAAGTAATAGTCGCTCAAGTCCTGGGGCACCTGACCCGGTGCGAGCAGGCGCAGGCCATGGTCACGGGCGATGCTGGCACGAAAAGCCGCCTGGTGCCCCGCATCAAGGTGGGCCAGGGTGTCGGTTGCCAGGAGCATGAGGGCCGTCAGGTCTTGGGTCGAGCGATCGGCCACTGGTATCAGGGCGAATTGGACCACGGCGGCGAAGGCCAGAATGGCGAAGAGCCCAAAGGTGACGACCAGGGTCAGCAGGGCCCGGCTGAAGAGGGACAAACGCATGGCGCGGGGCGGCTAGGGTTCGCCCTGGGGGGTGAAGACATAGCCCTTGCCCCAGACGGTGCGGATATAGATGGGGTGCTTGGTGTCGGGCTCGATCTTGGATCTCAAGCGCGCTACCTGGACATCCATGCTGCGATCGAAGGGGGAACGCTCATACCCCTTCAGCAAATCCAGGAGGCTATCGCGATTCAGGAGGCGATTGGGCCGGGCCAGAAAGACCTGGAGCAGATCGAATTCACTGCTGGTCAGGGCCAGGGGTTCGCTATCACGGGTCAACTCCCGGCGTTTGGCATCGAGCCGATAGGGACCGAAGGCCTTGACCGGGGCCTCGGCATCTTTCGGCGCCGCCGGGACGGGGTCTGGCTGGCGACGGAGGACGGCACGAATCCGCGCCAGGAGCTCGCGGGGGTTGAAAGGCTTGGCCAGATAGTCATCGGCGCCCACCTCCAGGCCCACGATGCGGTCGATATCGTCCCCGCGCGCCGACAGCATGACGATCGGCACGCGCGATTCCCGCCGCAGGCGCCGCGCTACCGAGAGGCCATCCTCCCCCGGCAGCATGAGGTCCAGGATCACCATATCCGCCTGGTTCCGGGCCAGCCACTCATCCATGGCGGGACCATCCTCCACCCCGGCCACGGCAAAACCCTCCTGGGTCAGATAGCGGGTCAGGAGGGCTCGAATATGTTCATCGTCATCCACGACCAGGAGACGGGTGGGGTGATCGGTCATCAGGGCAAGCTATCCCCTCTTTGTCCCGACGCCAGGGCTGATAGCGGATCACCCGCCTGGCGCCATCATTCGAGCGCGAAATGCCGCGTAACGGCGCCCGCCAGAGCCGGCGCCCGCCGTTACAGTTTGTTACAAAATAAGTATATAACGAAATACTGAGGAAATCATTGGGCCGTACACTCGTGGCGTACCCTTGCAGGTACTCAGAGTTAAAGCGCTTTCAATGTATTGTATTTTTACGGAGAGGCCAACATGAGCTTTGACGCCTTGACCATCGGGGGCTTTATGCTGGCACTGCTGGCGGCGGGTCTACTCATCGGCATCGTCAGGGGGAACGAAAAGGCCTCCGAGGTGCGCCGCCGCCTAGCCAAATCCGAGACCTTGCGCTGATCCAGCCAGACGTCTACTCAGTGTAGTGATTATCCGGGTGGCCAGGCAAAGCCACCCTTTCGATTTACAAGAATTCAGGACCCACTAGCAACGGAATGCCACGGGCAAACCCCCTTCGGATTACCTGAAGGGGCCATGACAGTTTCTGGGCAGCAAGCCAGTTGGACCGCCAGGGTGGGCACACCCCATTCTAGCGGTCCTTTTTTATTGCTGGCACTGACCCAATCCCACCGCCTTCCAGAGTTGGATAGTACGCCCATGGGCACTCACCCTAACCCTCCTGCAGCCAAATATAGCCAACGCGGGTCACTCGCCGGCATATCGCGGCAGGGCCGGGTGGGGGCTGGCGGGGGTGTCGACAGCAGGGATGCTGTCGTCAAGCCTACAGGGACGTATTCACGGCGTCCCCCGCCAGACACCACCCGGCCCTGCCGCTATAGACTGAAGCGCATTACCAGCGCTGGGTATCAATACCTCGCCTCGGCCCTCAGACCGAGAGGCGGTCGCGCGCCCGCTCCACCGCCTCCTCGAAAGGGGAATCGAGCACGACTCCAAAAACATACATGACCTAGCCTCCCGTGATGAAATAGCCACCCCGTCCGGGCGGGGTTCGAGGAAATCAGGTTAGCATCCTAAGCATAAAAAAATCCCGCCAGATACCCGCGACCCTGCTAAAGGTAGAATAGGGGGCGGGTAGGGGCCAAAGATCCTTGCCTACCCGAGACCCCCAGCGGCCCAGAGCACCAGGAGCGGATCCAGACACCCGATGGACACCCTGAAACTGCGGCGGATCGCCATCGATACCTACCGCGAGAACGTCGCCTTTCTCCACCGTGACTGCCCCCATTACCGCAGTGAAGGCTTCCAGGCCCTGAACAAGGTGGAGATCCTCGCCGGCCAGAACGCCATGCCAGTGCTGGCGGTCCTCAATGTGGTGGACGACGGGGCCATCGTCGGCCCCGACGAACTGGGGCTTTCGGAGCAGGCCTTCGCCCAGATCCAAATTCCCGAGGGCACCCCCGTTACCGTCTGCCAGGCCCAGCCACCGGCCTCCCTGAGTTCCGTCCATCGCAAGATCCGGGGGGAGCGCCTGGAGGAAGCGGAATACGCCGCCATCGCCCGCGATATCGTCAACAATCGCTATTCCAAGATCGAGATGTCCGCCTTCATCGTCGCCTGCGCCCAGGTGGGGCTGGAGCGGGAAGAGGTCCTGTACCTGACGCGAGCCATGGTCGACAGCGGCGAGCGGCTGGACTGGGGCGCCGATCTGGTGGCGGACAAGCATTGCATCGGCGGGGTACCCGGTAACCGGACCACCCTCATCGTCATGCCCATCGTCGCCGCTCATGGACTGCTCATCCCCAAGACCTCCAGCCGGGCCATCACCTCCCCCGCTGGCACCGCCGACACCATGGAGGTCCTGGCGCGGGTCGATCTGTCGCCGGACCAGTTGCACGAGATCGTCCACCGGGAACGCGGCTGCCTGGCCTGGGGCGGCACCGCCCGTCTGGCCCCCGCGGACGATGTCCTCATCGCCGTGGAACGGCCCCTGTCCCTGGACTCACCCGGCCAGATGGTAGCCTCCATCCTGGCCAAGAAGGTCGCCGCCGGCGCGACGCATCTGCTGATCGACATCCCCGTCGGCCCTACCGCCAAGGTCCGGCATCACCAGGATGCCCTGCGGCTGCGCAAGCTCTTCGAATTCGTCGGGGACAGCCTGGGGCTGCATCTGGAGGTGGTGCTGACCAACGGCAGTCAGCCCATCGGTCGGGGCATAGGGCCGGTGCTGGAGGCCCGGGACGTCTTGGCGGTGCTGGACAACGACCCCCAGGCCCCGGCGGACCTGCGCGACAAGTCCCTGCTGCTCGCCGGCCAGATCCTGGAGTTCGATCCGGAGGTACGGGGCGGGGCCGGCCACGCCCTGGCCCGCGAGATCCTGGAATCCGGCCGCGCCGCCGCGAAATTCCGCGCCATCATCGCCGCCCAGGGCTCCAACCCGGACCCCCCACCCCTGGGCAGCCTGCGCCACGAGGTGCCCGCCCCGGTGGACGGCATCGTCACCGCCATCGACAATTTTCAGATCGCCCGCATCGCCCGCCTGGCTGGGGCGCCCATGGACCAGGGCGCCGGGGTTGAGTTGCATCGCAAGCTCGGCGACCCGGTGCGTCAGGGCGAGACCCTTTACGCCATTTACGCCCGTTTTCCCGCAGACTATCGCTTCGCCCGCGCCCTGGCCGGCCAGGAAACCGGCTATGCTATCGCCGCGCCCCTGAACAGCCATGGCCATGGCAGCGACTGGCGCATCCCCGTGCGGGGTCTCGGCATGCACCACTAATGCCCCTACTTGCCGGCAGGCGAGCCCACCACTCCTGATTGCCCCTTCGTGTACCGAGCGAAAAACCGCGTGATAGCCACCTCCCACCCCACCCTTATCCTGGGCTTTCCCGACTACCGGGAACAGGCCCAGCACCTGGCCAGCGTAGCCGGTCTCGACTATGCCGAGGTCGAGATTCACCACTTTCCCGACGGTGAGAGCCGGGTGCGGCTTCCTGCTGGCCTGGGCGAGCGGGTCATCCTGTGCCGGAGTCTGGATCACCCCAACGACAAACTTATCGAGCTCGCCCTGACCACCGCCGCCGCACGCGAGTTGGGGGTACGCCACCTGACCCTCATCGCCCCCTACCTCTGTTACATGCGCCAGGACAAAGCCTTCCGCCCCGGCGAGGCCATCAGCCAGCCCATCATTGGCCAACTCCTGGCGGACTGGGTGGAGGAACTGATCACCGTCGATCCCCACCTTCACCGGGTTCCCCGCCTAGAGGACGCCATCCCGGTCAAGCGCGCCCACTGCCTCACGGCGGCGCCCCTGATGGCCGACTTCCTCGCCCGCGAGCTGGAAAACCCTCTCCTTATCGGCCCGGACGAGGAGGCTGACCAGTGGGTCTCCGCCATCGCCGCCCACGCCGGTCTCGACTACCGGGTCGGCGCCAAAGAGCGCCACGGCGACCGGGAGGTCGATGTCCGCTTCCCAAACCCACCGCCCCCCGGACGTCATCTGGTGCTGGTGGACGATGTCGCCAGCACCGGTCACACCCTGGAGAAGGCCGTCGCCGCCCTGGCACCCACCCGGCCCGCGTCCCTCGCCGTGCTCGTCACCCACGCCCTCTTTCTGGACGGTACCCTGGAGCGCCTGCGCCAGGCCGGGGTGACCCATATCTGGAGCACCGACAGCATTCCCCACCCGAGCAACCGCCTGGAACTGGCGCCCTTGCTGGCGGGCGCCCTGACCCTCTAGCCCGCGACTCGCATCGAAACCCATGGAACACTGGTATGCCGTCCACACCAAGGCCCGTGACGAAAAGCTGGCGGAGGAAAACCTCAAGCGTCAGGGTTTCGAGACCTTTCTACCCCTGGTCAAGGCCCAGAAACGGCGGCGGGGGCGCTGGACCGAGAGCATCGAGCCCCTCTTCCCAGGCTATCTCTTCATTCACTTGGACCTGATGCAGCAGGACAGCTCTACCATCCGCTCCACCCGGGGCGCTCTCGGCCTGGTGCGCTTTGGGGGCTACCCGGCCACCGTCCCACCCGGGCTGGTGGAGCAACTCAGGACCGCCACGGCCAGCGAAGAGGGGGTGGTGCGCCAGGAGCACCTTTTCCACCCCGGCGATCGGGTCGAGGTCCTCACCGGCCCCTTCGCCGGCCTGCCTGCCCGCATCCTGGCCGAGACCGGCAAGGAACGCGTCGAGCTGCTGCTCGAACTGCTCGGCCGCGCCAACAAGGTCAAGATTTCCCGCCACCAGCTTGCGCCAGCGCCCTAGGGGACCGGCTAAGGCTATCGCTCATCCGTCACCCTGCCCATTAGCGACAGGTACACCTTGCAGCGGGGCCATCATCAAAAAGCCGCCCGACTCAGGTGTGAGGCCTGGGTGGGGCGGCTAGGGGCGGACGAGGGCCAGCCCGATCAGGGCGGGCTTAGCGCCAGGAGCTATTTGGCCACCAGATCATCCAGGGCCTTGGCGGGGATGATCTGGGCGTTGAGGGCGGCGTCCTTGGCGCTACGGCCAAAGGCGACGGCCATGAGGTTCGAGTAATAGACCACGGGCATCTTGAACTGGGTGCCGTAGGTGGCGTTGATGTCGTCCTGATAGATCTCGACGTTCATCTGGCACACCGGGCAGGGGGTGACGATGAGGTCGGCCCCATGATCATAGGCGGACTCAATGATGCCTTTGACCATTTCCTGGGACTTGGCCGGTTCGGAGAAGGCCAGGGCGCCACCGCAGCATTGCACCTTCTTCTCGTAGCCGGGGATGGAATCACCGCCCAGGGCCTCCACCAGTTTGTCGAGATACTGGGGATTTTCGAAGGACTCACCGGCGATGCCGAAGGGCCGGTTGGTCTGACAGCCCACATAGCCCGCGATCTTGATGCCCTCCAGGGGCTTCTTGACCTTAGCGGCGATGGCCTCGAGACCGATATCCTCGATCAGAACCTCCGCCATATGCTTGATGGGGGTCTGGTTCCTGAGCTTGAGGCCGGCCTCCGCCAGGGCGGTGTTGCACTCGGCCAGCAGGGACTGGTCCTCGTGCAGGCGCTCGGCGGCCTCGCGGGTGGAGAGCCAGCAGGCGGCGCAGGTGGCGACGATATCCTGACCGGCGTTGTGCTGCTCGGAGAGGGCGATATTGCGCGCCGACAGAGTCAGGCGGGGCAGTTCGCCGCCACCGCCATAGCCGATGGAGGCGGCGCAACAGTTCCAGTCAGGGATCTCATTGAGCTGAATCTCGAGTTCCTGGCACATGGTCTGGACCGAGACCAGATAGTTGGAGGAGGAGGCACCCTTCTGGGAAGAGCAGCCGGGGTAGAAGGAATATTCTCGCTTAGCCATGGATGTCTTCTCCTCAAGCGCCATGCTTGGCAATACGGGCGTCTTCCAGTTCCTGGGCCTTCTGGATGACCTTCTGGAAGCCGCTCAGATCCTTGACGGCATGACCGCCGAGGATCTCCATGGGATTCATGCGGCGGGTCTTCATCATGTTCATGCCCAGCTTCTGCTTCTTGAGGGCGATCTTGATGCCCTCGCCAAAGCCGTTCATAAAGTAGAGCGCCAGGCCGAGCTTGAGCTCGTTGACCCGGCCCTTCTTCATGAGATTATTCCAGAAGAGTTGGGCAAACTTGGCCGTGGGCTGGTTCGCCGCCACCAGGCCGAGGCGCTTAGCGTAGCTGGCCAGGCCATGCATGATGTGGGTGATGGGCAGTTCCCGGGGGCAGCGCACGATGCAGTTGTAGCAGGAGGTGCACATCCACATGGAGTCGGAGGACAGGACCTCCTCGCGCTTGCCGGCGCGGATCATCATGAAGATTTCCTGGGGCGGGTGGGCCCAGAACTTGCCTAGGGGGCAGGAGCCGGAGCACACGCCACATTGCATGCACATCTTGACCCACTCGCCCTCCTCGACATTCGCCTCCACCTCCTTGAGGAAGTTGGTGCGATACCTTTCGATCATCGCCGTGTTCAGATCGCTCATTGTCGGTATTCCTCTCGTGGGGCGCGCGGTCGCCGCGCGCCCCAGGCTCGTCAGAACTTGAAGGGGCTCATGCCGATCTTTTCGACCGTCGCGGCCATGTCGTTGATCAACCGAGGCGCACGCTGGACGTCGGTGATGGCGACCTCGTAAACCACGACCCGCTCGGTCTCCAGCCTGAGCTGCTGGAGGGTATCGCCGACCTTGCTCAGACGCTCGGCGGCCATCTTGGAACCGCGCACGAAGTGACACTGGTAGTCGTCGTCGCGACGGCAGCCCATCAGGATGATGCCGTCATAGCCGGAGTTGAGGGCATCCGTGATCCAGTTCAGGTTCACCGAACCCAGGCACCGCACCGGTATGACGCGCGCGAAGGGGCTGATCGTGGACCCGCCGGCCTGGGCGGCCATGTCCAGAGCTGGGTAGGCATCATTCTCGCAGGCCAGGACCAAGAGGCGCGGCTTCTCCGAGAATTCGTCCGGCACATCCACGGCCTTGATCTGCTGGCCAACGGTCTCGATTGAATAGTTTTCGAAGGAGATGACGCGTACCGGGCAGGCACCCATGCAGGTCCCACAACGGCGACAACGGGCCTCGTTGAACTGCGGATACTTCTGCTCGTCCTCGTTGATGGCGCCAAAGGGGCATTCCACGGTACAGCGCTTGCACTGGGTGCAGCCTTCCTTGCGGAAGGTCGGGTAGGAGAGATCTCCGACCCGCGGGTGGGCGCCGGCGCCCCGGGCGGCGTTCTCGGCGGCCTGAATGGCCTTGAGGGTGGCGCCAGCGGCGTCATCGATGGCCTGCTTCATGTCCATGGGCCGCCGGACGGGACCGGCGGCGTAGATGCCAGTGCGGCGGGTTTCGTAGGGAAAGCAGATGAAGTGGGAATCGACGAAGCCGTGCTTGAGCTGCGGCAGGTCGGTGCCCTGACGATAGTCGAGGTTGAGGATGGACGGCGGCGCGACCGCCAGGGCCCGGCGGGCGGCCTCTTTTTCCTCCTCGGTGGGGGCCTCATCCACGGCCAACTGGGCGTAGGGGTCCGGACCCGTGTTGGGCACCTGGCCGGTGGCGAGCACTACCAGGTCGCACTCCATAGCCGTATCTTCGTTCAGGATCAGGTCTTTGAACTTGACCGTCAGCTTGCCACCCTCGACCACCACCTCGCTGGCCTTGCCTTTGGAGAAGGTGACTCGGGCCTGCTGGCCGGCGCGGTAGAAGTCCTCGCCCGCGGCACCCGGGGTGCGCAGGTCGTCGAAGAGCACAGTGGCGTCGCAGTCCGGGTTCTGGGCCTTGAAGTACATGGCCTGCTTGATGGACTCGGTGCAGCAGAAGCCTGAGCAGTAGGACAGATGTCCTTCCTGCTCGGAACGCTGACCGGCGCACTGGATAAAGGCCACGGCATTGACTTCCTTGCCATCGGAGGGGCGCTTCAGCGGCCCGCCGTTGGCGGCCTTGGCCAGCTTCTCCATCTCGAAGTTGGTGACCACATCCGGGCTCTTGCCATAGGCGAACTCCGGCAACCGCTTGGCATCGTAGGGCTTGTAGTCCGAGGCCTGGACGATGGCGCCGATGTCCTCCGTGACGGTGCCACCAGACTCGGTGCTGATATCGGCGGAGAAACGACCGGGCGCGCCGGAAGTCTTGGTGACCCTGGCATTGAGATGGACGCTGATGCGCGGGTTAGCCTGGACCTCGGCGATCATTTCCGCGATTCCGGGCTCCTCCGGCTGGGGCAGCGGTGCGGTCCGGGCGTTGGAGACGCCCTGGGGGGCGGCGCGGAAGGGCACGCGCTTATAGAGGTCCTTGTAAACGCCGCCCAGCACACCCTCGTCACACACCAGATGGACGCCATAGCCGGCCTTGGCGGCCTCTAGGGCGGAGGCCATGGCGGTAACGCCATTGCCCACCACCAGCAGCTTGCGGTTCAGGCTTTGCTCGCCGGAGCCACTAGGTACGGTCATGAAGCGGACCTCGGCGCAGGCCATGCGCACATAGTCATCCGCCATCTCCTGGGTGGTTTCCTGGTGCTCGTCACCCTCCGGACGCAGCCAGATGACGCCCTCGCGCAGATTGGCGCGGGACATGGCGATGTCGGTGAAGTTGAAGGCCTCCATCTTGGCGCGGCGCGAGCAGGCGGCGATCATGACGTGGGTCGCGTTGCCGGCGGCGACGTCGTCACGGATGAGTTGGACGCCCTCGGCGGAGCAGAGCATGGGGTGCGACTTGCAGGAGGCCATCTTGCCTTCGCGAGTCGCCACCATGGTCAGTTGTTTGGCGTCAAGGCGCTCGCCGATACCGCAGCCGGTGCACAAGTAGCCGGCGAATTTCTTATCTACTGCCATCTGATTAACCCTCCACTCCGGCGGCGCCGTTGACGACCTGGATGGCGCGCAGCGCCGCGCCGGTGGCATGCTGAACGGCGCGGTTCACGTCGAGCGCATCCGAGGCGCAACCCGCGGCGAAGACGCCGCCGTTGCCGGGATCGGCCTCGATGAAGCCCTCGCGATTGAGGACGATATCGACCGGGAAGCTGTCCTTGTCCACGGAGGGCTCCATGCCCACGGCCAGGACCACCAGGTCATGGGTGTCGGCAAAGCGCTTGTAGCCTTCCGTATCAACGCCATGGACGACCGGGTTGCCATCCTTGTCCGCCACCACGGAGGCCGGCTTGGATTTGATGAACTTGACCTGCTCGATACCCCGCACCTTGGCGTAGAAGTCCTCGAAGCGGTCGATGGCGCGCATGTCGATGTAATAGACACTTACGTCGGCCTCGGCGCCCCAGGCATCGGCCACATAGGTGCATTGCTTGAGGCTGGCCATGCAGCAGATGCGGGAGCAGTGCAGCAGATGATTGCGGTCGCGGGAGCCGGCGCACTGAATGAAGGCGATCTTTTTCGCCTCCTTGCCATCGGAGGGCCGCACCAGCTTGCCACCGGTCGGGCCCTGGGGGTCAGCCAGCCGCTCGAACTCGACGGAGGTGATGACATTGGGGAAGCGGTCATAGCCGTAGGGCTGAATCTTGGCGGCATCGTAGGGCTGCCAGCCGGTGGCCCAGATGACGGCCCCACAGGGGAAGTCGAGGGTCTCCTCCTGCATCTCCAGATCGACGGCATCGTACTTGCAGGCCGCCTTGGCCTTTTCCGCCTCATCGGTACCGATGAGGCGCGGGTCGATGACATACTGGGTCGGCATGGCCATGCGGTAGGGCAAATAGGCGCCCTTGCGCTTGCCGAGACCATAGTTGTACTCGTCGTCAAACTCCGCCGAGACCGCCTTTTCGCAGTCACCGCAGGCGGTGCAGTTGCCGTTGACGTAGCGCGGGGACAGCTTGACGGTGGCGGTGTAGTTGCCTTTGTCGCCCTTGATGCCCGTAACCTCGGCCATAGTGAGGACGCGGAGGTTGGGATTCATCCTGGCGCGGCGCTGGTTGATCTCCAGACCGCAGGTGGGGAAGCAGAGCTTCGGGAAATATTTGTAGAGTTGGGAGACACGGCCGCCCAGATAAGGACGCTTTTCAACGAGTACGACCTGCTTGCCGGTTTCGGCGGCCTCGAGAGCGGCGGTCATGCCGCTGATGCCACCACCGACCACCAGAATGGTCTCATTGGTTGCGACGACTTCCGTCATGGACTTTCCTCCGTCAAGCGGAATAGGTGTAGCGAACAACCGAGTGGTGAGCGGGCGTCGCGCCTCAGCGGTTGCCGTTTATTGCGGACCCCTTGAAAAATTCCATCCCGGCAATATTTTCAAGTCTCAAGGCCAGCCAAAGGTCTGGGCTTGATATGTTCAACCTGCCAAGCCCGGAAAAGGCTGTGGAACCTTAACCAAACCCTAGGCTTTAGGCAGCTCCGCTCGCCGGGTCAAACATCTTCAATATGGCAGAATACTGTCTCGAGAACTTACCCGCTACTACTCTTCGGGGATATTCGTTGCCGGAGTATTGGCTCTTGCCCGGTACTCCGGGCATACCTCAAGCAGGAATAAACCTGGCGTACAGAAACAGCGATTTCCGGACCTCAGGTACCGACCCCCAGCGCCGGACCCCCTTCCCCACGCCGGGGCGCGGGGATCCAGGCTAGAACCTCAGCCCTTACGCAACCGGATATAAATCTCGTCCTTGAGTTCCGCGCGACGGAACTTCATGGCCTCGATCTCCGTGTCGGCAATGGGCAAACCACGCTCCTCCAGCTCGCGGATCTCATCGTCCAGGCGGTCATGTCGCTGCACCAGATCGGTGAAGCCGGTGTCGGTGGCGCACAAGGCCTCAAGCTTCTGGTGGTATTCCGGGAATTCGTGATCGATATCGTGGTGCTCGGATAGCATATCGCCTCTCTCTTCTATTTCAGGGCGGCGGACCCGGTCGGCCCGGCCCGCGCCATCGGGTGCCTAGCCAAACCCGCCGACCAGGCCGGCGGGCATCCAATGCAGCGGGGCCGAGGGATCAGCCCTTCTTACGGTCCTGGACCTCCTTGATGACCGCCTCGGCCACCGTCTTGGGACAAGGCAGATAATGGGAGAATTCCATGGAGAATTGGCCGCGTCCGGAGGTCATGGTGCGCAGATCGCCAATGTAGCCGAACATCTCGCTCAGCGGGGCATCGGCCTTGACGCGCACGCCGTTAGGACCGGCCTCCTGCGCCCGGATCATGCCCCGCCGGCGATTGAGATCGCCAATGACATCGCCAACATGATCTTCCGGGGTAAAGACGTCCACCTTCATGATGGGCTCCATGAGCTGTGGGCCCGCCTTGGGCACCGACTGACGGTAGCCGGCCTTGGCGGCAATCTCATAGGCGATGGCCGAGGAGTCCACGGCATGATAGCTACCATCGATCAGGCTCACCTTGACATCCAGCAGCGGGAAGCCCGCCAGAACGCCCTCCTTCATGCTGTCCCGGAAACCCTTGTCCACGGCGGGCCAGAACTCGCGGGGCACGGTACCGCCGGTGACCTGGGACTCGAACTGA
The DNA here is from genome assembly GCA_016714645.1 of Chromatiaceae bacterium. Lineage (NCBI taxonomy): Bacteria > Pseudomonadati > Pseudomonadota > Gammaproteobacteria > Chromatiales > Chromatiaceae > Chromatiaceae bacterium. The sequence goes on along the minus strand of JADKCI010000001.1, from coordinate 415,797 downwards.
TAGCCCTTGCCCGGCTCGCCAGGCTCGACGGCATACTCGATGCGAGCGAACTGGCCCGAGCCGCCGGTCTGCTTCTTGTGGGTATAGGTGTCCTCAACCCGGCGGGTGATGGTCTCGCGGTAGGCCACCTGGGGCTTGCCCACCTCGACATCGATGCCATGGGTGCGTTTGAGGATATCGACCTTAATGTCCAGATGCAGCTCACCCATGCCCTTGATAATGGTTTCGCCGCTTTCGATGTCGGTCTCGACCCGGAAGGAGGGATCCTCCTGGATCATCTTATTGAGGGCCACGCCCAGCTTCTCGGAACCACCCTTGTCACGGGGGGCGATGGCGATGGAGATGACCGGGTCGGGGAAAACCATGGGCTCCAGGGTGGCCGGGTGCTTGGGGTCGCAGAGGGTGTGGCCGGTCTGGGTGCCCTTCATGCCGAGCAGGGCGACGATGTCGCCAGCCTGGGCGGACTCCAGTTCCGCGCGGGAATCGGCGTGCATCTCGACAATACGGCCGATCCGCTCGGTCTTGCCGGTGAAGGTATTGAGCACCGAGTCGCCCTTCTTGATCTTCCCGGAGTAGATGCGGGTGAAGGTCAGGGCGCCGAAGCGGTCGTCCATGATCTTGAAGGCCAGGGCGCGCAGGGGCCGGTCGGGATCGACGATGGCCTTGAGGCCCGTCTCGTTGCCCTCCAGGTCCACCTCCGGCTGCGGCTCGACATCCATGGGATTGGGCAGATAATCGACAACGGCATCCAGGATCAACTGCATACCCTTGTTCTTGAAGGCAGAACCACAGTAGGTAGGGAAGAAGTCGAGCTTGATGGTACCCTTGCGGACGCAGGCCTTGACCGTCTCGATATCCGGCTCCTCGCCTTCCAGATACTTCCCCAGGGCCTCGTCGTCATGTTCCAGGGCGGCCTCGATCAGCTTCTCCCGCCACTCCTCGACTTGGGCGACCATCTCCTCGGGAACATCCTGGATAGTGTAATTCTCCGGCATGCCGGACTCGTCCCAGACCCAAGCCTTGCGGGTGAGCAGATCGACAACGCCGATGAAACCGCCTTCGACCCCGATGGGCAGGACCATGACTAGCGGAGTAGCGCCCAGGATATTCTGGACCTGATCGACGACGCGATAGAAATCGGCGCCGATGCGGTCGAGTTTGTTGACGAAAATCAGGCGGGCGACGCGGGAGTCATTGGCATAGCGCCAGTTGGTCTCGGACTGGGGCTCGACGCCGCCGGAGCCGCAGAAGACGCCGACGCCACCGTCGAGCACCTTGAGAGAGCGATACACCTCGATGGTGAAATCCACGTGGCCCGGGGTATCGATGACATTCAGCCGACAGCCCTTCCACTGGCAGGAGGTGGCGGCGGACTGGATGGTGATGCCGCGCTCCGCCTCCTGCTCCATGAAGTCCATGGTGGACTCGCCGTCATGCACCTCACCCAGGCGATGGATCTTGCCCGTCAGCTTGAGAATTCGCTCGGTCGTCGTCGTCTTACCCGCATCCACGTGGGCAAAAATACCGATGTTTCGGTAATGTGAAAGGTCTGTCATAGCTGCTTCCTGAGTTCTACCAAGCCGGACCTGGTGGGAGGGGACGAAACCGCGCCAAGGATCGGGGGAGGGCCGAGGCGGGACCACGCGGCCCCGTCTCCGTGAAACCCTCAATTATAGGCAAGTATTGTCGCTGCTTACAAGAATTCCTGGCGAAAATCCCTCGGCAACCGCGCTTACCGGGGCACCGGGGGAGTTGCGGGCCGGCTTTGGCATCCAGCCACCCGGCGCGGACTCAGGGGCCCCCGGTAGCTTGCGCCACCCCGCCGCCCGTCAGGGGAACAAAGGCCACGCCCAGCACTTCGGTGAGGGAGAGGGCGCCATCCGTGCCCTTTTCCAGCAGGAGGAGGTCTTGGTGGGCATAGGGTTGACCCACCGGTATGACCAGACGAGCGCCGGGACGGAGTTGATCGACCAGGGCCGGCGGAATCGCCCGGGCGGCGGCGGTCACCAGGATGCCATCGAAGGGGGCCTGCTCGGGCCAGCCATGATGGCCATCGCCCTGGCGGACACTGACATTGACGAAGCCCAACCGCGCTAAACGATCGACGGCGGCCGTCGCCAGTTGCGGGATGATCTCCAGGGAATAGACCTGTCCCACCAGCCGCGACAGCACCGCTGCCTGATAACCGGAGCCGGTGCCGATCTCCAGCACCCGGTCACCCGGACCAGAAGCCAGCAGGTCCGTCATCAGGGCGACGATGTAGGGTTGAGAGATGGTCTGGCCCCAACCGATGGGCAGGGGCCCATTGGCGTAGGCCTGGTCCCGGTCGCCCTCGGGGACGAAGAGATGGCGCGGCACCTCGGCCATGGCGGCCATGACGCGCGGGGCGAAGGCCTCCCGACCGATCAGGGTGCGGGTGTAATGAACCTCGGCATCGATATCCCTCAGCATTTGAGCCGCGTCGGTCCGCATGGGTTGCCCCTCTCGCCAATGGTTGCCACCTTCCGCGCGGCCCGGGAGGGGAGTCCCGCCGGGGCCACGCGCCCCTCGTCACAAGGAGTCTAGGACAGTCCGCGCTTGACGCAAGACACGACTCCCGTCCGACTCCAGGGCCAGACCGCCCCGGTGGCCCGAGTGCCGATCAGCCCTGATCCTCCAGCCCAAACTCTTTATCCGCGCCCGGGCAGTCCGCCGGCGGGGGGAATTTCTTCATCAGGCTGTCGGGCACCTCGCCGCGCCCGGCCTGATAGAGGGCGCCCGACTCCAGCATGATAAGCACCATGAGGGCAATGAGCAGGGGTGCGATGGCGACCCGCTGCAGGGCCACGAACATCAACTCCTGCATGCCATGGGTCTTCTGGGTGGTGGACAGCAACCAGCCCACGCCAATCAGGCCAGCCCCCACGGCATAGGCGATGAGCAGGATCTGGTAACGCATCCTGGCCAACCGCCAGTGGGCAGCGGTGAACCAGGGTCCTTGGGCGGTCAGCCTCCCCGCCTTCGCGAAGGTAAAGGCCACGATGCCCAGGGAGATACCCAGGGGCACCAGGACACCGGCCAGCCTGTAGTCGGCCAGGGGCGACCCCTTCCTCAGAAAACTCCCCGCCAGGAGGGCGATCAGCATCAAGAGGTTGACCAGCAGCAGATTGAACATGGCCAGCTCGTGGGCTGACTTGGCCTGGCGGCGGCTGGCGCTAGCGACGGGGAAGAACATGGCACGGGGTCCGGTTGAGGGGCAATGGGGAATTTGTAGCGAAAACCCCGCGCTTTGTCATTGCGCATCGGCAAGGAAGTGAAACCGCCGCAGTCAAAGCGAGGGCACAGGATGCCAAGGAGGCCAACTACAACCATTGGAATAGGATCGCGCCCCAGCCCCCCAGGCTCAAACATCGGGACTTGGCCCTCGGGGGGCGAATCGGTAGGATTGCACGCATCAAGCCCATCTTGTCCTTCCCTACTTCCGGAGACAGCGCCCATGACAGACCCCATCCTCATCGGCAAAGGCCTGGGCCCGGCCTATCTCTTGCCCGCCATGGCCAATCGGCACGGCCTGGTCGCCGGGGCCACGGGGACCGGCAAGACCGTGACCCTGCAGCGGCTGGCGGAGTCCTTCAGCCGCATTGGGGTCCCCGTCTTCATGGCCGACGTCAAGGGCGACCTGGCGGGCATTGGCCAGCCCGGCGGCGGTAACGCCAAGGTCGAGGCCCGGGTAGCGGAACTCGGGCTCGGGGCAGGGGACTTCTCGACCCACGCCTGCCCGGTCACCCTCTGGGACATCCTCGGCGACCAGGGGCATCCGGTGCGCACCACCCTCTCGGAAATGGGTCCCCTGCTGCTGGCGCGCCTCCTGGGCCTAAACGAGACCCAGGAAGGGGTGCTCAACATCGTTTTCCGGTTGGCGGACGACAACGGCTGGCTGCTGCTGGACGTCAAGGACCTGCGCGCCCTCCTGGCTTATCTGGCGGACGACCCCGCCGCGGTTGGCGGCGACTATGGCCACGTCTCCAAGGCCAGCGTCGGCGCCATCCAGCGCAAACTACTGACCCTGGAGGAACAGGGGGCCGGCAAGCTGTTCGGCGAGCCGGCCCTGGACATCGCCGACCTGATGCAGACCGACGAGCACGGCTGGGGCTACATCAACCTGCTGGCGGCGGACAAACTCATCCACACCCCGGCCCTCTACTCCACCTTCCTGCTGTGGCTGCTTTCCGAGCTGTTCGAGCAATTGCCCGAGGTGGGCGACGTCCCCAAGCCCCGCCTGGTCTTCTTTTTTGACGAGGCCCACCTGCTCTTCGACAGCGCCCCCAAGGTGCTGCTGGACAAGATCGAGCAGGTGGTGCGCCTCATCCGCTCCAAGGGCGTGGGCGTCTATTTCGTCACCCAAAGCCCGGCGGACGTGCCGGACGATGTCCTCGGCCAGTTGGGCAACCGGGTCCAGCACGCCCTGCGCGCCTTCACCCCCCGCGACCAGAAGGCGGTACGGGTAGCGGCCCAGACCTTCCGGCCCAACCCAGCCTTCGACACCGAGGCCCTCATTACCAACCTGGGGGTCGGCGAGGCCCTGGTCTCGACCCTGGACGAGACCGGCACCCCCACCATCGTCGAGCGCGTCAAGGTGGCCCCGCCCGGCAGCCGCATCGGCCCCATCACCCCCGCCGAGCGCCGCGCCCTCATGGCCGAATCCCTGGTGAAGGGGGTCTATGACGAGCCCCTGGACCGGGAATCCGCCTACGAGATCCTCCAGGGCCGGGCAGCGGACTCCAGCCGGGAGGAGGAGGCCACGCGGGAGTCCACCCCGGCCCCCGCCGCCCGCCGCGGCTCCAGCCGGCAAGGCCCCCTGGAGGCCTTCGCCACCAGCGCCCTGCGCTCCGTGGGCAGCCAGTTGGGCCGCCAACTGGTGCGCGGCCTGCTGGGCTCCCTGATGGGCGGCAGGCGATGATCCGAGACCCCGAGGCGGCAGCCAACCCCGTTCCCGATACCCCGCGGCAGCCGCGGGCCGAGCACGCCACACCCTTAGCCGAGCCCGGCCAACCCTTCGCTGAAGCCGAGCCCAGCCAAGACCCGGCGCCCGAGCCCAACCGGGGCCCCGAAGAGCCCCGCATCGACATCAAGATCGGCGCTACCCACCTGACCCTCCTCGGCACCGCCCACGTCTCCCGCGCCAGCGCCGCCAAGGTGCGGGAGCTCCTGGAGCAGGAGCACTTCGACGCCGTGGCGGTGGAACTCTGCCCCAGCCGCTATCAGGCCCTCCTGGACCCGGACGCCCTGGCGCGCATGGACCTCTTCGCCGTCATCCGCCAGGGGCGCGTGGCCATGGTGGTCGCCAGCCTGGCCCTGGCCGCCTACCAGCAGCGCCTGGCGGATCAGTTCGGCATCGAACCCGGGGCCGAGCAGCGCATGGCCATCGCCCAGGCGCGGGAACGCCATCTGCCCGTCCTGCTGGTGGATCGCGAGATCGGCGTGACCCTCAAGCGCGTCGCCGCTAACCTGAGCTGGTGGAAGCGGCTCGAACTCTTTTCCGGCCTGGTCCTCACCCTGGTCTCCCACGAGGAGGTCCCCGAGGCGGAGATCGAGCGCCTCAAGGAGGGTGATGTGCTGGAGACCACCTTCGCCGAATTCGCCCGCAACCGCCAAGACCTCTTCCTGCCCCTGATCGACGAACGGGATCGCTACATGGCCGCCCGTCTGCGGGAGGAGATCGAACGGGAGGGCCACGGCCGGGTGCTGGCGGTACTGGGGGCCGGCCACCTCAAGGGCGTCGCCGGCTACCTGCGGGCGGCCGAGTCTGAACCGCCTCCGGGGGCTTCCACTCATGACAGCGCTCAACCCCGTCCCGACCCCCGCCTCGAGATCGCGGAACTGGAGCGCCTGCCTCCGCCCAGCCCCTGGCCCAAGCTCATTTCCTGGGTCATCCTCGCCCTGATCGTGGCCGGCTTCGCCTTCGGCTTTGCCCAAAACCCCCAGGACGGCTGGTCCATCGTCTGGGACTGGGTTCTCATCACCGGTAGCCTCTCCGCCCTCGGCACCCTCCTCGCCGGCGGGCACCCCCTGACGGTGCTGACGGCCTTCGTCGCCGCGCCCCTGACCACTCTCAACCCGGCCATCGGCGCCGGCATGGTGACGGGACCGGTGGAACTCTATCTACGCAAGCCGAACATGGGTGACTTCGGACGCCTGCGCCAGGACGCGGCCCAATTCCGGGGCTGGTGGCGCAACCGGGTGCTGCGCATCCTCCAGGTCTTCCTCCTGAGCAACCTGGGCGCCGCCATCGGCACCTATGTGGCTGGTTTCCGCATTTACGACCGATTATTCTCCTGAGCCCCTGGCCCAATCGGGCCAGGTCGAATCCCGGCAAAAAAGGGTAAACTTCACCCCTTCGCCTTACCGCCTCCCTCAGGACCCAGCCCCGTGAGCGACTACAAGAACACCCTCAACCTCCCCAACACTGGTTTTCCCATGAAGGCGAACCTCGCCCAGCGGGAACCGGAGCTGCTCGCCCACTGGGAGGCCATGGACCTCTACGGCCAGATTCGCGCCGCCCGGGCGGGGGCCAGGCAGTTCATCCTCCACGACGGCCCTCCCTACGCCAACGGCGACATCCATATCGGCCACGCCGTCAATAAGGTACTGAAGGACATCATCGTCAAGTCCCGCACCCTGGACGGCCTGGACGCCCCCTATGTGCCGGGCTGGGACTGCCATGGCCTCCCCATCGAACTCCAGGTGGAAAAGAAGGAGGGCAAGCCCGGCGCCAAGATCAGCGCGGCCCAGTTCCGGCGCGCCTGCCGCGACTATGCCGCGCGCCAGGTGGATGGCCAGCGCCGCGACTTTAAGCGCCTGGGGGTCTTTGGCGACTGGGAGCACCCCTACCTGACCATGGACTTCCACTTCGAGGCCAACATCATCCGCGCCCTGGGCGTGATCCTGGCCAATGGCCATGTCCAGAAGGGCTATAAGCCGGTGCACTGGTGCATCGACTGCGGTTCCGCCCTCGCGGAGGCCGAGGTGGAATACGCCGACAAGGCGTCCATCTCCATCGACGTCCGCTTCCCGGTCCTGGACGAGGAGGCCCTCTTTACCCGCTGTCACTCGGTGCCCAACGGGCGCGGCGACGGCCCCCTGTCCGTGGTCATCTGGACCACCACCCCCTGGACCCTGCCCGCCAACCAGGCGGTGGCCTTCAATCCCGAACTGGAATACGTCCTCATCCAGACCGAGGGCGACCCTGGCCGCGAGCGCCTCATCCTGGCCGAGGGTCTGATGCGCGACAACCTGGACCGCTGGGGCATCGACCACTACCGGGTCATCGCCTATGGCCGGGGCGACGCCTTCGAGGGGCTGCAACTCCAGCATCCCTTTTATGACCGCGAGGTGCCCATCATCCTCGGGGAGCATGTCACCCTGGAGGCGGGCACCGGCGCCGTTCACACCGCCCCCGGTCATGGCCTGGATGACTACCTGGTTGGCAACCGCTACGGCCTGCGGGTGGAGAACCCCGTGGGCGGCGACGGCCGCTTCCTGCCCGACACCCCCCTCTTCGCCGGCGAGCATGTCTTCAGCGCCAACGAGAAGGTCGTGGATACCCTCAAGGCTCGGGGCGCCCTGATCCAGGCCGCGCGTTTCACCCACAGCTATCCCCACTGCTGGCGCCACAAGACCCCCATCATCTTCCGCGCCACACCCCAGTGGTTCATCGGCATGGAAAAGCAGGGCCTGCGGGACGCCGCCCTGCGCGAGATCGAGGGCGTCACCTGGACCCCGGACTGGGGCCGCTCCCGCATCGAGTCCATGATGCGCAACCGCCCGGACTGGTGCATCTCGCGCCAGCGGACCTGGGGCGTGCCCATCCCCCTGCTGGTCCACAAGGAGACCGGCGCCCCGCATCCCCGCACCGCGGAGCTGATCGAGGAGGTCGCCCGTCGGGTCGAGGCCCAGGGCGTCGAGGCCTGGTTCGCCCTTGACGCGGCGGATTTGATCGGGGTCGCCGGGGCGGCTGAATACGAGAAGGTCCACGACACCCTGGACGTCTGGTTCGACTCAGGCGTCACCCACGCCTGCTGCCTGGAGCAGCGGGAGGGCCTGCGCTCCCCCGCTGACCTCTATCTGGAGGGCTCCGACCAGCACCGCGGCTGGTTCCAGTCGTCCCTGCTGACCTCGGTGGCCATGTACGACCGCGCCCCCTACCGGGGCGTCCTCACCCACGGATTCACCGTCGATGCCAAGGGCGAGAAGATGTCCAAGTCCAAGGGCAACGTGGTGCGGCCCCAGGACGTGATGAAGACCCTGGGCGCCGACATCATCCGCCTCTGGGTCGCGGCCACCGACTATCGCGGCGAGATGAGCGTCTCCGACGAGATCCTCAAGCGCACCGCCGACGCCTACCGGCGCATCCGCAACACCGGCCGCTTCCTGCTCGCCAACCTTAATGGCTTCGACCCATCGGTCAACCTGATCGCGGCGACGGACATGCTCGAACTGGACCGCTGGGTCGTGGATCGCGCCTACCAGCTCCAGGAGGAGATCATCGCCGCCTACCGGGACTACCAGTTCCACCTCATCTACCAGAAGATCCACAACTTCTGCGTGGTGGACCTGGGCGGCTTCTACCTGGACGTCATCAAGGACCGCCAGTACACCACCCCGACCGACGGCCGGCCCCGGCGCTCCTGCCAGACCGCCATGTACCACATCGCCGAGGCCATGACCCGCTGGCTGGCGCCCATCCTCAGCTTTACCGCCGACGAGATCTGGCGCTACCTGCCGGGTGAACGGGAGCCTTCGGTCTTCCTGGCCGAGTGGTACCCAGGGCTCTTTACCCTGGACGCCGGCGACGCCTTCGATCGCGCCTTCTGGGACCAGGTACTGGCGGTGCGGCTCGCGGTCTCCAAACCCCTGGAGGCCGCGCGCCAAGGTGGCCTCATCGGCTCATCCCTGGACGCGGAGATCGACCTTTACGCCGCCCCCGAACTGGTCGCGATTCTGGCCCGGCTAGCGGACGAGTTGCGCTTTGCCCTCATCACCTCCGCCGCCCGGGTCCTGCCCCTGGCGGACAAGCCCGCCGATGCCCAGGACACGGAACTGGAGGGCCTCGCCATCCAGGTGCGCAAATCCTTCCACGCCAAATGCGTCCGCTGCTGGCATCTGCGGGCAGATGTGGGACAAAACCCCGAGCACCCGGAACTCTGCGGCCGCTGCCTTACCAACGTCGCCGGGGTGGGCGAGGAGCGGCGCTTTGCATGAGCCACGCGTTACCGCATCCACACGATCGGAGTTCACGGGGTCATGAAGCGCATCGCCCATCCCGCCATGACCCGCTGGCTCTGGCTCTCCCTGCTGGTGGTGGTCCTGGATCAGGCCACCAAATGGCTGGCGGAGGCCTTGCTGTTGCCCTTCCGCCCAGTCACCGTCATGCCCCTGCTCAACTTCACCCTCATGTATAACGAGGGCGCGGCCTTCAGTTTCCTCTCCAATGCCGGCGGCTGGCAGCGCTGGTTCTTCACCGCCTTCGCCCTGGTCATGACCATCGCCCTGGTCATCTGGCTCACGCGCCTGGCCCAGGGCGAGCGGACCACCGCCGCCGCCCTGGCGCTGGTCATCGGCGGCGCCATCGGCAATCTGATCGACCGGGTACTCACCGGGCGCGTGGTCGATTTCATCGACTTTTACGTCGGCACCTGGCACTGGCCCGCCTTCAACGTCGCCGACAGCGCCATCACCCTCGGTATCATCCTGCTGCTGGTCACCGGTTTCCGCGAAGAATTCAAGCATAACGATGACCAAACGCAAGGTATACGTTGAAACGTCTGTTATCAGTTACCTGACGGCTCGCCCAAGCAAAAATGTGATTGAGGCCGGACACCAACAAAGCACCTATTTATTTTGGGATAGGCGAAAGGAATTTGAACTTTCCGCCTCGGAACTGGTTTTGACAGAATGCGCCGCTGGTGATCCAGAGGCGGCAAGCAAACGACTTGCCGCGTTACATGGCATCCCTCTACTTGAAATCACGCTCCAAAGCATCGAGATTGCCAAGGAATTGGTAGCAACCGACATAGTTCCGGCGAAAGCAAGCGAAGACGCATTGCATATTTCGATAGCAACTGTTCATTTCGTAGACTATTTGTTGACCTGGAACTGTAGGCACATCGCCAATCCTGAAATTCAGGCTCGAATTGCTGAAAATTTCAGGGGTAAAGGTTTATTATTGCCGTTTATTTGCACACCTGAAGAACTCATGGGAGGCGAAGATGAGTGATAGTATTATCCAAGAGGTTCGTGCCATTCGTGAACAACACGCCGCCAGCCTGGATTATGATTTAGATCGAATTTTTGCCGACTTAAAAGCCCGGCAGGATAAACACGCCGAGGAAGGATGGGTTATTATCCCGCCACCTGCGAGTGCGCCGCCAGAGCCTGGCTTAGCGTTACACCGGACGCGTTTCGCTCGCCGCTGAATGTAGGCGCCAGAGACAATTCAGCCATGGCGAGCCATGAACCTAAGTGTATTCAATGGATACGACAAGGCGCGGAATGGGTTGCCGCGCAAACCGCCAAGGTCCTGCCTCGGGATAGAGTGGCCTTGCCTGATCCCAACCCTGAGATATCGACCATGCGCCTGAGTCCCCTCCTGTTGCTACCCCTGGCCCTGGTTACCCTGATCGCGGCGGCGGGCCAGCCCCTGACCCTGCTCCATTTCAACGACTTCCACGGGCAACTGGAGCCCTACGCGGACCAGGAGAGCGGCAAGGTCCTCGGGGGGATCGCTCGCCTCGCGGGCCTGGTTGAAGCGATTCGCGCCGAGGACCCAAAGCGGCCGGTGCTGATCCTCTTCGCCGGTGACCTCCTCCAGGGCACCACCACCTCGACCCTCTACCTGGGCCGGCCGGACATCAAGTTGCTGGAGGAAATCGGCGTCAATGCCGCGGCGGTGGGCAACCACGAGGTGGACTTCGGCCAGGATAACCTGCGCAAGCTCGCCAGCATGATCGACTTCCCCCTCCTCGCGGCCAATCTGAGCGCCTCGCCCGACCCCCTGCCGGTGCAACCCTTCGCCCTCTTCCACCCGGATGGCGGACCGCGGGTGGCGGTACTCGGCCTCACGACCGAGGAACTGGTCACCGCCAGCCACCCGCGCAACGTCCTGGGCCTCAGCGTCAGCGATCCGCTGGCCGTGGCGCAAGCGCTGGTGCCGGAGCTCGACGCCCAATCCGACCTGCTGATCATCCTCTCCCACCTGGGGCTGGCGGGGGACCGGCGCCTGGCCCAGGGCGTGGCCGGGGTGGATCTGATCATCGGCGGACACAACCACTTCCGCTTCGATCAGCCCGTGGAAGAAAACGAGGTCCTGATTGTCCAGGCCGGCGAGCGGGGCGCCTACCTGGGGCGTCTGGACCTGGAGGTGGAAAAGGATCGCCTGCTGAAGTGGGACTATCGGCTGATCCCGGTGGACGACCAAGCGCCGGTGGACCCCAGGATCGCGGCCAAGGTGGAGCGGCTGGTAGCCCGGGCGGACCAGGAACTGCTGGCCGTGGTGGGACGCGCCGGTCGGGAGCTGAGCGCCCAGCGGGAATTGATTCGCGTGAGCGAGGCCCCCTTTGGCAACCTGGTGGCGGATCTGGCGCGGGAGTATAGCGGGGCGCAGGTCGCCCTCTTCAACGCCGGCGGCTTCCGCGCCAGTATCCCCGCCGGAGAGGTGCGGCTGAAGGAGATCTACCAGGCCTTCCCCTTCCGCAACGAACTGGTGACCGGGGTGCTGACCGGGGCGGAGCTCCAGGCCGCCCTGGATTACAGTGCCGGACTCGACCCCGCCGACCACCCCGGCGGCTTCCTCCAGGTCTCCGGGGTACGGCTGCGCATCCAAGGGGGCAAGGCGCTGGATGTGACCCTGAACGGCCAGCCCCTGGATCCCGCGGCCGACTACTCCTTGGTGGTCCCGGACTTCCTGGCCGCGGGGGGCGACGGCTACGGGATGCTGGCCGGGCTGCGCCACCCGGTCAACAGCGGGCAACTCATCTCCGACCTGCTGGTGGCCGCCTTCCGCCGCCAGGGTGAGCTGGATGCCACCCTGGACGGGCGGATCGAGCGTCATTGAGCGTGAGGAACCTGAGAGCGCAACCCATGACAGCGAGACCGAAATCCAGCGGAGGCGCCACCACCGGCTACTGGGTCAAGCGAACAGGGGCTAACAAGCGGGGCGGGGAGTAAGGAGGGGACCCGAATCCGCCCTTGAGCGAATTCGGGGAGGGATCATCAATCGATGTTGCCCTTCTGGTGCTGGTCGTAGAGGTAACCGCCCAAGGCACCCACACCCGCGCCAATCAGGGCGCCGGCGCCGGCCTGGGCACTCAGGGAACCGATGAGGGCACCGCCCGCCGCACCCATGAGGGCGGCGCTACCGGCCCGCTCGCCCGTGGTGGTGCCACAGCCGGTCAGGGACAGGGCCGAAAGGGCCAGGATGGAAACCGTCACAATCTTTTTCATAAAGCTCTCCAAAATCGAGCGATTTCGCGGTGAAATCGCCCCGGGAAGGGGTGGCGCGGCCGCCTTACTTCTTGCAGGGGTACTTGGCCGCCAAGGCACGCATCAGGCCCACGACGGGCTGCTCCGCCATCAGCTTCTTGTCACTGGCCTTCTTCTGGGCCCAGGCCAGAAAGGCGGTACGCCCCTCATCGATGGTGGCGGTCTTGGTATAGCAGAGCAGGGGCTTGAGCTTCTTGCGGTCGGTCACTTCATCGTGGTACTGAACCGTGGCCTCGATGAAGGCCTTGCAGGCGAGGGTCGCCGTCAGATACTCGGGGGCCGTCGCCGGTACCGAACAGACGTGGACCAGGTCCTCGGTGGAGTCAAAGCGGAAATCCGCGTCCGTAACCGCCAGGGCGGACGAGGACATGAGCCCCGTCAGGGCGGCAACGGCGAAAGAACGGCTCAGGAGCCTGGTTTTAGCACTCATAGGAATACTCTCGTGGGTGGGTGAATCCGGCGGGCCGGGTGGCGCGCCGGGCAAAGGGGACGGAGATAAAGAGACGGGATTATCGGCCCGCGACCATCGCTAGTCCAGCCTGCCGACCGGCTCGGCTCGGGCTCGTCTGGATTCCGGACATCAAAAAGAACTTTTCAGGCCCTCGCACTGCCGGTCCGCCACGCCCGCGCTCCTCGGCGCACTACCTAAGTGTCCTATCCCCAGGGGGGATACCCGCCCCAAGGCGAACGTCCCGAGACGGATCCCCTTGCCCTCCCTCCGGGCCGCATCACCTACCCTCAGTCGTCATTGATCAGTGTCCCCTGCCCCCGGCGATCCGCCAGGGTCGCGCCGCTGGGGGCGCTGAGATTGACGAAGAAGGTCTCATCGGCCTCCAGCCTGGCGTCGCCGGTCACCAGGACCGTGATCGGCCTGCTGGTCTGGCCGGCGCTAAGGGTTAAGGTGCCGCTCCGGCTGGCATAGTCCCGATCCGCCGTGGTAGCCGTGCCGTTGGCCGTGGCATATTTGACGCTGATGGTGACGTTGCTCTTGGCATTCAAGGTCACGTTGAAGGTGAAGCGAGGATTGACGCCCGTGCCCTCCGCCTGGCTCAGGTCGCTGATGCGCAGCGAGAGTGGGACAAAGGTAGCGGTGACCCTGGCCGCGGCGGTCATGGGGACCTGACAGGTCCAGGCCGTGCCCGCACACCCCGCGCCGCTCCAGCCGGCGAATCCCGACCCGGCAGAGGGCTGGGCGGTTAGCGTGACGAGGGCGCCGTGGTCGAAGAAGGCGGAACAGGCCGGGCCGCAGTCGATACCCGCAGGGCTACTGGTCACGATGCCCTGGCCCGTGCCCCGCTTGGTGACCGTGAGGGCATAGGTCTTAAGTTCAAAGGTAGCGGAGACCGTCTCGGCGGTCGTCAGGCTCACCGTGCAAGTCTCCGTCCCGGAGCAGCCGCCACCACTCCAACCCGTGAAGAGACTGGTGGGCGCGGGTGTTGCGGTCAGGGTGACCGGGGTGCCGTGGCTATAAGGCCAGCTACAAGCGGTGCCACAGTCGATGCCAGCGGGTACGCTGAGGATGGTGCCCGCGCCCGTGCCGGCCTTGGTGACCGTGAGGGGATAGGTCTTGAGATTGAAGATGGCGGCGACGCCCTGAATCTGGGACATAGTGACCTCGCAGGTGGGATCAATCCCAGTGCAGGGTCCGGTCCAGCCCGCGAAAGTCGCAGTGGTAGCCGGCGTGGCGGTCAGGGTCACGCGGGTATTGGCGACATAGTCCTCTGCGCAGTCCGTCCCGCATTGAATACCCGCCGGGGCACTGGTGACGGTGCCGCCACCACTGCCGGCGACAAAAACATAAAGACGGTAAAGCTTTGGGTCGAAGGTCGCGGTACAAGACCGGTTCACGTCCAGCAGGGGATTGGGGCAAGCCGCATCCCCGGACCAACCCACGAAAGTCGAAACCACATCCGGGGTGGCGGTCAGTTGCACCCTTTCACCCAAGTAGAAAGGGGCCTGACAGGCCACACCGCAGTCAATACCCGCGGGGTTGGAGGTGACGAGACCGCCTCCTAAACCCTGCCTTGCCACTGTGAGCTGGCGGACGGCGGCGAAGGTGGCGGTGCAGCTTGCATGGGTCGACATCGTGACCTGGCCATCCGCGCAGTCGGCATCCCCGCCCCAGCCCTCGAAGACCGAGTTGCCATCGGTCGGCGTGGCGGTCAGGGTCACCACTGTGTCGAGGTCAAAGGCCTGGAAACAATCACTGCCGCAGGCAATGCCCGTTGGGGCACTGGTGACGGTGCCGCCGCCCGTGCCCGCCCGGGCGAGTGACAGGATGGCCTTAGGGTCGCTACCATCGTCGAATTCGTAGGCGCCGATATCCACGGACTCGCCCAAGACGCGCGGGGTGCCATCGAGATCGAAATCGGGGAGATCCGGGGTCGCGGGATAGCCGGTGTCGATCATGGGCGAGGCCGGCATCAGGTGCAGGTCGCCCGAGGTGGCATCGACAAAGAGGGGGTCCACCTTATCCAGGTTGCTGGCGTCCAGATAGATCGGGGTGCCGACCCGGAATCCTATCGTAGGGGTCCAATCAAAATTGTTGGCAAATAAGGTTACTTGGGAGGCTAGCGAGTTTTCGATATCAAAGTCCGCACCCAAATTCCATGCGGCCTGGTTTTGCCAGAAAAGATTGTTATAGAGCGCCACCCAGCTTTGGGTTGCGGGGCCTCGGAAGCTAACTGATATACCACCGCCTGGCCCTGCAACATTGCCTTGGAGGGTGTTGTTGGTGAGCGTGGCGGTCGTGGCGGACAGATACATGCCGCCTCCACGGGTATAGCTGCCTCCGTAGCCAGCCGTATTGCCCGAGAGGGTGTTGTTGGTGAGCGTGGCGGTCGTGGCTATCAGATACACGCCGCCGCCGGTGCCGCCGTAGTGGCTGTCGGCTGTATTGCCCGAGAGGGTGTTGTTGGTGAGCGTGGCGGTCGTGGCTTCCAGAAACACGCCGCCGCCGGCGCCGCCGGATTGGCCGGCGGCCGTATTGCCCGAGAGGGTGTTATTGGTGAGCGTGGCGGTCATGGCGTACAGATACACCCCCCCGCCGGTGCCGCTGTGGTACGCCGCATTGCCCGTGATGGTGTTGTTGGTGAGCGTGGCGGTGGTCGCGCCGATAGAGATTCCACCGCCGCCGTAGTTGGTCGCATTGCCCGAAATGTCATTGTTGTTGAGCATGGCGGTCGTGGCGTAGAGGGACACGCCGCCACCGCCCAAATTATCACGAATGTGATTATTTTCGACCGCCACCTCCCCACCACCGCCGTTGCTCGCGGACAGCCCACCCACCCCATTGCGAATAGTCAGCCCTTCAATCCAGAAATTCGCCGGTAAGGCTCCCGCCGAGAGTTGTAGAACCAAGCCGGTATGATTGTTGCCATCCAGCATGGTATTGGTCGGGTCCAGCGTCCGCGTTGAGCAGCCCGGCGTGTACCCTCCTCGCAGGGACAGCGCCTGCGCCTCGGTGCTGGTATAGACGAAATTGCCGACATAGGTGCCCTGGACGATCTGGACCTCGTCGTCCTGGCCGTTAGCGGCGGCAACAATCAGGGCGTTCTGCAGTGAGACCGCAGTGTTGACGCAGAAGGTGGCCGCGCTGACGGGGGCCTGGAAGCCCAGGAGGGCGAGGGCGCCCACCAGCAAGGCGGGCAGCAGATGACGGGGTTTCATCAGGGCGGGATCTCTGGTAGCCGAGTCCTGGTCGGCCCTGACTTGGCGGCCTGGGTCAGGGATCCGCATCAGCCCAGGGGGAGGGCTCTAGGTGGCGCTGATACTAGGATAAGCAGGCGGTGATTGCCAGCCATCAGGGCCCATCCAACTTATGCCGACCCCTGCCGGCCGTTGCGGTATCGCGGGCTGGACCGGACAGGGTGCCGGGCATCAAAAGCAACTTTTCAGCCCCTGGGCCAGGTCGGGGGGACTCAGGTTCAGGCCCTGATCCTCCCGCGGCCGGCGATTCTCCCCGGCGATGGCATCGGGCGCCTCACGCCGATCGGGATCCAGAACCGAGACCAGCCACCGACGGGGAAGCGAGGAATTCATGTCAGCCACAACTTGCAAATTGAAGTCATTCGGCGAAAAATGTCTGCTATGACTGACATAATACGCTTGCTTGATGAGCTTGGCCCCTTGCTACGCGCGCGCCGTCTCGAGCTCGGCCTGTCGAAAAAGGAGCTCGCCCAGCGGGCCGGCAAGGTGCGTGAAGTAATTTACCGCCTTGAGCGCGGGGAAGATGTCACCCTCTCCTCCCTGATGGCGGTGCTCGGGGCGCTGGGACTCGCCATGCGGCTGGAAAAAGCCGGTTTACCGACGATGCAGGAAGTGGCCGCCCGATTCGGGCTGGATGAGGATGACGAGGATGCTGCCTGAAAAAATCCCGCTGCTGGAGGTGGCCATTGGCGACAACCTCGGCGCTGGTCAGTTACTGAGGACATCCATCTACGAATTCAGGTACCTGTCACCCGCTCGGCACCAGCCCTCCGTGGCCCTGCTGATGCCCGCCAGCACCCAGCTCACCTGGCGGGATGGCGACCTCTTCCCGAGCATGGATCAGAACCTGCCCGAGGGCGACCTCTTTATGCGCATCCGGGCCCTGTTCCCCAAACAGCCGCCCACGCCCATGCACCTGCTGGCGCTCATCGGCCGCAATGGCATCGGCCGTCTGGGTTACAAGCTGCCGGAGCAGCCACCGACCGCGCCCGCGCCGCCGATCTCCAGGGCTGAACTGCTGAATCTGCCCTTTACCCCCCAGGTCTTTGCCGAGCTGATCCGCGCCTATCTGAGCACGGGTGCCGGGATCGCCGGCGTGCAGCCCAAGATCATGGTTCCCGATCGCGCCACGGTGCCCATGCCATCGCTGATCGTCAAAGCCGCCGGACCCTCGTATCCAGAGCTCGCGGCCAACGAATATCTATGTCTGAGCGCCGCCCGGAAAGCCGGCATCGCAACCCCCGGATTCGCCCTGTCCAACGATGGCCAACTGCTGGTGCTCGATCGCTTCGACCTCATTGATCGGAATGACGGAAGCATCGAACGGCTCGGATTCGAGGACATCGCCGCGCTCGCTGGCCTGCGGGTCCGGGACACCCTGTCTGATCGCAAATATCAGGGCAGCTATCAAGCCATCGCCGAGCTGCTCAAACAACTCCAACTGCCACGGGAGAACCTGCGCCGCTTCTTCGAGCAGGTCGCCTTTTCGGTGATGGTGCGCAATGGGGATGCCCACCTGAAGAACTTTGGGCTCCTCTATCGCTCGGCCAGCGACGCCTGGCTGGCGCCTATGTTCGATGTCGTCACCACGGCCATCTACCGCTACACCCGCTACGAAGGCGGACCCGAGCTGGAAGACCGGACTATGGCCCTCAAACTGCTCCGAGGCAGGCACCAAACCAGATCCTACCCGACCCACACGGAGCTCCTGTCGTTCGGTCGGCGTCTTTGCGGCGTCGCCAACCCCGAGGCCATCATTCAGAGCATCGCCCAAGCCATGAGCGAGACGCTGGACCAGTCAAGACAAGACGCACGCATCTCATCGACCCTGCATTCGGCCATCGGCGCGGTCTGGGAAGACGGTCTGAAACACGCAAGGTCAACCTAACCTGCCTGGCCAGAGGCATCCGAAACCTCTCGGGGGTTCGGCAATGCCGACGAACATGAAATCAAATGGCGCTGGTGGAGCCGCCCTAGCGCCTGGAACTATACGCCGGTGCGGACCCGCCGGCCCGCCGGGCATCAGAAGCAGGTCGGCAGTCCCTGGGCCAGGTCGGGGTGACTCAGGTTGACGCCCAGTTCCTCCCGCAGCCGGCGATTACTCAGGCGCCGGGATTCGGCCAGATAGGACATCATGCCCGGGGACAGGAGCCCCGCGGCCTCGCTGAGCGGCACGAGGGGCGGTCGCGGCAGACCGGCGGCGTCGGCGACGCGCAGGAAATAGTCGGTCATGGTGGAGGGATGGCCATCGCAGACGTTATAGACACGGCCCGGCTCGCCGCGCGCCATGGCGGCGACGCAGGCCGCCACCAGGTCGTCGGCGTGAATGCGATTCGACCAGGGTGAATCCTCCTCGCGCGCCAGGGGCAGGCCCTGACGGATGCGCTCCAGGGGCAGGCGGCCTGGCCCATAAATGCCCGCCACTCGCAGAATCACCAGTTCGGCGCCCGCTTCCCGGCTCCAGGCCCGCAGGGTCTCTTCCGCATCCCAGCGCCGTAGGGAGCGATCCGCCACCGGCGCCGGCGGCCGGGTCTCGTCCACCCAGTCCCCGCCGCAATCGCCATAGACCCCGGTGGTACTCAGATAGACGAGGCGGCGGGGATGACCAGCCTGGCGGAAGGAGGCCACCAGGTGCCGGGTCAAGCCATCCTCGACCCCGTCCGGTGGCGGGGGGGCCAGGTGAAACAGCTCCTCGCCCGCCCAGCCCAGGTCATCCAGCGGATCCCTGGTCAGATCCCGGGCCAGGGCCTGGATGCCCGTTACGGCCAGGGCCAGACGGCTGGCCTCGCTCCGCGTCACGGCGGTGACGGGATAACCTTGATCCCGATAAGCGCGCGCCAACCGTTGGCCGATATAGCCGCAGCCCAGTATCCACATGGCATCATTCTCTCTCTCGCCAGTCCGGCCACGCCGGATTCTGGCCGGGAGTTTATTGCAATTAGGGCCTACTGGGCGCATCTTTTCCCACCAATCGGGCACCGGTCACACCGTCGCCCCGCCCTTAGCTCCTACTCCAACGAGGCCCAGCGCGCCATGACCTTCGACATCCAGACGCAACCCAGCGGCCGCCATTTCCAGGCCGAGGCGGGCGAGACCCTGCTGGAGGCGGCCCTGCGCCAGGGCATGGTCCTGCCCTACGGCTGCCGTGGCGGCCAGTGTGGCTCTTGCCTGGCCACCCTGATCGCGGGGCGGGTGGCCTACCCCAGCGGTAACATCCAGGCCCTGGCAGGCCGCGAGCCCAGCGCCTGCCTCGTCTGCCAGGCCGTGCCCGAGAGCGATCTGGTCCTGGGCGTCACCGAGATCCGGGGCGCCGCCGAGATCGAGGTGCGCACCCTGCCCTGCCGGGTGGTGGACAAGGAGGCCCTGAACCACGACGTGGTGCGGCTGCACCTCAAGCTGCCGGAAAACCAGCGCCTGCCCTTCCTGGCCGGTCAGTACCTGGACTTCCTGCTGGAGGGCGGCAAGCGGCGCGCCTTTTCCATCGCCAACGCCCCTCATGACGACGCCCTCATTGAATTACATGTGCGCCATGTCCCCGGCGGCCAATTCACCAGCTTCATCTTCGACGCCCTGGCGGAGAAGGCCGTCCTGCGTATCCAGGCCCCCCTGGGCACCTTCACCCTGCGCGAGGACTCGGATCGCCCCATCATTCTGATGGCCGGCGGCACGGGCTTCGCCCCCATCAAGGGCATC
This sequence comes from Chromatiaceae bacterium, assembly GCA_016714645.1. Taxonomy (NCBI): domain Bacteria; kingdom Pseudomonadati; phylum Pseudomonadota; class Gammaproteobacteria; order Chromatiales; family Chromatiaceae; species Chromatiaceae bacterium. The sequence continues at coordinate 395,877 of JADKCI010000001.1, read as the reverse complement.
ATCGAACACGCCTTGTACCTGGGCATCAGCCGCCCGATGCACCTCTACTGGGGCGCGCGCCAGCAGGAAGATCTCTACTTGCCGGAACTGCCCAGCCAGTGGGCCCGGGATCACGACCATTTCCGCTACACGCCGGTCCTGTCGGAACCCGACCCGGACTGGACGGGCCGTACCGGTTACGTCCACCAGGCCGTACTGGCCGACCACCCGGACATGAGCCCCTTTGACGTCTATCTGGCCGGCCCGCCCATCATGGTCGAGAGCGGCAGCAACGCCTTCGCCGCCGCCGGGCTTGGGCGGGAGCACATGTTTTCCGACGCCTTCGAGTACGCCAAGCCCACCTAAGTAGCCTGGGCCCGGCCAGCCGCGAGGCCAGGCCAGTGCCCTCCTGTCCCGGCCCGGCGCGAAATTTACCGCGCCGTGCGTATAATCGTTATCATTAACAAGCCGCTCCGGGCGCGCGCAACCTTATTACCGCATCCCAACTGGAATATCCGTGGCCACGACCCTAACCTTCGAACACCCGCTCAACGAACGCACCCGCATCCAGATGCGGCTCGAACACCTGTTCGAAAAGCTGGCCTACCTCCAGCCCCAGGACAACCCCTGGGCCTCGCGGGCCCTGGTCGAGACCCTGCTGGACATTGCCACCATCAGTTCCCGCGCCGACATCAAGACCGAACTCATCAAAGAGCTCGACCGTCAGGCCGCCACCCTGGATCGCGTCCGCGACAAACCGGGCGTCAGCCGCAAGGCCCTGGAGGGTTTCCTCGCCGAAATCAACACCGCTGTCGAGGGCCTGCGCAACCTGGAGCGCCCCATCGGCCAGCGCATCCGCGAGAACGAATTTCTCAAGGGCGTCGCCCAACGCGGCAGCCTCCCCGGCGGCACCTGCGGCTTCGACCTGCCCCAGTACTATCACTGGCTGGCCCGGCCCGTGCGCGAGCGTGACCAGCAGATCGCCCTCTGGACCGAGGACCTGGCGCCCGTCAGGGCCGCCATCCACCTGCTGCTCGACTTCATTCGCCGCAGCGGCGCCCCGCGCCGGGTCATGGCCCACGAAGGGCTCTATCAGGAGTCCCTGGAATCCCCCGCCCCGGCCCAGTTGATCCGCATCGCGGTGGAGGCCGACCCCTCCCTCTTCCCCGAAATCAGCGGCCACAAGAACCGCTTCGCCATCCGCTTCCTGCGCGGCGGCGTCGAGGAAGCCCCGGAGCCGATCCGCGACGACCTGGAATTCAGCCTGACCTGCTGCGTGCTCTAAGGGCCCCGGGCGGGAAGCGTCATGACCGAGACCCGGGTACCCTGTCCCCATTGCGGCGCGTCCGTCCCCTGGACCGCCGCCTCCCCCTGGCGGCCCTTTTGCAGCGAGCGCTGCCGCCTCATCGATCTGGGCGCCTGGTTCGACGAGGGCCACCGCATCCCCACCGCGCTGGAGGATGACCCCGATGCAGCACCGCTGGGGTCGCCACAGGCTTGGGAAAGCAACTAGGACAGCTACCCCGGCGCACGCTCACACTGACCAGAGGCCGCGGATCGCCGCGATACCTTGGGCACCCCGATCGATAGCCCGATCCAGATCCCCCGGACCCAGACCGCCCAGGGCATAGACCGGCAGCCTGGCGGCCTCCACCAGGACCGCGAACGCCTCCCAGCCGAGATGAGGTGCCCCAGGATGAGGTGACTTGGGCATGATGGGCGAGAGCAGGGCATAGTCCAGCCCTAAATCCGCCGCCCGCGCCAGATCCGCCGCCCCGTGACAGGAAGCCCCCACCAGGCCCCAGTCGCGCGGGCGCTCGCTGAGTCCCGCCAGGTGCTGGCCGGTCAGATGCAGACCATCGCCGGCCAGCCCCCGCGCCCGGGCCGGATCACGGTTCAGCAGCAACCGCGCCCCCTGCCGCTGGCAGAGAACCCCGGCCGCGATCGCCAGGCCGGCGTAGTCCGCGTCCGCCAAGCCGTGGGCCCGCAGTTGCACCAGCCGCACCCCGCCCGCCAGCGACCGCGCCAACCGCGCCAGGAACACCGCCGGCTCCGCCGGGTCATCCCCAGTGACGAGATAGCAGGATGGTAGCCGCAGGGCGGTGATGATGGGCCGGTCGGCGGCGGGAAAGACGCCGGGGTCCAGATCCTCCGGATGCCGCCAGGCCAGGGGCTGACCCTCCCGACCCACCGGTTCCCCCGCGAAGGCCGTCACCCGATGCACCTCCAGCACGACCCGCCGGTCGCCATAGTCGTGAGGAACGCGGATCAGGGGCCGCGTGGCCAGGACCCGAATCCCCAGCTCCTCCTCCAGTTCCCGCGCCAACCCCCGGAGTGGCATCTCCCCCGGTTCCAGCTTGCCGCCCGGGAATTCCCAGAGCCCGCCCTGATGCACCCCCAGGGGCCGCCGGGCGATCAGCACCCGCCCCTGGGCATCCTGGAGAGCACCGGCAACGACATGGATCAGGCTCATGGCGGCGGGACCTCTTGGTGGGTTAGCCATTGTGTGATGGAATGACGGTCGCCTTGCAGTTACCCGCTGCACAGGGTGAAAATCAGAATATTCGCTTATTTCATTGCGAGGGACATCCGGATGATCGCCCATCACGCCCTGGTCCTCAATCTCCACCAGCCGCCCGGCAACCTGCAGGCCCTGCTCGACGAGGGTAACTGGGAGGCAACGGAGATTCTCTACGCCCTGGACCGCATACCACGCAGTCTTTGGGGTTACGAGGACCTGGCACGGGTCCATCTGTCCCTGTCCGGCACCCTGCTGGAGACCCTGTCGGACCCGACCTTCCAGGAACGGGTCTATGGCACCGTGGATTGCGGCGCCCTGCTGTGGCAGTTCCAGAACCAGGACCTGTTCGAGATCCTCGGCACCGGCTATTACCACCCGGTGTTGCCTCTGACCCCCGAATCCGACCGGCCCCTGCACCTGAAGCGCTGGCTGGACATCGCCCGGCATCTCTTCTGGCGGCCCGCCTTCCAGGGCTTCTGGCCGCCGGAGATGGGCTTTTCGATGGAACTTATCCCCCTGCTGCGGGCCCATGGCTATCGCTATGTCCTGGTGGATAGCGAGCACGTCAAGCCGATCACCCCCATGAAATGGCACGAGTTGCGTTACCGGCCCCACATCGCCCGCTACCAGGGCGCCGAGATCCTGGTCATCGTCCGCGACCGCGACCTATCCAACGCCCAGGAGTCCGGCATGGAGCTGGACTGGTTCATCAAGGAGGTGGAGGAGCGCACCCAGTGGTGCGACTTCCCGCCCCTGGTGACCACCTGCACCGACGGTGAGAACGGCGGCTGGTTTCGCAACACCACCCCCGGCGCCAACTTCTGGAGCGCCTTCTATCTCCCCCTGCTGGAGCGGGTGCGCGCCGGCCGGTCGCCCGTGGCGCCAACCTTCATCTCCAACTACCTGAACGCCTATGGCCCCATGGGCGAGGTCTCGGTCGAAACCGGGGCCTGGAACACCGGCTGGCACGATGGCCGCGACTTCCTCCAATGGACCGGCTCCAGCACCCAGAAGGCCTCCCTAGCGGCCCTGCTCACCCAGAACCGCGCCCTGGATGCCACCCGCGCCCGGGTCCGGGAGTTGGGGCTGGAACAGGATGGCGCCCTGGCGCGCGACCTGGAGGAGGCCACCTGGCGGCTGCTGCGGGCGGAGACCAGTTGTAATTTCTACTGGGGCGAGGCCTGGGTGGACCGGTCCGAGGCCGATCTCCTGGTCTCCCGTCAGGCCCTGGAGCGGGTCAGGGGGCACTTGCCGGAGCCGCCCGCCAGCCCGGCTCCCGCCGAGCCACCCGCCCCGCCGGACCCCGATGCCCTGGCGGGGGTCTCGGCCTCCCCCACAGCCGCCGCCCCATCCGACCCCACTCCCACCCCCTCAACCCTAACGGAAGGTTCCCAACCGTGAATCCGCTTCCCGAAACGATCGAAGGCGTCCCCAATGTCTCTGGCCGCGAGGCCGACGTCGCGCAAACCCTGGCCGCCGGCGCCACCAAAACCCTCTTCCGCGACCGGGGGGGCATCGACTTCGGCCGGGTCCGCGCCGCCTCCGCCATCGCCCTGCACATGCACCAGCCCCTGATCCCCGCCGGTGGCGGCGGCCTGCGCACCGCCGCCCTCATCGGCAATCTCCAGCATATGATGGAGAACCAGGGCTTTGGCGATAACCACAATGCCCCCGTCTTCGCCTGGTGCTACAAGCGCATGGGCGAATTCATCCCGCAATTGATCGGGGAGGGCAAGTCGCCGCGGGTCATGCTGGAATACTCCGGCACCCTCTTTCACGGCCTGCGCCAGATGGGCCGGGGCGATGTCCTCGACGCCCTCAAGGGCGTCACCTGCAACCCGGACTACCACTGGGCGGTGGAATGGCTCGGCATGCCCTGGGGCCACGCCGTCGCCCCCTCTACGCCGGTGCAGGACTTCCGCCTGCATGTCCGCGCCTGGCAGCACCACTTTGCCGCCCTCTTCGGCTGGGAGGCCCTGGAGCGGGTGCGCGGCTTCTCCCCCAGCGAGATGGCCTTGCCCAACCACCCGGATCTGGCCTACGAGTTCGTCAAGACCCTGCGGGATTGTGGCTACCAGTGGGTCCTGGTCCAGGAGCACACCGTCGAGCAGCCGGCGAACGGCCGCCACCCCGAGCGCCCGCACCTGCCCCATCGCCTGGTCTGCACCAACTCCAGGGGCGAGACCGCCGACATCATCGCCATCGTCAAGACCCAGGGCTCGGACACCAAGCTGGTGGCCCAGATGCAGCCCTGGTACGAGGCCCAGGGCCTCAACCGCCTGGAGCTGGCCGGCCGCTCGGTACCGCCCCTCGTCACCCAGATTGCCGACGGCGAGAACGGCGGCGTCATGATGAATGAGTTTCCCTCCAAGTACCTGGAGGTGGTACGCGCCGCGAGCGGCTCCCCCGTGCCGCTGCTGAACGCCAGCGAGTATCTGGAGCACCTCTTCGCCCTGGGCATCCGTCCCGCCGACCTGCCGGTGGTCCAGCCCCTCTTTCAGGGCAAGATCTGGGAGCGGATGCAGCCCGGCGACGGCCCCCAGCGCCTGGCCAGCGTCATCGAGGAGCTCAAGCGCGCCGACCATCGCTTCCACATGGAGGGCGGGAGCTGGACCAGCGACCTCTCCTGGGTGCGCGGCTATGACAATGTCCTCGGCCCCATGGAAGAGGCCAGCGCCCTCTTCAACGAAAAGGTCCTCCGGCCCGGCCTGCCCAGCGAGCAACAGCGCTATCGCAACGCCCTCTTTCATCTCATGTCCTCCCAGACCAGTTGCTTCCGCTACTGGGGCCAGGGCCTCTGGACCGACTATGGCCGGGAGATCTGCCGGCGGACGGAGGAAATACTGCGTAATGACTTTCGCTGATGGCAAACAGTAGCCAAGCCGGCCCTGGCCAAGGTTGAGGGCGTACTGAAATCGAACGGGTGGATCGTGATTGTGAATCCAGCCGGACCCCACCATGTTGCGATGCGAATGGGATCGCTCATAGCCGCGAAGACTTCCAAAGGAGTGGCAGTGAGAATTCAGGATCTTGAGTCGGAGCGGGTCGCGACTGGTTCCATTCTGAGGCTATCATGGGATGGTGTGGGCTTCGGTGGCGCTTAACGCTTGAAATCACCGGCGGCCGCAGGCCGTCCGGTGGATTGAATTGTTATCCGCGTTTTACGGCACCGAACGCAGCGAAGCACGAATTTTTATGCAGCAGGTCGACAGTAGAGAATCCAACGGAACGCAGTAAATCAAGTTGGTAGGTGACAGGACGCGGCGAATCCTCGATGTCAATGTACGCGAACACCTTGTCGCGGTATTCAACGTTGCCGATTGAAGTCAGGTATTCACCGTAGCGTTTCCACATCATCTTCTGAACAGCAGGCTGTTCGTGAAATACCAAATCAGTAATCCAAACACTGCCACCGGGTGACAACAAGCGGTATATCTTCTGGAACGCATGAAGCCAGTCCTCGTCATCTCGCAAGTGATGCAGAACCGCCGCAGCAACGATCACGTCGTAGCTGGAATCGGGAAGGTCGGCTGCCCGAAAATCTGCCTGAATAGTGCAGATTGCACCCGAGTTGACCGCCCGGACACGAGTAGCAGCCCGTGTGAGCATAGCTGCGCTGAGATCAAGCAGGTCGACATCAAAGTCGTGGCCAGCAGCTTGACGTAATCGAAGTGTGTTGTTGCCAGCACCGCATCCTATATCGAGAACACGGCGAATCGATTTTGTGGAGGAAACAGCGGCTTCGGTGATGAGCGCCATCGCCAGCGGTGCGTCGATGGTCGCGGCCTGACCGGTTTCGAGCGACGAGAAACGTTCAACGTCGTTGTCGAAACGCGAGCGAATGTCCTCGATCGTCGATTTGCCAGCCAGCGGTGTGTTCATGTTGATTGAAGCGGATAACGTCTGAATTCACCGGCCTGCGCGGCTTTTCGCGCAGGTCCGGTGGAATGATGTGTTATGCCTCTCCTTCAACGTCAATAGCTTCTTACTGTTCTGTGCCTTCTATCGTTGCCAGTGGTTTTCTCCACGCAGATGCGGGTCCTTTTCGTTCAGGTATTGGTTCAAGCATGTTTCTCGCCTTCAGCCTCAGGAACACGTTCTTCATGGTGTTCTCACTTTTGATACCTGTTATGTCACGGGCAATGGTGTTTGTAATTTCTTCGTGATTTTCCATGAACTTCATTACGAGTTCTTCGGGGGAGCCGAGGGCTTCGTGACGTATAACGACCAAAACTGAACTTTCCTTTTCGCGGATGATGGGGGGCTTGAGCCGTAAAGCCTCCATTGCGCGGAATGCTGTATTTAGGCCTTCGCCAACATCTTTATTCGGAGGGTTCGGGAACTTGTTTATCAGACGAACGAGCGAAGGGTTGCGCGCACTTTGCGTGTCCAATATGTTCGTTGGAGTAACGTGGCCAGGAAGTTTCCCGGGATTCTCAATTTCAATGCGGTTGTCGAATATCCGTATTTGCACATCAGCCACAATGCTGTAGTCGCGGTGCAAGACCGCATTTGTAATTACTTCGTGCAGTGCATCTTCTGGATATTCAATATCTTCCAGACCCTCTTCACCAAGTTTCTTGATGCCCTCGACAATCTGCTTAGTTGCGGATACAGCGCTATAAATTAGGTTGTACGAATCGCCTTCAATGGTGAGTGGCGTTCCTTCAAGAAATTCACGTCCGATGTCGTCATCCTTGGTTCTATAACGCATGATCTTTACACTGCTACGTTTCGGCAAGAAAACGGCTGGTTCATCGCAGAAAAGCAGGATGCCGCTCACCCGAGCATGCCCCTCTTTCACTAAGTCTTGATTATTCAGATAGGTTAATGGCTCGCCAGTTGGGATAACGTTTATTAAGAAATTAAGTATTGATATACTGTTTTCAATTCTAGGTAGCGGTATTTCCACCCATTCGTTTTCGAAGGTGACAATTCCTTTGTCCAACTCGAGGCGTTTAAGCTTATCAGTCGTGTCAATTTTCTGTTTTCCTGCATTGACGCGAACAAAAACTTCTCCGGATGAAGACTTGACGATCTCCTTGACCTTCTTAATCGTGATATGAAGAACTAACCCCGGAAAATTCTTATTAGATAGGAATTCAAATCTAATATGATTCCCAAACGCATGTGCTTGAAACAGCACGTGAGAAATATCGTTGGCCTGCTCTGGATCGTCAAATCCATTCCACACTCTTGTGTTCGCATTTTTATCCTCCCCGATTCCAACGTACACATCACCACCTGCAGCATTTGAAAACGCAGAGATGGTCTCTGATAATTTTGCTGGCTTGATTTCACGCGCCTTTATATCGTTGAGATAGTTTTCCTGCGTCGCAATGATCTTGGCAGCTTGTGCATCATCTATTTCGTATACTGGATACATGCAGTTCCTATCGTTTCAAATGAATTTAGCGAAATTATCACTTTTGGATTTTATACCGCCATGGGTGCGGTTGCGTATCCTGTGCAGATGACTCTTGTGAGGCATAACGTTTCGGTTCACCCGACCGCAAAAAGCGGCCAGATGAAGTCATATATTGCCACCGAAAATGCCGCCGCTTTTTGCGGGTCGGCGTGCAACCGATTGTTAGCTGACGCGCTCCACCTCATTCGGATCAATATCCTGTTTGACTTGAACGACTGGATCACCTGTCTTGACGTAGCTTTGCGCCTCATCAAGATCTTCCCATGTCTTCTCGTCCGTTTTCAGTGTCTCGTACTTCGTTACATATTTTGGCGGCATTAGTGCACGACTAAGAAGACCTAATGAGCCAAATGCTTCCAACCCTTGCCCGGTGCCGCCAACATTGATCTTTTCCATCTTGTAAGTTGACGCAATGGCTAGGCGTTCCTGTACTTTAGACACTTTGACACGAACCTTTGGGCGGTCAATCGATCCAAGCACCTCATTGGTATCTGGGTCTCGAATATCCTCTCCCTTGGGATCAAGTACATCGAAATAGATTCCCTCTCGAACACCATGTTCAGAGCCTGCGGCTATGACGATTTCGCGAGAATTGAGAACGCGGGCAACCTTGGATCTAATTAGCTCGTTCACTTTGTTGCCTCCCGATCTCGCGCAGTTGTGAGTTTGCTCCTGAGCTCCGCCACTTCATCTGGAACGATGTCTCTCCAATCCTCTAACGCATCGTCAGCTGTCGCTAACTGCTCTACGACGATCGCTTCGAGCTTTGCAATCGTTATTGTCTCCGAATTCTTGTTTCTCGATGATTCGATTTCTGCTCCCACCCTGGAGAGACTCTCATATAGAGAGATCAATCTCCGAAATGCGGACCTTGCATGCGGTTTGATAATGTCTCGTGCAGCCTCGACGGCTGACTGTTTACCAATATAGAACGACCCCACAAAGCTCAGCGCCAGGGAAATCACCCACAAAAGGGGGTTTTCTAGACTTGTAAGATCTCGATATGCCGACACAACCACGGCCACTACAGCGACTAATATCGCCCCGGCAGCTAGTGCAATTGGTAAGCGGGCGTCGTAAACGCGCATTTGATCTCCCCACTCTTGTTCTAGTCAGCTAACGCTGGCTTAACCCGCAAAGCCCGGAGCGCCCAAAGGGCGTGGAGGGTTTTGTCGGGTTGAAGCCCTCGTTAGAGCACTTATCTAATACTTTTTAAAGAAAGCGCACTAGACGACAGGAGAAGAGCTTTATCAGCATAATGCGATGCGAACTCTTTGGGCGCTCTTGAAGCCATCTGCAGATATTCGGCTGCCAACAAGAGATACTTCGTTGAATAAGGCGACTCCGCTGCGATCTCATTCTCGAGCGCAGTCACCCCAGCCCCTACCATAGACGCAAAGCCGACTTCACGCGCAAGCAGTGAAGCAGCTAAGACTTGCTGAGGCGCTTGTAGTATCTCGCGAACAAGATTCTCAAATCTTTCCATTTCTGGAAATATAGTAAGGGAATCCTCTGTTGCCACACCGCCTATCGTAAGGCGCCTAATTTTCAGGGCAGCCTCTAGGTTTTCATATCCGCCGTAAAGGAGAGCCAACAAAGAAGCCGTGAACTCCTGGTGAGATTCTGGCCTTATCAGAACCAGATACAAACGGTTAGCAATCTCTGAAAGGGTAAGCAAGAACAGGCAAAGGGCATCACCGAATATTGCAACATGTTCCGGTTTTGCTGGGTCAAGCTCGGTACGAATAGCGCGCAGCCTGGCAACCGTCTTTCGACACTGCTCCCCAACGTCTTTTATCGTCCAGAATCCCGACCTTGAAAACCCATGGTAAGGGGTGGTACTAGGATACTTGCTTCCAACCGAAAGAAACTCATCCCAGACATCGACATCCCCGGTAACTGCGCTACCTATATCTGTTGTACCACCCATGCACTGCGCAAGATTCTCCACCTCATTCTCATGGAGTAGAGAGACTCCTAGGTCAGACGCACTGATCCGATGGTCATGGGTAATTTTAACCTTTTGATTTAGAACAACAAACCCATGGGATGTCAACGTTTTCGTCATAACGCCATGTAACCAGAACGCGCGACCAATTGCGGACTCTCGTGCTCCACTTTTACAGTCAAATATAATTCGAGTATGTCGACCTATCGGAGCAGGGGCCACTGAAAGCACATCGACATCTGTCAACATGCTCCTAGACCTCTCTAACCGAGTAGAAGGCTCTATTTCAATTTCAAGCTGGGGCAGCCATCTTTTTGACAGACTAAGCCTTAATGCCATCGCTTTCTGTGCACGATCTTTAAGCATGGGCTATATCCCCTCTAGCAGGAGCTGTTCATACTCGAACCGTTTTTCGTCTGACAGCGTTATTGTCTCCTTGTCCCTCATTACCCTCGCGCTAATGAGAGACTCAACGTACTCCTGTGATCCTGTCATAGCGCTGTGGGCCTCTTTGTCCAAGGAAAGATCTGGCGGTGCATCACCCTGAACGAGGGTATAGGCTATCTGGAGAGCTTCTCTATTCTCCGGCGTATCAATAATTTTCAATTGACGATAACCATTCGTAAGCGGAACCAACTGAGCAATTCGGTAGTCAACCAAGTTCTTATATTGCTCCGAATAATCTGATGTCGGAGCCAACTGAAGTTCGGTTTTTAACCTATACAGGACAGCTCCAGGGCTACGAATTCTGAAACGGTTTGGAAGCAATTGTCCTTGGCGAACTGCCGATACAATTGCTAAGGCGCGCTCATAGACCTCGCGCCTCAGAGGATTCAACTTGACGAACCCAGGTGTCGGAGTGAATATGAATACCGCCTCCCCCGCGTGAGACGTGCTAATCCTTGGAGGTTTGACAGCACCTTCTTGAGCCAACCTTTTTAGAAGCTGTATATCGTCCTGCCCAACTTTTGTGCCACAGATTTCTCCGGTTTTTTCAATAAGTGCAAGCGGCCAACCTTGCGATGCTTGTATGAGTTTTAGAGTTTTCTGAATCCCGGTAGCGCCGCTTTTAGCCACATGATCTATAAATATGTCGGCATTTTCTGAGAAATAAGATGGATTCAGCAGAACAGTTTTCGATCTGGCGCGACGAGAAATCAGGAAGCTGCCTTTCGTTCCAATTTCCACGCTTGCATCAAAAGCCTTTCTGTCTGCGCCCAGCTTGCCAGCTAGAGCGTCAATATTGTGTGGCGCAGCTGCCAAACGATCAACTATCTCAAGGGTCAACAACTCAAATTCGTCCGGTTTAGCTACGGTTTCGAAGTAGTCACCGATTCCGGCGTATAGGTCATCAAAATACGGGACCGTGGGGAGCACTGATTTAATTTTTCTCCCATCCCTTTGTAGCCTAACAAACTCTATCTCAGCTAAAAGCTCCGCTATTCTATCAACCGCCAAACGTGGCACACCGAGCATTGTCGAAGAGATTAGCTTCAGCATTTCATAGTCGATCATCGGCAGCCCCCGAATATGAATGGCGACCTGCACCGCCATCCCTATCTCGGTTATCGACTCGAACCTAGCGACCTCTTTATCACGAACAGCTAATTGAATTTCGTGGCATCGCGCGACGGCTGTCTTCTTATCCATTTCTAAAGATAACGCCTTCTGTTGTTACTGATTTAACACTAGCCAATGTGGATCAGGTGGCTTTCTAACTGCTCTAACAGTGTATTAGACAGATTTCGTAATTATGGTACTAGACAGATTCTGTGTTTGTGATACTAGACAGATTCCGTTTGGTCTGTAAACTTCCCATCGCGAACATACCATCAGCTACCCCGTTCCGCACTATCCCGCAGCCTGTTGCCGAGTGAACCTATCATATGGCAGAAACCCCGTCAACGCGTGAGGAGAAAATCCGCTCCTTTTGGGATTGGTATATCAATAAGCTTCACGAATCAAGCATCAAACCTCCCTTCGACAGATGGATGGTCGTCCGTGCCGAGCAGTACATCGCCGCCCACCCGGATCGTCGTCTGGCCGATCAGACCCCCGCTGACGTGAATGCCTACCTGGCGGACCTGGGCCGGAAGACCGGTCTCAAGGCCTGGCAGTTCCGCCAGGCTGTGGATGCTATACAGAAATTGTTTGAGCTTGTTGGGGTGCACTGGCTTGGCCAGGTGGACTGGGCGCACTGGCGCGATTCGGCACAGGGATTAGAGGCGACGCACCCGACGGTGGCGCGGGACTACCTACCCTTACCCGGAGCCAACGTTGCTGGGGCGGCACCGGACGCCGCAGGAGAAGAGGCCCCCGGCGGGGAGACAACCCTGGCGGCGGTGCGGGCCGCGCATGGCGCACTCTTGGCTCAGGTGACCAAGACGCTGCGGCTGCGGGGCATGGCGATCCGTACCGAACAGACCTACCTCCATTGGATCACGCGCTTCTTCGGCTCTTTGGGGACCTGGGATCCGCTCAGCCAGGGGCCGGCGGCGATTGGCGCCTTTCTGGAAGACTTGGCGCTGGTCCGGAAATTCTCGGCCAGCACCCAAAATCTCGCCCTGAATGCTCTGGTGTTTCTGTATCGCCAGGTGCTGCGGCGCGAGAACTTTGACCTTGGGGAGTTCGCCCGTGCCAAACGGCCGCGGCGCCTACCCACGGTCTTGACTCACGGAGAGATCGCTGCCCTGCTGGCGGCACTATCCGGGACCCACCTGCTGATGGCGGGTTATGACATCCGCACCGTGCAGGAGCTTCTGGGTCATGCGGACGTGTCCACGACCATGATCTACACCCACGTCCTAAATCGCGGCGGTAAAGGGGTGCAAAGCCCGTTGGACGCGTTGGGGTGATAGAGTCAGGTTGGCCATTCGGCCATTCGGCCATTCCGCCATTCCGCCCTTTAGAGGCTGGGGTTATGCCCCCTTTGTCAGCCCGGGGGCTGGCGAAGGGGGCCTGGAACCCATAGCATCATGCCTCACCCACCCACCGACCCTAGGCTCTCAGACGCCATGCCCAGACTGACCCCCTTGCAATGGTCCCTGTTCGCCGTCTTGCTGATCTTCTACGGCTTCGCCGTTTTCGCCTTGACCCGGGATTACTACCTGCGCCACCCGCCCAGAAGTCTGGCCAGCGCCGACCCGTCGAGCCAGGCAGCGCCCAAGACGGCCCCCACGGCCACGCCCCCCACCTTTATCCAGCGTGAGATGCTCGCCGCCGGCGCCCCAGCCGTAGCCCCCACCGGTACCGACCCGGAGCAACTGAATGATGCCGGCGACCAGTTCTTCGATCAGAGGCGCTACGCCGAGGCCATCCCCTACTACCGGCGCGCCCTGGAACTCGCCCCTGGCGATGCCGACGCCAGCAATGACCTGGGCCTGGCCCTCTTTTACACCGGCCAGACCGCCGAGGCCATCAAGGTCCTGCGCGCCGGCGCGGAGCGCTCCCCGGACTTCCAGCGCCTCTGGCTCACCCTCGGTTTCGTGAGCGGCGGCGCTGGCGACAAGGCCACCGCGCGTGCCGCCCTGGAAAAGGCGCGGGACCTGGGCCCGGACACGGGCATCGGCCAGGAGGCGGCACGCCAACTCAGCCGCCTGGGGGGCGGCTGATCTCGTCCATCACCGGCACGGGATGACAGCCAGACCCATAGACTCCGAGCCATCGTTATCAGTAATGAGAGGAATCCACCATGCTCCCCAGCACCTTATCTCCCTGATCCCTACACACACTTGACTCCGCGCCGCCCGGCCGCTACGCTCCCCGGCCATGAGAGTCTGTGGCCAATGGTTTGACACCCCCTACGCGAGCGCATCGTGGCCACCGTCGGTCAGGAGCCCGCCCTCAGCCGCCGCGCCTGGCGGAACGGGTGTGTGACTGGCTGAACTGGACCAATGCCCAGGGCCAACGCTGCCTGGGCAGCGCCCGCCGCGCGCTGGCCGAGCTCCACCGGCGCGGCGCCGTGACGCTGCCCGTGGCGACACCCTTTCCCGCCGGCCCCGCCCGGCACCCGCCACGGTGGCGCCAGCGCCGCTGCCGGTGGCTGAAGTAACGGGCGACCTGGCCGCCCTGGGTCCCATCGACCTCGTGGTGGTGGACACCGCCGCGGAACGCGACACCTACCACCAACTCATGGTCCAGCACCCCCTGGGGGACAAACCCCTGTGTGGGGCGCAACTGCGCTACCTCTTCCGCTCCGCCCACGGCGACCTGGGCGCCGCCGCCTGCCAAGCGGCCAGCTTCGCCCTCCAGGATCGCGACCACTGGATCGGCTGGAACGAGGCCACCCGCCGCGGTAACCTCGCCCGGGTCGTCGCCAATGCCCGCTTCCTGATCTTGCCTGGGGTCCGCGTACCCCACCTGGCCTCCCATCTCTTGGGCCAGCTGGCCCGCCGTTTGCCGGCGGACTGGGAAGCCCGCTATGGCGTGCGGCCCCTGCTGCTGGAGACCTTCGTCCATCCCGACTATGCCGGCACCTGCTACGCCGCCGCCGGCTGGGGATGCATCGGGCCACAGCGCCGGCCGCCGGGATGGCGTCCCGAAGGCCCTGTGGGTGCGCCCCCTGGCGGATGATGCCCGCCAGCGGCTGCGCCAGGGGCCCGCACGGCTGCCCGCCGAGCGCCCCAGTACGCCGGCCGACTGGACCGAGGAAGAATTTGGTGGCCTCAAAGTCTGGGATGCCCGTCTCAAACACCGCCTGTATCATCTGGCCGCGGACTTCTGGGGCGACGTCCAGTCCCCGGAGTCTCACCCGCCGCTGCGCCGACCGCGCCCGGACGGTCGCGGCCTATCGTTTCTTTGGCAACCCGCGGATCAACATGCACGTCATACTCGGCGCCCACCGGGGAGGCGGTGATCGCCCGGATGGGCGCCCAGCCCCTGGTGCTGGTGCCCCAGGACACGACCTCGCTCAACTACACCGGCCATCCCGATACGGCGGGGCTGGGGCCGATCAGGGAACAAGACCGACGGCGGCCCCGTCGGCCTGGTGCTGCATAACAGCCACGCCTTCACCCCCGAGGGCGTGCCCCTTGGGGGTGGTGAGCGCCGCGTGCTGGGCGCGTGACCCCGACCAACATCAGACCCGCCGGGAACCCGAGGTGCGGGAAAGCGGCAAGTGGCTGGCAGCCTACCGCACCCTGCAGGCGATCGCCCCCAGGTGCCCCACACCACCCTGGTGAGTATCGGTGACCGCGAGGCCGACCTGTTCGAACTCTTCGCCCTGGCGCGTGATCCCGCCAGCCCGCGCCTGCTGGTGCGGGCCAACCGCGGCCGGCAGCGCCAGGTGATGAGCGCTGAGGGGCTGACCCCGTTGTGGGACCACCTGGGCGGTCTGGGTGGCGGGGCGCCTCGCCCCTGGTACTGCCGCGCCGCGGCGCGCGAGCCGCGCGCACCGCGGAGCTGGCGCTGCGCTGTGGGCCGGTGACGCTCAAACCGCCCGGGAATCTTAAAGAAAGCCCGCTGGCGCTGTGGGCGGTGTTGCTGCGCGAAGCGGCCCCGCCCCGGGGTCGACGGGGTGGACTGGCTGTTGCTGACCAACGTCGCCACCACCACCCTGGCCGAGGCCCAAGAGCGGGTGCGCTGGTATGGCGCGCGCTGGGGCATCGAGGTGTTTCATCGCACCCTCAAGACCGGTTGCCAGATCGAGGAGCGCCAGTTGGGCTGCGTGGCCCGCCTGGAGAATTGCCTGGCCATCGATCTGGTGGTGGCCTGGCGCATTTACTATCTGACGATGCTGGGCCGCATGGATCCTGACGCCCCCTGCACCCTGTTCTTCCAGGATCCGGAATGGCAGGCGCTGTTTAGCTGGTTTCATCAAACCACCGTTCTGCCCGAGCAGCCACCCACCCTGCAAGAGGCGACCCGCTGGATCGCCATCAAGGGCGGCTTCCAGGGCCGTAAGGCCGATGGCCACCCGGGGACGGAGGTGCTGTGGCAGGGCTTGCAGAAGCTGGACGTGGCGATCGAGATGTATCTCATCTATCGCCCGGAGGAGCGGGCGAGCTGGCGCGATGAGTATCCGCCGGGGTATTTGCGGCCGCCGCCGGAGGATACTTCGTGAGAAAGGAATGGACTCAAGTATGTGTAAAGGTCAGCTTATCTCCCTGCATCACCACCGACAAGGTAGCAGAGTCCCGCGATTTCTATATCAAGCACTTCGGCGCCAAGGTCACCTTTGACTGTGGCTGGTATCTGAACCTGGAGTTCGGTAAGGAGACCGCCTCTCTGCAATTCATGGCCCCTCAAGCCGAGCAACCCCTGTGTAACCCCGCTGGGCTAACCTATAACCTCCAGGTAGCGGATGTTGATGCTGAATATCAATCACTGCTGGCCTCAGGACTGACCGCCATCATGCCCCTTGAGGACCATCCTTGGGGCGATCGCGGCTTTGCCATTCAAGACCCCAACGGCATCGTCCTCTACATCTTCTCGGCGCGGGAGCCTGGCCCTGAGTTTAAGCAATATTATCAACCCTGAGTTTCTCCCTCCGCCCTGGCGTTCGAGCCCATGCTGGCCGGGCGCCGGGGAATCGGGTCAGGCCGGTCCCCGCTCGGTCATTCCCCAGAGATCATCCCTCTGGGACCACCCTCGGGTCTGATCAGAGCATGAACCCTGGCGGTCTCAGTCCCTGACAGCCAGGGCGACCGTGTAGTGGGCGCCCTGCTTAAGCTTGTCGTAATTACCAAACACCTCGGTCAGATTGCGCTTCATGAACTCGCGCAGCCCGTTGATGGTGACCACGTAGAGGCGGCCACCGGGATTGAGCCACTGGCGGGCGTCGTGCAGATAGAGGCTCAGGGCCTCCTTGCCGACCTTGGCGGGGATGTTGCTCGCGATGACATCAAAGCGCAGAGTGGGATCGATGTGGCGAAAGCCATCGCTCAACTGGGCGCGGGCGTTGGGCAGGCGATTGAAGGCGACATTGCGGTTGCTGAACTCGACGGCGACGAAGTCCTTGTCCACCATCAGCGTCCGCCCGCCGGGGGCAAGCGCCGCCAGGGCCAGGCCGATGGGACCGTAGCCACAGCCGAGATCCAGGCAGTTGTCGTCCGGTCCCACCTCGACATGCTGGAGCAACAAGCGGGTACCCTCGTCGATCTCGCGCGGCGAGAAGAGGCCCCAGGTGGAGCGGAAAACAAAGGGGCGGCCTACCAGTTGGGTCTCGAAGACGATGTCTTCGCGATATTTATCAAGTTGTTGTTTGGTCAGCATGACTCCACCTTGGCTGTGAATGGTTCCCTTGGGGTGATCCCTGGGGTTGTCCCCCGGAGGCTCCCGGCGGCGGATCCCTCCTGGTGATGCCACGGGACGGGATCTTTAGGATGGGCGCATTCTCCCAGAAACTTGTTCACCCTGGCACACTTGCCGCGATTTTATCCCCATGAACGATCTCTCGGGCCGTCTCCAGATTCACCTGCTTCGTCGCCCGGAAGGGTTGGCGGTCGACATCGCATCCTCGCGCCTCGTCGGCGCCAGCCGGGTCTTCATCGGCAAGAGCCCAATGGAGACGGCCGCGACGCTCCCCAGCCTCTTCAGCGTCTGCGCCACCGCCCAGGCCGTTGCCTGCGTCTCGGCCTGTGAGGTGGCTCTGGGCCAGACTCCCAGCGATACCCTCTCGCGGACGCGCGGCTTGTTGGTGGAGGTAGAGACGGCCCGGGAGCACCTCTGGCGCCTGCTCCTGGACTGGCCGGGCTTTCTCGGCGAGGGGCCACGGGGGCCGGCCATGGCCCGGGTCATGGGCGCCTGCGGTCAACTGCGCTCGGCCCTGGCGGCGGGCGGTGATCCGCTGGTGCTGGGTACCCCAAGCTTCCAGCCGGACCTGGCGGGTGCCGCGGTAGCCCTGACGGTCCTGGCGGATGTCGCCATGGGGCAGGTACTGGGCCAAGCCCCCCGTGGCTGGCTCGCCGCGAACACCACCGCCGCGGAGCTGGGCCACTGGGCCGCAACCACCGACACCCCCGCCGCGCGACTGCTGCGTCTGGTCGCAAGCCAGGGCTGGAGTGCCGTCGGTCGTTCAACCGTGCCGGCCCTGCCGGCCCTGTCCAGCGCCGCCCTGGAGGCACGTCTGGGCGGACCGGAGGCCGAAGACTTCATCGCCAGGCCCCTCTGGGCCGGCGCCCCGGCGGAATCCTCCCCCTTCACTCGCCAGCTTAATCAGGCCCTGGTCGCCGACCTGACCCGGAAGCAGGGAAATGGCCTGCTGACGCGCCTTACGGCTCAATTGGTCGAGTTGGCCGTGATCCTGGCCGGGCTACCCGCGCGACTGGCCGCCTTGGAGGCTGGCGGGGATAGCCCCGGTGATAGGGAGGAGGGGGAGGGCGGCGTGGGCCTGGCCCAGGTTCAGGCGGCCCGGGGCCTGCTGGTGCATCGGATCGCCATCCAGGCTGGCCGGGTGGTGGACTACCGCATCCTGGCCCCCACCGAGTGGAACTTCCATCCCCAGGGCGCGGCGGCGCTGGGCTTGGCGACCCTGCCGGACGCGGACGATGAAACCCTGCGCCGAATCGCCGGGCTCTTCGTGACCGCCCTGGACCCCTGCGTGGCGTATGATGTGCGCCTTGACTGAATCGACTTTTCGGGTCCCGCCCCCATGTGCCTGGCCGTCCCCGCCCGCGTCATCGCCATCGATCCCGCCACCGACATAGCCACCGTCGCCCTGGGTGCCGTCACCAAGGAGATCTCCCTGGCCCTGGTCGAGAACACCGAAGTGGGGGACTATGTCCTGGTCCACGTCGGCTATGCCCTGGGCCGCATCAGCCCCGAGGAGGCCGAACGCACCCTGGCCCTGATCGCCGCCGCGGGGGGCCTGGCACCGGCATGAAATTCATCGATGAGTTCCGCGATCGGGACCTGGCCCGGGGCCTCGCCACCACCATCGCCCAGGAGGCCACCAGGGACCGGACCTACCGTCTCATGGAGTTCTGCGGCGGCCACACCCACGCCATCTTCCGCTATGGCGTCCAGGACCTGATGCCGGCCAACGTCCGCTTCGTCCATGGCCCCGGCTGCCCGGTCTGCGTCCTGCCCACCGCCCGGATCGACCAGGCCATCGCCATGACCGAGCGCCATGGCCTGACCCTCTGCACCTACGCCGACCTGATGCGGGTCCCGGCCTCCCACCGCCACAGCCTGCTCAAGGCCAAGGCTGGGGGCGCCGACATCCGCATGATCTATTCGACCCAGGACGCCCTGGCCATTGCCCGCTCCAACCCCGGGCGTCAGGTGGTCTTTTTCGCCATCGGTTTCGAGACCACCACCCCGCCCACCGCCGTGGCCCTCAAGCAGGCCCAGGCCGAGGGGCTCACCAATTTCAGCGTCTTCTGCAACCACGTCCTGACCCCGCCGGCCATGCGCGCCATCCTGGCGAGCGCCGCCCCCGAAGGCATCGCCATCGACGGCATCCTGGGGCCCTCCCACGTTAGCACCGTCATCGGCTCCGCCCCCTATGACTTCGTCGCCCGCGACTTTGGCACCCCCCTGGTCATCGCCGGCTTCGAGCCCCTGGACGTGATGCAGGCGACCCTGATGCTGATCCGCCAGATCAACGCGGGCCGCGCCGAGGTGGAGAATCAATACACACGCGCCGTGATCCCGGAGGGCAACCGCAAAGCCCAGGCCCTGATGGCCGAGATCCTGACCCTGCGCGACAGCTTTGAATGGCGCGGCCTGGGCTTCCTGCCCGACAGTGCCCTGCGCCTCAACGAGGCCTTCGCCGATTTTGACGCCGAGCAGCGCTTTCGGGTGGTCGTCCCCCCCAGTTGCGAGGTCAAGGGCTGCGAATGCCCCGCCGTCCTGCGCGGCGTCAAGGAGCCCGCCGACTGCCGCCTCTTCGGCACCCTCTGCACGCCCGACAACCCCATGGGTTCCTGCATGGTCTCCTCCGAGGGCGCCTGCGCGGCCTATTGGAGCTATGGACGCTTCCGGGACGCGGCCTGAGGCAGGCCTGTTTTGGTAAAGAACACTCTCACCCACCCGCCGAGACGCCCACACCTATGACCGCTCAGCCACGCCCATTCGCCCAGGGCCTCGATATCAAGGGCGGGGTGGTGGACATGACCCACGGCAGCGGCGGGCGGGCCATGGCCCAGCTCATCGCCGAGCTCTTTCAGCGCTTCCTGGACAACGACCTGCTGCGCCAGGGCAACGACCAGGCCCTCTTCCGGCCGCCACCGGGGCGCCTGGTGATGAGCACCGACGGGCACGTGATCTCGCCCCTCTTTTTCCCCGGTGGCGACATCGGCTGTCTGTCGGTACACGGCACCATCAACGATGTCGCCATGGCCGGCGCCTGGCCCCTCTACCTGGCCGCGGGCTTCATCCTGGAGGAGGGCTTCCCCCTCGCCGATCTGGCCCGGATCGTGGAGAGCATGGCGCGAGCCGCCAACGAGGCCGGGGTGCCGGTGGTGACGGGCGACACCAAGGTGGTGGAGCGCGGCAAGGCTGACGGCGTCTTCATCACCACCACGGGCCTGGGTGTGGTGCCGGACGGCATCACCATCTCCGGGGACCAGGCCCGGCCCGGGGACGCGATTCTAGTGAGCGGCACCTTGGGCGATCACGGCGTGGCCGTCATGTCCAAACGCGAGAACCTGGGCTTCGGCACCGAGATCCTGTCGGACACCGCCGCCCTCCATGAGCTGGTGGCCGCCATGGTCGCGGCGGTGCCGGACATCCATTGCCTGCGCGACCCCACCCGCGGCGGCTTCGCCACCACCCTCAACGAGTTCGCCCGCCAGTCCGGGGTCGGCATGCGGGTACGCGAGACCCAGATCCCAGTACGCGAGGCGGTAGCCGCCGCCTGCGAACTCCTGGGCCTGGACCCCCTCTACGTCGCCAACGAGGGCAAGCTCATCGCCATCTGCCCGCAGTCGCGGGCCGGGACCCTGCTGGCGACCATGCGCGCCCACCCCTTGGGCCGGGACGCCGCCATCGTCGGCGAGGTGGTGGCGGACCCCCACCAGTTCGTGCGCATGGAGACCGCCTTCGGCGGCGAGCGCGTCGTCGATTGGCTCACCGGCGAACCCCTGCCGCGCATCTGTTAAAGGCGGCGGGGTCAGGTCTATAAAGCGAGCGTGGGGTCTAAACTTCTCCCCCTCAGCCTTGCTGCTGGCAGCGCGTCTCGCGCATCCGCGGGGCGGCGACAAGGGCGATGAGGGCGCAGCCAAAGGACAGCCAGAGGCCATTGAGGTAATCGGCGCGCCCATAGAGGCGGACACCCTCCCGCAGAGCCCCATCCCAGGTCAGATCCAGGACCCAGCCGAAGGCCGGCTGCATAACGGCGGCGCCCAGGAAAAGGCCAGTGTTGACCAGGGCGATGGCCATGCCCGCCACCCGTGCCGGCAGGACCTCCTTGGCGGCGGCATAGACCACCACGTTGCCCCCGGCAGTCAGGCCCAGGACGGTAAAGATCAGCAGACCGCTCCAGCCCGGCCCCCAAGGCAGCAGGATCATCGCCAGCCAGGCCAGGCAGGACAGGGCGGTCCCCGCGATGATCACCGGGCGGCGCCGGCCGATGCGATCCGAGATCCAGCCCACCTTGAAGGCGCCAATGGCAAAGGCCGCCAGGGTCACCGTGGTGTAAAGGGAGGCGCCGGCGCGATCCAGTCCATGCAGATCGCGCATCAGTGGCACCGCCCACAGGCCGGCGAAGGCCAGGAAGCAGCCGGTGAGGCCAAAATTGACCCAGAAGCCGGGCCAGACGGCGCGCGTCGTCATCACCTCCCGCAGATCCCGCAGCCAGTGCTGATCCCGGGCCGGGTGGGACGGCAGGCCCTCCTGCTCCCGGAGCGAGGGAAAGCCCGCGTCCTCGGGCCGGTTCCGCACCAAAATCAGGGTCAGGACGGCGAAGGCGATGGAGACGAAGCCCGCGCTCACGAACACCGAGCGCCAGGACACCTCCACCAGCAGCAGGGCCAGGGGACCGGCGGCCATGATCGACCCCAGGTTGCCCAGCAGCAGGGTGAGCCCGCCGATCCGCCCGTACTGGCGCTCGGAAAACCAGACCGCGTTAGTTTTCATGAGCCCGATGAAGACCACGGACACCCCCAGGCCGACGAGAAAGCGCCCCCAACTGGCGGTGCCAAAATCCGGCGCCAGCCCGAAGAGGATGGAGCCCGCCCCCGACACCAGCCCCCCCAGGGTGACACTGATCCGCGGCCCCAGGGTATCCGCCAGCACCCCGGACGGGATTTGCAGGGCGGTGTAGATATAAAAATAGGTCGCCGCCAGGGAGCCGAGCGCCGCCCCGCTGGTCTGGAAGGCCTGCATCAGGTCCGCCGCCACCACGCCCGGCACCATGCGGTGAAAGAAGACCATGATGTAGGAGGCGATCAGGGTCCAGAAGACGGTCCAGCGGACCCGGTTGAAGCGGGCTTGATCAAAGGCGGGGGTGTTCATGGGATGAGCCTGCGAGCCTGGGAGCGGGAAAAGGGGCAGGATGACCCGCCGGTAACATTTTGGCAATCTGGCGGTCGCGGGGCTCTGTTACCATTCGCGGGTTTTCATCCACTGGGAGCGATCATGCCGTCCGACCCCATCCTTGCCGACATCAACCCCGCGGAATCCCTGGCCGCCATCGACCTGGGCTCCAACAGCTTTCACCTGATCGTCGCCCGGCCCCTGGAGGGCGATTTCCAGGTCATCGACCGGCTCAAGGAGATGGTGCGCCTGGCGGAGGGCTTGACGGAGGACCGGGAGCTGATGCCCGAGGTAGCGACCCGCGCCCTCTCCTGCCTGGAGCGTTTCGGCCAGCGGTTGCGGGGCATGCCCCCCGGCAGCGTGCGGGCCGTGGGCACTAACACTCTGCGGCAACTGAACCCCGCGAGCGGCTTCCTGGCCCAGGCCGAGGCGGCCCTGGGGCATCCGATCGAGATCATCGCCGGGCGCGAGGAGGCGCGACTCATCTATCTCGGGGTAGCCAACGGCCTGGCCGCCGGCGACCAGCGACGGCTGGTGGTGGACATCGGCGGCGGCAGCACCGAGATCATCGTCGGCGAGGGTTTCACCCCCCGCCTGCGCGAGAGCCTGACCATGGGCTGCGTCAGCGCCTCCCTGCGCCATTTCAGTGACGGCGTCATCACCGCCGAGCGCCTGCGCCGGGCCGAACTGGCCGGGGCCATTGAGATCCGGCCGGTACGCGAACGCTTCCGCCAGTCCGGCTGGCGCGAGGCCGTCGGCAGCTCGGGCACCATCAAGGCCATCGCCGCCGTGGTGGCGGCCCAGGGCTGGAGCACGGACGGCATCACGGCGGACGCCCTGTGCCGCCTGCGGGAGGCCCTGGTGGATTTCGGCCAGGTCGCCGCCATCGACCTGGTGGGACTCACCGAGGAACGCCGGCCCGTCTTCACCGGTGGCGTCGCCGTCCTGAGCGCGGTCTTCACCGCCCTGGGCATCGAGCGGATGCAGGTCTCCGACGAGGCCCTGCGCGAGGGCCTGCTCTATGAAATGATGGGCCTGGTGCGCCACCTGGACGTGCAGGAGCGCTCGGTCGCCGTGCTCGCCCAGCGTTTTGGCATCGACGAGGCCCATGCCGGGCGCATCCGCGACACGGCCCTGGTCCTCTTCGGCCAGGTGGTCCGCGATTGGGACCTGACGGACCCCCTCATGCCCAACCTCCTGACCTGGGCGGCGCGCCTGCACGAGATTGGCCTGACCGTGGCCCACAGCCAGTATCAGAGGCATGGCGCCTACCTGGTGGCTAATGCGGACCTCTCGGGGTTTAGTCGCCCGGAGCAATGCCTCCTGGCCAGCCTGGTGCTGGGCCACCGGCGCAAATTCCAAGCCCAGGACTTCGCCGGGCTGGCAACCCCCTGGCGCCGGGCCGCCCCGCGCCTCTGCGTCCTCCTGCGCCTGGCCGTCCTCCTGCATCGGAGCCGCTCAGCCGCCGCCAAGCCCTCTCCCCTCCTGACCGCCAGCGAAGAGGGCCTCGTCCTGTGCTTCCCCCACTGGCTCGACGATCATCCCCTGACCCGCTTTGAACTGGAGGAGGAGGCCCAGCGCCTGGCGGCGGCGGGCATCCAACTGGATTTCGCCTGATGCGCCCGGTCCAAACTGCTAGAATCCCCACCAGAGGCGCCCTGGCGCCGCGCGCCCGTAACCAACAAGAGCCACCCAGCCTCGGCCGCCACGGCCGGGGTCTATAAACCCAAAACCTGGAGGATTTAACCCATGGCAGCACTCTTTTCCGACGCCTGGATGAAGCAACTCATGGACGCCTGGAACGACGAACCCGAGGTCAAGGACAAACTCGCCGAGATTGGCTTCGGCTCCGTCATTACCTGTGGCTTTAAGAACGAGGAAAACCCCCGGGGCGTCTTCGTGGTCGAAAACGGCGTTTGCATGCGCGCCGGCTCCTGGAGCCCCAGCGATCCCGCCCCGAACTGGGACATGCGTGCCGATCTGAGTGATTGGCTCAAGTGGGTCGAGAAAGGCATCGGCATGGCCGGCATGGGCATGGCCTTCATGACCGGCAAGCTCAAGTTCAAGGCCGGCGACTACAAGGCCATGATGAAGGACCCGCGCATGGCCAATCCCTTCGTCAAGAGCTTCGGCCTGATGCAGAAGATCGGCGCCGACGAACTCGGCTGAGCCCCGACCAGCGGGGACCATCCCAGCCCCGACACCAAGAGCCCGCCCCTGGCGGGCTTTTTAATGCTCATCCGCATGAGACCCTATCGCCAGACAGGCACGGTGTCACCACCAGCGGGCAGGCCCAACAACCGGCGCCCTTGGGGATTAAGGAACGATCATCCGGGCCAGGAGTCTCACCGGCTGGGGGATGCGGCAAATCGCGTTCAGGCAGCATTTGGCTTCGGCGGGCGGGATCGGTAACCTGTTAGCCGCTGGCTCGTCTCCCTGACCCACCGGATGTCCGCATCCCTATCTTTTTCGACTATCTGCAATGAGGAGAAAGAACTCATGAACTGGAAAGAACATCTCGACAAAGCCGTTGCGGCGGTGAAAGAGGCCGCCACCAGCGAAAAGGCGCAGGAAATCGCCGCCAAGGCCAAGGCCACGGCCGGAATTCTGGTGGAGAAGGTCAAGTCTGGAGCCGTTGACGCCGCCGATGCCATTGTCGAGGCCAATCGCGACCCCTCGGCCCTCTCGGTGCATTTCATGCATGCGGACCTCACCATCCTGTCCCCCGGTGAGGGCATCTCCATTACGCGGCCCGATGCCGCCACCCTGGTGGTGGCCGACGGCCAGGGCAATGGCCTGGTGATCAATGCCGCCGCCGACCCCGCTTACGTCGCCGAGATGATCGGCACGGTCGCGAGACTGGATGGCAACACCTTCGACCTGGGCGCGGAGGACGGCGTCAATGTGGTGATCACCAAGTTCTGATGACCGCTGGAGGCCCCGCGCCAGCCCCGGTCAGCCCGCCCCCGTGGCGGGCTTTTTTATACCCCTGGGTTCTCGCCGGGAGCGTGAGTCGGTTTCCCGGGTCGGGTGGCGGCGGGCGCTGGGTATACAATTACATCTGACGCTTCACGGGGATCTCCACCATGCCGCTTACCGCCCGCACCTGGGTGCTGCCCGCCCTGGCCGTCGCTGGCCTGGGGGTCTGGTGGTCTCTGCGCGAACCCGAACCGGTGGTGGTCAAGGTCCAGGCGGCGACGTTGGGGACGGTCGAGGAGATCGTCGCCAATACCCGCGCCGGGACCCTCAAGGCCTGCCGGCGGGCGCGACTGGCGCCCAGCATTGGTGGTCAGATCAAGACCCTGGCGGTGCGCGAGGGTGATCGGGTCAAGGCCGGCGATCTGCTGCTTGAACTCTGGAATGACGATCTCGCCGCCCAGGTCACCCTGGCGGAACGGGAGGCGGATGCCGCCGAGGCGCGATCCCGCTCCGCCTGCCTCAACGCCGAGAACGCCGAACGCGAGGCCGCGCGTCAGGTCAAGCTGCAGCAGCGCCGGCTGACCTCCGAGGAGGTCCTGGACCGCGCCATCACCGGCGCCAAGGCCGGTCGCGCCGACTGCGAGGCGGCGGCGGCCACGGCCCGGGTCAGCGCCGCCCAGATTGGCCTCGCCCGGGCCAATCTGGCCAAGACCCAACTGACCGCCCCCTTCGCGGGCATCGTCGCGGAGGTCTCCGGCGAGCTGAGCGAATACGCCACGCCCTCGCCCCCCGGCATCCCCACCCCCCCGGCGGTCGATCTCATCGACGACGCCTGTCACTATGTCTCGGCCCCCATCGACGAGGTGGACGCCGCCAAGGTGCGGACCGGCGCCGAGGTCCGCGTCACCCTGGATGCCTTCGGCGATCGCGTCTTTCCCGCCCGGGTGCGGCGCCTGGCCCCCTATGTCCTCGACGCCGAGAAGCAGGCCCGCACCCTGGAGGTCGAGGTCGAGGTCATTGATCCGCCGGTGGAACTGGCTTGGCTAGCCGGCTACAGCGCCGACGTCGAGATCCTGGTCGAACGCCGCGAGGGCGTCCTGCGGGTGCCCACCGCAGCCCTCAAGCCCGACGGGACCCTTCTGGTCCTGGACCAGGCAGCCGGCCGCCTACGCCAGCGTGCCGTCCAGACCGGCTTGGCCAACTGGGAGCAGACCCAGATCACCGGGGGGATCGAGCCCGGCGCACTGGTCGTCCTGTCCAGTGATCAGGACGGGGTGGTGGACGGCGCCCGCGCCATTCTGGGCGAGCCGGCCCCATGATTGAGATCGCCGGAGTCTCCCGCACCTTCCAGGTGGGCGGCCAGCCGGTCCACGCCCTGCGCGCCATTGATCTCACCTTCGCCGATGGCGAATACGCCGCCATCATGGGCCCCTCGGGCTCGGGCAAGAGCACCCTGCTGCACATCCTCGGCCTGCTGGACCGCCCCGACAGCGGCCACTACCGCCTCGACGGCCTGGAGACCACCGAAATCGACGAGGAGCGCCGCGCCCAGCTCCGGCGCGACCGCATTGGCTTCGTCTTCCAGTCCTTCCACCTGATCCCGCGCCTGTCGGCGGCGGAGAACGTCGAGCTGCCCCTGGTCCTGGCGGGCCTGGCACCCGCCCAACGCCGGGAACGGGTCACCCGCATCCTGGCGGCGGTGGGGCTGGCGGATCGCGCCCACCACCGCCCCGATCAGCTCTCCGGCGGCCAGCGCCAGCGCGTTGCCATCGCCCGCGCCACCATCATGGAGCCGGGCCTGATCCTGGCCGACGAGCCCACCGGCAACCTGGACCGCGCCTCCGGCCGGGAGGTCATGGAGACCCTGGAGGCCCTCAACGCTAACGGCCTGACCCTGCTGATCGTCACCCACGACGCCGAACTCGGCGCCCGCGCCCAGCGGCGGATCCGCATGGATGACGGCGCCATCCTTCCCGAAACCTCATGAGGAAGGGGCGCGCCCGGGCCGCAGGATCTCATCGGTCGGGTCTGGGACGGCTAGCGGATTGAAGATGCGCACGCCCCGCAGCGTAAAGCGTTGGTCGCCATTGTAGAGGACCACGCCAGGCGCGCACCGCACGGCGCCGAGGGCCTGGAAGCGTTCCAGGCCCTGGATGAAGTGGGGGGTGAAGGTGCTGGCCGATTTGATTTCGACCGGCGTCATGGACCCGGCCTCACGGATCAGTAAATCCACCTCATTACCCTGCGAATCCCGGTAGAAGAACAACTCGGGGCGCTGGCCAGCGTTGTACCTGGCCTTCAAGACCTCGGCGATGACCAGGTTTTCGTAGAGATGGCCCCGCAAGGGATCACGCGCCAGTTGCTCCGGCGTGCGGATGCCCAACAGAAAGGTCGCCAGCCCCACATCGACAAAATAAATCTTTGGCGATTTGATGACCCGCTTCTGGATATTCTCGAAGTAGGGTGACAACTCAAACACCACGAAAGAGGCGATGAGTACCGACAACCAGTTGCGGATGGTGGTCGCCGAGACACCAACATCGTTCGACAGGGAGGCGAGGTTGATGACCTGACCCACCCGGCCCGCCAACATCGTCAGGAATTTCTGGAAAACGGATAAATCCCGCACCTGAATCAGCGCCCGGACGTCCCGTTCGACGTAGGTTTGCAGTAACAACCGGGTACTCGGCCGCCGATCGGCGTAGTTCCTCCAAAATATCACGGTCAATCATGGAATTTTATGCAGATCGCAGCTTACAGATTCGATTTGCATAGTTATAGGCGTCTCTTCTGTAAAATATACCCAACACACTTAAGTTTTCGGTATCCCGGGCCGGGTGGCGGCGGGGGACGCCGTGAATACCTCCCCAGGCGAGCAGGAAATCGTCACAACTTGCAAAATGCATCGCGCTTCCCAAAAATGGGCCTCGATTCAAAGGAGACCCCGATGTCCCGTCTTGTCTTGATGAGGCCCAGGGCCTTATGGATACTGCTGATATCGGCCATGACGGTATCGGCAACCGCGCGGGGCCAGGATGCCGACCGTACGGCCGACCGAGCCACCTTCCTCCGGGCCGAGCGGGCCCTGAAGAGCGGGGACCGCCCCACCTTCGAGACCCTGCGGGACCAACTCCGGGACTATCCGCTGTATCCCTACCTGCGTTTCGCCGAACTGGGTGATCACCAGGCGGCGCCGGATGCCGCCATCGAGACCTTCCTGGCCGAATTCCCGGATACCCCCCTGGCGGAGCGGCTGCGCGCCGCCTATGTCAAACGCCTCGCCCAGGCCGAACGCTGGGCGGATCTGGCGCGGATCTACCGGGAGGAGGGTGACGCGGTGGAGCGGCGCTGTCTCTATCTGCGCGCACTGCTCGAGACGGGGGCGACGGACCGGGCCCTCGATCCCGCCCGGCTGGAGCCCCTCTGGCTGAGGCCCAGCTCCCAGCCGGCGGCCTGCGATCCCCTCTTCGAGGCCTGGCGGACCCAGGGCGGCCTGACCTCGGAACGGCTCTGGGCGCGGATCCGGCTGGCCCTGGAGGCCGGGGAGACGGGGCTGGCCCGCCACCTGGGCACCTGGCTGCCGGCGTCGGAGCGGCCCTGGCTCGACTACGGGCTGGCGGTGCTGGCTCGCCCGGCCCGGGTGCTGGAGCCCCTGCCGGAACCGGCACGGGCGGACGGCCAGGCGAGCACCCCACCCAGCGCCCAGGCCAATGCCCTGAACAGGACCCGGCCCAGCGCCCCAACGGGCGCCAACCCGGTCCCGCCCCCCCTGGCGGCGGCCATCCTGGCGGTTGGCATCGTCAACCTCGCGCGGACGACGCCCGAGCAGGCCGCCCTCGCCCTGGCAACCCATGCCGATACCCTGGAACGGGACCCCTTGGCCTGGGATCGCGCCCATGCGGCGGTGGGCCAGGCCCTCACCCCGGTCGATGGCCCCCGGGGGCTGGCGCTCTGGGACCGGATGGCGGCGCATGACGAAAACCTGGAGGCCCAGGAGCGGCGCCTGCGGGCGGCCATTGGCCAGCGGGATTGGGCGCGGGTGGCGGAGTGGGTGCGGCGCATGCCCGACCAGATGGAGAAGCGTGATCGCTGGCTCTACTGGCAGGGGCGCGCCGAGGCCGCCCTGGGTCAAGACGCGGCGGCCCGGGAGAGCTTCGCGGCCGCCGCTGGCCAGCGCAGCCTCTGGGGCCTGCTGGCGGCGGACCGCCTCGGGCTCCCCTATCCCCTGGAGTCGCGCCCGGTACCCGTCGAGCCCGAGCGCCTCCGCCGCCTCGCCACCGCGCCCGCCCTGGAGCGGATTCGGGAACTCCAGCGCCTGGGCCGGGACGCGGACATGCGCCGGGAGTGGCGCACCCTGACCCGCGACCTGGAGGCCCCCGATCTGCGGGCCGCCGCCACCCTGGCCGCGGGGCTGGGTTGGCATGACCAGGCGATTTTTACCCTGGCCCGCACCGACTACTGGGACGACCTCGAACTGCGCTTTCCCCTCGCCTATCGGGGCCTGGTGGAGGAGCAGGCCTGGCAGACGGGGCTGCCCGAGGACTGGATCTATGGGGTAATCCGTCAGGAGAGTGTCTTCAATCCCACGGTAGCCTCCCAGGCCGGGGCCCTGGGGCTGATGCAACTCATGCCCGGTACCGCCCAGGAACTGGCGGTCGCGGCCGGCGAGCCGGCGCCGGGGCGTGGCGCCATCCTGGAACCGGAACGGAACATCAATCTGGGGAGCACCTATCTCGCGGGGATGCGGGACCGCTTCGGCCACCCGGCCCTGGCCACCGCCGCCTATAACGCCGGGCCCCACCGGGTGGCCCGCTGGCTCCCCGAGGCCTGTACCGAGACGGACCTCTGGATTGTTGCCATTCCCTACGCCGAGACCCGGGGCTATGTCGAGCGTGTCCTAGCCTACCGCATCATCTACCGGGCCCGTCTGGGGCTGGAGCCGCTGCGCCTGTCCGAGCTCTTGCCGCCCATACCGGGGGGATAGGGCCGCAAAGTTCAGGCGAAGACCACCCAGGTGGTGGCGATGTATTTCACCCCCGCCTCCAGGCGGGCGGCGCGGTGTTCGTGGGTCCAGAAGGGGGGAAAGAGGACCAGGGTGCCGCGCTCGGGCCTGATGCTGACATCCTGATAGGCGAACTGGGTCTCGCCGCCGGGGCCGGGCACCTCATTGAGATACCAGAGGGCGACGAGTTGGCGCTGGCTGAATTCGTGGCTACCGCCGTCGATGTGCCAGTGATAGTACTCCCCCGCCTGATAACGCTGGACCTGATAGCCCATGTCCTTGAAGGGCCCCTTGAAGTAGGTGTAGGTCTCGCGAAACTCCCGCAGGGCGGCGGCCAGGGAGCGGAAGAACATCTGATCCACATCCCCCCAGTCCTCCTTGTCGCTCACCACCAGATCCGTCGTGGCCTTGATGGCGAGATCCTTGGCCTGAACCTGGCCGATGCGCCCCTCGTGCTGCTGCTCCGGGTGGGCCTCGAAACGGGCGATGACCTCATCGCAGAAGCTCGGCGGCAGGGCATTGGGGCGGGCGAAGATAAAGCTCCCGGGTTTGACCTCGCGGATGCTTGGCAGGGGGATGATGTCGCGGTGGATGGGGGTCATGGCTGAGGCTTCCCGAGGTGGGGCGTGAATCCGGAGGGTCCCGATGGAGCGGTCTGGGGGTGAAGGTTCATGCCACTCCCCTCAGGGCGGCGCGGATGATCTCCTCGGAGGTCTTGGTACCGTCATCGGCGGCGCGGGCCATGCGGTTGGCGTCCAAAGGCCGGTAGCCCAGGGCGATCAGGGCCGCGATGGCATCGCTCAGGGGGGCGGCCTCCGCCGGGACCCGCGCGGGGACCGTAGCGGTCGCGGGGAGTCCCGCCGCGAGGGCGCCCACGCGGTCGCGCATCTCGATCACCAGGCGCTCGGCGGTCTTCTTGCCAATGCCGGGTAGCCGCATCAGGGCGGTATGATCCTCCTGTTCGACACACTGGGCGAAGCGGCGGGCGTCCATGCCGGACAGGATGGCCAGGGCCATGCGGGCCCCAACACCGGTCACCTTGAGCAGATCGCGGAAGAGGACGCGGTCGGCCTCCCGCAGAAAGCCGTAGAGGGTGTGGGCGTCCTCCCGCACCGCCAGGTGGGTCACCAGGGTGACGGTCGCGCCCACGGCGGGCAGGTCGTAGAAGGTGGACATGGGGGCCTCCAGCTCGTAGCCGACCCCGTTGACGTCCAGGAGCAGCCAGGGTGGCCGCTTGTCGATGATGTCACCGCGCAGGCGTCCGATCATGGCCGAAAATCCCGCCAGGAGGCAGCGGCGCGCCGGCGCGCGGGAATGCCCATGGAGTGGGCGTGGCAGAGGGCCAGGGCCAGGGCGTCGGCCTCGTCCTCCCCCGGCAACTCCGGCAGTGCCAGAAGGATGCGCACCATGTGCTGGACCTGTGACTTTTCCGCCCCGCCGCTGCCAACCACCGCCAGCTTGACGGACTTGGGGCTGTATTCATGCACCTGAACGCCCGCCTTGAGCCCGGCGCAGAGCACGGCGCCGCGGGCCTGGCCCAGCTTGAGCGCGGCGGTCGGATCGCGGGCAAAGATGAGCTGTTCCACCGCCATCTCGTGGGGGGCATAATCCGCCACCACCTGGGCGACGGCGTCAAAGATCAGCCCCAGCCGGTCCGGCCAGGGCTGGTCGCCGACCCGGATGCAGCCGCTGGCGATGCGCAGGCTGTGCTGGCCGTCCGTGTCGATGACCCCGAAGCCGGTGTTGCGGGAGCCCGGGTCGATGCCCAGGATGCGATGGCGCAGGGCCCGGCTAGCGGCCCGGCCCAGGATCGGTAGGGGGCCAGAGGCGGCGTCCCGGGGCTGGGCGAGGGGTGAGAGGGGGGCCAGAATCAGGCCTCCAGTTCGGCCAGGATGGCGTCCGGGATGTCGGCGTTGGAATAGACCTCCTGGACGTCGTCCAGGTCCTCCAGGGCGTCGATCATCTTCAGCAGTTTCTCCACCGTATCGCGGTCTTCCAAGGTGGCCTGGGTCGAGGCGTTATAGGTGACGTCCCCTTCCCCCTGGGCGAAGCCGGCGATGGTCAGGGCATCGCGCACGGGCCCGAAATCCTCGGGGGTCATGATGACTTCCAGGGAGCCGTCATCATGGCTGACCACGTCCTCGGCGCCCGCCTCCAGGGCCGCCTCCATCAGGGCATCCTCGTCCACGCCGGGCGGGAAACTGATCACGCCCTGCTTGGTGAAGAGATAGGCCACGGAGCCGCCGGTGCCCAGGTTGCCGCCATACTTGGAAAAGGCGTGCCGCACATCGGCGGCGGTACGATTACGGTTATCGGTCATGCAATCGACCATCACCGCCACCCCGCCGGGGCCATAGCCCTCGTAACGGATCTCCTCGTACTGCTCGCCCTCGGTGCCGCCGGCGCCGCGCTTGATGGCGCGCTCCACCGTGTCCCGGGGCATGTTAGCCGTGAAGGCCTTGTCCATGGCCAGGCGCAGGCGCGGATTCATCCCCGCATCGGCGCCGCCCTCCCGCGCCGCCACCGTCACCTCGCGGATCAGCTTGGTCCACATCGAACCGCGCTTTTTGTCCTGCGCCGCTTTGCGATGCTTGATATTGGCCCATTTACTATGACCGGCCATGGATCTCTCCTCCAGAATGCCTGAATGGGCGGCATTGTATACCCAACACACCCGAGTTTTCGGCTTCCCGGGCCGGCGAGTCCGGCGCCTCCTGGCCCTGGCAGGCAGGGGCTCATTCGTCGCGCAGGGCCAGGATGGGATCGAGCCGGGCCGCCCGCAGGGCGGGCAGGACCCCCGCGACCAGGCCGATGAGGCCGGCGCTGACCTCGGCGGCAAGGGCGAATTGCCAGGCGATATGGGTCGGCAGGGCCGGTACCAGGGCGCCGATGAGCCCCGCCCCGCCCAGCCCCAGGGTGAGGCCGGCCAGCCCACCGAGGAGGGCCAGGACCAGGGCCTCGCCCAGGAAGAGCAAGAGAATCTGGCCCTGGGAGGCGCCCAATGCCCGCAGCAGGCCGATCTCCCGGCGGCGCTCGCCCACGGCGATGGTCATGATGGTCAGGATGCCGATAGCACCGACGGCCAGGGAGATGCCCCCGATGGCGCCGACGGCCAGGGTCAGGACGTCCAGCACCGAGCCGGCGACCTCCAGCATCTGATCCTGGGTGGTGATGGTGAAGTCCTCGTGGCCATGCCGCTCCAGCAGGACCCGGCGCACCCGCTCGGCTACCGCCTCGCCGCTGGCCTCCGACGCGTAGAGAAGGTCGATCTCCATCAGGCTGTCGCGATTGAAGAGGGCCAGTGCCCGCTCCACCGGGATGAAGATGGTATCGTCCAGGTCAAAGCCCAGCATCTGGCCCTTAGCCTCCATGACCCCGACCACGCGATAGGGCTCGCCGCCAATGCGAATGCGGGCCCCCAGGGGCGAGGCGGCGCCGAAGAGTTCCGCCTTGAGCTTGGCGCCCAGCACGGCCAGGGCCCGCCCCCCGCCACCCCCTTCGTCCGGCAGGAAGCGGCCCAGTTCGGGCTGCATGCGCCAGACCCGGGGTACCTGGCTACTCGCCCCCAGCACCAGGGTGCGGCGCGTCCGGCCATTGCCCTCCACGGCGGCATTGCCCTGGATCACGGGCACCAGGGCCTCTACCCCCGGTAAGCGGCTCAGGGCCTGGGCATCCGCCAGGCTCAGGGGGCGGACATTGCTGACGATGGCCCCCGACATGCCCAGGGTCGTCACCTTGCCGGGGGCAATGGTCAGCAAATGGGTACCGAACTGGGTGAACTCGGTGAGGACGAAGCGATGGATGCCCTCGCCGATGGCGGTGAGCAGAACCACGGCGGCGATGCCAATGGCAATGCCGGTCACCGTCAGCAGGCTGCGGGCGCGATAGGCGCCCACGGCGGTCAGGCTGAAGCGGCCATAGTCCCGGGCGCGCATGACGTCAGCCCCCGGACAGGGCCGCGACCGGGCTAAAACTCAGGGCATCTTCCAGGCGCATGGTTCACCCGCGATGTTAGTGGATTGCCGATGGGCGGTTGGATGACGGCGTTGATTTTGCGCTCATTTGCGGGTTATACCAGATCTCATGACTGCCAGCAGCCTGGCGATCAAAGACAAAACCAAGATTGATCCGAGCCTGACCCCTTCACCAATCCCTTCTGTTCAAAACTGAAATGGGTTCGTTTGGTAATTTGGACCTTTTTGGGCAAAGTCCAGCGCAAGATCGTTGCTATCGCAACGATTCTTGTCCTTAATGCAACAGGAAGCTATATTGTCATCCTTGATCAACTCCAAAAGGAGTCAGCCATGGGAGCGGTTATCGAGCGAGAGGTGAGTGCATCTCAAGATCGTGGTGCGCTGGCCAAGATGGTCATGACGTTGCTCGACCACTGGAAGCTAAGCACCGAGGATCAAGCGGCGCTGTTGGGCATCGCCACCAGCAATCGGGCCGCCTTGACGCGCTATCGCAAAGGCGCGCCGGTCGGCACCAGTCGCGATCAATACGAGCGGGTCGGTCACCTGCTGGGCATCCACAAGAACCTGCGCCTGCTGTTTCCACAGAACCGGGAGCTGGCCTACCGCTGGATGACGACCCGCAACAAGGCGTTCGACAACCTCACTCCGGTCGAGATCGTCAAGGAGTGGGGCTTCGCGGGGTTACTGACGGTGCGGGGGTACCTGGACCGTGCCCGTGGCGTTTGAATCGCAAGACGGATGAATTCGCTCTTCGCCACACTCACGCTGGCCGATGTTCATCAGGACCTGCTGAGGAACATCGTTTCGCTCCGACAATCCCAGGATCTATTTGATGACCTGACGGATGATCCAGCCGAGTGGCTGCTGGCGCAGAAGGTGGAAGTCGATGTCAAGCCTCCTCTGTATCGTTCGATGACGCCCATCATTCACCGACCGTTCGAGGATGCGGAGTGGTTCAACGCCATCGCTTGGCCTTTCAAGCATTGGCAGGCCAGCCGCTTTTCGGATGGGACTTATGGCGTTTGGTACGGATCAGACAGGGTCGAGACCACGGTCTATGAGTCCGCGTATCACTGGTACCGGGGGCTGCTGGCCGATGCCGGTTTTGATCGGGAGGCCGTCGTGGCCGAGCGCAAGGTCTACTCGGTGGCTTGCGGGGCTGCTCTGGTGGATTTTCGGCAAGCGACAACGGATTACCCCGAGCTGTTGCATCCCTTCGACTACTCCTTTCCGCAAACGGTGGGAGCGCGCATCCACCGGGAGGGGCACCCAGGGTTGCTGATTCAGTCCGTCCGCCGGCCGGGGGGCGATAACTTAGCGGTATTCAACCCCGGCGTGCTTGCGAACCCAAGGCTCAACTGTCAGCTCACGTATCGGCTGGAAGGCAACTGGATCAGGGTGGAAATGCAGCCGGGTACGGTCTGGGTAAGCCTGGATGTGGCAAGATTTGAATGACTTTTTGTTAAAGAAACGCTGATTTATCGCATTTTCGTCGGGGCCTTGGACGGCCTGGTTGCGGCGGCCTTGGGCCAGGTGATGGGCGTACTCCAGGAACTGCTTGAAGGGCTTCGGTCCCTCGTGCTTGCTGTGCGCGCCACGGACAGCAGCACCCGGTCGAAGGAGGAGACCACCAGAATTTCCCGCTTGGCGCGGGATACCGCTACGTTGAGCCGGGACTCGCCGCCCTTCTGTCCAAGAGGTCCGAAGCGGGCCGGGACATAGCGCTCGATCTGGCCGTCGCGTCTGGTACGCTCTTGGGGCGCGTACCCCAGAGAAAACAGGATCTGATCGCGCTCGTCCCCCTGGACAGACTCCAGGTGCTTGACGAAGGCGCGCTCACCCATGGGCTCCCGGGTCATGGCCGTGTCACCGAGTTGCCGAAGAACTGGACCATCGGCCAGCGCGCGGAGGTCTTCATCGAGGTCGGACGTCAGCCCGACGCCCTCGCCGTGCCGCGGGACTTCCTGGTCTGGAAGGCCGGGCGCCCAGGCGTCTTCGTCGATGCGGCCGGACGGGCGCAGTGGCGCGAGGTCAAGCCCGGTCTGCGCGGCGTCCAGGACATCGCGATTGTGCAGGGACTGAGCGCCGGCGAGCAGGTCGTCCGCCCCACCGACGGGCAGAAGGCTGCCCTGACCGACGGGCAACGCATCGCCCTGCCATGAACCTTGCCCTCCGCGACATCCGGCACAACGCCGGCCGCTTTGTCTTCACCACCCTGGGTGTCGGCCTGTTGCTCATGATCGTCATGGGCATGGGCGGCATCTATCGCGGCCTCATTCATGAGGCGACGCTGCTCGTGGATCGCGTGGGCGCCGATCTCTGGGTCGTCCAGGGCAGCACGCGCGGGCCCTTCGCCGAGGTTTCGCGCATTCCCGCCAACCTCGAAGATCGTGTGCGGGCCGTGCCGGGCGTGGCGCGGGCCCGCCGCTTCGTCTCGCACACCATCCAGCGCGCGCATCGGGGGAAGCCCCTGCGCATGGTCGTACAAGGGCTCTCCTGGCCGGACGACCGAGGCGAATGGGTGCCCCTGGTTGCCGGTCGTCCCCTGCACCAGGCGCACTACGAAATGATCGCCGATCAGTCCCTTGGGCTGCCCCTGGGGGAGAAGATCCAGTTCGGCAAGGAGGTCTATGAAGTCGTTGGGCAGACGCGTGGCCTGGTGGGCAGCGGCGGCGATGGCCTGGCCTTCTTCACCGTCAGCGACGCGATGGCGATCCAGTTCGACGTACCGGGGGAGGCCGTGCGCCTGGAACGGGCTGCGCGCCGCGCCCGTGTGGAGGGCATCGACCTCGGACGCCTCCAGCCCCTGCTGCTCGACCGCGCCGGGGGGCTCTCCAGCGGCATCCCCGCGTTCGCCCAACCGCAAGTCAGTGCCATCCTCGTCACCCTCGATCCCGGCACAGACGAGGCCGCCGTCCGCCGCGTCCTGCGCACCTGGCCGGACATCGCGGTCTATTCCACGCAGGAGCAAAAGGATCTGCTGCTCGCCGGCATGGTGGACAAAGCGCGCCGCCAGCTCGGCCTGTTTCGCGCCCTGCTCATTGTCATTTCCACCATCATCATCGCCCTGATCATCTATACGCTGACGCTGGACAAGATCCGCGACATCGCCCTGCTCAAGATCATCGGCGCGCGCAATACCGTCATCGGGGGCCTCATTCTCCAGCAGGCGTTGTTCATGGGGGCCGGTGGCTTTGGGCTGGCGTGGTGGCTGGGTCTGTATCTTTTTCCCTCGTTCCCGCGACTCGTCCTGATCGAGACGGCCGATCTGGTTTCCCTCGGCCTCATCGTCCTGGTCATCCCGATGCTCGCCAGCCTGCTCGGTATCTGGAAGGCGCTGCGCGTCGAGCCCAACACCGTGCTCTCCGTGAATACAGTCGCCCCCGACCCGCCCGCGATCGCGGTTACCAACCTGCGCAAAGTCTATGGCAGCGGCCACACCGAGGTCGTCGCCATCCGCGATGCCACGCTGAGCATCGCACGCGGCGAGATCGTCGGCATGCTCGGCCCCAGCGGCAGCGGCAAATCGACCATCCTCACCGCCATGGCGCTGATCAATCCGCCCACCTCCGGCCAGGTCGCCATCAACGGCACGCCCGTGCTCGATGGATCAAAAGCGCTCGTCGATCTGCGCGCCTTCCGCCGCCAGCACCTCGGCTTCGTGTTTCAAAAAGCGAATTTGATCCCTTTCCTCACCGCGCTGGAAAACGTGCAGATCGCCCTCGAAGTGAACGACACCGCGCCCAAGGCCGCGCGTCAACGCGCCATGGAGTGCTCGACTACCTCGGCGTCGCCGAGCGCGCCAACAACCTGCCCGTCGCCCTCTCCGGCGGCGAGCAGCAGCGCGTCGCCGTGGCCCGCGCCCTCGCCAACAATCCCAGCCTCATCCTCGCCGACGAACCCACCGCCGCGCTCGACAGCCAGCGCGGTCGCCAGGTCATGGAACTCTTTGCCAAGGTCGCCCACGAACGCCACGCCGGCATGCTGGTCGTCACCCACGACCACCGCACCCTCGATGTGTTCGACCGCATCCTCGACGTCGAAGACGGGGCGATCAGCGTCCGCGCCGATCCCAACCCCTCACTGCCGCCGTGAGCGACAGCAGGGTCAGCCTGCGCCGCAAGATCCACCGCGGCGGCGATCTCCAAGCCGGCGACCGCACACTCGGTAACGGCTGAATATCTGTCTGGGGTGAAGCGGTTATCGTCGTCACGCGGGTTTGGCGTTGCGGCTGCATCGTTTCATACGATTGCCCGGCGCAATCGCAATGCGTTGGTTACCACGGACGCGGAACTGAAGCTCATGGCCAGCGCCGCGATGAGCGGCGACAGCAGCATCCCCGTTAAGGGATACAGCACCCCGGCTGCGATCGGCACCCCCAAGGCGTTGTAAAAGAGCGCGAACAGCAGGTTCTGGCGCATGTTGCGCACGGTCGCGAGCGAGAGCTTACGCGCGCTGGCGATGCCCCGCAGGTCCCCTTTCACGAGCGTGACCTGGGCGCTGTTCATGGCCACGTCGGTTCCAGTGCCCATGGCGATGCCGACGTCGGCGCGGGCCAGCGCCGGCGCATCGTTGATGCCGTCGCCGGCCATGGCGACCCGACGTCCCTGCGCCTGGAGTCTGGCCACCAGGTCGTCCTTGTCCTGCGGCTTGACCTCGCCATGCACCTCGTCGATGCCGAGCCTGCGGCCGACGGCACGGGCGGTGGTGAGGCCGTCGCCGGTGGCCATGACGATGGCGAGACCGCTGCCGCGAAGCGCCTCCAATGCCTCCGGCGTCGAGCGCTTGATGGGATCGGATACCGCCAGGAGCCCGGCCGCCTTGCCGGCAACGGCGAGGAACATGACGCTGGCGCCTTCCCGGCGTAGCGCCTCGGCCTGCTGCGCCAGAGGGTGCCAGTCGACGCCGTTCTCTTCCATCAACACGGTATTGCCGAGCACGACCTCTTGTCCATCGACGAGGCCGCGCACACCGATGCCCGATGAGGATTCGAAGCCTTGTGGGTTACTAAGCCCGAGTCGGCGCCGCCGCGCCTCCGCCACGATGGTCTGCGCCAAGGGGTGCTCGCTGCCCTGATCAAGGCTGGCAGCGATGCGCAGGACCTCGGCCTCGTCCCCGTCCGCGGCCTCGTCCCCGTCCGCGGCCGCGACCACGCCGTGGAAGGCTGGCTTACCCTCGGTGAGGGTCCCGGTCTTGTCCACGATCAGGGTGTCGATCTTGCCCAGGTTCTCGATGGCCGCGGCATCGCGAAACAGCACTCCATGGGTCGCCGCCTTGCCGGTGGCGACCATCACCGACATCGGCGTCGCCAGCCCGAGCGCACAGGGGCAGGCGATGATCAGCACGGCCACCGCATTGATCAGGCCATAGGCCCAGGAAGGCTGCGGGCCGAATAACCCCCAGCCGAACAAGGTCGCTAAGGCAATCGCCACCACCCCGATCACGAAATGGCCCGCCACGCGGTCGGCTATGCGCTGCATCGGCGCACGCGAGCGCTGGGCCTGGGTCACCATCTGCACGATCTGCGCCAACACGGTCTCGGTCCCGACCTTCTCGGCGCGCATGATCAGGCTGCCGTTGGCGTTGAGGGTCGCGCCGATCAGCGTGTCGCCGGACCGCTTGGAAACGGGGAGCGGTTCGCCGGTGAGCATGGATTCGTCCACCGCGCTCTCCCCTTCCTCCACCACGCCATCCACCGGCACCTTCTCGCCCGGCCGCACCCGCAGCCGGTCGCCGGGATGGACCTGAGTCAAGGGGATGTCTTCCTCGTTGCCGTCGGCTTGGATGCGGCGTGCCGTCTTGGGCGCGAGGCCGAGCAGGGACCGGATGGCCGCCCCGGTCTCGGCGCGCGCCCGCAGCTCGAAGATCTGGCCCAGCAGGGTGAGGGACACGATCACCGCCGCCGCCTCGAAATACACACCGACTCGGCCATGGGCAACGAAGGCGGGGGGGAAAAGCTCCGGCGCAACCGTCGCCACCAGGCTGTAGCCATAGGCGGCGGCGGTGCCTGAACCGATCAGCGTCCACATGTTCGGCGTGTGCGTCACCACCGAACGCAGGGCGCGCACGAAAAACGGCCAGCCCGCCCAGAGGATGACCGGCGACGCGAGGAGCAATTCAACCCAGCTCTGGTCTTGCGGCGCCAACCATCCCAGGCGGTGGCCGAGCATGGCGAGCGCCGTCACCGCCAGGGTCAGGGGCAGGGTCCACCAGAAGCGGCGGCGGAAATCGGTGAGCTCGGGATGCGCCTCGTCGTCCAGCTTGGGCAGCATGGGTTCCAGGGTCATGCCGCACTTGGGGCAGTTGCCCGGTGTTGGCTGGCGAATCTCCGGATGCATCGGGCAGGTGTAGAGAGTTGTCAGGTTCCGGCCTTCCGCCGCGGCCACGGGATGATCCGGGTGCTCCTGACGGTGGGCGTTGTCGGAATGCTCTGCATGGTTCATGACGATTCTCCTTGTTTGGGCAGGACCTTGAAACGCGGCAAGAATGCCGGCGTCTGGGTCCGATAGTCCCGATGTTCGTCCATTTCCATCCCTCCCCGCCGGGAACGTCAAGGCTGGCGACCGGGGGAAGTTCGCCAACATTTCTTCGACGGCATTGACCGACGGCCTTACTGGGTCGGCGTGGGCATCGCTGAGGACTTGGTCATCTGCTCCATCATCCTCTGCATCGTGTCCATGCGTTTCTCCATCTGCTCCATGTGCCTTGCCATGGCATCCGGGGAGCTGCCGCCCATCATGCCCATGCCGCCCTTGCCCATCATGCCGCCTTCCATCATGGGGCAGCCCATCATGCCGCCGGCCATCTTCATGTTCTCCTGCATCGTCTGCATATGCTCGGCCGTCGCCTTCTGCCGTTCCTCGTCCGTCTTCGCCGCGGCGATGCGATCGAGCTGCGCCTGCATCTTTTTGACGTTGTCTTGCATTTTCTCCATGGACGGCGCCACCTCCGCCGGCCCGACGGGTGCGGTCCCGGTCTCTTGAGCCTGCTGCGGGTAATGGGCATCGTCGGCGAATACGGGGACGGCGAACGCGAGCGAAGCCGCGATGGCGGTCATGGCGAGCCGTCCGGCTGGCGCTAGTGCTCGCCGGCGAGATTGGTTCGCGACTTGAGGTTGCGCCGAAAGGTTTCTGCATTGCGTGGTCATGGTATTGCTCCGCTAAAGGGGTTGGTTGGTGCCTGCCCCGGGGCACAGGATCTTGTGGGGCGTGAAACGATGCGACATCGTGAGGGCCGGCGCGTTGGCGGTGAGCCGGTCGGCCTCCAGGTCTTGCGGTACGGCCTGTCACCGTATCGAGGTGAGATCGGCGCGCCTTTTCAGATACTCGTCCCGGTCGATCTCGCCGCGTGCATAGCGCGCCTCCAGGATCTCCAGGGCCGTGGGTTCCCGCCTTTCTTCACGATCACGGGCGAAATAGCGCACGAGCAAGATGCCTAGAAGGATAGGCAGAACCCAGATCAGCACCATGCCCAATCCACCCCATCCCATGCCGAAGTGATCGAATCCGAACATGTGTCACCTCCACCTACCCTCAGTAAGTCTGGAGACCCGATACCCACCGCAAGCTGACGCGCGGATGACATTTGCGTCACTTTGCGGTGCGCCCTGCGCCGGCCCTATTTCGGCGTGAACCGCGCCTGCTCGGGCCCCTTGCCCGCCAGCGCGATGCTGACCACTGCCTTCATACCGGGCGCTGGCGTATAGGCCGCGGTCCCCTTCATGCGGTTGTCGCCGTCGGGCGCGAGGCTGGCCGTGACCTTGCCCTGGCTGGACAGGAGAATGGCCGAACCGCTCGCCCCGGCGGTGGAGACCGCCTGCCCGGCATGGTCGGTGACGTACACCAGCACCGGGCGCTCCTTCGCCTCTCCCCCCTCCTTGGCCAGGACCAGCTCGTAATGGTAGGGACCGGCCATGCGCAGTTGGCCGCCGTTGGGGGCCGCGAGGGTGTCCAGAGTGGCGTCATCGTGCGCGGAAGCGCCACCCGCCCCAACCAGCAACGCGGCAAGCAGGAGCGACACAGGAACCGTTTTTTTCATCAGAGACCTCTCTCGTTTCTGGCCGGATTTCCGGCCGATGGTTGAACACATCAGAAGTTTTCGAACGCCCCTGCCGCCTTATCGGGAACCGCCACGGCACGTCCGGTCGCTGCACCCTCCCTGTCACCCAACAACCGCTCCAGCGGCCTTTGGCCCCAGCGCCAGAACATCACCGGGGTCAGCACGGTATCGA
Source organism: Chromatiaceae bacterium (assembly GCA_016714645.1). Taxonomy (NCBI): domain Bacteria; kingdom Pseudomonadati; phylum Pseudomonadota; class Gammaproteobacteria; order Chromatiales; family Chromatiaceae; species Chromatiaceae bacterium. Next base: position 353,459 of record JADKCI010000001.1, on the reverse strand, counting down.
GCAGGGTGGAGCTCACCAACCCGCCGAAGATCACCACCGCCACCGGGTGCAGGATTTCCTTGCCGGGGGCCTCGGCCCCGAGCAGCAGGGGGACCAGGGCGAAGGCCGCCACCAGGGCCGTCATCAGCACCGGGGTCAGGCGCTCCAGGGACCCGCGCACGATCATGGCCCTGCCGAAGCGCTCCCCTTCGAAGGCGCACAGGTTGATGTAGTGGGAGATCTTCAGGATGCCGTTGCGGGTGGCGATACCCGTGAGGGTGATGAAGCCCACCAGGGCCGCCACCGACAGGGGCTGGCCGGAGATCCACAGGGCGGCGACGCTGCCTAGCAGGGCCAGGGGGATGTTGCCCATGATGATCGCGACCAGCACCGCGGAGCGATAGCGGCCGTAGAGCACCAGGAAGATCATGCCGAGCGACACCAGGGCCAGCAGGCCGATCAGACGCGCCGCCTCCTCCTGAGCCTGGAACTGGCCCTCCAGGGCGGTGGAGTAGCCCTCCGGTAGGGGTCTGGCCGCAAGCTCGGCACGGATCGACCGGATGATGCGGGCCAGGTCGCTGCCGTCGGTGTTGGCGGAGATCGCGATCCGGCGCCGGGCGTTCTCGCGGCTGATCTGATTGGGCCCGTCGCCGTCCTCGATGGTCGCCAGGGTGGACAGCGGGACATGCCCGCCAGGGGTCTCGATGGGCAGGTTGGCCAGGTCATGCAGGCCGCGCTCCCCCTCGGGCAGCCGCACCAGCAGGTCGAAGCGCCGGTTGCCCTCGATGACCTGGGCGATCCTCTCCCCTTCGATCATGTGCGAGAGGCTGCGCAGCAGAGCGCCGGGAGCCACGCCATAGCGTGCCGCCTGCTCGTAGTCCAGGTGGATCTTGAGCTGGGGAATGCGCACCTGTTTCTCGATTTGCAGGTCCGTCACCCCGGGATCTTGGCAAGGCGCTCGCGCAGATCCGCCGCCAGGCCGCGCAGGGTATCGAGGTCGTCGCCGTAGACCTTGAGCGCGATCTGGGCGCGCACCCCGGAGAGCAGGTGGTCAAGGCGGTGAGAGATGGGCTGGCCGACATTGGCGACTGCCGGCAGCCCCGCGAGCCGCGCGCGGATCTCGGCGACGATGGCGGCCCGGCTGCGCCCGGAGTCGCGCAGGTCCACATCCATTTCCGTCGAGTGGACGCCCTCGGCGTGCTCGTCGAGCTCCGCCCGCCCGGTGCGCCGGCCCACCTGGGTCACCTCGGGCACCCCGGCCATGAGCTGTTCGGCCAGGGTGCCGATGTGGTTGGACTCCGCGAGCGAGGTCCCGGGGTTGAGCAGCAGGCTGACGGTCAGGGTCCCTTCGTTGAAGGGCGGCAGGAAGGTGCGCGGAAATAGGGGGACGGAGGCGGCGGCCAGGACCACGGTCGCGAGCGCCGCCCCCAGGAGCAGACGGCCGTGGTCGAAGGACCAGTGGAGCAGCCGGCTATCCCAGACCTTGAGCCGCGCCACCAGCGGGCTATCGCCCTGGCCGAGCTGCTTCATCCTCGGGAGCAGGTAGTAGGCCATCACCGGCGTGACGGTCACCGAGACCAGCATGCTGGCGAGGATGGAGACGATGTAGGCGACGCCGAGCGGGGTGAACAGGCGCCCCTCGATCCCCGGCAGGGCGAACAGGGGCACGAACACCAGCACGATGATCAGGGTCGCGTAGACGATGGCCGAGCGCACCTCCAGGGTCGCCGCAGCGATCACTTCGATGATCGGCCTGGGCGTTGCGGCGGTGCGGTTGAGTTTGAGCCGCCGCAGGACGTTCTCCACCCCCACCACGGCGTCGTCCACCAGCTCGCCGACGGCGATGGCGAGTCCGCCCAGGGTCATGGTGTTGATGGACAGACCCGCGTAGTGGAACACCAGGGCGGTGGCAAGCAGGGAGACCGGGATGGCCGTGAGCGAGATCAGGGTGGTGCGGACATTGAGCAGGAAGAGGAACAGGATCACGGCCACCAGGATGGCGCCGTCGCGCAAGGCCTCCTCGACATTGGCGACCGAACGCTCGATGAAATTGGCCTGCCGAAATAGGAACTGCGGTGCCTCGATGCCCGGGGGCAGAGACCGCGCCAGGTCGGCAATCGCCGCCTCGACGGCGCGGGTGAGGGTCACGCTGTCGGCGTCCGGCTGCTTCTGCACCGACAGGATCACCGCCGGCTTGGCGTTGTAGCCGGCGTCGCCGCGCTTGATGGCCGGCGCGAGCCGCGCCTCCGCGACCTGCTTGAGCAGGATCGGCTGGCCGTTCTTCACGGCGACGACCAGGTTTTGCAGGTCCTCGAGGCGGGTGGTGCGCCCGATCTGGCGGATCAGGTACTCGCGCCCCTGGGTCTCCAGAAAGCCACCACTGGTATTGGCGCCGAAGTCCCGCAGTGCCTCCTCCAAGCGGTCGCGGTCGATGCCGAGGCCCTGCAAGCGCGCCGTGTCGATCTCGACCCGGTATTGCTTGACCTCCCCGCCGATGGGGATCACCTGGGCGACGCCGGGGATGGTCAGGAGGCGCGGGCGCACCACCCAGTCGGCCCATTCGCGCACCTGCATCGGGCTCGCCTTGGCCGGGTCGGCGGGGAGGGCAATGAGTAGGATCTCGCCCATGATCGAGGAGATGGGCCCGAGCTGGGGGACCACGCCCTCGGGCAACTGCTCGCGCACCAGGTTCAGGCGTTCGCTGACCTGCTGGCGGTTGCGGTAGATGTCCGAGCCCCAGGCGAACTCCACGTAGACGATGGACAGCCCGATCCCCGATACCGAGCGTACCCGGGTGACGCCGGGCATGCCGTTCATGCTGGTCTCGACGGGAAAGGTGACCAACTGCTCCACCTCCTCCGGGGCCATGCCCCCCGCCTCGGTCATGAGGGTGACGGTCGGCTTGTTGAGGTCGGGGAAGACGTCCACCGGCATCTCGCGCACCGTCAGAAGCCCATAGACGACCAGGCCCAGGGCAAGCCCCAGGACGAGGGGACCCTGGCGCAGGCTGGCGTGGATGATGCGGTCGAACATCTCAGCGCACCTGTCCCAGCAGCCCGGCGCCCTGGGTGACGACGCGCTCGCCGTCGGCGAGCCCCGAGGTCACCATGGCGCTGGCCGCATCCAGGGTGGCAAAGCGTACCGGACGCGGCACGAAGCGCTCCGCGGCCGTATGGACCCAGGCCACCCACTCGCCGGCGCCGTTGCGCACCAGGGCGCCCTGAGGCACCGCCGCGCCTCGGGCGGTGCGCGCGGTCTTGGCGATCACCTTGAGGGGCTGGCCGACGGCCACCGGGGCACTGGCCGAGGCGACGCGAAAGAGCAGCGGTATGGCTTGTTCGCGCAGTTGCCGGCCGCCGCCGACGAACCGCAACTCCAGGGCACCGCCGGGAACTGGGGCGCTGGCCGAGGCGATCCCCTCCACCAGGGTCGCGTCATAGGCCAGGGCCTCGACCGCCAAGCGCCCGGGGTCAACGACCTCGAACAGGACCTCCTTGGTCTCCACCACCTGCCCAGCCACGACGTTGGCCGCGCCGACGACCCCGGCCACCGGGGCAAGCAGGGGCTCCGGGGCGCTCAGGCTGGCCCCCACGGCGGCGCGGCGCTTCTTCAGCGCCTCCAACTCGAAGCGGGCCGCCTCCACCTCTTTTTTCGGCACGGCATCGGCGAGCTGCTCCTGACGCCGCAGATCGCGCTCGGCAATGGCGAGTTTGGATTCGAGCTCCGCGAGTTGTGCCTGTTGATTGCCGCGGTCGATGCTGTTGCTCGCCGGTTGTAGATAGGCCAGCACCTCGCCTTTGGTCACCCGTTGGCCCAGGGTCGGCAGGCCCCGCGGACCTGGCTCGATGCGCCCGGACTGGATGGACTGGACCCGCCCGCCGGCGTTGGGATCGGCGATGACCTTGCCGTTGAGCTCGACGGTGGCGGCCAGGTCCTCGACCCGCGCCATCTGGGTACGCAGGCCCCATTGGTGCTGCACCGGCTTGGGTACGAACAGGCTGCCATCGGGGAGGCGTTGGGGCGAGGCGGAGGCTGCCAGCGCGACGTCGGTCGCAGTCGCCAAGACAGGAGAAGCCGCTGGCCTTGCGTCCTGACCATGGTCCTCATCCCCGTGGCCCGCGGCCCGCCCGGCGGCGAGGGCCAGGAGCACAGCCCCGAGGGCGCCGAAAAGGCGTTTTCTAGGCATGCGCATGGCCCCCCGCCCGCCCCGCTTCGGTGCGCGTGCGCCGTTGGCGGCGGCGTGCCGCCAGGACCCCGACGCCTGCCAGCAACAGGACCCCCGCACCGCCCGCCAGTATCCGCACATCCCACGGCGACGCCCAGCATCTGGGTTGCTCGGCGACCGCCGCGGGCTCCGCAACCTCCAGGGTTGCGGTCAGCAGATCGGCGACATCGCTCACCTGCACGGAAACGACCAGCGGGTATCTACCGGGGGGACCGAAGGGCCCGGCGGGCACCGTATAGAGACCGGGGGCGGCCTGGGTCGCGACCGCCCGGAAGATTCCGCTCTCTACCTCGACCTGGGCGCCGGCGACCGGCTCGTTGGTGGCGAAATCGTCGAGGTAGAGGGTCAGTTGCCCGTCCGCGAGGACCGCAACCAACTCCAGCGCATCGGTCTGCGCCTCGGTACGGGACCCGGCCTCCACGGAGGGGGCAGGCGCGGCTGGGGCGCTGTGATCCTCGCCCTCATGGGCCCAGGCGGGCGGCGCAAGGGCCACAACGATCAGGCATGCCGTGAGGCATTTCATAGAAGGACTCCTAGCATGTCAGAAACGGGATTAGACAGCGGCGATGCAGCAAGCCCAGGCAAACAGAGACCTGCCTGGACCAGGCGACCCGTTACTCCGTGCGCTGGTACTGGAAACCTTTCCCGGGCGGACCGACCTGAATCCAGATGCGTCGGTTCTTCATCAGGAGCGTCCTGCCGTCCTTGAGGTCCATCTCCACACCGTCTTTCATCGACAGGGGCTTGCCGTGGGCATCGATCATTCGCATCGTCCCATCCGGATGCACATACAGGGTTGAGCCATCCTTCAGCTCGTATCGGTCCGCAGGCGGTTCGGCAGCGATCGCCGCGAACAGGGCGGTCGTCAACGCTACTGCCATTAAGCTCTTGAATACTCGCATGGGTGTTCTCCTTTCGAATTTGACAGACAAATAGACCGGCCAACGAGCGCTTCCTTGGAGCCGGCTTCGAGCATCCTGCTCATGGTTGACAGTCTGGCTTGCGGTACCCGACGGAGTGCTGTCGGAGCGATGACAAAGCGGTCATTTTCAAGCCAGCTCGAACGCCTCGGTGTTTGCCCCTGTGCGGGACCCGACGTCGACAGCAAGGGCGGGCGCCGCCTGGGTGCTGCCGTCTTCTCCCTCCTGTGCCTACGCGGGCAGGGCGAGGCGGTCATCCAACCAGTACATAGCGAATCTCCTTAGAGCCTGTAGGGCGGTATGTGCCCCCCTCCAACGCCTGGGGGTCTGAGGCAGCCAGGCAAGTGGTGGGGGAGGGGTTCCCGGCAGTCGGCCCGGTGTCCTGGATTTACCTTGCCGGTACCCTTCAGCAGTTGAGATCCGCGTTGCCAGCGTTGTCACCACAGAAGCCGTTGTAAATTTCCTTGGTGATGCTTCCGGAGCGGCTGGCAGCCCCCCTGGTGCGGGCCGCCGGGGACAGATCCGCCGTGTCGGTGCGGCTCTCGAACACGGCCATGTCATTGACGCCGGGCTGGGCTGCGACCGCCCGATCAGGGTGGGGCTCACCCAGGTCCGGGCTGCCCTTGGCCAGGCCGCGGTAGACGTCGTCGGCGCCGACACTGGCGGCGAACAGGGCGATGGCGATGGTTGCGAGTAGTCTCTTCATGTTATCTCTCCAAACTAAACAAACGGACTGGGAGCCCAACCGGTATCGTTGCGCTTCCTCGCAGCCGGTTGAGAAGGTTGAGCACGTCCTGCTCATGTGTATATTCTGGGTTGGGGGTACCAACGACATGCTGACAGCCCGATGACAAAGCTGTTATCGATCAAGAGCGTGTATTCGGGAGGCGGTTTGGAGGGGAAACGATGAAGATCCTGGTCGTCGAAGACGAGCCCAAGACGGGCGACTACCTGAGGCAGGGCTTGACCGAGGCGGGCTTTGTCGCAGACCTGACGCGCGACGGCTGGGACGGCCTGCACCTGGCCACCAGCGGTGGCTACGATCTGGTCATCCTAGATGTAATGCTGCCGGGGCTGACCGGCTGGCAGGTCCTGGAGGGGCTGCGCCGGACGAACCGCGATCTGCCGGTGCTCTTCCTCACCGCCCGCGATCAGGTGGACGACCGGGTCAAGGGGCTGGAGTTGGGCGCCGACGACTATCTGGTGAAGCCCTTCGCCTTCGCCGAGCTGCTGGCGCGCGTGCGTACCCTGCTGCGCCGTGGCCGCACAACGCCGGAGCCGAGCCAGCTTGCGGTCGCCGACCTGGAGATCGACCTGTTGCGGCGGCGGGTCCTGCGTGCTGGCCGGCGGATCGACCTCACGGCCAAAGAGTTCGCCCTACTGGAGTTCTTCGTCCGCCGACGCGGCGAGGTCCTGCCGCGCTCCCTCATCGCCTCGTCGGTGTGGGACATGAACTTCGACAGCGACACCAACGTGGTGGAGGTGGCCGTCCGCCGGCTGCGCCTCAAGGTGGACGAAGGCTTCGAACCCAAGCTGATCCAGACCGTGCGCGGCATGGGCTATGTGCTGGAGGCGCCGGAGTGAAGGCCCTGTCCCTGACCGCGCGACTGAGCCTGCTCTTTGCCCTGTCCGCGGTGGTGGTGCTGCTGGGGTTGGGTTGGGTGGTGGCGCGGTCGGTTGAGGCCCACTTCCTGGAGTTGGACCGTCACGAGATGGAGGGCAAACTCGCCCTGGTGCGCAACCTGCTCGCGAAGGTCCAGACCCCAACGGACTTTGCCGCCCTGCCCCGGGAGCTGGACGACGCCTTGGTCGGCCACCCAGGCTTGGCGGTGCGGGTGCTGGCCCCGGATGGGGCGCTGCGGTTTGCCACCGGGGAGGTGCAGGTCCCGGCCGGGGAGGCGGCCGGGATCGGCCTGGCCCAAGGGCGGTGGAGACTATGGCAGGAGGGTGGGCGCTGGTTCCGCACCCTGACGGCGGGTGCGCCGACGGGGCTGACCCCGGACCGACCCGATACGGTCGTCATTGGGCTGGACATCAGCCACCACCGGCACTTCATGGCCGGGTTCCGCCGCACCCTGGCCATGGCGATGGCACTGGCCGCCCTGCTCACCGGGGTCCTGGGTTGGGCCGCCACCCGGGCGGGACTGCGCCCGTTACGGCGGGTAACGGCCCTGGCCTCGACCCTGGAGGCCAGCCGGCTCGGGGCGCGCCTGCCCGAGGCCCGGGTGCCGGCCGAGATCGAGACGCTGGTGGTCGCCTTCAACGCCATGCTCGCGCGGCTGGAGGACAGCTTCAGGCGTCTGTCCGAGTTCTCCGCGGACATCGCTCACGAACTGCGCACCCCGGTGGGCAACCTGATGATCCAGACCCAGGTGGCACTCTCCGATGCGCGCACCCTCGACCAGTATCGAGAAATCCTCTATTCGAGCCTGGAAGAGTACGAGCGCATGGCGCAGATGATCAGCGACATGCTCTTTCTCGCCCAGGCGGACAATGGGCTGCTGAAACCGAGCACAACCGCCGTGGATCTTGCCGCCGAGGTCCGTGACCTGTTCGACTGCTTCGATGCCTGGTCGGACGAACGCGGTGTCACCCTCGCCCTGGACGGTAGCGCCGCCGCCGTAACCGGAGATCGTCCGATGCTGCGCCGCGCCCTGAGCAATCTACTCACCAATGCCATCCGTCACACCCCGGCCGGTCAGAGCGTGCAGGTCTACCTAGAGGCAGACACCCAGGGCACTCGGATCACCTTCGAGAATCCCGGGGTACAGGTCCCGGCCGAACACCTGCCGCGGCTATTCGACCGCTTTTACCGCGTCGATCCCGTCCGCCGCCGTCAAGGCGAAGGCGCCGGGCTAGGGTTGGCCATCGTCAAGTCCATCGTCACGGCCCATGGCGGAACCATCGGGGTCACATCGAGCGAGGGCGGAACGCAGTTTGTCATTGTCTTGCCCCGGATGGGTTAAAGGGTCTCGGTGCCGGCGGCCTTGTTCGCCATCATCGACGACCCCATGCAGCTCGACCCGGGCACCCTGGCATTGATCGCCGAGACCATGCTGGAGAGCATCGTCGGTGCCCTGGCAGCACTGACGCCGCGCCAGCGCGGTCGCCGGGGTTACACACGCGCTGCCCAAGGCCCCGGGTGGCGGAGTTGGAGCGCGCAGTCGCGCGGTGGCGCCCGCGCCTGATTCAGGCGGAGACCCTCCTTGATGTCCCAAAAAACGTCTCGCTGTGGTCGGGGATCGGCCCCAGCCCGCGGGTGAGCGCCGGCAGAGCTTGATGGCCGCGGCCGAGACGCTGGGCAACGGGGTCGGCGTGGCGCGTGCCTGCCGGGCCCTGGGGGTGGCGCCTGCCAGCCGCTACCGGCAACGCGCCCGAGTCGCGGCGCCAGCGCGCCCGACGCCGCCGCTCACACTCACCCCCGAGGAACGCGATCACGCCCTGACGATCCGGCACACGGAGCGCTGCGTCGAGGCCTCCCCCCACACCAACCACGCTAAAACCCACCGCCGCCCCGCTGTCAGCAACGATAACCCTTGCAGCGAGTCCCACGTCAAGACGCTGAAGTACCGACCCGATGGCCCCGAGCGCTGCGGCGGCATCGCCTTCATGGCCCCCGACGGTGTCCACCACGGCCGCGTCGCAGACAGCCTGGCCGCACGCTCACGCACCCTGACCGCGGCCTTCGAGGCCAACTCAGCACGCTTCAAGGGGCAGCAACCGACCCCGCGGCAACCCCGAACGCCGCCTGGATCAACCCGCCGCCACCAGCGCTTCCCGTCGACCCCGAGGCGCCCAAGGCGCCCCAGGAACAACCCTCATTTCGATACCCCAGTGTCTCATTTTCATTGACACATTCTGGCGCTGATGATCATGGTCTTGTTCGGCTCCGCCACAAGCAGGCTGCGGGCGCGATAGGCACCCACGGCGGTCAGGCTGAAGCGGACATAGTCCCGGGCACGCATGACGTCAGCCCCCGGACCGGGCCGCGACCGGGCTAAAACTCAGGGCATCTTCCAGGGACATGGTTCACCCGCGATGACGGTAGATTGCCGATGGGCGGCAGGTTGTCGGGGTTGACTTAGAGGTGCCTTCGTTTAAGACGCGGGCTCCAGGTTTTGCGCCACCGGCTTACCCCAAAGCCAGAAACTGGTCTGGTGTCACGCCAGCCTGGCGCAAAATAGCTCTCAGCGTGCCTTCGGGTAGATCGCCCGGGTGGTTCGGTATGGTGGTGTAGAGGCCCGTTTGCGGGTTGTACCAGATCTCATGACTGCCAGCAGCCTGGCGATCAAAGACAAAACCAAACTGCTTCAAGCGGCGCACGATGTCGCGATAACGGAAGCCCGATAACCGGCCCATGGAATACGCTAGGCGCCAATAATCAAGGGATAGTCAAATGAAGGTTCAAGTGGCTGCAACGGGACCACCCTATGACGTTCTTCCTGTGCTTCAAGCAGGCGCCGGGCTACATCCTTAGCAATATCCAATGTCTCCTGCACGGTGCGCCCCTGGGCTACAAGTCCTTGAATATCATCGGATGTCGCCAGAAAGCCTCCTTCATTGAGGGATTCGATATGGATTTTAAGCATTTTTTCCATGGTAACGCACCCTCAAAACACAGCTCGACAAGGTAGGGCTAGCAGTTTATAGGGGCTAGCCAAAGGTTGCACTCACCGCGCCCGCAACGGCTCCGCCGCCTCAATCCTCCCCCAAGTGTAAAAAATGGAGAAAAGGCCAGGTTCGCGTTCTATTTGCGCCCGATCAGCAGGCTAACGTCTGTTGGCTCGGATCTCTGCTCCAACCCCTTCTGTTCAGAACTGAAATGGGTTCGTTTGGTAATTTGGACCTTTTTGAGCACCCAGTAGGCCGGCCACGGGCGAAAAAACCGCGCCAAGGCGCGAAAAGAGGCCAGGATCGGGTTGAATAGCAGGTTGGGCGGTCAGGCTGAAGCGGCCATAGTCCCGGGCGCGCAGGGCGTCAACCCCCGGACAGGGCCACCACCGGGTCCAGGCGCGCCGCGCGCAGGGCCGGCAGCAGGCCGAAGAGGAGCCCGGTGGCCAGGGAGACCGCCGCCGCCGCCAGCGGTGCCCAGAGGGGCGTGACCAGGCTGAAGGCCGGGACCTGGGCGTTGAAGAGGGCAACCGCCCCATAGGCGACCAGGATGCCCAGGGCCGTCCCCGCCAGCGCCAGCAGCAGGGCCTCGGTGAGGAAGAGGGCGAGGATTTGCCGCTGGGCCGCGCCCAGGGCCTTGAGGAGGCCGATCTCCGGGGTGCGCTGGGAGACGGCCACCAACATGACGTTCATGATGAGCACTCCCGCCACCAGCAGGCTGATGGCGGCGATGCCCGTCACCGCCAGGGTCAGGGCATTGAGGATTTTGTCGAAGGTGGCCAGCAGGGCATCCTGGGTAATGAGGGTGACATCGTCCTCGCCCTCGTGGCGTTCACGCAGGATGGCGAGGACGGCCTCCTCGGCGGGGGCCAGGGCGGCGCGGCTGCGGGCCTGGATCAGGATGCGAAAGAGGGCCGGGCTATCGAAGAGGGCCTGGGCGGAGGCGACCGGGATCAGGGCCGTATCGCCGAGATCCGCCCCCAGGGAGAAGCCAGCGCTTTGCAGGAGGCCGATGACCCGGAAGCGGCGATCACCAATACGGACCCATTGGCCGAGAGGGGACTGCTGGTCGAAGAGTTCCCGGGCCAGCTTCTCGCCCAGGAGGGTGACGGCCTGACCCTGACGGGGATCGCCCGGCGGCAGGAACTGGCCCTGGGCCAGTTCGATCTGGCGCACCGGCTGGAAGTCGGCGGTGGTACCGACGATGTTGGCCTCCCGTTCCCGGTTGCCGTGGGAGACCGGGGCCGACCCCAGGCTGAGGGGTGCGATCCGTTCCACCAGGGGCGAGCGCAGCAGGGCCAGGGCGTCGTCCAGGGTCAGGTCCCGGGCCGTCCCGCCGATCAGGGGCGGCGGTCCGCCGGTCGTTTCGCTACGCCCCGGCAGGACGATGAGCAGGTGAGTACCAAGCTGGGTGAACTTGCCCGAGACATAGGAACGCGCCCCCTCCCCCAGGGAGCTCAGCACCACCACCGCCGCCGTCCCCAGCCCCATGGCCAGCAGTGTCAGCCAGGTCCGGGCAGGCTGGCTCGTCAGGGACCGCAGGCTAAAGGTCAAGGCATCTTTGAGGCGCATGAATGTTTTGGGAGAGACCGGTTATAGCGGCGTTTCAGAGAGGTTGGACACTCGGCCAAGGTAAGCGAATATACTCGACTGCCAGCAAAAGCAGTGACCCAAATGATCGCCCTTGAGGAAGAGGCAATGACAACCGCCGTACGCTACGAAGATGATGTGGTCACCTGGTCCAGCGAACAGGCGCGCCTGCTGCGCGAGGGCCGGTTCGACCTCTTGGATATCGCGCACCTGGCCGAGGAGATCGAAGACGTGGGCAAGAGCGAACAACGAGAACTGGCCAACCGTATGGCCATCCTCCTGGCCCATCTCCTCAAGTGGGAGCAACAGCCCCCGCGGCGAGGGGCAAGCTGGCAAGTTACCATCCGCAATCAGCGCCGCGGCATCGCCCGCCGCCTGGAGGAAACTCCGAGCCTGGGCCCCAAGCTCGCCGAACCGGACTGGTGGGCCGGTGTCTGGGATGACGCCACGGCTCAGGTGGCCGAGGAGACGGGATTATCGGATTTTCCCGATACCTGTCCCTGGAGTAGGTTGCAGGTATTGGATCAAGCCTGGTTGCCGGACTGACCTGGGGATGCCGTATTCTTATGTTCGATTTTAGATGAAGTTGAGGACTTCCAGGGCGAGTCCCGCCGGGTGGCTGGGCAGCAACCAGGCGACGGGGATCTCGGCGTCGTCGACGATGAGCCGCGGGAGGTCCCAGCCGGGCGCGGTCCTGCCTTGCCCGCCGAGGGTGCCGAGGTCTCTCGATTGACTTCAGGCAGAGCGATCAGGTGCTGGTAACCGCGACTTAGTCGTATACGGATTCGTGGTCACCCACATTCAGCAAAATAATCTCTTGCTCGGAAATCAGGAGATCTATCGTGATGCGATAAGACATGTTGATAGACACCGAGTAAACCCCTTGCATCCGGCCACGTAACGCATGCAGGCGCAGAGAAGGATGAAACGGGTTGAGCTCAAGAAGCTGTAGGGTCTTCAGATAGGTGGCGCGAAGCTCCGAATGTTTTTTCAGCCACTTAGCCGCGCGCCGATTGTAGCTGTCTGTGAAAACGAGCGAAAAGCTCATTCCATCGTATCCAGTCGCGCCAGGTGCGCCTCAGCCGACTCCTTGATCACTCGCCCGGCGGCAACATCCGCTTTGGCCTGAGCCAGCGCAGCCTCCAATTCGCACTCGCGAAGATAGTGGTACTGCGCCAGTTCCATAACCACAAAGCGATCTTTACCGCGCACCGACACCAGCGCCTCGGCGTGTTCGCTCAGGGCCGCCTCGATCGCGGCAATACCTCGAGTTTTCAGATCATTTGCACTGACATGGCTCATGGGAAGCGTCCATCATGATTTAAATCGTGTCGCTGAGCGTGCGCTTAATAGCACAGTTCGACAGCTGATTCGATACCCCTAACGTCGAGCAAGGATACCTCGCCCGCTACGCCATTGCTGATCTACTCAGGTTTAGGTGCAGCGCGCCGCTGGTACCAGTCGTAAGCATCCCGCAGCCCCTCCTCCAGCCCGATGCGCGCCTCCCAGCCCAGGGCCTTGAGGCGCGACACGTCCAGCAGCTTGCGCGGGGTGCCGTCGGGCTTGCTGGGGTCGAAGTCCAGCCGCCCCTGGAAACCGGTGACGCGGGTGATGGTCTCCGCCAATTCCCGGATGGTGACATCCACGCCACTGCCGACGTTGATGTGGGAGAGCATGGGCCGGGTGTGGGCCTGGTAGCGGGCTGGTGCCAACTCCATGACATGGACACAGGCGGCGGCCATGTCGTCGACATGGAGGAATTCCCGGCGCGGGGTGCCGCTGCCCCAGATGGTCACCTGGTCGGCGCCGGTGCGCACGGCCTCGTGGAAGCGCCGCAGCAGGCCGGGGATGACGTGGGAATTCTCCGGGTGGTAGTTATCGCCGGGGCCGTAGAGGTTGGTGGGCATGACGCTGCGGTAATCGCGGCCATGCTGGCGGTTGTAGCTCTCGCACAGCTTGATGCCGGCGATCTTGGCGATGGCGTAGGGTTCGTTGGTCGGTTCCAGGGTGCCGGTGAGGAGGGCCGCCTCGACCAGGGGCTGGGGGGCGAGCTGCGGATAAATACAGGAGGAGCCGAGGAACAGCAGCTTCTGGACGCCCTGGGCATGGGCGGCCTGGATGAGGTTGGCCTCGATCATGAGGTTCTGGTAGATGAAGTCGGCCGGGTAGCTATTGTTGGCGTGGATGCCACCAACCCGGGCGGCGGCCAGATAGACCTGGTCGATGGGGTGGTCGGCGAAGAAGCGGTTGACCGCCGCCTGGTCGAGGAGGTCGAGCTGGGCATGGCTGGCGGTGAGGAGGTTACGGTAGCCTAGGGCGCCCAAGCGGCGGACCAGGGCGGAACCGACCATGCCGCGATGGCCGGCGATGTAGAGGGTCTGGTCCAGGTCACGGGGCATGGGGTCAATCCTCCACCGAAATGGGCGTATCGTGGCCATGGGCCTTGAGGAAGGCGTGGCGACGGGCGATCTTGAGGTCTTGGGCAACCATCTCGGCACACAAGTCCCGGACGGATATCTCGGGCACCCAGCCAAGGCGTTCCTTGGCCTTGGTGGGGTCGCCGAGGAGGGTCTCCACCTCGGTAGGCCGGAAGTAGCGCGGATCGACGCGCACGATACTGTCGCCGGGCTTCAAGGCCGGGGCCTGGTCACCCTCGATACGGTCGACGATGGCGTGCTCGTCCAGGCCATGTCCTTCAAAACGCAGGGTGAGCCCCAGTTCCGCAGCCGACCAGCGCACGAAGTCGCGCACCGTATGCTGGACGCCGGTGGCGATGACGAAGTCCTCGGGCTGGTCCTGCTGGAGCATCAGCCACTGCATGCGCACATAGTCCTTGGCGTGGCCCCAGTCGCGCAGGGCGTTCATGTTGCCCAGATAGAGGCAACGCTCCAGGCCTTGGGCGATGTTGGCCAGGCCGCGGGTGATCTTGCGGGTGACGAAGGTCTCGCCGCGGCGGGGGCTCTCGTGGTTGAAGAGGATGCCGTTGCAAGCGTAGAGGCCATAGGCCTCGCGATAGTTGACGGTGATCCAATAGGCGTAGAGCTTGGCGACGGCGTAGGGGCTGCGCGGGTAGAAAGGGGTGGTCTCGCGCTGGGGGACTTCCTGGACCAGGCCGTACAGCTCGGAGGTGGAGGCCTGGTAGAAGCGGGTCTTTTTTTCCAGACCCAGAAAGCGGATGGCCTCCAGCAGGCGCAAGGTGCCCATGGCGTCGACGTCGGCGGTGTATTCCGGGGACTCGAAACTCACCGCGACGTGGCTCTGGGCGCCGAGGTTATAGACCTCGTCGGGCTTCACCTCGCGCAGGATGCGGGTGAGATTCGAGGAGTCGGTCAGGTCGCCGTAGTGGAGGCGGAAGGCGGGCTGGTCGCAGTGGGGGTCGACATAAAGATGATCCACCCGCTGGGTGTTGAAGGAGGAGGCACGGCGCTTGATGCCATGGACCTCATAGCCCTTCTCCAGCAGGAATTCAGCCAGGTAGGAGCCATCCTGACCAGTGATGCCGGTGATGAGAGCGCGTTGGGTCATGATCCTGATTCCTGATCGAGTTGGGGCAAATGGTTGGCTGAGGACTGCAACCGGCGGCCAGCAGCCGATGGGCCTGCTCGGCTTCCAGCCCCTGGACAATGGAGGGCAAATAGCCCCAGCGCGTTACTGCTTTCGCGCCAGGTCCTGATTCGCCAGCAAGGCCCGGCAGGCGGCGGGCATGGGCGGGGCGGGCTTGGCCTCGCCACCTCTTTTCGGCTTGCGGGCCTCCTCGGTAAACCACCAGGCCAACTCGGCACCGCAGCCCTCGCCGGCACCGATGGGGGACTGGTCCTCGCAGGCCGGGCTATCCTTGGGACACTTGAGGCGAACGTGGAAGTGGGCGTCGTGTCCCCGCCAGGGGCGGAGCTTGCGCAGCCAGTAGCGATCCCCGGTCTCGCTCTCGCACAGGGCCTGCTTGATGGCGGGGTTGACGAAGATGCGCTCGACGCGGGCATCCTCGGCGGCGTGCTTGAGCAGAAGCCGCTGGTCCTGACCCCAGAAGCCATTCACCACCAGGCCATCGGCCCTGACCATGGAGGGCGGACTTCGGGACTCGGGATAAGCCCGCTGGGCCTGGCTGGGGGAGTCGGCGAACTGGAACCAGACATCCAGATCCAGGCCATTCTGGTGGCTGCGATGGGAGGAGGACATGAGACCGCCGCGCGGTTGGGAGAGGTCGCCGATCATGACATAGCGGCCGGTACGCTGGGCCTGGTCGGCGCCCAGATCCCTGACGAAGGCCAAGGTGACGGGATGGCCGAAATGACGCAGGCGCTCGCGGCGAATCTGGACAAAACCCTCGCCCTGGACCGGCAGCGAGGCCGCTCCGGCCAGACAACCATTGGCGGCTTCCCCGATGGCCGCGGGGGGGCCGGGCGAAACGGCCCGGACCTCTGCCCAGGGACTGGCCTGGGCGGCGGGGGCGAGGGCCAAGGCCAGGCGCACGCCAGCGCTAACAACAAAGGGTAACAATTTCATTCTTGCCCGCCTAGGCATGGCCGATCAGTTCATCGACATGGGTGCTGACGCAGCGGCCCAAGGCGTTCAATTCGTAGCCGCCCTCCAGGCAGGAGACGATGCGCTCGTGGGCGTGCTTGACCGCCAGGTCATGCAGTTTACGGGTAATCCAGCCAAAGTCGGAGGTATGGAGATTGAAATGGGCCATGTCATCCTCGGCGTGGCCGTCGAAGCCGGCGGAGATCATGATCAACTCCGGCGCGAAGGCATCGAGGCGCGGCAGCCAATGCTCCGTCACCGCCGCCCGGTAGGTCGGGCCGTCGGTCAGCTTGGGCAAGGGCAGGTTGGCAATGTTGCTGGCGTCGGTCTCCCAGCCAGGACCCGGATAGAAGGGGTGCTGGAAGCTGGAGCAGAAGAGGACCCGCTCGTCGCCCTCGAAGATGTTTTGGGTGCCGTTGCCATGGTGGACATCGAAATCGATGATGGCGATGCGCTGGAGGCCATACTTGGCCAGGGCGTGGGCGGCCCCGACGGCGACATTGTTGAAGAAGCAGAAGCCCATGGAACGATTGCGTTCGGCGTGATGCCCCGGCGGGCGGACGCAGCAGAAGGCGGCGTGGTGCCTGTCGCTCATGACCAGGTCAACCGCCATGATGGCGGCGCCGGCGGCGCGCAGGGCGGCGGGGAGGGTGCCGATGCTCATGGCGGTATCGCCGTCGATCCAGGCCAACTGGCCATCCATCCCGGGCGCCGAGTTGAAAATGAGGTCGACGTAGTCCGGGTCGTGGACCCGCAGCAACTGCTCCCGGGTGACCTCGGGGGCATCATAGTGGGTGACCAGCATTTCCATGCCGGAGGCGATCATGCGATCGGCGATGGCATAGAGCCGCTCCGGGCACTCCGGATGGTGGCCGCCGGGCTTGTGCTCCTGGCAGAGAGGGTGACCGATAAAGGCGAGGTTCATGATGCTTTTCTCTCCCCGTTTTGCTTTCGATTATTAGCGCCCCTGTCCTAACGGGCAAGGCTTATTATCAGGTATATTGATGACCCTTGGGACGCGGGTTCCGGATGGTCCGCCCCCCCGCCACCACCTTTTAGCTTAACCCGATCGCACCACGCGATTCGACTTCTATCCCTTAATTTCCACTAAAACCCAACCAAACCCATAAAGGGACTCCCATCGTGAAGCTGTCAGACGTGGATCCGCTGTTCGTTCCCACCGGCGTTGCCGTATTCGGCGCCAGCGACAATCCGGAATCCATGGGAGGCCTGGTCTTCCGCAACCTGATCGAGGGCGGATTCAAGGGACCCTGCTTCGCCATCAACCCCAAATACGAAGAGGTCGCCGGCAAGCGCAGCTATGCCAGCCTGGAGGAGGTCGATAAGCCGCTCGATCTGGCGCTGATCGCCACCCCCGCGCCGGCGATACCCGGCATCCTGGGCCAATGCGGCGCCAAGGGCGTGCACATGGCCGTTATTTATTCGGCGGGCTTCGCGGAGGCCGACGAGGCTGGCGCCCACCTGCAGGACAAGATCGTGGAAACGGCGCGGCGCCATCGCATCCGCGTTCTCGGCCCCAACACCCTGGGCATGCTCCGGCCCCAGAACCGCCTCAACGCCACCTCCGGCGTCGCCACCCAACTGGTGAGCGGCAACGTCGCCCTGGTGTCCCAGTCCGGCGCCGTCTGTAGTGCCATGCTGGATTGGTCGGTGCCGCGCCACATCGGCTTTTCCTCCATGGTCTCCCTAGGCGCGGCGGCGGATGTGGACTTTGGCGACGTACTCGACTTCCTGGCCCTGGACGCCCACACCCAGTGCATCCTTTTATATGTCGAGGGCATCCGCGATGCCCGCCGCTTCATGAGCGGCCTGCGCGCCGCGGCCCGGATCAAGCCGGTGATCGTGGTCAAGGCGGGCCGCATGGCGGCGGGCTCCCGCGCCGCCAAGTCCCACACCGGCGCCTGGGTCGGCTCGACCGAGGTCTTTCGCGCCGTCATGGAACGCGCCGGGGCGGTCCAGGTCGATGCCCTGCACCAACTCTTCGCCGCCGCCCATGTCTTCGGCGCCAACAAACGCCTGGGCGGTGACCGCATCGCCATCATCACCAATGGTGGCGGTCCCGGCGTGCTCGCCGCCGACCGCGCCGCGGAACTGGGCCTGACCCTGGCCACCCTCTCGGAAGAGACCAACGCCAAGCTTGGCGAGGTTCTGCCGAGCTGCTGGTCCCATGGCAACCCGGTGGACGTCCTGGGCGAGACCACGGTGGACAACTACGGCAAAGCGGTGGAACTCTGTCTGGCCGACAGCGCGGTCGATGGCGTGGTGGCCATCCTGGCCCCCCTGTCCATGACCAATACCACCGGGGTGGCCCAGCGCCTGGTCGAAATCGCCAAAAAGACCCGCAAGCCGGTGCTGGCCTGCTGGATGGGCGCGGGCCTGGTCGCCGAGGCCGTGGCCCTCTTCGCCCAGAACCGAGTGCCCCATTTCGAGAGCCCGGAACAGGCGGCGGAGGCCATGTCCTACCTGGCCAACTACCACCGCAACCAGAAGCTCTCCATGCAGTACCCCGGCCCCCTTTCCGAGCGCCGCAACCCCGACGTGGAGGGGGCGCGCCTCATTATCGAGGGCGTCATGGCCGAGGGCCGCAAGACCCTGGGCATCGTCGAGGCCAAGGCCATCCTTTCCGCCTTCCGCATCCCGACCATGCAGGCGGTAGCGGCGCGCTCCCCCAACGAGGCCCTGATGGCGGCCCAGGCCCTGGGCTTTCCGGTGGTGATGAAGATCAGCTCGCCGGATCTCACCTACAAGTCCGACGTGGACGGGGTGCGGCTCAATATCCGCGACTCCCAGACGGTGCGCCGCACCTACTCCGAGTTGGTGGAGCGGGCCAAGGCCATGCGCCCCGAGGCCCGCATCGCGGGCGTCACGGTGGAGCACATGGTCTCCGCCCGCGCCGCCCGCGAACTCATGATCGGCGTCATGCGCGACCCCATTTTCGGCCCCATCATCAGCTTCGGCGCCGGTGGCATCGAGGTGGAGGTGCTGGAGGATCACGCCGTGGGCCTGCCGCCGCTCAATGACTTCATCATCGAGACCATGATTAACCACACCCGGGTCGCCCGGCTCATGGGGGCCTTCCGCCACATGCCACCCATGAACCGCAAGGCCCTGGCGAAGATCCTACAACGGGTCTCGGAGATGGTCTGCGAGTTGCCGGAGATCATCTCCATTGAAGTCAACCCGCTGATTGGCAACGACAAAGATGTCATTGCGGTGGACGCCCGCATCCAGGTCCAGTATCGGCCACCCCAGTTGCCGCCCTATGGTCACATGGCCATCCACCCCTACCCGGTCCACCTCATCGAGCGGGTGCAGATGCCCGACGGCACCGACCTGGTAATTCGCCCCATCCAGCCCGAGGATGCCCAGATGGTGCAGAACTTCGTGCGCGGCCTGTCGGAGCAGACCAAGTACTATCGCTATATGCAGGCCATCAAGGAACTGACACCGGAAATGCTGGTGCGCTTCACCCAGATCGACTATGACCGCGAGATGGCCCTGATTGGGGTCAAGGAGGAGGGCGATGGCGACGAAATGGCCGGCGTCGCGCGCTATTCCTCCCATCCCGGCGGCGAGACCTGCGAGTTCGCCATCGTCGTCTCGGATAGCTGGCGGGACCGGGGCATCGGCGCCCGCCTCATGCGCTCCCTGATGCAGAACGCCCGCGACCGGGGTTTCCGCAACATGGATGGCGAGGTGTTGACCGCCAACAGCCGCATGCTGGCCCTGATGCGCTCCCTCGGTTTCCGGATTGAACGCGATCGTCAGGACCCTGGGGTGCAATTGGTCGAAAAGGTGCTCTGATTTTGTCCCGCCGGCGGGGGGAAGCGTTTAGAATCCCCGTCCCTGGCCTGAAATGCCACGTTGTCATTGACAAACGCCAGCCTCACAGACTAAAACATAATCAAACCAAGGAGATACCCAGATGAGTCGAGACGTTGTTGTTCTGAGCGCGGTGCGCTCCCCCATCGGCACCTTCGGCGGAGCCCTGGCCGAGTTCGATGCCAGCGAGCTGGCCGGCATCGTCATGAAAGAGGCGGTCGCCCGCTCCGGGGTCGATCCCCAACAGATCGAGTACGTGACCGTCGGCAACACCATGCCCACGGATTCGCGCTATGCCTACGTCGCCCGCGTCGCCTCCATCCAGGCCGGGCTGCCCATGGAGTCGGTCGCCATGCAGGTGTCGCGCCTCTGCGCCTCGGGCCTCCAGGGCATCGTCTCCACCGCCCAGAACATCATGCTGGGCGATGCCGACTATGGCATCGGCGGTGGCGTCGAGGTCATGTCCAAGACCGCCTACCTGCTGCCGGCGCTGCGTTCCGGCGCCCGCATGGGCGACACCACGGCGGTTGACGCCATGGTCGCCGTCCTCACCGACCCCTTTGGCGTCGGCCACATGGGCATCACCGCCGAGAACCTGGCCGAAAAGCACGGCATCACCCGCGAGGAGCAGGATGCCTTCGCCGTCGAGTCCCAGCGCCGGGCCCTGGCCGCCATCGCCGAGGGCAAATTCAAGTCCCAGATCCTGCCGATCGTCAAGCAGACCCGCAAGGGCGAGGTGGTGTTCGACACCGACGAGCATCCCCGCGCCGGCACCACCCTGGAGACCCTGGCCAAGATGCGGCCCGCCTTCAAGAAGGACGGCACCGTCACCGCCGGTAATGCCTCTGGCATCAACGACGGCGCCGCCTTCTTTGTGCTGGCCGCCGCCGACGTGGCCGCCCAGGCAGGCCACAAGCCCATGGCCCGCATCGTCTCCTATGCCGTGGCCGGCGTGGGCAATCACATCATGGGCGAGGGCCCGATCCCGGCATCCCGCATCGCCCTCAAGAAGGCCGGCCTGACCCTGGACCAGATGGATGTCATCGAATCCAACGAGGCCTTCGCCGCCCAGGCCCTGTCGGTCGCCAAGGTCCTCGGCCTCGACCCCGTCAAGACCAATCCGAACGGCGGCGCCATCGCCCTCGGCCACCCGGTCGGCTGCTCCGGCGCCTTCATCGCCACCAAGGCCCTCTATGAGTTGGAGCGCATCGGTGGCAAGTACTGCCTGGTCACCATGTGTATCGGTGGCGGTCAGGGTATCGCGACCATCTTCGAACGGCTCTGATTGGCGAACCCCGGGAGCAAAGGGATGCCTCTCGCCTGAATCCCGCCAGGGCGTCCGACGCCCCTGAGTGACCCCGAGGGTTGATGGGGCCCACCGTGCCGGCTTGAGCCGGGTCCGGTGGGCCCCTTTTGTTTGGGCACAGGTCTATCGCTTGCCATCCCCAATTTAGGCTGGCCTTGAACTAATTCCACGATGGCAGCACTAAAGGATTTCAATACTTCACCCACTTCATCAGCTAGCCCAAGGAGGCTAACCACCATGAACGAACAAGAAAAAGGCATGATCGAGGGTCTCTACCAGCGCCTGCAACAGGCGGAGTCCCAGATGGGCAAACGCGATGCCGAGGCCGAAGCCCTGATCAACGGCTTCATGACCCGTCAATCCGCCGCCCCCTATCTCCTGTCCCAGGTGGTCCTGGTACAGGAGCAGGGCCTGAAGAACCTCCAGACCCAGGTCGAGGATCTGGAGCGCCAACTGGCCGAGCGCCCCCAGGGCGGCGGCGGTTTCCTGGGCGGGCTGTTTGGGGGTGCTAGCCAGCCAGCGGCCCCCGCTCAACCCCGCCCCGCCGCGAGCGGCGGTTGGAGCAACAGCCCCGCAGGCGCCCAGGGCCTGACCCGGGGCGGGGCGAACGCCTTCCAGCCACAGCCCGGCGCCCAGGGTGGCGGCTTCATGGCCGGCGCCTTGCAGACCGCCATGGGCGTGGCCGGCGGCGTGCTCCTCGGCAGCGCCATCGGCAGCATGTTCTCCAGCCCGGCCGAGGCCGCCGCGACCCCGGCCGAGCCCGCCGCGGCGGCACCCGAAGCCCCTGCCGAGGAGGGCGGTGGCATGTTCGACAGCTTCTTTGGTGGTGGCGACGAGGGTGGTGGAGACGAAGGCGGTGGCGGTGGCGGCGATGAGTGGTGATCGCCTTCGGGACTGATCCGCGCAAGGTCCAGGATTAAACAACCCACCCCGGCCCCGCCGGGGTGATCTGTTTTGGCCTGCATAGTCCCTGATCTCAGGCCATCGTCATCGGCCACATTGACGCCTCATGGAGAATTTTTGATACAACCAACTGAGTAAAAAAGCTACATTAGATTTCGCGTCCATGAAGGGCCATTAGTCATGAGCACCTCGCGCTTCCTCACGGAAATGTGCACTTTTCGACGCCTTCACCCAGGATGGAGGGTTTCTTGACTTACAACGAGGCCGAAACCCGTTTTCAACTCATCGACCCGGTGCTGAGGGCTAAGGGTTACCGTCAGTGGCGGATCAGACTGGAGACTCCCGCTCCGGTGGAGCCGAGCGGCCCCAAGGGGCGCCGACGGGCGGGGAGCGGCCGGACCGATTACCTTCTGTGCGTCCATGCCGATGGGATGCCGGCACCCCTGCCCGTGGGGGTGATCGAGGCCAAGGCCGAAACCGCCGATCCGCTCACGGGCATGGAGCAGGCCCGGGGCTATGCGGACTGCGCGCGCTTCGCGGTGCGATATATTTTCAGCACCAATGGCCACCGTTATGCCGAATTCGACAAAGGGACCGGAATGCCATGCGGCCCCTTTCCCTTCCAGGGCTTACCCACCCACGCCGAACTGACCGGGCGCTACGCCAGTGACCTAGGCATTGACCTCGCCGCCCCCGAGGCCGCCCTGCTCTTCATGAGCGACAGCCCGGCCTTCAACCAGCCGCGTTATTACCAGCACGCGGCCATCCGCGCCGCCTTCGATAAAATTCTGATCCAGGAGCGTGCCGGCCTGGCCATCCGCATCCTCCTCTCCCTGGCCACGGGCACGGGCAAAACCATCCTGGCCGCCAATCTCCTCTGGCGGCTACATGAAGCCGGCCGCCTCGCCAAGCCTGCCCTCTTTGTCTGCGATCGCGACGAACTGCGCGAGCAGGCCTGGGAGAAGCTGGCCATGGCCTTCCCCAAGGGCAGCGTGCGCATCGTCCAGACCGAACGCGGCCTGGCGGGGACGCCCCTCAATGCTGCCCGGAACGCTAAAATCCAGATCGCAACCTACCAGACTCTGGGCCTGGACGACGAGGACGAGCGACTCGCCAGCTTCCTGACGGAACACTACCCCGAGAACGCCTTTTCCGTCATTGTCATCGACGAGTGCCACCGCTCAGCTTGGGGCCGCTGGTCCGAGGTCCTCAGACGCAATCCCCAAGCCATTCAGATCGGGCTCACGGCCACGCCGCGTAAGCTGCAAGCGCCCAAGCGGCCTCGCCAGCCCCAGGCCGACTCGGACGAAGCGATCACCGCCCACAACATCAAGCACTTTGGCGAACCGGTCTATGAATACGGACTGATCCAGGCCCAGGAAGACGGTTACCTGGCCGCCTGCGAGGTCGTCAAGCTCAGGCCCTCCATCGACGGGAGGAGCTTCACCCGCGAGGAGGTCCTCGCCGCCAAGGCCATGGACGCTCGGACCGGCCGCTACGTCCAGCCCGAAGACCTCAAGGATAGCTATCAAGCCCGAGATTTCGATGCCGACCTCCTGCTGCCCGAGCGCGTCGCCGCCATGTGCCAGGATCTCTTCGATCGCCTTTGCGAACAGGGCGGCCCGGAGCAGAAGGTCATCATCTTCTGCGTCCGCGACTGGCACGCCGACCGGGTAGCCTTGGAAATGCAGCGGCTATATGCGGCCTGGTGCCAGGCGAGGGGCATGACCCCCAAGGATCGCTACGCCTTCAAATGCACCGCGACAGCCGGTGCCGATCTCATCGAGCCCATGCGCGGCTCCAGCCAACGCTGCTTCATCGCCTGCACCGTGGACCTACTGGCTACGGGCGTAAACATCGAGCGTCTCAACGCCGTGGTCTTTTTCCGCTACCTGGAGTCCAGCATTCTCTTCTACCAAATGTTGGGCCGTGGTACTCGTATCCATGAGGAGACCCAGAAGTATAAATTCTGGCTCTATGACTACACGGGCGTTACCGACCTCTTCGGCACCGACTTTATTACGCCACCCCCCAGGCCCGGTGATGGCGGCGCTGGCGGTGACGATGGCGATGATGGCGGCGGTGACAGTCCACCCCTGCCGGAAATGACACGCGGCAAGTTGGTCGAGATCGACCCCCAGGGCCGTTTTATCCTCCAACAACGCGGGGGGCGCGATGTCATGGTGCCCTTGGAGGACTATCGCCAGGCCATGATCGACCGGGTACGGCGCGAGGCCGCCACGATCCAGGACTTTCGTGGCCTCTGGGTGGAGACCCAGAAACGCCGCCAACTCATCGATCACCTGCTGGGCGAGCACTACTCCCCGGATGCCCTGCGCGATCTCCTGCACCTCACGGAATGCGATCACTTCGACCTCTTCGCCCACTACGGCTATCGCGAGCGGGCGCTCAAACGCCCGGAGCGCGAGGCCGCCTACCTGGAAATGCACACGCCCTGGTTTGCCTCCATGGATGACAGGACGGCTACGGTCCTCAAGGGCATCGGCCATCAGTTTGGCCTGGGCGGCACCGAGGCGCTGGAATCAACCGAATTATGGAATGTGCCCGACATCCACCGCGCGGGCGGTCTGGCCGCCCTACGCCCCTTGGGCAGGCCGGCCGACGTGCTGCGCGAGGCGAAGATGAGGTTGTTTGCGGTATGAAGACAGTTGAATTGCGTGCTGTCGCGCACATCATCTCTGGTCAACACATCCTCGAAACGGATCACAACCAAGATGGTCGAGGCATCGGTTACTTGACGGGGCCGGCAGACTTTGGTGTGAAGCACCCTTGTGTTACCAGATGGACCGAAAAGCCAAGGGCCATTTGCGAGCATGGGGATATTCTAATCACCGTCAAGGGCGCTGGAGTTGGCAAGATCAATGCCGCGCCGAGCGATGCAGTTGCCATCAGTAGGCAATTGATGGCCATCAGAAGTCATAGAGAGCAATTGGATCGCGACTATCTCTATTGCTTTCTCCTGACACGGTTGGAGCATTTCCGGAAGAAAGCAGTTGGGGCAACAGTTCCTGGGTTGTCACGAGAAGACCTGGAAACATTGCAGATTCGGTTGCCAACGATTAATGCGCAGCAATCTGCGGCGAAGGAAGTTAATGCTCAGCTCACCACCGTCGAAGAAGCCCGCCAAGCCGCCAAGGCCCAACTGCGCGAGCTGACGCATCTCGCCAACGCGATCATCCGCGAGACGCTCGCGCACCCCGATACCGTAACGCACCCGCTGGGCGAGGTTCTGGAAGAGGTCAAGCAGGGCATCGGCAGCCGCTGGGCGGAGTTCCCGGTGCTGGGCACCACCCGCGATGGACTGGCGCCGGCCAAGGAGCCGGTGGGCAAGAAACCCGAACGCTACAAGCCGGTGCAGGTGGGCACGGTGTTCTACAACCCGATGCGTATCCTGATCGGCTCGATTGCCATGGTCGATGAGGGCGATGCGCCCGGCATCACCAGCCCCGACTACGTGGCCTTACGTGGACGTAAGGGATTGGTGGATTCCCGCTGGCTCTACTACTGGTTGCGCTCGCCCGAGGGCGAACGCTGCATCGCCTCGCTCGCGCGCGGGGCCGTGCGTGAAAGAATGCTCTTCAACCGGTTGGCCGAGGGCGCGATCAAGCTGCCGCCCTATCGGGTGCAACAATTCGCCAGCCAGGCACTTTCCGAGCTTCGCCCCATGCGGCAATCCATCGAGGCCCAATTGCGCGATATCGAGTTGCTGCCAAGCCGGCTTTTGGCCAGGATATTCGATTCTATTGAGGGCACTCCCGATGCGCGACCCGTCTATTAACCAGCAGCACCACGCCACCTTCGAGGGGATTCGCCACATCGATGACGAAGGCCATGAATTCTGGCTGGCGCGCCCCCTGGCCAAGGTCCTGGATTACTCGGAGTACCGCCACTTCCTGCCGGTAGTAGAGCGGGCGCGGGAGGCCTGCCGAAAAAGCGGCCACTCGGTTGAAGACCATTTCGAGGATATCCTCGGAATGGTCGAGATCGGGTCGGGCGCGCGGCGCGAGTTGCCTAACGTGCGTCTGTCCCGTTATGCCTGTTATCTGATCGTGCAGAACGGCGATCCAGGCAAGCCGGTCATCGCCAACGGCCAGACCTACTTCGCGATGCAGACCCGGCGGCAGGAACTCGCCGACGACGCCAAGTTCGCCCAGCTCAACGAAGACGACAAGCGCTTGTCCATCCGCAACGAATTGGCTACCCATAACAAACACCTGGCCGCGGCGGCGAAGGATGCGGGGGTGGATACCCCCTTGGACTACGCCATCTTTCAGGATCACGGTTACAAGGGTCTGTATGGCGGCCTGGGCCACAAGGCTATTCATGCACGCAAGGAGTTGAGCAAAAACCAGAAAATCCTTGATCACATGGGCAGCACCGAGCTGGCCGCCAACCTGTTCCGGGCCACGCAGACCGAGGAGAAGCTGCGCCGGGATGAGGTAAGCGGCAAGGCGCAAGCCAATCGGACGCACTTCGAGGTTGGCGGCAAGGTACGCCAGACCATCCAGGAGCTCGGCGGCACCATGCCCGAGAACCTCCCCAAGCCAGAAACCAGCATCCAGCAGATCGCATCCGCCAAGAAAAAGCTGGCGAAGAAAAAGCCATGACGATGGCGAAACAGCAACCCTTGGCCACTATCAACCCTGACTTGCGTCATCCCGCTGCTCGCCAACAGGCGCCGCTCCCGTCGGGTTCATCATCCAGGACGGTTGGAAGGGCCAGCAACAACAAGGCCCGCGTTATCGCCTCCACCCAATCCCTCTCGTCCTTCGTCAAATCCATCTGCGACATCATGCGGCGCTCCAACTGCGCCAGCGCCTTGCAATATGTGCCAGAGCTGACCTGGATTCTGTTCCTGCGCATCCTCGACGCCCAGGAGACCCGCGACCGCGAGGTGGCCGAGGCAGTAGGCAGATCCTTCTCCCCAGCCTTGCACCCCCCCTATCGCTGGCAGGATTGGGCGGCACCTTAT
This sequence comes from Chromatiaceae bacterium, assembly GCA_016714645.1. Taxonomy (NCBI): domain Bacteria; kingdom Pseudomonadati; phylum Pseudomonadota; class Gammaproteobacteria; order Chromatiales; family Chromatiaceae; species Chromatiaceae bacterium. The sequence continues at coordinate 326,568 of JADKCI010000001.1, read as the reverse complement.
GAAGACAAGGCCAGGGCCTTCACCCCCGAGGGCAAGCCCGTCGGATGGAAACGGGAAGAACTCAAGCTCAGGGCCAGCAACCTTCTCGCCTTCATCAACAGCGAGTTGCTCCCCTACCTGCATGGCCTGGACATCCTCCAGTCCGGGCCTAATGCTGGCCGGGGTAACCCCTATGCCAGCCCCAAGCAAAGGGTCATCGGCCGCATCATGACGGCGGTGGAGCGGGTGCGCGTGGACTCGGAAACCAATCTGTGCGACATCCTCGATCGCGTCCAAGAGATCAGCATCGCGCACATCGACGATCAGCACTTCTTCACCCTGTCCCAGGTTTATGAGGACCTGCTGCTGAAGATGGGCGAAAAGAACTCGGATGGTGGCCAGTTCTTCACCCCCCGCGACGTGGTGCGGGCCATGGTGGGCACCCTGGACCCGGAGCCCGGCGAGACCCTGTACGACCCCTGCTGTGGAACGGGTGGCTTTCTGGCCCAGAGCTATGAGTACCTGGCGCGCAAGCTGGGGGACTCGCCGGCCGCCACCGATCTGGAACAGCTCAAGCACGACACCTTTTTTGGCCGTGAAAAGGAAAATCTGGTCTTTCCCATCGCCCTGGCCAACCTGGTGCTGCACGGTATCGACCAGCCCAATCTCTGGCACGGCAACACCCTCTCCGACGCCGAGACCTATGGCGGCCTCTTTGAGCGGGCGCCTGTAACCTTCGACGCCATCCTAACCAACCCACCCTTCGGCGGTAAGGAGGGTCAGGAGGCGCGCAACCACTTCAGCTTCCAGACCAACGCGACCCAGGTGCTGTTCCTGCAACACATTCTGTCCCGGCTTAAACCGACCCTGGATGGTCGTCCTGGGGGGCGTTGCGGGGTAGTGCTGGATGAGGGTCTGCTGTTTCGCACTAACGAGGCCGCCTTCGTCGAGACCAAACGCAAGCTACTCGATGAGTGCGATCTCTGGTGCATCGTCAGCCTTCCCGGCGGGGTCTTCTCCGCCGCGGGCGCCGGGGTCAAGACCAACCTGCTGTTCTTTACGAAGGGCCGCCAGACCGAACATATCTGGTACTACGACCTCTCTCACGTCAAGGTGGGCAAGAAAACGCCCATGTCCCTGGCGCATTTCGGCTGGGGGCCGCGCTTCGAGATACTGGAGAATGCCGCCCTACCCGCCACCCTGGTGGGCGAATGGGGGGAGGAGAAGAAGGGTGAAGCCTTCCCGACCTTTGCCCGCCTGCTGGCGCAGCGTGGCACGCCGGCTGCGGACAGCGATTTCTCTTGGACCCTGAATTTTGCCGGCCGCCGCATCAGTGCCCAAGCCGAGATGGCGCCGCTCCTGACCCAGGTGAGCCAACTCGGTAACGAAGCCCTAGCCCTCAAGGAGCGTATCGCCAAACTCAAGAAGAGCGGAACCAAGGATGCGGAACTCACCCCCTACCGCGACCTTCTCCTGGCCACGGAGAGAAAAGCCCGCGATACCCAAGCCGCTGCGGATTCCATCGATGCCGCCTGCTTCGATCTCAAGGCCGTGAATCCGCGCGTTCGCCTGGAACGTGATACCCGCTCACCCCAGGAAATTTTGGAGGCCATCGCCGTAAGAGGGCGCACGGTTGAAGCCGCCATCGACCGGTTGCGTGCCTTAATGGATAACCCTTCGATGCGGATATCCGAGGAAGAATCCGTTTAATACCCAGGGCTGATGGCGCCATGTTTGACACGAAAGAAGAATTGCTAGTGCAAATTCGGCTGGGGGAGGACAGTCGGCTGGAATTGAAGTCCGTGACTTTTCGCGGTGACAAGGTAACCGGACCTCATCCCGATGGGTTGGCGGACGAGATAGCGGCCTTCGCCAACAGTTCTGGTGGGGTACTGGTTCTGGGTATCGATGACAGGACAGGGAAACCCTCCGGGATGAGCATTCAGAAATTAACCCTCCTGGAGCATTGGCTGCTGGGTATTTGCAACGACCGGATCAAACCGCCGCCGCTGTGCCGGATCGAGAAATGGGCATTACCCGATGCCGCGGGCAATCCCGCTCCCGTCTTGAAGGTGGACATTCCCCGCAGCCTGTACGTGCATGAAAGCCCCAATGGCCACTTCCATCGCCTGGGCAGCAGCAAGCGCAAAATGTCCACGGAATACATCATCCGCCTGGGACAACAACGCAGCCAGACGCGCCTGATCCGCTTCGACGAGCAGCCGGTGGTGCAGGCGCCCTTGGAGGCACTCGCCCCTGCCCTTTATGAGCGGTTCCGCACGGCGCGTACCCGGGACCAGGGATTGGATTTTCTCCAAAAGCTCGGACTGGTCGCAAGGGACGATGAGGGCATACCTCATCCCTCGGTCGCCGGCATCCTGATGGCCTGTCAGGAACCGCGAAGATGGATGCCAAACGCCTTCGTGCAGGCGGTCGCCTATCGGGGGACATCGCCGGCCAGCGCGGACGGCGGCGCCCATTACCAGTTGGATGCACGGGATCTTGCGGGGCCTCTGGATGAGCAGATCAGCGAAGCCTGCCGGTTTGTTGCCCGCAACATGAAAGTAGCGGCGACCAAGGACCTGGGTCGCCGGGATATTCCCCAATACGATCTGACGGCGGTATTCGAGGCCCTGGTCAATGCCGTGGCGCATCGGGACTATGCGATTTATGGCTCAAAAGTCCGGCTCAGGATGTTCGCGGATCGGCTGGAAATCTTCTCGCCGGGGGCCATACCCAATACCCTGACGGTCGAGAGCCTGCCGTATCGGCAATCCGCCCGGAATGAAACCCTGACCAGTCTGCTAGCCCAATGCCCGGTGCCAACCGATAGCGACTGGGTCAATACCGATCGACGCACCTTCATGGACAAGCGGGGGGAAGGGGTTCGCATCATCCTGGAAAATAGCGAGCGCTTATCGGGCAAAAGCCCCGCCTATCGTTTACTGGATGATGCCGAACTGATGCTGACGCTATTCGCCGCTGGCCAGGTGCCTTCGACAGAGGGGTAATGATCGGCTTAGCGCGGAGCTTGGCCTGAATCCAATCCGCCGCCCCGGACCAAGCCAGACCCAGCCAGGGCCAGGGCTAACCCCCGACCCTGGCCCTCCGCCCTAACGGCTCGGCCCGATCTCCACCCAGCCCTCCCCGGTCCAGCCGTGTTGCCGGGGCCGATACATGTCCTCCACGGTCGCGGCGGGGTGCAGGAAGCGGCCAGGGGTGACGGCGCGGATCCGGTAGGCCAGTTGGAAAGGCTCCGGCTCGCTGGCCTGGCGATCGACGGCGGCGACGAAACGCTCGGCGCGGAATTCCTGGTGGGCGCTGGTCTCCAGCAGCCCCAGCCAGGGGATGCCCTGGAGATCACCGGCCCGCAGCAGGCTGGGATTCTCGATCTCAAAACCCGCAGGCAGAGGGTCATCGACCAGCAGACGGGCCGCGCCGGCCTGGTCGGCGGTCACCGTGAGGAGGACCACCAGGCGCTGGCCCTGGGCCAGCCTGTCGGGCTGGACCCGCTTGCCCTCCGGGTCATAGTAGGCGCGCTCGATGCGATAACCCTGACCCCCGGGGGGAGGGGCCTTCTTGGGTATGCCGGACAGACTGACCAGGACCTCCAGGGGCTGCTTGCCCCGGTTGAGGAGGGTCGCCGGGCCTGTGGCCAGGGCGCTGGCCGCGAAGCGCCGGAAGAGGGGGCCCTCCGCGAATTTGCCGTCCAACTCCAGTTTTGGCTTAGCGGCACCCTCCATCAAGGCCTGGGCCGCGAGCAGGAGCCAGGCCTGTTCCTGGGTGCTGAGACGCCCGTCCAGGGCCCCCAGCCGGTCGATGCGCGCCGCCAGGGCGACCAAATCAACAGCGCCGGTGCCACTCTCGGCGGCCAGGGCCAGAAGGGCGGCGGCGTCACGCAGGCTGGAGCCGAAGTCGAGCCGCCAGCCCAAATCCGGCTCGCCCTCGTTGAGCAGGGCCAGGGCCGAGGCAAAGGCGCGATCGGCGCGGGGCTTGTCACCATAAAGCGCCAGGGCGGCGCCGAGCTGGGCCCGCGCCATGGGCGTGGCGAAGGCATCCAGCTTGGCCTCGGCGTAATAGCGCAGATCACCAACGACGGCGCGGGCGTTGCGAGCCAGGACATAGAGGGCATAGGCCAGATCCTCGCCACCCGCCTCGCCCGGGTCGTCGCCGCCCTCCCCGTAGGCGGAGGCCCCGCCAGAACCCCCGCCCAGGTCCCCGGCATAGGCCAGGCGGTTGCGCAGCTTGTCCAGGGCCAACCGGAAGGCGACCTCGGGTACGGCGTGGCCGGCCTCCCGGGCGCGGGTGAGGAAGTCGGTGACATAGGCGTCCAGCCAGAGATCGTCACCGCCAGGCCCCCAGAGCCCAAAGCCGCCGTCCGACCCCTGCTTACCGATGAGATCGGCGATAGCCTCCTTAATGCGCGGCCCCGCCTCCCGCTCGCCACTCAGGCCGGCGGCCAAGGCGATCTGATTCAGATAAAGCAGGGGCAGGGCGCGGCTGGTGAGCTGCTCGGCGCAGCCGAAGGGATAGCGATCCAGGGACTGGAGCAGACCCGGCAGGTCCAGCCGGCCCGCGCCACTGGCGGAAACCAGCAGGATGCCCGTGCCGGGCTGCAGGTCCTTGAAGAGGTCCTGAGAGAGCACCAGGCCCTGGCCACCGGGCTTGAGGGTCTCGACCCGGGTCTGGCGCAGGGGTGGGCGATAGTCACGCACGGGCAGCCGGAGCTGCTTGACGACCTCCTGGCCATCCGGGGTCTTGAGCCGGACCCGCAGGACGGCGTCGCCCAGGCCCATGGCTCGCAGGGGCACCTCAAGGCGGGCGCGACCAGCCGCCACCAGGTCAAGTTCGCGCCGGGCGGCCTGGGCATTTAGCTCTATGAGGCCCCCCTCGGATTCCAGGGCCAGTTCGACCCGACCCGCGGGTCCCGAGACATGGGTCAGTTCCAACAGGGCCCGGGAGCTGTCGCCAGGGGCGAGGAAGCGCGGAAGACTAGCCTGGATGACAATAGGATCACGCATCATCAGATCCTGAGCCCCGTGGCCGACCCCCGCCGCCGTCCAGGCCATGGCCATCAGCTTGATGGTGCCGTTGAAGTCGGATGGCGGAAAGCTGACCCGGGCCTTGCCCTGGGCGTCCAGCCGCAGGATGCCGGAGTGAAAGGCTACCAGGTCCTCGGTCGGCGGTGGACCTTGCAGGCGCACCAGGCCGCCATCGCCGCCGGAGCGGACCACGCCCGGCGCGCCCTGCATCCGGTCAATGAGCTGGCCGTAGAGGTCACGGATCTCCATGCCCAGCCGCCGCTGGCCGAAATACCAGGCATCCGGGTCCGGCGCGGTAAAGCGGGTCAGGTTGAGGATGCCCACATCCACCGCCGCCAGGGTGACATAGGCCTCCTCGCCAGGTTGCAGATTGGGAACCGCGACCTCCAGATTTAGGGGCTGGCGAGGCGCCACCGGACCCAGGGGCGTGACCGCCACTTGTAGCTTGCGCTCCCCCGGGGCGACCCCCGCCCAGGCCAGGCCGATAGCCCGCCCGGGCATGCGCTTGGCGGCCAGGTCCATGGGCCGGTAGAGGAGGGCGGTGACATAGGCCCCGGCGCCCCAGTCGGCGGTCACCGGTAGTTCCACGGTCAGGCCCTCGGCGGGGACCTGGACCTCCTGCAGGGTCAACAGCCGGTCGCCCAGGGCCAGGACCAGGGCGGTACCGGGGAAGCGGGCCTCGATGCGCGCCCGCGCCGTCTCCCCCACCTGATAGCCCGGCTTATCGAGAGAGACCTTGAGCAGATCGGGGGTGTCGATGGCCTTGGGCGCCAGATACCAGCCGGCCTCGAAGGCCAGGCTGACGGGCACTGGTCCCGTCCCGGCACCGCTCCCGGTCGGGGCGGGCGCAACTGCCAGTTCATAACCGCCCCAGGCCACCGGGGCCTCGATGCGCGCCGGGGCACCCGTACCCAGATCCAGGTCGCCGCTGGCCACGCGCTCGCGGCGGCTCACCGGCTCATAATCCCAGCGCCCATCGGACTGAAACCACTGGAAACTGGTCGTCACCCGCGACAGGGTCCAGCGCAGGCCCCGATGGGCCAGGCGCTGGCCATTGGGGCCGATGGCGATGACCTCGAAGGCGGCCTTGCCGCCCTCGTCCACCGCGCCTTCAAAGAGGGGCTTGAGGCCGAGTCGGGCCTGGGTATCCGCGATCGGTCGCTCCAGGGTGCGCTCCACCGGCCGGCCGCCGCCCTCCAGGACCCGGACCTCGACCTTGGCGAGGTTGGGACGGCTCCCGGCGGACAGGACCGGCAGTTCCAGCGGCAGGCTGGCCTGACCCGCCGCATCCGTCCGCCCGGCGGGCAGGGGCGCGCTCGCCGGTCTGGGTTCCTCGTCCGCCAGACCGAAGCGATAGCCCGGCTGGCCGGCCAGGCGGTCACTCTGCTCGATGCGCACCTCCCCCTCCACCTCCAGCCCGGCGGCGGGGGCGCCAAAGAGGAAGCGGGCATCCAGCCGGATATCCCCCGGGGCGGCGGGATCGATGGTGGTGGCCGCCAGGGTCGGCTCGAAGGCCAGGCGCTCGGGCTCGAAGTCCTCCACCAGGAAGGGCTGCTCCGACAGGGGCGGGGCCTCGGGGTCCGCATGGATGGCGGCGCGCCAGGTGCCGCGCATGGCCGTGGCCGGCAGGTCCAGGGCCAGATGGCGCCCGCCCAGGCCCTGATCCGGTAGCAGGACGCGGCTGTGCTCGACGCCATCCGGCCGCCGGATCTTGAGCGTCAGGGGCAGGCCCGTCAGGGCCAGCGCCTCGCCATTACGGGCCAGGGCCGTGACCTGCACCCGCTCACCGGCGCGATAGACGCCGCGCTCGGTGGTCAGGAAGACATCCACCGGGCCGGGCGCCGGGCGGCCATCGACCCCCCGGTCGGCCAGATCGAAGGCCGACTGGGCCAGGTCGAGGAAGGCAAAATCACCGTCGGGTCCCTCGGCCACCAGCAGGGCCGGCTTGTTGCCCCCCTCCCCGCGCAGCAGGCCCGGCTCGAAACGGGCATGGCCGGCCGCATCCGTGGTGGCGCGGCCCAGGATCTCGTCGTTGCGGGCCACCAGACGCAAACTGACCGTCGCCAGGGCCCGGGCGCTGGACAGGGAGCGGACGAAGGCATGCAGGCCGTCATTGCCGGTGAGGGCCGAGAGCCCCAGGTCGGAGACGACAAACCACTGGGTCGCCAGCTCCTCGCCCTGGTCCGCCACCTCGGCGGGGCGGGCGGTCATCACGTAGGCGCCCGGCTTGAGTTCCTGAATCAGGGCACCCACCGGCACGGCCGTCGTCATTTCCCGATTCAGCTCCATCCCCACCTCGACCTCGCCGGACCAGATGGCCTCGCCCTGACGATCGCGTATGCCCTCGGCCGCGTAGGGGTTCAGCGCTTTGAGCAGGGGCCCGCCCTCCCAGGCCGCCGAGGCCAGGGAGCGATCCCCCAGGCGCAGGACCTGAGCCTTGACCAGGCGGGTGTTGATCGAGATCAGGGGGATGGCCGCCTCGCCCCCCTTGGGCAGCACATAGGCACGACCCTGGAAGCGCACCGAGGGCGAGCGGTCGCGGACGTAGATGTCCAGGTCCGCCGAGGAGGCCAGGGTCTCGCCATCGGCGGCGGTTAGGCCGGCGCGCACCCTCAGGCGATAACGCTCGCCATGGACCACGCCATCGACGCACAGGGCCTGGGGATCCACCTCCACCGTCAGGCCACGGCCGGTCTCGATCTGGAGGAAGTCGGCCAGGCCGGCGCGGTCGCGGGGCAAGGGGTCGGAAAGCTCGACACAGATGCGCGGATTGGCGGCGTCGGCATCGACGCGATGACCGGTGATGCGGAAGCCATGCTCCGCCAGCCATTGGTCGTAGAGGGCCCGCACCGCGGCGTCTTCCTGGACCGCCAGAGCGGCACGCAGGGCGCGAATGCCCCCCCGCCACTGATCGCGGGCCGCCAGGGACTGGCCGAGGGTCACCAGGGCGCGGACGCGCTCGGCATCGGTCCCGGCCATCAGATAGGCATTGATAGCGGCGGCGGACGCGGCCGCCAGCAACCGTTGCCGCGCCTGCCAATCGTTGGGATCAAAGTTCAGACTGGCCCGCGCCAGGCCCAGCCAGGCCGCGGGCGCCTCGGGGGTCAGGCGCAGGGCCTCGGCATAGCGGGCCAGGGCGACTTGTCCATTTTGGGCACGCTCCGCCTCCTCGGCCTCCGCCAGCAGGCGATCGAAACGGGCCGCGACCGGCCGGGGCCGGCCGGCGATCTCGGCCACCTGGCGCCGCGCATCCTCGGCGTAGCCCCTGGGCAGGAAACCCAGTTCCGCCAAACGGCGGGCCTGCCGCTCCTGGGCGTGCGTCTCCCCCGCCACCGCGATGTGACCCGAAACGGCGTTGGGGAAGGGGCGGGCGTCCTCGAATTCGCTCTTGAGAAAGCACCAGCGGGCCTTGCGGTTATAGGTGAAGGCGCGGCAGCGCCCGTCGGCGAGGCAGGCCGCCTGGCAGGCCTCCAGGTCGATGTCCTGGCGGGTCTCCAGGTCGCGGCCAAAATAGTCGACGCCTTCCACCACCACCAGTTGGCGCCCGGCGGCTTCACCCGCCTCAGCGGGCAGGGGTTGGACCAGGGCCCAGATCGGGGCCAACAGAGTCAGGAGGTGGGTCGCGAGAAGCTGGCGCCGTGACATGGGGAACCCCGCAAAAAGGCCGTGGATCATGGGCTTCGAGTCTAGCAGCCAGGCCGGAAACTTGCCGGCCTTATCATCATCCGCCTAGGCGGGGCGCGACACGGCGGGGCAGAGCCCGGCGGGCAGGCTGCCGGCCGGTTTTATACCCAAGAAGCCGCTTTTTGGGTTTTCAGGGTCCGCTACCCTAGGCCGAAGCGTTACAGGCTCTGGGTATAGCGCGGAGGGGCATATTGCTATTTCATAATTTTCTAATATACTAATTGCCCATGGTTCCGGATGCTCTATCCGGCCCAGGACAACAACAAGCTTTGCTAGCCCTTCATTTTCTTGGTAATTTCGAGGTGTATAACCCAATGAATAAGATCGTCCTTGCTGTCTCGGTGGCCGCCCTCGCGGCCGTTTCTTCTTCCGCCAGCGCCTGGTGGACCACCGCCCCCCATGGGGATCCGGCCTTCCAGGAGGAGATGCGCCAGCAGGCCACCCGCCATGCCGAGGAGCAGGCCAAGATGCAGGCCGAATGGCAAGCCGCCATGCGTCAGGCCAGCCAGCCGCCCGCCATGGACCCCGCCTTCGCGATGCCAAAGCGGCCCGAATTCCCGGCCATGCCAGAGTTCCCGGCCATGCCGGAGTTTCCCGCCATGCCGGAATTCGCCCAGCAGCCTGAATTCCCGCCCATGCCCGAGTTTGGGCAGATGCCGGAAATGCCTCCCATGCCCGAGTTTGGGCAAATGCCGGAAATGCCCCCCATGCCCGAGATCGCGGGCGCTCCCGCCCAGCCCGACTGCACAGGCCAGAACCTGAGCCGTCCGGCCCATCCCATGATGGCCAAGCAGGCCGAACGCCGCCAGCAGATACAGGCCCGCCGCGACGAAATGCGCAAGGCCGCCGCCACCCGCCACGCCGAGGCCATCAAGGCCAGCCAGGAGCGCCGCGCCAATTTTATGAAGGGCACGGACCCCAAGGCCTGATCTAGCCCCCCACCACAGGCCCTGCCACCGACCCTGTCGCCGGTGGCAGGGCCTGATAGCGCTGGATCGCCAGCCGCACATTGAACAGCAACTGGTCCCGGCCCAGGCGGTCGGCAAGGCCCGCGTTGCGCACCACCTCCAGGACGCCGGGGTTGAGCCCGGACAGCCACAGGGCAAAGCCTCGCTCACAGGCCCGCCGCTCCCCTTCGATGAGCGCCTGCAGCGCCGAATACTCGATGTCCGGCACCCGACTCAGGTCGAGCAAGAGGACGCGGGGTTGATGTTCCTCCGCCAGCGCCAGTATCCGCTCCCCAAGCTGGCGGGCGTTGAAGAAGAAGATCCGCCCCTCGGGACGCAGGATCAGCAAGCCAGGAAAGGTCTCGTCGTCCGGGTGCTCCGGGGACAGGGGCCGCAACACGTCCACCCCCCGTTTGCGACCGATGACATAGAGGTTCGGCCGGGCCTCCTGGCTGGCCAGACCTAGCAGCGACAGGATGATCGCCACCACGATGCCCTTGAGGGTGCCGAAAACCAGGACACCCAGGCAGGCCACCAGCGCCCAGCGGAACTCCATCCGTCGCACCTGGCGAATAGCGAGGAACTCGGCCGGCTGGATGAGCCCCACCGAGTAAACTATCACCACCGCCGCCAGGGTCGCATAAGGCAGCAGGCCCAGCACCGGGGCCAGCAGCAGCATGGTGGCCGCCGCCACCCCCGCCGTTACCAGCGCGGCCATCCGCGTGCGTCCACCGGCGGCGCACACCACGGCCGTCTGCGAGGTGCCGCCACCCGCGGGCATGGCGCCGAACAGGGCGCCACCGAGATTGGCCGCCCCCGTGGCCAGCAGTTCGCGATTAGCATCGATGGGTGGGTCGGTCTGCTTGGCGAAGGCGCGCCCCGCCGCAATCGACTCGGTGAAGCTCATCAGGGCGATGCCCAGAGCCCCCGGCAGGAGCATTTCGACCAAGGCCGGATCGGGCAGGGTCAGGGCGGGCAGCCCCTGGGGAATGAGGCCGACGATTGACACCCCCAGTTCCGGTAATCCCAGCAACCAGGTGGCGGCGATGGCCCCGCCCACGGCGACCAGGGGGGCTGGCGCCTGGGGCCATCGCCGCTCCAGGAAGATCAACACCAGCAGGGTGGCCGCCGCCATGGCCAGCGTGGTCAACGAGGTCTGGGGCAGGTGGTGGACGAGACTGACGACATCACGGAAAAAGCCCGCCTTCTCGATATGGATCCCGAGCAGCTTGGGCACCTGGTCGAGCACGATCACCAGGCCGATGCCGGCCTTGAAGCCGGTCAAGACGGGGGTCGAAATGAAGTTGGCGACGAAGCCCAGACGCAGGACACCCGCCAGCACCAGCATGACGCCCACCAAGCCGGTCAGGGTCGCGGCGGCGGTCACGAGTTGGGCCGGGTCGCCGCTGGGCACCGCCAGCCCGAGCTGGGTTCCGGCCAGGATGGCGAGGGTAGTGGTCGAACTGACGCTGAGCACCCGCGAGGAACCGAGCAGGGCGTAGATGACCATCGGCACGAAGGCGGTATAGAGGCCCACCGCCACCGGCAGGCCGGCCACCGTCGCATAGGCCATGGCCTTGGGCACGACGACGGCCGCCGCCGTGAGGCCGGCGACCAGGTCGAACCGGATGGACCCGGCGACCGGGTGGGTTGCCCCCGTGGTTTGATCCCTACTCATCATGTCTCCTCCCCCGCCCTTGGCCTGACGGCAGCAATTCCGGGTTGATTTCTCCAAGCCTGGGGCGACATCCCCGACCAGCGGCGAAAGGCGCGCGTCAGGGCGCTGATCTCGCCATAGCCTAGGATAGCCGCGATCTGGCCAACGGACAGGGCCGTGTTCGCCAGCAACTGGCAAGCGATGTCATACCGGACCTCCGCCACCAAGGCCTTGAGGCTGGTGCCTTGCTCCGCCAGGCGGCGGTTGAGGGTCCGGGGGTGCAGGGAAAAGAGTTCCGCGACCTCCTCCTGGGAACCCCGGGAGGTGGTAAGCAGGGTGCGCAGCGTACAACGCAAGCGGCCGACCAGATCAGTCTGGCTTAGATCAGCCAACGCAACTATCCGCTGCTCGATTTCCTGGTGCCGAGCGGGATCGGCCCCCGGCAGGGCCTGGTTCAGCCACTTCGCGGGAAAGACCAGGGCCGTCTGTTCACGATCGAAGCGCAAGGGGGCCTGAAAGCAGCGGCGAAAGGGGGCGATATCCTCCGGTTGGCGGTGAGCAAACAGGACCTCGCTGGGGAGCCAGGCGGGACCGCACAGCGAACGCATAATGTTCAAGCAGATGGCCATGGCGCCGTCATTAATCTGGTCGGTTCCCTCCCCGTGGCGGTAAATCAAGTAACTCAGCACCGCCATCTCGCCCTCCAAGGACAAGAGGGGCGCCGCACCCCGGTCGTGCAGATGCAGATTAAGCACCAGACTCCGCAGAGCCGTGCCAACATCCGGCGCATGGGGGAGCAGTTGGCCGATCAGACCCAAGCACTCAGGCCCCATGCGCTGGCCGAGCAGCAGGCCGAAATGAGGACAGCCGGTCAGTGTCGCGCCGGCCTGTAGCAACCGACCCAGAATCGGGAAGGGGATCAAATTCTCGGCATCGCTGAACAGCGTCTCCACCAAGCCCAGGGGACCGATCGCGGCCTCCAAATCCACGCCCAACTCCTCCAGCAGCGCGGGCACCCCGACCATGGGACCGACCCTGAGGCTAGCTTCAAGGGCGGGTCGCTCCCAAAGGCCGGCTTTCGGGAGCGCCAGGCCCTGGGACGGGCTATCACTCATGGATACAGAACCTCGGTAATTTGTCGCAATATGTCAAGCAGACGCCTGCCCTTCCGGTAATAATCCCGTTAGGGTGCGCGCTGACCAACCCGCGCCCGGGGTCATGTCCTTGATGATGAAGCGAGTCGCCCGGGTGGCGGCGGCCCAAGATGGAGCAAATCCCATCTAGCGCATCTTACGCACATAAGCCCAGGAATAATAACAACCCTGCCCCGTCCCCAGCCAGCCCTCTCCAGTGGCTTGAAAATTATCAATAATCCCCATTGCCACCATCCAGTCATCCTTGTGGAGAAGTTACGCATGAAGACACTTTCTATGACCTTGCTGATCGCCCTGGGTCTTGTCGCTGGCATTAGCCAGGCGGCCGACCCGGGGCCGAGCCATAGTCCCCCGGGCTCCCCCAGCGCGACGACGACGATCAGCGGCAAGCAACTGCCCGCGCCCGATCCGGCCTTCGGCGGCGTCATCAAGGACGACGCCCTTCAGTCCAAGCCCTGGTGGGCACCGCGCTTGGTGCCGCCCAAGAAGGCGCCTAACGTCCTGCTCATCATGACCGACGACTCGGGTTTCGGCGTGCCAAGCACCTTCGGCGGCGTCATCCCGACCCCGACCATGGACCGCATCGCCCAGGACGGCCTGCGCTACAACAACATCCATTCCACCGCGCTCTGCTCGCCGACGCGCGCCGCCCTGATCACGGGGCGTAACCACCACTCCGCCGGCTTCGGCGTCATCTCGGAGCAGTCCACCGGCTTCCCCGGCTACAACAGCATCATCGCCAAGGACAAGGCGACCATCGGGCGCATCCTCAAGGAGAACGGCTATGCCACCTCCTGGTTCGGCAAGGACCACAATGTCCCGGCCTTCGCGGCCAGCCAGGTCGGACCCTTCGAGCATTGGCCCGTCGGTCAAGGCTTCGATTACTTCTTCGGCTTCGTCGGGGGCGATGCCAACCAGTGGCAGCCGAACCTCTTCCGCAACACCACCCAGATCTATCCCTTCGAAGGCAAGCCGGAGTGGAACCTGATCACCGGCATGGCCGACGATGCCATCGACTACCTGAACCGGATCAACCAGATCGATCCGAGCAAGCCCTTCTTCCTCTATTACGTCCCCGGTGCCACCCATGCGCCTCATCACCCGACCCAGGAATGGGTGGACAAGATCAGCGCCATGCACCTCTTCGACGACGGGTACGAGAAGCTGCGCGAGCGGATCTTCGAGAACCAGAAGCGGCTCGGCGTAATCCCGGCCGACACCCAGTTGGAGCCCTGGCCCAAGGAGGTGATCAAGCCCTGGGATGAGCTCACGGCAGAGGAGAAAAAGCTCTTCATCCGCCAGGTGGAGGTCTTCGCCGCCTTCGAGGCCTACAACGACCACGAGATCGGCCGGGTCATCCAGGCCGTCAAGGACATGGGCAAACTTGATGACACGCTGGTCATCTACATCAACGGCGACAACGGCACCAGCGCCGAGGGCGGACCCCTGGGCACCCCCAACGAGGTCGCCTTCTTCAACGGCGTCAACATGATGCCCGCCGCCGAGCAGATGAAGTGGTATGACGTTTGGGGTACCGAGCAGACCTACAACCACATGTCGGCGGGCTGGTCCTGGGCCTTCGACACGCCCTTCACCTGGTTCAAGCAGAACGCCTCCAAGCTCGGCGGCATCCGCCAGTGCATGGCCGTCTCCTGGCCCGGCCATATCAAGGACAAGGGCGCCCTGCGCGAGCAGTTCATGCACGTCATCGACGTGGTACCCACCCTCCTGGAGGTCTCCGGCATTCCCGCCCCCGAACAGGTGGACGGCATCAAACAGGCGCCTATCGAGGGCACCAGCTTCGCCTACACCTTCGACGAGAAGAATGCCAAAACGCCGTCTCGGCACAAGACCCAATACTTCGAGATGATGGGGCAGTGGGCCCTCTATCACGAGGGCTGGCTGCTCAGTACCAAGGTCAACCGCGCGCCCTGGGAGGCCTTTGGCGCCGCCAACCCGGACCCGCTGAACAACCAGGTGCTGGAGCTCTATGACCTGACCAAGGACTTCAGCCAGTCCAAGGACATCGCCGACCAGCATCCCAACAAGGTCAAGGAGCTGAAGCAAATATTCATCGAGGAGGCAAAGAAGCACCAGGTCTTCCCCCTGGACGCCTCGGTAGCCGCGCGCATCGTGGCCCCGCGCCCCAACATCACCGCCGGGCGCAGCGAGTTCGTCTATACGCACCCCATGGTCGGGCTGCCCCAGGGCGACTCACCGATGCTGCTCAACAGCTCCTATACCATCACGGCGGACATCGAGGTGCCGGAAGGCGGTGCCGAAGGCATGATCCTGACCTCGGGCGGGCGCTTTGCCGGCTATGGCTTCTATCTGCTCAAGGGCAAGCCGGTCTTCCTCTGGAATCTCATCGACCTCAAGCGTGTCAAGTGGGAAGGGCCTGATGCCCTCACGTCCGGTAAGCACCGTATCGAGTTCGACTTCCAGTACGACGGCCTCGGTGTCGGCACCCTCGCCTTCAATAACATGAGCGGCCTCGGCCGGCCCGGCACCGGTACCCTCAAGGTGGACGGCAAGGCGGTCCAGACCATTAGCCTGCCCCATACGCTCCCCATGATCCTGCAATGGGACGAGTCCTTCGATATCGGCTCCGACACGCTGACCGGGGTAAACGACGCTGACTACCAGCCGCCCTTCCCGCTGACTGCCAAGCTCGACAAGCTGACCATCAAGGTGGACCGTCCGGAGCTCTCGCCCGAGGATATTCAGAAGCTGAAGGAGGGCACAGCCAAGACGGAGGCGGGCAGAGAATAGCTATCCCCTCGCGTCATCCGCAGGCCGGGGTCGCTCGGCAACGGGCGGCCTGCAGCCTTAGCCCTATTGCCAATACCCAGGAGCCAAGGACGGCGCCAACGCCACTTGGCCACCGGCTGCCTAGGCCATGGCTAGGAAATAGCGCTCATCACCCATGCCATCATGCCCGTCTTGCGAGCACCAGCTCATGAAAACGGTCGATCGCGAGCCTAATCGTACACCAGCCGGCCTGGCGCTGGTCGGGGAAGGAACCTGCCGCATGGCTGCCTTGCTCCCCCTGCCCGGGCTGCTGCGGGAGTTGGGCCAGGACCCCGACCGCCTGATTGGCGAGGCCGGCCTGGACCTGGCGCTTTTCCAGGACGCGGAGAACACCATTCCTTTCGTGGCGATGGGCCGTCTGATGATCCACTGCGCCAAGGAGACCCAGTATCCCCATCTGGGCCTGGAACTTGGGCGGCGCTCCGGGCTGGAGACCCTGGGCCTACTCGGGAAACTCGCCGCAGCCGCGCCGGATCTTGGCAGTGCCCTGCGTGCCATCATCCTGTATTCGCATCTGCATGATCGCGGGGCCGTCCCACTGCTGTGGGAGCGTGGCGATCAGGCGATGGTCGGCTACGTTATCCACTGGCCGGACGTGCCGGGCACGCACCAGATCTACGACGGTGCCCTGGCGATCCTCTTCAAGGTCCTGACGACCCTGGGAGGTCCAGATTGGGGGGCTACCGAGGTCGCGCTGCACCCGGCGCCGAATCGGGATCTGGCCCCTTACCGGGCCTTCTTCCGTTGCCCTCCGCGGATTGGGGCCCGGCACGCGGCCATAGCCTTCCCCGCCCTCTGTCTGACCCGGCCGCTGGAGGGGGCCGATGCGCTCGCCTATGTGCGCATACTGCGGGAGATCGAGGCCATGGAAGCCCTACGCGGTATCGGATTTTGCAAGCGGGTCGAACGTGTTCTGCGTCGCTTGCTGATCGCTGGCGACCCATTGGGCGGAACCAGCCTGGAGCAGATGGCCGTGCTCTTCAGGCTGCATCCGCGCACCCTCAACCGCCGCCTCCAGGCCGAGGGCACAAGCTTTCGGATCCTCCTTGACGAGAGCCGCTATCGGATCGCGCGCCAACTCCTGCGCGATACCCTGCTCAGCGTCGAGGATCTGGCGATGGCGCTCGGCTATGCCGATGCCACGGCCTTTAGCCGGGCCTTCCGCCGCTGGTCCGGGACATCCGCCAGTTGCTGGCGCGCCAACCGGCCCCGGGGTTGAGCGGACGGACGCCGCCGGAGGCGGCCGCGACCCGCTCGGGCTGGCCCCCGACCTGGAGCCACGCCCGTGGTGTGTCGAGAAATGTCAGCTCGGCCCTACGGGATCACGGCATAATCGCACGGCGCATTGCAGACCCCCGGTCTACGGATCGATCCGACGATGTTCCAAAATTGACGGCAGTACCTTTACTCCCACGTCACCGATAACCCAAAGGAAAATCCGATGAAAGCCGATATGCACGCCCTAGGTTCGGCACTCTGGGGGGCCGCGCTCATATTAGCGGCCGCCTCGTGCCTCGCAGCCGAGATACAGACCACCGGGGCGCCAGGTTCTCCTGGCGCCACCACGGCCATCAGCGGCCATCAACTGCCGCCGCCCGATCCGAAGTTCGGCGGGGTGATCGATGAGAAGGCATCCGATTCGAAACCCTGGTGGGCGCCACGCGTCGTGCCGCCTAAGGGAGCGCCCAACGTGCTGCTCATCATGACCGACGATAGCGGCTTCGGTGCGCCGAGCACCTTCGGCGGCGTCGTCCCGACCCCCGCACTTGATCGCATCGCGCAGGACGGGCTGCGTTACACCAACTTCCATTCCACCTCGCTCTGCTCGCCCACCCGAGCGGCCCTGATCACCGGGCGCAACCACCACGTGGCCGGCTTCGGGGTGGTGGGCGAGATCGCGACGGGATTCCCGGGCTATGACTCGGTCATCCGCAAGGAGAACGGCACCATCGGCACCATCCTGAAGGACAACGGGTATGCGACGTCGTGGTTCGGCAAGGACCACAATACGCCCTTCTACCAGTCGACCCAGGCCGGACCCTTCGACCAGTGGCCGAACGGCATGGGCTTCGAGTACTTCTATGGCTTCGTCGGCGGCGACGCCAGCCAGTGGCAGCCGAACCTGTACCGCAACACCACGGCTATCTACCCCTTCGAGGGCAAGCCGGGCTGGAACCTAACCACGGCCATGGCCGACGAGGCGATCCAGTACATGAAGGAGTTGAAGGAAATCGCCCCCGACAAGCCATGGCTCGTCTATTACGTGCCGGGCGGCACCCACGCCCCCCATCATCCGACGCCGGAATGGATCGAGAAGATCAGCGACATGCACCTCTTCGACGAGGGCTGGAACAAGATTCGCGAGACCATCTTCGCCAACCAAAAGCGCCTGGGCATCATGCCCGAGAACGCGACCCTGACCCCGTGGCCGAAGGAGCTGCCGGAGTGGGCTTCCCTCAGTTGGGATGAGAAGAAGCTCTTCATCAAACAGGCCGACGTCTTCGGGGCCTACCTCGCCTACACCGACCACGAGATCGGCCGCGTCATCCAGGCGGTCGAGGACCTGGGCGAGCTCGACAACACCCTGATCATCTACATCGCCGGCGACAACGGCGCGAGCGCGGAAGGCATGCTCAACGGCACTCCAAACGAGTTCACCACCTTCAATGGCATCCCCGTGCCGGTCAAGGACCAATTCCTCTGGTACGAGTTTTGGGGGTCCGACCGGACCTTCCCGCACTTTGCGGCACCCTGGGCCTGGGCGATGGACACGCCCTTCAAGTGGATGAAGCAGGTGGCGTCGCACTTCGGCGGGACGGCTCAGGGCGTGGCCATGTCGTGGCCGGGCTATATCAAGGACGTGGGTGGCATCCGCCGCCAGTTCCATCACATCATCGACATCGCCCCGACCATCCTCCAGGCGACCGGCATCGCGCAGCCCGAGACGATCAACGGCATCAAGCAGCGCCCCATCGAAGGGGTGAGCATGGAATACACGTGGGACAAGGCAAACGCCAACGCGCCCACCCGACACACCACGCAATACTTCGAGATGCTCGGCAACCGCGCTATCTATCACGACGGTTGGTTGGCAACCACGACCCCGGCGACGCTCCCATGGGAACTAAGCAGCAAACCGGCGCCCGACGTCATCACCGGGTACCAGTGGGAGCTCTACCACGTCCTGGAGGATCCCACCCAGTCCAACGACCTGGCTGCCAAGATGCCGGACAAGCTCAAACAGATGCAGCACATCTTCTACGCCGAGGCGAAGAAGTATGACGTGCTGCCCCTCGACAACACGTCGCTGACGCGCTGGAACGCGCCGAAGCCGAACCTCACCGCGGGACGCAAGATCTTCAGCTACACGGGTACGCTAACCGGCGTGCCCAACAGCGGCGCTCCGAGCATCCTGAACAAGTCCTACACCATCACCGCCGAGGTCACGATCCCGGAAGGCGGCGCGGAAGGCATGATCGTCACCGACGGCGGGCGCTTTGGCGGCTACGGACTCTTCCTGAGCAAGGGCGAGCTGGGCATTGGCCGGGGCAAACCGGTATTCCTCTACAACCTGCTCGATCTCAAGCGCACCATCTGGGAAGGGCCCGAGCTAGGCGCCGGCAAGCACACCATCGTCTTCGACTTTAAGTCCGATGGTCCAGGGTTGGGTAAGGGCGGGACGGGCGTGCTCTCCGTGGATGGCAAGGAGGTGGCCAGGAATTCCATGGAGCACGCCACCCCGATCACCTTCCCGGAGGACGAAACCTTCGACATCGGTCAGGACACACGCACTGGCGTCGCCATGATCGAGTATCGCTACGAGCCGCCATTCAAGTTCACCGGCATGATCGACAAGGTCACCTTTAACCTCGAACCGGAGCAGTACACGGCGGAAGAACAAAGGCAGATGCCGGCCATTCGCGACCGGGCCGCGCGTGCAAAGGACTGATCGCGTGACGGACACAAGCAAGAAATTGCTGGCCCTGGCTGCCTTGGGGGAGGCGGCCACGGGCCTCGCCCTGCTGCTGGCCCCGGCGTTCGTTGCCCGCCTGCTGCTAGGCCCCGACGACCTGACCGGGATCGCGGTGGTGCTCGCGCGGGTGACCGGTATCAGCCTGATCGGGCTGGGCCTGAGCTGCTGGCCAGGGGACACGGCGCTGGCCGGGATGCTAACCTACAGTGGGGGCGTGACCCTGTACCTCACCCTGGTCGGACTCGAGGGCGAATTCGTCGGGGTTCTGCTGTGGCCGGCAGTGGTACTGCACGCCCTGCTGACGGGATTACTGACGTGGGCCTGGAGGAGAAGGCCTGTGATTCCGCGGGCTCGGATCTGAATCTCCGAACCGTCGGTGGTGTCACGATCAGGATGGAGCATTGACCCACCACCGTACCGCAACCCTGCGGTGAAAACGCATCGCGTAATCAGCGCGATACATCATCCAAGTTGTCTGAGGCCAACCCTAATCCTATGAACAAGAAGTTTCTGAGAATGACCCATGTAGCCGTCCTTGCGGCGGCCCTGCCCCTCTTCACCGCCTGTAGCTCGATGGAGACCGGCAACGAGAGCGAGAAGCCAGGCGCCATTGCCGTGGAGACAGTGCAGATGACCGCGACCGTCAAGGCCGTGGATCCGCGCAATCGCACGGTCACCCTCGCCGGCAAGAACGGCAAGCGGGAGACCTATAAGGTGGGCAAGGAGGCGGTCAACTTTGACCAGATCAAGGTGGGCGACCGGGTGAATGTCAGGGTGACCGAGGCCCTGGCCGTGTTCCTGCGGCCTCAAGGTACCCCACCCAGCATCGGCGAAGGGGCAGTAGTCGCGTTGGCGCCGAAGGGGGCGATGCCAGGCGGCATGGTGGCTACAACGTCGGAGGTAACGGCCCGCGTGGTATCCGTGGACACTGCCAGCCATCACGCGACCCTGCAGCTCCCCGATGGACGCAAGAGAAGGGTGAGCGTTAACCCGAGCATCGATCTGGCGCAGGTTGCTCCGGGTAGTGCCGTGACGGTGCAGGTCGCCGACGCCCTGGCCATTTCGGTGGAAAGGCCCTAGGGCAAACAGGCACTGAAATAAGCTCACTGGCCGATCGGGAGCATCTCCCGGTCCGGCTCTTCGTCCCCTTCTGGGATGAGGGCGCGGACAGCTTCAAGTCCGATCCACCCAACCGCACCCTCTCCGTGGTGCTTAGAAAGGCAAACCAAGATGAATAAGCCGTTATTGCAAGCGGGAGCCTGGTTGGCGATGACTAGCCTCAGTCTCCTGGCGTCAACCGGTTCCGCCCTGGCCGCCAAGGTGGATAGTTACGACGGGCAATGGCATTACAACTTCACGCCCTACCTGTGGTTTCCGAATATCGAACAGCGGCTCCAGCATACGAATCCCTGGGGGGGAGGCAAGAGCGTCGAAGTGGAGGTCAAGCCAGACAGCTACCTCAGCAACCTCAAATTCGGCCTGATGGGCACCCTGGAGGCTCGCCAGGGCAACTGGTCCCTGGTCACGGATCTGATCTACACCGACTTTGGCCATCAGGATGGGCGAATCAAGCAGGTGCAAGGGCCCTTGGGCGCCGAACCCATTGCGATCGACCGGAATGTCGATGTGAAGGTTCAAGCCCTGATCCTGCAAGGCGCCGCCGGCTACACCCTCGCCCGGGGTGCCGCGGGGACTCTGGACCTCTTGGGCGGCATCCGCTACCTGGGTTTGGACACCGAGACCGGCCTGAGTTTCTCCGGTCCCGAGGGCATCCTGTCACCCTCGCTCAGCCGTTCTCAACGGCTGGACGTCTGGGATGGCTTTGTGGGGGTACGCGGGGAGCTGTTCCTTGGCGATGCAAAGCAGTGGTTTCTGCCCTACTATCTTGATGTCGGTGCGGGCAATTACTCAAATTGGAGCTGGCAAGGCCTGATTGGTCTCGGCTATCGCCTGGGCTGGGGCGATCTCCTGCTGGCCTTCCGCACCCTCAACTACGCGACGACAGGCGATGAGGCCTTGCAAAAGATGAGCATGACCGGCCCGGCCCTGGGGGCGACGTTCCACTGGTAAGGCTCGCCCCATAAAGTGAATCCAGGCCACGGGCCCACCCTTAATTCCTAACCGAGGTAGTCACGTGTTCAACAAAATGTCCAAAGCCATCCTCCTCGCGACCCTAGCGCTGTTCTCGGTCCTGGCCGTGGAAGTTGCCCTTGATGCCGGGCTGGTCATCCAAAAGGCACATGCGGTGATTGGCAGGCCCCTGACCCCGATGAGCTATGCCGGCGTGGCCCGCCGCACCAGCCGCCGCATGATCTATGCGACGTCCGTCTATGCGGCGACCTTGCCCGCGGGCTGTCGGACAGTCATTATCGAAGGGACTTCCTTACATCAATGCGGAGGGACCTACTACCAGACCAGCGGCAGCCGCTACGTGGTGGTAAGGGTGGATTAATCCCAGTCTTCCAATCTATCCCCAGCAAACATCGATGGCCCCGAGCCATCAACACCCACCCCAGGAGTCTATCCCCTTATGAAAGCAAGTTACCTCAAACCCATCCCCAAGCGCCTCCGCCTGGCTAGCCGTGGCCTGATGCTGGCCGGCCTGCTGGTCATGGCCTCCTCCGGTGCCCAGGCCGAGGCGGGCGATGATGCCAAGGCCATTCTCAAGGCTATGTCGGACTATCTGGGCAGTCAGCAAGCCATCGCGCTGACCTTTGACAGCGATATCGAGGTCATCACCCCGGAGTTGGAGAAACTCCAGTTCACCAATTCCGGCGAGGTGCTCTTGAGCCGCCCGGACAAACTGCGCGCCCACCGCAAGGGCGGCTATGCAGACGTGACGATGGTCTTCGACGGCAAAACCGTCAGCATCCTTGGCAAAAACCTCAACGGCTATGCCCAGTTGGAAGCGCCGGGCAGTGTTGACCAGTTGCTGGAGGCCCTGCGCGCGGGTCATGGCATCGCCCTGCCCGGCGCGGATCTGCTCCAGTCAAAGTCCTATGACACCCTGGTGGCCGGCATTCTGGAGGCCAAACATATTGGCCGCGGCGTCATCGACGGCGTGGAATGCGAGCATCTGGCCTTCCGCAACTTTGATACGGACTGGCAGTTATGGGTAGAGGTCGGTGACCGGCCGATGCCGCGCAAGATGGTCATCACCAGCAAAACGGTGAATAACGCCCCGCAATACACCCTGCGCGTCAAGGACTGGAAAACCGACGTCGTGCCAGCGGCCGATGCCTTCACCTTCACGCCGCCGGCCAACGCCATTCAACTGAGCCCGGATGCCCTTGCCGATCTTGACGAATTGCCCAAGTAAATTCCCCAAGGAGAACGCTCATGACTCGCATCACACCCAGGGTTGTATTCATGGTTGGCCTGGCTACCGCCGGCTGGCTGGCTAATGGCGACTTCGGGCCCGGCAGGCCCGGTTTCCTGGTCGCCACCGCCGAGGCGGTGGTCGGCCGCCCCGCCACCCCCGTCAGCTATGCCGGGGTCGCCCGGCGGTCTACCGTCGGCGTCGGGGCGCCCGGGGTCGGCGTCATGCCTGGGGTCGGGGTCGGCGCACCTGGCGTCGGCGTAGCCCCCGGGGTCGGGGTCGGCGCGCCCGGGGTGGGGGTTCAGCCCATGAACCGTGGCGGCCCCGTGAACCGCGTAGGGATTCGCTAAACCCTAAGCCCCCGGCGATCTCCAACCGAAGCCCAAGGGGCGATACCCCTATTTCGCACCTTGGGCCACCCTTGTCGGGCATCCTATGCTACCCCCATGCGCCACGTACCCCAAGAGCAGCGCCGTTATTCCGCCGCTGTTCCAAAAAAGGCCGGCCTTCCTCGGAATCCTGATGGTTGGCCCAGCCGCCGCATGGGTGCGCTGGCTGCCGATCCTGATGGTGCTCTGCCTCATGGCCGGAATCGTGCGCGGCCAAGAGGCGGAGTATCCGCTGCAACCCCCGGACCGCGGCAGCCCGCGCGCTACCCTGGTAACCTTCCTCGCGGCTGGCGATGCCCTCGCTGCCTATCTGGCCGACGAGTATCTGGCTAGCCCCACGCGGGAGGGATTTCAACACCTCAGTGAATTGGGCGCGGCCGCGGTGGCCTGTCTAGACTTGAGCGAAATACCACCAGCGGCGCGTCTCAAGGCTGGCCGGGCCGCAGCCGTCGCCCTCTACGAGACCCTGAGCCGACTGCACCTGCCGGCCATCGAGGACATTCCCGATGCCAAGGCCATGAGCCAGATCGGCAGTGATGCGGTCAAGGCTTGGGTGATCCCCCACACCGAAATCACCCTAGCAAAGGTAGAAAAGGGTACTCAAAGCGGTGAATTTCTCTTCAGCCCCACCACCCTTGCCCATGCGAGTGACTACTTCGAGAAGGTGCGCCCAGTGCCCCTCACCCGCGCCCTGCCCATGGAAAACTTGCACGACGTGCTGGTCAACGGCGGCGGTTGGATGATCCCCTACGCCTGGATCCAATCCTTGCCGGGCTGGCTACAGACCCCGCTGACCGATCAGTCTCTTTGGAAATGGCTCGCTCTAACCGTGGTCCTGGCAATCTTTTTGCTCTTGCTGCGCTGGGTCTATCGCTTTTCGCGGCTGGCCGAGCATGAACACCCCTTCTTACGGGCCCTGGCCCAGATGGCCTTGCCGACCTATCTGCTGCTTGCGAGTCCCACCATCGCCTATCTTGCGCTGGTCCAACTCAACCTGATCGACAGCGTCGCCGCCGCGATAGATCTAGTAACCACCGCTATTATGTTCCTAGCGGGGGCCTGGATCGCCTGGCGGCTGGCACCCGTGGTCGCCGAGGCCATGATCGCCTCGCCCAAGATTTCCCTGGAGAGCGTCGATGCCCATCTGATCCGCATCACCGCCCGCCTCCTAGGGGCATTGGGCGCGGCTGGGCTGCTGGTCCTCGGGGCCAACTGGCTAGGTATTCCCGTGTACGGCATCATCGCCGGAGTGGGCGTCGGTGGCCTGGCCTTCGCCCTCGCCGCCAAACCGAGTCTCGAGAATCTGATTGGCGGTCTCAACCTCTTCGCCGACAAGCCCATGAAGGTGGGCGACCTTTGCAAATACGGCGCCGAAATCGGCTGGATCGAGGCCATCGGCATCCGCTCTACCCGCATCAGAGGCCGGGATCGCACCCTGACCAGCATCCCCAACGGCATGCTCGCGACCATGCCGGTCGTGAATATGAGCCAACGCGATCGGATACTGATCCAGTCACTGGTCACAGTGCGCTACGAGACCAGCCCGGAACAGCTCCGCTACCTGCTCGCCAAGATCCGCGAGATGTTGGTAGGCCATCCGCGTATCGACCCCGATTCGTCGCGGGCCCGGTTCATCGATTTTGGCGCCAGCTCGCTGGATATCGAGGTCTACGCCTACGTCCAGACCCGGGACTGGGCAGAGTTTCTCGCCATCAGGGAGGACATCCTGCTGCGGATCATGGACATCGTCGCCCACAGCGGGACCAGCTTCGCCTTCCCCTCGCAAACGCTCTATTTCGCCCGCGACAGCGGACTCGATGCCCAAGGTGCCCTACTTGCGGAAGCCGAGGTGCGCCAATGGCGGGAAGAGGGCAGCCTGCCCTTCCCAAACTTCACGCCAGAGCGCTTGGAACAGATGCGCGGCCAAGTCGCCTATCCGCCGCCAGGTTCTCAGGGGGCGACAACCGCGGCTTGACCTCCGCTAGTCCCCCAACACCCGCCCCCTGCCGACCAGTTCCTCGCCCAAGGCATCGAACTCGGCGAGCCGCGCCCGCCGGCGCTTACCCTTGGCGGCCTTGGCCAAGGGTCACGAAGGATTCTCGTCAAGCAGGCCCCAGCGAACGGCGTTGCTGCCTGCGACGAGCAGGCTCAGCCAAAATCACCCGTTCAAAGCCCGCCGACGCGCACATAGATGAGGCAGCCGACCTCGGAGAAGGGGGTGTGCTGGCTCAGATGCGGGCTGCGCAGCCAGGTCCCCGCGGGGTAACGACCCTGCTCGTCGGCAAACTCGCCCTCCAGGACCAGAATCTCCTCGCCGCCCCAGTGGGAATGGCGCTGGAAGTAGGTTCCCGGCGCCCAACGCACCAGCGCCACGCTCTCGGAATAGCCGCCCTGGGCGTAGAGGGGGCGGACGCTGAGCCCCGCCACCAGCCCGGGACGCCAGCCGGCCGGGTCCTGGGTATCCTCGACCAGCCGTGGCCGGTCCTCGCCCGGATACTGGCGCAGCCGCACGAACAGGGTGCAACCGGGCGCGGAACGCGGTGTATGCCGACTGCCGTGGGGATTCATCAGGAAGGTACCGGCAGGATAGTCGCCCAGTTCGTCGGAGAAGACCCCGTCCAGCACCAGGATCTCCTCGCCCTCCGGATGGGCGTGTTCGGGAAAGGCGCCGCCGGGGGCATAGCGGACCAGGCTGGTCACGGGCCCAAACTCACCGCCCTGGCGATACAGCGGCTTGCGCCAGACGGTGCCACTGGGACTCGGCTCCCAGGGCATCTCGTTCGTGTCGATCACCTGGCGCCGGGTGAGATCGGCATTAACATCGGCCAGCCCGGGGGGCGTCTGGGGGGCTGTTTCCGGGAGGGGGATCTCGGGGTCAATCATGGCGGCTTGCGGCGCAAGGCTCCTGGGTAGCGGACCTGCTCATCAGGTCATTGGGGATGGAAAACGGTTAGGCCGCCCACTTTCGGTGGTTGATGGCGTGATCGAGCGTCAGTTCAAAGAACTGGTCCCGCTTCTGGGTAAAGAATACCAACACCCCTAGTAATCGACCAGTTAGGAGCTAAAAGCATGGATACTATTGTGAAGGCGGTGCCACTTGTTGACTATTGCATTGAGGTTGTGACAAGCAGTGGTATTACAGGTATTTTTGATGTCAAGCCCTATTTAACTGGTGGCGCATTTCAAGAGCTAAAGAACCAAAATTATTTTTCTTTAGTCCGCCCAGCACATCACGGCATTATTTGGCCAAACGAACAAGATTTCAGTGCTGATACGATCATCTACGACATACAAAAAGCCCAACAACCCGCCCAACCGGAGTGCGCGAGTTGACTGTTACCGGTTGGAACATGCTCCGGACATGGAGACGTCCCAAGAAACCATCCTTGATCTCGCGCGGACCCACGGGCTGCCCCGGGTCTCGCTGACGCGGCTGGTCCGTCAGGGCCGGCTCGCCCGGGTCGGCGCGGGCTCTACGCCCTCCCGGACCGTCAGGTGTCGGAGCACGCCGCCCTGGCCGAAGTCACCCGCAGGCACCCGCGGGCCGTGGTTTGCCTGCTCGCCGCACTCCGCTTCCACGACATCAGGACCCAGGCCTTTACTTCATAAGTGGCCCGACTCCGCCGCCGCTTGCATGATGAAGGTCTCATCCTTCATACAGTCCCGAACGAAGGCGAAGACCGCCTCTAAGTCCTCTTGCTTGACGTGTGGATAGCTGTCCAGAATCTGCGCCTCGCTCCAACCAGTGGCCAGCAGATCGAGAACGAACTCCACGCCAATGCGG
The DNA here is from genome assembly GCA_016714645.1 of Chromatiaceae bacterium. NCBI lineage: Bacteria > Pseudomonadati > Pseudomonadota > Gammaproteobacteria > Chromatiales > Chromatiaceae > Chromatiaceae bacterium. Next base: position 299,829 of record JADKCI010000001.1, on the reverse strand, counting down.
GTGCCACTGATCCGCGGTTTTCCAAAGAGAGTATCGGGATCGGATACGATGCGGCCGTGCCAGTCGGTCATGGTAGCTGTCCGTTCAGCAGAGGATCGGTAATTCAACGCCGGGGTAATCGGCCAGCCCAGCGGGGGTCTGGGATCGACCTTGCGCATGGAAATGAGGTGATTTCCCGAAGGCGCGCATCCGTAATCTCGCGGTCGGATGGCAAACCCTCCGCCTGCCCGAATATCATGCGTTAGAAAGGTCCCTTTCCAGTTCTTCATGTGAGTGATTAAACGCCGAGATGCCGTAACGGCCCAGAAAGGGCTTCGATGGCCAGTTCCGGGTTTTTGACTACGGCTGCGGACGCGGAGCGACTGCTGGTGGTGTCGGTGATGCTGATGAACCAGAACGACCCCCGTGGGGAGCACTTCCGCGACGGGGTGATGACCAAGTGCGGGACTATCCAAAAGTACTTCACCCAGGCGGAGATCTAGGCCTTTCGGTCACCCGGCGCCGGGTGAGATCGGCAGTAAAATCGGCCAGCCCATCGAGGGTCTGGGGGGCAGACGCTGTTGCTAAAAGCAGCCTGCAGTTGACTGTTACCGGTATTCTGGAACATGCTCCGGACATGGAGACGACCCAACAATCCATCCTTGATCTCGCGCGGACCCACGGGCTGCTGCGTCCCCTGGACCTGGCCGCCCACGGGCTGCCCCGGGTCTCGCTGACGCGGCTGGTCCGTCAGGGCCGGCTCGCGCGGGTCGGCGCGGGCTCTACGCCCTCCCGGACCGTCAGGTGTCGGAGCACGCCGTCTTGGCGGAGGTCGCTCGCAGGCACCCGCGGGCCGTGGGAAGATCGGGCAGACGAGGAGGGCGAGCGTGGATGACCTGTGGCACTACGCCAGGCTCAGCCGGGTCGCCAACGTCATGCGTCCTTACCTAGAGGCACTGACTTGACGGCGCGGAACCTGGCCGCGGTGGCTCGTCACCAGGTTTCTCAAGAAGGTGGTCTGTCTGACAATTCCCGATGCGGTACCCTGCATCAAGAGTCGAACCAGAGGCCGCGGCTGGGCACGAAGTGCGTTGTCCCGGTTCCCAAGGTCCCCTTGGGAACCAGTGCAGCGCTGTAACGATAAGCGGGTAGGAGATTATTGAGCCATGACCCAAATCGTTCTCGAATTCGATGCAGGCGCCATGTCGGCACTCCGCAAGGGGCCAAGCCAATTGGCGGAGGAGGTGAAGACCGCGGCCGTCGTGCAGTGGTACGCCGAGGGACGTATTTCCCAAGGCAAGGGCGCCGAGATCCTAGGCATCAGCCGCGCCCACTTTTTGGACGAGCTGTATCGTCGCCGAGTCCCCGCGGTGCAAGTGGATATTGACGAGCTGCGCGAGGAGTTGTTGTGCCTGACCGCATGATCGTCAATGCCTCGCCATTGATTTTTCTGTCCCGGGTCGGCGGCCTTGCATGGCTGTGCAACCTCTGCACCGGAAGGGTGGAGGTCGTCCGCGCTGTCATTGCCGAAGTCGCTGCCGGACACGATGGCCAGATCATTATCGATGCGATCGAGGCCGAGCAGCGCGTCTGCGTAGTGGATAACGTTGCCGTTCCCCCCGTTATCGGCGCCTGGGACCTTGGGTTGGGCGAGACCCAAGTCCTCGGGCATTGTCTCGGACAGGCCAGCGTTATTGCGGTCCTCGACGATGCCGCCGCACGGCAGTGTGCGCGCAGCCTCGGCATTCCCGTTGTCGGCTCATTGGGTGTCGTCCTCGCGGCAAAGCGCATGGGCTGGATCGCTTCCGCCCGCCCAGTGATCGAGCGCCTGCTTGCGGATGGCTTATATCTGCGCCCATCCCTGGTGGCGGAGTCATTGGCCGAGATTGGGGAGTGACACCCGACGGATAGAGCACCGGCACTGGGTGGCCGTTACGCCGCCGCGCCGGCCAACCGCCCCGGGTGTTCGTGGCCGAAATCGATCGGTGAATGGGACTGCATTGCTATGTCTGGAGGTTGGCGATATTTCGGCTGCGCTGGAGTGCGCGGCGTAACCAGCGGATCACGTCGTCTTGCGCGTGGCTTGAAGATGCGCTTTCTGGTCGATGCACAACTACCGCGACCTTGGCCTGTTGGCTTACGCCACGAGGGCGCCAGGCCGAACCTGTCGTTGAATGGCCTGCGCGACCGCTACGGCAAGGCGACACTACGCAAGGCCCGCGCCCTGGCGCTCCTCTCCGTGCGGAGCGGCAAGGGCTTGCTCGCGCAAGCCGCCTAATGTCCGAGGCGATCCCTCGTGCCCTGCGAGAGCGGGTCGCCGAAGAGGCCTGGCATCGGTGTGGGTACTGCCTGACCGACCAAAGGGTCAGCGGTGCCCAGATGCACATCGAGCATATCTTCCCCCGTGCGCGGGGCGGCCAGACTCTGCCGCCGCTTGCATGATGAAGGTCTCATCCTTCAAGCAGTCCCGAACGAAGGCGAAGACCGCCTCTAAGTCCTGTTGTTGGACGTGTGGGTAGCTGTCCAGAATCTGCGCCTCGCTCCAACCGGAGGCCAGCAGATCGAGAACGAACGCCACACCGATGCGGGTGCCACTGATCCGCGGTTTTCCAAAGAGAGTATCGGGATCGGATACGATGCGGCCGTGCCAGTCGGTCATGGTAGCTGTCCGTTCAGCAGAGGATCGGTAATTCAACGCCGGGGTAATCTGCCAGCCCAGCGGGGGGCTGGGGGCCTGTTTCCGGGAGAGGGCTCTCGGGGTCAATCATGGCGGCTCGCGGCGTAAGGTTCCTGGTGGCTTCAGTCCTATCCGGGCTGACCTTGTGACGCCAACTCCTCGCGAACTACCCGGCGCAGCCTATCCTCCATGTACTCGTTATCCATAGCACGATGCAACGCCTGGTTGATTAGTGCCTCATAACTCTGCTTGCCCGCCTTGGCTTTGAAAAACGCGACGACCGAGGCGTCCAATTTGAGGGAAACCTGCTGGGTGCCTAGTCGTTCACCGACGGCCGCCGCGAATTCTTCGCGGCTGACATCCTTGAGCCCAACCCGGAGACGGGGCTCAGAGATAGGAGAAGAAGTCTTCGATTTCATGGTTCTCGACCTTGCGCATGGAAATGGGGTGATTTCCCGAAGGCGCGCATCCGTAATCTCGCGGTCGGATGGAAAACCCGCCGCCTGCCCGAATATCATGCGTTAGAAAGGTCCCTTTCCGGTTCTTCCTGCGAGTGATTAAACGCCGAGATGCCGTAACGGCCCAGACATTCCAGGAAATTCCGCTTGGAAACGCCCGCCATTTCGGCGCCCTGCCCAAAGGAAACGCGGCCTTGGCTATATAGATTTGCAGCCAACAGGAAGAGCAATTCGTTCTGATCCACATGAACGAAGTCTGGCAGGGTGATTTGGTATTGAGTCGGCATGGGTTCCGCTACGTTGGCCCGCGAAAAAAGCGATCATAGCTGTCATCAAGACTGGGAGCTTGACCTCGCGTCCCCGAGAAGTCGCGCAAGCATACAGCAAAGGTTATCTGGCACGTTTGGCCTTTTTGCCCCTTGTTGTCGCACCGCAAGGGGATAGGGTCGGAAGTGCGCGGACGGCCCCGAACTGGTCCGGGAAAAGGGCTTCGATGGCCAGTTCCGGGTTTTCGACTACGGCTGCGGGCGCGGAGCCACTGCTGATGGTGTCGGTGATGCTGACGAACCAGAACGCCCCCCGTCGGGAGCGTTTCCGCAGCGGGGTGATGACCAAGCGCGGGACTTCCCAAAAGTACTTCACCCAGGCGGGGCAGACGCTGTTGCTAAAAGCAGCATGCAGTTGACTGTTACCGGTATTCTGGAACATGCTCCGGACATGGAGACGACCCAACAATCCATCCTTAATCTCGCGCGGACCCGCGGGCTGCTGCGTCCCCTGGACCTGACCGCCCACGGACTGCCCCGGATCTCGCTGACGCGGCTGGTCCGTCAGGGCCGGCTGGCCCGGGTCGGGCGCGGCCTCTACGCCCTCCCGGGCCGGCAGGTCTCCGAGCACGCCGCCCTGGCGGAGGTCGCCCGTAGGCACCCGCAGGCCGTGGTTTGCCTGCTCTCCGCACTCCGCTTTCACGACATCACGACCCAGGCCCCCTTCGAGGTCTGGCTCGCCATCCCGAACAAGGCCCGCCCCCCGCGCCTGGACAGCCTGCATCTCTCTGGGCCGCTGCGCACCGCGCGGTTCTCCGAAGCCGGTCTGACCGAGGGCGTCGAGGAACATACGATTGACGGGGTACCGGTGCGCATCACCGGGGTAGCGAGGACCCTGGCGGACTGCTTCAAATACCGCAACAAGATCGGCCTGGATGTTGCCTTGGAGGCGCTGAAGGAGGTCCTGGGACGCGATGGCCAGGGGCGCCGGGCAGGCATGGACGAGATCTGGCGCTACGCCCAGCTTGATCGGGTCGCCAACGTCATGCGCCCTTATCTGGAGAGCCTGGCGTGACGGGGCTGGCCGTTGGTGGCCTGGCGAAGGCTGGCGCTGATAACCGTCGAGTAATTGGAGACCGCACATGCTCGGGCTAAAGCTTCGTGATGAGTTCGTTGGTAATCGCTCCAGTGGGACCATCATCGACTTCAGTAATCGCCGTGGCACAGGGGCGCTCGACCGGCCCGCGCAGGATTTCCTCGCCATCACCTACCCCTCGGTCGATCTCCTCAAGACCCTCCAGGCGGTACAGCCGGATGCGACACGTCCGGTGGTCATCATCGGCTCCCGCGGTCAGGGCAAGTCGCACCTGATGGCGGCCCTGACCCACATGCTGCGAGACGCACAGGCGGGGACGGGCTGGCTGGCGCAGTGGGCGTCATCGGCTCACAACAGCGCCATCGGCGACCTCAAGCTGCGCACAGGAATGCACGTCGTTGCGGAGAGCCTGCACCTGCACAACTACAAGTTTCTCTGGGATCTGGTCTTCGACCGCCATCCCCAGGGAACTTACGCCCGCGGCGCCTGGGAGGGGCAGGGGGCGAACAAGACGGAGGTCCCTGGCCACGCCATCATCCTCGACATGCTCGAAAAGCAGCCAATGGCGTTGATCTTGGACGAGTTCCAGACCTGGTACGACGGCCTGACCAATACCAAGCAGTATCCCTGGCGAACTTGGGCCTTCAATTTCATCCAGATCCTCTCGGAGATCGCACAACACCATCCCGAGCGGTTGATCATGGTGGTTTCCGTCCGCGACGGGACCACCGAAGCGGCCCAGCAGATGTACCGCGTCGATCCGGTACGGGTCGATTTCAAGAGCCCGCAGGCCAAGCAGGATCGCCGTCGCCTGTTGCTCTACCGCATGTTTCAGAACCGGCTCCAGGTGCCGCGGGGTGACATCGAAGCCCTCATCGGGGCCCATGTCGATGAGTACCTTCGCCTCAAGCACAGGCCGGCCACCGAGCATGATCGTTACCGCGAAGAATTCGTGGATGCCTGGCCGTTCTCGCCGGTCCTCTTGGAGCTACTCGACGACCAGGTTTTGATCGCGGTCGATGCACAGGAGACCCGGGACTTGCTGCGGATCTTGGTCGATGTCTTCGGCATGGCACAGGCCCATAGCCCCGTGATTACGCCGGCCGATTTCTCGATCAGCGACGAGAAGAGCGGGGTGGGCGCCCTACTGGATTCGGTGTCCAGTCAACTGCACCGAGATCTTCGAGAGAAGGCGCGGCGAAATCTGGACGCGGTGCGCGACGCCCTGAGCGGGACCGCACAGGAGGTCGGCAAGGCAGTGCCGCACCTGAATGCGGTCTTGAGCGCCCTATGGTTGCGTTCGCTGTCGGTGGAGAACCTGGCGGGCGCTGAGCCCGACGACCTGCACATCGATGTCACCCGCTCCAAGCCGGTGGACGACAACCAATTCCAGGTCGAACTGGACCACATCGAGCAGAACAGCTTCAACATCCATCGCCGGGGCAATCGGCTGGTCTTCCTGAACGAGGAAAACCCCAAGGCCAAGCTCATGGCCAACGCCCAGAACGACCGGATGTTTCAGGCGGGGCAGGACATGGCGCACTTAGCCAGCGAGATCCGCTATGTGCTCGCCGGTGCCGAGGCTACTTCGGGAAGTTACCGCGTCATCGTGCTCAGGGCGGACTGGCAGAAGACCCCCTGGTCGGAGGTGGAGGAGAAGGACAAACCGGGGAACTGGGACAGTCGTATCCCGGTCATCGTGGTGCCCTCCGCCTCTGCTGGGGATGCGGACCTCGGGCGCTGGCTCAAGGAGCACCTTTCCACGCGCCGCAACAGGGTGCGGTTTCTGTTGCCCCGCAAGGATTCCTCCCCGGTGTTTCTCGACAAGCCCCTGCTGGTGGTTGCCCGGGCGGTGTACCTGGCCGGGCAATGGAGGGCGGGACAGCCCGAGTACGGCCCCTTGTACATCCAGTACCAAAAGGAATTGCGCGCACTCCTGCGGGCCCGCTTCGACCGCTTCGCCGTGCTGGAGACCTGGAATTTCGGGGCGCCGGAGAAATGCACCTTCGCCACCGAGGCCCACAACGCCACGGGCGAGCACATCCTGGGCGCCATCGACGAGCGCATCCGCACCGAGCTGTTCGCCCAGGAAGACTTCGAGGCCCTGGTGCTGGACGCCGCAGCCCACAGCCGCAGCGTCGCCGAGGTCCTCGACCAGTTGCGCGAGCCAACGCCAAACGGCGAAGTCTCTCTCCCCTGGCTTGGTGAGGTTGCGATCCGCGAGCGCATCGTCCGCCTCTGTGCCCGCGGCCTGATCGCGATCAATCTGGGTCGGGACTGGCTCCAGAGTAAACCGGGCGAAGATCAGGACGACGCCTGGACCCGCATGAAGGCACGCCTACCCCAGGGTAGGGCCCTGGAAGGCGTGACCATTCACCCCCCCGGCACCGTGGTCGTCAGCGGCGGCGGACAGACCGCTACGGTAACCCCAGGCATGGGTGGCGCGACCCTGACCCCCGCAACAGGCGGGGATGGCGGAGCTGCAACCGGCCTGGTCACCGACCTCTTCGGCGGCAGCGCAGTCAAGGAGCGCGTTGCCTACTCAGCGCCGCCGAATGCCCCCATCAACCTGCTCGGCAAGCTCGAAGGCTGGGGTATCGGTGCCGGTACGCCCGTACACAACCTCCGTCTTTCGGTCGGCCAGCTCTCGGGTGCCCAGCTCCAGGACTTGCTCAAGAAGCTCCCGGACGGCGTCACCTACGGCCTCAATCTGGACAAGGAGTAGACCGGCATGGACAAGGCCCTGCACGCGGATGTCTTCACCCTGCCGGCCGACCAGGCCTGGCCCCGGATCTTCGACTGGGCCTGGTCAGTCTGCGCCGCGCCCATCGACGCGGCTTCCGTACCCAGCATCCTCGGCGAGCGCGAGCGGGGCCTGGCACCGCTGGACAATCTGCTGGCCGGCAGCGCCTGGGACCTGTGGGACGGCTTCGAGGCCCATGCCCCGCGCACCAGTGCGGCCCTGGCCACCTTCTGGGCCGGGACCCCAGGCGGCAAGGCGATCCTGATCCTGGATGCCCTCTCGCTACGCGAGGTGCCCTGGTTGTTGGAGCAGGCGCAGGCCCGCGGCTTCACCATCCATGCGGCGCGGGCGACGGCCAGTGAGCTACCGGCCGAGACCACGCCTTTTGCGAGGGCCATCGGTTTCGCCCAGAGATCCGCCCTGGCGCACAATGCCGGCAAGAGCCCGATCTTCCCAGGCGCCCTCACCGAGATCTCGGACCTGCCCTTCGCCGACTGCAAGGCCCTGGTGCCGCCCCATCCCGGCATCGTCTTCTGGCACACCTGGCCCGACGAGCGCATGCACAAGCTGGCCGAGGACAGCGGCGGTTCCCGCACCCTGGCCAAGGAGGCGGCCCAGACCCTCGCGGGCGACGACTTCTGGGCCCTGATTGCGACCCTGGCCACCGGCCGGCGTCTGGTCGTCACCTCGGATCACGGCTATGCCAATGTCGGCCTGTTCCCTGACGTGGAGGGAGCGGATCACGGTAAGGCACCCACCCAGGGCCAGGCCCTCAAGGGCGTCTTTAAAAGCGGCCGCAGTGCCACCGGGGACGATGCCACGGCCGCGGGCCTTGCCCACTGGGCGCCGCCCCTGACGCGCAGACTGTCCACGGCGCACGGGGACTGGCTCCTGGTTCTTGGCCGCAAGAAATGGAAGAGTCAGGGCGGCTATCCGACCCTGGCCCACGGCGGCCTTACCCTGCTGGAGGTCGCCGTGCCCTACATCGAGCTTTCGGCGGGGTGATCATGAAGACCCATGATGTACTTATTGCATATCTGATGCGCCGGCCCGGGGTCCGCGAGGAACTGTCGTGCCTGACCGCATGATCGTCAATGCCTCGCCATTGGCCGAGATTGGAGAGTGACGCCAGACGGATAGAGCGTCGGCGCTGGGTGGCCCTTACGCCGCCGCAATAGCCAACCGCCCCGAGTATTCGCGGCCGAAATCGATCATTGAATGGGACTGCATTGCCATGGCCAGACAACCGAGAAGAACCAAGGCCGAGGAAACCGCCGAACTGGTCGCTGCCGCCGTCGGTGCCGGGCGCAAGCTGCACCTGGAATCGGTAGACTTCGCTGACCCCAACAGGCCCAAGACCTGCCTGGAGGTGGACTTCCCGATCCTGCCCATCAACCAGATCGCCCAGATCGAGGGCAACGCCGGCAAGCCCATCTACCAGATGTCCAAGTGGTGGGCGCGGCGCCGCTCCAGCGTCTTTCGCGCCATGCTCATTGCCGCGGCCACCAAGGCCCCGGACGACCCGTTGGAGGCGGCGAAGACCGTCTGGGACGCCTATTACGCCAACCACCAGGACAACGCCGCCTTCCGCAACCTCAAGGTGGCCGACATCTTCATGGGCGGGGGGACCACCCTGGTGGAGGGCGCGCGCCTGGGCATGCAGATGTTTGGTAACGACCTGAACCCGGTCGCCTGGTTCGTGGTGAAGAACGAACTGGCCGAGGTGGACTTGGCCGAGGTCGAGAAGCTCTTCGACCACATCGAGCGCGAGGTCAAGCCCCAGATCATGCCCTTCTACGCCTGCGAGGGCCCGGGGGGCGAGCGCGGCACCTGGACCCGCGTCGAGACCGGGGAGGTCATGGACGAGGCATTCGATCCTTTGGCCCTGACCCCCGAGGAGCGCAAGGCGTACAGCTACGCGGGGCCGGAGGTCATCTACACCTTCTGGGCCAAGCACGGACCCTGCTCGGCCCCCGGCTGCGGGCATCGCACGCCGCTGTTCTCATCCCCCGTCATCGCCATCAAAACCCTGAGCGTAAGGACCTGGGCCGGGTTCCAGTGCCGTGGCTGTGACTCGCCCTTCGATCTGGAGCGCCACGCGGCCCGGATGGCGCCAGACTGCCCATTGGTTGCGGCGGACACCGAGGCGCCCTTTGCCGTCATGGACCCGGAGGGGCGCTTTGTCTGCCCCCATTGCGGCTTCGAGCACCGGGACGAGATCGCGTCCGTGAAGGGCTGGTCGAACCAATTGCCAAAGGACGGTTGGAAGAACAAGAAGATCGACCTGTCGCTGCTTATCCATCCCGAGTGGATGCGCGGCGATGCCGGCGCGGACGGCAACGGAGAGCCCTTGGGCGGCTCGACCCTGAGTAACCCCGACCGTACCGGCGACTGGTTAGCGCGTCGCCAGGCGAGCCTTCGCCTGTTTGAGGTGCGCGGTGAGCTTCCCGATTGGATCAGCGACCCCGGATCGGGGGCGGCCGTCGATACGGTGAAGGGAACTATCCCGCAGAACGCCAAGTTCACCTGCATGGCGGAGACCTGCGGGCTGCAACAAGCAATTGTTGATTCAATTCAGCGCACTGGAGACACTGCACCGATCGCAGCATTTGTCATTCATGGGTATTCCCTGAAACGGGATGAAGCCGGTGTACCTTACGGTGGGCGCTATTTCAAATGCGTGTCGCGGGATGACATAGACCGTATGGACGCAGCCAATCTGGAGTGGACGGAAAGATCGGTGGCGGACCTCGCCGGCTATTGGCCAACGGCGGAGATTCCCTATGGCCACATGACACACCAACGCCAACCCTTGCCACAGCACGGGTACACCCATTACTGGAACATGTTCAACGCACGCCAACTCTTGGTGCATGCCTTGATCTTGAGGGCTATCGATCAGGCGTTTGGTTATTCTGAAGTCACGAAGGAGGTTGTGCTCGGGGCATTTCAGCAGTATTTGCGGAATCAGAACTTGTTTTGCTTCTGGGATCGAGGGTACGACAAGCTCGTCCCGATGATGAGCAACAATAACTTCCATCCAAAATCCAACATCATCGAGAACGCCGTCTTCCCGCAGTTGGGTCGCGGAAACTGGACTACAGCCAGGGAAACAGTCATGGAGGGTACATCATGGATGCGCAACCCATGGGAAATGGTGTCTACATCTAGCTTGGTGACCGACCACGGCTTATCTCATTCGATTCTCTCCGGCAAGAGCGAAAAGGTCTACACCAGAGATCCCGTCATGCGGGCGACGCGGGTTTCCTGTGGAAGCTCATCTGACCTCGGCGAGCTGGCGGCGCTTGAGTCGCAGGATCTCGTCATCACCGATCCCCCATTCAGCGGCTTGCTCCACTACTCCGAGCTGTCGGATTTCTTCTACGTCTGGCTGCGCCTTTACCTCAAGGACAAATACCCAGGGCAGTTCGGCCCCGAGTTCACCCCCAAGGCCCTGGAGGCGGTCTCCAACAAGGCCCGCCAGCCCGAGGACCCGGACGGCTTCTACAAGCGCATCCTGACCCAGTGCTGGCGCGAGGCCCATCGCATCCTGAAAGCCGGTGGCATGTTGGCCTTCACCTTCCACCACAAGGACGATGAGCCTTGGGTCGATGTGTTGGAGAGCCTGTTCGACGCCGGCTTCTACCTGGAGGCGACCTACCCCATCCGCAGCGACGAGACCAAGGGTAAGGGCGAATTCGGCTCCAAGACCATCGAGTACGACATCATCCATGTCTGCCGCAAGCGCACCCAGGAGCCGACCCCCATCAGTTGGCCCAGGCTGCGCCGGCAGATCCTCGCCGATGTCCGCCAGCTCCAGCACCTCTTGGAGCACCACCAGCGCGAGGGCCTGCCCCGGGCGGACATCCAGGTCATTAAGCGCGGTAAGGCCCTGGAGTATTTCTCCCGCCATTACGGACAGGTCTACATCGAACAGGGGCGCGAGTTCCCGGTCAAGGAGGCCTTGGTCGGCATCAACCAGCTCTTGGACGAGGAGGCCGAGGGCCAGACCCAGGTCCCGGTCAATTGCGAGCCCCTGACCCGACAGTTCCTGCGCATCTTCGCGCGCCAGGCCGAGGTCAAGCGGGACGAGCTTCAGAAGTACCTGCGTGGGACGGGGATGGCCCCGAGCGACTTCATCGAGCGCGGCTGGTGCCTGGAGCGCAAGAAGCTCTACTACTGGACCTCGGCGGTCGAGTTTGCCCAGGCCCGGGCCGACAAGGCGGCGACTCTCCATCGCGACCTGGATCAGGCGCTGTTGCTGGTCGGGGCCTTCCATCCGGAGAGCGGGGTGTCCGCCAAGCGCCTCCTGACCGATGACTTCCGACCCCACCCGGCTCTGGGGGATCTGTTGGACTGGATGCTTCGCCATCACCCGGACCCCGCGGCGAAGTCGGCGGCCATCAGTGCCCGGACGCGCTATCTGAGCTGGGCGGCGGAGCATCGCACCCTGGTCCAGCGTCAGCTCAGTCTGTTCGGTCTGGAGGAGGATGCGGCGTGAAGGCATCGCTTGAGGATGATGTCTGGACCCGGCGCGGGATCAATGTGCTCTGGGATGGGGCGGCCCTGGCCCGCATCGGGCCGGTCGCCGCGGCGATCAGTCTGCGGCGCTTCTTCACCCTGGATGCCTTGGGCTGGCCGGAGGACGAGACGCCCCTGGTCGATGACCAGGCATTGGTGGTCGCCGGGCTCGATGTCGCACTGGATGCCCTGGACCCCGCGGACATCGAGGACTGGATCGAGCAGGTCCTGTATCCGCGTATCCAGGAGTTCCAGAGCGTCTTCGCGGGCCACCGTGCCCTGATCTTCTGGATGCCCGACAAGGGCCGCTGGCTGGAGAACAGTGGCGAGGGGGCCTTCGAGTGGCGCCTGGGCAGCGGCGACCAGGGCCCCCGCCTGCCTTTGGCGCGCCTGCTGTGGGACGGCGCTTACAGGGATGTCCAGCGCATCGAGGAGCCTGGGGATAAGGGTGTGAACCGCTGGATTGGGCTCTATCTGGCACGGATCTCCTGATCGCGGCTGTTGGGTCCATCTGGCGATTGGGGAAGACCTTCTCATGCAAATGCCATAGCGGGAGTAACAAGATGCTTTTTCATGTGATTTTTGAAGCCGCCGAGGATGGTTGGATCGTGGCCGAGTGTCCCGCACTGCCGGGTTGCGTGTCCCAGGGCCGGGACCAGGCCGAGGCCATGGAGGCGATCAAGGAGGCGATTGTGGCCTGGTTGTGGGCGGAGGATCAGAAGGCGATCAGCCAACTGCCGCAGGCACAAGGACAGGCCCAAATGCTGGTAGCGGTTTGAGCCATGGGACGCTTGGGCGGCATTTCGGGCAAGCAAGCAGTCGGCGTCTTCCAGCGGCAAGGTTGGTCCGTGGCGGGACAGGTCGGCAGCCATGTGGTGATGACCAAGCCTGGGATGCGCGCGAATCTGTCCATCCCCCAGCATCGGGAGCTGTCGGTCGGCACCCTGCGCGTCTTGATTCGTCATGCGGGTCTGACGGTCGATGCCTTTCTCGACCTCCTGAAGGGTTAAGTGGATGCCACATGGCGCCGATGACCGATCTGGGCCGGGCCTTGTGAGCACGGCGGCGGGGTTCCAGCCCGGCGGTCGGGTTCAGCATCCCGATTTCGGTCAGGGGGTGGTCATCTCCCTGGCCGGCGATTATGCGCGGGTCTTCTTCCCGGCCGGGGAGCGGCAGGTGCCAAGAGCCGCCCTGCGGCCGGCCTTGAGCCACAACGAGACGGTCGTCGCCCATGCTCGCGGCGGTCGCGAGCGGGCGCTGCGGGCATGGCTCTGCTGGAAGGCCCACGAGCTGCCCTTGTCCGAGTCGGCGGCTTCCCTGACCTCCGCCAAGATCGACCTGCTACCCCATCAGGTGGTCCTGACCCATCGCGTTGCCACCGCCTCGCCTCGGCGGTTTCTGATCGCCGATGAGGTGGGCTTGGGCAAAACCGTTGAGACGGCGCTGATCCTGCGGGAGCTGGCAAGCCGGGGGGAACTGAAGCGGGCGCTGATGGTGGTCCCGGCAGGTCTGGTGAACAACTGGCACCGGGAGTTGAACGAGGTCTTCAACCTGGACTTCGAGGTCTTCGGGCGCGAGGGCGATGTGAGCGACCGTCGCAGCAACGCCTTTGCCCGCCATGATCGGCTGATCGCCAGCATCGACACCCTCAAGCGCCCGACCCGGATCAAGCGGCTACTCGACGCCCCGATGTGGGACCTGGTGGTGTTCGACGAGGCCCATCACCTGACCGCCTATCGTTCCGGCGGCAAGGTCAAGAAGACTGAGAACTATAAGCTTGGCGAGGCCCTGCGGGACCACTCCCGGGATCTCCTCCTGCTCTCCGCAACCCCCCACCAGGGCGACCATTTCCGCTTCTTCAAGCTGATCCAACTCCTGGACCCGACCCTGTTTCAGGACCCCCACGAGATGATCGAGCAGCGCCACCGCCTCAACCCGGTGGTGTTCCGCCGTACTAAGGCGGACGCCTGCCGGGCCGACGGCTCGACCCTGTTTGCCCGGCGCTGGGTGCATACCGAAGCCTTTGTGATGTCGGACCTGGAGCGCAGCTTTTACCTGGCGCTCAACGAGTACCTCAGGGACGGTTTCGCCCTGGCGAAGCAGCAGGGCGGCAAGGGCAGGGCGCTGGGCTTCGTCATGACCATCTTCCAGAAGATCGCGGCGTCGAGCTTCGCGGCGGTCCACCGTACCCTGCGCCGGCGGCTCATCGCGCTCACGGTCCAGGAGGGGCTGGTGTGCGACGCCAACCTGGACATCGACGGGCGGGAGTCGGCCTTTCGCGAGGCCCAAGGGCTGATCCGCACCGAGTGGCGGCTGGGGCAGGAGCGCATGGACGATCTGGAGGTGGATCGAATCCTCACCGACCTGAAGCGGCGGCTGTTGAAGAAGATGGACGAGGACCAACTCGCCCTGGCCTCCGACACCTTCAGCGAGGAACTGGACACCGCCGCGGCCGAGGACGGGGCGATGAACGCGGTGGCCTTTGCCCTGCCCGAGGAGCGCAGCCGGATCAAGGCGCTGTTCAACGTCTTCCCCGATGTCACCGAGACCAAGGTCGAGAAGCTGCTGGGCGCACTGGGGGCGCTCTGGCACGAGAATCCGAAGGAGCGGGTCGTGGTCTTCGCGACCTACCTCGGGACCGTGGAGATGCTGGGCGCCGAGATCGAGCGGCGCTATCCGGGTCAGGGCGTGGTGGTGCTGAAGGGCGGTGACCACGGCAGCAAGCTCGCGGCCGAGCGGCGCTTCAAGCGCGCCGACGGTCCCCGGGTGCTAATTGCCACGGCGGCCGGGCGCGAGGGCATCAACCTGCAACACGCTCGGGTGCTTTTCAACTTCGATCTGCCCTGGAACCCGATGGACGTGGAGCAGCGGATCGGCCGCATCCACCGCTATGGCCAGCGGGACACCGCCCAGGTCTACAACCTGGTCCTGGGCGACACCATCGAGGGCCGGATCTACCTCTTGCTCGACGACAAGCTCGCCGACATCGCCAAGGCGCTGGGCAAGGTGGACGAGCGTGGCAATGTGGCGGAGGACCTGCGCGGCCAGATCCTCGGTCAGCTCTCCGAGCGCATCAACTACCAGAGCCTGTATGCCGCAGCCCTTCAAGACCCAGAACTGAAGCGCACCCGCATCGAGCTGGACGCGGCGATGACCAACGCGGCCGAGGCACGCGATGTCGTTTTCGAGCTGTTCCAGGATTTGGATCGGTTCAGTCTGGACGACTATGCGCCCTTGGCTGGAACGGCCGATGCGGTCAAACAGCTTGTCTTGTTCGTCAAGCGAGCCGCGACGGCTGAGGGCTGGGCCTTCGACGAGTTGGGGGATCACCGGTATCGTCTGAAGATTCCTGGTGAAGGCCATGCAACAGTATTTTCGACGGAGCGCGGCGATGCCAACGCGGACGATGGTCTGAGCTTAATGGGCTTGGATCATCGGATTATCTCCAAACTACTGGATAAGTATCGCTCTCTGGCCCCAGAAGATATTGGCTTGGTTGTCCGCTCCCCCACGGATCGTGCCGGCGCTCTCGCCCTATGGGCAATCGACTGGATCGGTGCCAAGAGACAAACTCACCGCGCAATCCTGCGGTTGGCCGTGGATACCGCCCAACAGCGCATCCCCTCTTGGGAACATCGACCGGAAGAGTTGCTGTTCGCCGATCCGATGAAGTCCGAATCGCAACAGGGGATGTTGGAAACAGTTGAGTCCGTAGTCGAGCGCGAGTTGCGCCACCGAGGGTTGACAAAAGACGATCAACCATACTATGGGCGTTTGATTGGCCGGGTAGAATTTACATAGTTTCCAAGGCTTATTACAGGTCCCCCGGTCCCGAATGATGATGCTGGCGTTGGGGCTGGCGGGCAGTGCGCGGGGGCTGGAGGTATGGCGTTTGGATCCCAGGCGATGGGCCTGACCCGTCGGGGAACCTTTCAAGCTCCGTCGATTCGAATATTGCGAATGTCTAGCATATTCCAGGTAGACTTAACCCATCTGTAAAGCAGGGGAGGGGTGCGATGAACGCAACGGCCAGTGTGACGCGGATGGTGCGGTTGCCGACCGAAGAGGAGGTCGGTCTGGCGGCGGGGAGCAGCCGCCTGCTCGCCGCGTGCCTAGGTGCTGGACAACAGGCCCGGCTGCGTTTGATTGATGGCGGTACCGATGTGACGGTGCCGGTCTCGGCGATCCACATGCTGGTGGACATCTTGAACCAGATGGCCCAGGGCAACGCGGTCTCCCTGGTACCAGTGCATGCGGAGCTCACCACCCAACAGGCGGCGGACCTCCTCAACGTCTCGCGACCCTATTTGGTCAAGCAGTTGGAGGCGGGTGAGGTGCCGTTCCACAAGCTCGGCCGCCATCGCCGGGTCCGCTTCACCGACCTCATGGCCTACAAGGAGCGGGTTGACCGCACCGGCCGGGAGGCCGCCGACACCCTGACCGCCGAGGCTCAGGAGCTTGGGCAGGGCTATTAGGTGGCGAACTTCTCGGTCGTATACGATGCCTGCGTGTTCTACCCGGCACCGTTGCGGGATCTCATGGTCCGGCTGGCGCAGACCCGGCGGTTCCGTGCTCGGTGGACCGATCAGATCCATCGGGAGTGGGTCAACGCGCTGATGGGCAGGCAACCAGCCCTTGATCCAAGGCGCATCGAGCGGACCGTCCAACTGATCAATCAGGCGGTTCCTGACTGCCTGGTCACTGGGTACGAGCACCTGATCGAGGAGTTGTGGCTACCCGACCCCGATGATCGGCATGTGCTGGCGGCGGCGATTCGTGCTGGCGCTCAGGCTGTCGTGACCCTCAACCTCAAGGACTTTCCACAGCAGACGCTCGATGGGTTTGAGATCTTCGCCCGGCACCCAGACGACTTCGTGCTCGACCTGGCGGACCTGGAGCCAGGGGTCGTTATCGCGGTGGCTAAGCAGCAGCGCGCCGCGCTGCAACGTCCGCCGTTCCCACCCGAGGCGTTCGTGGACTGCCTGCGCCGGCAGGGTCTGGTGGGCGTTGCCGCGTTTCTGGAAGACGCGATCGACCTGATCTGAAGACTGGAAGCCACTGGCGCAGGGTGTTCCAGTTCCCCTGGATGCCATGATCCTGGAGATTGCGGCGCAGGATCTGCACGAACTGGTAGGCTAGCACGGTGAGGTTCGACCGGGAGCAGATGGAGCCGGGCTCGATCCACTTCATCAACGTGCAGAAGTTGGGGCAGGACAAGCGCCTTACCCGTCAGGCGGACGGGCGCAGCCACGCGATCTGGGCGACTTTCTCGAACACCGCCCGGGCGATCCCGGACCGCTTCTATGTGGTCATCGACGAGGCGCACCGGGGTATGACCGGCGGCAAGCTCGCCAAAGAGGCGCGGACCCTGATCCAGCGCTTTCTGCTGGGCCATGCGGAAACAGGCCTGATTCGGGTCCCCCTGGTCATCGGCCTATCGGCGACGCCCAAGCGCTTCACGGACCTGCTGGAGCAGGCGCCCCACACCCTGCACAAGGTGCCTGTGCCGGTTGCCGATGTGCGGGCCTCGAGGCTGTTGAAGGACCGTATCCCGATCCACAGTCCAAAGGTGGCGGGAGACTCCGAGATGTCCCTGCTGGCGGCCGCGTCGGTCTGGGTGCGCATGGGCCAGGCCTGGGATGCCTATTGCGCGAGGCCAAGGGGCAGGTGGTCGATTGGATGGGCGCGGACGAGGTTGACCTAGAATTAATGCTGTTTGGCCCGCCGTGCGGGCTGGGCCGCTCGGGCGGTGTATCGACCGGTCGAGGATGTCATCACGGCGATGTTGGACGGCGTCCTGCCGCGACCGTGGCCAGGAGGTTTTCGCGGCCCACCGGGTGTGGGATGTCGCCCAAGCGTTGCGGTAGAGGGTCCGCCTTCATCCTTCCTACGGTCCCGAACGAAGGCGAAGACCGCCTCCAAGTCCTGTTGTTGGACGTGTGGATAGCTGTCCAGAATCCGCGCCTCGCTCCAACCGGAGGCTAGCAGATCGAGAACGAACGCCACACCCATGCGGGTGCCACTGATCCGCAGTTTTCCAAAGAGAGTATCGGGATCGGATACGATGCGGCCGTGCCAGTCGGTCATGGTAGCTGTCCGTTCAGCAGAGGATCTGTAATTCAATGCCGGGGTAATCGGCCAGCCCAGCGGGGGGCTGGGGGCCTGTTTCCGGGAGGGGAATCTCTGGGTCAATCATGGCGGCTCGAAGCGTAAGGCTCCTAGGTGGCGGACCTGCACATCAGGTCATTAGGGGGCGCAACGCCGCTGCCCGATGGGGTACCATTCGGTCTCACCGAGGATTTCGCTTAGGACCACCAGAAGCAAACTTGAGCACTACCACGTGGGCGCGGAGCAGATCCCGGCGGCAGAAAACAAGAACAGCCAGGTCGGGGACTGAGAATGGACTATGTGCTAACCGATCATGCGAGAAAGCGCTGCATCAGGCGCAAGATTCCGGTCGAATGGATTGGGCGGGCATTAGATCACCCCGCGCGGATTGAGGACGACGCGGAAGATGAGAGCCTAGTGCACATCCTTTACCCAGTGCCAGAGCGTGCCTTCCGGGTACTGCGCATCATATACAACGAGAAGGTCGATCCCGTTTCCATCGTAACCGCTTACTTCGACAACGAGGTGAAAGACTTATGAAGCTTGAATTCGACCCAGCAGCGGATGCCGCCTACTTCGAGATATCTCCGACCGAGGTGGAAACGACCAAGGAAATCGAGCCGGGGATCATCGCCGACTATGACGGCGATGGGCATCTGGTCGGGATCGAGATCCTGTCCGTGAGCAAACGTGCCCTGTCTCTGCCCTTGGACAAAGCGGCGTAGGTGGTGCCCCAATGCGTAGGACCAATTTTTTCTAACATGCTGTTAATAAAAGCATAAAGTTGCCGCTATCCTACCGATTTGGGCACTACCCCCCTCAATCCTGTTTATTGTTTACTTAAATTTTAAGTATTAAAGAAGGCTTCTGGCGCTATAATCCGCCGAAATTGTTCCCGGTGTCCGCCGCGTGACGGCGTCCGCCCCCGTTACAGGAAGGCCCATGAGCAACAAACCCGACATCGATCCTCAGGAGACCCAGGAGTGGCTGGATGCCCTGGAGGCGGTGCTGGAGAACGAGGGCGTGGAGCGGGCGCATTTCCTGCTCGAAAGCCTGATCGACAAGGCGCGCCGCTCCGGGGCCTATCTGCCCTTCAGCGCCAACACGGCCTATCTCAATACCATCCCCATCACCCGGCAGGAAAAGTTTCCCGGCGACCGGGCCATGGAGCGGCGCATCCGCTCCTTCGTGCGCTGGAACGCCATGGCCATGGTGGTGCAGGCCAACCGCCTCTCCACGGAACTGGGCGGGCACATCTCGACCTTTGCCTCCTCGGCGACCCTGGTGGACGTGGGTTATAACCACTTTTTCCAGGCCCGCTCCAAGGATCATGGTGGTGACCTGGTGTTCTTTCAGGGCCATGCCGCCCCGGGCGTCTATGCGCGCGCCTTTCTGGAGGGCCGCATCAGCGAGGAGCAGCTCTACCACTTCCGCCAGGAGGTGGACGGCAACGGCCTCTCCTCCTATCCCCACCCCTGGCTGATGCCGGACTTCTGGCAATTCCCGACCGTCTCCATGGGGCTCGGTCCCCTCATGGCCATTTACCAGGCGCGTTTCATGCGCTATCTGCATCACCGGGGCCTGGTGAACACCGAGGGCCGCCGGGTCTGGGCCTTCCTGGGCGATGGCGAGATGGACGAGCCCGAGTCCCTGGGCGCCATCTCCCTGGCGGCGCGGGAGCGGCTGGACAACCTGGTGTTCGTGGTCAACTGCAATCTCCAGCGCCTGGACGGTCCGGTGCGCGGCAATGGCAAGATCATCCAGGAGCTGGAGGCGGACTTCCGGGGCGCGGGCTGGAACGTCATCAAGGTGATCTGGGGCAGCTACTGGGACCCCCTCCTGGCCCGCGACAAACAGGGCCTGCTGCTCAAGCGCATGGAGGAGTGCCTGGATGGCGACTATCAGGCCTACAAGGCCAAGGGCGGGGCCTACACCCGCCAGCATTTCTTCGGCAAGTACCCGGAACTGGCGGACATGGTCGCCTCCCTGACGGACGAGGACATCTGGCGCCTGAATCGCGGTGGCCACGATCCCATCAAGGTCTATGCCGCCTACCAGGCCGCGGTCAAGCATAAGGGCCAGCCGACGGTGATCCTGGCCAAGACGGTCAAGGGTTATGGGATGGGGGTGGCCGGGGAGGGCATGAACATCACCCATTCCCAGAAGAAGATGGGCGAGGCGGCCCTCAAGGCCTTCCGTGACCGCTTCAACATCCCGATTCCGGACGACCGGATCGGCGAGGCGCCCTTCTACATGCCCGCCGTGGATAGCCCGGAACTCAAGTACCTGCAGGAGCGGCGCGAGGCCTTGGGCGGCTATCTGCCGGCCCGGATCGAGTCAGCCCCGCGCCTGGAAACGCCGGCCCTGGAGTTCTTCAAGCCCCTGCTGGACGGCTCCGGCGACAAGGAGATGTCCACCACCATGGCCCTGGTGCGCATCCTCTCCCTCATCCTGCGCGACAAGACCCTGGGCAAACGGGTGGTGCCCATCGTCCCGGACGAGGCCCGCACCTTTGGCATGGAGGGCATGTTCCGCCAGCTCGGCATCTACTCCTCCGTCGGTCAGCTCTACGAGCCGGTTGACGCCGATCAGATCATGTCCTATCGGGAAGACCAGCAGGGGCAGATCCTGGAGGAGGGCATCAACGAGGCCGGGGCCATGTCGTCCTGGATCGCCGCCGCCACCGCCTACGCCAACCACGGCGAGGCCATGGTCCCCTTCTATATCTTTTACTCCATGTTCGGCTTCCAGCGCATCGGCGACCTGGCCTGGGCGGCGGGGGACATGCGGGCCCGGGGCTTCCTCATCGGCGCCACCGCCGGGCGTACCACCCTGGCCGGCGAGGGCCTCCAGCATCAGGACGGCCACAGCCCCCTGGTGGCATCGACCATCCCCAACTGCGTGACCTATGACCCCGCCTACGGCTACGAGTTGGCGGTGATCATCCAGGATGGCCTGCGGCGCATGTTCCAGGAGCAGGAGAACCGCTTCTACTACCTGACCGCCATGAACGAGAACTATGTCCAGCCGCCCATGCCCGCGGGCGCCGAGGCGGGCATCCTGCGTGGCCTCTACCGGGTCAGGTCGGCGGCCGACGAGGGCGACTTGCGGGTCCAGTTGCTCGGCTCCGGCGCCATTCTGCGCGAGGTGCTGGCGGCGGCGGACCTGCTGGAGGCGGACTTCGGCGTCCTGGCGGATGTCTGGAGCGTGACCAGCTTCAACGAACTCAAGCGCGACGGGGTCGATGTGGAACGCTGGAACATGCTCCACCCGACCGCGAGCCCCCGGCAATGCTACGTTAGCGAGCAGTTGGCGGGGGCCCCGGGGCCCGTCATCGCCGCTACCGACTATGTCCGGGCTTACGCCGAACAGATCCGGCCTTACCTCGCCCAGCCGTATCAGGTGCTGGGCACCGATGGCTTCGGGCGGAGCGATATGCGCAGCCAACTGCGCCGCTTCTTCGAGGTAAATCGGGGCTATATCGCGGTCGCCGCCCTTAAGGCCCTGGCGGACGAGGGCGAGATCCCCGCCAGTCGGGTCCGGGAGGCCATCGACAAGTACCGCATCGATCCGGAAAAGCCCAATCCGGCGACGGTCTGACGCAAGGGGACCAGGTGAATAAGGCGGGACTGTGCGGCTTGGGGAGAATGCGACGTGCCAACAATTCATGAAGTAACACTGCCCGATATCGGCGACTTCGCCAATGTCGAGATCATCGAGATCCTGGTGGCCCCGGGCGACCGGGTGGAGAAGGAGCAATCCCTGCTCACCCTGGAGAGCGATAAGGCGACCATGGATATCCCCGCCCCCCGGGGTGGCGAGGTACGGGAGATCAAGGTCGCCCTCGGCCAGAAGCTGAACCCGGGCGACCTGATCCTGTTGCTCGAAGTGGGTGAGGAGGCGGGTGGGCCGACGGCGCCCGGTCCGGCTGCCGGAGAGCGACCCGCAGGGCCTGACGCTGAGGCTGCGCCACCCGTCCCGAAACAGGACGCGTCCGGGTTACCCTCTCCCCCCCTCTCCCCAGCCCTCCCCCGCGAGGGGGGAGGGGGGACCGACGGGGAAGCCGCGGACTACCTGGACCAGGACGCGCGTCCCGCGCCAGCGTCACGTGCCCCCGGGGAGGTCGAGCGTCGCCTGGCCCCGGTGCTACCCCGCCCCGAGGAGTTGGCGGCCATTGCCAAGGGCCGCAAGACCCACGCCAGCCCCGGGGTGCGCCGCTTCGCTCGGGAGCTGGGTGTCGATCTGACCTTCGTCAAGGGCTCGGGGCTCAAGGGCCGGGTCCTCAAGGAGGACGTTCAGGGCTACGTCAAGCAGACCCTGACCCAGGGGGCGGCGGCGCCCACCGCCAGCACCCTGCCCTTTGCCCTGCCGCCGGCCCCCGAGGTGGATTTCGCCAGGTTTGGCCCGGTGGAGATCCGGGAGCTTTCCCGGATTCAGAAGCTGAGCGGGCGGCACCTGCATCGGGCCTGGCTCTCGGTGCCCCATGTCACCCAATTCGACGAGGCGGACATCACCGAGCTGGAGGCCTTCCGCAAGGCGCAACAGGCGGCCGCCACGGCCGAGGGTATTAAGCTCACCTTCCTACCCTTTCTGCTCAAGGCCGTCGCCACCGCCCTGAACCGCATGCCTAACTTCAAATCATCCCTGACGCCCGACGGCGAAAGCCTGGTGATTAAGCACTACACCCACATTGGCGTCGCCGTGGAAACCCCCAGGGGCCTGGTGGTCCCGGTCGTTCGCCAGGTGGACAAGAAGGGGATTCAGGATCTGGCCCTGGAGCTGATGGACCTGGGCGCCAAGGCCCGGGATGGCAAACTGCTTCCCGGCGACATGCAGGGCGGTTGCTTCTCCATCTCCAGCCTGGGTGGCATT
Organism: Chromatiaceae bacterium; assembly: GCA_016714645.1. NCBI lineage: Bacteria > Pseudomonadati > Pseudomonadota > Gammaproteobacteria > Chromatiales > Chromatiaceae > Chromatiaceae bacterium. Next base: position 277,109 of record JADKCI010000001.1, on the reverse strand, counting down.
GGTGGCACCGCCTTCACCCCCATCGTCAATGCCCCCGAGGTCGCCATCCTCGGCGTCTCCCGCGCCAGCCTCAAACCGGTCTGGCAGGGCGCGACCTTCGTCCCCCGCCTCATGCTGCCCCTGTCCCTCTCCTACGACCACCGCGTCATCGACGGCGCCGAGGGGGCGCGCTTCACCCGCCTGCTGGGTGACTTGCTGGGGGATATCCGGCGCCTGCTGTTGTAGGCCCCGAACAGCTTGGTCCAATCGATGGCCGCGCGGGTGGTCACGGGCCTCGCTATAATCCCTGGCCATTGCGACCCTCAGCCAGGCCCATATCCAAGGTGGTCGAGCGTTATTACGATAAATCCGCCCTGTCGGAGGAGGCCAACCGCTTTCGCACCGAGGGCTTTCTACGCGACGGCGCCCTGACCCGGGCCTGCGGTCGGCGTCTGCCCCTGGCCGAGTTGCCCCCCTTCCTGCGCGCCCTGCTGGTTACCGACGGCACCGTCACCAAAATCCTGGAGGCCTATTTCTGGGAGCCGGTGGAGGTGCGCACCCTGGAGCAGGATTTCTGGACGGCGGAACGCCCCCTGGACTGGCTAGGAGTCGGGACCGGGGACAAGATACTGATCCGCCTGGCCCATTTGCAGGGGATCGATAGCGGCAAAACCTATGCCGAGGCCTTTTCGGTCATCCGCGCCGACCTGATCCCCGCGGCCTTCCGCCAGCGCCTCATCGACCGCGAGATCGGGATTGGCGTCCTGATCCGGGACAGTGGCCTGGAGAGTTATCGCGAGGTCATGGAGATCGGCATCGATCATCCGGACCCCGGCGAGGAGCGGGTCTTTCGCACCTACCGCATCATCATCGCCGGGGCGCCGGTCATCCTCATTACCGAAAGCTTTCCGCTGGCGCTCTACGCCGGGGTATGAGGACGGCTTGCCCAGCGGAGCGGAAATCCGTAGTCTTGGCAAGACTTGCCGACGGCAGGCCCGGACACCCACCGGGCGAAGCACCTCTGCCCGTCCGCGCCATTCCGGCCATTCAATCAGATTAGGACTCGCGATGGATACCAGCCTCGACACCGCCCGCTTCAACATGGTCCAGCAACAGATCCGTCCCTGGGACGTCAACGACCACCGGGTGCTGGAAACCCTGGCCGCCATCCCCCGCGAGCGCTTCGTCCCCGCGGCCTATCGCGGTCTGGCCTACGCCGACATCGAGATCCCCCTGGGCGAGGGCCAGGCCATGCTCGCCCCCAAGATCGTCGCCCGCCTACTGCAAGCCCTGTCCATCGCCGCCGATGACCGGATTCTGGAGATCGGCACGGGTAGCGGCTATCTCACCGCCTGCCTGAGCCACCTGGGAGACGCCGTCATCAGCCTGGAGATCGACCCGGACCTTGCCGCCCTGGCGCGCCAGAATCTGGCCGAGGTGGACCCGCGTCACCCGGAGATACGGGAAGGCGACGGCCTCGCCGGCCACATCGATGGCGGACCCTTCGATGTCATCGCCGTCACCGGCTCCCTGCCGGATGCCAGCGCCCTGGAGGGTCTGGAGGCGCAACTCGCCCCCCACGGCCGCCTCTTCGCCATCGTCGGCCTGGAACCGGCCATGCAGGCGACCCTGGTGACCCATGGCCCCGAGGGCTTCAGCCGCCAGGCCCTGTTCGAGACCTCTGTCCCGGCCCTGGCCAAGGCCCCGGAGCCTGAAAAGTTCGTTTTTTAGCCTTTTCCAGCGGGGATGAGCGGTTCCATTGACATTTATCAAGGCATTTTCGTAACAGACCAGTAACATTCGAACCAGGATGGGGCTCGGCTCCATCACCTCGCTCGATGCCGTACCAGGGCGACCCACCATAAAAAAAGAACCCGGTCGCCGTATATCCCGGGCAGCATCCCCCAGAGGAGTTTCCCGTCATGGCCTGGAGCCTACCGCGTCTTTCTCGTCGTGCCTTTCTGAAATCCACCGGTTACGGAACCGCTGGTTTTGGCCTGCTTTCTCCCCTCTCGACCCTGGTGAGCCAGGCGCTCGCCTCGGATGATGAGGTGAAGGAGGAAGTGAGCTATAGCATCTGTAATTTTTGCTCATCGCTCTGCAACCTGCGCGTCACGACCCATACCAAGGGCGGCGACAAACGCATTGTCAAGCTGGACGGCAATCCCAACTCCACCCTCAATCGCGGCAAGATCTGCGCCCGGGGCCAGGCGGGACTGCGCCAGACCTACGATACCGACCGCATCAAGACCCCGCTCATCCGGGTCGAGGGCAGCCAGCGCGGGGAGTACAAATTCCGCCAGGCGAGTTGGGAAGAGGCCTGGGACTACATCGCCAAAAAGCAGGCCGCCGCCCAGATCCAACCCTGGGAGTGGACCATGGTGGGTGGCTGGACTTCCTGCGTCTTCTACATGAACTGGGCCGTGCCCTTCGCCATGGCCAACCAGGTGCCTAACATCGTCGCCTCGCCCATGCAGCACTGCGTTACCACGGGCCACCTGGGTACCGATCTGGTCACGGGCAACTTCAACATCCATGACGAAGTCATGCCCGACTTCGACCACGCCAAGTACATCCTGCTGGTGGGTAACAACGCCTCCATCGGCGCCGTATCCACCTGTCGCATGGTGCGCTTCGCCCAGGGGCGGAAGAATGGGGCCAAGATCGTGGCCCTGGACCCGCGCTGCTCGGAGACCGCGGCCAAGGCGGACGAGTGGATTCAGATCCGCCCCGGTACCGATCTGGCCTTCATGCTGGCGCTGATGCGGATCTTGATGGCGGAGCGGCTCTACGATGCCGAGTTCATCCGGCGTCACACCAACCTGCCCTTTCTGATGACCCAGGACGATAAGGGCGAGTGGCAACTGGTGACGGACGCGGAGGGCCGCCCCCTGGCGGTGGAAGAGGACACCGGCAACCCGCGCACCCTGAAAAAATTCAGCAACCAGAACCACAAGGACCACGAAGGGCGCACCTTCTCCCCCGGTCTCCGGGTCCCCCCGGGCTTCAGCCTGGAGGGTCGGCCGGTCAAGACGGTCTTCCAGGTCCAGCTCGAGGAACTCGCCCCCTATACGGCCGAGTGGGCGGCGGAGATCACGGGGATTAGCGCCGAGACCATCAGCCGTATCGCCCATGAGTTTGGCAACACGCGCCCCGCCATCGTCGATCCAGGCTGGCATGGGGCCCGTTTTGGCAACATCATGATGCTGCGGCGGGTGCAGGCCATGGTGCAGGCCCTCATCGGCGGCATTGACTCGGTGGGCGGCTGGATGAATTCCGGCGAACTCCACCACAAGGCCCACCTGATGTATGAGGCCATGGAGGAGGGCTATGAGATGGGCGCCCCTCTCGCCAACCTCGCGGGCATGGCCTTTGCCAAGATGGTGATCGGGGCCGTATCCCAGGGCGATAATTTTTCCCATGGCAAGCCAGGTTTTGCCTGGGCCTGGAACGCCCAGGAAAAGGCGGCTGGCCGCTTCAACGTGGCCCTGCCGGTGATGACCGATTCAGGACTGCGCGAATCGGTGGAAGGCAAGCTCCAGTTCAAGGGCGAGCCCTACCTGACCCGCGCCTTCATCATCAACGCCGCCAATCCGGTCCGTCATTACTATCCCGACAGCTACTGGAAGGAGACCCTCAGCCACCCGAATGTGGCCCTGGTGGTCATGGTGGAGGTGCTGCCCTCGGATACGGCCCCTTACGCGGACGTCATCCTGCCTAACACCACCTACCTCGAACGGAATGAACCCACCCTCTACGGCAACGGGGTCAACCACGATCTCGCCCTGACCACCCGCTATGCCGCCATCGACCCCCTCTATGACACCGAGGAAACCGCGGACATCCTCCTGAAAATGACCGAGGTCATCAGTGGTAACCGGGACGGCTTTCTCGACTGGGTGGAGAAACTGACCGGGCTCAAGGCCGCACCGGTCAATGAGGCCTACGCGGAACTCCAGAAGACCCAGAAGAAGGGCGCCTTTGCCGCCGCCTGCCGCCGGGTCTCCTTTGCCCAAACGGCGGCGCGCCTCGGGACCACCCCCGAGGCGATCGATGCGGTCCTGCGTGACAAGGGGGTGTATCTGGAGGAGGAGAAGGCAAAAATCCTCGAACACTGGAGCATGCCACGGCGGATGCCGGTACCTACGGACAGCGGCCGGGTGGAGTTCTACAGTGGGCTGATGCGCAGCCTGCGGGATGGGGGCCATACCGAACCGAACTTCAGTGTCCTGGCGACCTGGATCCCGCCGGAGTACCGGGATGGCGAGCCCGCGACGATCGCCCTCGCGGCGGATGAATTTTTCTTCGCCTACGGCAAGACCCCCACCGTCTCCCACGGCTCCACCAACAGCAACAACCCGGTGCTGGCGGGCATCAATCAGTTCAAGAAGGATATTTACAAAGGCGTCTGGATACATCCCGAGCGGGCGGCCAAGCTGGACATCCACAACGGCGATCCCATCCGGCTCACCAACGCCAAATCGGGGCAGGTAACCGGCGGACATGCCCACGTCACGCGCCTGGTGCATCCCGATACCCTCTTTATTTACTCCTCCTTCGGGGTCGAAAACAAGGCGCTCTCCCGAACCCACGGGGATGGCACGGCTACCAACAAACTGATCCCCTACCAGGTCGAGCCGGTGGTGGCGGGTTTCCGCTCCCAGGAGTTCACGATCCGGGTAGCCAAGGTTTAAGGAGGATAGACAATGACTCACTATGCCATGGTCATCGACCTCAACACCTGCGTGGGCTGTAATGCCTGCATGGCCGCCTGCGCCCTGGAGAACCAGACCCCCGTCTGGGACGATCACAAGTGGCGCACCTATGTCCACGACAAGGAGATCGGGGTGGGAAGCAACGTCCACCGGCGCTTTTTCCCGCGCCTCTGTAACCACTGTGACAATCCGCCCTGTATGAGCGTCTGCCCCACCGGGGCCACCTACAAAAAGGTTAACGGCATCGTCATGGTGGACCAGGATCGATGCATGGGCTGCGGCGCCTGCGCCATGGCCTGCCCCTACCATGCCCGCGTCGCCATCACCTACGCGGACGTGGCCCTGGGTGAGGAGTTTTATGGCTCGGACTACCGGCGCTCCAGCCCTAGCATGGATAAATGCTCCTTCTGCGACCATCGGGTGGAAAAGGGGCTCAAGCCGGCCTGCGTGGAGACCTGCGTCGGCTCGGCCCGCCTGTTCGGCAATCTGGACGACCCCCAGGACCCCGTGGCGCAAATGGTGGCCAGTGGGGTAGCCAGGCCCCTGATGCCCCACATCGGCACCCGCCCTAACGTGTTTTACATTGATGACCTCAAGCGGAGGGGCTGAGATGGACGTCACCATGAGTTATGAGACGCAGAACCTTTGGACCTGGTGGCTGGCCGTCTATCTTTATACCGGCGGCTTGGGCGCCGCGACCCTGGCGGTTACCTTCCTCACCGATATGTACCTCAAGCCCCACCGCAATCTGGTGATATGGGGCGCGGGCGCGGGTGTCGTCCTGCTGGCCATCGGCTCCTTGATGCTGTTCGGCCACCTGTTACACCACCTGGCGGCGATCCACATACTTAATCCGCTGGTTTTTCTCAATAAACCCGACGCATGGATCGCCTGGGGCACCCAGTTCATCATCTGGATGATGGTTTGGGGGGTGCTCTATGCCCTGCCCTATGCCCGCGAAACGCCCTTCCTTACCCGTCTGCCGCTGGTCGGCAAGGTGCTGGAATGGGGTCTGGTGATCAAGATCTGTGGAGCGGTGGCCCGCTTCCGCAAATTCGTCGGCTGGCTGGCGGTGATCAACGGCGTGGGGGTAACGGTTTATACCGGCCTGCTGCTGCAGTCCTTCCCCGCCGTGGCCCTATGGGCCAATCCGGGCGTGCCGCTGCTCTTTACGGTGTCGGCCTTCTCGACCGCCATGGCCTTCCTGCTCCTGATCATGTACACCGTCATCAAGGACGCGGAGGACACTCGCATCCGGCTACTCTACGAGCGCATCGATCTGGTGCTGATCTCCACCGAGCTGGTGATCCTCTTCTCCTTTTACTTCTACCTCAAACGCGGGTCGGAGTCGGCCATGCGCTCCTGGGAGCTGCTTTTTACCGACCTGGGGTGGCTGATTGGCTTTATCGGCTTTGGCCTGATCGTGCCTTTCTTTCTGGAACTCTGGGGGGTGGTCAAGGGCTGGACGAGCCATGTGCCGATCATCACCGCCTCGGTTTTGGTGCTGATGGGCGGCTACCTGTTGCGGCACTACTTCATGTACGCAGGGATCTATGCTTATCCCTGGTAGGGGGCGGGAACTGGGTCAGGAGGCCAATAGGATGCCATCAAGCCACCGACCGCCGTCGCGGGCGGCCGATGGCCTGGATCTTGGTAAGGATAGGTGGCGAAGGATGCGGGCTATCATTCGCCACGCTTACGCGGCACTAGCCGATCCGCAAGCTTGAGGACCACGCCGGCACCGCCGAGATACAGCGCAAACACAAACAGCAGGCCGGCTCCGGAACTGGCAAAACCAAGCAAATTTTCCATGGGATTCTCCCAAAGTTCTCCGTGGGTGATTGAGTGAGGTGAGCTCCATTAGTTTAGTATCTTCTTAAATACCTATCAAGCTTCTTTTCGATGGAAAGACCCGACCATGACCACCGACCGCTATCGTGATCCACGGCAGCTTTATATCCTCTCCGCCCTGCTGGCGTTCCCGGAGGACGACGCCCTCGACGCCCTGCGCGACCTGCTGCCGGTGGCTCCCTGGTTGTCGCCCGCCATTGAGGATCTGGCGCCCAGAACCCTGGAACAGTGGCAGGGCGAGCACACCCGTCTCTTCCTGAGCGGTTACCCCAAGACCCCTTGCCCCCCCTTCGAATCGGCCTATCGGCAGGGCCAGATGGGCGGGACCGCCGCCTCGGACCTGGATGCCCTCTACCACCGGGCGGGCCTGGGGGCCCGGTTGGCGCCCGCCGATTACCTGGGTACCTTACTCGAATGCCTGGCCCTGCTTGAGGAGCGGGGCGATGCGGAGGAGATTCTCGGGGAGTTATGGGGCGCGCATCTGCAACGCTGGCTTCCCCGCTTTGCCCGGGATCTCCAGATCCATGGCGAGTTTGAACTCTACCGCCTCCTGGGGGCACGGCTGGAAGGGCTCTGTGGGGAGGAGGAACTTGCCTGACAAGCCATGGGTACTTTGCCCGCCGGAGCTTGCGGAGGACGACGCCCTCTCCGCGGCGGTGCTGGGGGTTCACCAGGCCATTCTGCGTGACCAGCTCCAGGGCGATCCTAGCCTGAATCCCGACCTCGACATTCAGCAGCGGGCCCTGCGCCGGGTCGAAGACTGGCGAGTCCTGCTGCTCCTCACCCCCTGGATGCTCGCGCGCCTGCTCTTTCCCGACCGCTCCCCGTCCCTCGCCCTGCCGGGTGGCTGGTCGGCGCCGGAACGGGCGAACGCCCCCTACCAGGTGCTGGGTCCGCGTATTCTCTTCTCGCTCCTCGGCCAGTCCCAGCAAGCCCATCTGAGCTACCACCGGGATCTGGGCCACTTTCTTCTGCAGCCCCTTTGCCTCGACATGGAGACCTACCCGAACGCCGAGGCCGTTTTCGAGGCCTGGGGCCAGGTCATTCGTACCCGTGATGAAAATATGGAGAAGGCCCGGCGGGACTGCCCCTTGCAGAAAGAGGTGTCCCGGCGGGAGTTGTTCGCCCGGTTCAGGGTCTGAAGCGATCGCGACTCCGCTACCGCTTCGGCGGTTCGGATCTCGCGCGCCTCCTCACACGCCAGGGCTTGAAACGGAAAGCGCCGGGTCCAGGGTCTCCACCAGCGCGATGAGGCGTTGGAGGGCCCCGCGATTGCGCGCTACCACCCGCCGGCCATGCTCGCCCAGGCGCGCCCGCGCCGCGGCGTCACCGAGCCAGTCGATCATAAGGCCGGCCAGGGCATCGGCATCCGTCACCTGCACCGCCGCGCCTTCCCGAACCAGGAGTTCCGTGATCTGGGCGAAGTTGAAGGCATGAGGGCCGATGGCCACGGGTACCCCCGCCGCCGCCGCCTCCAGCAGATTGTGCCCGCCCACCGGCACCAGGCTCCCACCGATAAAGGCCGCGTCCGCCGCCGCGATCAGGACCGGCAACTCGCCCATGGTGTCCCCCAGGAATACCGCATCGTCCGGTCCACAACCCAGGCCCGTGGAGCGGCGCACCGGGGTCATGCCCAGGCGCCCAGCCAGGGCGGCCACCCGGTCAAAGCGCTCCGGGTGACGGGGCACCAGGACCAGCAGGGCCCGGGGCCATCGCGCCAGAATCCGGCGATGCGCCTTCAGCAGGGGCTCTTCCTCGCCCTCGTGGGTGCTGGCCGCGACCCAGACCGGTCGCTCGGTGCCCCAGAAGCGGCGCATGAACTCGGCGCTATCCTCCAGACTCGCGGGCTGGCGCAGGTCGAATTTGATGCTGCCCGTGACCTTTACCCGTTCCGCCGGCACGCCCAGCTCGATGAAGCGCTGGGCGTCGGCGCTGGTCTGGGCCGCGACCAGGGAGAGGCGCGAGAAGGTCTCACGGGCGAAGCGGCCCAGGCGCCCATAGCCCCGGGCGGAGCGGGCGGAGAGGCGACCATTGCCCAGGATCACCGGGATACCGCGCCGCTGGCAGACGCGCAGCATGTTGGGCCAGATCTCGGTCTCCATGACCAAGACCTGGTGGGGCCCGACCCGATCCAGGAAGCGATCGAGAATGGCGGGTAAGTCAAAGGGGACATAGACATGACGGACCCGATCCTCGAAGAGGGCGCGCAGCCGCTCGGACCCCGTCGGCGTGGTGGTGGTGACCATGACCCCCAGATCGGGGTGCTCATCGAGGAAATATTTGATGAGCGGGGCGGCGGCCTGGGTTTCCCCCACCGAAACGGCATGAATCCAGAGCCCGGCCGCCAGGGGCTGATCACCATAGAAGCCGAGCCGCTCCCGCCAGCGGTAGCGATAGGCCGGGGCACGCCAGCTCCGCCACAGGAGCCGCAGCAGGGCGAAGGGCAGGGCCAGATAGAGCAGCAGGCTGTAGAGCTGGTTCAAGGGCGACACCCCTTAATTTGTTAGGTGCAAGCGGAGGGACGGCAGTCTAGCACAGGGGCCCGACGGGGATTTTCGCGGGCGCGGCGCGGCGCGGCGGTGGCGGGAATGGGGTGGGGTGGGGGTCAGAGACCGGGGTCCTGGCCGAGGCGGTCGCGCCAGGCGCTCAGTTCCGCCGTGGGGGCCTGCTTGAAACCCAGCTTCCAGGCAAAGCCCAGCAGGCTGTCGCCAAAGGAGATGGCCTTGCGGGGCAGGACCAGGGGGTGATCCGCCGTCGTGGCCGCGCCCCGCAGGCAGGTGGTGGCGCTGACATAGCCCGCCTCCCGGGCGGCCTGCACCGTGTCCCGGTTGAAGCTGCCAAAGGGATAGCAGAGGTGACGCACCGGCGACCCCAGCAGATCCTCCAGGTCCGCCTTGCTCCGGGTCAGCTCCTGGCGCTGGCTCTGGGGGTCCAGCTCGGCCAGGCGGGCGTGATGGACGGTATGGGAGCCAATGGTCATGCCAGCGGCCTGGATCTCCCGCAGCCGGCCCGCATCCATGAGGCGCGGCCGGGCGCGGCCGGGCTCCTGGCCATACCACTGGATGGGTTGGCCAAGCCAGCCACTGATGGCATAGACGGTGGCGGTGAAGTCATAACGGGCAAGGATCGGCAGGGCCTGGTCCGCGAAGTTATCGTAGCCATCGTCGAAGGTCAGCACCAGGGACCGGGCCGCCAGGGGCCGCTCGCCCCGAAGACCGGCCAGGGCGCCCTCCAGGTCCAGCACCTGGTAGCCCAGGGCATGCAGGAACCCCATCTGCCGGGCGAAGCGCCGCTGGTCGCAATAATTGGCCCGATGCGCCCGCATGGGCGCAAAGTCACCCACCTGGTGGTACATGAGGATGGAAATGCGGGGCGACATATCCGCAAGCCCCGCTCAGGACCCGGCACCCAGGAGCTGGCGATAGAGATCCCGATATTGCGCCATGATGGGACCCCGCGCGAACTCCGCCCGGACCCGGGCCTGACCCGCCTGGGCCAGGTCCTGCCGCAGCCTGTCATCCCCCAGCACCATCCTGATCCCCTCGGCCAAGGCCCGGGCATCCCCGCAGGGCAGGCACCAGGCATCCTCGCCGTGGCGGGCAATCTCCCGGGCGCCGCGAAACAGGCTGGTCACCAGCGGCCGGGACCAGGTCCAGGCCTCCAGGATGACATTGCCCAGGGTCTCCTCCTCCAGGGAGGGAAAGACCACCAGGTCCGCCATCTGAAAAAAAGGGCCAGGCTCCTGTTGCCAGCCGGCCCAGTGGATGCGGTCGCCGATGCCCGCCGCCTCGGCCTGACGGCGCAAGGCCGGGCCCAGGGGACCATCGCCGAGCAGCACCAGGCGCACCGGACGCCCGGCGATGGTCCGGGGCAGTCGGGCCAGGGCCTCGATCAGATAGGTCAGGCCCTTGACGGGGACAAAGCGCCCGGCGCTGACCAGCACCCAGGCCTCCTCGGGTAGGCCCAGTCGCTCCTGCAGGGCCGCCAGGCGCTCCGGTACGACGGGTTGGGCCGGTTCGACGAAGTTATAGATGTGATGCACCCGCCCCGCCGGTAGGCCCTGCTGGACCAGCCAGTCGCAGAGCCCCCGGGTGTTGCCGATCCAGGCCTGGGCCTGGCGATAGGGATGCAGGGCATAGTAGCCCCCCAGCCGGGCGACATGTACCGGGCCCCGACCCGGTCGTGGTGGGGGCTTGAGATGGGTCAGACGGGTGGCGCGCCCCATGTAGGTCTGGACGATATCCGGCTGGACGCGGGCGATGAGGCGGCTCACCGCGTACCGGGAGATGGGGTCCCAAACGGTTCGCAGCGGCAGGCGATGGCGGGGCAAGGGTCCCAGGTCCAGATCCTCGAGGGCGCCGCCGGCGCGGACCGCCAGTTCCGCCCTGGCCCCCGTCTCCGCCAGGGCACGGGCGAAACGCGCGAACCAGCGCTCGGCCCCGCCCAGGCCCTTGCTGCCAATGATTTGCAGGCTCAGGGGCTCCGTCACGGGCCCGCCTCGCTCGCAGGAGCCGAGCCCCCGCGGCTACCTCCCGTCGCTGCCACCCCCCGGCGACCCTCCGTCGGCCCGCCCCCCCCGCGGCGACGCTCCGCCAGCAACTCCCGATACACCGCCAGATTGCCTTCCACCATGGCCTGAATGGAAAACTCGGCGCTCATCAGGATGCGCCCGCCCCGCCCGAGACGGCGGGCCAGGTCGGGATCCCGCAGCAGCCGGGTGATGGCCTGACCCAGGGCCGCCACATCGCCGGGAGGCACCAGCAGGCCGTTGACACCCTCCCGGACCGCCTCGGGGATGCCCCCCGCCCGGCTGGCGATGATAGGCACCCCGGCGCTGGAGGCCTGGAGCAGGGAGACCCCCAGCCCCTCACGGGTGGCGGGATGGACCAGCAGGTCCAGGCCCGCCAGTAATTCGGGCAAGTCATCGCGAAAACCGCAGAGGGTGACCTGGTTCCCCAACCCCGCCTGGGCGATGCGCCTCTCCAGGTTCGCCGCCTCGGGACCCTGGCCGAAAAACAGCACCCGCAGCTCCGGGAACTCAGCCACCAAGGGGGGCAGGGCCTCGATCAGCAACTGATGGCCCTTGCGGGGGATGAGTTGGGCGACGACCCCGATCAAGGGACTTTCGGGGGGCACGCCGAGCCGCTCCCGTAGGATCTCGCGATCGCGCGGCCCCGCGAAGGCGTGACAATCCACCGCGCTGCGCACCACCCGCAGCTTGTCCGGCGGCAGCCCCGCCGCCAGCAGGACCTCGCCGATGCCCTCGGAGATGGCAATCACCCGGTCATGGAGCCGGTATTTGAGTTTCACCCGCCAGGGGGGTTCCGGGTTATCGACGCGGCGGGAGTGGACCACGGGCACCCCCGCCAGGCGCCCGCCGACGCCGCCCATGACATCGGCACCGATCCGGCTATGCAGGTGCAGAATATCCGTCTTGAACTGGAGGGTCCGAAAGTAGATGCGCGGAATCAGGCTCAGGTCCAGATCGCCGCCCATGGGCATGGCAAACACCTCGGCATGGCCCGCCGCCGCCTTCGCCAGCGGGCTGCCCGCCCGGCAGATAAGGCCATTGGTCACCCCCCGCTGGGTCAGGCCCTCCAGCAGATAGAGGACCTGCCGGGCCCCCCCATAGAGATGGCGGCCCCCTTCGACGTGCAGCACCCTCATGGGGACCCCTCAAGCAGGTCCCGCGCCGCCGCCAGCACCTCGGCAATCGTGATATCCCGCATACAATCGAAGGCGCCTTGACAGGTCGGCCGGCGCTTGCAGGGAGAGCAGGGCCGATGGTGATAGAGCACCCGGGCATTGTCGCGGCCCGTCTTCCGGTAGGGGCAGGTTGAGCCGAACAGCAGCAGGCTGGGCCGGCCAAAGGCGATGCCCATGTGGCTCAGCCCTGTATCCACGCCAATGAGCAGGCGACTGGCCTCGATCAGGGCGGCGGCCTGGAGCAGGCTGGTCGCCCCCGCCAGGTTGATCAACCCCGGACCATGCTCCCGTGGGGGCAGGGCCCCCTCGGCGACCTCCGCCCCGTCCGCCACCACCCGTTCCGCCGCCGCCAGGCGCTGGATACGTGCTCCTGCCTCGGTATCGCCGGGGCCTCCCAGCAGTAGCACCCGCCAGCCAAAAGCCCGATGCAGCTCCACCGCCAGCCGGGCCCAGCGATCCTCGAACCAGTGCTTCTGGGGGCGGGTGGTGAAGGGGCAGCAGACGACATAGCCGTCCGCCAACCCCTCCCGCGCGATCAGGGCCCGGGCCCAGGCCCGGTCCTCGGCCCCGGGGACCAGGGTCATGGCAAAGTCCGCCAGCGGCAGATCCAGTTGCTCCGCCAGAAAGCGGTACTCGGAACCGATCTCCTCCGGATCGCCCCCCCGGGGGACGACGCGGGTCATCAGCCACTGGCTGCCCTCGCGGGAACCCAGGCCGATGCGCACCCGGGCACCGGTCAGCCCAGCGGGCAGGCCACTCTTCAGCAGCCCCTGCAGGTCGATGACCCAATCAAACCCCGGCCGGCGCAACTCGGCGCGCAGAGCGCGGACCCCCCGCCACAGCTCCCCCCAGCGCCGAGCGCGCCACAGGGCCCGCCACTCGGCGCGGGACCAGAGGATGACCTGATTCAAATCGGGATGATGCCGTAGCAGGGGCGCCCCCTCGGCCTGGACCAGCCAGGCGATATGGGCCTGGGGATAGGCCCGCCGCAAAGCGGCGATCAGCGGCGAGGCCATGACAATATCGCCAATGGCGCTAAGGCGGATCAGGAGGATGCGCGACGGCGGGGTCATGAAATCGCCAGCTTGAGGGGCGTACGGGGTTTCAAACCCCGTCCGGCGCCAAGGCCGCCAAGCGGCACAGGGCCTGGACCAAGGCCGAATCATCGGCTCGCTCGGCCAGTTCGACCCGCGCAAAGCCCAGGCGCAGGGCCTCCTGGCGGGTGCGCTCACTGACCACCGCCAGGGGCGTGGCCAGGAGGCGGTCCCGGCCCGCAGCGCCCAGCATCCGCAGCAGGTTATCGAGAATCTCGCCACTGGTGGCGGTGACGAACTGGACTTCCCGCTCCCAGCCCGCCAGGATGGTGGCGGGCTGGACCTCGGGCAAGGCGCGACGATAGACCTCGGCATAGGCCACCTCGGCGCCCCGCGCCCGCAGGGTCTCGCCCAAGAGGGGCCGCCCCCCCTCGCCGCGCACAATGAGCGCCCGCAGGCCGGCGAGTTCCTGGAGTGCTGGCAGGGCGAGGAGGGACTCGCTGTCGTAACGGCCCGCCGGCACCAGATCCGGGGCCCGGCCCGCCGCGGTCAGGGCCGCAGCGGTGGCCTGTCCCACCGCCGCCAGGCGCGGCCGGGTTGGCAGAACCCCACCGGGCAAGAGGGGCAAGGCATAGTCCACGGCATTACGGCTGGCGAAGAACAGCAGGTCCGCCGGCGCGGCCAGGAGGCCCCGGGCGCGCTCCGGATCACCCGCGGCCTCGATTTCGATGGTCGGGAAGGCGATGGCTCGGCCACCAGCGGCGACAATCAGATCACACAAACCCGCGGCCTGGGCCCGGGGCCGGGTCACCAGGACGCCCCGCCCGGCCAGATCGCAGGGGCGGCTCTTCACTTCACGCCTCCGCCAGGGCCTGGAGGATGGCCTGGGCACCCTGGGCATTCAGCGCCTCCGCCACCTGGATCCCCAGTTCCTCCGCCTGGGCGCGGGGCGCCTTCTGCTCGGCCACCAGCAGGCAGGTCCCATCCGGGGTCCCCACCAGGCCGCGCAGCCAGAGTTCGTCGCCCTTGGCGAGGGCGTGACCCGCGATCGGGACCTGGCAGCCACCATGGAGACGGCGATTCATGGCGCGCTCGGCCGCCACCCGCGTGGCCGTCTCCGGGTGATGCAGGGGCGCCAGCAGGGCCAGGACCCGGGCATCGTCGATTCGGCATTCGATACCGACGGCCCCCTGACCGATGGCCGGCAGGCTCTCGTCGATACTCAGCCGGGAGCGGATGCGCGCCTCGAAGCCCAGGCGCATCAGGCCCGCGGCAGCCAGGAGGATGGCGTCGAATTCACCCCCGTCGAGCTTGGCCAGGCGGCTGTTAACGTTGCCGCGCAAAGGTTGGATATTCAGGTCGGGCCTCCGGGCGGTGAGTTGGCACTGACGGCGCAGGCTGGATGTGCCGACACGCGCCCCCTGGGGCAGATCCGCCAGCCGCTCGAAGCGGTTGGAGACGAAGGCATCGCGGGGGTCCTCGCGCTCCAGGATGACCGGCAGAAAGAGGCCCTCGGGCAATTCCACCGGTACGTCCTTAGTGGAATGGACGGCGATATCCGCCGAACCATCCATGAGACCCTGCTCCAATTCCTTGACAAAGAGCCCCTTGCCACCAATTTTGGCCAGCGGGGCGTCGAGAATTTTATCGCCCCGGGTCGTCATGCCCATGATCTCCACCTGAAGACCGGGATGAGCGCGGCGCAGGGCAGCGGAGACATGCTCGGCCTGCCACAAGGCCAGGGGGGATTTACGGGTGGCGATGCGGATTATCTCGGCCATCTTCTCGATTCCAGCGGAAAAACGCCATCCTAAGCCGCCATGGCGAGCCTGGCAAATTTTGGGGTGTGGCGATTTTGTGGAATGCCCAGAGCCCTCACGCTTCGGCAAATGGCGGGTAGGGTCGGGTGATGGCTGAGGGCTGGCGGGGGACGCCGTGAATACATCCCTGTAGGCTTGGCGACAGCATCCCTGCTGTCGACACCCCCGCCAACCCTCAGCCACCACCCGACCCGGGACACCTTGACCGCCTGCACAGCCCGATAAGCCAAATTGCCGCCGTTGGGCAAGGCGGTTGGGTTTAGAATCCGTTAGAGTCATGGGCCCTCGGGCCCGGCAACCCTCAGTACCTTGCTACCCTGGAACCGCCCGCAGCGATGAATCATCACCCCGCCAACGAACCGCCTGCCAGCTTCAAGCCCTGGGCTGGGCGCTTTAACGAACCTACCGACGCCTTTGTCGAGGCCTTCACCGCCTCCGTCGATTTCGACCGCCGGCTCTACGCTTATGACATTCAGGGCTCCATCGCCCACGCCACCATGCTGGCGCGCCAGGGCATCCTGAGCGAGGTTGAGCGGGACGCCATCGTCGCCGGCCTGGAGCGGGTGAAGGCGCGCATTGAGGCGGGTGACTTTGCCTGGTCCATCCCCCTGGAAGACGTCCACATGAATGTGGAATCCGCCCTCACCGCCGACATCGGCGAGGCCGGGAAAAAGCTCCATACCGGCCGCTCGCGCAACGACCAGGTGGCGACGGACGTGCGCCTCTGGCTGCGCGCCGAAATCGATGTCCTGGGCCCGGCCATCGCCCGCCTCCAGGCCGCCTTGCTGGACCTGGCCGAGCGCGAGGTGGAGACCATCATGCCGGGCTTTACCCACCTTCAGGTGGCCCAGCCCATCAGCTTTGGCCACCACATGCTGGCCTGGTTCGAAATGCTGGAACGGGATCGGGAGCGCCTGGCGGACTGCCGCCGCCGCCTCAATGTCCTGCCCCTGGGGGCCGCCGCCCTGGCCGGCACCACCTATCCCATCGACCGCCACCTGACCGCCGCCCTGCTCGGCTTCGACCGCCCAGCGGAAAACTCCCTGGACGCCGTCTCCGACCGGGACTTCGCCATCGAATTCACCGCCGCCGCCAGCATCCTCATGATGCACCTGTCGCGCTTCTCCGAGGAGCTGATCCTCTGGTCCTCCGCCCAATTCGGCTTCGTGGATCTCTCGGATTCCTTTTGCACCGGCTCCTCCATCATGCCGCAGAAGAAGAACCCGGACGTCCCCGAGCTGGTACGCGGCAAGACAGGGCGCATCTTCGGTCACCTCATGGCCCTGCTGACCCTGATGAAGGGCCAGCCCCTGGCCTACAACAAGGACAACCAGGAGGACAAGGAACCCCTCTTCGACACGGTGGACAATCTCAAGGGCTGCCTCAAGGTCTTTGCCGACATGATGGCGCGCCTGACCTGCAACCGGGAGCGGATGCGCGCGGCGGCCCGCCAGGGCTTCGCCACCGCCACCGACCTGGCGGACTATCTGGTACGGCGTGGTATTCCCTTCCGCGACGCCCACGAAATCGTCGGCAAGGCCGTGGCCCTGGGGGTGCGGGAGGGGCGGGACCTCTCCGAACTCAGCCTGGCGGAGCTTCAGTCCTTCTCGCCCCTGATCGGCGCGGAGGTGTTCGACTGCCTGACCCTGGAAGGCTCCCTGGCCGCCCGCGACCACATCGGCGGCACGGCGCCGAGGCAGGTGCGGGCCGCCCTGGTCCGCGCCCAGGCGCGGCTGAGGGAGGCTGGCTTGTAGATGCCGGGACCCAGGCCATGTCGAAGCCTGCGCCTCGCCTTGGATGGGGCACCCGTCCGGGCCTCGGCCTGGCCAGGGGGGCAAGCCAGCGCGAGGCCCCACCTTTCGCCCTCTTTGCCACGGATCAAGCCGGAACTCCTCGCCATGGCTGACAGTCTCGACGAACTCAACCGCCGCCTGCTCGCCTTCGCCCGCGCCCGGGACTGGGAGCAATTCCACTCGCCCAAAAACCTGGCCATGGCCCTGGCGGGTGAGTGCGGCGAGTTGCTGGAACACTTTCAGTGGTTGAACGAGGCTCAGAGCGCCCAACTGGCCGAGGACAAGAAATTCGCCGTTGGCCAGGAAATGGCCGATATCCTCATCTATCTCATTCGCCTGGCGGAGCGCCTGGACCTGGATCTGATCGCCGCCGCCGAGGCCAAGATCACCCATAACGAGCAGCGCTATCCCATCGCCAGGGTCCGGGGCGACGCCCGCCGGGCGGATGAATACCCGGACTGATGGCCAGTGCCAAGCGCCAACGGTGCTGCGGGAAATCCGTTATTTATTCATAAGACGATGTTGCAGGTAACGCGTCATCAGTGCCTGAAGGCGGCGGTCTGGATTAATCGGCACCTCTTTAATCACAGTCATCGAGGGAATCGCTTCATGTACCGCCATTTTTCCCTACCGCCACGGTCGGCCATCCTGCTTCTGGTAACCGCGAGCTTGATCCTGGCCGAAGGGGTCAGGGGGGCGCCCACCGACATGCCGGTCCCCATTCCACGCACGGCAATCGCCGCCCTGGGGCGGGTAGAACCCATCTCGGAGGAGATCCGGATCGCGGCGGCCATGACCGGGCGGCTGGCGGATGTGCCGCTGGAGGAGGGCGATCCGGTCAAAAAAGGCGAGGTGGTGGCGACCCTGGAAAACGCGGATCACCTGGCGCGGGTGCGCGCCGCCGAGGCTAATGTCGCCATCGCCAAGGCGGGGCTCGACCGGGTGATCAATGGCGCCCGCCCCGCGGAGCGCGCGGAGGCGGCCGCGGCGGTACGGGAGGCCGAGGCCCTGCTGGTGCGGGCCGAACGGGAGTTAAACCGCCAGCAAGGACTGGCGGAGAAGCGGTTGGGTAGTGGCCAGGACCTGGACAACGCCACCAGCGAGCAGGAGGTCGGCCGCGCTCGCCTGACCCGCGCCCGGGAACATCTGGCGGTGGTGGACGCCCCGGCGCGGGAGGATGAGCGCGCCAAGGCGGAGGCCGAGGTGTTACTCGCCGAGGCGCGGCTGGCGGAATTCCAGGCCATCTATCAAAAATCCTTCGTGCGCAGCCCCATCGATGGCGTGGTGCTGCGTCGCATCCGCCGCGCCGGGGAACAGGTGACCGAGTTGGGCGATACGCCGATCCTGGCCGTGGGCGACATCTCCCGCCTGCGGGTGCGCGCCGAGATCGATGAGGCGGATATCAACCTGGTGCGCCTTGGCCAGCAGGCCCGTATCGAGGCTGATGCCTATGGTGACCGCCACTTCAAGGGCCAGGTCGCGCGCCTGGGTAATCTCATGGGGCGCAAGCGGGTGCTCTCGGAGGACCCAGGAGAGCGCCAGGATACCCGGGTCCTCGAGGTCCTGATCGATCTGGAGGCGGATGCCCAGCTCCCGGCGGGTCTGCGGGTGGACGTCTTCATCGCCATCGGGGAGCCGGGGTAGAGGCATTATGCAACCCCATCCACCCCGATCCGCCCCCTGGGGGAGCCGCATGGCCTGGCTGCTCGCCTGGCGCAACCTGGCTCATGATCGCTCCCGGTTCGTCGTCACCCTGGTCGGCATCATCTTCGCCGTCGTCCTGATCGCCATGCAGCTCGGCCTCTTCCTGGGCTTCTCCGACGCCACCACTGTCATCGTCCGCCATACCCACGCGGATTTCTGGATCGTCGCCCGGGGCGCCCAAAACTTCGAGATCTCCCTGCCCATGAAGGACCGCGAGCTCTACCTGGCCCGCTCCGTGCCTGGCGTGGCCGAGGCGGAGCGGCTCCTGGTGCAATTCGTCCCCTGGAAGAAACCCGGCGGCGGGGACGAGAGCATCATCATCGTAGGCTTCGATCTCAATTCGGGCCTGGCCGGACCCTGGAATCTGGTGGCGGGGCGGCTGGAGGACCTGCGCCAGCCCGACGCGGTCATGGTGGATCGGGTGTACATGGAAAAACTGGGCATTGCCAGCACCGGAACCGAACTGGAGATCAATGGCCGGCGGGCGCGGGTAGTGGGTCTCACCCAAGGCATCCGCTCCTTCACCACCTCCCCCTGGGTGTTCGCCTCCTTCCGCACCGCCCAGGGCTTCTCGCGGCTCGCCGAGGACGAGTCCAACTACGTCATCGGGACCTTCGCGCCCGGGGCGGACCCGGTCGCGGTTCGCACTGCCCTGGCCCAGGCCCTGCCACGCAGCGATGTCTATCTGAGCGACGATTTCGCCGCCCGCACCCGCGATTACTGGATGTTTACCACCGGCGCCGGGGCCTCGGTACTGGTCTCCGCCCTGCTGGGACTCCTGGTAGGCTCCGTCATCGTGGCCCAGGTGCTGTACGCCACCACGGTGGACCATCTGACCGAATTCGGCACCCTCAGCGCCATGGGGGCCCCGCGGGACTTCATCTATAAGGTCATTCTGGGTCAGGCGGCCATCAGCGCCACCCTGGGCCATATCCCGGGGATCATCCTCGCCCTGCTCCTGGCCGAGGCCAGTTCCCTGTCCGCCGCTGTGGTCCTGGTCCCCTGGGAGCTGGCTATCGGCCTTTATGGGGTCACCCTGGTCATGTGCATGCTGGCGTCCCTCATCTCCATCCGCAAGGCCATGGGCATAGACCCGGCCATGGTTTTCCAGCGGTGACTACATGACCGATCATGTCCCCGCCCTGGAGGTGATTGGGCTGTCCGTCGTCTATGGCAGCGGGCCAACAGCCGTGCATGCCGTCAATGGAGTCGATCTGGCGGTGCATCCGGGTGAGATCCTGGCCCTCATGGGCCCCTCCGGGAGCGGCAAAACCACCCTGCTGATGGTCATGGGTTGCCTGCTGCACGCCAGTGACGGCACGGTGCGGGTCGAGGGCCGGGATATCGGTACCCTCAACACTGCGGAGCTGGCGCGGCTGCGGCTGGCGCGCATGGGCTTTATCTTCCAAAGCTACAATCTGTTTCCTGCCCTCACCGCCCTGGAGAATGTCCAGTTGGCCCTGGAACTGAAGGGTCGGGATCTGGCGGAGGGGGTGGAGCTTCTGGAGCGGGTAGGCCTGGGGGAACGGCTTCGCAACTACCCCAAGCAACTCTCGGGTGGCGAGAAACAGCGGGTTGCCATCGCCCGCGCCTTAGCGGGTCATCCCGCTATCCTGCTGGCGGACGAGCCCACCGCCGCCCTGGACTCCACCAATGGCCGCGCCGTGGTCAAGCTGCTGGGCGACCTGGCCCACGACCTGGGGCGCGCGGCGGTGATCGTCACTCATGATCCGCGGGTGGGCGAGCTTTCGGACCGGGTCATCCATTTCGAGGATGGGCGGATTGTGGGCTGAACCCGCGCCAGCTAGGTATCAACATGAACAAGTCACCCCTGCTCCTCCTGCTGGCAATCACCCTGCTGTCCTCGGGTTGCGCCCACGTCCGCAAGGAAAAAAAGACCCAGGGCCTGACGGCCGCCACCTATGCCTATGGCAATGCCTTGCGGTGGGGCTACTACGACACGGCCTGGGGCTATCTGGACCCCGTCACCCGCTCTAGGCTGCCGCTGGACTCACTCCAGCTCAAGGCGATTCGCCTGACGGCCTACGAAGTCATCCAGCCGCCCCTCCTCGTCGCCGAGGATCAGGATCAGGCCGAACAGTGGGTCCAGATCGATTATGTCCGCCAGGACACCCAGGTGGTGCACAGCCTCACGGATCATCAGGTTTGGCGCTACGACGAGGCTAGCGCAGGCTGGCGTCTGACCTCCGATCCTCCGCGTTTTCCCTAAAAACGGCCAGGAATAGCTCGGGAGCTGGTCCACAGAGGGCCCCAATCATCTTCAAAGAGATTAAGAAATATAAGAATAAAGATGATGATGAAGCCTGTGGATAACACCTATCGACGGAAAAAGCCTTTTCAGCAAGACGAGTTAAGGCGTTTTTGACCCCTGGGACAAGGTCGCCTGATACTGTTGAAGCCCTGTGGATAAAAACGCCGCCGCCGCGACGGATTTTTTTATCACCACTTATCCACAAGCTTGATACCAGGTTGCCACTCGCTGATCCGAGAGGTGCGCGTTTTTCGAGGGCAAAAAAAACCCGCTATCAGCGGGTTTTCGCATCAAGGGCGACGGAAGTCGGCTACTTGATCTTACCTTCCTTGTAGAGGACGTGCTGGCGCACGACCGGGTCGAATTTCTTGATTTCCATCTTGCCGGGCATGTTGCGCTTGTTCTTGGTGGTCGTATAGAAATGACCGGTGCCGGCGCTGGAAATCAGGCGGATCTTGTCACGTGCTGCCTTGGCCATGGATATTTACCTCGCTCAGACCTTGTCACCGCGATCGCGCATCTCGGCGATCACTGCATCGATACCTTTCTTGTCGATCAAGCGCATCGCACTGGTGGACAGGCGCAGGCGCACCCAGCGGTTCTCGCTCTCTACCCAATAACGATGGAAGTGCAGGTTCGGCAGGAACCGACGCTTGGTCTTATTGTGAGCGTGGGAGACGTTGCAACCAGAAAGCGGGCGCTTACCGGTTACTTGGCAGACTTTGGACATGACGCTTCCCTTAGAGGTTGGCCAGGGGTCGGGCCTTCATGAGCCAGACCGAGAATGAAAGACGGGCAAAAATACCCGAATCGCCGCCCCAGCGCAAGTGCTTGGGCGCCTCTGAGGTAATTTGGAACTGAGAGCGGCGGCTAATCCCTTGCATCTAACCAGGCATTATCCAGGCTTCCCCTCTGGATGAGCCGTGGATAAGCCTGTTGAAAACTGGGGATAAAAACAGGCATGGAAACGGTATCAATCTTATCCACAGGCCTTCAACACCCTCAGGGCGACTTGTCCCGAAGGTTGAAACGGTCCCAAGTAACTGGGATAAAGGGGATTTATGGATGGCTTCGAGTTACCCACAGGCTTCATCATCATCTTAATGAGTTCCATTTTTTATAACTGTAGATGAGCGCTAGGCCTGACAGGGCTTAGAGGAAACTGGCTTTAGGGCTTCAGGTCCAGACTTGGGCTGGTATTATCAGTCCGACTGGGACTGGGGGTCATAGACCGCGCGCTTCGATTCCCCGCCCCCCTGGCAGAGCCCCCCCCGACCCGCTATGCTCGATTGTCTGAACATTAAACTTTACAGTGAGCCTTAGGACACCTCCCGCCCATTCAGGCACTTATTAGATTAAGGCGATTAAGGGGCTCGCGTATGATTAAGGTAATGACTTTTAATATTCGCATGGGCTTGGCTAATGACGGCATAAATCATTGGCGGCATCGAAAATCCTTAGCTTTAGCACGAATCAATGCCTTTGCACCAGACTTACTGGGCCTACAGGAGTGCTGTGATGACGAGGCACAGGCAGGATTCTTGAAACAGCATTTACCGCGTTATGAATTTTATGGCGTACAACGTGGCGGCAATAGTGGCGCAGCCATGGAAATGGCTCCAGCCTTGATTAAAAAATCCAGTTTTAACGTGTTGGAGCAAGGTTGTTTTTGGCTGAGTGAAACACCTGAGAAAATAGGTAGTCTGAATTGGGACTCGGCGTTTCCCCGTACCTGTCTGTGGTTTCGTTTGTGGCATCGTAAAAAGGATAGAGAGTTAATTTTTTTAAACACGCATTTTGATTATCAACCGATTGCCATGATTGAATCCGCTAAGGTGTTGCGCGCTTGGCTTGGAAAATATGCCGATATGCCGTTGATTGTTACAGGGGATTTCAATGCCAATAAACAGTCTGATCCCTATCGTATTTTAACAAACATCTTATTGGATGCTCGCCCAAATCATGATAATACGTTTCATGACTATGGCAAGATTAACACAGATTGCCCGATTGATTGGATATTGGTGTCCACGCATTTTGAAATAAAATATAGTCGAATAGACTGTTATCATGAAAATGATGTCTATCCATCGGATCATTATCCTTTGCTTGCAACATTGGATTGGAAATCCTGATTTTCCATGCGCTTATTGACCAGGTAAAATAAAGCGCTTAAAAAATAATAATGCAGAGAATATTTCCATGCGTCACTCTCAAGGTTTTTTTCTGGATTTCGTTCATTTTGCGGGGCCTTTCTGGCATTCCGAAAATAAAAAAACCATCCGTCGTTCAACGGCGATACTGATAGGACTTACCATTTTACAAATTGTCATGGCGGTTCTGGTTAATAAATGGAATGCAGCATTATTTGATGCGATAGAGCAGCATTCGATGTCCGGCTTAACCAAGCAGATCATGTTACTTTTGGTGATTCTAGTTGCCAATATTGTGATTACGGTGGCGCATTTATCCGTTAAACGAGGATTAATGATTGACTGGCGTACCTGGTTGACCGAAAAAGTCACGGACCGTTGGATGAATGATGGTCGGCATTATCTGGTATCACATATACCGGGTGAGCATGATAATCCAGATGGGCGGATTGCCGAGGATTGTCGTATTGCCACGGAATCAGCGATTTCATTGGGACATTCGATATTTTATTCGTTTTTATCACTGGTTAGTTTCACGCAGATTCTTTGGTCTTTGTCGGGTGTAGTTACCGTTGATTTTATTTTCACGTTTAATCTGCACGGTCATTTAGTATGGATTGCTATCATCTATGCGGGGTTAGCCTCCTGGTTAGGCTGGTTAGTGGGTATCCCTTTAACTAAAGCCACCAATGCCAATCAAACCGCGGAAGCCAATTTTCGTTCTGGTTTAATCGATGCTCGGGAAAACAGCCAGGCCATTGCCCTAATTGAAGCGGAAGGTTTCGAAAGGAATCGTTTTAGAGGATTATTTGAGCAAATCCGAGAAGTATGGTCACAACAAACTGGCGCGTGGCAATACATTTTAGCGTTCAGCACGGGTTATGGTTTGTTGTCCATGGCATTTCCCGTACTTATAGCATCACCCCGGTATATTTCAGGTGCGATTACCCTGGGTGCATTGATGCAGTCCGCGCAAGCCTTTCAGGAAATGGCATCGGCTTTATCGTGGCCCGTGAATAATTTAGCATCTATTGCCTTGTGGCGGGCTTCGGTTGAACGGGTCTTGAATTTAATCAAGGCTCTGGATGCGGTGGACGAAGAAATCGCCAAACCAGGAAATCAATGGATAGTGGTTGAAAAAACCGATAATCCAGTATTGGCGTTTCGAGATTTAACCATTTCAAAATTAAATGGTCCCGTGCTTGCCAGTGGCATTAATATGGAAATTCGGCAGGGCGATCATGTTTTAATCACAGGCAATACTTTCACGGGGGAAAAATTATTTCGGGCCATTGCGCAACTGCGTCCCTGGGGAACGGGAAAAATTGAATTACCAAAAGATGATCGTTTGTTTTTCATGCCGCCACGTCCTCATCTACCAGCAAATTTTACGTTGCGTGAAGCGGTTTGTTATCCAAAAACAGGATCTTGTTTTACCGACAAGGAATTAAAACAAACGCTAGAAATTGTTGGATTAGATCATTTGATTGAACAACTGGATAACGTGGATATCTGGACGCGCAGTTTGTCGCGTGAAGAACAACAACGCCTGGGCATGGTGCGATTGTTATTAAACAAACCGCATTGGATATTACTACAAGAGGCTTTTGATTCCCTGGACGCCGACAGTGAGGAAAAAATGTTACGTCTGATTTTTCAATATTTACCCAATGCTACCTTGTTAAGCATCACTAACTTAAAAAACGCACCGATGTTCCACGAAAAATTTTTAGAACTCTAGGGAGAATGACATGTCGCATCCAAAAAAACTACGCGGCGTAAACTTAGGTGGTTGGTTGGTTCTGGAAAAATGGATTACCCCGAGTTTATTCGAAGGGCTCGCGGCGAGAGACGAAACCAGTTTTTGCGTGGAATTGGGCATGGAAGTCGCGACAAACCGCCTGCATCGGCATTGGGATACCTTTATCACCAAGGATGATTTTCGGTGGCTGGCCAGTGTCGGCATTAATGCCGTGCGTTTACCCATTGGACACTGGCTGTTTGGAAAAAATTATCCTTATCACCGTGTTTATGGTGTCAGCCGATATCATTTTGTGGAAGGCGGTCTGGCGATCGTTGATAAAGTAATGCAATGGGCGGAGGAATTTGAACTAGCCGTGGTGCTGGATTTACATGCCGCCCCTGGATGTCAAAACGGCTTTGATAATGGCGGCATCATGGATGTTTGCGAATGGCATACCCAGCCTGAATACATCGACCACTCTTTAAATATCATGGAATGGTTAGCCGAGCGTTATCTAAAGGCGCCAGCCCTGCATGGTATAGAAGTATTAAACGAACCTCGTTGGGACGTAGATACGGAAATTTTAAAAGAATATTACCTCGCCGCCTACCATCGCATTCGTAAATACTGTTCGCCGGAAAAAGTGGCCGTGGTGTTTCATGATGGTTTCCGCTCGCATCAACATTATTCAGGCTTCATGGAGCCGCCTGAATTTGAGAATGTCATTTTTGACATTCATCGTTATCAATGTTTTACCCGCGATGACATAGACCTGGATATTTATGGTCACATACAAAAAAGCGCGGTTGAATGGAAAATTGAAGCCGACAGCCTCATAAACGAATTAATGCTGCCCGTGTATTGTTGTGAATGGAGTTTAGGCATGAATTTAAAAGTCGTATCGCTCTGGGCGGAAGGTCCTTTTAATCATGCCTTGGAAAACATGGATGAATATCAAATGTCATTGGCCTATCGTGGTTTTGCCGCCGCGCAAATACTGACTTTTGAAAAATACCTGGGGTGGTTTTTTTGGAATTACAAAACCGAAACCACGGCTGCATGGTGTTTTAAAGAATGCGTAGAACGTGGTTGGATTCCAAAGGGTGTTGGCGCATAAAGAATACAACGGTGTCCGCTTGATCCGCCCAGGGTATCATCGACATGACTCGCCACAGCCCTCTGGGCAGCCTGACAGTCCGCCGACGGAGAATTTTACGTTTTTTCGCCCCGGCGAAAGGGGCGAATGAGCGGCCTGCTGGAGGCGCCATTTTTTTCACCGTTCGGCCAAAAAAGACTTGACAACCAGCGTGGAATAGGATCGCGTTTTATGTTGTAAAACAGCAACATACGGGAACCTGCCATGTTCAATCGTCTTAAGACCCTGATGCACCGCCTCACCGATAATACCGTCCTGGCCGATCTGCTTGATCCCGTCTCACGGGCCCTGGCGCGGGTGCGCCAGGCGGCCGTGGGCCGCACCCTGACGATGCCGGATTTCATCGCCTTGGGGGTGCTCCGGCAACTGCAGGGGATGCCGACCCGGCGCGAGCAGGTGCAGACCTTGCTGCATCTGGACCCGGAGACCGCCGCCAGGGGGCCTTTGGCGCGCTCCACCGGGTCCGATGCGCTGGCGTCGCCGACCCGGGAGGCGGTGTTGCGGGAGATGGTGCCCGTCTTGGTCAAGACGGCACAGCCGGTGCTCCCGGATCGCCTGGCGGGCATTCCGGGTCTGGGGGAGCGGCCGGTGCGGGCTATCGATGGCACCTACCAGGCGGAAAGCGCCCATTACCGGCGGTGCATGCCCCGCCAGGGCGGCGAGGATAATCCCAAGGGCCATGCCTTGCTGACCTTTTATAACCTGCGCCTGGGGGTGCCCGAAGCCGTGCGGGTCGACACCCGCAGCCGCCACGAAACGCGGATCTGGCGCGACTATGATCAGGACGCCCAGGCCCTGACGCGTGAGCGCCGCGGCGTGTGGCTGGTGGATCGGGCCTTTATCGATGCCCCCTGCTGGGATGCCAAGCAACGGGCCTTGCAGATCACCCTGATCACGCGCATGAAAAGCAACCTGAGCGTGGATGCGACCGAGGGCCTACCCATCGCCGATGACCCGGTTAATGCCGGGGTGACCCGGGATCTGCGCATCACCCTGACGAGTTCACGGGCGACCTGGCGCCTCATCACTTACCGTGCGCGCCGCGGTGGGGAGTTGCAATTCCTCACTAACGACTTCAGCCTGCTACCGGGCGTGGTGGCCTTCCTCTACTCCCGCCGCTGGGAGGAAGAAAAGTGCTTCGATACCTGGAAAAATGACTTCGCCCAGGCCAAGGCCTGGGGTAAGGGCCGGGTGGCTATCGCCAATCAGGCGCAGCTGGCTATCATCACCAGCCTGCTGGTGGCCATCCGCCTCCACACCCGCCTGGGCGCTGCGGGGGCCCAGGATGAGAAGGCCTGGGCCAAACAGGAAAAGCGGCAGAAGGCTAAGCTGGAAGACCCGGATGGTACCGATCGCCCGGACTGGACGGTCCCCCTGTTCCGCGATACCGCCCAGGTGAGCCGACAGGTCCTGCGGTTCTTCAAACTCTGTTTCCTCAAAACCGCCTCGCCAGGGCGCTATGAACGCGAGCTAGGGCCTATGCTGAAGGCCTACCTATGACTTTAACCGGACACCGTTGTAAAGAATACTAAGGGAGTTTTTCAGGATTTCAGGTTTTCAGTTCCCTTGCCTGGGTGAAAACCTGCTTACCTGACCAAGACCAGGGTGAGGAGGATGAGGATGGCGGTGGGGCCGGTGGTAAGGCGGGCAAGGGATCTCTATCTACGGACCGCCCGCGTCCGACGCTAGACGGCTGGGCGACCGCCACTTTCACCGGGGCTCTGGGCGCTGATGGCCGGGGCCGAGGATAAAGGTCCCGGCAGCGATGAGGGCGGCAATGGCTTCCCGGCAAGGTTGGGCATTACCGTCTTGATAGCCGCCATCCGGAACCTGCCGGGCGACGATCAAGCTGAGACCCCGGGCCGCCGCCAAGGCAAAGCCGGGATTATTAGCGGATTTGCCCCGGAAGAGAGTCCGCAGGGTCTTACCGGTGATGGTGTGATAACTCTGGGTCTGGATGGCGGTGATGATGGCATCGAGGGCGACACATTCCTTGGGGCGTTGGTGCATAAATCCGCCGATGTCTGCTAGTGTACCGCCCCTGTTCATCCGTTCACCTACGAGTTCGTCCTACGATGTCGTCTACTGAACCTGTGAGTCAAGCACCGACCGGTCAGAAAGCCCGCTACCGGGTCACCAACTGGCCGGACTACGATCGAGCCCTGGTGGCACGCGGGGACATCACGTTCTGGTTTGATCCGGAGGCTCTCCAGCAGTCGTGGTTGGCGGCCCCGACCGGGAAGCGAGGGGCGCCGGTGTTGTATTCGGATTGGTCGATCCAGACGCTGTTGGTGCTCAAGCAGGTCTTTCATCTGCCCTATCGCACCGTGGAAGGATTTGGGCGCTCGCTGATGGGGCTGATGGGTTTGGATCTGCCGGTACCGGATCACACGCACCTGTCGCGTCGCGTGCGCGCGCTAACGGTGCCGATTGAGCGTTGCGAACGCTCGGGTCCGGTCCATGTCGTGGCCGATTCGACGGGGCTGAACGTGTTTGGCGAGGGAGAATGGCAGGTGCGCCAACACGGGGCCGGTAAACGGCGTACCTGGCTGAAGGTGCATCTGGCGGTTGATGCCGACATCCGGGATGTCATCGGTGTGGAGGTGACGACCACTGCCTGGACGGATGGGGAAATGTTTGGCGGTCTGATCGAGCAAGTGGCGGGGACGATCGAACAGATCGATGCCGATGGCGCCTACGACACACGCGAAGCCTATGGCATCGCCGCGCAGCGCGAAGCGCGTTTGGTCGTTCCGCCGCGCGACAACGCCATTGCTTGGGAGCCGACACATCCCCGTACGCACGCCCTGGCCGATATTGCGCAGAAGGGGGAGGCGCAATGGAAACGCGACACGGGGTATCACCGGCGCAGTCTGGCGGAAAATGCCATGTATCGCCTCAAACAACTCTTCGGCGACCACCTCGCCTCACGTCAGTTCGATGCCCAGGTCAATGAGGTGCATGCGCGGATTGCCGCCATGAATCGGATGACCTACCTGGGGATGCCGGAGTCGGTTCGGGTAGAGATCACTGCGTCCTGAAAAAATGGGGATAGGGGGATCTCCGCCTGGCTAGTTTTTATGCAGCAACGCCTGCCAATGCTTAGGACGCATATTACATAACAGGCTGATAAAAAAGGATTCAGCTAGCCGCTGTCCTACCAATTGGGGCACTACCAGCCCTCACCGTGCCGTAGCTTCCCAGGCAAATGATTCAAGATCGAATGCCTTCTTCACTTCTTTGTAGGTGAAAAGAACCAATTTTGGCTTGATAAGTGCTTGAGTTACGACTATCAGTCGCCACTGCGGTGTTGGCATGTAGCGATACTCTCCGCGCGTCATGTAAAAGTGCATGGCCTGACCGCTCGTGCCTTTTACCTCAACGTGGAGTTCATCACCAGTCTTTCGATGACGTGCCAGCAGATCGTACCCGCAATTGTGTTTTTGGCGATCAGTCACCTTGTTTTCTTTGGACAGGTATCGCTTCGCAGCATCGATCGCTGCAAGTTCCACCTTCTTTCTGTGCTCTGGGTCAGGAAAAGCAATCATTGGCGGGGCACAATCTGTATCCGAAGGTGGATTGCTGACCAATTCCTCGGCCAATGTAGCAAGCTCTTGCCGCCAATATTCGTTTTTGCCGTTGCCGCGAACGTAGAGAACTGGTGATCTCTTGAAGTGGTTCCCCGATATTGTCTGTGTCCGACTTCCTACCGGAATTAGGTGCGCCATACCCGCGCTGATGCAATAGCCAAATTTTGCGCCGTTAACATCTGTTTCAAAGTCTGCCTCAGTGTCGTACTCTGGTCTGTCTTTGTATTCAGAATGAAGCGTCGCATCTTCGTACCAACCTACGACCGTAAGTGGACCATTGCCGTTTCGTGCCGATACGAAAAGTAATAGCCAACCATCTGGATTCTTTGGCTGAGGCGCGCGCTTTTTCGGGCCAATTGGTGGAAGATAGCCATAGAAGCGTCCGTCCGCAGCTTTTTGGAAATTGAAGCGTTCATGCGCCTCATCAAACTCAGTGATGTGCGCATATCGCCCTAGAACCTGCTCTCCTTGATACTCGTCAGACCAGCCGGTTTTCACAAGTGCAATTCGTGTGTGCATGTTGGTTCTCAGTAAGTGGCGTCGGGCGCGGAGATTTCGATTTGTGAGGGCTAATATACAATGGACGGCGCAGCTGTCCTTCTCCAAGGTATCTACATGTAGATACCCGAGTATAGTGCTCAGGTTAAGGGGGTTCAGGTACTGCCACTCGGGATTCCACACCCAAGGCTACCACATCGGGGTAGCGAAGCTCCCATAGCTTTTGCCTCGGTCTCCCAGCCCCCTTACAGCTCCTGCACCCGCCCCGTGTCCCCGGCTCCTTTTAGTGTCGCTAGCCGCTCCTCGTAGAGCCGACTGCTATAGCCTACAGATTCTTAATAGGATTCCAGAACACCATCTGCTCCTTGTAGAAGCTATTGATACCCAACAACTGCTCACCCTCACAGCAATCCCCGCTCGGCAAAAGAAATCCCCTGCCCATCGCCGACGATAATGTGATCCAGGACGCGGATATCCATCAGGGCCAGGGCATCCTTGAGGCGCTGGGTAATGCGCAGGTCGGCCTGGCTGGGTTCGGTGACGCCGGAAGGGTGGTTGTGGGCGAAGATGACGGCGGCGGCGCCGAGTTCGAGGGCGCGGCGCACCACCTCGCGGGGGTGGACGCTGGCGCCATCGATGGTGCCATTGAAGAGTTCCTCGTATCTCAGGACCTGGTGGCGGTTATCGAGGAAGAGGCAGGCGAAGACTTCGTGGGGATAGTGGTAGAGCTTGCTTTTGATGAAGGCGCGGGTGGCCTCCGGGCTGGTCAGGGGGTCGCCCCGGTTCATCTCGGCGGCCAGGTAACGGCGGCTCATCTCCAGCACCGCCTGGAGCTGGACATACTTGGCCGGGCCGAGGCCCTTGTTTTTACAGAGGCGTTTCTGATCGGCGGAGAAGAGGCCACGCAAGCCGTCGAGATCCGCCAGCAGGTCGCGGGCCAGGTCAATGGCGCTCTTGCCGGGTATGCCGGTGCGGAGGAAGATCGCCAAGAGTTCCGCGTCGGTCAAGGCCCCGGCGCCACGCGCCAGCAGCTTTTCACGCGGGCGCTCGTCCTTCGGTAATTCCAGAATTTTCATGCGGCTCTTCCCCTGATGGCTTTTGCGGGAATCTACGCGTACCGGTAGGCGGCCGCAAGCAATGCTGGAGATGGGCCTGGGGCCGACTTAGGGTCTGGTGGCGGGAATGCAGTACAATTTCGCTTTCTCCTCTCTCGTTCAGGTCCCTCCCAGGTCGCGTGAATCCACTGGCTTTCAGGCATGTGCTGCTCGGGGTAAGCGGCGGCATCGCGGCTTACAAGGCGGCGGAGTTGACGCGTCGCCTGCGCGCCGAGGGTGCCGAGGTGCGGGTGGTCATGACCCGGGCCGCCCAGGCCTTTGTTGGACCTCTGACTTTTCAGGCCCTTTCCGGTAATGCCGTCCGCCTGGATCTCCTGGATCCGACCGCCGAGGCGGGCATGGATCATATCGAACTGGCGCGCTGGGCCGATCTGGTTCTGGTGGCTCCGGCCACCGCCGATCTCATGGCGCGCCTGGCGGCGGGCCTGGCGGATGATCTGCTCACCACCCTGGCCCTGGCCACCCAGGCACCACTGGTTCTGGCCCCGGCCATGAATCAGCAGATGTGGCGGCACCCGGCGACCCAGGCCAATGCCCGACTCCTGGCCGAACGCGGCGTCCGGATCCTCGGACCTGCCGCGGGGGCTCAGGCCTGCGGCGAGGTGGGGCCGGGCCGCATGCTGGAGCCGGGGGAATTGGTCGCGGCGCTGATGGGACCCCAGCAGGCCAGCCCCCTCGCGGGTTGCCGCGTCCTGGTGACCGCCGGGCCGACGCGGGAGGCCCTGGACCCGGTGCGCTATGTCGGCAACCGCAGCTCCGGGCGCATGGGCTATGCCCTGGCCCAGGCCCTGGCGGCGCGGGGTGCCCAGGTGGTGCTGGTCAGCGGCCCCACCGCTCTGGCGGCCCCGGTCGGTCTGGAGCGGGTCCAGGTCGAATCGGCCCTGGAGATGCAGGCGGCGGTGATGGCGCGTATAGCGGATCAGGACATCTTCGTCGCGGCGGCGGCGGTGGCCGACTACCGGGTGGCGGACCCGGCTCCGCAAAAAATCAAAAAGGGCCAGCAGGAATTGACCCTGCGCCTGGTGCGCAATCCGGATATTCTCTCCGAGGTTGCGGCTCGTCCGGACCCCCCCTTTACGGTCGGCTTCGCGGCCGAGACCGAGCGGGTGGAGGAACAGGCCCGGGCCAAGCTCCAGGCCAAGGGTCTGGACATGATCGCCGCCAATCAGGTTGGCGGGGCCACGGGCGGCTTCGAGCGCGAGGATAATGCCCTCACCGTCATCCGGCGGGACGGGCGCCTGGACCACTTACCCTTGATGCCCAAGGCCCACCTGGCCGAGGCGCTGACGGATCTGATCGCGGAGGCTTATGCGGCACACGTTGCAACTCAAGGTGCTTGACCCCCGGCTGGGCTGGGACTTTCCACTACCGGAATACGCGACCCCGGGTTCCGCGGGTCTGGACCTGCGGGCCATGCTGGAACAACCCCTGGACCTGGCGCCGGGGGCAACCGAGTTGCTGCCCACCGGCCTGGCGATCCATATCGGCGAGCGGGGGGTCGCGGCCATGATTCTGCCGCGTTCCGGGCTGGGTCATAAGCATGGCATTGTCCTTGGCAATCTGGTGGGGCTCATCGACTCGGACTATCAGGGCGAGCTGCTGGTGTCCTGCTGGAACCGGGGCCAGGAGGCCTTTCATATCGCCGTGGGCGAGCGTATCGCGCAACTGGTGCTGGTGCCCGTGCTACAGGCGGACTTTGAGCTGGTGGATTCCTTCACCACCTCCGAGCGCGGCACCGGCGGTTTTGGACACACGGGCAGCGACTGATACAGGTTGGAGAGCGGGTCATGGGTCAGGGTCGGGTGCTGAAGAATAATGGCGCGGCCGGTGAGCCAGGCGCGAAGGGCGCCTCGGGTTTCCATCAATTCTGGCTCTCCTATCTTTTCGCCCTGGCCCCCCTGATCCTGGTGGCTTACCTGATCGGCCTCTATGTCTGGGTCGAACGGGAGAATGGTTTCGCCGCCATGCAGGCCCGCAACTACATCTATTGTCGCCTGGCGGAGGCCCAACCCCTGATGGACGCCATCCGGCCCCTGCTCATCGGCCTGGCGGCGGTACGCCTGCGGGCCCAGGCGGAGCAGCACTCTGCCGCGAGCCCTCCCGCCGCGTCGTCGTCGGCGGGGTGCGCGCCGGTGGATCCGGATCCGGATCTGGAACTGGGTGCCATCCTGCCGGTGTTAGCCGAGGGGCCCGCGCCGCCGATCCCTTGAGCCCACTCCCCGTTGCGGCGCCGGGTGGCGCCACAGCGCTGTCCTCATCTTTATCGACCCTTTTCCAGGAATCCCCATGACTATCGTCCTTGAGCGCGCCCGCAATATCGCCCATGTCCTGGTCGAGGCCTTGCCCTATATCCAGCGTTTCCAGGGCAAGACCATCGTCATCAAGTATGGTGGCAACGCCATGGTCGAGCAGACCCTCAAGGAAGGCTTCGCGCGGGACGTGGTCCTCATGAAGCTGGTGGGCATCAATCCGGTCATCGTCCACGGTGGCGGACCCCAGATCGGCGATCTGCTCAAGCGATTGGGTATCACCAGCGAATTTATTCAGGGCATGCGGGTGACCGATACGGAGACCATGGACGTGGTCGAGATGGTCCTCGGGGGCCAGGTGAACAAGGAAATCGTTAATCTTATCAATCGTCACGGCGGGCGGGCGGTGGGTCTGACCGGTAAGGATGGCGATCTGATCCGGGCCCGTAAAATGTTCCTGCGGCGCGATGCCCCCGAGCTCAAGGAGCCGGAGATCATCGATATCGGCCATGTTGGCGAGGTGGAGAGCATCGACGTCCGGGTGGTGGATATGCTCGTCAAGGGCGACTTCATCCCGGTCATAGCCCCTATTGGCGTGGGCAAGGATGGCCGCTCCTATAACATCAACGCCGACCTGGTGGCCGGCAAGGTGGCGGAGTTTCTCAAGGCCGAGAAGTTGATGCTGCTGACCAACACGCCGGGCCTGCTGGATTCCGCTGGCCAACTGGTTGTGGACCTGGAGGTGAGCCGCCTCGACGAGATGGTGCGCACCGGCGTCATCCATGGAGGCATGTTGCCCAAGATCCAGTGCGCCGTGGACGCGGTGCAGGCGGGGGTGCGCACGGCCCATATCCTCGACGGCCGGGTCGAACACGCCCTGCTGCTGGATCTCTTCACCAATGAAGGTGTTGGCACCCTTATTCGGCGCCGCTGACCGGCGGATGCCTATTTAATCAAGGCCTCCCCGAAACCCTGGATCGCGTGCAGCAGATCCGGCCGCAGGCAATGCGGGGTACCCAGGGCGGCGGCCTCGCAGCGCAATTCCAGGAAGAGGGTGGCGGCGGGCCCCTTGTCGTCGGGTACCCGGGTCAGCACCAGATCGGCCTCGCGTCCTGGGGCGGCGGGGTGCTGATGGTGATGGGTTCGGACGGGCGGTCAAGGCGTAGGGCCGCGATGAAGAGGTCTTCCGAATCCCCGACCTGGATCTCCAGTTTCCGGCGGCCGGCCAGATAATCGAGGGCCTGGTTCCACAAGGGGTCGCAGGCGGCCTTGGTGCGACAGGGGACGGTGCTGTAGCGATCGACGTGGCGTTTTTTGGTACTCAGGGCCGAGGAGCGGCCGGAGACGCTGAATTGGCGATAGCGGCCGAGATCCCGGTCGAGACGGGCCTGGATGGCGGCCTTCT
The DNA here is from genome assembly GCA_016714645.1 of Chromatiaceae bacterium. Classification (NCBI taxonomy): domain Bacteria; kingdom Pseudomonadati; phylum Pseudomonadota; class Gammaproteobacteria; order Chromatiales; family Chromatiaceae; species Chromatiaceae bacterium. The sequence continues at coordinate 242,325 of JADKCI010000001.1, read as the reverse complement.
GTGCCTCGCGAGCGGTGATGCTGGCCAGGGCGCGCTGGATCGACCGCTCGGTCTTGCGGGAGCTGATGGTGAATTCCTCGGGCACGGGCTTGCCGGTGCGCTCGATATTGCCGGCAGAGGTGCGCAGGCCCGCGAGCCAGGCCTCCTGGCGGCGGATGTTGTTATAGGTGACCTGGATCATGGTCTCAATGGCGGCGATCTGATTGGCGTTGGCGCCAATCAATTCATTTTCCGAGGGAAAGGTATGGAGCAGGCCGCGATCCGCCGTCCTTTGCTGGTCGAGGATGCGTTCCTGCCCGGCGCGCAGGCGCGCCAGCTTCTCATCGGCCCTGATCTGTTCCGGAGTCCGGGCCGGGGGTACGGTGTGGATGGGGATGCCATCCTTGCGCAGTTCCGTGTGGCCCTGGCGCACCGAGGCGGGAGGAATTACGTCCGCGTAGTGGACATATCCCTCCTCGTCGATCCAGCGATAGAGGGCCGCCTGGACGGGCGGAACCAGGCAACCCACCAGTAAAAGGATGAGGATGAGGATCAGGGCGCGCGGGACGCGGGCGGGGATCACGTCGGCCAGCTTCTGGCTCCTCAGACGCCGTAGCGGGACCGGTAGTCGCGCACCGCCGCCAGGGTGGCGGGGGTAATGGATGCCCCCGCTGGCGATTCCTCCAAAAAGGCCACCAGGTCCGCCAGGGTGGCGATGCTGACGACGGGAATGCCAAAGTGCTCGCGCACCTCCTGGACGGCGGAGCTCTGGTGCTGGCCGCGTTCCTGGCGGTCCAGGGCGATGAGGACACCGGCGGGCCGGGCGCCCTGGGCCTGGATGATGTCGATGGACTCGCGCACCGAGGTCCCGGCGGTGATGACGTCGTCGATGATGAGCACCTGGCCCCGCAGGGGGTGACCGACGATGATGCCGCCCTCGCCGTGGTCCTTGGACTCCTTGCGATTGAAGGCATAGGGCAGGTCGCGGCCATACTGGGCCGCCAGGGCGATGGCGGTGGCGGCCGCCAGGGGTATGCCTTTATAGGCCGGGCCATAGAGGAGATCGCAAGCAAGCCCCGAGGCCTGCAGGGCGGCGGCGTAGAAGCCCCCGAGCTGAGCCAGAGCCGAGCCGGTGTTGAAGAGGCCGGCGTTGAAAAAGTAAGGGCTCTGGCGTCCGGATTTGAGGGTAAAGTCACCAAATTTGAGTACCCCCAGGTCGAGGGCGAAGCGAAGGAAATCGCGCTGGTAATCCTGCATCTCTCTTCTTCCGGACGTTGGGGCTGGCGGGGCTATGATACACATTTGCCCGGGTCGGTTGCGATGGGGCGCGGCAGAGGAGGAGCAGTTTAATGCTGAGCGGTCTGGAACAAATCCTGGCGGCCTTTCTGGTGGGCCTGCTGGGGGGCGTGCATTGCGTCGGCATGTGCGGCGGTATTGTCGGCACCCTGACCCTGGGGCTGCCCGTCGGGGTGCGCTCCAGTGCCCCGCGCCTTTTTCCCTATCAATTAACCTACAATCTTGGCCGCATCGCTGGCTATGGGGTAGCCGGGGCCTTGATGGGCGGGATTGGCCAGGCGGCCATCGCCGTCCTGCCGCTGCAGCGCGCCCTCTATCTGCTGGCGGCGATCTTTATGATCCTGCTGGGGCTCTTCCTGGCGGGTTGGTGGCCAGGCTTGGCGCGGCTCGAAGGGCTGGGGTCGGGGCTGTGGCGGCGGGTCGAGCCCCTGGGGCGCCGGCTCCTGCCGATTCGCTCCCTGGGCCAGGCCCTGGGAGTCGGCTTCGTCTGGGCCTGGATCCCCTGCGGACTGGTTTATAGCGTTCTGATCTGGGCCCTGTCCGCTGGGAGCGCCGCCCAAGGCGGCCTGTTAATGCTGGCCTTTGGCCTCGGCACAATGCCCACCCTGCTGAGCCTGGGCATGCTCGCCGGGGCGGCGGCACGCTTCTCGGAACAGGTGTGGTTGCGGCGCCTGGCCGGCGGCCTGGTGTTGGGATTCGGGCTTCATGCCCTCTGGCAGTTGTTCCTGATTTGAAGCTCCAGCCGGCAGGGAAGGAAGGGCCTCATCCCCCGGCGGTCATTCCGTAAAGAAGTCCTGATCCATGCGGATACGCACGGCCTTGTCGTTGCCTTGGGGCTTGACCTCGATGGCGAAGTCGATGGTCTGGCCGTTTTGGACGGGAAACTCGCCAATGTAGTAGATGGCGCTGCCCTCGCGGATCTCGCGCATCACCAGGGGGGATTTCTGGCCAGTAAGCAGCAGGATTTCGGCCTGCAGTTGCGCCGGGACCGGGGTGCCGGTGGTATCCGGGACCTCCTTGATCACACTGACATTGAGCAGGCCGCGGAATTTGCTGCGCTGCAGACCATAGGCCTTGGCGATCTCCGGCGTCAGGGTGTCCGCGGAGAAGGCGTTGTGGTGAATGGTGAAACCATCCGCGGTGGTGCTGTTTTCGGCGCTGGCCCAGGAGGGCAAGGCCAGGGCGGCGGCACATAACAGGCCAAGAATGGAAGTACGTTTCATGGTGATTCCTCTGCAACAAAGTTCTTGCGACCCGACTAGCCCCTCTATTTGGTAGCAGGGCGGCGGGTTTGAAAGGGTAATGGCCCCTATTCCCGTCGGTGCGGCGGCATAAAGTCGGGAAGCCGCCCGGGTGCCTGGATACGCACTCGCTTGAGCCGGGCCTGTTCGCCACTGACCAGCGTCACCCGGGACGGGGGAACGGCGAACAGCTTGGCCAGGAAGCGACGCAGATGGGCGTTGGCCTTACCTTCCACGGGCGGTGCCGTGAGGCGGATCTTGAGGTGATCGCCGGCGACTTCACCGATGGCATCGGCGCTGGCCCGGGGCTGGACCCGCAGGCTCAGCAGCAGATCCTCGCCCTCCCAGCGATGCCAGGAGGGGGTGTCCGCCGGTGCCGTCACCCCCCCTGTCACCTAGAAGGGGCTGCCGGTGAGCAGCTTCAGGGGCGGTATCAGTAACATCTGCAGCAGGACCAGGCCAATGGTGACGGCGATGGGCGAGAGGTCCAGGCCGCCGATGGTCGGCAGGCGCTGCTGCACCGGCGCCATGATGGGGTCCGTCAGCCTGTCGATGAGGATGGCTATGGGATTAGCGGAACCCGGATTGACCCAACTCAGGACGACACGAATGATGATGGCGTAGATGAAGACGTCGATCGTCAGTTCCACCAGGGCCGGGATGGACCAGATGACGGCGCCGATCGAGGCCAGCCCCAGGCCCGCCAGGATACCCACCAGAAAGAGCACGGCGGTCTGGACCAGCCAGGCCAGGACCAGGGAGGAAATATCCATCCCCCGGAAGCCGGGGATGAAGCGGCGCAGGGGCATGAGTACCGGGCTGGTCACCTTGACCACGAACTGGGAAATCGGGTTGTAGAAGTCCGCCTTGGTCAGTTGCAGCAGAAAGCGGAGCATGGCCACGAAGGCATAGAGCCCACCCAGGGTCTGGATGAGAAATATCAGGGGGTTGGTGAGATAGTTGCCAGTCATGGATGTGTTGCCAGCAGAGTGGAGAGTTCCTGGGAGCGGGCTTGGGCGGCGCGCACGGCCCGGGCAACCAGGTTAGAAAAATCACCTTCCATCAGCACCTTGAGGGCGCATTCGGTGGTGCCGCCGGGCGAGGTCACGCGTTCGCGCAACTCCCTGGGATCGAGACTGCTTTCCATGGCCATCCGGGCGGCGCCCAGGGCGGTCTGGATGGTCAGGAGCCGGGCGCTCTCGGCGTCCAGGCCCAACTCCACGGCCACCTTCTCCAGTTCCTCCATGAGCAGGAAAAAATAGGCCGGGCCGCTGCCGGAGACGGCGGTGACCGCATCCAGCAGGTCCTCTTCATCCACCCAGCGGGTGAGGCCCCCGGCCCGCATGATGGTCTCGGCACGGTTGCGTTGCCCTGGGCTGACCTCGGGGCTGGCGTGCAGGACGATGGCGCCGGCCTGAATCATGGCCGGGGTATTGGGCATGGTGCGCACCAGGGGGCGTGGCCCCCCCAGCCAGGCCTGGATGCTGGCCTCGCGGATGCCCGCCATCACCGAGATATAGAGGGGGACCTTGGTGGTGACGGCCAGACCCAGGTCGGAGCAGACGGCATGGGCCATCTGGGGCTTGACGCACAGCAGCACCACGTCCGCCGCGCCCTGCGCCGTCGCGTTGTCCTGGGTAACCCGCACCCCATAGTGGCGCGTAAGCTGCTCCCGTTTGTCCGCGTCGGGCTCGCTGACGATGAGATTGGCCGGGTCGTAGCCATCGCTGACCAATCCGGCGATCAGGCTGCCCGCCATGTTGCCGCCCCCGATGAAGGCGATTGTCTCTCGTGTCATGTCACTTCAATTCCTGAGTTGGGACCTGGACGAGGATTCTAGACCAAGTTTCGCCTTGGGTTAGGTTCTTGCCCCAAAAATGGCCGTGCCGATGCGCACCAGGGTCGCCCCCTCCGCGATTGCGGCCTCCAGGTCATCGGACATCCCCATGGAAAGCTCCGGGAGGGGGCAGTCCGGGCTGGCCAGACGATCCCGCAACTGGCGCAGTGCGAGAAAGGGCTGACGCTGCGCGGCTTCGCCCACCGCCGGGGCAGGCATGCCCATCAGGCCGACCACTTCCAGACCCGGCAGTTTACGGCAGGCGGCGAGCAAGGCGGCGGCTTCCTCCGGAGGGACACCATTCTTGGTCGCCTCGCCGCTCAGGTTGATCTGCAGGCAGGTCTTGAGCGGCGGCAGCCCGGGCGGGCGCTGGCGGGATAGCCGTTCGGCGTGGTGGGCATCGTCCAGGCCATGAACCCAACGGAAATGCTCGGCGATCTGGCGGGTCTTGTTGGCCTGGATCTCGCCAATGAAATGCCACTCCAGGGGCAGATCCGCCAGGTCCGCCATCTTGGCGAGGGCCTCCTGGAGGTAGTTTTCACCGAAGGCCCGCTGACCGGCGGCCTGGGCCGCGCGGATCGCCCCGGCGTTTTGCCGCTTGCTGACCGCCAGGAGGACGACGCTGCCGGGTTCGCGACCAAAACGGCTCTCGGCGGCTTTGATCTGGTGTTGCACCGCGGCCAGGCGGGCGGCGAGGGAAGGGTCGGCGGCAAGGGGCATGCTCGGCTCCGGGGAGGAGGGTGGCTCAGCCCTCGGTCTTGAGGTAGCGCACCAGCTTGGCCAGGGCCTGGCCGCGATGGCTGAGGCGGTTCTTGGTGACGGGGTCCAGTTCGGCGGAACTGCAACCCTCGGTGGGGACAAAAAAGATGGGGTCGTAACCGAAGCCGTTCTCGCCGCAAGGCGCCTCCAGGATGAGGCCCTCCCAGGTGCCCTGACAGATCACCGGGGTCGGGTCCTCGGCGTGGCGCAGATAGACCATGAGGCACTGGAAGCGGGCGGTGCGCTCCTCCGTCGGCACCCCCTTCATGGCTTCGAGCAACTGGTTGAGGTTGTCCAGGTCCGAGGCCCCGCGTCCCGCGAAACGGGCGGAATAGATGCCCGGAGCTCCCTTCAGGGCATCGACCTCGATACCGGAGTCGTCGGCGATGGCCGCCAGCCCGCTATGGGCGGCGGCGTTGCGCGCCTTGAGAATGGCATTCTCGACGAAGCTCAGACCCGTCTCCTCCGCCTCGGCCACCCCCAGTTCTTCCTGGGGGATGACATGGATGTCCTCGGCGGCGAGCAGGGCGTTGATCTCGCGCACCTTGCCCGCGTTGTTGCTGGCCAGGACGATGGACTCCCCATGGTGGGTCTTGAGCATTGCGGGCTTCTCCGGCTGAATTTGAATCTAGGTCAAACCTCGCCGCGATTGTAATCCGGTTGCGCCGTGATTTTATGGATACTGAGATCGGCGCCCAGGTACTCGTCCTCCTCACTCAGCCGCAGGCCCATCATCGCCTTGATGCCGCCATAGATGAGGAAACCGCCGCCGAAGGCGATCACCACCCCAGCCAGGCTGCCCGCCAGTTGGCTGCCGAAAGTCACGCCGCCGCCCCCGCCCAGGGCCTGGAGCCCGAAGATACCGGCAGCGATGCCACCCCAGAGCCCACAGAGCCCGTGCAGGGGCCAGACGCCCAGCACGTCGTCGATGCGCCAGCGATTCTGGGTCAGGGTAAAGGCATAGACAAAGAGCCCGCCGGCCACGGCCCCGGTCACCAAGGCCCCAATGGGGTGCATCAGGTCCGAGCCGGCGCACACCGCCACCAGACCGGCCAGTGGACCGTTGTGCAGGAAGCCCGGGTCATTCCTGCCGGCGACCAGGGCCGCCAGGATGCCGCCGACCATGGCCATCAGGGAGTTCACGGCAACCAGTCCGCTGACCGCCTCCACCGTCTGGGCGGACATGACGTTGAAGCCGAACCAGCCCACGGTGAGGGTCCAGGCACCGATCGACAGGAAGGGGATGGAGGAGGGCGGGTGGCCGGTCATACCGCCATCGGAGCGATAACGCCCTTGCCGGGGTCCCAGCAGCAAAACGGCGGCGAGACCGATCCAGCCGCCCACGGCATGCACCACGATGGAGCCGGCGAAGTCATGAAATGGTGCACCGAAGAGTTGCTCGATCAGCGACTGCATCCCCAGGTTGCCATTCCAGACCAGGCCCTCGAAGAAGGGATAGAGGAGCCCGACGATCAGCAGGGAGGCGAGCAACTGGGGGTTAAAGCGGGCACGCTCGGCGATACCGCCCGAGACGATGGCCGGGATCGCGGCGGCAAAGGTTAGGAGAAAGAAGAACTTGACCAGGGCGTAGCCATGCTGGTCCTGAAGCGTCGCCGCGTCCGAGAAGAAATTGACCCCGTAGGCGATCCAGTAGCCGACGAAGAAATAGGCGATGGTCGAGACGGCAAAGTCGCTCATGATCTTCGCCAGGGCATTGACCTGATTCTTGGCCCGGACCGTCCCTAACTCCAGAAAGGCAAAGCCCGCGTGCATGGCGAGCACCATGACGGCGCCGATCAGGATGAAAAGGACGTCCCCGCCGGTCTTCACTGTCTCCATGGAAAGCTACCTCGGTGCAAAGTGGTGTCGTGCAAAATGAGTGCGAGGTTATTGCAGGAATCGTGCCGGCGAGGATGGGTCCGGGCGGGAGCCCGGCGGTCAGGCCAGGTGGGCGTCGCGCTGGGCGTCGAGGATGTCCCGGATACCGCCCTCGGCCAGGTCCAGCAGGGCATTCATCTCGGCCCGGGAAAAGGTCGCCCCCTCCGCCGTGCCCTGGACCTCGATGAAGCGGCCTTCACCATCCATGACCACGTTCATATCGGTGTGGGCGGTGCAATCCTCGGCATAATCCAGGTCGAGGACGGGCAGGCCTTGATAGATGCCGACGGAGACGGCGCCAATCTGGGCGGTCAGGGGATTGCGCGCGAGCTTGCCGGCGTCCATGAGCTTTTGCACCGCATCGCGCAGGGCCACCCAGGCGCCGCTGATGGCGGCGGTGCGGGTACCGCCGTCGGCCTGCAGCACGTCGCAGTCGAGGGTCAGGGTGAGCTCGCCCAGGGCCTTGAGGTCCACCGCCGCGCGCAGGGAGCGCCCAATCAGACGCTGGATCTCCAGGGTGCGTCCCCCCTGCTTGCCCCGGGCCGCCTCGCGTTGCATACGCTCGTTGGTGGAGCGCGGCAGCATGCCGTACTCCGCGGTGATCCAGCCGCTGCCCTTGCCCTTGAGAAAGGGCGGCACCCGCTCCTCGAGACTGGCGGTGCACAGCACCCGGGTGTCGCCGAACTCGGCCAGGACCGAGCCCTCGGCATGACGGGTAAAACCCCGGGTAAAGCGCAGGACGCGCATCTGATCGGGGCGGCGCAGGGAAGGACGCATGGCGGTTGCTCGGTAACGGGTCAGAAGGGAAAGGCCCGCATCTTCGATGGTGGGGCGGTGCAGGTCAAATGCCTGGCTCGGGGGTATCATGGGGCCTAAGCCTTTATCCATCGTCTGACAGCCACGCCGGGGAGCCGCACGCCGCCATGTCCAAGAGTATGACCGCCTTTGCCCGCGAGACCCACGCCGGGGAGCAGGGAGAGCTGACCTGGGAGCTGCGCTCCGTGAATCACCGCTTCCTTGAAACCTTCGTGCGTCTGCCCGAGGACCTGCGCACCCTGGAGACGGGGGTGCGCGAGCGGATTTCCGCCCGCCTGGACCGGGGCAAGGTGGATTGCAGTCTGCGCTTCGCCCCCTCGGCCGCGGCCATCGGCGAACTGCGCATCAACCATCGCTATCTGGAGTTGTTGCTGGCGGCGGGCGCGGAAGTCGCGGAGCGGCTCGGCCGGCCCCCGGCGGCCGAGGCCTTTGATCTGCTGCGCTGGCCCGGAGTCCTGGCGGAACAGCGGCCGGATCTCGGGCCGGTGCAGGCCCAGGCCCTGACCTTGCTCGACCAGACTCTGGAGGTCCTGGTGGCTACCCGCGCCCGCGAAGGCGAGCGCTTGGCCACTCTGGTCCGCGACCGCTGTGAGCGCCTGCTGGATTGCGTCGTCAGCGTCCGGGAGCGCATGCCCCAGGTCATGGAAGAGGTCCGCCGCCGCATCCTCGACCGCCTTGAGGAGGTCCGCGCCGAACTCGACCCCAATCGCCTGGAACAGGAACTCGCCCTCCTCGCCCAGCGTCTCGACGTGGACGAGGAGATGGACCGGCTCAAGGCCCATGTCCAGGAAGTGCGCGCCGTGGTCGCCACCGACAAACCCGTCGGCCGCCGCCTCGACTTCCTGATGCAGGAGCTCAACCGCGAGGCTAATACCCTGGGCTCCAAATCCTCCGATCTGGTCGTCACCCGGTTAGCCGTGGACATGAAGGTCCTGATCGAGCAGATGCGCGAGCAGATCCAAAATCTGGAGTGAATATTAGTCTGGTGCAAGCCTTCCCTATCCTTGGTCGCCAACATTCCCCCTAAAGGGACCCAAACCGCGGCAGGTGAACTAAACCCCAAAACTTTCCCAGCCGCCCGACCTCCGGGCGGTCGCGACCATCGCGACATTCTCGCCACCCTGGCCTTGGTCACCCAAGCCCTCGCGGACGTCCGCTGCGCCTCGCAGCTTACCGGCCCCAGTTCACTCTTCATGCTCACCATTGCGGAATCTGGCGAGCGCAAGTCTGCAACCGATGACCGCTTCCTGGGGCCAATCAGACAGTGGGAGCAGGAGCAGCGCGAGACCTAAATCCCCTTAGCCAAAGAGTACCGGGCCGCCCAGGAAGGCTGGGAAGCCGAGAAAGGCCCGGTCCGGGCAGGCCGCTGGCCGCCACCCAGGGCCTCAGCCTTTTGGGGCGCTCGGGTCGCTGAACAGGTCGAACAGGGCCCTTGGGTCCAGGGGCTTGACCAGGTGGCCGTCGAAACCGGCCTCCCGGGTGCGGCGCTGGTCGTCCTCCTGGCCCCAGCCGGTCAGGGCGACGATGGTCATGTCGCGGCCCCAGGGGTGTTCCCGGATGCGCCGGCAGGTGGCATAGCCGTCCAGCTTGGGCATGCCGATGTCCAGCAGCACCAGGTCCGGCCGGTAGCGCCCCGCCACCTCGATCGCCTCCAGGCCATCGCGGGCGATCTCCACCTGGTAGCCCGTGGCGCGCAGCAGCAGGGCCAGGGACTCGACCACGTCCCGGTGGTCGTCCACCACCAGGACACGCCGCGCGGCCGCCGGCTGTACCGCCGCGGCCGGGGTGGGGGCGGGCTGTGCCGCCGAACCCCCGTGCAGGGTGGGCAGCCGCACCACGAGTTGGGTCCCCTTGCCGGGGCCCTCGCTGCGGGCCTCGATGCTGCCGCCGTGCATCTCCACCAGGCCGCGGGCCAGGGACAGGCCGATGCCGAGCCCGCCCTGGGCCCGTTCGCCGGTCGGGCCCAGTTGGGCGAACATCTCGAACAGGCGCACCAGGTCTTCCGGCGGCACGCCAATGCCCGTGTCGGCCACGGTCACCACCACCTCCGGGCCGTCCATTTCGGCGCTCACCCGAATCTGCCCGCCCGGGTTGGTGTATTTGCAGGCGTTGTGGATCAGGTTCAGGAACACCTGGGCCAGGCGCATCGGGTCCGCGTCCAGGTACACCGGCGCGGGCGGCAGGGCCACGCTGAGGTCATGCCCGGCGCACTCCACATGGGGGCGCGACGCCTCCAGGGCCTGCTCCAGGACCTCCGCCAGGGCCACCCGCTCGCGGCGCAACTGCAAGCGCCCGCGGGTGATGCGGCTCACATCCAGCAGGTCGTCCACCAGCCGCACCAGGTGGCGCAACTGCCGGTCGATCATGCCCTGGACCGCCTCCAAGGTCGGATCGTCCGGGACCTTGAGCTTGAGGATCTCCACCGCGCTGCGGATCGGCGCCAGCGGGTTGCGCAACTCGTGGGCCAGGGTGGCGAGGAACTCGTCCTTGCGCCTGTCGGCCTCGCGCAGGGCCTCCTCGGAGTGCTTGAGCCCGGTGATGTCGTGGGCCACCATGACCGCGCCCATCTGTTCCCCGTCCACCTCCAGGGCGGAATTGGCGCACATCACCGTGACCGGCGTGCCGTCCTTGCGGAAGAACACCGCCTCATGGTCGCGCACCGTCTCCCCCAGGCCGTAGATGCGGCAATTGGGGCAGTCCGCGAAGGGGTAAGGACGGCCGTCCGGGTGGTGGTGGTGGATGCAGTCGTGCAGCACCCGGCCCATCAGCTCGTCCCTGGCGAAGCCGAACAGCCGCTCGACCTCGACGTTGGCGAAGGTGGTGCGCCCCTCCCCGTCGGTGACGAAGATGGCCCCGGCCGCGCAGGTGGTGATGGCATGGGTGAGGTTCAGTTGCAGGCGCAGCCGTTCCTCGGCCGCCTTGAGCTCGGTGATGTCCTGGGTGGTGCCGAAGCCGCCCAGCAGATTGCCGTCGGGGTCGCACTCCAGGGCGGCACGCTCCCGCACCCAGGTCACCCGCCCATCGACGAGCAGGCGGTGCTCGACGTCATAGGGCTCCCCACTCAGGCCGGCCTGCCACTTGCGGTCTACATAGGCGCGGTCGTCCGGGTGGATGGTGGCGAGGAAGGTCTCGTAGGTCAGGGGCGTACCCTGGGGGATGCCGAAGATGCGATGGTTCTCCGCCGACCAGGTCAGCTCGTTGCGGCGCACGTCCAGGCGCCAACTGCCGATGCGCCCTACGGCCTGGGCGCGGTTGAGGTCCGCCTGGCTGTCGCGCAGGGCCTCCTCGGCCAGTTTGCGGTCGGTGATGTCCTCACCGGACATAATGATGCCGCCGATGGCCCCGGCCTCGTCCGTCCAGGGTTGCACCGCCCAGCGCAGCCAGTGGCGACTGCCGTCGGCCTGGGTCCAGAGGTCATCGTCGTTCTTGAGGAAGGCCCCCCCCATGGCCTCGCGGTGGACGCGCTTCCACGCCTCGGGCAGGTCGGGGTTGATGTCGTAGTGGTTCACGCCCACCAGATCGGTCCGGCCGCGGCCGTAGTCGGCGACCCAGCGGCGGCTGGCGGCGATGTAGTCCATGCGCCGATCGAACATGGCGATAGACACCGGGGCCTGCTCGATCAGGGCGCGCAGTTGCTCCTGGCTCTTGCGCAGGGCCTCCAGGGTCTGGCGCCGTTCGGTGATGTCGAGGCTGAGCCCGCTGATGCGTACCGCTCGCCCGGTCTCATCGCGGAGGGCCCGACCGCGCACCGCCAGCCATCGGGTGCCGCGCTGCGGGTGCTCGATGCGGTATTCCAGATTGAGGTCCCCCCCGGCAGCACCGGCCTGCCACCAGGCGGCACTCACCCAACCGATATCCTCGGGGTGGACCGCCTGCAGCCATTGGGCCAGGTCCTCGGTGCCCGGCGTCACGCCCCAGATGGCATAACATTCCGCCGCGCAGGAGGCCCGCCCGGTGGCCAGGTCCCAGTCCCAGTACCCGGCCTGGGCCGCCTCCAGGGCCAGCTCCAGGCGCTCCCGGCCGTCGCGCAGCTCGGCCTCGGCGGCCAGACGCGCCGTGATGTCGCGCAGGATGACGGTGAAGACCGTATCGCCGGCGACCTCGATCTGGGAGATGGACGCCTCGCAGGGGAATTCCTCTCCGTCGGCGCGCAGCCCCCACAGGGTCCCCAGGGTCCCCAGGGCACCCATGCGCCGCGGGGTGGTGGCGGACTGGGCGAAGTGCCGCACATGGCCCGCGTGGACCTCGCGGAAACGCTCGGGGATCAGCGCCGCCAGGGGCTGGCCCAGGGCCTGCGGGGCGCCGAGCCGGAATATCCCCTCGGCGGCGGCGTTGAACACGCGGATACGTTGCTCCGCGTCCACCGCGATGATGGCGTCCATGGCCGAGCCGACGATCCCGGCCAGGCGTTGCTCGCTGGCGTACAGGGCGTGCTCGGCCTGCCTGTGCGCGGTGACGTCCTGGGACAGGCCCAGCAGCCGCGCGGGGCGGCCCTGGTCGTCGCGCTCCACCCGGCCGCGCTCGAACAGCCAGACCACCTTGCCGTCCGGGTCTATGACCCGGAACTCGCTCTCGTAGCGCCCGTCCTCGCGCTCGATGGCCTCCTGCACATCGGCCACGAAGCGCCAGCGGTCCTGGGGGTGGACCACCTCGCACACCGCCTCGAAGGTGCTCGGGGCCTGCTCCGGCGTCGCCTCCAGGGCCGGGGTGGTGGAGACGTGGCGGCGCACCTCGTTGCGCTGGATGTCCCACTCGAAGGAAATCGCATAGGCGGCGTCCAGGGCCAGGCGCAGCCGCTGCTCGCTGTCGCGCAGCGCCTCCTCCACCCGTTTGCGCTCGGTGATGTCCAGCGCCTGGGCAAGAATGGACGACAGCCGGCCCTGGCCGTCGTAGATGGCGGAGTTGTACCACTCGCAGTGCAGGATGCTGCCGTCTTTGCGGTAGTTGCGATTGACATGCCGGTTGCGCGGGCGTTGGCCAGAAAGCATGTCCGCCATCAACTGGCGGGTGCCCTCTACGTCTTCGTCGTGGACCCAGCGCAGTTCGGCAACGGCCAGACCCAGCACCTCGGCGGCGGTCCAGCCGAACAGGCGCACGGCGGCCTCCGACCAGCGGGTGATGCGGAACTCGCGGTCGAACTCGACCACCGCCAGCGGCGAGTTGTCCAGGTGGGCCGCCAGGCGCTGGTTGGCCTCGGCCAGGGCCTGAGCGGGCCCCGGGCACTTGGGCTCGGAGATGTCCTCCGCCGCGTACCGATCATTCATGTCAACCCGCACCCCCCAAGTTCTGCCGGGCGCCCTTTGCCGCCCCGGCGGCGCCGTATGGCCATGGGTCCGGAACACCCCAAAGCACCTCGGCCCAAATTTGAAGGGGCATTATGCAACAGCCTCACAAAGCTTGCCCATCAAGAGCTTACGGGACAGGGTCGGACCCCGACCCTAGCCCCGACGGCGGCGCTTCCAGGGGCCTGCCCCGCAGAACTGCGGAGTCGGATACGAACAACTCCTGAGAGGCTGTGAAAAAACCTCTCGGCCGAGGAGGTCGGCAGTGGAGCCCAGGTATCATGGCCCCACTGAAATACGATGGTGATCCTAGCGATGGCGGACGAACCTCAAGGCACCCTGTTTGGCGACGCTCCTGACTTTGAAGGGGCGACCCTACCGGCCAAGGTCCCGGCACTCGGCGTGGCACGGGTGTTGATGCCCAATCGCACCCAAGTTGAGCTACGCCCGAGCGATCTGGAGTCGCTGTTGCCCGAAGGGCACCGGGCACGGCGGGTGTGGGACTACGTCGAGCGGGCGGACTTGAGCCGGATCTATGCCGGCATCCGCGCGGTGGCAGGGCGCAGCGGGCGCACGGCGATGGCCCCGGAGATCCTGTTTACCTTGTGGCTGTACTCCCGCCCCAGCCCAAGGTCAGGCGTTCTTGACGCAATTCCAGCCAACATTGGCCGGATGGAGCCCTGCTCCGGTTGCTCTCCCACCACCCTCTCCGGGATCGCCTCCCGGGGGATGGTCGGCAAAAAGATATCTCCTCTTACAGGCTCCGTACCAATCCGCCGGGCTTGTCCAACCACAAGGACAACGCGTGGTTCGCTTCGCTCACACGCGTTGTCCTTATGCGCTAGGGCATTTCTTCCCCGTTTTGCCACAACTCATACTCGCTAATATCAATTTCCGCGTTCCACGAGACCGCGTAACCGCCTGGCTCGACAGTTACGTTCTTGAAAAACGCTTCGATTCTTAGTGGTGCGAATGATTCCCTGGTGGTAAGCCGGTTGACATCGTATTTCTTACGCTTACCGTTCGTGAAAGTTACGATGAGAATGTGACCGTCTATTGGTGCGGCACTTTGAATTCTTGGAATGTTCATGGCTACTGGAGTGGTGGCAACTTCCTGAACTCTTGCGTCTCCCACATGCTCTTGAGTTCGAACTGGTACGCTGAGGCTCACTCAACTACGAGTTTCTTTGCCCTGACCGGAAGATCACCTTCGATCATTTCCAGCGTCTCAATGTTGAACAGGGCAATGTGTTCGCCGTAGACGGCATGAAAATGGGGCGGTGGATGATCCTAAAGAAAATCTTGATAATGATCCCGTAGAACCGAGCTATTTCGGGCATTGAAGTGATCTCATTTTGTTCCCTAGCGGCCACGTTCAGCGCCCCGCGCCACCCCACGAAACCTGAAAACACCAAGTCGCCTCGTGGCGCGGGTGCGCTGCAACAGATTGTTAGGCCTTGTACTCACTCCATTCCCCCTTGCTTTGGTTCTCCGCCCTCTCTGTCACAAGCCAACGGTCGAATTCTTCTCGTCCGCTATTGCTCCAGTGAAGACGAACGCTGCGAATATCTTTAGTGGAACGCAGAGTATTGCGGCCACACGATAGGCCTGGGTAATACTCTCTGAAGCCTCTGGCAAAGAAGACTTCTAATATCCAGTGATCTTGGTTGCTTCCTTGCCAATGCAGTATGAATCTCCGGTTAGCACTGCAAACTACTTTGGCACCGAAGATTTCGTGTGTATGTTCAGATAAACAACGATCTATATTGAGCAGCCCTTTTAAGGTGTCATTTTGAATTCGACCCGGAGGCAGCAAGCAACCTGGCGGTCGAGATGTGCGGTTTACCTTTGAACTCGGTGCGTGGTGTCGGCGGCGACTTCGGTCCCCGCGTGGTCTTTCGTAGTTTACGCAGATCCACGTGTTGCGCCAGCAGGAGTAAAATACCCGCCAACTGCTCCGTGCTGGCCTGGGCGAAGGGCGCCCACCGCTGCGGACACCGCGATCTCCAGACCGGTCATCGTGGTGGCAATTTCCTGCGCCAGATAGTAGGCCGACACCGTGTTATCGATGTCCAGCGTGGGATGAGCGGCGCGTAACGCCGCCATCACCACGGCGTAGAGATTGAACGCGACGAGTGCCAAAAACCAAACAGCGCCGCCTGCGGGCAACCCAGCGTTTCATTTCCGAGTTGAGATAGCTTTCCAGCTTTTGAAAGGCCGTTTCGATGCCCCAGCGCGTCCGATACAAGGCGGTAATCGTGATGGCGGCGGCCGCCGTTGACGGCAAATTCGGTAAAAGAGTGAGTGCGGTATCGCCGTTACGGGTCTTGGCCTTCAGCTTCACCGTCACCCGGCGCAGGGTCCACGTCTCGCCGCTGGCTGATGTCAATTGCACGGTTTGCTCATACACATCGCCGTCGCCGACGCGCCACTAAACTTGATTTTCTCCAAGGGGTTAGTCGCGAGATTGGCATGCTGGCGGATGATAAAAAACGCCGGTTGCCGGTGGATCTTGAACAGCAAGCGTGAGACGCAAAAATGGCGATCCGCCACCCACACATCGCCAGGGGTGACGGTGGGGATGACTTGGTCTAATAAGGCCCGTTCTTGGGTATGACCATCCGCACCGGGAAAGACATCAATCGCCATAGCCAGTTGTGGATCGAAGACCACCCGTGATTTGCCCGGCAAGGGGCCGGCGGCCGTCGCGCGCAACGGCTTCAGGCGATGCTCGCTGGCGGCCAGGCAGTTACCATCCAAGTATTTCATCCGATACCCAGGCAACAAGGGGGCGCGCGCGCCCTCGCGCGCCCTGCATGGTCACGATCACGGCTTGGGCCTCGCGGGTAGCGCTAAAGATCTTCTTATCTTACAATATGTTGATAGCACCTTAAAAGGGCTGAACGGAACAACCTAATCATCGTTGACGATAGTTCCTTTACCTTGGCCGTCAAAAATTGTCGCGCCGCTGGGTGATTTGAGGTTCACAAAGAAAGTCTCGTTTGCTTCCTTCGTGGCATCTCCCTTGACGTTGATGCTGACAGTATTGCTTGTTCGACCCGGAGTAAAGACTATTGATGTGGGGGTGCTAACGGCGGTGTAGTCACTGCCCGCGGTTGCCGTACCGTTGGCCGTTGCGTACTTCACCGTAACCGTGTTGGTATTGGCTGGACTCAGGGTGACGGTGAAGGTAAAGGCGACGGTGCCGCTGTTACCTTCGGCCTTGCTGACATTATTGATCTTGAGAACAGGGCCGTCATCGTTAAGGATGGTGCCTGTCCCTTGGGCGTCGGAGATGGTGACACCCATGGGACTGGTGAGGTTGACGAAGAAGGTTTCATTCGCCTCCTTGGTCGTATCACCTTTGACGGTGATATTGATCATCTTGGTGGTCTGGCCTGCCGGGATGGTGATCAGGGTGGGGGTGGGTACCGCCGTGTAGTCACTGCCTGCCGTGGCGCTACTGTTGGCGGTAGCGTATTTGACGGTGACCTTGCTGGTACTTGTCCCACTGAGGCTGACCTCAAGGGGGAACATCTTGGTGCCACTATTGCCTTCACCTAGGCTGACATCACCGATGCGTACAGTGAGGGGGACAAAGGTAACGGTTACCGTTTTAGCGGCAGTCATACTAAGAGTGCAGGTCAGGGCCTTCCCGGTGCAGGCGCCGGCCCATCCGGCTAATCCCATGCCGGTATCAGGCTTGGCCGTTAAGGTGACCTTGGTTCCTTGAGTGTAACTCTCGCTACAATCACTACCGCAATCGATACCTGCTGGGCTGCTGGTGACCGTTCCTTTGCCGGTCATTTTCACCCTTAACCTAAAGGATTGGGTGATGGATGTTTGAAAACTGAGGCTCAACGATGGGCTAGCGTCACCCTCTCGTCCTAAGGAATCTACTGCTGCAATGGCGTAAAGACGGAGGTTCTTGCCTGCATCTGGTTCCTCAACGTAGGCGGGTTCTGTCAGCAATGCGGATGGGTTTAGTAGTCGCCAACCAAGCACCTGCGTCCAACGATAGAGCCGATATCCGCTAATGTCCGGAAAGTCCAAGGGATTCCAGCGGATGACAATTTGATCTTCCTGAATGTCAAATGCAAGACCACTCGGAGGCGGCGGTGGGACATCTGCGATCGTAAAGGGACCACCAATAGCAGGATCGCAGAGTAATACGTTGTAATTCACCGGCGTGACCCGGTAATAGTATTCCGTTCCTGGTAGTGCTGTCTCATCGACAAAACGGGTTTGACCAATGACTGTTCCAGTGGGATGAAGTACCGTGAATGGGCCGCCCACGGAAATAGCCCTCTCAATCACATAGCCAACCGTGTGAGCTCCAAACTCTCTGACACCAACCAGCGCGTGACCCTGTTCACTTTCAAAAATTATTTCATCAATCTTGGCGGCTGCTGGCGGCTCGGAAGAACGCAAGGAAGCCTCGACTACATTTGAAGGGTCACTCTCCCGATTGGCCCGGTCAACGGCCGTCACCCGATAAAAGGCACTGTTCGGGGGCGTGCGATCCATCCACAGGGTTTCTGTGGTGGTACCTAAATAGCTCCATGGATCTCCCCCCGTCTCCGAACGATAGATACGGTACCCAGCCAAATCCCGCTCTCGATTGGGTTTCCAACGGATGGAAAGGGTATTAGATCCTGCTAAGGTAAGCAGACCGTAAGGCGATCTGGGTTGGTCACCAAGTGCAAGAAAGGTTGCTTGACGGCGGTAGATTCCTCCACCTCGTGTTCTTAAGAGCACCTCCACCCTGTTCTCGCCCTCGATTAACGGAGATTCGAGTGGAACCACATAACTGTGCTGATATAAATCTCCGCTCAATCTATTGCTAATATTAACGTTATTGACCCACATGGTCGCGTTCTCTGAGTCTATAAGTTCCAGCCATCCAAAAGTAGTATGCTTAGCAATAATTGTCGGCGAAAGGGTATCAATAGTGCCGCCATTTGAAGGTATCAGAGCAACTTCATCCCCCTGACTCCCACTCCTAACTGGCAGTGGCATGGAAGCCCCAGACGGGGTATTTGTGAGAACATCAATGGTGGTAGAAGCACCACCTGGCAAGAAGAGGCTGGCGCCCGTCTCGCTGCTCAACATCATGGATTCCCCAGTATTCTCGAAATTTATCGTACCGTTACTAAATACCGCTTGAGATAATGAAACCCCCGCTCTAGGAACAAAGGCAGAGGCGAGGAACAAGGACGGACCAATAAACCGTGGCTCTTGCAAAAAATTTAGCTGTTGTTCCGGGGTGTTCTTGACCTGATTCTCTGACGCGCGTTCTACGGTATATCTAGTTAATTTACCGCCTAACGTACTGACCAAAAAGCCGTAGCCTCCGGTTACCGCTTTGGTTAGCGTTCCTAACGCCCTACTTACCGCGAAGCGTGCAAGCTCTTGTGGTTGATACGCTGCATCGAATTTTAATTGTTCCAATCCAATCTCGAAGGGACTCGCATGTTTGCCAAGGGGTGTTGAGCCTTGAGGGCCTATCTCGACAGTGAGGGGTTGGTTTAGGCCGTCTAAGAGCGGTAAATCCTTTAGATCGTTCTGATTTTTGTATGAAATCGTAATCGCTGGATATACTGTGCCGTACGGGCTAATCTCTACTTCTCCGTAGAGCCGATCCCCGACAGCTAACCCGTCGTTAACTCTTGCGCGTCGCTCGGACCCGGAAAGCTTGTCTATGATATAAACATTGCCCATCACCTCGACTACCGTCGCAAAGTATTTCGGTAATGGCACCTCCTCGACAGTAGTTTCACCTAGGAAATCCAATGTTAAGGTTCCACCACTGACATCAGCCAGGAGAGCGAGTTCGCTTGCTGAGTCAGCAGAGTAGGCCTCCGGCTCGGTGATAATCAGAAACTCCGCAACACCATCGTCTCCTGTGTGGGCGAGGTCAGGCCAGACCTGGCGGTAAAGCGCTGCGAGTGACGCCCCTACTGGCTCACCGACCATGGGGAATGAATCAGTCCCGCCTTGGGCATTCATGCTATGGCCAATGAGGCGCAACCTAACCATGTCACCATCAGAGCCCTGTTCAATATGGTATGGTCGCGTGACATCTAGATAAAAATACGCCACGGATTCAAGACCCGTCGTATAACTCTGGGGCTCATCAGGAGTGCCGTCCCCATCGTTATCGATATTGATCTGGTAATTCACCCGCAATACGGTACTGAGGCGATATGTGAAAAGTTCTCCCCTTTTTGTCATGGCAATCTGCGGCACATCTAACGTCAAGGTTTCCTCCTCTCCACCTTGCCCACTACCAGTCGGCTGTTGAAAAACGTCAAAAAGAACAAACTCGTAATCTAAAATTTCCGCGTCGCTTGGTAGTTTATCCGCAATATCGGACTCTGATACATCTTTCTGGAAATTAACCTCTAAGGTCATATCACCCAAGGTCGTAATTCCTGTTAACATGGCTCCATGCTTTGAGAAGTGGGATTCAGTAGCGGAGCCGTAGTTACTCACTTCAACTTCTGCAGATGTGCCAAAATCACCGCCGAAGTCATCGGGCCCAATGGTGATATCGGCAGCCAATGACGGCCGGTACAGGACCAACAACATGAGGTAGCAAATAAAAAATATGCTGCGGGTTATTTTCATGGTTATATCCATATCGCGGAGTGACTTAATGGACAGGCAGTATTGTGGGGCACCCTCTATAAAACTAAAGTTTCTGGATTCTGACGCGGCCAAGTGGCAGTAGCACTTGCGGAGGACGAGATCTTGGCAGGGTTTGCCCGAAACTGGGCAAACCTCTTCGAAATATCCCCTACTCCTGCCGCCGCCCCTTCCAAAAGCCGGAAACTTCAGTCTATAAAATGCAGTCTAGTCGATAATTTATACTTGTCCAGCCCCGTGAGATTATATACCTTCATTTTAAACAATCCCGGGCATTTTTCCTGCCAATTTTGCCGGGCCTGAACGGGCGCCATGTGCCCTAACGCGCGCTGGGGAATCTGATGATGATACCGCCGTACAGAGCGGCATAGGGTGTCCGCCAGGCGCTGGGCCGCATCGAAGGGGGTGGTCGCCAGTACCTCGCTGATGCGGCCATTGCAGCGCTCGACCCTGCCGTTGGTCTGGGGATGGCGGGGCTGGATGCGGCGGTGGTCGATGCCGTGTTGATCGCAGGTGCGGTCGAAGCGATGACCTCCGGTCGGGTCGCGTTCGCCGGTGGCGCAGCAGCGATCGGTGAATTCCTGGCCATTATCGGTCAGGACTTTTTGGTGTGGATGGCGGGCGTGGTCCGCGCATTTTTATGCGGGTTCAGGTTTATCGTTGGCCGGTCTCCGGGTGGATCGTTGCGATGGCGTTCGTGCCACTTGACGGGCACGGCGTACCTCGGCTCGCAAGAGGCACAGCACCTCCCTGGCTAAGAATAACGGATAACTCCGTATCGGTATATAATCACACGGGTCCTAATATCTACCTGCACCACGCCTTGGACCTCTGGTTCGAGCGCGTGGTCAAGCCCCACTGTCGGGGTGAGGTGCTGCTGTGTCGCTAGGCCGACGATTTTGTCTGTGCCTTCCGCCTCAGCGTTGATGCACAGCGGTACCTCACGGTGTTGCCGAAGCGGCTGGAGAAATTCGGCCTCGAAGTCGCCCCGGAAAAAACGCAGATCTTGCGTTTTAGCCGCTTTCATCCGAGCATGAAGCGGCGTGTCACGGACTGGATCAAGAGCCACCGGCATCTGCCGATCAGGGAATTTATCAAAGGGCTGAACCGGCGGCTCTTGGGGCACTGCCATTACTATGGCCCGCGGGGCAACTCGTGCGGTCTGTGGCGCTTCTTTCAATTGGCCGTCGAGATTGCGTTCAAGTGGCTGAATCGGCGCGGCGGCAAGCGTAAGAGTTTCACGTGGCCGGCCTTCAGCCGGGCCTTGCAGAAACTCGGCATTGCCAGGCCCCGGATCACCGAGAAGCCAGCCGCACAACCGGTGTTGGCATGACTTTGCTCGCGCGAAAGCGAGCACAACCGAGGAACCGGATGTGGGAAAACTGCACGTCCGGGCCTACGCCGGGGGCGCCGGTTAACCGGCGCCCCTACGGCTGAGGATGCTTGGGTGCTAGATTGCTACGGGCCGCTAGGGTACTAGACTGAATTTAGCCGACTACCCAAGCCCCCCGCCCGTACCATGCCAACCCCACCCCTCGCCGCGAGGACGGTTCCCCCTTCAACTGGGACCGCTCCTGGAGGTCATGGCCCGGCGCGGCCTACCGGAGACGATGCGCCCCTGGTACGTCCGCCGCGGCGAAGGCTTCCCGTAGGCGTTGCGTCCGGTGTCCCTGTTGCGTGTGACGGCCGAGAAGATCGCAGGCCACCTTCAGCAGGTGTCGGCCCCGCCACAACTTGCCGACTGGCAGTGTCGGCAACTCGTCGATGCCTTGCAACTGCTGTTGTTGATATGGGTCACTCACTGTTCTGCCGGAAAAGAGATTGATTGGGATGGGTGGAAGGCAGGTGGGCGCCTGTTGGGCGCCGACCATCCGACCCTCCCCCGCTCAAGGCCCCCAGCTGCGGGGCTGCCCGTCGGCCCAGGGTTTGCCCGCCCGGCCGGGGGGTTCCCCTGCCGAAGAGCCTGGCTCGAACCATCCGGGCGATGCAGTACTCGATCCGCACCGAGCAGGCGTATGTGGATTGGTGCCGCCGGATTCTGGCCTTCCACGGCGAGGTGCCGACGGCGCGTCTGGGGGTGGAGGAGGGGCAGCGTTTCCTGAACCACCTGGCGGTGGACCGGTCGGTCCCCGCCAAGCTCATTCTTTACAAACCGGCGTCGCTTACCTACCCTCCCACCATCCTAACCCATCGACCCTAGCGTGATGGCGGGTGGCGATTTC
This sequence comes from Chromatiaceae bacterium, assembly GCA_016714645.1. Taxonomy (NCBI): domain Bacteria; kingdom Pseudomonadati; phylum Pseudomonadota; class Gammaproteobacteria; order Chromatiales; family Chromatiaceae; species Chromatiaceae bacterium. The sequence goes on along the minus strand of JADKCI010000001.1, from coordinate 220,367 downwards.
CCCCCAAGCCGGGGGTCCCCAGGTCGACAGCATCGGCCTTGCCCTAGACACAAGAAACCCTCCATGGCCCTGAAAAAGTCCGAGCTTTACGCCTCCCTCTGGTCCAGTTGCGACGAACTGCGCGGCGGCATGGACGCCAGCCAGTACAAGGACTATGTCCTGGTCCTGCTCTTCGTCAAATACGTCAGCGACAAATACGCCGGCCACCCCTACGCCCCCATCATCATCCCCCCCGGCGCCAGCTTCCGGGACATGGTTGCCCTCAAGGGCCGGCCCGACATCGGCGATCAGATCAACAAGAAGATCCTTGCCCCCCTGGCGGAGGCCAACCGGCTGTCCGACATGCCGGACTTCAACGACCCGGCCAAGCTCGGCAGCGGCAAGGAGATGGTCGAGCGGCTCACCAATCTCATCGCCATCTTCGAGAACAAGGCGCTGGATTTCTCCCGGAACCGTTCCGAGGGCGACGACATCATCGGCGATGCCTACGAATATCTCATGCGCCACTTCGCCGTCGACAGCGGCAAGAGCAAGGGCCAGTTCCTGACCCCCGCCGAAGCCAGCCGGGTTGTCGCCAAGGTCACGGGTATCGGCCAGGCCATCACCAGCGCCGACACCACCGTCCACGACCCGACCTGCGGCTCCGCCTCCCTGTTGCTCAAGGTCGTCGACGAGGCGCGCACCCCGGTCACCCTCTACGGTCAGGAAAAAGACGCCGCCACCAGCGGCCTGGCGCGCATGAACATGATCCTGCACGACAACCCCACCGCCCTCATCGTGCAAGGCAACACCCTCACCGATCCCAAGTTCCGCGACGGCGGCGGTCTCAAGCGCTTCGACTACATCGTCGCCAATTTCCCCTTCAGCGACAAACGCTGGAGTACCGGCCTCGATCCCCTCCACGACCCTTCGAGCGCTTCCAGTCCTTCGGCGTCCCCCCGGCTAAGCAGGGCGATTACGCCTACCTGCTCCACATCGTCCGCGCCCTCAAGAGCACCGGCACCGCCGCCGTCATCCTGCCCCACGGCGTCCTCTTTCGGGGCAACGCCGAGGCCGAGATCCGCCGCAACCTGGTGCGCCGTGGCTACTTCAAGGGCATCATCGGGCTGCCGCCCAACCTCTTCTATGGCACCGGCATCCCCGCCGCCATCCTGGTTATCGACAAGCGCGAGGCCCAGGGCCGCCAGTCCATCTTCATGATCGACGCCAGCGCCGGCTTCATGAAGGACGGCCCCAAAAACCGGCTGCGCGACCGCGATATTCACCAAATCGTCGATGTCTTCACCCGCCAGCGCGATGTCCCCGGCTATGCCCGGGCGGTCAGCGTCGCGGAAATCGAGCGCAACGACTACAACCTCAACCTGCCGCGCTACATCGACAGCCAGACCGCCGAGGACCGCCAGGACATCGCCGCCCACCTCCAGGGCGGCATCCCCGCCGCCGACATCGACGCCCTGGCGCCCTACTGGGCCGTCTGCCCCCAGCTCAAGGCAACGCTCTTCACCCCCAACCGCCCCGGCTACCTGGACTTAGCCGTGACCAAGACCGCCATCAAGACGGCCATCTTCGATCATCCCGAATTCAGCGCCTTCAGCAACGGCCTCAATGCCCATTTTGCCGCCTGGCGCGCGCTTAATGTCCCCCAGCTCAAGGCCCTGGCGAGCGGTTGCCACCCCAAGGAGATCATCGTCTGGCTGTCCGAGGGCCTGCTCGCCCACTATGAGGGCCAGCCCCTCATCGATCCCTATGCCGTTTACCAGCACCTGATTGACTACTGGACCGCGACGCTGCAGGACGACGCCTACCTCATTGCCGCCGACGGCTGGCGGTCCGAGACCAGCCGTATCATCGAGACCGCCAAAACGGGCAAGCCCCGCGACAAGGGCTGGACCTGCGACCTCATCCCCAAGGCCCTCATCGTCGCCCGTTACTTCGCCCAGGAGCAGGCAACTCTGGATCAGATCGCCGCCGACCTGGAAGTCTTTAGCGCCCGCCTGACCGAACTGGAGGAGGAGCAGGTTGGCGAGGACGGCGCCTTCGCCGAACTGGACCGGGTGAACAAGGCCAGCGTCAGCGCCCGCCTCAAAGAGATCAAGGGCGATACCGAGGCCAAGGACGAGGCCGCCGTGCTGGTCGACTGGCTCAAGCTCTACGGCGAGGAGACCGCACGCAAGAGACTCCACAGGGAGGGCGAGGCCGCCCTTGATGCCCTGGCCTACGCCCACTATGCGACGCTCACCGAGGCTGAGATCAAGGCCCTGGTGGTGGACGACAAATGGCTCGCCGCCCTGGCCGCCGCCATCTACGGCGAGATGGATCGGGTGAGCCAGCAGCTCACCCGGCGGGTGAAGGAGCTGGCCGAGCGCTACGAGACCCCGATGCCGCGGATGGCCGGCCGGGTGGCTGAGTTGGAGGCCAAGGTGAATGGGCACCTGGAGCGGATGGGGTTTGCGCCGTGAGCAACGACATACGGAAATTCGCTGAGGCCTGCCCAGGCGCAGCAACCAGACCCTCCTCGACAAGATGAGGGACCCTGCCATCCGCTTTTGGTATGCCCAAAAGGCCCTGGAGTTGGGCATGGGAAAAGATATGCTTTTCATCCAGATCGAAACTCCGCTTTATGAGCGCCAGGGCAAGGTGCGTTGCTATGTGCTGATTGAGCTGAAGGCAGGCAAGTTCGAGCCGGGCCATGTCAGCAAGCTGAACATGTACCTGAATGCGGTGGACGACCTACTGCGTCATCCCGACGACAAGCCCTCCATCGGCCTCCTGTTGGTCAGGGACAAGAATCATACCGTGGTGGAATACTCGCTGGCCGGGTTCACCAAACCCATCGGTGTCGCCCAGTGGGAGAGTCGGTTGACTCAGGCTTTACCGGCAGATCTCAAGACCAGCTTGCCCAGTGTGGAGGAGATTGAGGCGGAGCTGGATGCGCATGGAGACTGGACAGGGGAGGGTGGAGAATGACCGTGGGCGCTGAGATTCCGAAGGGGTACAAGCTGACCGAGGTGGGGGTGATTCCGGAGGATTGGGAAGTGAAGTCGGCCCACGAATTGGCTGCACTAAGGACAGGCCCGTTCGGCACTCTTCTCAAAGCATCCGAATACTCAGAAACGGATGGAGTACCCGTAATCTCTGTGAGCGAGATTCGGAAAGGTTTTCTGCGGATCACTGAGAACACACCTAGGGTATCAGACGCCGTTATTAGAAGGCTACCTCAGTATCTCGTTCGAAAAGGCGACATCGTTTTTGGCCGCAAAGGTGGCGTTGATCGGTCCGCATTAATCCGAGAGCCACAGGACGGTTGGTTTCTCGGCTCTGATGCTATGAGTCTGCGCCCGTCCGCAACGAGTCATGACGCGTATCTCGCATTGCAGTTTCAGAGTGGGCGGGTTCAAGGCTGGCTGCTTCAGCACGCGATTGGAACCACGATGCCTTCCCTTAATCAGTCGGTCCTCAGAAACGTCGCGGTTCCGCTCCCACCTACCAAAGCCGAACAAGAAGCCATCGCCGAGGCGTTGAGCGATGCGGATGCCTTCATCGAATCTCTGGACCAGCTCCTCGCCAAGAAGCGCCAGCTCAAACAAGGCGCCATGCAGGAATTACTCACCGGCAAGAAGCGCCTGCCGGGCTTCAGCGGGGAGTGGGAGGTCAAGCTATTGGAAGAAGTTGCTGACTGTTTAGATAACCTTCGCGTACCGTTGAACGAATCTCAACGCGACCAAATGCGGGGGGATTATCCATATTGTGGGGCGAATGGTGTACTCGATTTCGTCAATGATTACGTGATTGATGATGACGTCATCTTGATTGCGGAGGACGGCGGGTACTTCGATGAATACTCATATCGCCCCATCGCATATCGAATGGTTGGTAAGTGTTGGGTCAACAATCACGCCCATATTTTGAAGGCTAAGCTCGGGCATGACCAAGTCTTCATTTTCTTTTCCCTAGTTCACAAGAATATCCTGGGCTTTTTAGCAAGCGGCACACGAGCAAAGCTGAACAAGTCTGAAATGTGGAAGATCGAAGTGGACATGCCGGTCGACTTCGCAGAACAAACCGCCATCGCCACCATCCTCTCCGACATGGACGCCGAGATCGCCGCGCTGGAGGCCAAGCTCGCCAAGGCTCGCAGCCTCAAACAGGGCATGATGCAGGAGCTGCTCACCGGAAGGATTCGGCTTGTATGAGCGACGTGCGGGTGCCAGGCAAGATGCGTCACAGCGTCCCAAGTCGGGCACTGCTGTTTTCAGTAAAAAGATGTATTTTTCCTGAAAATATTTGCGGGCATAAATAATGCAACCGATTGATAAAAAAATACTTTACAGGATTTATGGGCGCGGTAGGGGGTGGGCGTTCACCAAGATTGACTTTGTCGCCGAGTTTGGCGAGGTCAACATCCATCAGGCCCTTTCCGGCCTGGCCAGGGCGGGTAGGATTCGCCGGGTTTGCCTTGGGGTCTATGACTATCCCCGCTATAGCGAGTTGCTGGGGCAAGCCCTGAGTCCGGACGTCGATCAGGTGGCCCAGGCGCTGGCGCGCAAGTTTCACTGGCGCATCCAGCCTTCTGGCGACGCGGCCCTGAACCTGTTGGGGCTTTCCACCCAGGTGCCTGGTAAGTGGGTTTATCTCTCCGATGGCCCAAACCGCGAATATGCGATTGGGGAGGACGGCGCCCAGGCCCTGATCTTCAGGAAATCCGCCCTGAAGGACACGGGGTTCAAGAATCGTGAAAGCGGCCTGATGGTGCAGGCGCTGAAGGCCCTGGGCAAGGAGTCTGTCGATCAGGCCGTCATCGAAACCCTGCGGCAACGACTGGACCCGACTATCCGCGAACGCATCCTCAAGGACACCCGCGCCGTGACCGGCTGGATTTACCAGATCATCAAGCAGGTATGCCGGGAGGCTGACTGATGGACAGGGTGGCCCGGCTTGCGGCGGCGGAGCGCAGTGCGTTGTTTTCCGAGACGGCGGCCCGGATGCGCACGACACCGGCGGTGGTAGAAAAGGATTTCTGGGTGACCTGGGTGCTCGACCGACTCTTCCAACAGCCGGAGCTTGCGCGGCTGCTGATGTTCAAGGGCGGCACCAGCCTCTCGAAGGTGTATCGCTTGATCGAGCGGTTTTCGGAAGACATCGACCTGATTCTCGATTGGCGGGTACTGGGTGGCGAGGACCCGCTGACCGAACGTTCCAAGGCGCGGCAGGAGAAGCTGAATCAAGCGATCAACGCCCAGGCGTTAGCCTATATCGGCGGCGACTTGCTGGCGCGGGTAGCTACGGCCTTGGGCGCGGTTTGCCGTTGCGAGATCGAGAAGTCCGATCCCTATGTCATCAAGATTCGCTATCCGGGCGCGTTTTCCGATCGGTATCTGCGCCCCGAGGTGCGCCTGGAGATCGGCCCGCTGGCCTCCTGGCTGCCCCATGAAGAGCGGTTGATCCGTTGTTATGCCGCCGAGGCGTTCCCCCGGGTGTTCGCAAGGCGTGAATGCCCGGTCCGGGTGATCAGGGCGGAGCGGACTTTCTGGGAGAAGGCGACGATCCTGCATCATGAGGCCCACCGTCCCGAGGGCAGCCCTCAGCCGCTACACTATTCTCGCCACCACTACGATCTGGCCAAAATGGCTGAGTCGCCCGTCAAGGATGCTGCCTTGACGGACCTGGCGTTGTTGGCTGACGTGGTGGTGTTCAAACAGCGCTTTTATCCGCGTGGGTGGGCGCGCTACGACTTGGCGAAACCGGGCACCTTGCGCTTGGTGCCAGCAGGGGCGGTGTTGGCGGCGGTCGAGGCCGACTATCGGGCAATGGCGAACATGATTTTCGGTGAGGTACCCGCCCTGGATAGGATCATGGCCACCCTGCGCAGGCTTGAGAACGAGATCAACGGAAGAGGCAATGAACCCAATCGGCCAACCTGAACGCGCCACCCAAAACCGCGTCATCGCCCTGTTCCGCGAGGAACTGGGCTATCGCTATCTGGGCGACTGGACCGACCGTCCCGGCAACAGCAACATCGAGGAGGCGTTGCTGCATCCTTGGCTAACCCAGCGCGGCTACCTACCCGCCCAGATCAGCATCGCCCTTCACAAGCTGCGCGCCGAGGCCGGTAACCCTCACCGTTCTCTCTACGACAACAATCAGGCCGTTTACAACCTGCTGCGCTACGGCGTACCGGTGAAAATCGAGGCCGGCCAGGTGACCGAGACCCTTCACCTCATCGCCTGGGACGCGCCCCTGGAAAACGACTTCGTGCTCGTCGAGGAGGTGACCCTCAAGGGCCAGCACGAGCGGCGGCCCGATCTGGTGATCTACCTCAACGGCCTCGCCATCGGTGTTCTGGAGCTGAAGAACAGCCGCGTCGCCATCGGCGATGGCATCCGCCAACTGCTCTCCAATCAGCAACCGGAATTCAATGAGTGGTTCTTCACCACCGCCCAGATCCTCTTCGCCGGCAACGACACCGAGGGCCTCCGCTATGGCACCATCCGCACCCCGGCGAAGTATTACCTCCAGTGGCGAGAGGACGAGGCGGATGACTCCCGCTTCAAGCTGGACAAATACCTGCTCAAGCTCTGCGAGAAAGGGCGCCTGATCGAACTGCTTTACGACTTCGTGCTCTTCGACGGCGGCATCAAGAAGCTGCCCCGCGTGCATCAGTATTTCGGCATCAAGGCCGCCCAGGGCTTTGTGCTGCGCTACATGGGCGGCATCATCTGGCACACCCAGGGCAGCGGTAAGAGCATCGTCATGGTGCTGCTCGCCAAGTGGCTACTCGAACGGCTCCCCCAGGCCCGCGTCGCCATCATCACCGACCGCGATGAACTGGACGCCCAGATCGAAGGCGTCTTTGGCGAGGCTGGCGAGACCATCTACCGCGCCAGCAGCGGCCGCGATCTCATCGCCCAACTCGGCCAGGCCAAGCCCCGTCTGCTCTGCTCCCTGATCCACAAATTCGGGCGCCGCGATGTCGATGATTTTGATGCCTTCATCCAGGACCTGACCCGCCAGCCTAGCCCGACGGTCGGCGAGATCTTCGTCTTTGTCGACGAGTGCCATCGCACCCACAGCGGCAAACTGCACCGGGTGATGAAGGCCATGATGCCCCAGGCCGTTTTCATCGGCTTCACCGGCACCCCCTTGCTCAAGCAGGACGCCAAGACCAGCCTGGAGGTCTTCGGCCGCTACATCCACACCTACAAGTTCAGCGAGGCGGTGGTGGACGGGGTGGTGCTCGATCTCATCTACGAGGCCCGGGATATCGACCAGCGGCTCGGCGCTCCCGACAAGATCGACGCCTGGTTCGCGGCCAAGACCCAGGGCCTCAACGATTGGCAAAAGGTCGAGCTGAAGCGCCAATGGGGCACGCTGCAGAAGATCCTTAGCTCGCGCTCACGCATGGAGCGGGTGGTGGCCGACATCGTTTTCGACTTCAGCACCAAGCCCCGTCTGTCCAGCGAACGCGGCAACGCCCTCCTGGTGGCCGCCAGCATCCACGAAGCCTGCCGCTATTACACCCTCTTCCAGCAGACGCCCCTCAAGGGTAAGTGCGCCATCGTCACCTCCTACAACCCCCTGGCCAGGGACGTGACCCAGGAAGAGACCGGCGCCAATACCGAGACCGACAAGCAGTTCATCCATAACACCTACAGCGCGCTGCTCAAGGACATTGCGCCTGACGCCGGCCTGACCAAGACCGCTACCTACGAGAGCCGTGCCAAGCGGCAGTTCGTCAAGTATCCGGCCACCATGAAGTTGCTGGTGGTGGTCGATAAACTCCTCACGGGCTTCGACGCGCCGCCCTGCACCTATCTCTACATCGACAAATCCATGCAGGATCATGGCCTCTTCCAGGCCATCTGCCGCACCAACCGTCTCGACGGCGAAGACAAGGACTTCGGCTATATCGTCGACTACAAGGATCTGTTCAGGAAGCTGGAGAATGCCATCGCCGTCTATAGCTCGGAATTGGATCACAGCGCCGGCGGCGCGGACCCCGAGGTGCTGCTCCAGGACCGGCTCAAGAAGGGCCGGGAGTGCCTCGACAGCGCCCTCGAAGTCCTGGCCCTGCTCTGTGAGCCGGTGGCGCCACCCCAGGGCACGCTGGAACATATCCATTACTTTTGCGGCAACACCGAGGTGCCCACCGACCTCCATGAACGGGAGCCACGCCGCGCCGCCCTCTATCAGGGTACGGTTGCCCTGGTACGCGCCTATGCCAACCTCGCTGACGACTTGGTGGGTGCCGGCTACAGCGCCACGGCTATCAGCCGTATCAAGCAGCAAACGAACGACTACCTGGCGCTGCGCGACATCATCCGCAACGCCAGCGGCGAGACCCTCGACCTCAAGCCCTACGAGGCCGACATGCGCCACCTCATCGATACCTATATCCAGGCCGATGAGCCCAGGCCGATCTCCGCCTTTGGCAACCTGGGGCTCCTGGACCTGATCCTGAAGTCCGGCATCGCCGATGCCATCACCACGAAACTGGGCCGTCTGCAGGGCAACCGGAACGCCATCGCCGAGACGATCGAGAACAACGTCCGCAGCAAGATCATTCAGGACCACCTCACCGACCCGGCTTACTACGAGAAGCTGTCGGCCCAGTTGCAGGTGATCATTGCCCAGCGCAAGACCGAGGCGCTCAAGTACGAGGAATACCTCCAGAAAATTGCGGCGCTGATACAGCAACTACAGGCTGGGCACGCGCCGGAGACGCCAGCGGCCCTGGATACCCCCGGTAAGCGAGCCCTCTACAACAACCTGCTGCCAAGGGCGGCGCCCGAGTCGGATGACACCCCCGTCAGGGAGGACCCGGAGGCCTATATCGCCACCAGCGGCGCGGCCCTGGACCTGGCGCTGCGGCTCGATGAGGCCGTCAAACAAGTTCGCCCGGACGGCTGGCGCGGCATCCAGGCCCGCGAACAGGTCATCAAGCGGGCGCTTTATGACATCCTGCGGGACGTGGCCCTGGTCGAGCGGCTCTTCCTGGTCGTCAAGGCCCAGACCGAGTACTGATGAACGCCGAGATCACCCTGGGTGACATGCCAGTGGCCGTTGTCCTCAAGGACATCAAGCACATCCATCTCAGCGTCTATCCCCCCGACGGCCGGGTCCGGATCGCCGCCCCGGCGCATATGGACCTGGACACCCTGCGCGTCTACGCGATCGGCAAGCTGCACTGGATCAGGCAGCAACAGCAAAAACTGCGCGACCAGGCGCGCGAGACGCCCCGCGAATTACTCAACCGCGAGAGCCATTACCTCTGGGGCCAGCGGTACCTACTCAAGGTCCTCGAGGAGGAGGTCCCGCCGAGCGTCGCGGTCGAACCCGGCACCCTGATCCTGTCCATCCGCCCAGGGACGAACGAGGATAAGAAGCAAGCCTTCATCGCCGGGTGGTACCGGGTGCAAGTCAAAGAGGCCGCCACCCAACTGGTCGCCTCCTGGGAAGCCAAACTCGGGGTGCGGGTCGAGCGTGTCTTCGTCCAACGCATGAAGACCCGCTGGGGCAGTTGCAACCCCGCCACCCGGACCATCCGCCTCAACACCGAGCTGGCCAAAAAGCCGTCGCAATGCCTGGAGTATATCGTCGCCCACGAATTGACCCACCTGCTGGAGCACCGTCACAACGACCGGTTCAAGGCCCTGTTGGACGCCCATATGCCCCAGTGGTCCCGGTACCGGGAGATGCTGAATAGCCTGCCATTGGCGCATGAAGAGTGGGGATACTGAATTATTGGAAGAAGATAGGGTGAAGCCTGGCAATATGCCTTTCGCGATCCGCGGCGAACCCGAGGCAGGCGCGAATATCCTCCAGATCAAGCTCGGGAAAGTCTTCGATGATATGCTCCGCGGTCATCCCGGCAGAGAGTTGATCCAGGACGTCGTACACCGTAATCCGCAGCCCTCTGATGCAAGGCCTACCGCCCCGCTTGCCAGGCTCGACCGTGATACGCTCTCGATAATTCATTGCCATCTCCGGGGGATAGGAAATCCAACCGCACGGCATCGCCTGTCAATGTGAATCAGCCCCAATCTTTTCAGTTGGTTGGGGGGTTAACTTGGTGCCATTCGGGTCTGGCCCTTTTCCCCCACCAGCCCGCGCGCCGCCTGTTGCCTCTCGGCCGCTCTCGCTCAACACCGGAGACCCTGTCATGAGTGAATCCAAGCCTGCCAACCCTGCCACTCCGGAACCGGGTCGCCTCGCTGCGCGACGGGGATCTACTGACCCGGCCGGCTGGCTGAAGTGGTTGCCAGGCCTGCGGATTCTGCGTCACTACGAGCTTGCCTGGCTGCGCCACGACGTCGCGGCCGGGCTGGTGCTGACCACCATGCTGGTACCGGTCGGCATTGCCTATGCCGTGGCCTCGGGCGTGCCGGGCATCTATGGTCTCTACGCCACCATCATCCCGCTGCTCGCCTATGCGCTGTTCGGCCCGAGCCGCATTCTTGTGCTTGGGCCGGATTCTTCGCTCGCAGCCCTGATTCTTGCCGTCGTTCTGCCGCTGTCCGGTGGCGACCCGCTGCGCGCCATCGCTCTGGCCAGCATGATGGCGGTGGTGTCGGGCGTGTTGTGCATTCTGGCGGGCGTGGCCCGTCTGGGCTTTGTCACCGAGTTGCTCTCCAAACCGATCCGCTACGGCTACATGAACGGTATTGCGCTGACGGTCCTGATCAGCCAACTTCCCAAACTCTTCGGCTTCTCGGTCGACGCGGACGATCCGCTGCGCAAGGTCTGGGAGTTCGCGCAGGCGCTGCTTGCCGGAAAGACCAACGCGGTCGCGCTGCTGGTCGGCGGTGCTACCCTGGTGCTGATCCTGCTGCTCAAGCGCAACAAGCGTTTACCCGGGGTGCTGATCGCGGTGATTGGCGCCACGATCCTCGTCGCGACGCTCGGCCTCGACAACTACGGCCTATCGGTCCTCGGTACGCTGCCCCAAGGCTTGCCGGCCTTCGCCCTCCCCTGGATCACGCCTGACGATGTGGTGCCGGTCCTGATGGGTGGCTTTGCCGTCGCCATCGTCTCGTTCGCCGACACCAGTGTGCTCTCGCGTACCTATGCCGAGAAGACCGCAAGCCAGGTGGACGCAAACCAGGAGATGGTGGGGCTCGGGGTGGCCAACCTCGCGGCCGGCTTCTTCCAGGGCTTTCCGATCAGCAGCAGCTCGTCGCGCACCCCCGTGGCCGAGGCTGCCGGCGCCCGGACCCAGTTGACCAGCGTCGTCGGCGCCCTAGCCGTTACCCTGCTGCTATTGCTGGGGCCCAACCTGCTGCGATACCTGCCGAATACCGCGCTGGCCGCCGTGGTCATCGCCGCGGCCATCGGTTTGTTCGAGATTGCCGATCTGCGACGCATTTATCGTATTCAGCTCTGGGAGTTCTGGCTGTCCATCGGCTGCTGCATCGGAGTGGTCGTGCTGGGCGCCATTCCCGGCATTGGCCTAGCGATCCTGCTCGCGGTGATCGAGTTTCTCTGGGATGGCTGGCGCCCGGACTCGGCCGTGCTGGGTCGCGTCAAGGGTGTCAATGGCTACCACGATATCTCGCGCTACCCCGATGCGCACCTGATTCCGGGCCTGGTCCTCTTTCGCTGGGCGGCGCCATTGTTTTTCGCCAACGCCGAGTGGTTCCACGAGCGCGCCCTCGACGCCGTGGCCGCCTCGCCGACGCCGGTGCGCTGGCTGGTGGTGACGGCGGAACCGGTCACCAGCGTGGACGTCACCGCCGCGGACATCGTCGCCAAGCTCGACGAGACCCTACAGGCGGCTGGTATCGAGCTGTGCTTTGCCGAGATGAAGGATCCCGTCCAGGACAAGCTGAAGCGCTTCGGGCTCTTCACCCGACTTGGCGCGGACGTCTTCTTTCCGACCATCGGCGAGGCCGTGAACACTTATCTCAGAATCCATCCCGAGGTCGCGGTAGAGTGGCGGAAGAGTAAGGAGTCCAGTCACTGACAGGGCGGGCTCTTCGAACGCTCGCGGGACTGTCTTTGAAGGGGATGGCGGAAACGTCGTATGTTAGAAGCCTGCCGCGCCACGTGAAGGTGCCCGCCCGGCTCCAAATATCATGACGTGACACGAGAGGGGCACATTTCCGATGGCTACCCGGATCTAGGTCAACCCCAAGTGATCCGCAGGGTCGCCAAGATGTCGATACGGGAGCTGGAGACTGACCATGTTAAAGCTATTGCACTCCATTTTCAGCGGCGGCGAGGGGCGCGGGCGTTATCCCGCCTCGCTGATCGAGATGGCTATCGAGCGCGCGGTCGAGGGCACGGACCCCCGGGTGCGGGCCCTGCCGGGCTATAGCCATAAGCTGCGCGAGCCCGTCATCCATGCCATCGATCACGTGATCGAACTGGTGGACGCCATCCATGTGCAGCCCGTGACGATCGATGCGGGCAGCCATGGCACCGACCCGCGGCTCGGGGCCCTCTTCGCCTCCCCCGCGAGCATGCTGGACATCCTAGGACGGGATCAGGCGCTCCGTGATTACCTGGACACGGCAGAGGGGCGGCGTGCGTCCCGCGTCCACACCCTGCTCCTGGCGGAGCGCGTGGAACGTAATATCCTGGGCCTGGATCTGGTGGGAGACCAGGTGCGCCGGGACGTGGCCGAGGTCGCGGTCAATTTTTTCGCCCATCGCCTGCTGGAACCGAATGCCGATGCGGACGAGACCCGCCGTCATTTGAAGCGCCGCGCCTTCGACTTTCTCCTCACCCAGGCCTTGGACCGGATCAGTCAGACGAATCTGGAGCGGGTCGACCTGGCCCACCAACGCGACCTGGTAAATCGCAAACTCAGCGCCCTGGAGCGGGGGGGCTGGGGTTTCAAGCTGGCGGAGGGCGAGCAGCCGAATCTCGCCGCCCTGATGGCGGACCTGGACGAGATCACCGCGCACTTACACGCGCTGGGACCGGACCAGGCGATCCTGGAGACCCATCTGGGCATTCTCACCGAGGTGCTGGGCAACGCCGAACATCAGCTTTGGTCCGAGCCGATCACTCTCTTCCTTGATGCCATGAACATTGTCCGCGATGAGCACGACGCCTCTACACGCCGCATCGATCTCATGGAACTGTGCGGTGGCAAGGGCCAACGGCTGGTCATGTTGCCCCTGGTCATAGCCCCGGACCAACTACCCGCCCAAGTGGATTTCCTGGCTGCCGTCCAACGCTACCTGTAACGATCTGGCTGAAGGGGAAGATGCTCAAGCATCCCCTTGATGCCGGGGAGAGCGCCATGCCCCAAATCCTGATGGACCCCGAATCCCGCTCCCTGGGGGAGTGCTTTGCCCTGGTCAGGGCGCGGCGTCGGGATCGGCCGCGCTTTCCCTCGGGCTGCGTCACCCCGGTTGCCGACGCGGTAAGCGCCCTGGCCGGGGCGGACCCGGATCGCCACCTGCATCCGGCCCTCCTTTACGGCCCCTCCCGCTCCTCCGAGGGCCAGCAGGTTTGGTACCTGGTGCGCTGGCTGGAGGCCCTGGGTTAGCGGGCCGGCCGGATCATGGCCCCGGAGGCTGGCCCGCGCGGCCGAGCCTGGATCGTCACCAGAGCAAGGGAACCGCCCCGGTGGCGGGATGGTCCTGGGGGGTCGAAGACGGGGATGGGGCGGGGCGCGGGGCCGGCCGCATCAGCCTTTCCGTCATCTCCTGGGTGATGAGGAGGCTGAAGCCCAGTTCCCGCGCCGCTGCCAGCTCATCGGGCTTGATGGCGAAGATGTTGATGGCCCCGGTGCTGGCGCCGCACACGGCGATGTGCAGGAAGCCATCCGTGCCCTTGCGGCTGTCCAGGACCTGGATGTCCTTGCTGGTCAGTAGTTCCGCCTGGCGCTCCAGGGGGATCTCCTCGCCCTGGCCACATTGCAGGGTACCGTCGTACATGAAGACCTCGACCTCGCCGTCATCGAAGGCCCAGACGCCGTAACCACCCGCATCGGGATTTTTGGCCGTGAAGGCCGCCCAGTCGGTCGCGGACAGGGTCAGGACATTGGCCTCGGCGGTCGGCGCTCCACAATGCTGGCCGATGTCCAGGGGCAGATGGCGGCGTTGGGCGTCGCGCACCTTGATGCCCTGGGCGCGCAGCAGGTCCGCTGCCTTTTCCAGCGGCACGCCCTGGCCCGGGACGCATTGGCGCTGGCCTGCGAATTGGTAAATGGTCACGGTTTCATTGGCACCCAGGGGGGCTGCAACGAGTGAAACGAGGAGGACAGAAAGGGCTTTCATGGGTTCTCCCGACGGCTTGGCTGACTTTGGTCTGACTTCCCTGCTTTTGGGTCCGGGGGCCACATCCAGCGCCCCGGGTCATTTTAGCCCCCCCGAGGCGGCGAAGCCCAACTGGGGTGATGGATGCTCTAACCTCAAAAAAAACCAAACCCCGCGCGGGCGGGGCTTGGCGGTGACGCGGACAGGGATAGGGGCTAGAGGGCGTCAGAATTTATCCATGGGTCGGAAGTTGGGGGGAGAAGGAGAAGGAGAAGGGGAAGGAGCGGGGGCGTTTGGATTGGCCGATCCAGCCGCGGGACTGGGATTGGCCCCCCGGTCGGCGGCGGGCCGTGACGGGGCATAGGCGGGCGGCGCCTTTCTGGCCTCCAGTTCCTCGATGCGTCGCTTCAGGGCATCAATCTCATTCGACTTGGCGCTAGGCGCGGTGGGTGCCGCGCGCGCGGCCGGTGGTGGGGTCGTTACCTGGCTAGGCGCCGGAGCCGGATTGGCCGGTGGCGCCCAGGTGGGGGGCGCGCCGTAGGGGGCCCCATAAGCACCGCCATAAGGGGTGGCACCATAGGCGCCATAAGGCGCACCGTAGGGCGGGACGCCGTAGGCACCCGGGGGAGGGCCATAACCGTAACCGCGGTTGTCGTAATAGTCGTCATCATCGTTGTTACCACCCATCCATCTGCCGGGGCTCATCATGTCCCCGAAGTTGATGGCCAGGGCGGCGGGGGCCTGTAGCAGCAGGGTGGCGCTGGCGGCGGCCAGCAGCAGGGCAATTCTTGGCTTGGGGAATGACACGGCTTAAATTCCTCCGATGGGGTGGGTGTTCTCCTCATGGCTCGCGGTTCTAGTCGCGAATCCCGCCGGCTGTTGACGCCGGTTGGGCAATTACTTACACCCAACCGGCCCCAGGGTCAAACCCAACCCGCGCGGTGGGCTGGCGGTGGCTTCACAAGGCCAGGGGTGCCACCGTCGGTAACCTCCAGATGTCACGGTTATATTCGCCAATGGTGCGATCTGAGGAGAAGCGCCCGCTGTGGGCAGTGTTGAGTATGGCCATGCGCAGCCAGCGCTCGGGGTCGCGGTAGGCGGTGGCGGCGGCTTCTTGGGCGCGGACATAGTCCGGGAAGTCGGCGGCGGTCATCCAGGGGTCATGGGGGTTGCGGATGGCCTGGATGATCGGCTCGAAAAGGCCGGGTTCGAATTGGTTGAAGTGGCCCGACTCCAGCAGGGCCATCACCTCGCGCAGGTGGCCATGGCCCTGAATGATGGCCTGGGGATCATAGCGACCCTGCCTGGCATCGACCGCGGCGGCGGTCATGCCGAACAGGAAGAAGTTGTCCGCCCCCGCCTGGTCGCGGATCTCGATATTGGCGCCATCCAGGGTGCCGATGGTGACGGCGCCGTTCATCATGAACTTCATGTTGCCGGTCCCGGAGGCCTCCTTGCCGGCGGTGGAGATCTGTTCCGATAGGTCGGTACCGGGGGCTATGACCTCCATCACCGAGACCCGGTAGTCGGGGATGAAGGCCAGGCTCAGCAAGCCCTGGGTGTCCTTGTCGCCGTTGACTACCTGGGCCACGTTATTGATCAGCTTGATGATTAGCTTGGCCATGACGTAGCCGGGTGCGGCCTTGCCGCCGATCAGGACGCAGCGCGGGGTCCAATGGGCGGTGTCGCCGCGCTTGATGCGGTTGTAGAGGTGGATGACGTGCAGCAGGTTGAGCAGTTGACGCTTGTATTCGTGGATGCGCTTGACCTGGACATCGAAGAGGGCGGCCGGGTCGAAGTCCACATGGCAATCATGGGCCACCAGGCGGGCCAGGTTTTGCTTGTTGGCGTGCTTGATGGCGCCAAACCGCTCCCGGAAGGCCGGGTCATCCGCCAGGGGGGCGATGCGCTCCAGTTGGCTCAGGTCACGCACCCAGTCCCGGCCGATGGTCTCGTTCAGCAACTCCCGCAGGTCGGGGTTGCACATGGCGAGCCAGCGGCGCGGGGTGACCCCGTTGGTCTTGTTGTTGAACTTGTGGGGCCAGAGTTCGTAAAAGTCGTGGAACAAGCCCTCGATCAGCAGGCGTGAATGCAGCTCGGCCACGCCGTTGACGGAGAAGCTGCCGACGATGGCCAGGTAGGCCATGCGGATCTGGGGCTCGTGTCCCTCCTCGATCAGGGACATGCGACCCTGGCGGGGCATGTCGCCGGGCCAGCGCGAGGCGACCTCGGTCAGGAAGCGGGCATTGATCTCGTAAATGATCTGCAGGTGACGGGGCAGGAGGGACTGGAAGATGCGCACCGGCCAGCGTTCCAGGGCCTCGGGCAGCAGGGTGTGGTTGGTGTAGGCCATGGTGGCGGTGGTGATGGCCCAGGCCGGGTCCCACTCCAGGTGATGCTCGTCCATCAGCAGGCGCATCAGCTCCGCCACCGAGATGGCGGGGTGGGTATCATTGAGCTGGAAGCAATTCTTTGCCGCGAATTGGCTGAAGTCGTTGCCGTGCAGGCGGATCCACTCGCGCAGCACATCCTTGAGACTGGCGCAGGCCAGCAGGTATTGCTGGCGCAGGCGTAATTCCTTGCCGTTCTCGCTGGCGTCGTTGGGGTAGAGCACCATGGTGATGTGCTCGGCGGCGTTCTTGGCGGCGACGGACTCGGGATAGCTGCCGGCGTTGAATTCCCCCAGGTTGAATTCGTCGGTGGCGACGGCCTTCCAGAGGCGCAGGGTGTTGATGGTGTCATTGCGATAACCCGGTATCGGGGTGTCGTAGGGCACCGCCAGCACGTCCTGGGTATCAACCCAGTAGGCCATCAGGCGGCCCCTGTCGTCCTGATGAAAATCGACGCGGCCCCCAAACTGGATGCGCTGGGTATATTCCGGGCGCTCCAGCTCCCAGGGGTTGCCGTCCCGGAGCCAGTGATCCGGCTTCTCAATCTGAAAGCCATTGTCGAAGCTCTGGCGGAACATGCCGTATTCATAGCGCAGGCCGTAGCCCTTGACCGGCAATTGCAGGGTGGCGCAGGAATCGAGAAAGCAGGCCGCCAGTCGGCCCAGGCCGCCGTTGCCCAGGCCCGCGTCGGGCTCGGTGGCGGCGATCTCCTCCAGCAGCAGGCCGAGGTCGTAGAGACCCTGTTCCGCCGCGTCGGCCACCCCCAGGTTGAGCATGGCGTTGGAGAGGGCCCGGCCCATCAGGAATTCCAGGGACAGGTAATGGGCGCGCTTGCAGTCGGCCTCGTCCTGGGCCTGGCGAGTGCCCTTCCACCGTTCCATCAGACGGTCGCGCATGACCACCGACAGGGCGCGATAGGGGTAATAGGTGGAGCGGCAATCCTTGTCCCGACCAAAGGTGCTGGCGTAATAGCGCTTGAAGTCCAGCGCTAACCCCTCCGGACTCAGGGAGAGGGGCGGCAGGTCGAAGAGCCTGTCATTGGGCTGGCTTTGGTTCAGGTCGATAAAGGGCGACATCAAGTGGGCTCCATGAGTGGACGAAAGGATTCATTAGGGGGCGCCATTTCAAGGATAAGCGGATCAGATGACAACCTGGGCCATGCCCCGGCAATATCCACGCAAAATTCGCGCCCGGAACGGGCTGGATACCGGGAGGGCTTCAAGGGACGAGCGGCTCCCCGGCCAGCGGGGCCGCTTCCCCCTGACCCCCGGCCTCCTCGAGGCGGATGCGCAGGGCCAGGTCGTTGCGGGAATCCGCGTTGACCAGGGCCTCCTCCAGGCTGATGCGCCCGCTGCTGTAAAGCTGGTAGAGGGACATGTCGAAGGTCTGCATGCCGGGGATGTCGCTCTGGCGCATGGCCTCCTTGATGCCCTCGATCTCGCCCTTGAGGATGAGGTCGGCGATATAGCGCGTCAGGCGCATCACCTCCACCGCCGGGGCCCGCCCGCTGCCGTCCCGGGCCGGGATCAGGCGCTGGGAGACGATGGCGTGGAGGTTCAGGGCCAGGTCCATGCGCACCTGCTGGCGGTGGTTTTCGGAAAAGAAGCTCAGGATGCGGTCGATGGCCTGGTTGGCGTTGTTGGCGTGCAGGGTGGAGACGCACAGATGGCCGGTCTCGGCATAGGCCAGGGCGTGCCGCATGGTCGCGGCGTCGCGGATCTCGCCAATGAGGATGACGTCCGGGGCCTCGCGCATGGCGTTCTTGAGCGCCGCCTCGTAGGAGAGGGTGTCGATGCCCACCTCGCGCTGGTTGACGATGGACTTCTGGTGTTCGTGGGTGAATTCGATGGGGTCCTCAATGGTGAGGATGTGGCCCCGGCTGTTGCGGTTGCGGTGGTCGATCATGGCGGCCAGGGTGCTGGACTTGCCCGATCCGGTGGCCCCGACCACCAGCAGGAGTCCCCGCTTGATGCTGATGAGTTCGGCCAGCATCGGGGGCAGCGAAAGCTCCGCGAAGGTCGGAATGCGGTCCTTGATATAGCGGATCACCATCGCCGGTCCGCCGCGCTGGCGGAAGACATTGACCCGGAAGCGCCCAATCCCCTTCAGCTCCACCCCCAGGTTGCACTCCCAGGTCTGGGCCAGTTCCCGCTGCTGGCCCTCGTCCATCACGCAATGGGCCAGGGCCAGGATCTCCTCGCTGCTCAGGACCCGGTCGCCAAAGGGTAGGAGGGTCCCATCCACTTTCAAATGCGGCCGCGCGCCCTCGCTGAAAAAGAGGTCGGAACCCTGCTTGGCGGCCATGACTTTGAGAAAGGGATCGAGGTTCACGCGCTATTCCAGCCTCGGTGGGGCAATGGGGTGGGAATGTGCAGGGAAGCGGGGGGGTGCGTCAAGCCCCGTGACGGGCTAAAGGGGCGATGCCTGCCACTTCAGACCGATCGATGCGTCACACTCTGACCGATTCTCCCGGGTATACTGGCGCCATGAGCGCTACCTATCAGAGCCGTATCCAACGCCTCCGCCGTCTGGAGGCCCTGCTGCCAACCGCCACCGCCACGCCCGCCGACTGTCCGGACGGGGGTCGGCTGCTGCAAATCCTCGGCGATGATTATGGCGCCAGTGATGTCCCGGCGCGCCGCCGGGCCCTGCAACGCGACCTCATGGATCTGCTCAAGGAGGGGCGTATCGCGGCGGTGAACCCGGGTGGCAAGCCCCTGCGTTACCGGCGCCTGGGCGATGACCTGGCGGAGGACCCCCTCATCTGGGAATACACCCTGCGGCAGGTCAGGGACCTGATCGCCGAGGCGGTGCCAGAGCGGCGGCTCGACCGCCTGTGGGAGCGCCTGCTGCATGAAGTCGAGGGTCCGCTCCTCGATGCACGGCGACTGCGCTGTGTTCCCGATACCCTGAGGCTGCGCCCGGTCGAACTCTACCCCGAACTTCTTCAGGCGGTGGTCCAGGCCCTGGCGCAACGCCGGGCCCTGCTCATTCAGTACCAGGATGCCGCGGGCGAACGCGGCGAAGCGGTCATCCACCCCCAGGCCCTGGTCCAGCGGGGCCCCATCCCCTACCTGCTGGCCCTCAAGAATGATGAAGTGGGGCCGGTGCGCTTTTACGCCCTGCACCGCATGATCCGCGCCCAGGTCCAGGTCGGGACGCCGGCCAGGGCGGCGACGGGTTTCGATCTGGACCAGGCCATCGCCTCGGGCAAGATCGACTTCGGCCAGGGCCGGCTGATCGACCTGGAGCTGCGGGTGCGGGGTTATCTGGCGACCCTGCTGGAGGCCTGTCCGCTCAGCGATAACCAGCGCCTGGACGATGAGCCCGATGACTCCGGCTTCCTGCTGCGCGTCACCGCCCGCCTCCCCTCCACCGGCCAGTTGCTGCGCTGGTTGCTCGGGGCCGGCGACAACCTGGAGGTCATGGCCCCCGCCGAGTTGCGCCGGGTGGTGGCCGCACAGTCGGCCAAGACGGCGGCACTTTATGCCGAGGGCTGAAGGCTGGGTCTCGATATTTCCATGCGGCCGTCAGTTCCCCGATATGGCGTACGGATGGAATATTTGAGTGTTGCCATTGATAGTCTTTGAACGGTTGAGGGAAGGGGTATTTATCCTTCCCCCCCGTCAGGGAGGATCTGGGGAAACAGTTGACTCCCGCAACGGCTGCAAAAAGCCGCCTCGGCCTCGTGGCGCTTTTTATGACAGTGCGGGCAGTCGTGCTCGTTTTGAGCAACCTGGCGCATGGCGCGGTTCAGTTCGGCAGTGAAGATGCCCGTGGGCACCGCGATGATGGAATAGCCGGTGATCATCACCAGGGTGGCGACCATCTGTCCCAGGGGCGTCTTGGGGGTGATGTCGCCGAAGCCCACCGTGGTCAGGGTCACTACCGCCCAGTAGATGCTGGTGGGTATGCTGGTAAAGCCGTGCGCGGGACCCTCGATCACATACATCAGGGCCCCGTAGACCGTGACCAGGGAGGAGACGCCGACCAGGAAGACGATGATCTTCTGGCGGCTGCCGCGCAGGGCGATGAGCAGGTAGTTGGCCTGGCTCAGGTACTGGCGCAGCTTGAGGATCCGGAAGATGCGGATCATGCGGATGACCCGGATGATCAGTAGATACTGGGCGTCGGCGAAGGCCAGGGCCAGGATGGCCGGCAGCAGGGCCAGCAGATCGACGAGGCCGAAAAAGCTGAAGGCGTAACCCAGCGGCTTGGGCGAGCAGTAGAGGCGCAGCCCGTATTCCAGGGCAAAGAGGGCGGTGAAGGCCCATTCCAGCTGATTGAAGAGGTCGCGGTATTGGCTGTGCATGCCCTCGATGCTATCCAGCATCACCACCACCAGGCTGGCCAGGATGGTCAGCAGCAAGGCTGTGTCAAACCGCCGGCCCGCCGGGGTGTCGGACTCGAAGATGATGATGTAGAGGCGCTGTCTGTCAAAGAGGGGTCTGGAATGCATGGGGATAAAATAACCTCTGGGGCCGTGTCGCGGCCTGGTGCCCGCCGGGCCAGGCGGCGGTTGGCAGCCGGCTGCCGAACCCATCGCGGCGATCGCCGCCGGCGTGAAATTCTAGATTACCCGGGATCGCGCGCCATGCAAGCCGGGCTAACTGCTTTCCAGGTTATTTGACGTCGCGATGCAAGTTTTCGCCCTGCTGGACGACTGTGCCGCGACCGAGGCCATGCCGACGAGCCGGCTCTACACCGGTTTCGTGCGCGAGTACCGGTGCGACGACCCCCCGCGCCTGGACGAGGTCTGGCGCCAGGCGCAGGGCGAGATGCGGGCTGGGCGGCATGCGGTGGTGCTGGCGGATTTCGAGTGGGGGGTGCGTCTCCAGCGCGGGGACGATAGGGGCATGGCGCCGGGAGAGCGAGGGGCCTTGCGCCTGCTGATCTTTTCCTCCCTGCGGCGTCTGTCCCGTCAGGCGGTGGATGCCTGGCTGGCGGCCCGCGAGCGCGATGCGCTGGGCGGGGAGGGGGGCCAGGGCGCTCCCCTGGACGCCGGGATCCCCGGTCCCGCGCCCGCCGGCGTTTGCGACCTGCGGCCCAGCTTGGGCCGCGCCGCTTTTGGTGAGGCCCTGGCCCGCATTCAGGAGGCGATCGTCGCCGGCGAAACCTATCAGGTCAACTTCACCTATCGCCTCGACCTGCGCGTCCTGGGGTCGCCCCTGAGCCTTTACCGCCGGTTGCGCGCCCGCCAACCGGTGGCCTTTGGGGCCTTCCTGTCGCTCCCGCCCGGGGCCCACGCGGACGAGCCGACGCAGGTGTTGTCCTGCTCCCCCGAGCTGTTTCTGCGCAATCAAGGGGGCCGGCTTCAGGCCAGGCCGATGAAGGGCACGGCGACGCGGGCCGGGGCGGGCGAGGATGAGACGGTGATCGCGCGGGAGCTCAGCCGCAATCCTAAGACCCGGGCCGAAAACCTCATGATCGTCGATCTCTTGCGCAACGATCTCGGGCGGGTGGCGTGCACGGGCAGCGTGCGCGTGCCGGAGCTGTTCGCGGTGGAAACCCACCCGACCCTCCTGCAGATGACCTCCACCATCGAGGCCGATTTGCCGCCGACGGTGAGCTTTCCCGAGGTCCTGCGGGCGACCTTCCCCTGCGGCTCGATCACGGGGGCGCCCAAGCATCGCACCCTGCACTGGATCAGGGCCCTCGAAACCCGCCCCCGGGGCCTCTACACCGGTGCCCTGGGCTGGATCGAGCCACCGACGGGCGAGCGGGCGGGGGCCGCCTGCGGGGATTTCTGTCTGTCGGTGGCCATCCGCACCCTGACGCTGGGTGCCGCGGCGCCGGGCCAGTCGCCCCGGGCACTGCGTTTGGCAAGCCTGGGCATCGGGGCTGGCATTGTCAGCGATAGCCAGGCCGATGAGGAATACGACGAATGTCAGTTGAAGGCGCGTTTTCTGACCGAGCTCGACCCGGGCATTAGTCTCTTCGAGACCCTCTATGCCAGCCGCGAGGAGGGTATTCGTCACCTGGAGCGCCATCTGGCGCGGCTTGGGCGCAGCGCGGATTTCCTGGGATTCAGATTACCGCTGACGGAGATTCGCCAGGCCCTGGTGGCGCGGGAGGCGACCCTGACGGCGGGCATCCCTTTTCGCCTCAAACTGATACTGCACAAAAATGGCGGCTACGAGCTGGCTGCAGCCCCGCTCGACGCTTTGCCCCCCGGGCCGCTTGGCCTACTAATCGCTCCCACGCCGGTGGACGAGGCCGACCCGCTGCTGTGTCACAAGACGACCTGGCGCGCCCGCTATGACCGGGCCATCGCCGCCGCCATCAGCCAGGGCGCCTTCGACATGCTGTTCCACAACCGTGCCGGCCGGGTCACGGAGGGTGCCCGCAGCAATATTTTCCTGAAGCTTGACGGCGCCTGGGTCACGCCGCCCCTGAGCGCGGGGGTGCTGCCCGGCGTGATGCGCGGCGTCCTGCTGGATGATCCGGCCTGGGGCGCGCGCGAGGCCCCGATCACCCTGGCGGACCTCGACCGCGCCGAGGCGATCCGGGTGTGCAACGCCCTGCGCGGGGTGCGCGAGGCACGGCTGATCAGGGGGTCTTTACCCCTAACCTGATTTGCCGAGTACCATTCGGGGCGCCTCCTGGTCCGCCAGGTACGGCCGCAGTACCTCTGGGTGTTCACGCGCCAGCCGAGCCACCAGCAAGGCGCTGCCGGGCGGTGGAAAGCGCCCCTGCTCCCAATCGCGCACCGTAGCGACGGGTATACGCAACAGCCAGGCAAATGTCAGTTGCAACAGCCCAAGACGGCCCGCGCCTCCCGCAGCGCCAATTGCGCCGGTGTGTAGGTCCGTCCCCATGCGCCCATCGCCATTTCCGCCAGCGACTGCCGGATGTCCGGTACCGGCTCGACTGCGTCCGCCTCGATGGCCGCCGCTATTCGCTCCAGATCATCGCTTGTCATGTCTTGTATTCCGGAATGTCCTGGGGCTGGATTTTGGCCTGCCTCATATACCACCGGCTTGCTCGGGGGATGGTTACTGCTGCTTGCCCTTCAGCAGGGCAATGATCTCCCTTAGATTTTGGTTCTCCTCCTTCAAATAGCCGATCTCACGATCCTTCTGCGCGACAATCATTCCGGCCTTTTCAAGCTCATGGGCGCACTGCGCTTCGCTCAAGAGAATCGTATGGCCAAGGTTGCTTTGAGTGTTAGTGCAGTTCTCGGCGAAGTTGAAGACCGTCCTCTCCCCGCCGTTCAGCAAGTCCGTCGGATCGATCCCGATTGCCTCGGCGAGCTGATGGAGCTTATCCAGTTTGACGTTCGCCTCTCCCCGCTCGATCTTGGCGTAGGTGTTGACCGCCCAGCCGAGCTTTTCGGCCAACGCCTCCTGGGTCCAGCCCTTGCAGAGCCGCATCACCTTCAGTTTCTCGTTAATCTGCACCCAATCCTCCGGAAACGCGTTGTAATCGCCAATTTTCATTCTGTTATCTCTCTTTCCCGTAACGTGGAGTACCACGACATTAGTTGGATTTGCCTGCTGCCACCGCTGGTCCAGCGGATCCGCTGGCGGACCTTGAGGCTTTTCCCCCCTCTTTAGCGACCTAGAGTAGATGTCAGATTATGGAACCAGAGACTTTTGAGACATTCGTGCATGATGGTAAGACTTTCAAAGTGGGTACTTTCATCCGGGAGAATAGCCACTACGTAAAGGTGTTTCAGGACGGTATGCAAGTAAGCCCGGAATACTCGGCTACGTTCGACGTGGGTTTTGATTTTTTCCAGAAATTTCAGGACAAAATCGTTAATGAATTGAGCAGGATCGCGCAAGAAGATATTCGCAAAGGCATCTATTACAAGCCCTGACGAACGGCCGTTTCCTTCGAGGTGACGGGTTGCCCGTTAGGCAATAACGGGTTCAGGAGTACTTGCGTGCTGAACATGTCATCAAGCCGTGCCACCCTATCGCGGATGACTGTGAGTTCGGACCCCTCGCAGGCGTAAATTCAGAGATCGTGCCAATGCAACCAGCGCTTCGCTTCCCGATCAACTCCGGCGTCTTCAGCCGCGTCTACCGCTGGCCAGACAAGACTGTCGCCATCGCCTATCACACCCCCTCCCGTTCCGCGAGCACCCTGGAGGGAGATTCCGCCGAGGTCTGGTGGCGGCTCTTTCAGTCCCGTGGGCAATCGATAGCGCCCTGGAGTATATGCTCGCCCACGGCGAGTTCGGCCCAGACGCCCGGGGCGAAGCTATCTCTACACTCGCGGCGTTCGGGTAATCCCTGGAGGCCTCGAACCTGATCGAGGGACCCAGCAACCAGGGTCCAACCTGTGGCCCCACCGTCGGCGTCGCCGATCTCGCCAGCCCGCAACGCAATGTCGAGCAGGCCATCGGCCAACTGATGGGCGATCACCGCGTCTGCTATTCCCTCACCCTAGAGACCACCTACCGCTGTAACGAGCGGTGCGTCCACTGCTACCTCCCGGACGAGACCCACCTAAACGAACTGACGCTCGACCAGATCGACCGGCTCTTCGGGGAGTTCCACGCCCTGGGCGGTTTCAGCCTGGGCCTGACGGGTGGCGAAGTCGGCGTCCGCAAGGACTTCGCGGACATTCTCGACCTGGCCAGGAAATACGGGTTTCTTACCGGCACCTTGAGCAACTTGACCCGGTTCTCGGACGCCATGCTGGCGCGGATCATCGAACACCGGCCGAAGTCCGTCTCCTGCAGTATCTACTCCGCCGACCCGGCGATCCACGATGGGGTCACCCGGCTGGAGGGCTCGTTCCAACGCAGTCTGCGGGCCATCGAGACCCTGCGGGAGGGTGGGGTCACCGTCGCCATCAAGACCTTCTTGATGAAGCACACGGCCGCCGGCTGGCGGGAGGTCGAGGCCCTGGCCGAGCGGTTGGGCTGCGGCTTCCAGATGGACTTGAGTATCACCGCGAAGAATGACGGGGGCCACTCGCCCTTAGCGCAACGGGTCCTGGACCCCGCGACCCTCCAGGATGTCTTCCGCTCGCCCCTCTACCGCCTCACCATCATGGGCGAGCCCCTGGGGTCCGGTCAGGGACCTGACCAGACGGCCAGCCTCTGCGGGGCCGGGGCCGCCGGCCTGGTGGTATCACCGGACGGGACCGTCCAGCCCTGTATTGGCATGACGGAGGCCCTCGGCAAATTCCCCAGCGACGCCCTCGCCAGCATCTGGCACGGCGCCCCCTTCTTCCAACGCTGGGCGGCCCTGACCCTGGCGGATGTGCCTTGCGGTCAACGCGCCGACCTCCGGACGTGCAGCCGCTGCCCCGGGGCCTGGCATGCGGAGCACGGGAGCTATACCCAGCCCACCGAGTACAACTGCCTTCTCGCCCATGCCTGGTCCGGCGCATCCCGGCAGGGGTCTGTTCCTTAACGCGCCTTCCACTGGAGACTGCCGATGAAACTTTCAATCGAAATCCATTGCTATTCCCCATGCAATACATGCGGTTGCTCAAAAAATTTCGAAAGTAATTGTGGGATTGCTTGGCGCACCGGGGCTTAAGCCGGTAATAGCCTGGGCGGGGCCGCTTGGCCCCGCCTCTTTAGTTCAATTCATAAGTTCAAGGAAAGATCTGACGGCCTGGGGGTAATCAGGGCCCCTGGGATTCGTTGGCCATTGTTTTGACGCATTACCAACAAGTGGCCAGCGCCATGAACGTATCCGAGAGCATCTTCGGCTTTGCGCGGCCCTATCTGCGACAGATCCTGGTCGCGGTAATGGTGCTCATTGTCTCATCGGGGGCGGTTCTCTCCTTTGGCCGGTCGCTCCAGTTGGTTGTCGATTCCGGTCTAATCTCGGGCTCGGGGCCGGCCCTCGACCAGTCCCTAGTCTTCTTCCTCTTCGTCGTCATGACCATGGCGGTGGCTGGCCTGGCCCGCTCCTACCACCTCGCCTGGATTGGCGAGCGGGTGGTTGCCGACATCCGCACTGCGGTCTTCGGGCGGGTCCTCGGCCTGGACCTGGGGTTTTTCGAGACTAACCGAACGGGGGAGATCATCTCCCGCCTGACTGCGGATACGGCCCTGGTCCAGATCCTGGTGGGCACCAGCCTGGCCATGGGCTTGCAGACCGCGATCCTGGCGCTCGGCAGTCTGATGATGATGGCCCTGATCAGCCCCCGGCTAACCGGTCTGGTACTGCTTGGCATCCCACTCGCGCTACTTCATCTGTGGTTGATCGCTTACCGACTGAAGCGGGTGTCGCGCGCCAGTCAGGACCGCATCGCCGATGTCGGCGCCTATGTGGATGAAGTGCTGAACGCCATCCGGACCGTGCAATCCTTTTGTCACGAGTCCGTCGATCAGACCCGCCATGGTCAGCGGGTGGAGTCCGCCTTCGCGACAGCCATTCGGCGCGCACGGCTCGGAGCTTTTGTCGGTGCAATCCCCACCGCCTTGACCTATGGCACCATCGGCGTGGTGTTATGGATCGGCGGTCATCGGGTCCTAGCGGGCACGCTGAGCGGCGGTGAACTGACCGCCTTTCTGTTTTATGCGCTGCTGTTGGGGAGCTGCGTGGGCGGTCTGAGCGAGATCGCCGGCGAACTGATGCGTGGTCTCGGTTCCAGTGAACGGCTGATGGAATTGCTGGCGACCGAACCCCAGGTTGGCTCGCCCCAACAACCGCAGACACTCCCTGCTCCAGTCCGGGGGCGGGTCGAATTCCAGAATCTGCGCTTCGGCTATCCAGCCCATCCCGAGCGGACGGTGCTCCATGACCTCACCGTCCGAATCGAGCCCCGGAGCCCGGATCGCCTTGGTGGGTCCGTCCGGGGCCGGCAAGACGACTCTGCTCCAGCTCCTGCTGCGGTTTTACGATCCGCAACACGGCAGCATCCGGTTCGATGGGATCGACCTGCGGGACCTGGACCTCCGGGACCTGCGTGGTCACCTGGCCCTGGTCCCCCAGGACCCGGTGATCTTCAGCGGGGACGCCTGGGAGAACATCCGCTACGGACTGGACACCGCGAGCGACGACGCGGTACGCCGCGCCGCCGAGGCCGCCCATGCCACCGAATTTCTTGACCAGCTCCCGGACGGTTTCGGCACCTTCCTGGGCGTATGTGGCGTGCGCCTCTCCGGCGGCCAGCGCCAGCGGATCGCAATTGCCCGGGCCATCCTGCGCGATCCGGCCCTGCTCCTGCTTGACGAGGCCACCAGCGCCCTCGACGCCGAGAGCGAGCGGCTGGTCCAGCTCGCCATGGAGGAACTGATGAAGGGCCGCACCAGCATCGTCATCGCCCACCGGCTGGCGACCGTGCGCAAGGTGGACCGCATCCTGGTATTCGACCAGGGATGCCTGATCGCCCAGGGCACGCATGAGGAACTCATGAACCAAGGGGGGCTATATGCGCGCCTGGCGGCACTGCAATTTCGCGAGGATGGCCTCGGCAGGTAGCCTTGACCGGGCGCGCTAAATTGACCGGCGTTACCGGCGGGCACCCCATCTCGCTCCAGGTCCCCGCCGTGGCGCGCTGAACTAGGCGCCTGGATTGGTCGCCCCTGTTCGAAGTTGGCGCCCAGGGCGTCCAGGTCGGACGCCTTGATTGTCACGCTCGGTTGCGAATTTCGATCTGGGTAAAGCTTGATTTCTCGCAGCCAAGGTATTGGCAGATCCCGGCAAGGATGCGCTCGAATGCCAGTCGATTGAGTCGCCCAACCCGGCGTACAACCAGAGATTGATTGAGCGTGAAAATCTTATCCGGTCGGACGATGCTGGCCTTTGGCAATTGGCCAAGCTCAAAGTCGCTGTCGCGCAGGGGTACCCGGACCCGGTGATGGGTTTGAGATGTGACTTGGGCTGCAAGGAAATCGCCACTTACCATCACATCGGTCATGACCAAAACTGGCCGCAACTTACTTGCCGAGAGGTCCGTGAAGGGGAAGGGCAGCAGGACGATGTCACACGGTTGGGGCATGATTCCAGACATCGTCGTCCTCGTTGTCCCAATCGCCTGTGGCGCTCTGCTGGGCAAGCATCAGCTCCCGGTCCTCCCGGCAGCTCTCGCGCAGGGCCAAAAAATGGGCAAAATCGAGCACTTCCTGCGCCGCGGGTGAGGGCAGTCTCTTGACCGATTCGTAGATAAGTTCGGCAGTGTTCATGGTGGAGTACCTGGGATGTCAAGCCCCGGGAAATGATTAATCTCTGAAACGAACAGTTCCGGCTGCTTGATCTGCCACTGTTCGAGGGCCTCAAAGGGGCAGAGATGGCCGAGTGCCCGCTGGGGCATGTGGTGATTATAGACGGTGACCTAGCCCCCCAGTGCCTCCTCCAATTCCTCGCTGGTGATGAGCCAGTCGGCTTCCGCTTCCTCCTGCTCGGTGTCAAGGCGCTGCTTGTCGGCCAGCAGTGTCAGCAGGCGGGGCTTGCCCTCGGCCTCGTAGAGGCTGGGTTCGGCGAGGGCGGTCTCCAGGGCGGCGCGGCGGGCGGCGAGGTGATCGAGACGGGCCTCCAGTTTCTGAAGACGCTGGCGCAGGGGCTGGAGGCGTTTTCGCTCCTCGGCCTCCTGGCGGCGCTGATCCTTGCGAATGGCGGCGGATGTCTCCCCGGCGGGGGCGTCGTCCGGGTCCGCCAGTTCCTCGGCCCGGGGCTGGCGGCGCAGCAGCCAGGTGGGATAGTCGTCCAGGTCGCCCTCGAAGGGGGCGACCCGCCCGCCGTCCACCAGCAGGAGCTGGTCCACGGTGACCCGCAGCAGGTGGCGGTCGTGAGAGACGACCACCAGGGCGCCCTCGAAGTCTTGTAGGGCCTCGCCCAGGGCCTCGCGCATCTCCAGGTCCAGGTGGTTGGTGGGTTCGTCCAGTAGCAGGAGGTTGGGCCGGCCCCAGATGACCAGGGCCAGGGCCAGGCGCGCCTTCTCGCCGCCGGAGAAGGGGGCGACGGGCTCCAGGGCCTTGTCGCCGGCGAAGTCGAAACCGCCCAGGTAGCTACGCAGGGCCTGTTCCGTCGCCTCCGGAGCCAGGCGTTGGAGATGGCGGAGGGGGCTGTCGTCCGGACGGAGCTGGTCCATCTGGTGTTGGGCGAAGTAGCCGATGCTCAGTCCCTGGGCCTGGCCCTGGTGGCCGCTGGCGAGGGGCAGTTGGCCGGCGAGGACCTTGATGAGGGTGGATTTGCCGGCGCCGTTGGGGCCGAGGAGACCGATGCGGTCGCCCGGCTCCAGGCTCAGCCGCACCTTGTGCAGAATGATCTTGTCGCCATAACCGGCGCGGCCCTCGTCCAGGGTCAGGAGGGGGCGCGGCAGACTGGGCGGGGCGCGGAAGGCGAAATGAAAGGGGCTGTCGACATGGGCCGGGGCGATGCGCTCCATCCGCTCCAGGGCCTTGATGCGGCTTTGGGCCTGGCGGGCCTTGGTCGCCTTGGCGCGGAAGCGCTCGACGAAGCCCTGGATGCGGCTGATCTCCTGTTGCTGGCGGACAAAGGCGGCCTGGCGCTGGCTCAGGCGTTCGGCGCGCAGGGCCTCGAAGGCGCTGTAGTTGCCGGTGTAAAAATTTAGTTGGCCCTGCTCGATATGGGCGATCTGGCGGACGATGCTGTCCAAAAAGTCGCGGTCGTGGGAAATCAGCAGGAGGGTGCCGGGATAGTTGCGCAGCCAGGTCTCCAGCCAGATGACCGCGTCCAGGTCCAGGTGGTTGGTGGGTTCGTCGAGGAGCATGAGGTCGGAGCGGCACATGAGGGTGCGCGCCAGGCCCAGGCGCATGCGCCAGCCCCCGGACCAGCTAGACACCGGGCGTCGTTCCTCGCCGGGGTTGAAGCCCAGGCCGTGGAGCAGGCGGGCGGCGCGGCTCTCGGCGGTATAGCCGCCGATGGCCTCCAGGCGGGCGTGGAGTTCGCCCTGGCGCAGGCCGTCCCCCGCCGCCTCAGCTTCAACCAGGTCACGCTGTACCTGGCGCAACTCGCGATCGCCGTCCATGACCAACTCGATGGCGGGCTGGTCGCCGCTCGGGGTCTGCTGGGCGACGTGGGCGATCTCCCAGCCCGGGGGGACCAGGACCTCGCCGGCGTCCGGGTGAAGCTCGCCCTGGATGAGGGCGAAGAGGCTCGACTTGCCGCAGCCGTTGGCCCCCACCAGGCCCACCTTCTGACCGGGATAGACGCACAGGTCCGCGGCTTCGAGGAGGAGGCGGGTGCCCCGGCGCAGATCGATCCGACGGAGTTGCAGCATGGCGGGTGGTCTAGCCTTGGGGGTTGCGGTCCAGCCGCCGGTAGCCGATGGCCTCGCCCAGGTGGAGGGGGGTGATGGTCTCGCGACCGGCGAGGTCGGCGATGGTGCGCGCGACCTTGAGGACCCGGTGATAGGCGCGGGCGGACAGCCCCAGGCGACTCATGGCCTGGGCCATGAGTCGCCGGCCATCCTCGTCCAGGGGGCAATGAATATCGATCTCGCGGGGCTCCAGGCCCTGATTGGGCTTGCCGTGGCGGGCGAGCTGGCGGGTGCGGGCGATCTCGACCCGGCCACGCACCTGGGCACTGGTCTCGGCGCTGGCGTCCGGCGGGGCGTTCATCTCTTCCGGCCGCGGGCGCGGCACCTCCACGTGCAGGTCGATCCGGTCCAGCAGGGGGCCGGAGATGCGGCCCCGGTAGCGGGCGACCTGCTCCAGGGTGCAGCGGCAGCGCCCCGCCGGGTCACCGAGATAACCACAGGGGCAGGGGTTCATGGCGGCCACGAGCTGAAAGCGGGCGGGGAACTCGGCCTGGCGCGCGGCGCGGGAGATGTGGATGCGCCCAGACTCCAGGGGCTCCCGCAGCACCTCCAGCACCCGGCGGTCGAACTCCGGCAGTTCGTCGAGAAAGAGGACGCCCAGGTGGGCCAGGGAGATCTCGCCGGGGCGCGGATTGCCGCCGCCACCCACCAGGGCCACGCCCGAGGCGGTGTGGTGAGGGGTGCGAAAGGGCCGCTGGCGCCAGCGCGCCGGGTCGAAGGCCTCCAGGCCGCTGACCGAGCGAATGGCGGCGGTCTGGAGGGCCTCCTCCTCGCTCAGGGTCGGCAGCAGGCCGGGCAGGCGGCTGGCGAGCATGGACTTGCCGGTACCCGGGGGGCCCAGAAAAAGCAGGCTGTGACCGCCAGCGGCGGCGATCTCCAGGGCCCGCTTGGCCTGGGGTTGGCCGCGCACCTCGGACAGGTCCGGGTACTGGGTCGCGACCAGGGCGATCTCCTCGGAGACATAAGTCGCCAGGGGCGCCTCGCCGTTGAGATGGGCGCAGACCTCCAGCAGGTGGTCGGCGGGGAGGACGCGCAGGCCCCGGACCAGACCCGCCTCGACGGCGTTCTGGCGCGGCAGGACCAGGGCGCGGCCGGCCTCGCGGGCCGCCAGGGCCGCCGGCAGTACCCCTTGCACGGGTCTCAGGGCGCCGGAGAGGGCGAGTTCGCCGAGGAATTCCAGGTCCGCCAGCCCCTGGGTCTTGAGCTGGCCCGAGGCCCCCAGCACCCCCAGGGCGATGGGCAGGTCGAAGCGCCCGCCCTCCTTGGGCAGGTCCGCCGGCGCCAGGTTGACGGTGATGCGCCCGGCGGGAAACTGGAAGTGGCCATTGTGGAGGGCGCCGCGCACCCGGTCCTTGCTCTCCCGGACCGCCATCTCGGGCAAGCCGACGATATTCATGCAGGGCAGGCCACCGGCTAGCTGGACCTCCACGGTCACGGGCGGCGCCTCCATGCCCACGCGGGCGCGGCTGTTGAGGATGCAGAGGCTCAAGGGGGTGGCAGGGTGGGTGCCGGGCGACTAGCGCGCGGGTCCGTCGGGCCTTAGCGCTCGCTCCAACTCCGCCACCTGGGTCTCCAGGCGCTCCAGTTTAGCGCGCGTGCGGGCCAGGACGGCGCTTTGGACATCGAATTCCTCCCGGGTCACCAGGTCCAGCCTGGACAAGCCGGCCTCCAGGCCAGCGCGCAGGTTACGGTCGATATCTTGGTGCAGTGCCTGGAGTCCCTGGGGCAGGCTGCCGGCCAGGCGCCGGGTCAGGTCGTCGAGATATTTGGGGTCCAACATGGTGGTCACCTGGGGCTGGGGGGTGCGGTGGCGGGGATTATAGCGCCCTGGCCGCATCCTGACCCTGGTCCGCCGCATGCCCCATAATGGTGCGGCCACCCCCGGCCCGGGCCGGGAGTCCGCGCCAACTAAGCGCCAAAATCCCTGCCGCGACGGGGTAAGGCGCTGATCTGGCTCTGAGTTGCTGGCGTGGCCGAAGATTGGCACAAAGACTGCAAGAGTCGATTCGTCATCTTTATGGCCCCGGCCTGGTCGGTGGCATCCCTAACATCCAAGCATCCTAAAGAGAGGTCAATTAGCCATGAAAGCCCAAAAATTGATTGCCGCTGGCATCGCCAGCGCCCTCCTGTCCACCCCCCTGACGGTTCTGGCGGACGACGAGGGTAATCCGCCCCCGGAACATAGTGTCAGCGCCAACATCGGCGTGGTCAGCAACTATATCTGGCGCGGCATCACCCAGACGGATGACAAGGCGGCGGTCCAGGGCGGCCTCGATTACAGCCACAGCAGCGGTTTCTATGCCGGGACCTGGGTCTCCAATGTCGATTTCAACCTCGACGAAAATAACCCCAGCGCCGAAGCGGATCTCTATCTGGGCTTCACCAACTCCATCATCGAGGACCTGACCTATAACGTTAAGGGCATCTACTACGCCTATCCGGGTGGCAAGGATCTCAACTTCGCCGAGGTGGGCGGCAGCTTGAATTACAAGTGGTTCAAGCTGGGCGTGGATTACACCGTCTATGGCGAGAATGACGGCGGCCTTTATGACCAGGGTGACTGGTATTTCTCGGGCGGCTTCACCTACAGCGAGTTGCCCTATGGCCTGAGCTTTGGGCTGCGCGCCGGCTATACCGATTTCAAGAACAGCGACATCACCTTTGTCGAAACCTTGAATGACATCGACATCGAGCGCTCGGCCAATGCCGACTACTGGAACTATGGGGCCAGCATCAGCAAGACCGCCGGCGATTTCGGCACCTTCAGCCTGAACTGGGACCAGAACAATGGTGAGGAAAACGTGGGATTCAACAATGATCCCAAGTTTTGGGTGGGCTGGTTGAAAACCTTCTAACCGCGAAACCCAACCCCGACGTATCACAACGCGTGCCGGGCCGGGTCCCGGCCAACAAGGGAGCTATCTAGCATGAAACTGGTCACCGCCATCATCAAACCCTTCAAGCTCGATGACGTCCGCGAGGCCCTCTCCGACATTGGCGTATCGGGTATCACCGTTACGGAAGTCAAGGGTTTCGGTCGTCAGAAGGGTCACACCGAACTCTATCGTGGCGCCGAGTATGTCGTCGATTTCCTGCCCAAGATCAAGGTCGAGATTGCCGTGGCGCCGGATCAGGTCGATCGGGTCATCGACGCCATTACCGGGGCTGCCCGGACTGGCAAGATCGGCGACGGCAAGATCTTCGTCTCCGATCTGGGACAGGCCATCCGCATCCGCACTGGCGAGACCGGTATTGATGCCTTGTAATCTCGATGCGCTGTATAGAGGGTTGATGTTATGAGCAAACTACTTGCTATTCTGCTGCCGGTTCTGGGGCTTGGCCTCGCCGGGAGCGCCTGGGGCGAAGAGGCCTTGAAGCCCGCCGCCGATGTGATTGCCGCCGCCGCCCCCTTGGTCAACAAGGGTGACACCGCCTGGATGCTGATCTCCACCGCCCTGGTCGCCATGATGGTGATTCCCGGCCTGGCCCTCTTTTACGGGGGTCTGGTCCGGTCGAAGAACATGCTGTCCGTGCTGATGCAGGTCTTCATGATCTTTTCGCTGATGATCGTGCTGTGGTTCATCTATGGTTACAGCATTGCCTTCACCGAGGGCAACCCCTTCTTCGGGGGCTTTTCCAAGCTGTTCCTGAACGGGGTCACGGTGGATTCCCTCGCCGCTACCTTCAGCAAGGGCGTCGCCATTCCCGAATATGTTTACATCATCTTCCAGGCCACCTTTGCCGCCATTACCCCGGCCCTCATCGTCGGCGCCTTTGCCGAGCGCATGAAGTTCTCCGCGGTCATGCTCTTCATGGTGATCTGG
Organism: Chromatiaceae bacterium; assembly: GCA_016714645.1. NCBI lineage: Bacteria > Pseudomonadati > Pseudomonadota > Gammaproteobacteria > Chromatiales > Chromatiaceae > Chromatiaceae bacterium. Next base: position 185,750 of record JADKCI010000001.1, on the reverse strand, counting down.
TTCACCTTCTCCTACCTGCCCATGGCCCACATGGTGTGGTACTGGGCCGGCCCGGATGCCTACCTGGATGCCGCCATGGGTGAAGCCGCCGCCGCGACCGCGGGTTTCCTCTTCCAAAAGGGTGCCCTGGACTTCGCCGGCGGTACCGTGGTCCATATCAACGCCGCCATGGCGGGTCTGGTGGGTGCCTACATGGTGGGCAAGCGCATTGGTTACGGTCGGGAAGCCCTGGCGCCCCATAGCTTGACGCTGACCATGGTCGGTGCCTCCCTGCTCTGGATTGGCTGGTTCGGTTTCAACGCCGGCTCCAACCTCGAAGCCAACGGCCTTACCGGCCTCGCCTTCCTTAATACCATGGTTGCTACCGCGGCCGCGACCCTGGCCTGGACCTTCGCCGAGGCCCTGATCAAAGGTAAGGCCTCGCTGCTGGGCGCGGCCTCGGGCGCGGTGTCCGGCCTGGTCGCCATCACCCCCGCCTGCGGTTGGGTGGGACCCATGGGTGCTCTGGTGATTGGCCTGGTGGCCGGTCTGCTCTGCCTCTGGGGTGTGAATGGCCTCAAGCGCCTGCTGGGCGCGGACGATGCCCTGGACGTCTTCGGTGTCCATGGCGTGGGGGGCATCGTCGGCGCCTTGCTGACGGGCGTCTTCGTCAACCCGGCGCTGGGTGGCGTGGGCGTCTATGACTACGTCGCCAACGCCGTCGGCCCCTATGACCTCGTCACCCAGGTGACCAGTCAGGCCTGGGGCGTGGGCGTGGCCATCGTCTGGTCTGGCCTGGTTGCCCTCATCGCCTACAAGCTCGTCGATCTGGTGATCGGTCTGCGGGTGCCCGAGGATGAAGAGCGCGAAGGCCTGGATATCACGGCTCACGGCGAGTCTGCCTATCGCTATTGATTTGCCAGTGGCAGGGACGCTAAGGGGCCTTCGGGCCCCTTTTTTATTGGTGGTGATGGGGGGTGAGGGTGACTTTGAGGAGGGTGGGCAGCCCGGCTTGGACTGGCCGCGTTGCCAAGTGGTGCCGACCCGCAATCTACGCCCGCTGCCATCCCGAGCAAACCGTCCTCTACCGGCTCCCCCAGCAGCACTTAGAGATTTACCTGGCGCTCGCGCGGGACGAGGATCGGGACGCCATGGGGTCCCGGCCAACGCGGAGCAGGAGTTTCGCAGGTACTTGGAATGCGGCATCCTTTCCCGGTTCGGTTACGATTGGACCGCCTCGGGTTTATCGGAGGTGCCAATCTTTCAGCGGATGGAGCGATGAAGACAGAAACGAAATTATTCCCTGAGGTGAGCGGGTGGGCGGTGCGACAGGTGCGGGATCACCCGGAGGCACCTGCCTCGCCCTTGGCTGCTATCCACTCCATCGCTAGCCAGATCGGCTGCACGTTACTTGTTGATGACTACACATGGTCGTATGCTGCAACTGGTAGATAGCAAACTGATGGTATCGTGCACACCCAACCTGTAGATAACGAGCAGCCGTCACCCCATATCAATGCAATCTTTCGCCTCCTTGTCATGCCGCGTTCTTCATATGACCAGTTAAGGGGACACTGATTTATTCAAACCCTATTGATTGCTTGTGATATAATCACTGCCACCTTCTTTCCGACCACCAAATAGCTCCATGCCTAAGTAGATCTTCTTCGCCCAGGCCGAGTATGACGCCAAGCGCAAGACGACCCGCCGGGACCGTTTCCTGAGGGAGATGGAGATCGTGGTACCGTGGTCGCGGCTGCTGGAACAGTTGCGTCCTCATCATTATCCCGAGGCGGGCAGGGGGCCAGGCCGCCGATCGGGTTGGAGCTGATGTTGCGTCTCTATTTCTTGCAGCAATGGTTTGGTCTGGCTGATGAGGCCCTGGAAGATGCCGTCTACGATAGCTAGGCGTTTCGGGGCTTTCTGGGCCTGGATCTGGTAGGCGAAGCGGTGCCCGATGCCACCACCCTGCTCAAGTTTCGCCATTTGCTGGAAGCGGAGGGCTTGACCAAGACCATTTTCGAGACCATCAATGCCCTGTTACGCGAACGTGGTCTGCTCATGAACAAGGGCACACTGGTGGATGCGACCATCATCGCTGCCCAGGCCTCGACCAAGAACCAAGACCACGCCCGCGATGCCGAGATAGGTCATACCCGTAAGGGCCAGCAATACTACTTTGGTGCCAAGGCCCACATCGGTGCCGACGCCGCATCCGGGTTGGTGCATGGCGTCACCACCACGGCCCCCAACGTGGCGGATATCTCCGCGCCGGGCAACCTGCTGCACGGTGAGGAGGCTGCGGTGTTTGCCGATGCCGGCTATACCGGCGCTGAGAAGCGCGCGGAGCTCAAGGACCGGCAGGTGACCTGGTATATCGCCGCCAGGCGCGGCCAGGTCGCCGCCTTGCCGGAAGGCGAGGTAAAAGACCTGACCCGGCGGATCGAGCGACTCAAAGCCCAAGCCCGCAGCCGCGTCGAGCACGTCTTCCACCTCATCAAGGACCGCTTTCACCATCGCAAATTGCGCTACCAGGGGCTCAAGAAGAATGGCCGCCCAGCATGAGGTGCTCTTTTGCCCTGGCCAATCTGATTATCGCCAAACCGGCCTTGCTGGCCGCCTGAGGGGGTACTGCGCCCAAAATAGGGGGCAGGGCCTCAGGAGCCACCCAGAAAGCCCAAAAACCGGTTAAAACGGGTTCCTTGGCCCTAAAAAACGCTCTCCGAGGGCGAGGGAAAAGAATCGGGCCAATCTTCAGCGTTTCCTTAAGTGAGATTGGAACTGGGCCTGGGCCCATAAATAGATGTAAAGCAAGTCAATGAAAGTATCGTATATCCTCCGTCACTTTCCTCTCCCTTCCGAGACCTTTGTCATCAACGAGATCATTTCGTTGCAGTGCCAGGGTGTCGATATTCACACCATATCGCTGTTCGCGCCCGAAAAGTGCCAACAGGGGCTCATGGGTAAGGTTCAGCGTGCAGCCTATGATCTGACAGCATTCAATGTGTATGAACAGGCTCAACAGAGTGGCTTTCTGACTTCGGCAGTCAAACATGTGGCGAAGATGGAACTTCCTGAGAGGTATGGATGGTATGCCGCCTTGGTCGCTGACTATGTCACCGCCAACGGAATTGAACTCCTCCATGCCCATTTTGCTGCCGAGTCTGCCCTAGTTGCCATGATAACCGGGCAGGTAACAGGTGTGCCATTTACCTTTACGGCCCATGCTTATGACATTTTCATGCGGCAAAAGGGTGCAAGCGGAGGCGAGCAGCTTGTGCAGCGCCTGCGCCTTTTGTGTGAGCATGCTGCGCGGATCGTCGCTGTTTCCGAGTTCAACAAGAACCACATTCTCCGTCTTACCGATAAGAAATATGCCACCAAGGTGGAAGTGGTTCACTGTGGGATTGATCCTGAACGGTTCTGTCCTGCCTCCAGAAATCAATCGGATGTTGTTATTTTTCTCTGTGTTGGCCGCTTGGTTGAGAAAAAGGGATATGAGTATCTGCTCCGAGCATTTTCTCGTGCAAATAGCATCGCCGGGAATCTGCGTCTCAGAATAGTTGGCGACGGCCTCATGCGAAGTGAGATGGAGGAGCTTTGCCGTCAGTTGCAGCTTGAAGATGCGGTTTCTTTCCTGGGGGCAGTTGCCAGCGAGACTGTACAGAAAGAGATGAAGTCTGCCGATGTGTTTGTCCTGCACTCCGTCACTGCTGCCAATGGAGACAAGGAAGGGATACCCGTCTCTCTTATGGAGGCTTCGGCAACCGGCCTTCCTCTGCTTTCAACCAGGCACTCGGGGATTTCCGAGGTGGTACTGGATGGAGTGACGGGATTTTTGACCGAGGAGCGTGATATCGCTGGCTGTGCAAACAGTATGATTGCCTTGGCCGCTTCCAGCGACTTGCGAGAGCGGATGGGCATAGCAGGTGCAGCTTTGGTGCGGGAGCAGTTTAACCTGGGTGTTGAGTGTGAAAAGCTCCGAAAAGCGTTCGAGCAGGCCATTTGCAGCAGAGAGGCGGCACCGGCCAGCGTCATGCCCGAGAAAGTTGGCGATGGGCACGATCTAGCGGCATCTGTCATTATCTGCACCTACAACAGGTCCGACCTGCTAGCAGCTTCCATCAGGGCTGTTCAGCGGCAGGATTTTCCGCCTGACCGTTATGAAATCATCGTTGTCGATAACAACTCCACAGATGATACTAAGGCTGTCGTTCGGGATTGCGCTGCGGTATCCCCAGTTATTATCAGGTACATTTTTGAGCATCGGCAGGGACTTTCCTATGCCCGTAATGTGGGTATAGCTAATGCAAATGGCCATCTCGTGGCTTTTGTTGATGACGACATTGATGCCAACTCGACATGGCTTCGTGCTATGGTTGGGGCATTTGATGATGACGAAGTCGCCGCAGCCGGAGGACCTATCCGTGCCATCTGGATGATGCCGCGTCCTGATTGGCTTTCTGACCGCTGGCAGGGCCATTTCACGGTCAATGAATTCCTCCATGCCAGAGAGTCAGGGGAGTACACGAACCCCAATTATCCGTGGGGTGCGAACATGGCATTCCGCAAGGATATATTCGATATCGCCGGTATGTTCCCCACAGATCTGGGACGGGTAGGCAAGTGTTTGTTGTCAAATGAGGAAATTGATCTCTTCAGGAGGATAGAAGCAAGCGGCAGGAAGATTCGTTTTGCTTCCGACGCCGTTATCCAGCATAAGATTCCGGCGGAACGGATGCGCAAAACCTGGCTGTATCACCGTACCTATTGGCAGGGGCGATCTGACGCTGTCATCGATACAAATAACAGCCATGATCTTTACCGCAACCTTCTGCAGAAGGTGTCGTTCTTCTTCAACTCATCAATCGATTCCGCTTTCGATTACAGATGTATGGAGAAGTCGGCTTTCGGCTATCTCTACCATGTGCTGACGAGCGAAGGGGGAAACGGCGAATTTCGAAGATTGCGGGCTCTGAAGGTGTTGTTGCGTTCCCTTATGGCCCCGAGCTCTTCTAGAGGCGTGCAGGGTGCCGGCGAACAGGATGCAACCCCTAACCGGTTTACACAGGAACTCCTTCTGGAGAAGGATGCGCAGATTCAGGCGTTGTTGAATTCAACGAGTTGGAAAATTACCAAGCCCTTACGCATGCTGGCGGAGTTCGTGCGCTCAAAATAAAACGGTGCACTGTTTTGAGTTTGTTGTTGATAATCAGCAAAGTGTGCGGATATGAATCAACCTACTTAAATGCTATTGAAAGCTAGTCCTTGTTTCCACCCGCAACGAGATGACGGGGTTAGTAGGTGGACTTGAAATAAATAGGCTTAATGCTAATGAAGGTCTTGTAAATCCGGGCATTAACATAGTTCAAGCTGGTGCGGGATATGGCGGTGTAGTGTTCGGGGTAAAAGAATGTAAACATGCAACGCTTACTTAGCATAAAAAAGGTAGCCGATAGTAATGATATCTTCAATGCGTTAGGGGTATAAGTACGGAGCCATATGTCTGTTTACGCTCTTCCTAAAATTAGTGTAGTTGTGCCTGCTTTCAACACAGAGAGCACGCTGCGGCTTTGTCTTGACTCGCTGGCAAACCTGGATTATCCCTCTGAAAATCTCGAAGTGATTTTGGTGGATAATGGCTCCACCGATGCCACCCTTGACATCGCCAGAGACTACAACGTCACTATCCTCAACGAACCCACCATCAAGAGCTCATATGCTGCACGAAACAAAGGAATATTGGCTGCGCAAGGTGAATTGATCGCTTTCACTGACGCCGATTGCATCGTTACCCCCGGTTGGCTGAAGAACCTGGTCAAGTATTGGGACGATCAGACTGCCGGCTGTTTTGCCGGTGAGATCGAGGCGTATCAACCCACGAGCCTGGTGGAGAAGTTCTCAGATCGAGCCGGCATTTTGCGGCAGGGAGGCACTCTCTCCTGCTCCTACCTTCCCTACACGCAGACGGCCAACTCGGCCTATAGGCGTGAGGTTTTCGAGAAGGTGGGGCTTTTCGTGCCAGAGATGACCTCTGGCGGTGATGCTGATATCGCCTGGCGGATGCAAAAGCAGCTTGGGCTCCAGGTCAAGTTCATCCCCGAAGCCCTCGTCTATCATAAGCACCGTAACAGCATTGAGGGGCTCTATACTCAGTTCATGAAATATGAACAGGGAAAGCTGTACTGGGCAAAACTGTATCCTGATTATCAGTTGCCGTCCTTTGAGCAGCGCCAGCAGGAATTGATTGAAGGTGTTGAAGAGTGTTGCCGCGCACTGAAGCGCAGCCAGGTACCCCTTCTCATTGAAGAGATAGACCTAGCAGATTTCGGTTCGCCATATCTCCAGCTACTTTTGCGGGCAGGAACATTCAGAGCCCGGGTCCAGGCGGATGCCCCTGCTGATTGGGCTATACAGTTGCAGGCAGAGCTTGATCGCCCATCGCGTGAGGTTCTGGCACTGCAGCAAGAACTTGAAGCAACGGCCTATCAGCTCAAGGAAAAGGAGCGCCAGCTTGCAGGGACGGAGCACCAGCTTGCAGGGACGGAGCACCAGCTTGCAGAGGCGGAGCACCAGCTTGCAGAGACGGAGCACCAGCTTGCAGAGGCGGAGCACCAGCTTGCAGAGACGGAATACCAGCTTGCAGCAATGCTCGAATCGCTCAGTTGGCGAGCCACAATGCCCATCCGAAAGCTGCTTGGTAAGTTAAAAGGCCACAAAGCCCCAACAAGTCCATACTACCTGAAAGAGCATGGGATAGACCCCTCAAAGCCTACTCTGCTGTTTATTGCCCCCCGCCTTCCCGAATACGACAGGGCATCTGGCGATCTGCGTCTTTTCCGGATTCTGCAGATTCTTGTGACGGATTATAATATTGTCTATTTCAATAATGGAATTTGGGAGCGCTTTGTCCCTCAGGGTGAGCGCAAGTATCTGCAGGCGCTTCTTGACCTGGGGATTGACTGCATCGATTCGGAGTCGGGGCTTCGCATGCTGCTGAAGTCCCGTGAAATCGGTGCCGTCATATGCGAGTTCTACACGCTTGGGCTGAAATACATACCTCTCTTCCGTAAGATGTGTCCGACGGTGCCTTTTGTCATAGATAGCGTCGATGTGCACTTTATCCGTGAACGCATGATGTCTGAGACCCTCCAAGACGAGTCGCTGCGGTCGCAGGCTGAGAACACCAGGCGATCAGAAGTGAGTGCCTATCAGAAAGCTGACAATGTGTGGGTCGTGAGTAGCCTCGATCGGCATGTGTTAGTAGCCGAGGGGATAGCTGCCGAATCCATTACCATCGTTCCCAATATCCATAATGTTGCAGAAGAGGTTGTACCGCGCCAGCAGCGGGAAGGGTATTCACTGCTGTTTGTCGGCGGCTTTGTACACCAACCGAACGTCGATGCGGTTGAATTCTTCTGTCGGGAAATCATGCCCCTCGTGCGCCGGCGTGTACCGGGTATACATCTGTACGTGGTTGGAGACAGTCCGCCGGAGCATATCAGGAAGTTGGCGGCTCCCGATGTTTCAATCCTCGGTTTTGTCCCCAAGACTACACCCTTCCTGGACAAGTGCATGGTGTCCGTTGCTCCGCTCCGCTACGGTGCAGGTCTCAAGGGCAAAGTGGGGGAGGCATTGGCTGCGGGTCTGCCGCTGGTAACCACCAGTGTTGGAGCACAGGGGATGGATCTCGTCTCTGGTAAGGTTGCATTTGTTACCGACGCTCCTGGAGATTTTGCCGCTGCAGTTGTACGGCTGCTGGAGGAACCAGATCTGTGGGCGGCTTGTTCAATAAACGGCCTGCGCTTTATGGAGATGAACTTTGGTTATGAGGCCGTTGCCGGCAGTTTGAGAAGCCATCTGCAGACTCTGATATCCGGGAGGACTCAGCACCCATGAGTCTTACGGTGTCAGTTGTCTACCTGACGAAGAATGGCGGCGAATTGTTCGCCAGTTCTCTTGAAGCTGTGCTTATGCAGGAGTATGAAGGAGAGGTCGAGGTTGTCGCTGTCGACTCCGGCTCTACCGACGGCACTCTTGAATTGCTTGAACGCACCGCTGTCCGCCTCTTTCAAGTCCAGCCCCAGGACTTTAATTTCGGGCTCACCCGTGACTATGGTTTCAGCCTTGCCAAGGGGGAGATCGTGGTACCCATCTCACAGGATGCCATCCCCGTCGGCACCGACTGGCTGGCTCGTCTGGTGAAGCCCTTTGCTGATCCTCAGGTTGCGGTGGTTCAGGGGTGCGACACTCCTGATGTGAATACGGAACTGTTTTATTGGGAGAGGCTTCGGCTTTTCTACTATACCCGCGACGTGAAGAAATGGATGAAGGCTTACAATAATGTGGGGCTTTCGTTTACCGCCTGTGCAATCCGCCGCTCGGTCTGGGAGAAACACCCACTTGGCCGCGTCGAAATGAGTGAGGACAAGGTATTCCAGAGGAGCATTGTTCCCGCTGGATACAAGATACATCAGGCAATGGATGTCCTTGATTACCATAGCCACATGTACAATCTGCAGAGCTTGGCAAAACGATGTGAAAATGAAGGGCTTGGCTGGCGCTCTGTCGGTATTGGCTACTCGCTAGGGGATATGTTGCTGGACATGGCCAATCCACTCATCTGGTGTGCCCTGGGCCATGGTGTATTGACCTTCAAAGTTAAGCGGTTGGCAGAAGTGCTCTTTCCGTTGGTCCGGCCTTTTTACTTATATAAGGGCAATAAATCTACCTCTTGTTACGTCCACTGAGGCCCCATGCCCTGGTCCATCATCATTTGCAGCCATAATCGTGCCGCCGATCTGGCGGACAACCTGCCGAAGGTCCAGGCTCTTGATTATCCTCTTGACCGTTACGAAATCATCGTTGTTGACAATGCATCAAGCGACGGCACTGCCGCCGTTGCGGCCGCTGCTGGTGTACGCTGTGTACGGGAGGAGCGACTTGGGCTCTCCCATGCTCGCAACCGGGGCATCGCAGAGAGCAGAGGGGAGTTGATCGGTTTCATCGATGACGATGCCTGGCCGGAGCCCGAATGGTTGCAAAGGCTGGATGATCTGTTCGCGGATCCTGCCGTCGGCTGTGCCGGCGGACAGGTTGTGCCTGAATGGGGGGGGAATGGCAAGCCCTCATGGCTGCATGAGAGACATGTCTGTTTCTTTACCGTTGTCGATTATGGCGATGTCACCGCTCTTCGTTATTCGGACTACCCGGCTGGGACGAACATAGCCTTCCGCAGGACGGTACTGGAGTCCGTAGGCGGGTTCAGTTCTATCCTGGGACGGACCGGACAGCTCCTTCTCTCCGGGGAGGAGACAGACTTGTGCCTGCGGGTGGAAAGGGCAGGTTACGACATCCGCTATGCTCCCCGCGCCGTGGTGCACCATCAGATACCCGCGAGTCGTCTGACGAAGGCATGGGTCAAGGAACGCGCCCACTGGCAGGGGATTTCCGCTGCCTTGCTGGAGCAGCACTACCTGTCGGCCCCCAGCCGTTTTGTCAAGTTGCTTAAGTACGTGCTGTTTGCTGTTGCCGGTTCATTGGCAAACATTGTTTTCGCGCTGCTTGGGCAGGAGCGTGATGCATTTTTCTGTGAATGCCAGGTGGCGCTCTGTCAGGCCTACCTGAAGAAAACGTTGGGTCGAGATGTCCTTTGAGGAGGTTGCGGCAGGGACCGGAGAGGCGGGAGAAGTGATGCCAGGATGGATGGGTAGGTGCAATCTCTGCGGCTGTCCGATGCCCTGGTGGAACTACTGAAGCCGGGTCAGGATCCGCGTAACGAGGCGGCAGGTGTACTCCTTAACCCCCTCAGTTGGCGCATCAACGGGGCCTTAGGGCCCCTTTTTGTTGGTGGTGATGGGTGCGGCCCCGCTCGGGCGCCGAGGTGCGCTCATGCGGCCCGGTTCGCCTTCTTGCGCTCGAACTCCTTCAGATGGCGCTTGCGAATGCGGATGGCCTTGGGGGTGATCTCCACCAACTCGTCGGGCTCGATAAACTCCAGGGCCTGTTCCAGGCTGAAGCGAATCGGGGGGGTGAGGAGGATGTTCTCGTCGGAGCCGGCGGCGCGGATGTTGGTGAGCTGCTTGGCCTTGAGGGGGTTGACGGTGAGGTCGTTGTCGCGGGAGTGGATGCCGACGATCTGGCCTTCATAGACCTCGTCGCCCGGGCTGGCCATCAGGCGACCGCGGTCCTGGAGGTTGAAGAGGGCGTAGCCCAGCACCTTGCCTTGGCCATTGGAGATGAGGGCGCCGTTGCGGCGGGGGGCGATGCCGCCGGGGTTGGCGGGGCCATAGTGGTCGAAGACATGGTATTTCAGGCCAGTGCCGGAGGTCAGGGTCATGAACTCGGTCTGGAAGCCGATGAGGCCACGGGAGGGGATCTCATAGTCCATGCGCACCCGGCCATTGCCATCGGGCACCAGGTCCCTGAGTTCTCCGCGGCGCTCTCCCAGGGCCTGCATGATGGCGCCCTGGCTGGTCTCGTCCAGGTCCACCGTGAGCTGTTCGTAGGGCTCGCAAATGACACCGTCGATTTCGCGGAAGATGACCTCGGGGCGGGAGACGGCCATCTCGTAGCCCTCCCGGCGCATGTTTTCAAGTAGGATCGAGAGGTGCAGTTCGCCGCGACCGGAGACGCGAAATTTCTCCGGATCATTACCCTCCTCGACCCGCAGGGCGACGTTGTGGATCAGTTCCCGTTCCAGGCGCTCCTTGAGCTGGCGCGAGGTCAGATACTTGCCCTCGCGGCCGGCGAAGGGGGAGGTGTTGACCTGGAAGGTCATGGTCACGGTGGGCTCGTCCACCGACAGGGCGGGCAGGGCCTCCACGCACTCCGGATCGCAGAGGGTATCGGAGACGTTGGGGGCGTCGATGCCGGTGATGGCGATGATGTCGCCGGCATTGGCGCTCTTGATCTCGTCACGGTGCAGGCCGAGGTAGCCATAGACCAGGCCGATCTTGGCGCGGCGGCGGGTGCCATCGGGCTTGACCAGGATCACCTGCTGGTTGGGCCGGACACTGCCGCGCTGGATGCGGCCAATGGCGATGGCGCCGACGAAGCTGCTGTAGTCCAGGGTGGAAATCTGCATCTGGAAGGGACCATCCAGATCCACCGCTGGCGCCGGGCAGTGCTCGACGATGGCCTTGAAGAGGGGCGTCATGTCGCCCTCGTGCACATCGTCCGTCAGGTTGGCATACCCATTGAGGGCGGAGGCATAGATGATGGGGAAGTCGAGTTGCTCGTCGCTGGCGCCGAGGCGGTCGAAGAGTTCGAAGACCTGATTGATGACCCAGTCTGGCCGCGCCCCCGGCCGGTCGATCTTGTTCACCACCAGGATGGGCCGCAGGCCATGATCGAAGGCCTTCTGGGTGACAAAGCGGGTCTGCGGCATGGGGCCCTCCTGGGCATCCACCAGCAGCAGAACCGAATCCACCATGGACAGCACCCGCTCCACCTCGCCGCCGAAGTCGGCATGGCCGGGGGTGTCGACGATATTGATCCGGTAGTCCTCCCAGCGCAGGGCGGTGTTCTTGGAGAGGATGGTGATGCCCCGCTCCTTCTCCAGGTCGTTGGAGTCCATGACCCGCTCCACCGGACCGAAGCGATCCCCCAGGGTGCCGGACTGCTGGAGCAGCTTGTCCACCAGGGTAGTCTTGCCATGGTCGACATGGGCGATGATGGCGATATTACGCAGCTTTTCGATCACGGTGGGACAGCTCTCAAAGGTTGACGCCGGTTTTGAAACCGGAGGGCGGAAGGCAGGATGCGCGGGGCTAGGCCGGAAGAACCCCGCATTATAGCCGAAAAGGGCGGTGCCGGTTTTCTGGGATGGCGAAATTCCGGGACGGTCCGGGCGACCCTAGCCCGCGCCCGCCGTCATCGGGAAAGATAAGAATATCGGAATATTGCGATAATCAAGAAATTTTCCAATCCAAGCTTGGGCTTGCAAGCCCGGCCTAAAAAGATCAGGATTATGGCCTCGTGTCTTGCTTCCGGGTCCGCCGCGGGCACTGGGGGCAAGGGATGACAAGAACCGGGGAGGATCCGGGATTCAGTGCCAAAGCCAGTGCCATGCCGTCCGCCGTTCGCGGGCGTGATTGTCTGAATGAACCCGGAAGCCGTAGCTCATGACCCCCGCCGATCTCTCCCACGTCCGCGATCACATTGCCTCGCGCATCATTGGTCAACAAAGCTTTGTTGACAGCATGCTCATCTGCCTGTTGAGTGACGGCCATCTGCTGGTGGAGGGCATGCCGGGCCTGGCCAAGACCACGGCGGTCAAGGCCCTGGCCGAGTCCCTGGAGGGCGACTTCCACCGCGTCCAGTTCACCCCGGATCTGCTGCCCTCGGACCTGATCGGCACCGACATTTACCGCCACGAAAAGGGCGAGTTCGAATTCCGCCCCGGCCCCCTCTTCCATAACATCCTCCTCGCCGACGAGGTCAACCGCGCCCCGGCCAAGGTGCAGTCGGCCCTGCTGGAGGCCATGGCCGAGCAGCAGATCACGGTGGGTCAGCGCACCTATCCCCTGCCCAAGCTCTTCATGGTGCTGGCGACCCAGAATCCGGTGGAGCAGGAGGGCACCTATCACCTGCCCGAGGCCCAGCTCGACCGCTTCCTCATGGAGGCGGTGGTCGAATACCCCAGCCGCGACGAGGAGCTCAAGATCCTCGCCCTGGACCTGGCCCAGCAGAAGGCGAGTCATAAGCCCCCCGTCAAGCGGCTGACCCAGGCGGAACTCTTCGCCATGCGCCGGGACGTGGCCGGTCTCTATCTGGACCCCAAGCTCAACAGCTATATCGTGGATTTAGTCCAGGCGACCCGTAACCCCCGGGTTTATGACCCGGACCTGGCCCGCTGGTGCCGTTTCGGCGCCTCGCCCCGCGCCAGTATCGGCCTGGCCCGCTGCGCCCGCGCCCGCGCCTGGCTCGAGGGCGATCCCTTCGTTGCCCCCCATCACATCCAGTCCGTGGCCCCGGAGATCCTGCGCCACCGCCTGCTGCTCACCTTCGAGGCCGAGGCGGAAGGCATCACCACGGACGATTTCATCGCCCGCCTGCTCAATCTGGTCGCCATTCCCTGACCTTGAGTCTCTATCCCCGCCTCGATGACCTGCTGGAGCTGCGCCATCAGGCCCACACCCTGGGCCTGCCGTCACGCCATCTGGTCAATTCCTCCTTCGCCGGCCTCTACGCCTCCGTGTTCCGGGGCGCCGGCGTCAATTTCGAGGAGGTGCGCGAGTACCGCGAGGGCGATGACATCCGCTACATGGACTGGAAGGTCACGGCCCGCACCAACGAACCTCACATGAAGGTCTTCCGCGAGGAGCGCGAGCGCTCGGTGGTGCTGTGCGTGGACAAGGGGCCCCACATGAGCTTCGGCACCCGCGGCACCTTCAAGTCGGTGCAGGCTGCGCGCGCCGCCGCCCTGGTCGGCTGGGCGGCGAGCCGCCTCAACGATCGCGTGGGCGGCCTGGTCTTCGGCGACCCCCTCGCCGGGCTCCAGCACTTCCGGCCCTCCCGGGGGCGCCGCGCCCTCTGGCAACTGCTCCGGGCCCTGACCGTGCCCGGGGCCGAACAGGAGGCCTCCATCGACTGCCTGGGCATGGCCCTGCGGCGCGCCACCAGCGGCATCCCCACCGGTTCCCTGGTCTTTATCATCGCCGATCTCAACCGGGATCCCCTGGAACTGGAGCCCATCCTTGGCACCCTGATCCAGCGTAACGCCGTGGCCCTGATCCCGGTGGACGATCCTGCAGACTGGGAGATCCCGGCCATGGGGGTGGCGACCTTCACCGGTACCGATGGCACCCTGATCGAGATCGATACCGACGACCCCCAGGCGCGTCTCGACTATCGCCAGGCCTGGCTGGAGCGCCGGGCCCTGTTGCGCGCCATGACCTACCGGCTTGCCGTCACCCTGCTGCCGGTGCGTACCGACGAAGAGATCCATCTGTCCCTGATCCACCATCTGGAACAGCGGGCCCGGGTCCGGGCGATCTAAACCATGGCCACCGAGATACCGCCCATCGCCCAAGACATCGCCCTTCAGTTGCGCGACATCCGTGGCATGGACCCCGTCTCCTGGTGGCCACCGGCCCCGGGTTGGTGGCTGCTGGCCGGGGCCATCCTGCTCCTCATGCTGCTGGCCTGGCGCTGGCGGGCAAGCCTGCGGTTGCGCATCCCCCCCATCCCGGTGCTGCGGATCGGCTCCTGGCGCTGGGACGCCGCCCGCCAACTGCGGGCCCTGCGCCAACGGGCCGCGACCCAGGACCCCAAGCTGACCGCCGGCGACTTGTCGGAACTCCTGCGCCGGGTCGCCATGGCCCGTCTGGGGCGGGATGCCTGCGCGGGCCTGGCGGGCGAGGACTGGCTGGCCTGGCTGGCGGACCAGGACCCGCAGGGCTTCGACTGGCGGGGCAAGGGGCGCCCACTGCTAGAGGCGCCCTATGCCCCGCCCAACCCCAGCAGCACCCGCCCGCCGGCCAATGGTGGCGGGTCCCCGCGAGCCTGGCTCGAGCTCATCGACGCCGCCTATCAGTGGGTCCTGGTGGAGGATCGCCGGCATGTTTGAGTTCGGTTGGCCCTGGGCCGCGCTCCTGCTGCTGGTACCCTTTCTGCTGCCCTGGCTGTGGCCCGAGCGGCGCGAGCGGGCCGAAGAGGTCCTCGAAGGCCAGCGCCTGACCCTGCTCCATCCTCATCCGGAGCGGCTGCGGGCCGCCTATCGCACCCTGCGGCCGGCCCGCCAGATCGCCGGCTGGGTCCAGCGGGGTTTGCTCTGGCTGCTGTGGACCGCCCTGGTCCTGGCCCTGATGCGGCCCCAGTGGCTCACCCCCCATACCGAAGTCAGCTCACCGGGGTACGACCTGCTGCTGGCGGTGGATGCCTCCCATTCCATGGAGGCCCTGGACTTCAGCGCCCAGGGTCTGCCCATCAACCGCATGGCCGTGGTCAAGGGCGTCATGGGGCGCTTCATCGATGGGCGCGAGGGCGATCGGGTCGGCCTCATCGTCTTCGGTAGCCAGGCCTTCGTCCTCTCGCCCCTGACCCTGGACCGGCATGCCACCCGCCAACTGCTCGACGGCGTTGAGGCCAATATCGCCGGGCCCGGCACGGCCCTGGGTGACGCCATCGCCCTGGGCGCCAAGAAGTTGCGGGAACGGCCGGAGGGTTCGCGCGTCATGATCCTGATCGCCGATGGCGACAACTCCGCGGGTGGCTTCACGCCCCTGGAGGCGGCCACCCTGGCCCGGGCCCTGGGGGTGCGCATCCACGTCATCGGCGTCGGCAGCGAGGACAAACGTATCCCTATCCCCGAAGCGGGCGTGATCACCTATCGCGAGGACCTGACCATGGACGAGGGCACCTTGCGGGACATCGCGGACGCCACGGGCGGGGCCTACTTCCGCGCCACCGACGCCCGCGCCCTGGAGGAGATCTCGCGGCGCATCGATGACCTCGAGAAGACCGAGGCCGAGGCCCGCACCGCCTACCTGCCGGACCCCCTCTACCGCTGGCCCCTGGGGCTGGCCCTGCTGGCCCTGCTCGGCCTGGGGCTCTTCCCCGAGGGGCGCAAGCGTTTCGCTCGGAGGGTGGCGAGTGACTGAGGCCAGCTTCCATTTCGCCCAGCCCCTCTGGTTCTGGGTCCTGCTGATGCCCCTCCCGGTGGCCCTCTGGCTGTGGCGCAGCGCCGCCCGCGCCGCCCGGGGGCCCGTGCATCGCTACGCCGATCCGCATCTGCTGCCCCACCTCACCGGCACCCGGGAACTGCGGACCCGCGAGCGCTGGGGGCGCTTCCTGCTCTGGTCCCTCCTCTGGTCCCTGCTGGTGATGGCCATGGCCGGGCCGCGCTGGGATTATACCGATGTCCGCCTCTTTCATCCGGGGAACAATCTACTGATTTTGTTGGATATATCCCGCTCCATGCAGGTGGGTGACACCGCCCCGAACCGGCTGGCGCGGGCGCGGCAGGAGATTCAGGACCTGATCCAGCACAATCGTCAGGTCCGTCTGGGTCTCATCGCCTTTGCCTCCGTGCCCCATGTCATCTCCCCCATCACCGAGGATACCCAGACCCTCCTCAATAGCCTGCCGGCCCTCTCCACCGATCTGACCCAACTCCAGGGCAGCCGCCTCCTCGGGGCCCTCGACCGGGCCGAGAACCTGCTCTCGGGCCTGTCCGAGGGCAGTGCCCGCGCCATCCTGCTCATCAGCGATGGCGACTTCGATGAGCCGGGGCTGGAGGAACGGGTGCGTGACCTGGCGGCCGCCGGCATTCACCTGCACGCCCTGGGGATCGGCAGCGAGGATGGCGGCCCCGTGCCCGGTCGCGGTGGGGGCTGGCTGACCGATCGCGGCGGCCAAGCCATCGTCTCCCGCCTCGACGAAAAGCGGCTGGAGGGACTCGCCGAGGCCGGTGGCGGCACCTATCTTCGCGCGGATTACCGGGATGACGACACCCTCGCCCTGCTTGAGGCCGCATCCGTCGCCCAACTGCCCGCGGAGGCCAGCGACGAGCGGACCCGGATCTGGAACGAGCGCTTTTATCTGCCCCTGCTGCTGGTCATGATCCTGCTGCTCCCCCGGTTTCGTGGGCGCGGCGGCTGGAGGCGTAAGTCGTGAAGGGTATGAATCCCTGGCCCCTTTCCTTGGCCCTGGTCCTGGCCTCCTCCGCCCAGGCCGGCTGGTTCGACAACGCGGAGCAGGAGGCTGAGGCGCGGTTCAAGCAAGGCGATTATGCCGGCGCGGCCGAGGGCTCCGCCGATCCCTACCGCCAGGGTGTCGCCCTCTATCGAGCGGGACGCCATGCCGAGGCCGCCGACGCCTTCGCCCACAACCAGCGGCCCAAGCTGGCGGATGATGCCGCCTACAACCTGGGCAACGCCCGCTTCCAACTTGGTGATTTCGCCGGGGCCGCCGAGGCCTACGAAGAGGTCCTGGGCCGCAATCCGGCCCACGCCGACGCCCAGCACAACTTATCTCTCACCCGATCCGTCCTCGCCCGCATCGATCAGCAGAAGTTCGAACAGGAGAAGCGGGAGCGGGAAAAGGCCGATCGCCAGGAAGATGCGGCGAAGGAGTCCCAGGAACAGCAGCCGGAAAAGCAAGACAAGCAACAAAAGCAGGAGAAGCAGGAGCAAAAAAAGGGGGAGCAAAAGCAGGAAAAGCAGGAATCGGGCGAGGAGCAGAAAAAAGAGTCGCAAGAATCGAAAGACTCCAAGGAGTCTCAGGAAGGACAGGAATCCCAGGAGGGCCAGGAGTCCAAGCAAGGTCAGGAGTCCAGCCAGGGGCAGGAATCGCAGCAAAGCTCCGGTCAGCAATCCGGGGACAAGTCCTCATCCGCGGGTGAGTCCAGCGAGGACAGCCAGGGCGGCGAAGGCGAGAAGCAAGAGGAGACCAGCGGTAAGGGTGAGTCCACCGAACAGAAAGAGTCGGGTGGCTCCCAGTCCCAGACCGAGGAATCCAGCGAGGGCCAGGAATCCAGTAAGGAGCAGACCCAGGGCAAGCAAGGCGAGGATAAGCAGGCCGCCGATGCCGGCGGGCAACCCAAGGAAGACAAGCCGCAGGACAAGGCGAAAGCCGGCGAATCCGCCGATGAACAGCAGTCCGCCCGGGATGCCGCGGGTAAGGATTCCAAGCAGCAGGCCAAGGAGCAGGAGGCTAAAGGCAAGGAGGCTAAGGACAAAGAGGCTAAGGACCCGCAGGCCGGGGAGAAGGATGCCAAGGAACAACAGGCCAAGGAGAAGCAGGACAAAGAGAAACAGGCGGGTAAGCGGGACCAGGGCCAGGACGCGGGCTCCCAGGAAGGTCAGGAGCAAACCGAGGAGGCCGGCGGTGCCAAAGAGGAGCGGAAAGCCGAGGGGAAAGAAGGCGGTGAGGAAACCCGGGACCAGGCCTCCGGAGGGGGCGACCAGGAGCGCAAGCCCGAGGAACCGGGTCAGGGTGAGACCCAGGCGGAGATCGAGGCCGGTCAGGCCAAGGATGAGCGGCCCGATGCCCAGGGTCGGGTCGACAAGCCCCAAGCGCCGGGGGAGGAGCCCGGTCCAGGCGCGGGGGAGAAGCCGTCCCAGGCGGGCGGTACGGGCGAGCGTCGCACCCAGGAGCCCGGTATGAGGCCCCCGGAGGGCGCGCCCGAGCCGGGTAGCGCGGATGCCGTGGATCAGTTCGACCAACTGGGCGAGCAGCCCGCCCTGGACGCGGGCGCGGCGGGGACCGCCGTCGGTGCCCTCGGTGGCCAGCCCAGCTCGGGCCCCGGCGCTGGCATCCTGGAGCAACGATTGGGGCAGGTGGAGGGCGACCCCTCCGAGCTCATCCGTAACCAGTTCCAGATCGAGGAGATGCGCCAGATCCGCGCCTCGGGTGGCCCGCCCCGCGAGACCCGGCCTTGGTAGGCCTCCCGGGTTCCCGGGAGGTGTGCTGGGTCCTCACTCACAATCTATTCCCGTTGGCGGGAGGGTCGGGGCCCATCCACCAGCGGCACGCGGAGACAACCGAATGCAGCGGGTGATGACGGCGGCAATCGCGCTACTCGCGCTCCTGAGCGGGGTGGCGGAGGCTCAGCAGCCTCCGGGCTATGGCCCGCCATATTTTTCCCCCTACCCGCCGCCACCGCCCTACGGCAGCTACCGGCCCCAGGATCCCAGCAATGCCCGCGGGGTGCCGCCGGCCCAGTTGCCTCCCGGCCAGCCGGCCCGCCAGGCCAGCCCGCCGCCCCCCGCGGAGACGACCGCGACGCCCTCCGCGCCCGCGGTGGCCCCAGGCAAGCCATCCTCCAGCGTGGCCCCGCCCGGAGCAATGGCCTGGCCCGGTTTCCCCATGGCCCCGCCCGGTTTCCCGGCGCCAGCCATGCCGTCAGGCCCTCCGCCCCAGGCTCCGGCTCAGGTCGCGGCGCCAGCTCCGTCTCCCGCTCAGGTCCCGGCTCAGGTCGCGGCCCCAGCTCAGGCTCCCGCTCAGGCCCCGGCCCAGATCCCACCCTCGGCGCCAGCCCCAACCCCAGCGGCCGCGCCATCCGCCGTCTATCCCTATGGTGCCTTTCCCGGCTGGTCCCCGCCTTATGCCGCGCCCAGTGCCTCCCCCTGGGGCCAGCCCGCCGCGCAGGCGGCGCCCCGCGCTCCGCGCCTGGAAGTGGAGCTGGGCGAGCGCCAGGCCTATGTGCAGGAGAATGTCCTGCTCCGGCTCAAGGTGATCAGCGATCAGAGTCTGACGAAGGCCACCCCGGAATTCCCCGACGCCAACGACCTGATCCTGCAAGTGCTGGGGGAACCCAAGGCCAGCTCCCGCACGGCCCCGGACGGCCACCGCGAGATCGTCACTGAATTCATCTATGCCCTCACCCCCCTGCGCGCCGGGGACCTGAGTCTGCCGGCCCCGCGGGTAACGGGGGAGATGGCGGGGGATGCCTATGGCCGTGCCCAGCGTTTCGATGCCAGCGGTAGCGAGGGTATCCGGTTGCAGGTGCGACCGGCCCTGACCAGCGTTCAGCCCTGGCTGCCCTTGCGGGCCCTGACCCTCAAGGCCAGTCTGGATGACCACCCGATCAAGGCCGGGGAGCCCGTCTCCCTGATGCTGGAACTTGACGCCATTGGCGCCACCGGCAGTCACTTGCCCAGTCTGGAGTCCTTCCTGGAGTCCTCCGACTTTCGCGTCTATCGGGAACAGACCCTGACCGAAGCCAAGGTCTCCGCCGACGGCCAGCGCCTGGAGGGCAAGCGCATCGAGCATTACACCCTGGTCCCCCGCGCCGATGGCCGTTTGCATTTGCCGGAGTTGCGCCTGCCCTGGTGGAATGTGGCCACCGGCAGCCGGGAGTGGGTCGGCTTGCCCGCCAAGCTGGGGGGCGGCACGATCGAGGAGGCGAGGGGGGGGGGGCGCGGGGAGGAGTCGGGCTCCGGATCGGGCTGGCTCTGGCTCAGCCTCAGCAGCCTCCTGCTGCCCCTGATGGGTTTTGCCGCTGGCCTCCGCTATCGGGGTCGGGTGGGATCCACCCGGCAACGCGAGCCTTTGGGCGCGGGCTGGGGACGGCGCGCCTGGGCCGTGGCCGGCCTGGCACGCCGGCGGTTGGAGCGGGCCCGTGATCGCCTCCACCCGGCGCCACTAGGGCGGCGACTGGGCCGGCATCTGCGGGGCCTGTTGCCGGCGTCGAGCCGCTTCCTCTTTTGCCTGAGCGCCGCCAACCGGGAGCGGGAGCCCGCGGTCTGGGCGCGGCGCTTCCAATCCGAGGCCTGCCGCCATCTGCCGACGGCGGTCCAGACGCCAGGGGCTGGCGTGCTCCCCGGTTTGGCCGGCCAGGTCTTGCGGCTGAGGCCCGGCGCCGACCCCGACCAGGTCATCCGCCTACTGCGCCAACTGGACGGGGCCCTGTACGGGGGCCAGGATATCGATTTTGGTCGCTGGAAGCGGGACTTCGCCCGCCAGGTCGGCCGCGTCCAGGGCCTGCTGCGGACCCGTGGCGGAAAGCCCCGCCTGGAACGTCCCCGGCTACCGGCCCTCAATCCCAGCCCCGTCTGAAGGGTCCCGCGGGAAAATGGTCGAAGCGTCAGCCCCGTCGCCAGGCGCCGGGATTGGCCGATTGTCCAGACGACTATCCGCTAAATGCCGATGGACATCCTGATCGACATCATCCTTAAGGCCGGCCGTTCCGCGGTCGAACTCTCGTTATTCGTGCTGTTGCCGGTGATGGTGGTCATGCTGTCGCTGATGCGCCTGCTTGAGGCGCGTGGTGCGCTGGACTGGTGCGTCGCCCGGCTGGCACCGCTGCTGGGCGGCCTGGCCGCGGCGGCGGCGACCTATTATCTATTCGGCCGCCGAGGCAAGGCTGGATGAAACCCTGCATCACCCGGTCGCCGACAGCGCCAAGGGGGTACTCGACGTCATCAACCGCGCCGGCGCCGAGGCCTTCAAGATCGCCGTCGGCGCCATCCCGATGCTGGTGCTGTCGCTGGTCGTGGTCACCGCACTGAAGCGCTTCGGCGTCATTGACCTGATCACGGAGGCCTTGACGCCACTGCTGGGGCCGGCCGGCATCGACCCGGTGCTGGTCCTGCCCAGCCTGACCAAGTACCTGGCCGGCGGCACGGCGATGATGGGGGTGATGGACGAGATGCGCCGCGCCGGCCAGGTCAGCATCGAGTTGCTCAACGCCAGCGCAGGCTTCCTGATTTCGCCATTGGACCTGGTCGGGGTAGCGATCCTGATCTCGGCCGGCCGTCGGGTCGCCGCGGTCTGGAGACCCGCGGCCCTGGGTGCCTGCGTCGGCATCGCATTGCGTACCCTTGGCCATGTCGTATTCGCAGCGACCATCCCTTAGCCAGCTTGACGACGCCTATGTCCAGACACTGGACGCGGAGGCGTCTTCACCAGCGCCACCGTCACCCGGTTCGTTCAAGCAAGCGATCATATTCCTCATGGTGGCCAATCCAGACCCAGACATAACCGTCTGTGTCTTCCATGGCGAGTGCTCGATAGTCGCGACCAACACGAGCGGACCAGAGCTTTCCAACTTTCTTGAAGCGCAATGACGGGTGACGTGGGTTCTCTTTGAGGATCGCGAAGTTCTTCCGGGCAATTACCTGGATCGCTACCGGTAACGCATAGAAGCCAATCCAGAAGCGTACCGTTGTCCTGTGCTTCACAGACTGCCGAGATTCCCGGCCCTCTTCTCCTCAAGGGCTTCCTCGATGAGGAAATCCAGTTTTCCCGCGGCCGAGTCTCTGTCGATTTCTTCGTCCCAAGCCTGCCAGTCACGCTCGGACAACCAGTGGGTGAGCTTGGTGTACTCCCCGTGCGGCAGGGCCTCGATGTCTGATTTAACTTCTTCTAAGGTTTTCATGGAGGTGATCTTTTTTTGTCTCAGAACTGACCTGTGAATATTCCCAGAACCCCGGACTATGGGCTCTTCGGGCCGTCCGATGAGGTCGTCCAGGTCAAAGACCCGGGTCAGTTCCTCAGGGCGACGGGCGGAGTCGGGCCGACCTGCTCGGACCTCAGGGCCGGCCTTACTGGATGGGGTGCCCGGCCGAATCGTCGGACTTGGATGACCCGTAGGGGAAACGCATGTGACCGTAGCGGATGACCAGGACCGCAATGGCGATGATCAGCACCCCGGTGGCCGTGGCGATGATGTCCCAGGGCCCCAGATTCTTCATATCAAGGATCAGGTGCCGGGCGAGTGCCACCATGGCGATGTAGAGCGGCATGCGGATAGGCAGGGCCCCGGACTCCAGGTAGACCCCGACCATGGCCAGCACCTCCAGGTAGATGAACAGCAGCAGCAGGTCGGCCAGGGTGACCTCCTGGGCCGCGACCATTTTCAGCAACTCCTGGCCGCCGGCGATCAGGGTCGCAGCCGAGATCACCACCAGGCCGACGATTTCCAGGGCGCCGAGGATGGACCGGCTCAGGGCGACGACGCGGGGATTGGGTTGCTGGGAGGACATAGGATGATGATAGCGAACCCTTGGGGCTAGGGGAAATGTCTGGCCCCCTCGCCTTCGGCCCAAGTCTTCCGGCCGTTGATGAAAGTCGGGGTCAAGAGCGGTAGCAACCCGAGCAGCAGCCAACCCTTAAGCTGTTCGTCGCCTAATCCCCCGAATCCCCAGATCGCGCAAGGTATCGTCAGCAAAAAAAGCAGGTACAGTCTCAAGTAAAGCCGCCAGTAGGGTGTTGTCGGATGGCGCCAGGGCGCGAGACGGCGTATCGCCCAGATGGCGGTGACGAAGACCAGTAAGCCAGCGCATCCCGCGGCTATCTTTCCCTGGGCCAGAAATACCAGCGCAACGATTGCGACCCACAGGAAGCCGCCAATCCAGCCCCACGTCCAGCCAGCCTTTTCGCCTTTGCGTTCTACCATGATGTATTCCACTGCTTTTTAACCACTTACCTAACCGGACCCCATGACCCCCGACCACTCCATCACCAAATGGCGGGACGCCACCCTCAAGGAACGCTCCGCCGCCCAGGAGCATTTCCTCGACCTGTGCCGCCTCCTCGACGAGCCCGCCCCCGCCGAGGCTGACCCAACCGGCGCTTGGTTCTGCTTCGAGAAGGGCGCGGCCAAGGCCGGCGGCGGCGACGGCTGGGCGGATGTCTGGCGCCGCAACTGCTTCGGCTGGGAGTACAAGGGAAAGCACACAGACCTCAAGCTCGCCTTCAAGCAGCTCCAGCTTCACCCCGGCGCTGGAATACCCGCCGCTCCTGATCGTCTGCGATCTGGAACGCATCGTCATCCATACCGCCTTCACCGGGACCGTGCCCGGAGGTGCATGTCCTGGCCCTGGAGGATCTGCGCGACGCCAGCCAGCGCCGGCTGCTCAAGTGGGCCTTCACGGAGCCCGAGCGCCTGCGGTCGGGCCAGACCACTGCGGCCCTCACCGAGGCGGCGGCCGTCCGCTTCGGCGGCCTCGCCCAGGCGCTGCGCGCCCGCGGGCACGACCCCTGGGCGGTTGGTCACTTCTGCATCCGGGTCCTGTTCTGCCTGTTTGCCGAGGATATTGAGTTACTGCCCCGGCAGATGTTTACCCGGTTGCTGGATGCTGGGCTTAAGGACCCGGCGAGCCTGTCCGGGAATGCTGGGGACCTGTTCGGGGCCATGCCCAGCGGCGGCCGGATCGGCTTCGAGCCGGTGGAGTGGTTCAACGGCGGACTCTTCGATTCGCGCGATGCCCTACCTCTGGAATTGGCCGACATCAAGATGCTACGCGCCCTGGCCGGGCTCGACTGGTCGGCCATCGAGCCGAGCATCTTCGGCACCCTCTTCGAGCGCGGTCTCGACCCGGACAAGCGCAGCCAATTGGGCGCCCACTTCACCGACCGCAGCTCGATCATGCGGCTGGTCGATCCGGTGGTGCTCGACCCCTTGCGGGACGCCTGGACCGCTCAGAAGGCCATGATCGCGGCCCTGACGGCCAAGGCCGCCGCCGCCAAGTCCCCGTCCGCTCGCACCAAGGCCCAGAACGCGGCATATGGACTCCTACAAGGCTTTCTGGCCCGCCTCGCCCACTTCCGGGTCCTGGACCCGGCCTGCGGCTCCGGCAACTTCCTCCTGCTGTCACTGCTGGGGCTTAAGGACCTGGAACACCGGGTCATCCTGGAGGCCGAGGCCCTAGGTCTGTCGCGAGCCTTACCGATGGTTGGCCCGGAATGCGTGCTGGGGATTGAACTCAATCCCTACGCCGCCGAATTGGCCCGTGTGACGGTCTGGATCGGGGAGATTCAGTGGATGCTGTCTCACGGGTTCTCGTTGTCGAAGCACCCGATCCTCAAGCCCTTGCATACCATCGAGCAGCGGGACGCCATCGAGAACCCCGACGGGACGGAACCGGGGTGGCCGGCGGCGGATGCGATCGTCGGGAATCCGCCGTTCTTGGGTGGGAGCAAGAAGCGCGGCGCCCTGGGCGACGCCTATTTCGAGGCGCTCGACCGGCTCTAGGCCGGGCGTGTGCCGGCCGGGGCGATCTTCAACGCATGGAGCGACGAGCCTTGGATCAACGAGGGCGCAGCGGTCCGCGTTTCGATGATATGTTTCAGCGCACGGGGTAACGGGCAGTCAGTGCAGTTGAATGGGGCCGGAACCGGCACTGTGAATGCCGATCTGACGCCGTCGATGGATGAGACAGGGGCATCGGACCTGACGCGCGCAAAGGCACTGAAGGAAAATCGCCACATTGGCTTTCAGGGGACCAAGAAAGGAGCGGCATTCGACATTTCTAGGGAACTTGCAGAGTCTTGGATGTTTAGTCCAAATCCGCATGGAAGATCGAACACCGATGTTCTCAAGCCCTGGATGAACGGCATGGATATCACGCGTCGGCCATCAGATACCTGGATCATTGATTTCGGTGTACGCATGACGGAAGCCGACGCAACCCTTTACGAGGCGCCGTTCTCATACGTTGAACAAGCGGTGAAGCCGGTACGGCAGAAGAATCGCAACCCATCGTTACGTAATCTCTGGTGGCGACACGAACGGCCCTGAGAAGACATGATGGCCATGTTGGCTACCATGTCCCGCGTGGTGGCGACGCCCCGCGTCGCAAAGCACCGGATCTTTGTCTTGTTGGACGCGCGTATCGTTCCCGATAGCCAGATTATCGTAATCACCAGAGCCGACGACACCACGTTTGGCGTCCTGCATTCGCGGATTCATGGGCTTTGGGCGCTGGGCTTATGTACCTGGCTTGGTGTCGGCAACGATCCCCGCTACACCCCACCACCACCTTCGAGACCTTCCCCTTCCCCGTCGGCCTGACCCCCGCCGACACCGCTGGCCCCACCGAGCCTCTCGACTCCGGCATCATCCTCCCAGCCGTCGCCCCCGATCGCCGCCCGGTCGCCCCCGATCGCCGCCCGGTCGCCGTGGCCATCGCCGAGGCCGCCCACCGCCTCTACACCCTGCGCGCAAACTGGCTCAATCCCCCGGAGTGGGTGGATCGCGTCCCCGAGATCGTTCCCGGCTACCCGGACCGGCTCATCCCCAAGCCCGCGCACGCGGCCGAGTTGAAGAAACGCACCCTCACCAACCTCTACAACGCCCGGCCAGCCTGGCTCGACCACGCCCACCAGGCCCTTGATGCGGCGGTCGCCGCCGCCTACGGCTGGGCGGACTACGGGCCGGAGATGGCCGAGGAGGGGATTTTGCGGCGCTTGCTGGCTATGAACCTAGCGCGGGCCGCGGGCTGAGGGGTTGGAGCCTGCGCAAGGGTCGGGTGATGGCCGCACCGCGAGACCCCTAAGGCTTCCGTATGCGCCCCCTAATCATCTTCCCCAGCCCCAGCCCATCCAGCAGCGTGGCCCCACCAGCGGGGGGAGGGATGCGGCCAACATCAAGCCGTCATCCGCACCACCCCGGTCACAATACCCAGGATTTCGATCTCCTCATGGCGGAGATAGAGCGGCGCCATCTCGGGGTTGGCCGGTTGCAGGCGGACCCCCGCCGCTTCCACATAAAAGCGCTTGAGCGTCACCTGGTGGCCGTTGATCAAGGCCACCACGGTCTCGCCATTCTCGGCGGTCTGGCGTTGTTCGATGACGATGATGTCCCCGTCCTGGATCTGGTCGTCAATCATGGAGTGGCCCCGCACCCGCAGGGCATAGCTGGCTTTGCGGGTCATGTGACTGGGGACCCGGATGGTTTCCTGCTCTTCGGGGGTTTCCACGGGCCGGCCCGCACTCACGTAGCCCAATAAGGGCACCTCAATCCCGGGCTCTGCCTCCAGTTCCAAGGGTTCGAGGCGGGGGTCCCAGGACAGGTGGGTCCGTTTGGGCATCATGTAAATGACTCGGGTCATCCGGGGGCTCCAGAGCAGGGCGGTAGGTCGTTGGGGATAGGATACCGCCGCAGCTACTGCTGCGGGTATTGCCGTGCCGCCCACAGCCCGTCCTGATCAGCCCGGCCCGCAGGCGTCGCTTGTCAAGCGCCTCCCAGCGCGTCTACCATGTCCTCGCGCCGGTCGCTCGTGGCCGCTCGCGCGGTTAGATTTCCTAATACCTGCGCTGCACGCCATAGCACCTCGGCGCGGTACGGGATGCATTCGCACGGGGACGGTGGGAACGAAATTAGGACTGCAGACGCCGGCGGCGGGTCTCCCGCGTACTAAACCGGCACCCGCCGCTCGATAGCGGCTAAGCTTGGCCCGAACTGCCACCCGGAGTCGCCATGCCACCTGCCCCGCCCGCCCGCCGTCCCTTGACCAGCCGCGACAGCCGCTGGGCCCGCGTCCTCGCGACCTGGCTCGCCCATCGGCGGGTCCCGCCCAACGCCATCTCACTCGCCAGCCTGGGCTTTGCGACCCTGGGCGCCGCCGCCCTGCTGGTCGCCCCCGGGACGACCGGCGGGGCCAGGTCCGCCCTCTTCGTCCTGGCCGCCGTCGGCATCCAGTTGCGCCTGCTGTGCAATCTGCTGGACGGCATGGTCGCGGTGGAGGGGGGCCTTGGATCTAAGTCCGGAGAAATCTACAACGAGGTCCCGGATCGCATTGCCGATCCCCTGCTCCTGGTCCCGGCGGGTTATGCGACCGGTTTCGCCTTCGGGCCCGAGCTGGGCTGGCTGTGCGGCCTGCTGGCCCTGCTGACCGCCTACATCCGGGCCATGGGTGGCTCCGCCGGTCTGTCCCAGGGTTTCCAGGGGCCCATGGCCAAACCCCACCGCATGGCGGCCCTGACCCTGGGATTGGTGGCCGCCGCCCTGATCGTGCCCCTGGGGCTCGACGGGACTGTCCTGCTGGCGACCCTGACGGTCATAGCCCTGGGAGCCCTGGCCACCGCCTGGCGGCGGACCGCGGCCATCCGCCGCGCCCTGGAGGCGCGATGAACCAGGCCGCGATCTATGTCCCGCCACCCAGGTCGCGGACCGCGGACCTGGCCGCTGGCCTCCTGGTCGCCCTGACCCGCCTGGTCACCGGGGCCCATGCCCGCTGGGTGGGCAGCGCATCTGGACCGGAGGCGATCCAGCAGCTCTATTTCGCCAACCATTCCAGCCACCTGGATGCCCTGGTCTTGTGGGCGGCCTTGCCCCCCGCCCTGCGCCGCCTGACCCGCCCAGTGGCGGCGGCGGACTATTGGGACAGGCCCGGGTTGCGGGGCTGGATCGCGCGGGAACTGCTTAACGCCGTCCTGGTGGACCGCGGCAGCGCCCAGGGCGGGCGCGAGGCCCTGGCCCGCCTGAGCCAAGCCCTGGCCGAGGGGGCCTCACTCATCCTGTTCCCGGAGGGGACCCGGGGCGACGGGGTCACCATCGGCGACTTGAAGCCCGGGCTCTACTTCGTGGCGAAGGAGCGCCCGGACCTGGACCTGGTCCCGGTGTACTTGCAGAACCTCTGCCGCATCCTGCCCAAGGGCGAGATACTGCCGGTGCCGCTCCTGGGGAGCAGTACCTTCGGCCCGCCCCTGCGTCTCACGCCCGGCGAGGGGCGCCGAGCCTTTCTGGACCGGGCGCGCAGCGCCCTCATCGCCCTGGGGGGACAGCAGTGAACGTCGTCTGGGACCAAGAGATCGTCGCCCTGCTCGCGGGCATCCTGGGGCTGCTGGTCCTGGCCAGCGCCATCGGCTGGGTCCTGGGGCAACGGGTCCAGGCCGAGGCCGGCCAGGCGGTGGTGGTCAACCTGAACGCCCGGGTCCGGGCCTGGTGGGTGATGACGGCGGTCTTCGCCGCGGCGCTGGCCACCGGCGGCATAGGCTCGGTGATCCTGTTCGGGCTGACCTCCTTCATCGCCCTGCGGGAGTTCATCACCCTCACCCCCACCCGGCGGGCCGACCACCGCACCCTGTTCTGGGCCTTCTTCGTCTTCGTCCCCGTCCAGTACTGGCTGGTGGCTACCCAGTGGTACGGGCTCTTCGTCATCTTCATCCCGGTCTATGCGTTCCTGTTCGTGCCGGTGCGGAGCGTCTTGGCAGGGGACACGGAGGACTTCCTCGCCCGCACCGCCAAAATCCAATGGGGGCTCATGGTGGCGGTCTATTGCGTGAGCCACGCCCCGGCGCTGCTCATGCTGGACATCCCGGGCTATGCGGGGGAGAACGCCAAGCTCCTGCTCTATCTCATCGTGGTGGTGCAGTTGAGCGATGTGCTCCAGTACGTCTTCGGCAAGACCCTGGGCCGGCACAAGATCGTCCCCAAGGTGAGCCCCAACAAGACCTGGGAGGGGACTGTCGGGGGCATTGCCGCGGCGACCCTGATCGGCACCGCCCTCTGGTGGGTGACCCCCTTCAGCCCCTGGGAGGCGGCGGGCATTGCCCTGGTGGTCAATCTGGCCGGCTTCGCCGGGGGCCTGTGCATGTCCGCCATCAAGCGCGACCGAGGCATCAAGGACTTCGGCAGCCTGATCCAGGGCCACGGCGGTGTGCTGGACCGCATCGACTCCCTGTGCTTCGCCGCGCCGCTGTTCTTCCACCTGGTGCGCTATCTCTACACCTGATGTTGGCCCGGTGCACTGGGACTATGCTGAGCTGGCGGCCCGGGCCTGGCGTCGGGCCCAACGGCCGAGCGCCCAGAGTCTGGTCGCTGGCCAGGTGCCCGGAACGGATCGCGACCAGGCCCTGGCGCGGTTGGCGGGGGTGGAGTGGAGCTGGCAGCCTAGGGTAATACCCTGGATCCAAGATGGCTGAACGGCGGTTTTCTCCCCGTCGTACCCCGTCACTCCGATCTCGCCTCAACCCACCTCCTATCACGCCATTCCAGGCGAGGATTATCGCCATGCCCAATCCTTCCTCAGTCACCCCCGTTACGACGAACGCGCGCGTCTTTATGTGGGCGGCCTGCGTCTTCGTCGCCGCGGCGGGGGCCTCGCTCTTCCTGTTGAGCGAGCAAACGAGCGATTTCTTTGCCTGGACCATCAAGCCCCCCGTTACGGCGGCCTTCCTCGGCTGTGGCTACCTCGCGGTCGCCACGGCCCTGGTGCTGGGGTTGCGCGAAGCGGACTGGGCACGGGTGCGGGTGGGTGTCTGGGTGGTCGCCACGGGGCTCGTCTCGATCCTGATCGCTACTCTCCTGCACCTCGACAAGTTCCATCTGCATAGCCCGCTCTGGACGGCCAAGGCCTGGGCCTGGAGTTGGCTCTTCCTCTATGTTGCCCTGGTCCCCGGCCTGCTGGCCGCACTCTGGACGCAGTGGCATCAACCGGCGGCAGCGCCAACACCGGGGACGCCCCTGCCCGCCGGCCTGCGTCTCGCCCATTGGGTACTGGGCGGCCTGATGGCGGTGATGGGGGCAACGCTGTTCGTGGCCCCGGGGAGTGCGGAGCAACTCTGGCCCTGGTCCCTGACCCCACTGACGGCGCGCATGGTCGGCAGCTTCTATCTGGCCATTGGCGTGAGCCTCTTCGCCGCGGCGCGGGAGAACGATTACCCCCGCATCCGGGTGGCGAGCTTCGCCTACTTGGTGTTTGCCGCGCTGCAGCTCGTCACAGCCCTGCGCTACCCGGTCGTGGACTGGCTGGCCCTGCCGGGGCTGATGCTCGCCGCGGTGTTGCTCGCCCTGTTCGCCATCGGGAGCATCGGGGTGCGCGGCGGGCGGTGACGGCTGGCAATCGCGGCGCGTCTGGCGTTCAATACTGCGGATGACCGCACTTTGGGAGACGGGAAATGGGTATGTTCGATTCGCTCTATATCGAGCTCGATGGCCGGGAGACCGAGGTACAGACCAAGCGCTTCGACTGCGCACTCACCCGCTATCGGCCGGGCGATTGTGTCGATGGAGCCACACCCGGGGTGCGGGTCTATTTCGATGAGCTGGACCTCGACGCCGGCGGGAACCTGGTTTACGGACGCTCGGACGAGGCAGGCCGATCCCTGGCCCTGTTCGTCGTCCTCGCCCACGGGGTCTTCGTCGAGTACAGCGTCAGCGAAGGCCGTCTGGGCCCACCCGCCATCCAGGAGCGGATTGCGCAACTGCGCGAGCGCTGGAGCGACTCGGCGCGGCTGCTGCGGATTTCCCGGACCACGCTCCTGCAACTGTGCGCCCAGCGGGAGCATCCCAGCCAGGTTGCCCAAGACCGCGGTGGCAGGATCAGCGACATCCGGTCATGCACCGGCGCCACCCTTCCCTGGGCGGCGGTGGTCAGGCAAAGGTGCCCGCCCATTAGGCCGCCCGTCGCTCATCCCCCTGCTT
This sequence comes from Chromatiaceae bacterium, assembly GCA_016714645.1. Classification (NCBI taxonomy): domain Bacteria; kingdom Pseudomonadati; phylum Pseudomonadota; class Gammaproteobacteria; order Chromatiales; family Chromatiaceae; species Chromatiaceae bacterium. Next base: position 155,173 of record JADKCI010000001.1, on the reverse strand, counting down.
CAGGCGGCACTCCGCCGCCAGCCGTCGCAAAAACTGCTCCGGCGTCAGGTCCTCCTCCTCCTACAGCAGCGTCCGTTGCCGGCAGACGTTGGCAAAGTCCCCCGGCGTTAGCCCCGTCAGGGCCTCCAGATGCCGGGCAAGGAGTTCCGGCACCGGCGCCGCCTCATCCGCCAGCGCCTCTCGCGCGAACAGGGCCCGCCGCTGGGCCCCGTTCAGCGCCCGGAAGTGCAGCTTGAAATCAAACCGTCGCAGGGCCGCCTGATCGATGCCACTCATCAGGTTGGTGGCGGCGATGAAGATGCCCGGAAAGCGCTCCATCTGCTGCAACAGTTCGTTGACCTGGGTACGCTCCAGGAGTGACGGGCCTCGCGCCGCTCCGCGAGGAAGCTGTCCACCTCGTCGAGGAGCAGCACCGACCGTTCCGGATCGCGCTCCCGGAACAGTTTGTCCAGGGTCTGCTCCGTCTCGCCCACCCATTTCGATACCAGGTCCGAGGCCTGGCGCGCCACCAGCTCGCGGTCCAGGGCCTCCGCCAGGATCTCGGCGAAGGCGGTCTTGCCGGTACCGGGCGGGCCATAGAAGCAGAGGCTGCCGTGGCCCCGCCGCGCCAGGGCCCGAACGATGGCGCTGGGGGTGACGTCACCCGCCAGGTTGAGGAAGGCGACGTCGAAGCGGGTCGCCGCCGACCGTCGCCGGGGCGCGGGCGCGCCGTGGAGCAGGGTGCGCAGGGCGCAGACACCCTCGCGCACCGCCCGTTCCGGCGCCGTCGTCGGGCAGAGTCCCAACAGCCGGCGCGCCGCCCCCAACTGGGCCGGGGCCAGGGCCTGATCATCCGCCAGGTCGTCCAGCAAGGCGGGGGCCAGGCCGCGGTCGCCGAGGTGATGCTCGGCCATCTGGCGACGCACCGAGCGCGGCGGCGTGCAGCAGGCCACCGACAGCAGGTAGTCCCGTGGGATCTCCCTCGGCAGGTGGTCCCAGTCTCCCTCGCCAGAGAGCGAGTCTTCTTCCTTGAGCGCCACCCGCAGGGCCTGGAGGAGGTCCTCATCGCACGACACCGCCCAAGTGGCATCCCCGCCTCGCCCTGCTGGTCCAGCACCACGGCGGGTTGGCCATAACAGCCCCGCAGACAGGCGCCGTGGTCGGCGATCTGGCCCCCAGTAGGCCACAAAAAAATGCGGCGCCGTGGTGGCGCCGCAGTCGTTTCATTGAGATCCCCCTTCTAGGTTCCGGCCGGCCCAGTCCCCGGGGTCCATCCCGGGGTGGACCCCGGCTCCTTGGCCAGAGGCCGGCCGGTCGAGGGGATGCTATCCGCCCCCCTTCGTCTACTGACCCTTGCCACCCCCCCCGCCGGTCTTGTTGGGGTTCTCGATATCGTCGAGGAACAGGATGCGGCGGTACCAGGCGTCGCTGTTGTACACCTCGCCTAGATCCGTCTCCTGCCACTGGTTCCAGGTGGACTGCAGGAACATGCCGCTCGGGGTCATCTCCAGGCTCGCCTCTCCGGAGAGCAGGTCCTTGTTGGCCTCGATGCCGTCGAACTGCGGCATGACGTACAGCGGAGTTGCTACGAGGGTTTCCTCCACCGTTGTGTTCCACAGGTGCGGGAAGCCCGTGTAGTTGTCGCCCCAGTTGACGGCCTGGGAGTAGTACAGGTTCAGGGGGGTGGCCTCGCCGCCCAGGGCTACGGTGGAGTTGTCGCCAGTCTCATAGACGATGGCATAGCGGGACGGGTCGCGGGTGTCGTCGTCCTCATACACGATCGGGAAGTCGAGCTTGCCGTCGCCGTCCGGGTCGAAGCTACCCGAGGGCGCATAGCGCGGGTCGAGCACCGTGGTCTTGAGGCTGGTCAGCACCGAGAGATTCCGCGCCTTCTCGAAGGCACCGGCGGCGTAGTCCGTGCACACCGGGGTCGTCAGCAGACCGCCCGTGGCGTTGCGGAAGATCTCGCAGGTGGTGGTGCCGTTTCCACCCAGGGGCAGGGCTGCCGGGGTGGTGGTCCAGGTGACGCCTCCGTCGAACGACCGCCGCGCATACAGGTTGTACTGGTCCTTGCCGATGGCGTTGGTCTTCCAGTTGGGCGACCAGGCGTACATCAGCATGACGAAGTCCTTGTCCAGGAAGCCGCGGTGACCCTTGGCCACGTCCATGGGGTTCTCCCAGGACTGGTCGTCGAGCTGATCTACCTTTTGGTCCCAGGTCTGAACCTTGGGTACCTCGATCGAGGTGCCGTCATCGTTGACGAAGTCTGGGTCAACCGTCGGGGTTCCCCCATCACCCACGTAGGTGCAGGCGATGTCACAGGTGACCGGTATGGTGGCCGAGACATTGATGGCAGGCGACATGCAGAGGCCGTCCAGATAGTTCGGGTTGAGTCCGTCTGTAAACTGCCATTCATCGCAGGCCATGTTCTTTTCGTCGTAGGGATTATCCACGGCGGGATTGAACAAGGCGGGGGCGACGAAGCGCCGGGCCAGGATGTCCGCGGGTCCGCCCTGGTTGAGTATCCCCTGCTTGAACAGCGGCATGGCCGAGAGCTTGGAGTTCGAATCCACCACCTTGCCCAAGGGCTGGACCATCAGGGCCGCGCGACGGGCAATCTCCGTCTCGTAGAGCGATGCCTGGACCAGCAGCTTGTCCTTGATGGCATCGATGATAAACAGGTCGGTGAAGGTGCCGTCTTCCCAATTCACGGCGGGTTGATTGAGCTGGAGGTTCTGCCGAATGACCTCCGGCTTGCCGAGCTCGAAGCTCACGTAGCGGGCGTTCTTGCCGATCTCGGCCGGCAGATCCGTGCCGTCGATGATGTCGTCATCGTCCAGGTCGAGCTCACCAAGGGCCTTGTTCTCCTCATAGGCGATGACCGTCCAGGCGGAATAGACGTCATCCTCGCTGTCCGGGGTATCGCCGCCGGCCTTCCTATAGGATTGCAGCGAGATACGCGGCCGGGTCGCGGCGGTCTGGCCGTTGAAGACGCGTCCATCGTCTGCAACGCAGGCCTCAACCGTTTCGCCCTGCTTATTCACGTAGGTTACCGTGTTGGTGCCGTCGCAGATCAGGTCGTCGGCAGCGCCGTCGCCGTCGAGATCCAACGACGCCGTGCAGTAAGCCTTGGTGTCATCGGGCGAACACTTCTCGTTGTCGGTGAGCCGCACTGGGATGGCCATGGGGACCACCACCCTGGGTCTACCCCCCGCTTCCAGCACCTCCTCGAGTTCATCCGCAACGCCGTTGTCGTCGATGTCCATGGCGTCGAAGTTGGCCCAGTCGATCCAGCTATACCAGACGTCGGTGCCCTTGTGGGCCACGGCGCCGCTCCAGCCCTCGCCGGGGCCCTCGCCGTCGCCGGGGCGTAGTCCTTCCGGGTCCTCCTGCCAGGAGACGGCGCAGCCGGCTTTCAGGGCGCAGGACACCTCGATGCGGTGGGCGTCGCGCACCCCGGAGGTCAGACGCTCGGGTAGGCGCCACAGCACTACCGACTTGCCGGTCGTCTCGTCCTGCTGAATGGTCCCACGGGCGGTCCAGACGCACGAGTAAGGAACCTTGCCCACCGCGGCCCAGGCGTCCGTGTACTCGACGTAGCCCTGCTGGCCGCGCACGCCGAAGAGATCCTGGTAACCGATGCCAGTGAGCGGATCGAGGTTCTCGGTCGACACAGTTCCGTCTGTCGGGGCCAGCAGATAGGCGGGCTTGCCACCACCGCACATGCGGCTGATCCAGATGGCCAGGACCCTTCTGCCCGCCATGTGGGTGTACATGCGCGTGACGTCGCCATAGTACGTAAAAGGCTGGCCTTCAGTGGTGATGGTGATCTCCTTGGTCCCGGATCTGGACAGATTCGTCCGCATCCAGGAGGCGCCATCGTCGAGGGAGACGGCGGCCCAGGCGTCGCGCTGTCCATGTCCAATGAAGCCCGGCACCTCGTCGACGCCATCGACGTGACCATCCGTGTAGTTCACGATGAGCGGCTTGGCCTTCGTGCGACTAAACAGCTCTGCGCCGAGATAGTCTTTGTAGACGATGTCCGTCAGCAGCGTCCCATCCGACTTCTGAGCCGGCACATAGAATTTGGCCATGTTGATGCCCGCGAACTCCGTCTCGTAATCGGGCGTTCTCGACAAATTCTTGCGCAGCAGCAGGCCGTCGTCCGCCGCGAGACCGGCGGCGACCACGAGAAGAACCGCCGTGGCGACGGTCTTGCGTTTTGGTGTCTTCATTGCATTTCTCCGTCCGGCGAAGATTCCAAGAGAGCAGATGCCCCGGGCAATGCGCGGGCGAACGTCGGAATCCCCTGTTCGCCGCGAGCACGGTAGCCCAATGAAAGGCTAGACCTCGCACGGAAAGGCTGGTATCGGACAGAGACTGAAGAGGTAGTAGTCGTTTGTCCTACACGGTCCTGCGATGAGGTGCGGGCTTGGGTAAATACGACACTGCAACCTAAGCCGCGAGGCTCAGTCCGTGGGCGCGTGGCTTGCCCGCGCGCTACTCGCAACCCATGCGTTATCAGATAGATACGATGCCCCAACACTTAACGCAGACAGAGCCAACAACAGAGACACTCAGGCAGCGGATCGGGAGTGGGCTGCGCTGCCGGTGATGTGCCATCGTCGGCCGGGCGTAGCGGCGGGGCACGTCAACAACGGCCCGCCCCGGCAGTTCCGGACGATGGACACGCCCGAGGAAAGGGCGAGGCTCAGCGTCCGCGGGAGACAATCGGGGAAAATCAGATGGCGCGGGGTTGGGCCAGGTCCTCGAGGCATTGATCAAAGGGGCTCAGGATGGCATGTCCGGCGCCAAGCCCGAGATAAAAACCTCGGAGCGGCGGGTCGTCCGGGCCTTCGTAGTTGTAGCGGTCAGCCTCGAAGACCCACTGTGCCCAGACGGCGTACAGCTTGGAGCCGCCGGGGTTCATCTCCACGTCGGCCTCGCTGGGGTGCATATCGCTGCGGGTATTCAGGCGATCGAACTCGTCCTGATGGCCTTTTCCTACAAGGGGCGCGGCGCTTGCCCGTCGTGCAACGCCCGGCGCATGGCTGAGACCGCCGCCCACCTGGTCGATCAGGTCTTCCCACCCCTGCCAGTGCGGCAATGGGTGCTGTCGGTGCCCAAGCGCCTGCGCTGGTACCTGGAGCGGGAGCCTACGGCGGTCACTGCCTACGGCATCTTTATCCTGCGGGTGGTCGAGGCCCATCTGCGGGAGCGCAGTCCAGGGGCCTCGCCGCAGGCGCGCCTCGGGGCGGTGAGCTTCGTCCACCGCTTCGGTGCGTCACTCAATCGCCACCTCCATTACCACGGCGGTATCCTCGACGGCGTGTTCGAGCCGCTCGAAGCCGGTGGGGTCTAGTGCCGACGGGCCCTGGCACTGGCGGCGGCCAAAACCCCAGTTTCACCCGCAGCCGCGGCGACCAAGGCTCGCTCCTCGGCGCACGACCCGTGGGCCATGCTGATTGCGCGTCTGTTCCTGGCATTGCCGCTCGTCTGCCCCCGCTGCGGCGCCGACAGGCGCATCGTCGCCTTCATTACCAAGGCCGCTCCAGTGCAGCGGATTCTCAACCACATCGGCGAGCCCGCCGAGCCGCCCCGGATCGCCACCGCGCGCAGACCGCCAGCCTGGGACGATCCGCCGGTCGATGCTATACCGGACTGGGGGCCTTGGCGCGACCGTCACCCGAGTACGTCTTCGACCAGGAAGTGCCGTGGTAGCCCCCTTCCGTTGCCGGTGCGCCCCGGTGATGCGCCCCTCCCTGCACCCAGGCCCCGGCAAACCGCCTCGCACACCCCCTCGGCCCCCTCAGGGGGCGATCTCATCCCCGTCCTCCCCGTCGGCTCCCCTTGCGGCGCTTGCCACGCCCATCCCAGCGATGCTGCTTCTCGCCCCGCTCCAGCCGCCTGTGCGGTTGGACTTCCTATTCTTCAAAAGGATGACTTCGATCAAGCAAAAATGACAAAAGGTTTGCTGTTTCGTAAGGATTCCCTGACACAAATATCGAACTGCTATAGTAAAACATAACCCTGGACTCGGCTGGGTCTTGGTGGACTGGATGGCTCGGGGTCCTGTCCCTTACCCCACCAGCGTGGCCGCCTAACGCTCTTCCATTCATTTTGAGGAGTCATCTCTTGAAGGGTAGCAATCCCATCGCCTCGCTCTTCGGGCATTCCCTCTTCAAACCAGTGCATAAGCACAGGGTTGTGGTCGGCAAATGCGTCGCCGAGGTTCCGGACCTGTTCGAGCCCCTGATCGCCAACGACAAGGTGGGCATTGCCAAGGCCAAGGACATCATCTTCGCCAGGAGCACGAGGCCGACGCCATCAAGAATGGGCTGCGCGCCCATTTGCCCAAGAGCCGCCCCGCTCCAGCCGCCCGTGAGGTTCGACTTCCTATTCCTGTCAGCATTGGAGTCATTCGGAACGGAATGATACCTACCGGGTCCCCACGGCGATCCGATGTGACGAGTACCAACCAGGGGAGAGGAGTTGACGTCATGAGCACACTAGAATCGATCAAACCCGTTGCGTCCTTCCTGTTTTCGGCCATGCTGGCCTGTCCGGCGGCGGTCCTGGCCCAGACCATTGGCGGGGGCGGGGGCGGGGGCGGGGGCGGGGGCGGCTCGCCCGACTATGGCGACCTGATCGTGCTGTATCGCGACGCGGACGGCGTCCCCATTCTGAGCGTATCGCAGCAAGTAACCGACCCCGAAACGGGGCTACTGGTCGACGGAGGGCTCTGCCTGCAGCCCGTTGCCGCCGCTGGCGTCGACATTGTTGACGTCGATGGTGTCAGCATCGACTGCGCAACGACACCGGACGGCCTCTGCCTGATCCCTCTGGACCAGTATTCCTGCTCGGTGCTGCCGCAGTACGCCGGTTACACGCAGGAGATTGAGTTCGAGCGCATCAACGTGGCGCGGGCTCCGGACGACGTGATGGCGCGGCAGCTGGAGGATGTCCTTATCGGCCTGTCCACGGCCGACTGCATCCAACTGGACCCTGCCGGCCGGCTGCTCTACCAGACGCTCGACATCAACGATAGCGACGGCGACGGCGACTCTAAAGAGTACTTTGCCAAGACCGTCGACGCGCCTATGCAGAACCTGGCTATCTACAAGGAGTTGATCCTCAAAGGCCAATTGGGCGACCCCGCCATCGTCCTGCCCCAGCCCTGGGCAAACTACGGCTTTCTTGACCAGGGGGCGAAAGGGCTCGGAGCGGCCGCGTCCAAGGAAGGGTCGATCAACGTGGACCTGGTGGTCTACCTGAACCAGATCATGGGCCTCTCGGATGAGGCAACGACGACGGTGCTGGATCCGAAGATCTGTATCGATTACAGGGACGAGGTCCAGGGCAATATGGTAATGGTCCACAAGTGCTTCCTGGATTACAGCGACTATAGCTACCGGCGCCGGCTGACCTACAGATCGCTCCCTTATCCCCCCTACATTCCCGTGGATGACCCGATGCCGGGTAGGTTCGAGTACCTCGCCCTGTACAATAGGCCCCAGCCCAACGGTGATCCGCTGTTCTGGATCCGCGATGCGCGGATTCTGCCTACGGTGTGGCCAGATCTCAGCACCGAGGACGTTCTGAACGACTCCCTGCCTGGATTCACGGGCGGCAACATCGGCGGTATTGCCCAGGCGGCTGACGATGCCCGCGCGGTGATCCTGTTCGCGCACAACAACCCGATTCCGGCCGGCTATGCGACACCGCCGCTGGCCTGCACCGGGAAGCACCAGACCGCCTATGATGTCTCCATCGACGCGACTTCCGGTCTTGCGGTGCCGGTGAACATGGTCGCCAATGAAGATGGACGCGAGGGCATTGTCACCGTGGCGAACTCGGGTCCGGATCAGGCGACAGGGTCGGTCACCGTAGTAGGTGAATTGAACGGGGCGAACATTGTGGATGAGACGTTTGAGTTCACCGACCTGGCGGCCGATGCCAGCCCGAATCCCCTTCACGTTCACTTCGCCGACCTGGCGGCGGCTGGGGCCACCCAGAGCTTCACGTTCCCAATAGTTGCGGTGGCAGCGGGCACCATCAACTGGACGGCGACGGTGACGGCCGAGTATGACACTTACGCTCCAAACAACACCGTCACCGGCAAGACCGAGGTGAAGGCCATAACAACTGGCGAATAGGCGCGCGGCTGGACTCGCCGCGGAAGGAAGCGGCGATAAGACGTGCTCAGTTCCCCCCGGCCCTGCCGGGGGGGTTATTTGGCGAGTACTGCGGAATCCACGCCTCAACTGGGTCAGCCGGCGGTGCTGGTCCGCGTTAGAGGTTTCTCCCGGGAGCCGACTCAACGGCCTCCCGCCAGGCCCCGGCTGGGGCCCGTGCCCCTGTTCCTAAACCCATGGCATCGACTCTGAGTCCTGCAAGACATCGGGGGGCATGCCGTCGCGAAAAGCCTCGTGCGCACCCGGCACGGGTTCCCGCAGAAAATTGGAGACGGTGGTGGCTTGGCCAGGCGCACTGGTGATGCGGAGATCCCCGCCGGCCTGCTGGGCGAACGTTAGCCAGACTTCGACTATTCGACCCAGGAAGCGGTCATTTCAAGCCATTTTTGCCCTTGGTGGTGCGGAAGGGTTTGAGTGGGCGAGAGCGGAGCGTACGAAAACGTGAGAAAGCCGCTCGAAGCCGGTGGGGTCCAGTGCCGACAGGCCCTGGCGCTAATGCCAGAAGAGGTTGCTGTGATCGAAGCGCAGGTACGCCGCCACATGCGGCGCGGGTTCTCCCGCCGCGGGCACCTCGATCCCGATGATGCCCGCGATCTGCTCGCCTGAGCCAGCAGCGGCTTCTCGCGCGACGCCGCGGTGGGCATCGCCGGAGACACGACCGGGCCGGACTGGAACGGCTGTTACGCTACCGAGAGATGTCCTCCCCTTAGGTCGCGCAATTGCCTCGGGCCGGAGGTTTCAGGGACGGCAGCCCTTTCCCGGCCACCGGTCTGGCCGCCCCACGGCGTCCCCCGCCCGCCGGGCCGGGCCCCGGCCCGGCGGGTTGCCAGGCTGGCACCAGGTGGCGCTGGCCGTTGCCGATCAAATCGGCGCGGCCCATCCGCTTCAGCGCCTCGCGCAGCAGAGGCCAGTTCTCGGGGTCGTGATAGCGCAGGAAGGCCTTGTGTAGCCGGCGCTGGCGAGCGCCGCGGGCCAGGATCACCGGCTCGGCACCCCGCGTTACCCGCTTCAGGGGGTTGATGCCGGTGTGGTACATGGTGGAGGCGAGGGCCATGGGCGTGGGCAGGAAGGCCTGGACCTGATCGGGGCGGAAGCCGTTCGCCTTCAGCCACAAAGCCAGGGCCAGCATGTCCTCGTCCCGGGTGCCGGGGTGGGCGGCGATGAAGTAGGGGATCAGGAACTGCTCCTTGCCCGCCTCCCGGGAATACTTGTCGAACAGGGTCTTGAAGCGGTCATAGGCGCCGATGCCGGGCTTCATCATCAGCGCCAGGGGCCCCGCCTCGGTGTGTTCGGGGGCGATCTTGAGATAGCCGCCGACATGGTGGGTCGCCAGCTCGCGGATGTAGGCCGGGGAGCGCACCGCCAGGTCGTAGCGCAGGCCGGAGGCGATGAGGACGCGCTTGATGCCGGGCAGGGCGCGGGCCTTGCGGTAAAGCTGGATGAGGGGGTCGTGGTCCGTGCCCAGGTTCTTGCAGATGCCCGGAAAGACGCAGGAGAGGCGCCGGCAGGCGGACTCGATGGCCGGGTCGCGGCAGCCCAGCCGCCACATGTTGGCGGTAGGGCCGCCCAGGTCCGAGAGGACCCCCGTAAACCCCGGCGTGCGGTCGCGCAGCGCCTCGATCTCCCGCAGGATGGAGGCCTCGGAACGGCTCTGGATGATGCGGCCCTCGTGCTCGGTGATGGAGCAGAAGGTGCAGCCGCCAAAGCAGCCGCGCATGATGGCGACCGAGAAGCGGATCATCTCCCAGGCTGGGATGCGGGCGCCCTCGTAGGCATCATGGGGCCGGCGGCTGTAGGGGAGTTCGTACACCCGGTCCAGCTCGGCGCTGGTCAGGGGGATGGGTGGCGGGTTGAGCCAGAGGTCGCGGTCGCCATGGGCCTGGACCAGGGCGCGGGCGTTGCGCGGATTGGTCTCCAGATGAAAGAGGCGGGAGGCATGGGCGTAGAGGAGGGGCTCGTCCCGCACCTGCTCGAAGGAGGGCAGGCGCAGGAGGGTGCGGGCGCGGTCGGAACGGTCCGGGCCAGGGGCCTGATCGGCTACAGGACCGGCAGGGTGGGCCGGGGTGGGCAGGGAGACCCGCACCCCCGGGGGGCGGTCACTGGCCGTCTCTACCAAGGCCCCCGGCTCGGGTGCCCCGGGCGCCACGACGCCGGTGGCGGCGCAGGTTGGCTCTAACTGGTAGGGGTCCCGATAGGGATCCCGGAAGGGCTCAACCCGCGGCCCAGCGTGTGCCCCGGGGGCTGGCGCCCGGGGGGCGGCGTCGAGGCGGGTGGCGTCGATCTCGACCCAGCCCGTGGGCAGGCCCCGGGTCATAAAGGCTGTGCCGCGCAGATCCCGGATGGTCGTTATGGGCTCGCCGGCGGCTAGCCGATGGGCCAGTTCCACCAGGGCGCGCTCGGCATTGCCATAGAGGAGCAGGTCCGCCTTGGCATCCAGGAGGACGGAACGCCGCACCTTGTCCGACCAATAGTCATAGTGGGCGATGCGCCTCAGGCTGGCCTCGATGCCACCAAGGACGATAGGCGTGTCCTTGAAGGCCTCCCGCGCCCGCTGGGTATAGACGATCACCGACCGGTCCGGCCGCCGTCCGCCGGCGCCATCGGGGCTGTAGGCGTCGTCGCTGCGTAGCCGCCGGTCGGAGGTGTAGCGGTTGACCATGGAATCCATGTTGCCGGCGGTGATGCCGAAAAAGAGGTTCGGCCGGCCCAGGCGCCGAAAATCCTCCGCCGAGTTCCAGTCCGGCTGGGCCAGGATGCCGACCCGGAACCCCTGGGCCTCTAGCAGCCGCCCGACGATGGCCATGCCAAAGGAGGGATGATCCACATAGGCATCGCCCGTGACGATGATGACATCGCAGGCATCCCAGCCCAGCAGGTCCATCTCCGCCCGGGACATGGGCAGTTGCGGCGCCGTGCCCAGTTCGTGGGCCCAGTAGGGGGGGTAGGAAAAGAGGTCGCGGGCGGCTTGCATGGTGGGGATCGGCTGACGGATATTAGGGGGACGATAGACGAAGCGGGTGGGACCGGGCAAGGGCCTCACCCGCTCATGATTAGAGGAGAAGGCGATGGACGGTGGATTTCCCCGTAGAGACGAGCCCTTGAACGTGCTTGGGGAGCCTCTGGCCCCCTGCTCGGATGGCAACCTGGTGACCGGCTACTATCGCGACGGCAGTTGCGCGACGGGTCCGGACGACGTCGGCCTGCATGGCGTCTGCGCCCGGGTCACGGCGGAATTTCTGGAGTATTCCCTGCGACAAGGCAACGACCTCATCACCCCGCATCCGGAGTTCGAGTTTCCGGGCCTCAAGCCAGGTGACCGCTGGTGCCTGTGCGCGGCGCGCTGGCGGGAGGCGTTGGAGGCTGGCGTCGCGCCGCGCGTGGTGCTGAGGGCTACCCACCAGCAGGTGCTGCGCCTCATCAGCCTCGCGGACCTGAAGCGCCACGCCATCGATCTGAGCTGAGACCGGGGCTACCGACGGGGCGGCGGATCACGGCGGGTGACCCGCCGCCAGACGCGGGCGGATCGCAAAGGCCGCCAGGGGCTGCACCAGGCGGATCATTTCGCCGGTTCCCCGGCCAGCAATGGCGCTTTACCGACTGCGCGAGCAAGGTCGTCATGTCTCGGCGTAGTATGCGGATCGCATTCGCTTTCGACGGCCATTTTCGCCAGCATTGGCGGCCGCGAGGTGTTATCTGGCCGCCAGTGTCGCTTCCGCCATCCGCAACTGAGTCAAAATTCATGGTTATGAGCACCAACCCTATCGATGCCGCAGCCCAGGCGCTCGCGGAGCTAAGGCGCCAGCGGCCGCTGGTCCACAACATCACCAATTATGTCGTCATGGACTTCTCCGCCAATGCCCTGCTGGCCATTGGCGCCTCGCCGGTCATGGCGCACGCCGCCGAGGAGGTCCGGGAGATGGTGGGCCTGGCCGGGGCCCTGGTCCTCAATATCGGCACCCTGTCCCGGCCCTGGATCGATGCCATGTTTGCCGCCGGGCACGCGGCGCGGGCGCGGGGTCTGCCCATCGTCCTGGACCCCGTGGGCGCCGGCGCCACCCGGCTGCGCACCGAGACGGCGCTGCTGCTCCTGGAGGAGGTCAAGCCGACCATCGTCCGTGGCAACGCCTCCGAGATCCTGTCCCTCGCCGCGGCCGGCGGCGCGACCAAGGGCGTCGATTCCACCCGGGGCGTCGAGGAGGCCCGGGAGGCGGCGATCGCCATCGCCAGCCAGTTTGGGGCCCTGGTGGTGGTGACGGGCCCCGAGGACTTCATCACCGACGGCGAGCGCCGGGTGCGCCTGGCCAACGGCCACCCCCTCATGAGCCGGGTGACGGGCACGGGCTGTGTCTGTTCCGCCCTGGTCGGCGCCTTCGCGGCGGTCCAACCCGACCCCCTGCTCGCCAGTATCGGCGCCCTGGCCGCTTATGGCATTGCCGGCGAGCTGGCGGCGGTGGGCAACCCGGGGCCTGGCAGCTTCCGCACCCGCCTCATCGACGCCCTCGACGCCATCACCCCCGAGCGGGTGAGACAGCACGCCCGCCTGGTCTTCGAATAAGCCCATGACCCGGGCCGTCGACTATGGCCTCTACCTGGTGACCGATCGGGCCGCCGCCCAGGGCCGGGGGCTGGTCGGGATCGTCCGTGCTGCCGTCCAGGGTGGCGCCAGCATCGTCCAGTTGCGCGACAAGGACGCCCGCACCCGCGACAGCCTCCGGCTGGCACTGGAACTGAAGGCCCTGCTGGAGCCTCTGGGGGTGCCGCTCATCGTCAATGACCGCCTCGACCTGGCCCTGGCCTGCGGCGCGGCGGGGGTCCATCTGGGCCAGGACGACCTGCCCTGCGAACTGGCCCGGCGGCTGGTCGGCGCGGAATGCCTCCTCGGCGTTTCGGTGAGCACCCCGGAGGAGGCCCGCCGCGCCACGGGCGAGGGGGCGGATTATCTGGGCGTGAGCCCCGTCTTCGCTACCCCGACTAAGCGGGATACCCCAACGGCCACCGGTCTGGCCGGGCTGGCGGCGATCCGTGCCGTCACCCACCTGCCCTTGATCGCCATCGGCGGGCTCAATGAGGGCAATGCGGGGCAGGTCATGGCGGCTGGCGCCGATGGCATCGCCGTCGTCTCCGCCCTCATGGCCGCCGAAGACACGGCGGCGGCGGCGCGCGCCCTGCGCCTGGCCATCGCCCGCGGCCGCGCCCGCCTCACACCCCTCCCCGCGCGCGGTGGAGGGGCCGGGGGAGAGGGGCCGGGCGACCGCTACAACTAGCGTTGATTCGGCACATAGACATAGGCTGGCGCTACCTTGGCGCCGACGATGACGAACTTCTGGGATTCATAGTAACCGCCCAGATTGACGGTTTGCCCCGCCGGGTAGGTGCCGACCCGGACCTGATTGCCCGTGACCTCGTAGCTGCCCTGGCCTGGCGGCATGACCAGGCTGACCTGGCAGGGGGCCGTGATACAGGACCCGGTGTCGCCGGGCTTGAGCGTGATGGCGATGGCGCCGGTGGGAAAGTCGGCCGACGAGGCGCAGCTGCCCAGCGCCAGCGCGACCAGCAGGCTGGTCAGGGCACCGGCGCCGACTCGGACCACCCGTGCCGGATGTGACATGCAATTCGTCATTTTCTTAATCTCCGCCTGTCAGTGAGGGCCGTCCCGCGCCGGGTTTGGATATGTATCGCCGGCACTCCTGGCCAGGGCAGGGCGCTGAGCGGCGGTCGTACCACCGGGCTCATCCACCCACAAGGATAGCTCGTGGTCCCAGTTGGAAGGAGCACCGTCCTCGCGGCGGGCGTTGGAGTAGGGGTGGTCGGCATGGTGCGGGCGGTCGCCTGGGTCCTCGTCTGAATTTCAGTCCAGAATACTAGCGGCCCGTTGCAAGCTAATCCTAAGGCGGCTTACTTAGCGCACAAGTTTCCTAATCCCGTCGAGAACACAATCCAGCCGACCGGATCGGCTGTTTATTTGCCGGAAACTTGATCCGGGTAGCGCCCCAATCGGTAGGATGGCGGCGAGCTTAAGCCTTTATTTATAGCATGTTAGCTGGATGGTTCTGGCGCTCCGCCCTGGCGTTATTGGCAAGCTCCGGGGTAGGGTCGTCTGCGCAGATGCCCTCGACAAGCCGGAGTATTGGCGGGAGTAGCAACCCCATTGGCGGCGCTGGCCAAGTCATGGCGGCCGGCGCCGATGGCATCGCCGTCGTCCCCGCCCCTCATGGCTGTCGCGAGACGGTCACTCCGCGTAGCGACGCGCTCCCTCAGCGCTGCCTGGGCACATAAACATAGATGGGTGCCACCTTGGCGCCGACGATCTCGAATTTCTGAGATTCCCAGTATCCGCCCAGATTGACCGTCTGGCCCGCCGGGTAGGTGCCCACCCGCACCTCATTGCCCGTGACCTCATAGCTGCCCGTCCCCGGGGGCATCACCAGATTGACCTGGCAGGGTGCGGATTCGCAGGTGCCGGTGTCACCGGGCTTGACGGTGATGGAGATGACGCCGGTGGGATAGTTGGCTGACGAGGCGCAGCCGCCCAGCGCCAGCGCGGCGAGCAGGCTGGTCAGGGCATTGGCGCCGACTCGGGCCGCACGTCCCGGATGTAACGTGAAATTCGTCATTTTCTTAATCTCCGTCTGTCAGTGATGGCCGCCCGGGGCCGGATTCGGATAAGTATAGCCAAAATACATCGGTTAGCGGTTTCCCGGGCTAGGTGGTGGCTGGCGGCGGTCGGGGGACGCCGTGAATACATCCCTGTAGGCTTGGCGACAGCATCCCTGCTGTCGACACCCCCGCCCACCGCCAGCCACCACCCAGCCCTCCCTCCAGTGAGATCTCGGACAGGGAAAAGAGGGCGCTGGCCGCGATCAGCAGCGCCATAAACAGGAGTTGGTTGAGAACCAAAGGGGCGGTCCTCGTGGATGGCGATGGCGTCAGGGCCGGGGCATGAAGGCGTCGAACGCCATCGTGTCCCGTTGCGCGGGGGCGAGGAAGCGTTCTACGTAGCGCAGGCAGGCCCCCGAACCCAGGAAGATGCGGAACCGATCCGGGTCGATATGACCCTCCTCGGCCTTTTTTTCATGATCTCTGGGGATTGCGACAGGGTCTTGGCGGGCTTGTAGGGCCGGTAGCTGGCGGTGAGCGCCTCGAAGATATCGGTGATAGCCAGATAGTGGGTCGCGGCGGGTGCCTCGGAGCGTTGGCGGTCCTCTTCGTCCAGGAGGCGGCGGGCCAGGAAGTAGTTGCCCGCCAGGTCGCCGCAATAGAAGGCGACCACCGCCGGCGCCGCCTTTAAGGCCTCGATATAGTTCGGCAGGGCCGACAACTGAGCCTCCAGGCCCGCCGAGGCCAGAGACTCTTCAACGGTCAGCAAGCGCACGCTGGTTTGGACCGGGGCCAGGATGCGATCCAGTTCCAGGGCGGCCTCGTGGGCGGCGCGTAAGGTCAGTTTCGCTGTCGAGCTTTCCAGGATGCTGGCCGTGCGTTGATAGGTCAGCCAGCCCAGGGTACCGGCGACCAGCAGTAGCAGCAGGGTGAAGGCCGTCGTGAGTGGATACGGATCGGCAAGCGCCGCCGCGACAACCGGGCATGTCCAGGTTCGGCAGGGGTTGCGGTAACGTCGGGAAGTTGGATGGGGTTCATGGCGGCGGTGTAATGGAGGTGTGTTTGGTAACGAGTCGTACCGGTGGGGGCCGGTGGCGAGTGACTTCTCAAACGGGAGCCCCGCCCTGGGACGCGCTGCGCGGCTTGCCGCCCGGCGGTAGGCGTTTACTCTACAGGCCCTGGCCGCCTTCCGTCTTATCGCTTTGCTGATCCCGCCCCGTCACTCGGGTAGAATGGCGCCCATTCGATTCGCGCGGGAGAACCCTTGATGGAGACATTTCACGGCACCACCATCCTGTCGGTGCGGCGGGGCGGCCAGGTGGTCATTGGCGGCGATGGCCAGGTGACCCTGGGCTCGACGGTCATGAAGGGCAATGCCCGCAAGGTGCGGCGCCTCTACAAGGAGCGGGTGCTGGCGGGTTTCGCCGGGGCCACGGCGGATGCCTTTACCCTCTTCGAACGCTTCGAGGGCAAACTGGAGAAGCACCAGGGCCATCTCACCCGCTCCGCCGTCGAGTTGGCGAAGGATTGGCGCATGGACCGCATGTTGCGCCGTCTGGAGGCCATGCTACTGGTTGCCGATCAGACCGCCTCCCTCATCATCACGGGCACCGGCGATGTGCTGGAGCCGGAGCAGGGTCTGATGGCCATCGGCTCCGGCGGCTCCTTTGCCCAGGCGGCGGCGCGGGCCCTGCTGGAGGCGACCGAGTTGTCGGCGCTGGAGATCGTCGAGCGTTCGCTGCACATCGCCGCCGACATCTGCGTCTATACCAACCACCAACTCACCATTGAGGAGCTGGGCCCGGTCTGATGGGTCGCGGCGGCGCGGCCGGCGGCCCGTCGCTGGGACCTGGCCTTGCGGAAGGCCGTCCCGGCCCGCAGATGACCCCAGTTGCATCCCACGCGGCGGCCTCCTCGGGGCCCCGAACCTTCACCAGGAAGATTTCCCCATGTCGGACATCACCCCCCAACGCATCGTCGCGGAGCTCAACAAGCACATCGTCGGCCAGGACGAGGCCAAGCGGGCCGTGGCCGTGGCGTTGCGCAACCGCTGGCGCCGCGCCCAGATCGCCGAGCCCATGCGCTCGGAGATCACGCCCAAGAACATCCTTATGATTGGCCCCACCGGCGTCGGCAAGACCGAGATCGCCCGGCGCCTGGCGCGGCTCGCCGATGCCCCCTTCATCAAGGTGGAGGCGACCAAGTTCACGGAGGTCGGCTATGTGGGGCGCGACGTCGAGTCCATTGTCCGCGACCTGGCCGACACCGCCGTCAAGATGGCGCGGGAGCGAGCCATGGAGGGGCTGCGCGACCAGGCCCAGGCGGCGGCGGAGGAGCGGCTGCTGGACGCCCTGCTGCCGCCCCCCGCCAATTTCGAGGAGGACAGTCGCGGCGTCGGTGCCTCCAATGCCACCCGGGAGAAGTTTCGCGACAAGCTGCGCCAGGGCGGCCTGGACGAACGCGAGGTGGAGATCCAGGTCAGTGCCTCACCCATTGGGGTGGAGATCATGGCCCCGCCAGGCATGGAGGAGATGACCAGCCAACTCCAGGGCATCTTCCAGAATCTGGGCCGGGACCGCACCAAGCGCCGCAAGCTCAAGGTGGGCGACGCCATGAAGCTGCTCCGCGACGAGGAGGCGGCCAAGCGTGTCAACGAGGAGGAACTCAAGCTGCGGGCCCTGGAGGGGGTGGAGCAGCACGGCATCGTCTTCCTCGACGAGATCGACAAGGTCTGCCGCCGCGCCGACCACAGCAGCGGTGCCGATGTCTCCCGCGAGGGCGTGCAACGCGACCTGCTGCCCCTGGTGGAAGGCTGCGCCGTCTCCACCAAGCACGGCATGGTGCGCACGGATCACATCCTCTTTATCGCCTCCGGGGCCTTTCACCTCTCCAAGCCATCTGACCTGATCCCGGAGCTCCAGGGCCGCCTGCCCATTCGCGTGGAACTCAAGGCCTTGACCACCGAGGACTTCGTCCGCATCTTGACGGAGCCGGACGACTCCCTCACCGAGCAGTACAAGGCCCTGCTGGGGACCGAGGGCGTCAACCTGGAGTTCACGCCAGAAGGCATCCGGCGCATCGCCGAGGTCGCCTGGCAGGTCAACGAGCGCACGGAGAACATTGGCGCCCGCCGCCTGCACACGGTGCTGGAGCGGCTGTTGGAGGATGTCTCCTTCAATGCCGCGGAGATGGACCGGGTGACGGTGGCCATCGACGCCGCCTACGTGGATCGCAACCTCTCCGAACTGGCCGCCAACGAGGACCTGTCGCGCTACATCCTCTGATGGCCAGCCTTTTTTTGACGACGACACCCCGGCCGCTCGGCGGCCGGCGCGGAGCCCTTCATGTCCACCCCTTCCGAGATCAATTTCCATCGTCAGTCGAAGGTCATCGAGCTGACCTACGACGACGGCTCCCACTTCACCCTGCCCTGCGAGTTCCTGCGCGTCTATTCGCCCTCCGCCGAGGTCCAGGGCCACGGGCCTGGCCAGCGGGTACTCCAGCTCGGCAAGGAAGACGTCAACATCGATCGCATCGAGCCCGTCGGCAACTATGCCATCTGCCTCCACTTTGACGACGACCACAATACCGGCATCTATTCCTGGGACTATCTCTACCGCCTCGGCCAGAACCAGGAAGGTCTGTGGCAGGACTATCTGGCGGAGCTGGAAAAGGCCGGGCAAAGGCGCAAGAAACCCTCCTGATGCGCCATCAAGTCCCGCGGACCCCCCTGCCGCGGGGGATCTCCGGCCCTAAGGCATAAGTTAGGCGCCCCCTTGATCCAGGGGGCACGATGTCGCCCTACAGGATGCCGTTTTCCAGGAAACTGAAGTATCCCGTCCGGTTGAAGATGATGTGGTCCAGCAACTCAATGCCGGCGACCTCACCTGCCGCCTTGAGTTGGGCGGTAATGCCCATGTCGCTTTGGGACGGTTCCACGCCACCGCTGGGGTGATTGTGGGCGAAGACTTCACGCGGATGCACGGGGCCGCAGTTTATCAGCCCCATCGACATCCACCACCTAGCGGTTGCGACCCAATCGTAGTCGCGTGATAACCAGGGGCATTGCCGCAAACAGCGCGAGCATTGCCAGATAGACGGTTCCCGAGACGGGGTCCCGGCTACCGACATATTCGCCAAGAGACCGATCCTGGAGGACCACGGCGAGCAAGAGTTCGGCCGCAAGCAGCAAAGCCAAGGCAATCAAGCCGGTGCCCAGCCGCACCCAGGGGGTAGCCGGCAAGGCGAATCGTTGCGTGATGAAGCGGGCCGCCAAGACGATGACGACGAACATGAACGGCATTTCGATGAGTTCCGCCAGGCGTTCGCCGAGGCGTGGCACCAGGAAAGGCACGCGTATCGCGCCCATGACGAAGCCCGCGCCAAACGCCAGGGAGAAGTAGGCAATACTGGCTTTGAGGGTGCGTAAGCTGAGAGGGCTCATTTGATGACTGGCGGCAAGGTTTTTGACGGGGAACGGACGCGAGGGTGGAGAGGGACGGTGCTACCTTATCGCGGTCGTTGTCAAGGGAGATATCGGCTCAGCTAGAACAACCGCGCCGAAATCTGATTAACAATAGCGGTACCTGACTTTCGGCAATCGTGGCGGCCGAGTTGCGTTTTGGTGCAACCAAGCTTGGCTCCGCGAAATTCGCGGCGACGATCGCAGCCTGGCTGGCCGGATTCGAGGTGCGCCCTTGGTTCGTTGAAGCGACTTACCACTACACCGAGGCCCGGACCACACTGGAACCCGAATACCGGTCGGGGGTGCGCGGCAGAGGCAAATTACGAAACAAAGCCAAATTACCGGCAGGACCAAAGGGGATTGGCTTGGGAGAACGGGGGCCCAGGAAGGGGTAGGGTGGCCAGTCATCCCCCGGCAATCTTCTTGCCTCTAGGGGGTGAGGGCCGGATACTATGCCCATGCCATACTCCTCGACCCTCGCTAACCACTTCCTGATCGCCATGCCAGGCCTGCGGGATCCTAATTTCTCGCGGACCGTGACCTATGTGTGCGAGCACACCGACCAGGGCGCCATGGGCATCGTCATCAACCGCCCTCTGGAGATCCGCCTCGGCGAGATCCTGGAACAACTGGATATCGAGGTCCTGGATCCGGGGGTGCGCGACAACCCCATCTACCTGGGCGGTCCGGTGCAGACGGATCGCGGCTTCGTCCTGCACAGCGAGGGCGAGACCTACGACGCCACCCTGAGCATTGCCCCCAACATCTGCGTGACGACCTCCCGGGACGTGCTGGAGGCCATCGCCGCCGGCCGGGGCCCGGCCTCGCGCCTCATCGCCCTCGGCTATGCCGGCTGGGGTGGCGGCCAACTGGAGCAGGAGATGGGCACCAACGCCTGGCTGAGCGGCCCGGCGGATGGCGATATCCTGTTCCGGGTCCCCGCCGGGCGGCGCTGGCAGGCGGCGGCGGCCCTGCTGGGGGTGGACCTGAACCTGTTGAGTGCCGAGGTGGGACACGCCTGAATGGCCACAGGCACCCTCCTTGGCTTCGACTATGGCCCGCGCAAGATCGGCGTGGCCGTGGGCCAGCAGGTGACCGCCACCGCCGCCCCCCTCACCACCCTGCGTTGCCGCGATGATCGGCCCGACTGGCCGCGCATCGAGGCCTTGATGCGCGAATGGCGTCCAGACGCCGCCGTGGTGGGTCTGCCCTTCAACATGGATGACACCGAGACCGAGATCGCCCCCCTGGCCCGGCGTTTCGCCCGCCAGATCGAGGGGCGTTTTGGTCTGCCGGTGTACCTGGTGGACGAACGGCTCACCACCCTGGAGGCGCGCCGCATCCTCGGGCGCAAGGCCACCTCCCGCGAGGTGGTGGACGCCATGGCCGCGAAACTGCTGCTGGAGACCTGGCTGAGTGAAGCCCACTGAGATCGTCGCCACCGCCGCCGATATCGAGGCGGCCATCGCGCGGATGACCGCCGTCCTCCAGGCCAAGCTCACCCAGCGTGGCATCCTCGACCCCCTCATGGTCGGTATCCATACCGGCGGCGTCTGGATCGCCGAACGCCTGCACCAGTCCCTGTGCATCCCCGAGCCCCTAGGGGTGCTGGACATCTCCTACTACCGCGACGACTTCAGCCGCCTGGGCCTGCACCCCCAGGTGCGGCCCTCGGACCTGCCGGTCGCCATCAACGACCGCCATCTCATCCTGGTGGACGATGTCCTCCACACCGGGCGCACCATCCGCGCCGCCCTGGACAGCCTCTTCGCCTACGGCCGGCCCGCCTCGGTGCTGCTGGCGGTGCTGGCGCGGCGCGGCGGTCGGGAACTGCCCATCGCCGCCGACGCCACCGGCATCGACCTCAAGGGCGCCCTGGCCCGCGACGACGCCCTCCAGGTCAAGCTCACCGGCCCCGCGCCCCTGGCCCTGGTCCTGGGCCGGCGCCCGGACCCCCGCCCTTGACCCCCGGCCCCGCCATGTCCAACCTCCAGCTCGACGCCCAGGGCCAGCTCCGCCACTGCCTCACCCTGGAGGGCCTGCCCCGCGCCCTGCTGCTCCGGATCCTCGATCAGAGCGAGGGCTTCCTGGGCGTGGCCCGCCAGGCGGTCAAGAAGGTGCCGCTGTGCCGGGGCAAGACCGTGGCTAATCTCTTCTTCGAGACCAGTACCCGCACTCGCACCACCTTCGAACTGGCGGCCAAGCGGCTCTCGGCGGACGTACTGACCCTCAATATCGCCGCCTCCTCCACCACCAAGGGCGAGACCTTGCTCGACACCCTGCGCAACCTGGAGGCCATGCACGTGGACATGTTCGTGGTCCGCCACGCCGAGAGCGGCGCCGCCCACTTCATCGCCCAGCACGCCGCCCCCGGGGTCAGCGTCATCAATGCCGGCGACGGCCGCCATGCGCACCCCACCCAGGGCCTGCTGGACATGTTCACCATCCGCCGCCACAAGGGCGACTTCGCCCCCCTGCGGGTGGCCATCGTCGGCGACATCCTCCACTCGCGGGTGGCGCGCTCGCAACTGGCGGCCCTCAAAACGCTGGGCGTGGCCGAGGTGCGCCTCGTCGCCCCCCGGACCCTGCTCCCCGCCGATCCCGAGTCCCTCGGCGCCCGGGTCTGCCACGACCTGCGCGAGGGGGTGCGGGACGTGGACGTGGTCATCATGCTGCGCCTGCAACGGGAGCGGATGCGGGGTGCCCTGCTGCCGAGCGAGCACGAATATTTCCAGCTCTTCGGTCTCACCGAGGAGCGCCTGGCTACCGCCAAGCCGGACGCCATCGTTATGCATCCCGGGCCGATCAATCGCGGGGTGGAGATGGACTCCCAGGTCGCCGACGGCCCGCGCTCGGTGATCCTGGAACAGGTCAGCAACGGCATCGCCGTGCGCATGGCGGTCATGGCCCTGTGCCTCGGCACCCAGAACCAAGGCGCGGCGGTAACGGCCCATGACTGAAACTTCCCGCCTCAGCATTCGCCATGGCCGCCTCATCGACCCCGCCAACGGTATCGATGGCCACCTGGACCTGCACCTGGCCGAGGGGCGGGTGCTGGCGGTAGGCACCGCCCCGGCAGGCTTCCAGCCGGATCAGGTCCTGGACGCCCGGGGCCAGGTCGTGTGCCCAGGCCTCATCGACCTCTGCGCCCGTCTGCGGGAGCCAGGCGAGGAGCACAAGGGCAACATCGCCAGCGAGACGGCGGCGGCGGCGGCGGCGGGCATCACCAGCCTGTGCTGCCCCCCGGACACCTGGCCCGTCATCGACACCCCGGCGGTGGCCCAGCTCATCACCCGGACCGCCGAGCAGGCCGGCTGGGCACGGGTCATCCCCGCCGGCGCCCTCACCCAGGGCCTGGCGGGGGAGCAGCTCAGCGAGATGTTCGCCTTGCGCCAGGCCGGCTGCGCCGTCATGAGCCAGGCCGACCGCCCCATCCTTAATACCCTGGTGCTGCGCCGCGCCCTGGAATACGCCGCCACCTTCGGGCTCACCGTCTTCCTACGGTCCGAGGACCCCCAGTTGCGCGCCCAGGGCTGTGCCCATGAGGGTCGCGTCGCCACCCGCCTCGGCCTGCCCGGTATCCCCGAGGCCGCCGAGACCGTTGCCCTGGCCCGGGACCTAGCCCTCGCCGAGCAGACCGGCGCCCGGGTCCACCTGCGCGGCATCTCCTGTGCCCGCGCCCTGGAAATGCTCGCCGACGCCCACTGCCGAGGCCTGGCCGTCACTGCCGACGTCAGCGCCCATCAGCTCATCCTGACGGAGGATGATCTGGAGGGGTTCAATAGTCAGTGCCACCTGTACCCGCCCCTGCGCACCCTGACCGATCGCGACGCCCTGCGGGACGCCGTGCGCGCCGGCCTGATCAACGCCGTCTGTTCCGATCACCAGCCCCACGAGGCCGACGCCAAGCTAGCGCCCTTTCCCAGCACCGCCCCCGGCATGGCGGCCCTGGAGACCCTGCTGCCCCTAATGCTGCGCCTGGTCGCCCAGGGGGTGCTGGATCTGCCTGCGGCCATCGCCCGTCTCACCAGCGCCCCCGCCGCCATCCTCGGCCTGCCCCTGGGCAACCTGGCCAGCGGCCAGATGGCGGACGTCTGCGTCTTCGACCCCGAGGCCCAGTGGCGGATCGGCCCCGAGACCTGGCGCAGTCAGGGCCACAACACCCCCTTCCGGGGAGACCTGCTGATAGGGCGCGTGACCTGGACCCTGCTTGGTGGCCGCATCGTCCACGCGCTCCGGAGCCCATCATGAGCACGGCCTCCCAGCGCGGCACCCTCTTTGTCGAGGACGCCGAGGTCCTCGGTCAGGAATCCTTCGCCGGCGACCAGTACCTGATGCGTCTCGGGTCCCCGGAGTGCGCCCAACGTGCCAGGCCCGGCCAGTTTATCCACCTCACCTGCGATCCGGCCCTGCCGTTGCGCCGGCCCATCTCCCTGATGCGCGTCGATCCCCGGGCGGGCTGGATCGAGATCCTCTACAAGGCGGTGGGGGAGGGCACCCGGCTCCTGGCCCGCCGCCGCCCCGGGGATATCGTCAGTTCCATCGGCCCCATCGGCAACCCCTTCCAGCTCCATGCCGAACGGCCCCGGCCCCTGCTCATCGGCGGAGGCGTGGGCATGCCGCCCATGATCTTCCTGGCCGACGCCCTGCGCCGGGAGGCGGCCTACAAGCCCCTGGTCATTCTCGGCTCCGAGGTGCCCTTTCCCTTCTCGGCGCGGCCCTCCCAGTTTCTGGTCCCCGGCCTGCCGGCGGACGTCATCGCCGCCATGCCCCTGCTCGATGACTGGGGTATCCCCAGTCGCCTGGCCAGCCTCCAGGGGTTTGCCGGCTGCTACCAGGGCTATGTCACCGACCTGGCCCGCGCCTGGCTCCAGGCCCTGGATGCCAGCGCCCTGGCCGAGGTCGAGGTCTTCGCCTGTGGCCCCCACCCCATGCTGGCGGCGGTCGCCGCCCTAGCGCGGGAATTCGCGCTGCCCTGCCAGGTCTCCCTGGAGGAATTCATGGCCTGCGGCGTCGGTGGCTGCGCCGGTTGCACGGTGGAGGTCAGGACAACCGCGGGGCCGGCCATGAAGAGGGTCTGCGTGGACGGCCCCGTTTTCGAGGCTCATGAGGTGTTTTGAGGCTGACAGGGCTTCTTCGGGGGTAGAATTGCCCGTCCCGCCCGTCTCCGGCGCTTAACCCTGAAG
Organism: Chromatiaceae bacterium; assembly: GCA_016714645.1. NCBI lineage: Bacteria > Pseudomonadati > Pseudomonadota > Gammaproteobacteria > Chromatiales > Chromatiaceae > Chromatiaceae bacterium. The sequence goes on along the minus strand of JADKCI010000001.1, from coordinate 130,751 downwards.
TCGATCCCATCATGACGCCTCTTCGCCTCGGCCTGCCCAAGGGCAGCCTCGAACAATCCACCCTGGCCCTCTTCGAACAGGCCGGTTGGAAGATCAGCCCCAACTATCGCAACTATTACCCCGCCGTGGACGACCCCGATTTGTCCTGTGTCCTGGTGCGGGCCCAGGAGATGGCGCCCTATGTCGCTAGCGGCACCCTGGATCTGGGTCTGACCGGCCTGGACTGGATCCTGGAGACCCAGGCCGAGGTCGAGGAGATCTGCACCCTCACCTACTCCAAGAGCTCGGAGCAGCCCAGCCGCTGGGTGCTGGTGGTCCCGAAGGATTCGCCGATCAACTCGGTCGCCGACCTCCGGGGTAAGAAGGTCGCCACCGAACTCCTGGGCTTCACCAAGCGCTATCTGGCGGAGCGGGGCATCGAGGCCAGCGTGGAGTTCTCCTGGGGCGCCACCGAGGCCAAGGTGGTGGAGGGCCTGGTGGACGCCGTGGTCGAGATCACCGAGACCGGCAGCACCATCCGCGCCCACGGCCTGCGCATCGTCGAGGAGTTGCTGGTCACCGAAACCCGGCTCATTGCCAATCCCCAGGCCCGCCGGGACCCCTGGAAGCGGGCCAAGATTGACCAGATCGCCCTCATGCTCCAGGCCGCCCTGGCCGCGCGCCACAAGGTCGCCCTCAAGCTCAACGTCAAGGCCGAGGACCTGGATCGCGTCGTGGGCCTGCTCCCCAGCCTCCATGCCCCTACCGTCAGTCATCTTTACGATCGCTCCTGGCTGGCTGTCGAGACCGTCGTCGATGCCCGGATCGTCCGCGACCTGGTCCCCCGCCTGCGGGTGGCCGGCGCCGAGGGCATTCTGGAATACGCCTTGCGCAAGATGGTGTGAGGTCCGGGCCAGCCGTCACTCGACGACCTCGTCCAGGGTCCGCTCCAGGTGGCGGCGGTCGGCCCAGGCCAGGATGGTCCAGCGGGGCGCGGCATACTCCAGCCAGTTCATTGCAGCGTTAGGCACCGGGAAATCGCGCGGGCCGGACAGGTCGCGGCCGGTCGCGGCGCGATAGACAGTGTCCAGTATGCCCCCGTGGGTGAAGGCGAGGAGGGTGCCCCCCGCGTGTCGCTCGGCCAGGCGGGTCAGGCCCTCCAGGGCGCGCGTGGCGAAGGCCCGCAGGGTTTCGCCGGTCCCGTAGTCGTAGTCCAGGCTGCGCTGGCGGTGATGATGATGGATCTCGGGGTGGCGCGCCAAGGCCTCCTCCACCGTCAGGCCCTGATAGAGGCCATAGTGGCGCTCCCGCAGGCTCGCCTCGGGCCGCAGGTTGGGCAGGTCCAGGTCTTGGGTCGCCAACGCCGCCGTGTGCCAGGCCCGCGCCAGGTCGGAGCTATAGACGGCGGTGAAGTGCTGGCCGGCCAAGCCGGCCCCGATGGCGCGGGCTTGTGCCTCGCCGGTCGCGTTCAGGCCGATGTCGAGCTGGCCCTGGATGCGACGCTCGACGTTCCAGGGGGTTTCCCCGTGACGGATCAGGCAGAAGCGGGTCATGGTGGGATGCTGATGGCGTGAATTGGCTGGAACGGGATGATACATTGCCCCCTTTCGCCAGCCATACCCCAGGCCTCCCCATGTCCCAACACCCCTTGATTGCCTCGTTGCACGCTGGCGATACCGGCAAGGTGGTCAGCGCCCGGCAAGCGGTGCGCCTGATCCGCGACGGCGATACCCTGGCCACCGGCGGTTTCGTCGGCATCGGCTTTCCAGAGAATCTGGCCCTGGCCCTGGAGCAACGCTTTCTGGAAAGCGAGGCAGGCGATGTCCAGGGGCTCGGTCATCCCCGCGACCTGACCCTGGTCTATGCCGCGGGTCAGGGCGACGGCAAGGAGCGAGGTCTCAACCACTTGGGCCATGAGGGTCTGGTGCGGCGGGTGGTCGGTGGCCATTGGGGTCTGGTCCCCAAGCTGCAGCAACTGGCCCTCGCCGATCGCATCGAGGCCTGGAATCTGCCCCAGGGTGTCATCAGCCACCTCTTCCGCGACATCGCCGCCGGCAAGCCCGGGACCCTGACGCGGGTCGGCCTGGGCACCTTCGTCGATCCCCGCTTGGGAGGCGGAAAGCTCAACGACCGGACCCTCGCCAGCGGCGTCGATCTGGTGCGCCTGATGGAGATCGACGGCGAGGAGTATCTGTTTTACAAGGCCTTCCCGATCCATGTTGGCTTCATTCGCGGCACCACCGCCGACCCGGAGGGCAATATCACCATGGAGCGCGAGGCCCTGACGCTGGAGGCCCAGGCTATCGCCATGGCCGTCCATAATTCGGGTGGCCTCGTCATTGCCCAGGTCGAGCGCCTTGCGGACCGCCATAGCCTCCACTCCCGGCAGGTCAAGATCCCCGGGGTCCTGGTCGATTGCGTGGTAGTCGCGGAGCGGCCCGAGTACCACATGCAGACCTTCGGCGAGCCCTATAGCCCCGCCTTCTCGGGGGAGATCCGGGTGCCTCTGTCCGCCATCCCGCCCATGGGCCTGGACGAGCGCAAGGTCATCGCCCGCCGCGCCGCCCTGGAACTTGCCACCAACGACGTAGTGAACCTGGGCATCGGCATGCCCGAGGGTGTGGCCTCCGTGGCCACCGAGGAGAACATCCTGGATCTCATCACCCTCACCGCCGAGCCTGGGGTGGTCGGGGGCGTCCCGACGGGGGGTCTCAGCTTCGGCGCCGCCATCAATGCCCAGGCGATCGTCGATCAGCCCAGCCAGTTCGACTTCTACGACGGTGGCGGACTCGACATCGCCTTTCTGGGGCTGGCCCAGGCCGACCGCGAGGGCAACCTCAATGTCTCGAAATTCGGCCCCAGGCTCGCCGGCGCCGGGGGCTTCATCAACATCAGCCAAAACGCGAAAAAGGTGGTCTTCGTGGGTACCTTCACCGCCGGCAACCGTGAGATTGTCCTGGAAAAGGGGGCACTGCGGATTCATGCCGACGGTGGGGCGCGGAAATTCGTCGAGCAGGTCGAGCACCGGACCTTCAGCGGACCGGGGGCGGCGGAACGGGGCAAGACCGTGATCTACATCACCGAGCGCTGCGTGTTTCGTCTGGGGCCGGAGGGCCTCGAACTGACCGAGATCGCCCCCGGCGTGGATCTGGAGCGCGATATTCTGGCGCGGATGGCCTTCGTCCCCCGGATGCCCCAGCCGCCGCGGCTGATGGATGCACGCATCTTCGGGACCCAGGCTATGAATCTGCGCGCGGCCATGCTGGATTTGCCCCTCGATCAACGACTGGCCTACGACGCCGGGCGCAAGATCCTCTTCGTCAACTTCGAGGGTTTGAGGGTGCGTACCCACCGGGATATCGACCACCTGCTCCAGGCCTTCGAGGCCCATCTGGTACCGATCGGCCACAAGGTCGCCGCCATCTACAATTTCGAGCGCTTCAGCATCGCGCCGGACCTGATCAACGAGTACAGCCAGGTGGTACAGGGCATCATGGATCGCCACTACACCCAGGTGACGCGCTATACCGCCAAGGCCTTTCTGCGCGCCAGGCAAGGGGGGTAACCCTGAACGCAAAAATCCCCGCCGGGGCGGGGATTCTTCACTTAATCGGCGCTGGCACCGGGTGGCCGCGCCGATCCGTGATCCAACCGATCAATAACGCCGACCACCGCCGCCGCCGTGCGAGGGACGGTCGCTTCTGGGCTTGGCCTGATTGACGGTAATGTTGCGGCCCTTGATGGCGGTGCCATTCAGACCCTTGATCGCGGCATCGGCCTGCGAGTTGTTGTCCATTTCCACAAAGCCGAAGCCCTTGGATTCGCCAGTGAATTTGTCGCTGATCAGTTGCACGTTGGACACGTCGCCGTAATGGGCAAAGGCCTCGCGCAGATCGGCGTCGGTGGCGCTATAGGGAAGGTTACCTACGTAAATATTCATCTCTGACTAACTCCGAAATTCGTGCATTGGATAAACATGACACTATCGAAAAATACCAAGCACGAAAATTCCTTCGACAGCGGAATACCGTAAAAACGGTAAGAAGAAGTAAGGGGGGCTACATGATTCGCGGGAAATCCATGGGATTCATTCGATTTTATGCTACGCCTTGCCCCGATCTGAAGATCGGTTGTTCCTCTTGGTTCCCACAATAACAGGTCTTTCGGTGAAAGGTAAGGGGTGATTGAGCCGGGCGGGGGTCCGCCGTCATCGGCGGGCGGCCCAGGGCATCAGCGGGTTTTGCTGCTGGCAAAGGCCCGGGTGCTCTTGCCTGTGGCATTGCGCATGTTAAAGTCCTCGGCGCAATTTTGGGCGTAGGCCATCACCTCCTCGGGCGAACCACGATGATAGCCCGTGATCCGGGAGGGGCCGCTCGCCAGCTCATAGCGATACCAGTCATCCCCCGCGCCGCCATTGGGTTCGGCCACTTTCGCCACGGAGGCAACGGCGAACTGCGGCCGCAGAAGGAGGCTGGGGGTGGAATTGTCCTGGAGAGAAACCTGCTCCGCGGTGTCCGCGTTCGGGGATGGAGCCGAGTCCATAGAGATCTCCTGAGCCAAGGGTTGCGGAAAAGGGGTGCCACAAGTCGCTTGGACTTCGAGCCAGGGCGCGGACCAGCCAGCGGCGACCGTATCTTGTAACGATCAATACATGGGGGCAATATCGCGAAAACAAACGGGTCTGCGCGCGCGACCCCGCGCCCTAATGGCCTGGGCTGTGATGGGCGTCGCTATTTGCAGCACCCCGTCGGGATCGGGTACCTTCTTGCCCCCCACTATCGCGAGCCCCTCAACCGGAAGTAGCCACCATGCAGCCCGTCCTCAAGTCCACCAAGCTGGCCAATGTCTGCTATGACATCCGCGGCCCCGTGATGGCCCGCGCCTACCAGATGGAGGAAGAGGGCCACCGCATCATCAAGCTCAACATCGGCAACCCCGCCGTCTTTGGCTTCGAGGCCCCGGACGAGATCGTGCGCGATGTCATCCATAACCTCCCCAACGCCTCGGGCTATATTGAGTCCAAGGGCCTGTTCGCCGCCCGCAAGGCGGTGATGCACTACAGCCAGGAAAAGCAGATCCCTGGGGTCCAGGTGGGTGACATCTACATCGGCAACGGGGTCTCCGAGCTGATCGTGATGACCATCCAGTCCTTGCTGGACAGCGGCGACGAGGTGCTGGTGCCGGCGCCGGACTATCCCCTCTGGACCGCCGCCGTCTCCCTGGCCGGCGGCACCCCCTGCCACTACCTCTGTGACGAGGGCGCGGGCTGGCTGCCGGATCTGCACGACATTCGGGCCAAGATCACGCCATCCACCCGTGCCATCGTCATCATCAACCCCAACAATCCCACCGGGGCCCTCTATCCGGTGGATCTGCTGCAAGAGATCGTCGAGATCGCCCGCCAACACCAACTGATCATCTACGCGGACGAGATCTACGACAAGGTCCTGTATGACGGCGCCACCCATACCTCCATCGCCTCCCTGGCGGAGGACGTGCTGTTCGTGACCTTCAACGGGCTGTCCAAGAACTACCGCGCCTGCGGCTACCGCGCTGGTTGGGCGATCGTATCCGGGGAAAAGCGCCACGCCCGCGACTACATCGAGGGGCTGGACATCCTCGCCTCCATGCGGCTGTGCGCCAATGTACCGGCCCAGTACGCCATCCAGACCGCGCTTGGCGGTTATCAGAGCATCGAGGATCTGGTCGCCCCCACGGGTCGCCTGTGCCGGCAGCGTGACCGGGCCTACGAACTCCTGACCGCCATCCCGGGCGTTACCTGCCACAAGCCCCAGGCGGCCATGTACCTCTTCCCCCGCCTGGACACCAAGGTCTATCCGATCCTCAACGACCAGCACTTCATCCTCGATCTCCTGCTGGAGGAAAAGGTGCTGGTGGTCCAGGGCAGCGGCTTCAACTGGCCCCATCCGGACCATCTGCGCCTCGTCTTTCTGCCCAACACCGATGACCTGGAGGATGCCATGGGCCGGATCGGCCGCTTCCTCGACGGTTACCGCAAGCGGCATGGCAACTGAGGCATTCTGGATCGGCCGCCAGACCCCCATTTAGCCGCCATGGACCGACAACGCCTGTTCGAACACAAGGTGCGTAACGCCCTGCAGCAACTTGGCCTGCTCGGGCTGCTGTCCCTGCTGCTCGGCTATCTGGCCTGGGTGGTGGGCGGCGAGCCCTTTCTGTGGGGCACCCTGATGGGCGTCGCGATGCTCTGGATGATCAACCCGGTGGCCTCCCCCCGGCTCCTGGTCCGGCTCTATGGCGCCATACCCCTGTCGCCCCGGGAGATGCCAGGCCTCTACCAGCTCCTGGAGGGCCTGGCGGCACGCGCCGGGCTCGAACATTCGCCACGGCTCTACTACCTGCCGAGCCGGATGATGAACGCCTTCGCCACCGGGCGGCGCGAGGACGCGGCCATCGTCCTGTCCGACGGCCTCTTGCGGCGTCTGGAGCGGCGGGAGCTGATCGGCGTCCTGGCCCACGAGCTCGCCCACGTCGCCAACGGCGATATCCAGGTGATGACCTTCGCCGACCCCCCCCCCCCCCCCCCCCCCCCCCCCCCCCCCCCCCCCCCCGCCGCGCCCCCGCCCCGGGGCCCCCCCCCCCACCCTATCGCGCAACCGCGAATTCGAAGCTGACCGCGGCGCCGCCGAACTCTCCGGGGACCCGGTGGGTCTCGCCTCGGCCCTGGACAAGCTGGAGCGCCAGCAGGGCAGCTTCTGGGAGCAGATGATGCTCCCCGGCCGCCACTTGCCGGACCCCTCCCTGCTGCGCACCCACCCGCCGACCCAGGAACGCATCGACCGCCTCCTGGAATTGATCCCGGACGAACTTCCCGGCCCGGCCCTGGCCTGGCCCCTGGACGACCCTCGGGAACTGCTGGCGCTGCTGGCTCGGGGCGTTAACCGGTCGCCCCGCTGGCACATCACGGGCCTCTGGCATTGAACGCCTCGGCCATAGACCCGCGCCCACTGCCCGCCTGGGAGCACTTCGAGCACCGCGCCGACATGGGCGTGGCGGGCTTTGGCGCCAGCCCGGCGGAGGCCTTCGAGCAGGCGGCCCTGGCGCTCACGGCCATCATCTGCGACCCGGCGGCGGTGCGTCCGGAGCAGGCGGTGGCCATCGACCGAGAGGAGCCGGACCTGGAGCTGCTGTTTGTGGACTGGCTGAATGCCCTGATCTACGAGATGGCCGTCCGCCAGATGCTCTTCTCACGGTTTCACGTCCGGCTCGAGGGCCCCCGACTCAGGGGCGAGGCCTGGGGCGAGCCGCTGGACCGGGAGCGCCATGAGCCGGCGGTGGAGGTTAAGGGGGCCACCTATACGGCCCTCGCGGTGCGCCAGGCGGTTGACGGCACCTGGTCCGCCCGCTGCGTCGTGGATGTTTGATTGCGAGGAGCCACCATGGATACCCAGCACCTGACCCAAGTCACCGACACCCAGTGGCGCCTCGAGCCCCAGGGGCCCATGCGCGTCCCTGGCATCCTCTTCGGCAGCCAGGCCCTGATCCGCGACATGGACGACAAGGTCCGGGAGCAGTTGGCCAATGTCGCCAGCCTGCCGGGTATCGTCCAGGCGGCCTATGCCATGCCGGACGCCCACTGGGGCTACGGCTTCCCCATCGGCGGGGTGGCCGCCTTCGACCCGGAAGAGGGCGGCGTGGTCTCCGGCGGCGGCGTGGGTTTTGACATCTCCTGCGGGGTGCGGACCCTGCACACCGGCCTGGACCGGGCCGCCATCCTGGCGGTGCAGCGGGAGCTGGCGGACGCCCTCTATTACCGGGTCCCGGTGGGCCTGGGCAGCACCGGCGGCATTCGCCTCGACGACCGGGAACTGGACGCCATGCTCGCCGGCGGGGCGCGTTGGGCGGTGAGCCGGGGCTATGGCCAGCCCGAGGACCTGGATCGCATCGAGGAGCGGGGCCGCATGGCCGGCGCCGACCCCAAGCAGGTCTCCGACCAGGCCAAGCGCCGCCAGCGCGACGAGATGGGCACCCTGGGTTCCGGCAACCACTACCTAGAGATCCAGGAGGTCACACAGATTCAGGATCACGCCATCGCTGCTGCCTTCGGCCTGGAGTTGGGCGCGGTGGTGGTGAGCATCCACTGCGGCTCCCGGGGGCTGGGCCACCAGATCGGCACCGACTACCTCAAGCGCATGGTCCTGGCCGCCGGCCAGCATGGCATCCGCCTGCCGGATCGGGAACTGGCCTGCGCCCCGCTCAACTCCGATCTGGGCCGCGCCTATCTCGGCGCCATGCGCGCCGGCATCAACTGCGCCCTGGCCAACCGCCAGATCATCACCCACCTGGCGCGCAAAGTCTTTATGGAGGTGCTGGGGGTGGACCTGACTCTGCTCTACGACGTCTCCCACAACACCTGCAAGCTCGAGGAGCATGTCGTCGAGGGTCGCCGGCGCAAGCTCTATATCCACCGCAAGGGCGCCACCCGCGCCTTCGGCCCCGGTCACCCCGATCTGCCCGAGAGCCTGCGCGCCGTCGGCCAGCCGGTGCTGATCGGCGGCACCATGGGCACCGCCTCCTACATCCTGGCGGGGACGGCCCAGAGCCAGGAACTGGCCTTCAACTCCGCCTGTCACGGCGCCGGCCGGGCCATGAGTCGCCACGCCGCCACCCGCCGCTGGCAGGGGCGGGCGGTGCAGAACGAACTGGCCCAGCGCGGCATCCTGGTGCGCAGCCCCTCCCCGCGCGGCATGGCCGAGGAGGCCCCAGGTGCTTACAAGGACGTCGTCGAGGTGGTTACCGCCACCGACCGCGCCGACCTTGCTCGCCTGGTGGCGCGGCTGGAGCCGCTGGTGTGTATCAAGGGGTGAGGCGTGCGCGGTGGGGCCATCGCCAGGAGGCGCCGTTGCGAGGAGTCAACTCAGGCGCCCGCCTGGGTGATGTGGGCCAGGCTGCCGCTAGTTAGGCCTGGCTTCGCCTTTCAAGTCAACCACTTGCTATGGCGGAGCCAGGCGGGCGCCGCCTATTCCCGGCCCGAGAGGGGATTGCCAGGCGGCCAGTGGATCGTCAGGTCCGCGATCACGCCCACCGGGGTCGGCTCCTCCAGCGTCCGGATGTCTGGCTTGCCGAAGGCGCCATCCTCGCCCAGCCGATAGATGGTCAGCACCCGGTCAACCGGGTGTAGCAGCCAGTATTCCCGGACCCCGTGACGCTCGTAGAGTGCCCGCTTACAGATCTGATCATGAGCGGCGCTGGCGGGGGAGAGGATCTCGATGATCCAGTCCGGGGCACCCCGGCAGCCTTTGTCATCCAGCTTACGGGGATCGCAGATGACCGCCACGTCGGGTTGTACCACCGTATCCACTCGCGCGTCGGCCTCGTCTTTTCTGGGCAGGCGCACATCGAAGGGGGCGACATAGACCCGACAGGGCTGACCTTGGAGAGCATTGCCGATCTGACGCGCCAGTTCTACCACAAACTCCTGATGCAACCGTGTCGGCGCGGGTGCCATGGCAAAGGCCTCGCCGTCGATCAGCTCCCAGCGCTCCCCCTCGGGCCACTGGCAATAATCGTCATAACTGAAGTAGTCCATTTTGCGGGCCGCCTGGGGCATCTGGGTGTCTCCTTCTTGCTAGGGATCATCGTGTCCTGTATTCGAACAACATAGGATGTTACGTCATGTCTGGCAAGTGACCAAGAGGAGCGACCCCCCCTGTTCATGCACAGGTTTCATGCCGAGTTCAGTTGAAAGATAGAAGGTCCAGATGTGGCAGCAGGTTTGGTGATGCCCCTCTGGTGTAAAGGCTGCCACGGCGACCTAACCGCCGCGTAGAATCCATCTTTCCCCTTGCCTTGGAACTATGCCCATTCCAGGCCTACAGGCACGCCCTTGGGGAGGGTGTTCAGCCGGTTCGTGTTCAGGAATTCAGTGCCCTTACCCTAGCCAGCGAAGATCAGCCACGGAGCCCCACTATGAATATTCCTCGCCTCAAGGTCCTGGAAAGGCAAACGGGGTCTTCGCCCTGCTGGCGGAACTCGGCTACCAGGTGGTGGTGCAGACGGTGATCGCCGGCGGGCCGGACGCGGAGGAGACCATCAAGGGGACCATGGCCCTGCTGGCGACGGATGTGCCGCTGATCCTGTGGCTGAACGAGCATCTGGGCCCCCTGGAGGTCCACTCCCAAGGCGGGGGCCGGCCCATCACGGAGGCCAAGTTCCTGCACGAGGCCCGGGACCGCATCCTCGGGACCATCCTGCTGCCGGCCCGCACCAAGGCGACCTTCGGCAAGGACATCGAGGAAATGCTCCGCCAGCGTCTGACCTTCGGGGAGGCCATCGAGCGCTTCGACCTGATGCCCCGCACCCGCATCAAGCGCATCCGCGATGAGCTGTGGGGTCAGCTCGACGCCCTGCCCCTGGGTGAGGATCATGCCCTGTCCAGGGCCGCCGCCTCGGCGTGAACGACTGGGACGACCTGATCGGGGACATGATCGCGGAGGTCGCCCGCGCCCACGGGATGGCGATTTGCCGCGAGGACCCGATTGTGGCCGTGGTTCTGCTGAACCAGGTGGTGTTGCGCCGGTATCTTGAGGAGACAGTCGCCCCGGCCGCGGCAGCGATCCGGGAGGCAGCGCGGGACGCGATTGACCAGGTGGAGAAGGTCGCCGAGGCCCAGGCCCATTGGCTGGATCAGGGGTCCCTCAAGGATCGTGCGTCCTTCCTGGAAGACCAGAAGACCCTGCACGAGGGGTGGACGGCGGACATGCAGGCCCTGATCAAAGGCCAGAACGCGGCGCTGCAACAGGTGGTGATGCAGACGATCGCCTTGTTGCGAAATCAGGCCCCAACCGTGGGGCCGGTCCTGGCAAGTCCACCCGCACCGCTCCAGGCCCAGACTTCGGCGCCGACCGGGATGGGCAACCCCTGGGCCTGGATCTGGGCTGGGACGCTGTTGGGAACGGGGGCTACGGTGGTCCTGACGCTGGCCGCGGTGGTCGGGCGAGCGTTCGCGGGGCAGTAGGAAAAGGAATCCGGTCCGGCTGCGTTCGTTCTGGATGTCTCCAGCAGGCTGCCGTACAGTAACGGCAGGAGGACAGCCCATGCCATCAGCCACATCCACCGCTCGGCTCGAAGCCCGCATCAGCACCGAGCTGCACGCCATGCTCAAACGTGCCGCGGAGATTCAGGGCCGCAGCCTGACCGACTTCGTGGTGTCCGCTGTGCAGGAGGCCGCCCAGCGCACCATCGAGCAGGGCGAGGTCGTCCGCCTGTCGCTGGCCGACTCGAAGCGCTTTGCCCAGGCCCTCCTGTCCCCGCCGTACCCATCGCCGGCCCTGGAGCGCGCCTTCGCGCGTCGCCGCAAGCTGCTACGATCTACCTCGAAGGCACAAGTCAAGACCTGTCCTCGCGCCGGTGATGCCTCGCTGCCCGGGGTCCGCAGTCGCCTGGATAGCCGACGCTCGCCGCGTCCACGAGTCAGGTAAACTGGCCCCCGAATTTACACGACGGCCGACCGCGATGAGGGTTGAGAGGCACGAGTCAAGACCCTCGCCCCCGTGCATACCGGAAACTCGAGCAGGCCTGCTGCCTGCCGCAAGACCACGGAATACAAAACAAATCTACCCCAATTTTTAGGCTAGTAACCACAAAGGCATCGGGAATGAACCGAGAAGAACATCCGATTTGGAGTGTGTATGACAAACTACGGACAGCCCGGCTAAATGTGAAGTATTACAGCCGTAGACTACAAATGGTAGAAAGATTGACTTTTTCCCTAGATCTGATCTTGCTAGCGACAGCGCCCTCTTCTGCAATCGCCGGACTGTGGTTTTGGTCGACGTCTATTGGAAGCCTGGTATGGCAGTACTTCGGCGTTATCGCGGCCGCCACAGCCGTAGTCAAACCTCTATTGGCCCTCCCAAAGAAAATAAAGGACTATGAGGGCGTGTTAGCAGGGTATCGAGGCCTTGAATACGATTTAATGGAGATAAAGACAATCGTAGAGCAAAAGCGAACCTACGATAAAACTCAACAAGAGGAATTTCGTAAGGCTATTCGACGGGAAAAATCGTTGGTAAGTAAACCCCCTGAAACAAGAGAAAACGCTACCGTGAAGAGAGCATGCGAAGAGGAGGTTCTCAGAGAACTCCCCTCAGAATCATTCTTTGTTCCACAGGCATAAAGCAATGGCAACAAGAGAGTCGCCAGAACGTCGGAAGGACAAACCACAACCTAGTCGTCCCGAAAGACCATCCCCCCCTAACAGCCAGCCCCCCCCTGAACGAGGGTGGCCTCCAGCGCGGCCAGGTAAGGAGATTCATGTTGAACCGGATAATCCTTGGCCGAGGCGGCAGAAGTAGTGACCAGAATATGGGTCCCGCTTCGTTAGCTTGCGAATGAAGAGAAAGAAATTGCCTAACGACGGCGTCAAATGCGACCGAGAACCGCGCGAGACGGAGAGAAGTCCAGATATCGATTAACGCACCTCTCGCTGGGTTTGACGACGAAGCCCTCATAGAAGGAACTCCAAACAGCCGCCGGGCGTCGACAGGCGCTCCGGCGAGCCAAGATAGCCGCCATTAAGCCTGGCCTCTTGTTGTTCCTTGTTGTTCAAAAAGGATCCGTAAAACGCGGAAACATTGACACTTCCAGAAGATGCTTGATTGGAAGACCGGATTCGGCGCCTCTAAAACTCCGGAAATGCTACCGTTACCTTTCCAGCTTCGCCGATGCGATCCCTTACTGCGACCTCCCACGTTGCATCATCACGAAGAAGTTTAAACTCGAACGAGGAACCGAGCAGAAGCCGAGGCATTTCCCACAGCCAAATGTCTTTATCAATACAACTCATGGCAAGGCCACGCTCCCAGCTCAAAGGTGGCGTGTCTCCTCGAACGAATATCTCGTGACCCCAGCCAACATCACACTTGGCGACGACTCTCGTCGGGAGTTCTGTGCGGGCCAACACCTTTTTTCGGTAGACTCTCTCCCTAATATCGACAGTAACATCTTCATCCATTCCGGTGTCTATGTAGTCGATCAAGAACGAGACGGCTGCGATGCCTTCTTTTCCCCTAGCACGAATCTCAATTTCCGATCCCACACTCCCGGCTAGCATCATCACTTCCATGATACTCTTCCCATTAACCCAATCGGACTGCCGCTGACCTACACAACGCAGCTGAATCGGACACGCGAAAGATCTCGCTACGGCGTTCAGTCGAGCTGTCGCTCTCGCGTGCATTCCCAACGTGTTCACGATAACTGCCCGATCGGAAAACCATCCCTGGGGTTCCCCCAGTACGCCATCATCCTCTGTCTGTGGAGATCCGGTTAAAGGTTTCTCCACAATGTTCGGCAACAGTCGCCTAAGCAACCGTCGAATTTCGTCGTCCCTCCCCAATTGGTAGGCGTCCTGCACAAATGTTGTACCTTCGCACAGTTGAACAGAAATCCTACAAAGCGTTGTGACGAATTCACGAGGTCCGACCACAAAGCAGCAAACAGTTGCTTGGGCCTCAAATTCCTCAATGTCTACCCTCTTTTCTTGGAAAAGCCAGGCCACACGTTCCGGAATGCGATCTGCGGTGTCCACAATTAAGTGGGGGAGAAAAAGCATTTTCCCGAAACTGAAGGTATTCTTACGGTCAGCTGCTATAAACCTGTTGAGTATAGTCTGCTCTAAATCGTGTCCAAGAGACATGCCATCCAGTAGGAGTCGTGTCCCCTCCTTCAGGCACGGGTATGTTTCAGTGAATTCCAACTCGACCGCTATCACGGAGTGGTCGGCGAGCGCTTCGGTTATCTCTTCGATATTCATCGAGTCCCCGCGTCATCCGGCCATTTATTAACCGCTGTTTTTGCAACTGGGGGGGTTAGACTCTCAACCAATTCATGGAAGTTGGTGAGCGCCTCCTCTAGGGATTTTACCACTTGCGGAAATCGTTCGAGGTCGAATTGATCCCTCGCAATTTCACTGTGCGTAGTTATGAACTCAACATAAGGCAAAGACTCTAAAAATCCGAGCGCTGCAATATCGTCTCTCGATGGCTGAATATACTTCGAAACATAGTGGGACAGCAAATTTACGGCGCGTAGCAAGCTATTCCTACTCTCTGCCTCTGCCGGATTGGGTTGCGCGCGATAGTCATTTGAAGCCAGGTCGTTGTATAATAGAAGGAGCTTATGCCACGTTTGCCAATGCAGTGGTGGAACATCGGCGCGCAACCTCGCTAGCTTTGTGCAGAGCACCACATCATTAGCATCTTTCCAAGCAAACTCCCCAAACAACATTCGTCCTATTGGGATAACGCACCTTTCCCGCGGCACGTCAAAAATCCATCTATGCACTGACAGCTTCTTCGAAATGAGGTGCAGAACTTCTTCTTCTGGTATCTCAAGTGCGGCTATGGAGTTGACCACTGCATCGAGGTTGACGAGGACACTTTCTTTCCAAAGATCCGGAGTGCTTTCTATATACTTAGAACTCCCTTTTTGAATAAAAAATCGTCTGTCCAAGCGAATATTGTGGCAGTCTTTTCCTTTGGATTCTATAATTCGTTTAGCATGCTCGAACGAATGCTGTATAGAATAGTCACCGAAGAACCGTTCGTAGAAGCAAGAAATAAAATCAAGGCTACAGGCATCGCTAAGCGGCCCCGTCGCAGTGATTACGAAAGGAGCGACTTGAGCAAGTATCGGAAGTGCTTCAGCAGAGTAACAGGATAACAGAATGACAAGAGTGGGAGGCGTTTCTGGAATCGAAAGTAGGCTTTGGAGACGTAACGGGCTTACCAGCTCACCACCTTCACCCATATCGGTCTTGTCAAGAACGATCCCTTCGGAATTCCCGTGTCCAGAAAACTGAATAACATTGTAAGAGCGGTGGATCAGGAGATTGTGGATATCTGCAGTTTCTGACGCATGTTGCCGATGGACCTGAACGGCACCAGCAAAACGGCTGGCGAGCGCCGTGATGAGCCGATCTTCTTTATCCAAGCGTAACCGTATTTCGGGATTAACCTCATCTGGAGGATCAGAGAATAATACGAGAACTTGTTTCATGGTTTTGGCCCGCAACTTATATTCGACTTAGGCAGACGAGGAAATAGGGGACGTACCACCGAATCCTGTCAACCGATTGCAGGAGCCGCCCTGCTCGCACGCAGAAGCACATCGTTCCAATCCTTGGCATCCACGGGCACGGCCCGCTCGATCGCCAGGTCTCCCCTCCCCGTCTCCGCAACCAGCCCCTCAATGATAACCACAAAGGCGGTACCGTCCTCGTCGTTATCCGTGGCAATCCGCACCGTCGCACCAGGCACCAGGCGCTTGATCGCCGCCCGGATCAGGGCCGGCTGGCTGGGATTCATGGCGCCTCCGAAGCTCGCGTAGCGCGCGTTGTCGTCAGGATGCAGGGCCGCATAGCTCAGGGCGTCGATACCGCTCTCAGCAAGCACCAGTGCGGTATCGGTGCGCTGCACCCGCGAGATCCACAACCCCTTCTCCCCTCCCGGCGCGAAGCCGGTAAACCCCCGGTTCTTGACCTCGTAGCAGCAGGGTCCATCCCGGTCGGCGTGGGGGAAGATAACGTTCGAGCGGGCGTCCACCAGGACCCGGCCGGCGAACCTGGGGTGTTCGAGCAAGCTCTGGGGGATTCCCCGCTCCTCCTCCAGGTACCGATGTGTTATCAGAGGGCGCATTCCGGCCAGCGCCCGGATCACCCCGGCCCGGTCCCGCGAGACCGCGACCACCTCGGGGACGTACAGCCCCGGCACAGCCCGCACGAAGGAGCCGCCGACCCAGGGCCGCAACTCTTGGCGAACCTCGCCGATGGAGCACCGGCGCCGGTGCTGGATGAAGTCGATGACCGAGCCGTTGTCGCTGTCGTCGCGCACCGAGAAGTAGATCCAGTGGTCATCCTCCCCGCGGGCGATGATGATCTTGTCGCCGCTGGGGTGGCGCATGACCACGGAGTTGCGGGAGCTCGCCCGGCGGTCGAGGCGATAGCCCTCGGCCGCGGCGTACTTGGTCAGGTTGATGGCGGTCTTGAAGCGCTCCAGCTCGTCGCGCTGGCGCGGGGTGTCGGAAGGGGCAGGGTTTTTCGCATGCGAAAGTCTCATGCCTCCCCTCCCCCGCCGACCTGGCCCAGGACCTCCGCGACGGCCGTTTGCTCGTCTGGGTCGGCCAGGGCGGCATGGGCATGCAACCAAGAGGCCGCGGCCTGGACCGCCCAGAGGGGGGCCTTGGTCGCCGTCGCCCACTGCTCCAGGGCGGACCCCGGGGGCGGCCGGCGCGGATCGGAAAGCCCCCGGGCGACGGCAAAGGTCGTCAGCAAGGCGGCGGCCTCGGCCGGGGACCGATGGCAGTGGAACCGGAACGCCGAGATCACTTGCCGCCGCGTGGCATTGGGGATCGGCATCATGGGGACTGGCGCACCGGCAGGCGCACCACCTTCGGCGGTATCCCGTCATCCAGCACATGGCGCACCCCCAAGAGAAGCATCGGCGGGGCGGCCAGGATGGCCTCGCGCAGCGCGGGGAGCCTCTCGGCCAGGCGCGCGCTCAGGTCCGCCAGCGGCTCGGCGCTGCTGGTCCAGTCGCGGGCGACATGGGCACGAACCTGCTCCTGATGCGACGCCAGTTCACGCAGCAGGAGGTCCATGGGGCTTTGCTCGGGGGCGGCACGCTGGCGCAGCCGGTCCGCGAAGCCATCGACCGACTCGGGCTGAATGAGCCAGTCCGCGTTGCTGTAGCGATCGAGCGCCAGCAGGTCGATGACGGTGGTCTCCAGGCGGTTCGGGTCGAAGGGAAAGGACATCGCCAGGAGTCCGGCCGCCTCCCGGTAACGCGCCTCGCGCTCGGCTTCGGCGGCCTTCTCCTGGCGTTTGGCCCGATCCTTCGCCAGCTCGGCCGCTCGCGCGAGGCGCTCGCAGGTACCCCTGGCCTCGGCGAGGCCCTCGCGCTCCGGCAGCGACAGATAGGGGCTGATCTCCAGCTCGCGCAGCGAGGTGACCAGGCGCCGATAGCGGGCCTGGTCCTTGGCCCTGTCCTTCGAGCCTCCGAAAGACCGCCGGGCCATCGCCTCGGCAAGCTGAAGCTCAGTGAGCGGCTCCCGATCCTCGATGCGAACTCGCACAGGAAGCGCCGCGTCGGCGCCTCGATGTGCTGGGCGTGGATCACGGCGACCGTCGCCAGGCCGGCCATACCCGCCGCCCGCCAGCGCCGTTCCCCGGCCACCAGGAGGTAATGCCCCAGGGTCTCGGGATGCAGAGAGACGATCAGGGGCTCGATGACCCCCTAGGCAGTGGACGGCCTGGCCTCGCCGTATCTCGCCCGATTGCAGGGGTAGAAGCGCTGCTTGAAAGCGACGACTTCCGCGAGCAGCGGCAAGTCGGCCAGCGCCACCGCACGGACAGCACTCTCCGCGAGGCGGAATAGGTCGTAGCAGTGGCGCGAATAGCGACTGGGGATCGCCCGAGGATTGTGAGCCTGCTGGTGCAGGATGGTCGCCTATTCCCAGAAGGTCCGCTCGGCCCTGATCGCAATGACCGGACAATCGGGTTCGGCAAAGATCTTGGGGAAGGCATCGGCAGCATAAGCTCGGAAGCTGTACTCGTCGTGGGGAACCCAGGATGCCAGGGGACCGATTTCCAGTCGCACCTCGGGGCGCAGGTAGGTCTGGGCAAAGGCGGCCGGATAGTGGATCTCCACCACTTGCCCTTCGTGGTCATCGATAGACAGCCTGACTGCCGGACAAATGCCAAGCAACACCGCCAGTTGCGGGCACGGGTCTCACGGATGTAGGCCGCGGCGGCTTGGCCCGGCTGGTAGCGCGGCTGGAGCCGCTGGTGTGTATCAAGGGGTGAGGCGCCCCGCGGTGGGGCCATGTCCAGGGCGCGCCGTTACGAGGTGTCACATCAGGCGCCAGCCTTGGTGATGTGGAATAGGCTCCCGCCAGCTTGTCTTCGCCGCGCAAGTCAACCACTTGCTCTGGCAGAGAAAGGCGTGCGCGGGTTATCTCACCGCGCGATGGGGTCGCCAGGCGGCCAGTGAATCGCCATGCCCGCGATCACGCCCACCGGGGTCGGCTCCTCTAGCGCCCGGATGTCCGGCTTGCCGAAGGTGCCATCCTCGCCCAGCCGATAGATGGTCAATACCCGGTCGACCGGGTGTAGCAGCCAGTATTCCCGGACCCCGTGACGCTCGTAGAGTGCCCGTTTACGGATCTGATCATGGGCGGCGCTGGCGGGGGAGAGGATCTCGATGATCCAGTCCGGGGCACCCCGGCAGCCTTTGTCATCCAGCTTACGGGGATCGCAGATGACCGCTACGTCGGGTTGTACCACCGTATCCACGCGCGCGTCGGCCTCGTCTTTTCTGGGCAGGCGCACATCGAAGGGGGCGACATAGATGCGGCAGTCCGTTCCCTCCAGATGGGGATGTATCTGGGCGGCCAATACGACGACGAACTCCTGATGCAACCGCATCGGCGCGGGTGCCATGGCAAAGGCCTCGCCGTCGATCAACTCCCAGCGCTCCCCCTCGGGCCACTGGCAATAGTCCCCATAATTGAAGTGGTCCATTTTGCGGGCCGCCTTGGGCATCTGGGTGTCTCCTTCTTGCTAGGGATCATCGTGTCCTGTATTCGAACAAAATAGATGTTACGTCACGTCTGGCAAGTGACCAAGAGGAGCGACCCCCCTGTTCATGCACAGGTTTCATGCCGAGTTCAGTTGAAAGATAGAAGGTCCAGATGCGGCGGCAGGTTTGGTGATGCCCCTCTGGTGTAAAGGCTGCCACGGCGACCTAACCGCCGCGTAGAATCCACCTTTCCCCTTGCCTTGGAACCATGCCCATTCCAGGCCTACAGGCACGCCCTTGGGGAGGGTGTTCAGCCGGTTCGTGTTCAGGAATTCAGTGCCCTTACCCTAGCCAGTGAAGATCAGCCACGGAGCCCCGCTATGAATATTCCTCGCCTCAAGGTCCTGGCAGGGCTGGACCCGGACATTCGGGCGGCCCTGATGGCTCAGGTGCGGGACCTCTGGACCCACGGTTCCACCGCGCTCGAAGGTAATACCCTGACCTTGGGGGAGACCAAGTTTGTCATCGAGGAAGGGCTGACGGTCGGGGGCAAACCGCTCAAGGACCATCAGGAGGTGGTGGGCCATGCCCGCGCCATCGAGCAGATCTACGCCTGGACGGAAGAACCGGTGACTCTGGATCGGCTGTTCGATCTGCATCGGGCCGTGCAGACCGCCGAGGTGACGGATATCTATATGCCTAATGGCGCCTGGAAGCGTGAGCCCAACGGGGCCTACGCGGTGACCGCCGATGGCCGCCAGACCTTCATCGAATACGCCATGCCCGGTGATGTGCCCCTGCTCATGGCGACCTGGTTGACGGCATTGAACCGCTTTTGCGTCAAGCCCCTGAGCGAGGATGAGGCCCTGGCCGCTTATGCCCGGCTCCATCTGGGCTTTGTCCACATCCATCCCTTCTGGGACGGTAATGGGCGCATGGCCCGCCTGCTCGCGAACCTGCCACTGTTGCACTCCGGCCATTTGCCGGTGGTGATCGAACTGAAGGATCGCAAGCGGTATATCGAAATCCTGGCTGCCTACCAAATCCAGGCCGGACAGCTTGGGGGCCATACCGGCGTCTGGCCCAACCCGGGGCTTGAATCGGCTTTTGTATCCTTTTGCCAAGCCTCTTACGAGGCCACGCGTGCCCTGCTGTCCCAGGCCAGGGCGCAACAGGCGCGCCGCGGGCCAGGGATATGAATAGGGGAGTCACTTCCAGAGGCACCTAGAGTCGCGAGGCGACCTGTTTTCTTGGGGACTGGCGCATCGGGGTTTGCTGTTATGCTTCTTCCTATGGAACATTCCCATGGGAGCTAGGCATGGAGACGGTCAACGTCAGTGGGCTCAAGAATAACCCCAGCGAGGCCCTGCGTAAGTGCCACCAGGGCGTCGTCGTGGTGTTGAACCGCGACAAGCCCGATGCCCTGATGGTCGGGATCGAGCTGGCCGGCGTTCTGAACGCTAAGGGCGTCAAGCCCGCGTTGGCCACGGCACTGTTCCGCGACGGGAATCTGTCCCTGGCGCGGGCTGCCCATCTGGCCGAGATGCCCCTCGGCGACTTCGTGGCCCACGTCTCCCGCCTCGGCATTGCCGTAGTGAGCCTGGATGCGGACGAGGCGACGCGGGACCTGGACACCCTGGAGTCATGGCTCGCCTCGTCCTGACCGATGCGAGCCCCTTGATCGGGCTGGCCCGGGTCGACGGCCTGGCCTGGCTCGGTGCCCTGTTCGGCGTGGTCTGGATGCCCCCCGAGGTCCGCCGGGAGGTCTTGCCGAACCGGGGCCTACCGGATGAAAGGGTGATCCTGGCCGCGGAGGCAGCAGGCTGGCTGCGCGAGAGCGACCCGCCGCCGATGGGTCCGGAGCTTCCGGATCTCGACGAAGGCGAGGCGGCCTGCATCCGCATTGCCCTCGCCAGTCCAGAGCCCAGCCTGCTATTGATAGACGAGCGGGCCGGCCGGGCGATCGCCACCGAGCGCGGCCTGTGCGTGGCCGGCACCGCCGCGATCATCGGTATGGCGAAGGCAAGGGGGCTGATCGGGTCGGCGCGGGAGGTGTTCGCGCGGCTGCATGGCTCCGACTTCCGCATTTCGGCCCAGGTGATCGAGACCGTACTGCGACGGGTCGGGGAATGAATGGGGCCGGAACTGGCAGACCCAGCCAGACTGCCATGGGAGCGCCGTTTCCGCGCAGACCCAGCGTCTGCCCTGAGGAAAGGGGAAAAGGCGGGGAAAAGCGGCGGGGAAAAAGGCGTCACCATTTAGCTGTCCTGTTCAAACCAGGCTCCGGGGTCAGGTCGGCGTGCCCCGCCTGTCCCGGCGCGACGCGCGTCGGGGTCAGCGCAACATGCGCGTACGGGGTATTGCCGTTGGCCAGGGTGCGGGATCTCTGGACCCACGGTTCCACCGCGCCCTAAGGTAATACCCTGACCCTGGGGGAGCCCCAGTTTGTCATCGAGGAAGGGTTGAGGGTCGGGGGCAAACCGATCAAGGACCATCAGGAAGTGGTGGGCCATGCCCGGTGATGTGCCCCTGCTCATGGCGACCTGGTTGACGGCATTGAACCGCTTTTGCGTCAAGCCCCTGAGCGAGGATGAGGCCCTGGCCGCTTATGCCCGGCTCCATCTGGGCTTTGTCCACATCCATCCCTTCTGGGACGGTAATGGGCGCATGGCCCGCCTGCTCGCGAACCTGCCACTGTTGCACTCCGGCCATTTGCCGGTGGTGATCGAACTGAAGGACCGTAAGCGGTATATCGATACCCTGGCTGCCTACCAAGTCCAGGCCGGACAGCTTGGCGGCCATACCGGCGTCTGGCCCAACCCTAGGCTTGAGTCGGCTTTTGTGCTCTTTTGCCAAGCCTCTTACGAGGCCACGCGAGCCCTGCTGTCCCAGGCCAGGGCGCAACAGGAGCGCCGCGGGAAAGGGATATGAATAGGTGTCAAGACCCGTGAGATTATATACCTTCTTTTTGAACAGCTCTGGGCATTTCTCCTGCCAATCTTGCAGGGCCTGAACCGGCGCGATGTGCCCTAACGCGCGCTGGGGAATGTGATGATTATACAGGCGCACATAGCGGCTCAGGGTGTCCTCCAGGCGCTGGGCCGAATCGAAGCGGGTGGTGGCCAGCACCGCGCTGATGCGGCCATTGCAGCGCTCGACCCTGCCGTTGGTCTGGGGATGACGGGGCTTGATGAGGCGGTGGTCGATGTTGTGGCTCTCGCAAGTGCGATCAAAGCGATGACGCCCGGTGGGGTCACGTTCGCCGGTGGCGCAGAAGCGATCGGTGAATTCCTGGCCATTATCGGTCAGGACTTTTTGCACCGGGAAGGGGGCCTTCGCGACGAGTCGCTGCAGGAAACTGGCCGCATTCACGGCGGTTTTCTCGCCGAGAATCTCCACGTACACCCCGCGTGAGGCGCGATCGATGCCGACGAACAGCTAGCGATGTGCGTCTTCGTCCGGCATCTGTGGCAGATACTTGACATCGACATGGACGAAGCCAGGTTCATAATCCTTAGTGGTTTTCGTTGGTTGCTCGTCGGCTTCCGGCTGGGGAATTAGGGCCTGGAGGTGCGAGACGCCCTGCCGCCGCAGGCAGCGATCCAGACCCGAACGCGAGACCGCGGGATTGAGGAACTCGCGCGTCACCGCCAGCAGGTCATCCAGGGGCAGGAGCAAGGTTTTACGCAACTCGACGACGACCAGCTCCTGGGCCGGGGTGAGCGTGGTGTGCAGGCGATGGGGACGATGTGAGGCATCCTGACCGTTATCACGGCGCCGCCATTGGCGCACCGTGGCGCGGTTCAGATGGTACTCGCGCGCCAGTTCGCGCTCTGACTGGGTGGATTCGCGCAGTTCCTGGCGGATGGCCGGGGTGGTGCGCGCGTTCTTATGCAGGTTCAGATTCATCGTAGGCCGGTCTCCGGGTGGCTCGTTGCGACGTCGTGCGTGCCTCTTCTCTCAAGAGGCGCAGCACCTCCCTGGCTAAGAATAACGGATAACTCCGTCTCGGCATATAATCACACGGGACTGGACAGTGGATCTCCTCGTGGATGTCATGCACCGCATTGTATGTGCGGATACGGTCAATTGGCTCCCCGCCACGGGCGGCGCCAGTCGCCGCTGGCTTGCCAGTGATCAACCAGCGAAGTGCCGTCACTGGCGGCGTTCAGCGGCGGCAGCAGGAAGCGCCGCAGCAGGTCCAGGACATCAGCGAGCAGCACCGGGGCGAGGGCATTCTTGGCGAGGAAGGCCCTCCACTGGGTCTGTTTCTGGCGGTCCTGGGCGAAGTCCTCGGTGAGACCGAAGGGTACCCCATCGGGGAGCGTGGTTGCGCGCCGGTCGAAGGTCGCGTGGATCGCCTGGGTGAGAATGTCCCCGTCGAAGTCCGCCTGGCAGGCCAGGACCCACAGGTCGAAGTAGTCTTTCATGCGGCTGTTGGCGATGCCCAGCGTGACCAGGGCCTCGAACTTCTCGGCGACCACGGTGTAGCGCGGGTAGGCGCGAAGTCTGGGGGCCGGTAGCTCGGGGAGCATGACCGGGTAATCGACCGGCTCCGGGGCGGGCGTCACCGCGTCGCCGAAGCCGACATCGACCTGCACCGAACAACGTGCGCCCGCCAGAAGCCCGACCAGGGTGACGCGGATGCCGGCATAGTTGGCCTCCTTGCGGATCTCCCCGCCGCGGACCGTCTCTGCCTGAAAGCGAATACCGTCGTCGGGCTCGCTGGCGGCGGCGCACAGGTCGCGGAAGACCGCCTCCAGGATCGGGATCTCCGCCGGGCCGAACCCCAGGAGGTCCACGTCACGGGTCGGGCGGTGGGGGATGTCGAACCACAAGTCGAACAGCAAGGCGCCCTTGAGGAGGAAGCGCTCCGCGTGGCTGGAGCTACCCAGGCGGTACAACAGGCGCTCCAGGGCATAGCGGGTCAGGACTAGGTTGAAGTCCTGACCCTCGGCCTTCGCCTTGTTGAGCAACCGGGCGCGGATGGACGCACCGATGTCCAGCCCCGTCACGCCAGGCTCTCCAGGTAGGGGCGCATGACGTTGGCGACCCGATCAATCTGGGCGTAGCGCCAGATCTCGTCGATGCCCGCCCGGCGCGCCTGGCCATCACGTCCCAGGACATCCTTCAGCGCCTCTAGGGCCACGTCCAGTCCGATCTTGTTGCGGTATTTGAAGCAGTCCGCCACGGTCCTCGCCACCCCGGTGATGCGCACCGGCACCTCGTCGATCATGTGCTCTTCGACGCCCTCGGTTAGGCCGGCATCGGAGAACCGCACGGTGCGCAGCGGCCCAGAGAGATGCAGGCTGTCCAGGCGCGGGGGGCGGGCCTTGTTCGGGATGGCGAGCCAAACCTCGAAGGGGGCTTGGGTCGTGATGTCGTGGAAGCGTAGCGCCGAGAGTAGGCAGACCACGGCTCGGGGGTGCATGCGGGCGACCTCGGCCAGGGCGGCGTGCTCCGACACCTCGCGGTCCGGGAGGGAGTAGAGCCCGCGCCCAACCCGGGCGAGCCGACCCTGGCGCACCAGCCGGGTCAGCGAGGCCCGGGGCAGCCCGTGGGCGGTCAGGTCCAGGGGACGGAGGAGCCCGCGGGTCCGCGCAAGATCAAGGATGGATTGTTGGGTTGTCTCCATGCCCGGAGCATGCTCCAGAATACCGGTAACAGTCAACCGCAGCCTGCTTTTAGCAGCAATTCCCGCTCGCTGAATGCACAGCCGAGGCAGACAGCCACTTGGCAGTAATGAGCCGATGCGGGCACGGCGCACCCCTTGCCGCCTGGCGGCGATGCGAAGGCTTCAGGTGCGGATGCGCGCGGCGCAACTCTGTGAGCAGCCGCTTGGCGGCGTTGCGCTCGCAATCGTTCTTGCGCGCGCCATCGGGCTAGCCTTCGGGCCAGGCGGGTAGCTTGCCTGGTCCGGGGAACGCCCGCTCAAAGTCCACGGCGACCACCTTGAACTCGGGGGTAAGGGTGAATTCGTCGCCCACGTCGCTGGTGAGGTGGTTGATGGCTACCTCGGGGAAATGGAAGGTGGTGTAGAGGACGCCAGGTTTGACGATATCGGATAGCGCGACCCGCATCAGCGTCTCGGCCCGGGGGGAGCGGAGGCGGACGCTATCGCCGTGGGCAATCTGCTTGGCCCGGGCGTCGTCGGGATGGACATAGAGGAGGTCCTCCCCGACCAGTTCGGCGTTGGGGGTACGGCGGGTCATGGTGCCGCTGTTGTAATGCTCCAGCAGCCGGCCGGTGGTGAGGATGAAGGGGTAATCGGTCCCATGAGTCGCCAGTTCCGCCGTCTCCTCGAAATCCCAGACCTGAAAGCGGCCCAGGCCGCCCTTGAAGGTATCGCGATGCAGGATGGCGGTATCGGTGCCGTCCGCGGCCACCGGCCACTGTTTGCCCTGGTCGCCCAGCTCCTCCCAGCGGACCCCCTGGAAGAAGGGGACGATGCCGGCGATCTCCCGCAAGAGGTCCGGCGCCGAGTAGGCTGCCTGGGGGTAGCCCATGCGCCGCATCAAGTCGATGACGATCTGGCCATCGGGCCGGGTGCCGGCCAGGGGTGGGATGACCTGGCGCACCCGTTGGATGCGGCGCTCGGCGTTGGTGAAGGTGCCCTCCTTTTCGAAACAGGAGGAGGCCGGGAAGACGACGTCCGCCAACTGGGCGGTGTCGGTGAGAAAGAGCTCCTGGACCACCAGGAATTCCAGGCCGGAGAGGGCATGACGGACCTGGCAGGTGTTGGGGTCGGTGCGCAGCAGGTCCTCGCCCATGATCCACAGGGCCTTGAGGTCGCCCCGGGTGCTGGCGGCGAACATCTCGGGGATCTTGTAGCCTGGCTTGTTGGGGAAGGCGACGCCGTAGAAGTCCTGGTAGCGGGCCTGGACCTGAGGGTCATCCACCGCCAGGTAGCCCGGGCCCTGGTGGGGCTGGACGCCCATGTCGGCGGCGCCCTGAACATTGTTCTGGCCGCGCAGGGGATTGACCCCGGCGCCGGGCTTGCCGAGGTTACCGGTCATGAGGGCGATGGCGGCGATGAGGGCGACGGCCTTGGTGCCTTGCCAGTGCTCGGTGACCCCCAGGCCGTGGAACTCCATGGCCGCCGGGGCGGCGGCGTAGGCGCGGGCGGCGGCCTGGATCAGGTCCCAGGCGACGCCGCAGAGGCGCGTCTGGGCGGTGACGTCCAGGCCTTGCAGGTGAGCGGCAAAGGCTTCCCAGCCCTCGGTGCGGCGGGCGATAAAGTCCTGATCGACGAGGCCCGCGTCGAGAATGGCGCGGGCGAAGAGGTTGAGCACCGCCAGGTTGGTCCCCGGCCGGGGGCGCAGGTGGTACTGGGCATGGCGAGCCAGCTCGGTGCGCAGGGGGTCGATGACGATGAGGGGCACGCCGCGCTGGACCAGCGCCTTGATGCGGGCGCCGGTGACCGGGTGGGCCGCGGTCGGGTTGGCGCCAATGATCAGGATGCAGGCCGTCTGGTCGAGGTCTGCCACCGAGTTGGTGGCGGCGCCGGTGCCCAGGGTCCACTGCATGCCCAGGGCGGTGGGGGCGTGGCAGACCCGGGCGCAGCCGTCGATGTTGTTGGTGCCGATCACCACCCGGAAGAACTTCTGCATCAGGTAGTTTTCTTCGTTGGTGCAGCGGGCGGAGGAGATGCCGGCCAGGGCATCCGGGCCGTGGCAATCCTTGATCTCCTGGAAGCGGCGGGCGCTGTAGTCCAGGGCCTCGTCCCAGGTCGCCGGCTGGAGCTGGCCGTCCCTGCGGATCAGGGGCGCCGTCAACCGGTCGGGGTGGCGGTGAAATCCAAAGGCGAAGCGGCCCTTGACGCAGGTGTGGCCCCGGTTGACGGCGGCGTCCTCGGCGCCCTGGATGCCCTGGATCTGGCCATCCCTGACCTTGACCTCCAGGTTGCAGCCGACCCCGCAGTAGGTGCAGAGGGTGCGGACTTGCCGGTCGTAGGGGGCGGTCTTGGTGCCATAACGGTCGGTGAGGGCGTTGGTGGGGCAGGTCTGGACGCAGGCGCCACAGGCGACGCAGGGGGAGTCGCTGAAGGACTGGTCGGCCCCGGCGATGACCCGGGCCGCGAGCCCGCGTCCGGCGACCGCCAGGACCTGGCCGGCCTGCAATTCGTCGCAGGCCCGGACGCAGCGGTAGCAGCCGATGCATTCGGCCATGTCGGCCCGGATGTAGGGGTGGCCGAGGTCCGGGGCCGGGGCGGGATGGCGGGCGCCCGGGGGATAGCGCACCGCCGGGCTGCCGAGGGTGGCGAGGGTCCGCTGGAAGGCGGTGGGGAGCTGGCCCGGAGCCGGCTGGATGCGGTCGGCGGGGTAATCGGAAAGCACCAGTTCGAGGATGTTCTGGCGCAGCCGCCGAATCCGCTCGCTGGCGGGATAGAGGTATTGACCCGGCGCGACCGGCGTATGGCAGGCGGCCAGCACCCGGGCGGGGCCGTTCGGGGCCTGAGCCACCTCCACGGAGCAGAGGCGGCAGGAGCCGTAATTCTCCAGGTTGTCGGCCTGGCAGAGGGTGGGGATGAGGTCCTGGCCCCGGTGCCGGCGCACGAACTCGAGCAGGGTCTCGCCAGGGATGATGGCGAAGGGCCGGTTGTCGATGTAGGCGGTGTTTTCCATGTCCCTGGCCCTTGGCAAGGTGTCAGTCGCGTGAGTCAAATTGGCCCGGTGCCGACCACTAGCGCCCCGCTTTCCTGGTCAGGCATCAAGGAACAGCGGAGCGAGTTCGTCGCCAAAGTAGGTCAGGGCATTACGGACCGGCAGGGGCAGGCCGCCACCGAGGGCGCAGAGGGAACCCAGCTCCAGGGTTTCGAGCAGGTCCACGAAGAGCCTGGGGTCGATCCGGGTGCCCTGGCGGATGGCACCCTCGACCAACTCCTGGCCGCGTCGCGCGCCGATGCGGCAGGGGAAGCATTTGCCACAGGACTCCCGCGCCGTGAAGGCGAAGAGGTGGGCGAGGAGTTCGGCCAGGGGAAACCGCTCGGGAATGGCGACGATGCCGGCGTGGCCGAGCAGAAAACCCGCCGCGGCGAAGGCCTCGAAGTCGAGGGTCAGGCTGTCCACCTGGGCGACGGGTACCAGGCCACCCAGGGGGCCGCCGATCTGGAAGGCCTTGACGGGGTAGCGGGTGCCGCCGCCCAGGCCGTCGAGGACCTGGCGCAGGGGGGTCCCCATCGGTACCTCGTAAACGCCGGGGCGATTGAAGCCGCCGTCCAGGGAGACCAGCTTGGTGCCGGTACAACGTGCCAGGCCTTGGGCCGCGTAGGCCTCGCCACCGGCCGTCAGGATATAAGGCAGATTGGCCAGGGTCTCGACGTTGCTGAGGAGGGTGGGTTTGCCGAACAGGCCATGGCTGGTGGGGAAGGGCGGCCGGACCCGGACCTCGGGCCTCAGGCCCTCGATGGAGTTCAGCAGGGCGGTCTCCTCCCCGCAGATGTAGGCCCCCGCGCCCGCGATGACCTGAAAGCGAAAGGCGGACCCGGCGCCGCGCCGCCCGTCCCCCGGGAGGTCAAGGGCATCCAGTTCGCCGATGGCCGCCCGGATGGCCGCGAGCGACTCGGGATACTCACCGCGGATGTAGAGGACGCCGGTATCGGCGCCGATGATAGCGCCGATGGCCATCATGCCGGCCAGGACCGCATGGGGTCGCTCTTCCAGCAGCCACTTGTCGGAGTAGGCCCCCGGGTCGCCCTCGTCGGCATTGCAGACGACATACTTCTGGTCACTCACGGCCTCGCGGGCGGCCTTCACCTTGAGGTGGAAGGGGAAGCCGGCGCCCCCGCGTCCACGCAGCCCGGACGCCTTGATCTCGCTCAGGGCGGGTGCGGGCGCTCCCTTCAGGGCGAGCAGCGGGGCGTAATAAGCCGCGAGCGGCGGGAGGGGGGCGAGGAGGACGCTCGGCGCGGCCAGTGTGCCGGTGGGGACCGGTTTGGGGGCGGGAGATGGGGTGCCGGGCCTGTCCAGTAAGGCCAGGTCCTCCCGGGTCCAGGTGGCCTGATCGTAAAGGAAGGCATCGTTGCGATGACAATGGCCGAGACAGGTGACATGGCCTATCTCGGCCTCACTGAAGTGTCCGGACAGGGCGGCCTGGAGGCTTGCTTGCCTGCCGGATACCCGGCAGGCGGTACCCTCGCACAGGAGGACCTTTTTTCCGGCCTGGTCGAGTTGCGGAAAGTCATAAGAGGCGCTGGCCCCAATCAGGCTAGCCTCGCTCACCAGGAATTCCGCCGCGATCTCGGCGAAACGCCGACCGCCGTCTGGCCGCAAGGCCTGCTGGGTCGCCGCGTAGAGGCTCCTGTCCAGGCCTTTCCGGGCGGAAAGACCCCTGAGGTTTTGGGACACGCGGCGCTAACGACGGGCTTGAGCAGGGGCGGCCATCAGTCCGCCCGGCGGGGCCGGCGCACGCCGAGCAGCTTGGCGCTGCCGGGCGCCAGCTTGCGCCAGTCCTTGGGCATCTCCAGGCGGGCGAGGGTCGAGGTGGGCAGGAGTTTGCCATCCGGGGGTGTCTCCACCGCGTCCCCCAGCAGATAGCGCATCAGCTCTTCCATGCCCGGATTGTGGCCGATGAGCATCACGGCGCGGGGCTTGGTCCGGCAGGTAGCGAGAGCGTCGAGGAGGGCGGAGACCTCGGCCGCATAGAGTTCCTCCTGCCAGAGGATGTGCTTTTTGTGGTAATCCATGGCCGCGCACACCAGGAGCGCGGTCTCCTTGGCGCGCTGGGCTGGTGAACTGACCACCAGGTCGGGCACCAGGCCCTCTTCCAGCAGCCAGGCGCCGATACCGGGGGCATCCTTGAGGCCCCGCTTGGCCAGGGGGCGGTCGAAATCACTCAGGGCGTCCGTTTCCCAGTCGGATTTAGCGTGGCGTAGCAGTTGGAGTTCTCTAGACATGATGAAACCGGTGACCTCAATGACAGGATGGCCGGTGTTTTACCATACCCATCATCGAACTGTCACCGTGTCTCATCGCGGCCCCGGTCCTGGCCGGGCCCGGAGGCAACCCCTGCCCCCCTCTTTCCCGCGGCCGACGAGCTCATCAGTGCAGTACCGCCAGCAGGCGATCGATCATCCCCAGGGCCTGGCTCAGGTAGCCGGCGCCAAACAGATTGAGATGGTTGAGAATGTGGTAAAGGTTGTAGAGGTCCCGGCGGATTTTGTAGCCCGGGTCGAGGGGCCAGGCCTCGCGGTAGGCGGCTTGAAAGTCGGCGCCGAAGCCGCCGAAGAGCTCCGTCATGGCCAGGTCGGCCTCGCGGTCCCCGTAGTAGACCGCCGGGTCGAAGAGGACCGGCTGGCCCTCGGCGTCAAAGGCCAGGTTGCCGCTCCAGAGATCGCCATGCAGCAGGGAAGGCTGGGGGGCATGGTCGATAAGTGCGGGGCATGCCTCCCATAGCCGCCGGCCGCGGTCCTGGAGGCGGCCGCCGAAACCCTGGGCCAGGGCCAGGTCGAGCTGGGGGCCCAGGCGCCGGGCCTGCCAGAAGGTTGCCCAATCCCGCTCCTCGCCATTGGCCTGGGGCGTGGAGCCGATGAAGTTGTCCCGGTCCCAGCCGAACCGGGCCTGGCTCTGGCGATGGAGATGCGCCAGTCGCCGGCCGGCCTCGGCCCCACCCTCCCGCCGCGGCGGGCCGAAGGCAAGGTATTCCAGGACCAGAAAGGCCTCCTCCCCCGCCCGGCCCGCCCCGAGGGGGGTGGGCACGCGGATGGCCTTGGCCGCCGCCAAGGCTTCCAGCCCCGCCGCTTCCGCCTGGAACATGGCGAGTCGCTGGGCGTCGTTGATCTTGACGAACCAGGCGCTGGCCCCATGGCGGAGCACGTAGGCGCGGCTGATACAGCCGCCACCGAGCTCCTGGATGGCTCCCGGTTGGCAGGGCTGGCCCGTGAGGGCCTGGATGTGGGCCGCGATCTTGTTCCAGTCAGTCATGGGGCATGAGCCTCCGTCATGAGGTCCGCGCAGGGCTTATCGGCTGGCGACCGGCCGCCAGAGGGCCCGGGAAAACACCAGCGGCCCCTGAAGTCAAGACCCTTGTGCACAGGGTTGCGCAAAAGTTCGGCAAGGCCTGAACCGCGATCAGGGGCTTAGGGGGCCTGTGCGCAATATGCTGTTTATAAAAAATATTTCAGATTGTAAAGATTTTGGCCAATTCCGCCAGAGCCCAGCATTTTAGCCACTTTTGGGCGCTTTCCCCGCCCTTTCCCACAAACTTATCCACAGGCGAAGGGGATAAGCGGTATTTCTACCGAGTGCTCAGCAGCTTGCCGGCCTTTCGGCAACCCCGGTCGAGCAATCCTCCTCAATTGATCCGCCGACCCGATGCCCAAAGGGCCGCCGCCGATGGCGTAGAATTCCCTTGCCGGCGGCTCCCGCCCTGGCCCACCCTGAACCGCCTGGCCGAGCACCCTGCCCGAGGACCCGCCCATTATCCTGCGTATCGCCGTCCCGGTCCCCCTGCCGGGGCTTTTCGATTATCTACCGCTGGAGGCGGAGGGGAGCCCCGTACCCCAGCCGGGGATGCGCGTCCAGGTGTCCTTCGGCCCCCGGGTCCGGGTGGGCATGATTGTCGCCTTGGCCCGGGAGAGCGACCAGGAGCCGGACCGGCTCAAGCCCATCCTGGCCCTGCTCGATCCCCAGCCCCTGCTCGGCGCCGATGACCTGGAACTCATTCTCTGGGCCGCCGACTATTATCGCCAGCCCCCGGGCGAGGCCCTCTT
This sequence comes from Chromatiaceae bacterium, assembly GCA_016714645.1. NCBI lineage: Bacteria > Pseudomonadati > Pseudomonadota > Gammaproteobacteria > Chromatiales > Chromatiaceae > Chromatiaceae bacterium. Next base: position 99,506 of record JADKCI010000001.1, on the reverse strand, counting down.
CTCCGCCCTGCCGGCCCGGTTGCGCCGGGCCGAGCCCCCCCTGGAGCCGGTCCCTCCCGGTCAGCCGGGCTGGCGCCTGACGGCCGCGGGCCGCGACCAGGCGTCGGGGACGCGCGCCCCCCGTCAGGCCGAGATCCAGCGCCTGCTCGGCGATCACCCGGAGGGACTGGGGGAGGCCGGGTTGCGGTCCCGGCTGGGGGAGGTCAAGACCCCCTTGCGCGCCCTGGCCGAGCGGGGCTGGATCGAGCCTTGCCATCTGGTGGGTGACGAGCCGGTCAAGGCGCCGGAGTCGGGGCCGGAACTCAACCCGCGCCAGACCGAGGCGATCGCGGCGGTGAGCGCAGCCCTGGATCGCTTCCAGCCCTTTCTGCTGGAGGGGGTTACCGGCAGCGGCAAGACCGAGGTCTATATCCGCCTCCTGCTCAGGGTGCTGGAGGCGGGCGGTCAGGCCCTGCTGCTGGTGCCGGAGATCGGCCTCACCCCCCAGCTCCGGCGCCGCCTGGCGCGCCGCTTTCCGGGACGCCTGGCCATCCTGCATTCGGCCCTCAACGCCACGGAGCGGGAACGGGCCTGGCAAGCGGCGGCCAGTGGCGCGGCGGATCTGGTGCTGGGCACCCGCTCGGCGGTCTTCGTGCCCCTGCCGCGCCTGCGACTCATCCTGGTGGACGAGGAACACGACCTCTCCTTCAAGCAGCAGGACGGTTTCCGCTACTCGGCCCGGGACCTGGCGGTGCGGCGCGCCAAGCGCGCCGGCTGTCCCCTGGTGCTGGGCTCGGCGACGCCCTCCCTGGAGAGCCTGCGCAATGCTGCGATCGGTCGCTATCAGCGCCTGGAGTTGCCCGAACGGGCCGGCGCCGCCGCGCCGCCGGCCATTGGCCTCTTGGACATCCGCGCCCAGCCCCTGCGCGGCGGCCTCTCGGCGGTGCTGATCCGGCTGATGCGCGAGCAGTTCGATGCCGGTAATCAGGTGCTCCTCTTCCTTAACCGGCGCGGTTTCTCGCCGGTGCTGACCTGCCACGCCTGTGGCTGGGTGGGCGACTGCCCCCACTGCGATGCCCGGCTGACCCTCCACCTCGCGGACAACCGGCTCTGGTGTCACCATTGCGGCCTGACCCGGCCCATCCCCGTCGCCTGCCCCCAATGCGGGGGGCTCGATATCCGGGCCCTGGGCCAGGGTACCGAGCGTCTCGCGGGGGAGTTGCAGGCCCTGTTTCCCGATATCCGGGTCGCCCGGGTGGATCGCGACAGCACCCGTCGCAAGGGCGAGCTGGACCGGCTGTTGGCGGCGGCCCTCGCGGGCGACTATCCCCTCCTGGTGGGCACCCAGATGCTGGCCAAGGGCCACCATTTTCCCCGCGTCACCCTGGTCGGCATCCTGGATGCGGACAACGGCCTCTATGGCTCCGACTTCCGCGCCGCGGAGCGCATGGCCCAACTGGTGATTCAGGTCGCCGGCCGCGCCGGACGGGCGGAGCGGCCCGGGCGGGTGGTGCTCCAGACCCATCATCCGGATCACCCGCTCCTCCAGACCCTGCGCCGGCAAGGCTACCCAGCCTTTGCCGCCGCCGCGTTGCGGGAACGCCGGGAGGCCGGTCTGCCCCCCTTCACCCATCAGGCCCTGCTGCGGGTCGAAGCGAACGCCCGGGAGGCCTCCCTGGGCTGGCTGCGCCTGGCCCGGGAGGCCGCGTGCCACCTGGGCGGCCCGCGCATCAGCCTCTTTGGCCCCGTGCCGGCCCCCATGGAGCGGCGCGCCGGCCGTTATCGGGCCCAGCTCCTCGTCCAGGCCCGGGAGCGGGCCGAGTTACAGGCCTTCCTCGCCGTCTGGGTGCCCCAACTCTACGGTATCAAGGGGCAGGGCGCCGCGCGCTGGTCCCTGGACGTGGACCCTCAGGAGATGTACTGAAGCATCATCAGTGCGATTCCTGCTATCCTTAATACCCTGCCTTTCGCCGGTCCCCCCGGGACCTGGCCCTCCCCATCCATCCACGCCCAGCCGTTCGCCATAGCCAAGCCGATGAAGCAACAGGTCAAGGAACTCCTCTCAGCCGCATGGCGGCATCTGGCCGCGACCGGTCAGGTCGCTGGCGCTGACCTCCCGGATCCTCAGGTGGACCGCACCCGCGACCCCGCGCATGGCGATTTCGCCACCAATCTGGCCCTGGTCATGGCCAAGGTGGTCGGCGGCAAGCCCCGTGACCTGGCGGCGCGACTGGTCGCGGCCCTGCCGGCATCGGCGCTGATCGCGCGGACCGAGATCGCCGGGCCCGGCTTCATCAACTTCTTCCTGGCCCCGGGCGCGCATCTGGGCCTGATCCCGACCATCCTCGCCGCCGGGCCCGACTATGGCCGCAGCAAGTTGGGCGCGGGCAAGCGGGTCCAGGTCGAGTTCGTCTCCGCCAATCCCACCGGCCCCCTGCACGTCGGCCATGGCCGGGGCGCCGCCTATGGCGCCGTGGTGGCGGACCTGCTGGCGGCGGTCGGCTTTGCGGTCCATCGCGAGTATTACGTCAACGACGCCGGCCGGCAGATGGACATCCTCGGCACCTCCCTCTGGCTGCGCTACCTGGAACTGGCCGGGGAGGACATCCCCTTCCCTAGCAATGGCTACAAGGGCGACTATGTCTGGGACATGGCCGCGACCCTGCACCGGGAGCATGGCGACGCCTACCGTCATGGCGCCGAGGAGGTCTTTGCCGACATCCCGGCGGACGAGCTGGCGGGGGGCGACAAGGAGTTGCATATCGATGGCCTGGTGGCGCGGGCCAAGGCTTTGTTGGGCGACAACCGCTACCGCTACGTCTTCGAGCTGGGCCTCAACACCATCCTCGATGATATCCGCGACGACCTGGCCCTCTTTGGGGTGACCTACGACGAGTGGTTCTCGGAGCGCTCCCTGACCGAGAAGGGCGCCGTCAACCGCGCCCTGGAGCGGCTGCGCGCCGCTGGCCATCTCTACGATAAGGATGGGGCCCTCTGGTTTCGCGCCACCGCTTTCGGCGATGAGAAGGACCGGGTGGTGGTCCGTGACAACGGCCAAACCACCTACTTCGCCTCCGACATCGCCTACCACATGGACAAGATGGAGCGCGGCTTCGACCGGGTCATCGACATCTGGGGGGCGGATCATCACGGCTATGTGCCGCGCATCAAGGGCGCCCTCCAGGCCTTGGGCGACGACCCGGCCAGGCTCGATGTCCTGCTGGTGCAGTTCGCCATCCTCTACCGGGGCGGCGAGCGGATGCAGATGTCCACCCGCTCCGGGGAGTTCGTGACCCTGCGCGAGTTGCGACAGGAGGTGGGACGCGATGCCGCCCGCTTCTTCTACATCATGCGTCGCTGCGAGCAACACCTGGATTTCGATCTCGATCTGGCCAAGTCCCAGTCCAGCGATAATCCCGTCTATTACGTCCAGTACGCCCATGCCCGCGTCTGCAGCGTCCTGCGCCAGGCGGCGGACAAGGGCCTGGCGGCGGAGCCCAGCCCGGGGGTGACGCATCTGGAACACTTGACGGAGACCCATGAGCAGGATCTGCTCAAGACCCTTGCCCGCTACCCGGAGTTGGTGGAGGAGGCGGCCCTCAACGAGGAGCCCCACCAACTCACCCATTACCTGCGCGAGCTGGCCAACGACTTTCACACCTACTACAACGCCCACCAGTTCCTGGTCGAGGACGCGGCCCTGCGCGATGCCCGACTCAAGCTCATCCTGGCGGTACGCCAGGTGCTGCGCAACGGCCTCAACCTGATCGGCGTCTCGGCGCCGGAGACAATGTGAGATGACGCGGGAAAACAGCCCCAACCCGCCACCAAGGCCCCGCCATCGTCGTAATGGCTCCTGCTTTTTCTGGTTCCTCACTGGCGGCCTGCTCGGCGCCCTGGCAGTGGCCATCGTCTGGATGATGGACGAGCGCGGTGATGCCGCCGGCCCGGTCGCGGCGGGCACCCCGCGCTACGCCCAAACCCAGCCCAAGCTCCGTTACCAGTACCCGACCATCCTGCCGGAACTGGAGGTGGTGGTCCCCGACGAGGACACCTCGGATCGCCCGCCGGCCCTGCCCCCGCCGCCGCCCTCGCCGGAGGAACTCAAGGCACTCGCCAAGGCGGAGGCCGCCAAGGAGGCCGCCGCCGCCAAGGCCGGGGCCAAGGAACCCGCCAAGCCGGCGGCCAAGGAGCCCCCGAAGGATCCCGCCAAGGCCACCGGCAAGGAGGCGGCCAAGACCCCAGCTAAGGAGCCCGTTAAGGATCCCGCCAAGACGGCCAAGACGCCCGAGAAACCCCCGGCGAAGCCCGCCGAACAGACCACGAAACCGCCGGAAGCCGCCCCCACGGGGGGTGATAACGAGACCTACATCCTCCAGGTCGCCTCACTGGGGTCGCCGGAAGAGGCCGAGCGTTTCAAGGCCAAGCTCGCGCAGCAGGGTATTTCTGTGAGCATCCAGCAGGCCAGCGTCGATGGCAAAACCCATTATCGGATCCGCACCGGCCCCATGAAGGGCAAGGAAGCCGCCAGCAAGGCCAAGTCACAGTTGGCGGGCAAGGGCTTCTCGCCCATGATGATCAAGCTTAAATAGCGCCGCGATCCAGCCTGATCGCGGCGCCCAGTCCGCCGAAGGAAGCCTGCCGGGGCTAAATGCCCGGGCAGGCGTCGGGTCCCCTACACCAGATCGAAGCGCTCGAATTCCATGCTGAACTGGCCGCGCCCCTGGGTCTGGCTGCGCAGGTCCGTGGTGTAGCCGAGTACCTTTTCCAGGGCGACCTCGCAGTCGATGGTGATGCGGTCGCCCTCGGCGCGCGTGGCACGGATGAGGGCATGCCGGGACTGGAGGTCGCCGAGCACGGCGCCGAGATTTTCCTCGGGGGCCACCACTTCCAGGGTCATGAGGGGCTTGAGGGCGGCGGGACTGGCCTCCTCCAGGGCCTTGTGGATGGCGCGGGCGGCGGCGGCCCGCAGGGCGTCGGGGGTGGAGGCGGCGCCAAAGACTTCGACCCGCAGGATGCGCGCGGCCACGTCCTCGACGGGCGTCCCCAGCAGGGGACCGGACTCCAGGGCGGCATGCAGGCCGGCGCGGACCGCCGCCGCCTGCTCCAGGTTGAGGGTCGCCCCCGCGGGCAGGACCTCGGGGATGTCGTCGGAGATCTGGGTCCCGGTACCCCGATCCCGGGCCTCGACCGCCACCACCACCCGCGCCCGTCGTTCCGGAATCCGCTGCTCAATGATGGGCGGCGTGGCATGGATCATGTCGGCAGTGCCCGAGCCCAGGATGGTCTCGCGGACCGCCACCGCCGGCCGGCCACTGCGCACCCCGACGCGGAATTCGCGGTCCAGGCGCTCAATGACGATGGCCAGGTGCAGTTCGCCCATGCCGCGCAGCAGGCGCTGGCCGGTCTCCGGGTCCTCTTCCAGGCGCAGGGTGGGGTCCTCCTCCAGGACCTTTTGCAGGGCCTCCAGAAGCTTGTCTTCGTCCGTGCCGGCGGTGGGTTCGATGGCCAGGCCCAGCACCGGCTCGCGGGCCTCGATGCGCTCCAGGCGCAGCAAGTGGCCGGGGGTGCAGAGGGTGTCGCCGGTGGTGGCGTGGCGCAGGCCGGCGAGGAGGACGATATCCCCAGCCTTGGCCAGGTCCAGGCCGGTCTTGCGCCCGGCATCCACATCAAAGATGCGCGACACCATCTCGGTCGGGACGCGCCCGTCGGCGGTCAGGAACTGGACCTTGTCGCCGGGCTTGAGCTGGCTGCGGTAGAGGCGGGCGAAGACGTGGCGCCGACCCTCCCACATCTGCACCTTGAAGGCCAGGGCGACCAGGGACCCCTTGGCGTCCAGGGCCACGGATTCCTCGCTGCCATCCGGTCTCAGGGCCAGGGATGGCGGGCGGTCGAGGGGGGCGGGAAGGAGCTTGATGACGCCATCGAGGAGGGGTTGGACGCCCAGATTGCGCAGGGCGCTGCCGCCAAAGCAGGGGAAGTGGGTCCCCGCCAGGGTGCCCTGGCGCAGGGCGGTCCACAGCTCCTCCGGCTCCGGGTCCTCGCCGGAGAGGACCCGGTCGGCCAGCTCCTCGTCCTGCTCGGCGCAGGCCATGAGCAGGGCCTCGCGTTCGTCCGCGAATTGCTCCCAGATATCATCGGGGCAGGCTTCATCGATCAGCTCGGTACCCTGGTCGCCGGTGAAACCGATGAGGCGCCGCTCGATCAAATGCACCACGGAGGGGCGATCCAGGGTACCTTCCGGCAGGGGAATGGTCACGGGCACCGGCTCGGCCCCCAGCCGCTGGCGCAGGCTCTCCAGGCTGTGGCGATAATCGGCACCCGGGCGGTCCATCTTATTGACGAAGAAAAGGACGGGGAGGTTGAAACGGCAGCGCTGGCGCCAGACCGTTTCGGTCTGGGGCTCGACGCCGCGCACCCCGTCGATCACCAGGATGGCGCCGTCGAGGACGCGCATGGAGCGCTCCACCTCGACGGTAAAGTCCACATGGCCGGGGGTATCGACGATCTGGAGCAGGTGGCCTTGCCAGGGGGCCTTGGTGACGGCGGAGGTGATGGTGATGCCGTGCCGCTGCTCCTCGGCCATGTAGTCCATGTGGGCGGCGCCGTCATGGACCTCGCCAATTTTGTGGGAAGCGCCGGTATAAAACAGTATCCTTTCCGTCAAGGTCGTCTTGCCGGCGTCCACGTGAGCGGCGATACCAATGTTGCGAACGTGCGAGAGCGGCGAGGGCTTAGACATCGAAATCCATGAGGCTGTGAAATTCGTGAAAAGACAAATGTTGAGATTGAATAAGGGGCGGGCGCTGTCCCCCCTGGCGGCCGGCATGAGCCTGGCCCTGATGGCGTCTGGCTGGACCCTGTCCGCCGACGCCGCCGTCTTCAAACTGACCGACCCCAACCAGGAGGTCGTAGGTCGGGCATTCTATGTAAAGAGCCGCAAGGAAGACACCCTTCTCGACATCGGCCGTCAGAACAACATGGGCTATGACGATATGCGCATGGCCAATCAGAAGGTGGATATCTGGGTGCCCAAGGCGGGGGATGACGTCCTGGTGCCGGAGAGCTTCGTGCTGCCGGATGCGCCGCATCAGGGCATCGTGCTCAATCTGGCGGAGAAGCGCCTCTATTTTTTTCCCAGCAACGGCAAGGAGGTGGCGACTTTCGCCATCAGCGTCGGCCGTGATGGTCTCAACACGCCGCTCGGGCGTTTCAAGGTGACGTCCAAGGTGAAGGACCCGACCTGGACGCCCACGGCGGCCCACCACGCCGATCGCGCCAAGGAGGGACGCGAACCCTTGCCGGCGGTGGTGCCGGCCGGCCCCGACAACCCCCTGGGCGAGTTCGCCCTGCGCACAAGCGCGCCGAGCATTCTGATTCATGGCACCAACAAACCCTGGGGCCTCGGCATGGAGGTGAGTCGCGGTTGTATCCGCATGTATCCCGAGGGGGTGGCACAACTCTTCCCGATGGTATCGGTCAACGAACCCATCACCATTGTCGATCAGCCCTATAAATTTGGCTGGCGCGGGAATGAGTTATATCTGGAGGTGCATCGTGATCCCGAGGGGACCGCGGCATCATTTCACGATGTGGTTCCGGCGCGACTGGCACAGTCCCCGGACGTAAATTTGGATTGGAATGCGGTGAAGCGGGCGGTGGAAGGGAACGCCGGCATCCCACAGCGCGTGGGAGGCCGGCAAAGCACGGCGAACCGGCTTTACTTGGACATGATCTTTTGATACATGCGGTCAACGCGCTGAGTGGTGGCGTCGCAGCAAGCCTGAGCGGCTTCGGCCTTCTTCAGGGCGTCGGCGGCGGTATCACGAGCCTGCTGATCGGTACAGCCAGACAGGAGACCCAGGCCAAGGAGGGCGGCGGCGGACAGGGAAATGATCTTAGTCATGAATTAACTCTCCAAGAGTTGTTTGAAAATAGGGGTTTCGCCCAAGGGGGCTAGTTCATTTATAGCACAATGCCAAGCGTAAGTGCGAGCACTTGTCGCGGGTTTGCCCCTGGGGGCGTCATTCTGACCCCTGTTTCGCGTCTTTGGCAAGCGAATGCACGCCTTTTGGTCGCGCGGCTCCATATCCGGGTCCTGCCCGCTCGGGGCCCCGACCTAGTATCATGAGGCCGGGCCTGGCTGGATGCGGTCTGCCCACCACCAAAGTTATGAGGATAATAAACAAGATGAACAACAACATTGAGGTTCGCGTGCCCGCGATCGGCGGACGGGTGGCGGTCGTCGAGGTGTTGGTCGCCCCCGGAGACCGGGTGCTGAAGGATCAAGCCCTGGTCACGCTGCAAGGCGACAAGGGGGCCGTTGGGGTTGCGGCACCGGCCTCGGGTACCCTGGCCCGGATCCAGGTCAAGGCGGGCGACGGGGTGGCGGAGGGCGATCTCCTCCTGGTCCTGAACGCCGAGGCGGCGGGGGAGACCGCCGTTACCGAGATCGCCACCGAGGTGGTCGTGCTGGGCGCGGGCCCCGGCGGCTACACGGCGGCCTTCCGTGCCGCCGACCTGGGGAAACAGGTGGTCCTGATCGAACGCTACCCAAGTCTGGGGGGCGTTTGCCTCAATGTCGGTTGCATCCCCTCCAAGGCCCTGCTCCATGCCGCCCAGATCATCAACGAGGCGGCGGAGATGGCGCACCTGGGCGTGCGTTTCGGCGAGCCGGACATCGATCTGGACACGCTGCGGGCAGGTAAGGATAAGGTGGTGCAAAAGCTGACGGGCGGTCTGGCGGGTCTGGCCAAGGCGCGTAACGTCCGGGTCATCCAGGGCACCGGGCGCTTCGAGGCGCCGAACCGGCTGGCCGTCGAGACCCGCGAGGGGCGCGTCCGGATCAGCTTCGACCAGGCCATCATCGCCGTCGGCTCGACGCCGGTGAAGATCCCCGGCTTCCCCCACGAGGACCCGCGGGTCATGGATTCCACCGATGCCCTGACCCTGCCGGACATCCCCGGGCGGCTGCTGGTCGTCGGCGGCGGCATCATCGGCCTGGAGATGGCCACCGTCTATCAGGCCCTGGGTTCGCGCATCGACATCGTGGAACTCCAGGACCAGCTTATCCCGGGTTGCGACAAGGACCTGGTCAAGCCTCTGGAGAAGGTCATCAACAAGCGTTACGACCGCATCCTGCTTGGCACCCGGGTCACCGCCATGAGCGCCACCGCCGAGGGCATCAAGGTCGGCTTCGAGGGCCCGGACGCGCCGGCCGAGGATACCTACGACCGGGTCCTGGTGGCGGTGGGCCGCCGGCCCAATGGCAAACTCATCGCCGCCGAGGCGGCGGGCGTGACGGTGGACGAGCGGGGCTTCATCCCGGTGGATCAACACATGCGCACCAATGTCCCCAACATCTTCGCCATCGGCGACGTGGTGGGCAACCCCATGCTGGCGCATAAGGCCACCCACGAGGCCAAGGTCGCCGCCGAGGTCATCGCCGGCTTGCCGGCCCTGTTCGATCCTCTCACCATCCCTTCGGTGGCCTACACGGACCCGGAGGTGGCCTGGATGGGCCTGACGGAGAACGAGGCCAAGGCCAAGGGCATCGCCTATGAAAAGGGGGTCTTCCCCTGGGCCGCCAGCGGTCGCGCCCTGGGCATCGGCCGGGACGAGGGCCTGACCAAGCTTCTCTTCGACCCCACCACCAAGCGCATCCTGGGCGCCGGTATCGTGGGTCCCAATGCGGGTGAACTCATTGGCGAGACCGTCCTGGCCCTGGAGATGGGCGCGGACTACGAGGATATCGGCCTGACCATCCACCCCCATCCGACGCTGAACGAGACCATCGGCCTGGCGGCGGAGGTGGCCCATGGCTCCATCACCGACCTGCCGCCACCCCGTCGGCGCTAGGCGGAACCGGCGGGACGGGGTCTTGAATGGGGCGCCGGGGGCCAGGGGGCGGGGCGAGCGATGCGGCCCCTGACCCTGGTGGGGAGCGCGCTGGGCCTGGCGGGCGCCGTGGCGGCGAGTTCCCATCTGGCCCGTCAGTCCGAGGCCCCGGCCCTGGCCACCCCGGCACATGGGCGGCCCCCGACCGAGAGCTTTCCGGCGGACGTGAGGGCGGACACCCTGGCGCCGCCCGCGCCGGAGTCGGCCTTGCCCTTCCCGCCCGCTGGTATGGCCAGGGGCCCGGGCGCCGATCCGGCCCTGTTTTCCCCCGAGCATCTGCTGAACCTGGGATTTTCCTTTATCGTCGGGCTGGCGGTGGGCTTTGCCTTCAAGATCGCCTTCAAGATCGCGCTGGTGGGGGGCGGTCTCCTCCTGATCGCCCTCTTTGCCCTGCAGCACGCCGGCTTCATCGGCATCAACTGGTCCGGCATGGAGGCCGGCTACGACAGTTTTGCCGCCTGGTTCGGGGCCTACGCGGGCGGGCTCCGGGACTTCATGTCGAAAAACCTCTCCAACGCCGCCTCCTTCACCGCCGGCATCCTGCTGGGCCTCAAGATCTGACCGGCGCGGGCTGGGCCTTCGCTGCAATCCGGCTATGAGAAAGCGCTTGCCATCATGAGGTTGAAAGGGCCGGCTGGTCCTCGTCGCGGTCCCGGCCGCTGGCTCTTGATCGCCCTCGGGATCGGGTTCCTGGCTGGGCTCGCCGCCTTGGCAAGTCTCCCCTTCCTGGTCAACGCCCTGGAGCCCCGCCTGGGCGCCGTGCCGACCTCGCCCCTGGTCCTGGATCGTCATGGCCGCCTGTTGCGGGCCTTTACCGTCGCCGATGGTCGCTGGCGCCTGCCGGTAACCCTGGCGGAGGTGGACCCCCTCTTCATCCGCATCCTCCTGGCCTGCGAGGACCGGCGCTTCCACGACCATGGCGGCGTCGATGTCCTCGCCCTGGCCCGGGCGGCGGGGCAGTGGGCCGCGAATGGGCGCATCGTCTCCGGGGCCTCGACCCTGACCATGCAGGTGGCGCGCCTGCAGGAGGGCCAGCCGACCCGGGGCCTGGCGGGCAAGACCCGGCAAATGGTCGCGGCCCTGGCCCTGGAGCGGCGGCTGGACAAGGTGGCCATCCTCGAACGCTATCTGCTCCTCGCCCCCTATGGCGGCAATCTTGAGGGCCTTCGCGCCGCCACCCTGGCCTGGTTTGGCAAGGAGCCCGGGCACCTGACCCCGGCCCAGGCGGCCCTGCTGGTGGCCTTACCCCAAGCCCCCGAGGCGCGTCGTCCGGACCGGGACCCGGCGGCGGCCGAACGCGCGCGCGATCGGGTCCTGGCGCGGGCGGTCGCCGCGGGCATCCTCGACCAGGATGAGGCCGAGGCCGCGCGGCGCGAGCCCGTGCCCCGCCAGCGCCGCCCCTTCCCCTTGTTGGCCCCGCACGCCACCCAGCGGGCGCGGGTAGCGCATCCAGACCTGGCGGTGCAACGGCTAACCCTGGATGCGGACCTCCAGGCTCGGCTGGAAACGCTCGCCGCCGAGCGCGCCCTGGCCCTGGGCGAGCGCCTGTCGGTGGCCCTGCTGGTGGCGGATCACGGCACCGGCGAGATCCTGGCCGCCGTAGGTTCCGCCGGCCTGCTGGCGGGGGATCGCGAGGGCTTCATCGACATGACCCGAGCGGTGCGCTCGCCGGGATCGACCCTCAAGCCGCTGATCTACGGATTGGCCTTCGAGGCCGGTATCGGCCACCCGGAAAGCTTGATCGAAGACCGCCCCGCGGGCTTTGGTCGCTATGTCCCCGCCAATTTCGACCGCGACTACCAGGGCACGGTGACCCTGCGCCGCGCCCTTCAGCTCTCCCTCAACATCCCTGCCGTCAAGCTGCTGGAGGCGGTGGGTCCGGCGCGCCTGGTGGCGCGGCTGAAGCGGGCCGGGGCCCGACCGGAACTCCCAGACCTGTCGCCACCCGGTCTCGCCATCGGCCTGGGCGGGGTGGGGCTGCGCCTGACGGACCTGGTGGCGGTTTATGGGGCCATCGCCCGGGGCGGGCGGGCCCTGCAGTTGGTGGAGAACCTGTCCGCGACCCCGGCCACCCAGGACTCACCTGGCCAGCAACGGGTGTTGGAGGCTGGCGCCGCCTGGCAGGTCGCCAACATTCTGGCCGGTGTGCCGGCCCCCGAGGCCGCCAGCGCCGCCGGTCTGGCCTTCAAGACGGGCACCTCCTACGGCTACCGCGATGCCTGGGCCCTGGGTTTCGACGGCCGGCATGTGATCGGCGTCTGGGCCGGCCGGCCGGATGGTGCCCCCGTGCCCGGGCTCACCGGCATCACCGCCGCCGCGCCCTTGCTGATCGATGCCTTCGCTCGCCTGGGACCGCGTCAGCCCCTGCCCCCGGCACCGCCGGGAGTCTTGCACACGACCACCGCCAAGTTGCCCCCACCGCTACGCCAGGTCGGGGGCTCGGCCGCGACCGCCGGCCCGCGCATTGCCTTTCCCCCCGCCGGCGCTCGTCTCGCCCTGGCCCCCGGCGGGGAGGCCGAGCTGACCCTCAAGGTCCGCGACGGTCAGCCGCCCTTCACCTGGTTTGCCGACGGCGCCCCCATTGCCCGGGAGCCCTACGCCCGCGCCACCCACTGGCGCCCCGCCGGTCCTGGCTTCGTCAGCCTCGCCGTCGTCGATGCCGAGGGCCGTTCCAGCCGGGTCCGGGTCTTCCTGGAGCCCGGGCCCTGAGTGCAATCGCGGGCCCGCCGTGTCAAACTGATCTCATCCGCGGCGCCTGACCCGCTCTGCCTCAGCCGCCTGACCCCAGTCCCCGAGCCTTGATGTCCGCCTCCCCGCCTGCCCCCGATCGCCTCATCAGCCCTGACTCGGCCCCGGAAGACAAGGCGCTGGACCGGGCCATCCGCCCGCGCAAGCTGGTGGATTACGTTGGCCAGCCGGCGGTGCGCGAGCAGATGGAGATTTTCATCGGCGCCGCCCGCCAGCGCCGCGAGACCCTGGATCACGTCCTCATCTTCGGCCCCCCCGGCCTGGGCAAGACCACCCTGGCCCACATCATCGCCCATGAAATGGCGGTGGGCCTGCGCCAGACCTCGGGCCCGGTGCTGGAGAAGCCCGGTGACCTGGCCGCCCTCCTCACCAATCTGGAGCCGGGGGATGTCCTCTTCGTGGACGAGATCCACCGCCTGAGCCCGGTCATGGAGGAGGTCCTCTACCCGGCGATGGAGGACTACCAACTCGACATCATGATCGGCGATGGCCCAGCGGCGCGCTCCATCAAGCTCGACCTGCCGCCCTTCACCCTGGTGGGCGCCACGACGCGCGCCGGCCTCCTGACCTCGCCCCTGCGGGATCGGTTTGGCATTGTCCAGCGTCTGGAGTTTTATTCGGCGGAGGACCTGGCCCACATCGTTGCCCGCTCCGCCCTCATCCTCGGCATCGAGACCGAGGAGGCCGGCGCCGCCGAGATCGCCCGCCGCTCCCGGGGCACGCCGCGTATCGCCAATCGCCTGCTGCGGCGGGTGCGGGACTTCGCCCAGGTCAAGGCCGACGGTCGCATCACCGCCGCGGTGGCGGATGGCGCCCTCTCCATGCTCAAGGTGGATGTCCTGGGTTTTGATCACATGGACCGCCGCCTGCTGGCGGCCGTCATCGAGAAATTTGACGGCGGCCCCGTCGGCGTCGAGAGCCTGGCCGCCGCCATCGGCGAGGAACGCGGCACCATCGAGGATGTCCTGGAACCCTTCCTCATCCAGCAGGGCTATCTTATGCGCACCCCACGCGGCCGCATGGCGACCCAAACCGCCTACCTGCATCTGGGTATCCGCCCGCCGCGCCCCGCCGAGATCCAGGCCGGTCCCCCGGGGGACTTGTTTGGCGAGGTCTGAGCTGGCTTACTGATTGCGCAGGCCGCCTTGATCGCGGCTTTGGTCAAGCGAGTCTCGCGCGACCCCCCCTTTTTTCTTGTCGTCCGGAAATCAGCAGATAGATGGGCCTTCAAAACAGCGGGAAGGGAAAGGCGTCGCCAAAGGGGTTTGCCGACCGTGCCCGTCCCTCGTGTTTGATGAGGACCGGATCACCGACCTGGACGCGGCTGAAGAGGAGTTTGGCGTCCTCGTATTTCAGCCGTACGCAGCCGTGGGAGTCGGCGTGGCCCGGCAGCCAGCCCTCATGGATGAAGTAGGGGCCATGAAATTGCAGGGAATAGGGCATGGGGGTGTTCTGGTCGAAGTAATTGGTGTACTTGCCGGAGCGCTTGTCCTCGTCCTTGGACAGGACACGAAAGTCCCCCGCGGGGGTCGGGTGCTCGGGCGAGCCGGAGGAGATGGCGCCGCTGGCGAAAATCCGGTCATCCTCGCGATATTCGTAGGTCTGGGAGTCGAGAAAGATGGTGATGGCCCGCTGCCGGGCCGGGGGGATGGCTTGGCGCGGGTCTTCCGGGGGACGAAAGCGACCTGCCTCGGCGGTGCCCTCGCCCGGGAGGGTCTCCAGGGCCTCTTCTTGATGGGCGCAGCCGCCGCCCGCCAGGGCACTGGCCAGGAGGCTGGCGAAAACAAGGTGGCGTTGCGGCATGGATACTCTCCCAATCCTTCCTCAAGCATGATCCAGGATTTTGTCGGGCGCAACCAGGCCAGGCGCGCTCATCCTGGCGGGTCTGCCAAGGGCTGGCGGTTGAGTTAGCAGGGCATAGGCCAAGCCAAAGGCCTGGGGTCTCACTCGGGCTTGAAGCCTGTCATGACCCGATGGCGCGGGGCAGATATAATTAACCGATTCTCTCTCCCGGTCGCTTCACCCATGTCCGCATCCCCCCAGCTCGAACTCGTCTGCCCCGCCGGTAGCCTGCCGGCGCTGAAAACCGCTATCGACCATGGCGCCGATACCGTTTATCTCGGTTTCAAGGACGCCACCAATGCCCGCAACTTCACCGGCCTGAATTTCGATCCCCCGCGCCTGCGGGAAGGCATTAGCTACGCCCATGCCCGGGGTCGCAGGGTGCTGCTGGCCCTCAACACCTATCCCCAGGCCGGCAACTGGCCGAGCTGGACGGCGGCGGTGGATCGTGCGGTGGAGTTTGGGGTCGATGCCGTCATCCTCGCCGATCCCGGCCTCATGGACTACGCGGCCAAACGGCATCCGGGGTTGCGGCTACACCTCTCGGTCCAGGGCTCGGCGACCAGCTACGAGGCGATCAACTATTATCACGAGCGCTTCGGCATCCAGCGCGCCGTCTTGCCGCGGGTCCTGTCGCTGGCGCAGGTGGAGAGCGTCATCGCCCGCACCCCGGTGGAGATCGAGGTCTTCGGCTTCGGCGGCCTCTGCGTTATGGTGGAGGGGCGCTGTGCCCTCTCCGCCTACGCCACCGGCGAGTCGCCCAACTGCCAGGGCGCCTGCTCCCCGGGCCGCTGGGTGCGCTGGGAGGAGACGCCCCAGGGCATGGAGACCCGCCTCAACGGTATCCTCATCGACCGCTTCGCCGAGGGGGAACGCACCGGCTACCCGACCCTCTGCAAGGGGCGTTTCGAGGTGGAGGGCGAGACCTATTACGCCATCGAGGAACCCGCCAGCCTCAACACCCTGGAATTGCTGCCCGAATTAGCGCGCGTGGGTATTCGCGCCATCAAGATCGAGGGTCGCCAGCGCAGCCCGGCCTATGTGGCCCAGGTCACCCGGGTGTGGCGAGCGGCCATCGACGCCGTCATGGCCGCCCCGGAGCGCTTCCAGGTGGCCCCGGCCTGGATGGCCGAACTCAACAAGGTCTCCGAGGGCCAGAGCCATACCCTCGGCGCCTACCATAGGCCATGGAAATGACCCCGCCTCCCCCGGAGCCTCGCCCGATGAAACTTGCCCTCGGTCCGTTGCTTTACTACTGGCCCCGCCATGAGGTCCTGGATTTTTATGCCGGGATCGCCGCCAGCCCGTTGGACGTTGTCTATCTGGGCGAGACCGTCTGCTCCCGCCGCCATGAACTGCGCCTGGACGACTGGCTCGAGGTTGGCCGTCAACTCGCGGCGGCGGGCAAGGAGGTGATGCTGGCCTCCCAGAGCCTGATCGAGTCCGAGTCCGATCTCAAGACCCTGCGCCAGATCGTCGGCCAGGATGAATTTCGGGTCGAGGCCAACGACATGGGCGCCGTGCGCCTGCTGGCGGAGGCCGGGGTGACGAACTGGGTCGCCGGGCCGACCCTCAATATCTTCAACCCCCGGACCCTGGAACTGCTGATGGCGAGCGGCGCTGGCCGCTGGGTGGTCGCCCCCGAAATTCCCGGGGCCGAACTGGCCGCGATCCGCGCCGGCCTGGTCCCACCCATCGAGACCGAGGTTTATGCCTACGGCCGCCTGCCGCTGGCCTTCTCGGCGCGCTGCTTCACCGCCCGCCATTTCAACCTGCAAAAGGATGCCTGCGAATTCCGCTGCCTCTCCATCATGGACGGCCTGCCACTGCTCACCCGCGAGGGCGAACCCTTCCTCACCCTCAATGGCGTCCAGACCCAGTCGGCGCGGGTCCACAACCTGCTGGCCGACCTGCCGGGGCTGGCTGGCCGTGCCGAGTTACTGCGCATCAGCCCTCAGGGTGCCCATACCCTGGAGATCGTCAGGCTCTTTCGCGCCGCCTTGGAGGGGCGACTGACCCCGGCTGCCGCCCTCGACGCCAGCCGCGACTATATGCCCGAGTCGCCCTGCAACGGCTTCTGGCATGGCCGCCCCGGGGTCGAGCAATACGTTGCCGCTGAGTAACCCCTTTTTCGTCCTGGAGCCCTGACCATGAGCTTCCCGCCCCGTTTGCCCCGTCCGCCCCGCCTCATCGCCGCCCGGCTCGACCGGCTTCGCGAGCGCATCGAGGCCCGGCTGGAAAACCCCCGTATCCCGGACTTCAACCTGCCGCCCGCCCTGGCCCGGTTCCTGGCCCTGCTACCCGCGCAACCGCCCGCCCTGGCGCTGACCCTGGCCCTCAATCTGGCGCTCGACCGCATCCTGCCCCGCGACACCCTCGAACCCCTGACCGGGCGCTGGTTGCGCATGATCGTCACCGATGCCGGACTGACTCTCGACTTCCACTTGGGCGAGCAGGGCTTTCGGCCGGGCCGGCCCCGGGGGCACGCCATCGGCGGCAAGCCGGATCTGACCCTCTCCGCCCGCACCCGCGACTATCTGGCCCTGGCCCTGCGCGAGGAGGACGCCGACACCCTCTTCTTCAGCCGCCGCCTGCGCATGGAAGGCGAGACCGACCTGGGTCTGCTGGTCAAAAACACCCTGGATGCCGTCGATTGGGATGCCTTCAGGGAGCGCCTGGAGCACTTCCTGCCACCGCGCGACCCCAAGACCGCCGGGTTCTCCGCTGTCTGACCAAGGTCTGGCCGCGCCGGGTGCTGGCCTGGCGGTTGTCCAACACCCTGGAGGCGGGTTTCTGCGTGGACTGTCTGGAAGAGGCCCTGCGGGTCCATGGTCGGCCCGCGGTGTTTAACACCGACCAGGGGTCGCAGTTCACCAGCACGCGGCGTTCACGCGGGTCCTCCTGGACGCCGGCATCGCCATCAGCATGGATGGGCGTTGGGCGGCGCTGGACAGCCGCTTCGTCGAACGCCTGTGGCGCACCGTGAAGTACGAAGACGTGGACATCAAGGGCTATGCCAGCTTGCCCGAGCACTTCGCTTTCTACAGCGGCGAGCGCCCGCACCCATCCTTGGGCTACCGTACGCCCGCTGACGTGCATCGCGCGGGTGAAGGCGGCGCAACAGCAACAGCTTTTTTCTTGGCTACCGGCCGGGATAACGATCAATGGCTCGTTGTCGATTACGACAACGACCACGACCACGACCACGACAACGACAACGACAACGACAACGAGGATCGTGGTAAAGGTGTTCACTCGTCGAGTTGTTTAACTTATTTTTGAACCGTTCCTAACCTTCAGATGACATGGTCAATTTCTTGAATATGACCACCCCACTGTCCCTGCGCTGCCCCGACGGCACCGACACGATCATCGTGGTCTGTGTGACTCGTCCGCGCGATTGCCCGTCGGCCCAGTGCCTGGGTTTGTCGGCGCCATGAGCCTCCTCCTTGAGCTAAGCTGGGAAGGCTGGTTCAGCCTCGGCATCGTGATCCTCTGCTTCGGGCTGTTCGCCTTTAGCCGTGCCGCGCCGGACGTGGTGACGGCAGGCGCACTGACCCTGCTGTTGCTGTTCGGCATCCTCACCCCCGCCGAGGCGCTGAGCGGCTTCTCCAACCCCGGCATGCTGACCGTCGGCGTGCTCTATGTGGTGGTCACGGGTTTGACCCAGACCGGCGCCGTCGGCTGGATCGGCCCCAGTCTACTCGGGCGTCCGCGCGGACCGACCGACGCTCGTCTGCGCCTGATGCTGCCGGTTGCGGCGGTCAGCGCCTTCCTGAACAACACCCCGGTGGTCGCCATCTTCATCCCGGCCGTTCAGGACTGGGCCAAACGCCACCGCCTTGAGCTGTCGCGCCTGCTGATCCCGCTCTCTTACGCGAGCATCGCAGGCGGACTCTGCACCCTGATCGGGACCAGCACCAACCTGGTCGTCAACGGACTCTATATCGAGCGCGTCGGGGGCGACGGCTTTGGCTTGTTCGAGCCCATCTGGGTCGGGCTCCCGGTCACCGTTGCCGTGCTGGTGTTCATGCTCACCGCCGGCAACTGGCTGCTTCCCCGCCGCGTCCCGGCAGCCGAGAGTTATGAGGATGTGCGTCAGTACATCGCCGAGATGCTGGTACAGCCGGACAGTCCGCTGATCGGCAAGAGCATCGAGGACGCGGGCTTGCGGCAGCTTCCGGGGCTGTTCCTGATCGAGATCGAGCGTGGTGATCAGGTGATGGCGGCGGTCTCCTCCGAAGAGCTGCTCCAGGCCAACGACCGCCTCGTCTTCGCCGGCATCCTCGATTCGGTGATGGATCTGCAGAAGACGCGCGGCCTGATCCCGGCGACCAATCAGGTCTTCAAGCTCAACGTCCCGCGCCCCGGACGCTGCTTCGTTGAGGCGGTGTTGT
Source organism: Chromatiaceae bacterium (assembly GCA_016714645.1). Classification (NCBI taxonomy): domain Bacteria; kingdom Pseudomonadati; phylum Pseudomonadota; class Gammaproteobacteria; order Chromatiales; family Chromatiaceae; species Chromatiaceae bacterium. Next base: position 80,643 of record JADKCI010000001.1, on the reverse strand, counting down.
CCGACAAATCACCGCTGGTCGGCAAGAGCGTGCGGGAAGGCCGTTTCCGCAACCATTACAACGCCGTGATCATCGCGCTGGCCCGCAACGGCGAGCGGGTGGCCTGCAAGATCGGCGACATCGAACTCGCACCCGGCGACACGCTTCTGCTGGAGACGCGTCCGGATTTTGTCGAGCAGCAGAGGAACTCGCGCGACTTTCTGCTGGTGAGCCAGATCGGCGACTCGCACCCGATCGAGCATGAGCGGGCGCCCCTCGCTATCGCCATCGTGGTCGCGATGGTCGCCGTCGTGACCATCGGCTGGTTCAGTATGCTGGAGGCCGCACTCCTGGCCGCCGGGCTCCTGATCCTCACCGGCTGCACCAATAGCCGCACCGCCCGGCGCTCACCGAACTGGCAGGTTCTGGTGGTGATCGCGACCTCCTTCGGCATCGGCGCTGCCCTGGAGAAGACGGGCGCGGCATCGCTCTTGGCAGGCGGTTTGATCGGGCTTGCGAACGGCGATCCCCTGATCACGCTCTCGTTGGTCTTTGTTGCAACGGCGATCCTCACCTCGCTGGCAACCAACAACGTGGCAGCGGTCCTGATCTTTCCGATCGCCCTGCAGGCGGCCGAGAGCATGGGGGTGTCGCCCACACCCTTCATCCTGACCCTGATGGTCGCGGCATCCGCGAGCTTCGCCACCCCGATCGGTTATCAAACCAATCTGATGGTGTTTAATGTCGGCGGCTATCGCTTCGGGGACTTCGTGCGGGTCGGCGTGCCCTTGACCCTGGTCGTCGGGCTGGTCACTGTCCTGGTGGTTCCCCTGGTGTGGTCCTTTTAACCTGAACGCGGAACGAACCAACTCGCATGATGGGCAGAACGAGAGCCAAAAGTAAGCATTCGGTCACGCCTTTCGGGACGCAGAGAAAGTAAGGAACACAGACGCAGAAATGACGTAAAACGTGCGCCATGGAAGGCACGACACGTCTCGATCCATCTGGGAGCGACCGTATCCAGGCCTCGGCACGGCTGACGGCAAGGGGTGGCGTTTAGCTCGGGAATGGGTAACGATCAGCAAACAGGAGCACATTGACCTGCGGGCGCGAGCCAGCTCCTGGGAAGCGCAGCATGCCCACGCAAAGATCTAGCTCGAGGAGCTGAAGCGGGAGCTCGCGCTCAAGGACGCCACCATCAAAGACCTTCGGCAGCGGTTTTTCGGCAAGAAGAGCGAAAAGTACGGTCCGCTGCCCTCGGAGAAGAACCGGGGCGAAGGCCACGACGCGCCCAAGCGCACGCGCGGCCAGCAGCCAGGCGGTGCGGGGTATGGCCGGACCGCGCGCCCGACGCTGCCCGTGGTCGCCGAACAGCACGATCCGGCCGATGGGCAGAGCGCGTGTCCCCACTGCGGTTTGCCTTATCGGCGCACGCCGGCGCTGGACGAGGAAAGCACGGTGATCGAGGTGCAGGCCCCCAGTGTCAGGATAGAGGTCACCTCCCCGTCAGAGATTTTTTTGTGAGGATGGGGCATCCTTGTTATCGAGGGACTTGGCGCGGGCTACCGCCCGCTGCTGCTGGAGACCTTTGTCGAGACACCACGCTTCTGCGGCACCTGCTACAAGGCCGCCAACTGGACCTGCTTGGGACAAACCAAAGGCCGCGGAAAACTCGGCCAGGCCGGTAAACAAGGCTAGGCAATCAAGGATATATGTGTCAACCCCGTGAGATTCTATACCTTATTTCTTGAATAATTCTGGGCGTTTCTCTTGCCAATCCTTCAGCGCTTGCACTGGCGAGAGGTGTCCTAACGCTTTCTGCTGGATCTGATAATTATAAAATCGCACATAGCGGGTCAGGGCCTCTTCCAGGTTGGCGGCCGCATCGAAGTGCGTGGTCGCCAGCACCTCGCTGATGCGGCCATTGAAGCGTTCGACCATGCCGTTAGCCTGGGGATGACGGGGCTTGATCAACCGGTGGTCGATGCCGTGGGTATCGCAGGTGCGATCAAAGCGATGACGCCCGGTGGGATCGCGTTCGCCGGCGGCGCAACAGCGATCGGTAAACGCGTTGTCGTTATCGGTCAACACCTTTTGGACCTTGAAGGGCGCTGTGGCGGCGAGCCGCTGGAGAAATTCGGCGGCATTGTTCGCCGTCTTTTCGCCCCAGATTTCCACGTAAATCCAGCGGGAGGCGCGATCAATGGCCACGCACAGGTACCGATGCGCGGTCTCGTCTGGCAGGGGCGGAAGAGCCTTGATATCGGCGTGAATGAATCCAGGCACATCATCCTTAAAGGTTTTCTTTGGTTGCTCCTCGTCTTCCGGCTGGGGAATCAGGGCTTGGAGATTGGAGACGCCATGCCGCCGCAGGCAGCGATCCATGCCTGAACGCGAGACGGCGGGATTGAGGAACTCGCGGGTCACCGCCAGCAAGTCATCCAAGGAGAGGAACAAGGTGGTGCGTAACTCGACGACAACCCGCTCTTGGGCCGGCGTCAGGGTCGCATGCAGGTGATGGGGACGATGTGAGGCATCTTCGCCGGTTTCGCGCTGCCGCCATTTACGCACCGTGGCGCGATTCAGGTGGTACTCGCGGGCCAGTTCGCGCTCTGACTTGGTGGATTCGCGCAGTTCCTGGCGAATCGCGGGCGTGGTCCGCGCATTTTTATGCAGGTTCAGATTCATGGTTCGCCGGTCTCCGGTCAGTCGTTGCCCTAATAACGGATAACTTCGTGTCGGTATATAACCATACGGGGCTTGACTGCGATTCGGTTTCGATTCGTTCGGTTAGGTCTTCGGGGAGTTTTTTGGGCATGGCTCCAAGGCTGTTTGGCGCGATTACCGCCTAACGCGCCAAAAACTAGCTTTATTGGCGCGATCAGTCAAGATTCGCGCCATTCCTATTGGCGCGATAGGGGTGAGGCCCGCCCTGGTCCTAACCCATCTTTGTCATTCCACCCCCCTCATCCGCCCAACACCCCCGCCTTTCCGCCGCGGCGAGGCGGGTGGCCCAAACCGGGTCAATGGCTTAGCGATTCGCGTCGCCGCGTAGTGCCATAATATTGTTAATAACCCTTGCCAGGGTCCGGCGCAGGGGCTAAGCTGCGCCCATGTATATTCGTCGCACCACCATCAAGAGCCGCGAGACCGGCGAGCCCTATTACACCTACCGCCTGGTAGAGTCGGTGCGCACTTCGACGTCGGTGCGCCAGGTCACGCTGCTCAATCTCGGGCGCCAGTTCGAGGTGCCGCGCCCGCAGTGGGGCCCATTGGCCGGGCGCATCGAGGCCCTGGTGCAGGGGCAATTGGATCTGATCGCCGACGGGTTGGATCCGCAGTGGGAGGCGCTGGCGCGGGACTGTGCGGCCCGCCTGGTCAGCCGCCGGGGCACGACGGTGGCGGCGAAGGCGGCCGCCGCGCAGTGCGACTATCAGCGGGTGGACCTGGAGCGCCTGGAGGTCGTTCGCCCGCGCAGTGTCGGGGCCGAGCAGGTGGCGCTGGAGGCGTTGCGGCGGCTGGGGTTGGACGTCAAGCTGGCGCAATTGGGCTTCAATCGTCACCAGTTGGGCGCCGCCATCGGGGCCATCATCGGGCGCATGGTGCGCCCGGGCAGCGAGTTGGCAACCCACCAGTGGCTGCAACTGCGCAGCGGTCTGGGGGAATTGCTGGACTACGACTTCGCCGCCCTGGACCTGAATCAGTTGTATCGGGTGAGCGACCGGTTGTTGGCGCACCGCGCCACGCTGGAGGGCTTTCTCTACCAGCAGGAGCGCGACCTGTTCGCGCTGGCCGAGACCATCACCCTGTACGATCTGACCAATACCTTCTTCGAGGGCACGGCGCGCGGCCATGCCAAGGCCAAGCACGGTCACTCCAAGGAGCAGCGCTCCGATGGCCCCTTGGCGACCCTGGCCCTGGTGCTCGATGGCAGCGGCTTCCCCAAGCGCAGCAAGGTCTTTGCAGGCAACATCAGCGAGCCCAAGACCCTGGAGCAGATGCTCGAGCGCCTGGCGCTCGCCCCCGCTGCGGTGGCCCCGACGGTGGTGCTCGATGCCGGCATCGCCACCGCAGCCAACCTCACCTGGCTCAAGGACCAGGGCTACCGCTATTTGGTCGTCAGCCGCGAGCGCCACCAGGAGTTCGATCCCGAGCAGGCGATCCTGATTCGCGAGGCGGGAGCGACCCGCATTCGCGCCCAGCGCGTGGTTGACGAGGCCAGCGGGGAGGTACGCCTGTACTGTCATTCCACCGGCCGCGAGGCCAAGGAGCGGGGCATCGAACAACGCTTCTCCAACCGCCTGGAGGCGGACCTAAAATACCTGGCCGAGGGGCTCAATATACCCCGTCGCGTCAAGGGCTACGACCAGGTCCAGATCCGCATCGGGCGGCTGCGCCAGCGTTACTCCAGGGTGATCCGCTTCTACGACATCCACCTGGAGAAAGACACAGCCAGCGGCAATGCCAAGGCCCTGGTGTGGACGCGCATCATACCGACCGAGGACACCCTCCCCGGGGTCTATTGCCTGCGTACCAACCAGGCCGACTGGGATGAGCGCACCCTGTGGGATACCTACACCATGCTCACCGATCTGGAGGCGGTGTTCCGCTCGTTGAAGTCGGAGCTGGGCCTGCGCCCGGTCTATCACCACCAGAGCGCACGGGTCGACGGCCATCTGTTCCTCTCGGTATTGGCCTACCACCTGGTCCACAGCGTGCGTCTGCAACTCAAGGCTCAGGGCATTCACCTGAGCTGGGAGAGCCTGCGCAACCAACTCGACGGCCAACAGCGGGTGACCGTCATCCTCCATCGCGACGACGGTCAGATCTACCACATCCGCAAAGCCACCCGCCCCGAACCCCACCAGCAGGACCTCTACAACGCCCTCGGTCTGCCCCACCTGCCGGGCAAGACGGAGAAGACTCTCATTGACCCGAACGCCCCGCCGATCCCACATGTAGTGACCAACGCCGCCGGATGATCATCGTAACCAATTGTATGTAAAAGATGCTATGGGTTGGGGTGACAAAGATAGGCTAACCCTTTTCCAGCCCAGCGAGGAGTGCCACCGACCCATCTATCCCGCCGTGTTTGGGATCGGCCTGGGGCGGGTGGCTAATTCTTGGGTTGGTCCGCCGAGAAGGGGGCGTTTTGTGGGTCCCGGCCGGTGATGCGGGCGTATTGGGCGGCATGGAAGGGCCTGAGCATCATCATCATGATGCCCGTGGTCCAGGCGAAGGAGAACATGCCGGACAGGGCGATGATCATGGTCATCACTTTCCAGCCTTCGGGCATCAGATCGCTGTTGTAGCCGACGGTGGTATAGGTACTGCCGCAGAAGGTGATGGCTTGACGAAGGGTGTCCACCAAGTCCAGTTGAAAGACGAGGATGGCCCAGAGGCCCTCGTGCTTAAAAGCGAAAGTGAGATGGCCGCTGAAAGTCGGCGTGTTACTGGCCACCTAAACTGACCCACCTACCGGCTCTCGGGCTTGAATGGATTGGCAATTCGCAGACCGTCGATGACGCGTCCGTCCTGCATGTCTTCGGAATACAGCACCCGCCATTGGGCCTTGAGCGCCATGGTGACGATCAAGGCATCCCAAATCGAAAAGCCGTGCAGGCGGTGGAGATCAATGGCGCGCAGGATGTCGTCGTGGCCAATGCTCAGCATCTCCAAGCGGCCAAAGAGCTCGACCTTGCGGCGCGCGACGGCCGCATCGACGCCCAGCTTGCGGGTGACCGCGGCGAAGTACTCCTGCAACACCTGCGTGGACAGCACGCCGTTTCCAGTTGCCCATCCCGCGCGCAACAGCGACAAGCTGGTTGCCTGCTTGGCCGGTGCGTCGGCGTCGTCGGTGTAAACCAGAACGTTGGTGTCCAGGAAGCTACGTTCTTTCATGCAGCTCGTCGCGGTCGAAGTGCCAGCCTCGGGAATGACCTGTCCCGCTCAGCGATTCGAGCTCCTGCCAATCCGCGCGGTGGTGCTCCACGCCCGTCAGCCGTGCAAGCTCGTCGCGAATCAGTTGATTGAGGCTCTGCCCGCGAGCAGCCGCGACCTTGCGCGCTGCCGACAGCGTCTTCTCATCGATGGAAAGGGTGATACTCATATCACAGGCCCCGCTTACACTGGTTATGTGCAAATTAGCAGGGCATGGCGGAAATTTCCAGGACGTCGGATGCGGCAAGTGCGGCGAGACCGATCTGTCTAGCGCCACGCCGACAGCGAGCGCTACCCCCACGAATGTTGAAACCACCAACGCTTGATGATTCCCGGTCACAAAGGGTGCGTGGAACGTCCCTCGCTAAGCATGCTGTGCCCGTCCGCCCTTCGCCCTTGAGCGCCTCGAGCAGGTCAACGATGAGCGGATCGTCTATCGCCTGCCGAGGCCCCAGCGCGACGGGCGCACCGCGCTGTCCCTCATCCCGCTGGAGTTCATCGACCACCTCGCGGCCCTGATCCCCCCGCCGCGGCTGCACCGCCATCGCTACCATGGGGTGCTCGCACCCAATGCGCCACTGCGCCTGGCCGCCACCGCCTACGGGCGCGATGCGGACCCCGACCTGACTCACCCACCGCCTGTGGCGGCTGCGCCGCCACCTTCACCGCCCGCTGCCGCGCCACCCAGTCACCGCTCCCCGGCGCACTACCTGTGGGCCATGCTGCTCGCACGCCTGTTCGCGTCGCTGCCCTTGGCCTGCCCCAACTGCGGTGCCGACATGCGCATCATCGCCTTCGTTACCGAAGCGGCCCCGCTGCGGCGGATACTCAACCACATCGGCGAACCCCCCGAGCCGCCACGCATCAGCCCGGCCCGCGGACCGCCGGCCTGGGACGACCCACCGGTCGAGGCCGTACCCGACTGGGACGCCCTGGCGCAACCCTCACCCGAGTACGTCTTCAACCAGGAAGTGCAGTGGTAGCCTCCTTCCGTCCTCGCCACCGGCCAGCGACGCGCCGCTGCCTGCACCCAGGCCGCCGGCAGACCACCCCTCACGCCCACTCGGCCCCCTCCGAGAGGGCTACCTCGCCCCCGTTCCTGCCAGTCAGCTCCCTCGCGGGGCTTGCCGGGCCTTGCCACGCCCCTCCCGGCGATGCTACGTTAGCGCTGCTTCAGCCGCCGGTGCGGTTGAACTTCCTATCCCTATCCCTATCCCTATAGGCAGTCCTCATCTGCCGCGGTAGCGGCTTCGTCCAACCTGCGCCCTGCTCGATTGCGAACCCGGTGTGAGACCAGCGTTCTCTCGCCGGCACGATAAGCTCGGTGGCGGCGCTCATGGCGTTTTAGGCTCGTGGAGAAGCTTAAATGCGTTGCTGATCGGCGCTAGCGCGCCCCCTCGCAGCTCGCAAAACGGCCTTCCCGCGCCGTGGATGAATTCCCGCTGGCTGGTGAGCCGATCCTCGTTGAGGACGTTTTTCGCGATGACGTAACGGAATTCGCCCTTGGGGCCGATGATCACGGTTGCGCCGCCGAAGGTGTCGAAGGCGCCGCGCGGATCGCGGACGGTGCGGCGTTGCGTGACTTCGGCCACGAGGTCGAAGACGATCTGGCCATCCGGGCCGACGCGACGGGAACTGCGGATCGATTGCACCCGCGGCAGGTCGACGGTGTCTTCCCCGAGCTCGGGGTCGTTGCTGCGCGCCAGACCGAAGTGTGCGAGGTGCTCAGGGCGACCGACCACCGCGCCGAGGGCGCGCGCCTGGCGGAGTAACTCCTCCGGACTGGCCGGGGCCGCGGGATCGCCTGCAAACTGTAGCCGCGCGAAGCTCAACTCCGGGATGCTCGCGACGGAAAGCGCCGGCGCCTGCCAGCGCAGGCTCTCCTCCGAAAGGCTGCTCAACTGCGGCGGGTAGATGCCGCGTACGCGAAAGGCGTCGATGAGCGCCTCGCGATAACCCCACGGGTCGTCGGGCACGAGGTCGTGATCCGCGGTGATCAGCGCCCGGAGATACTCGCCGAGGGCGATGTCCACCGGCGGGCAGTAGTCAATCGCGCGGATGCAGATGCCGAGGAATTGCTCCGCCAGCTTGCTGGCCTCCTCTGCGAAGATGTCTCGTAGATCGGCCGGCGCCTGGCTCGGAGGAAGACGGCCGGCGCCGGCGGTTGCGAGGCGGACATAACGCTCGACCTTGCGGTTGAAGATCGACATCCACGCCTCGAAGACCGCCTGGACCAACACCTCACCGATTTCATGCGCCCCCTGCGTCGGATCGTATCGTTTCGGTTCATGCTTTGCATCGGCCATGTGCTTGAAAGCCGTGCGCAAGGGCTGGATCGAGCCGCGGCTCTGCGAAAATTGATGAGCGATCCCGGTCAGCAGGGTCGCGTCTTCGAGGTGACCCTCCGACCGGCGGATGGCCGCTTGCACCACCTCGCGGTGACTGAAATGCTGAAAGACCGCGACGAGATCGGCAAAGCCTTCGTGGAAGCCGAGGACGTCGGGACCGGTCGGCTGGCAGAAGTGCGCCCGCAGACCGTCGAGCAGGGCATGCGTGACCTCGTGCGCAATGATGTCGTGCGAGAGGCAGGTGTAGACGACGCCGCCCGGCGGAGTGCGGCCGTGGGGTTTGTCGGTGGCGGAGAAGTAACCAAAGAGCAGTTCCCCGGTCGTGCGGTCGTAGAACGCGTTCTGACCGACAAAGGCATGCGGCAGGATGCGTAACCGCGTCGGTTGTCCCTCTTCCCCCGGGCGCGCATCGAAATCCCAACTCACATGGCGTCCGAGCGCCTTGCGGAAGGTTTGGTAGACCGTCGCGCAAACGACATAGACCATCTGCTGGTGGAACAGCGGGTTCGTCGTCGATGGGGTGTGGCCGTTGCGGAGCAGGACGGTGCGGTCGTCGAGGTCGGCACGACCCCAGTGGGTCCCTTGGGCCGCGTCCACATCGTCCACTGCGAAAACCGCGCCGATGGGTCCAGGCTGGAGCGGTTCGTAGGGCGCCTTGACCTCGGCAACCGCGCCGTCCCGTTGGGAGACGGCGGGGTCCAGGCTGAAGATCCGCAGTGGACGATGCATCGGATCGTCCGGCTTGCGCTCGTAGGGCCGGCCTTGCGCGGCGCGTTGGACGCCCTCGTCGATGGTGAAGTCGCGCCCTTCCGCCGCGCCTGGATTCTCCGCTTTCATGGCCCTAACCGCGCACGAGGCGAGCTGTGTCTTCGAGGAGGCGTGCGACATCCTCGCGGGAGTCGCCGGGGCTGCCCGGCTGGCTGGCGATGGCGCGTCCGCCCGCGGGGGAGGAGACGGGTGCGAGGAGCAAGCGGCCTCGCAAGTGGGGGGTGCAGTGGAGTTCCGGGTTCTGGCTGGGATTCGGCCCAAAGGCGCTGATCACGCGGGTCTGGAAATCGGCATTGGTCAGGCCGTCGATTCCGGTGGCGAGAACGCGCGTGGCCTGTACGGTGAAGTGGCCGTGACCGTTGCTTTCGAGCGCCACCTCCTGCGAGCGGCAGGCGCAAAAGAGCACTTCGCGCGCCTGATCGTAGACCCCGCGCGAGGTCGAGGCCCGGCTGCCGTCGAGCGTTGCGCGGAAGGCCGCGTGCGCCGCCTTCATTTCCGGCGTGGCCGTGACGAAGCGTTTCTTTACGGCGCCGCCAGTCGTCGTGGCCGATGGCGTGCCGATGGCGAACCGCGTGATCGTCCCGGAGTGGCAGCAGTCCGTGAAGACGGTGACGCCGACGCCGTCCGGGATCGTGTTGAAGAGGGCGGCGAGGTCGTCGTCGATTACGAAGCGCCCGCGGTCGAAGTCCACCGGGCAGAGCGCCTCGTCCAGCCCCGGCGAGTCGCCCCCCGCTTCGTCGCCGTTGAGATCGGGAAGCTGGGTGCCGTGGCCGGCGAACTGGAAGGCGAGGACATCACCCGCCCGGCTCGAACGGATCAGGTCGCTGAGTTCGCGCATGATCGCGCTGCGGGTGGCCTGTTCGTCGATAAGGAGGATCGGGGTGTCGAAGCCGAGCGCGCGGAAGGTCTCGCGCCAGGCGCGGGCATCGTTCGCGCAGCCCTCGAGCGGGGCCGTGGGATAGCGATCGATCCCGACGCACAGGGCGCGCCGGCCGCCGCCGCCCGCGGAGGGGGCGGCGGTCGGCGTGAGGGACGTTGGCGCTTGCGGGGAGGTCGTGGACGGCCGAACGTATTCGGCCAGCGCGGGGTCGAGATGGCTGAGCGAGTCGATCAGGCCGAGCCCGCGCTCTTCCGTACCCGTAAAGGGCGTGACCTCCTTGTCCAGGATGCGCTGCGCGACGCTTTGCATGGTCGGCGCGTCATTGTTGAAGCCGCCGTGGGTGCGCGAGGTCGTCGCCGAGCGTCCCGTGGTGTCTTTCGACACGGACCAGATGACTTCCCCGGCCGCGTTGCCCTTGCGGTCGAGGTCGAAGAGCCGCTTCAGCCTGGCGTTGTCGCGGATGGATTCTTCGAGGCCGAGGATCGGGGTCTTGCGGTCCGGCTCCAGCCCGTAGTAAATGAGATAGAGGAGCGACTTGCGGTAGACCGAGAAGCAGTTGTCATCCTCTTCGAAGGCGCGTGCCATGGTGAAGACGCTGAGGTGATCGACGCCCTTGTCTTTGCCGATCCTCTTCAGCAATTGCTGCTCGAAGGTATCGACCCGGACGGCCGGTGCGAGGAAGTGCAAGCTACGGAAATTCGGGGCGCCCTCATCGAGCGCAGCGGGGACAAAGTAGGCGTGAAAGATCGAGCCTGCGCTATGACCAACCGCGTGCAGCTCGACGCGATCTTTGTATGCGTCACAGAATGCCTTGAGCTTGCGCGCGGCGTAGCGCGCGCCGCCGTTTGCGTCCGACGCCCGCTCGGCGCTGACCTTCATCCCGGACCAGATCTTCACGCCCCCGAGGGTGCGGGCGGCCGTCTCGATCAGGAAATCACTGGGCGCGGCGAAATCGATGTCGCGTCGGCGCCCGGGCGCGATGAGCTGGCCGAGCGTTTCGAGCAAGCCCGTCTCCCAAACGAAGTGAATCGGGTAGGCGCCGTTTGCCTTCCACCACTCGACCTGCTCGACCGCGGTGAGTAGCCCGCTTTCCTCCGAGGTCAGCCCGCCGTGCGCGTAAAAGACGATCGGAATCTTCCCACCCCGCTGCGCCGCCCACGTCGGCAGATGCTCCTCGAAGATCGCGTCCACATCCGCCTCGCGCGTCTTGAAGAGTCCCTCCGACGACAAGCGTCCGAGGTTCAGATTGATGACGTGAGGCTGTAGCTGGTGGAGCGCCTCGGGTGTGAGCAACTCGCCGCCACCCCGCGCGCCATGACCCGCCGGAGCGGGGACGGTGCTGCGGGAAAACGCCGCCTCGCTCGTCGAGTCGTGGAGGCAACCCTCGGCATCGACATCGTTCGTCGCGACGGTGGTACGCAACGTATCGATGACCCGAAAGATCGCGCGGGCGCTGTCGTTGAACGGGAAGTTCCGGGGGGCGGCGCGCGGCGCCGCCTGGGCGTCGATCTCGGCGCGGATCTCGGCGACCTCCTTGAGTATCGTCTCGTAATCCACGCCACTGCCGGGGCAGGTCTTGCTGGACATGCGGTTGTGGAAGCGGAGCGTGTCCGGCTTCAGCTTGAAGTGCCTTTGCACGAGGGCGATGACGGACAGGACCGTGTGTTTCTGCGGGCCGTCGAAGGGATCCTTGCCGACATCGAAATCCCCGATGATCTCGAACATAAACGGCCCGGCGGTGCGGTTGCCATTAAAGCCCGAGGCGCTGGCAGGCGGCTGGTTCCAATTGCGTCCGGTCCAGATGCTCCCGTCCGGCGCGATGGAAATGTGCTGCGCGATATCCGACCAACCGTTGGTCTGGGTATGAAAGGTCCACATGCCCTCGATCGTGGACAGGCCCCGGTACTGACTGCGATTGGGCCGCCAGGTGTGGTGCATGTGCACGGACTCGATGGCGCGAGTGAATGGGAATTTTTCGAGCAGCTCGGCGAACTGGTCGAGGGTGATTTGGTGAAATGGCTTGGGCATGGTCTTGATCCGCCTTTGGGTTGCAGAAAAGTCCGAAGTCGTGTCGCAGTCTTCCATTGGTGCTTAAGTCAGTCACAGAAAGTCTTCAGTACCTTAGACCCATGATCTGGTAATGCTTATGGCCTGGCAAGTGCTAAAGACTTATTTGTTAGCCCAAAGTAGTAATGTCCCCTTTGTGCAGTTTAGAAATGTCCCCTTTTGGTTAACGGGGGGGGCGATGCCAGAGGAGATGATCGAGTTGACGAAGCGAGCGCTACACCGCCTGAAGGTCGTCGAGGCGGTCACGGACCGGCGGCTGACACAGGCGGAGGCCGGGCGGCAAATGGGACTCACGACGCGGCAAGTGAAGCGTCTGGTGGCGGCCTACCGGGCGCAGGGGGCCGCGGGACTGGTCTCCCGGCGCATCGGGGAGCCGTCGAACCGACGGCTCAAGGAGCCGCTACGCGAGGCGATTCGCGCCCTGCGGGGGGCGGTGGCGACCCAAGCGGCGCAAGGCCGCGCGGGCACATCAGCTACGCGAGCGGCGAGGGCGCTTCGGCGAGCTGATCCAGATCGACGGCTCACCCCACGACGGGTTTGAGGGGCGCGGCCCGCGCTGTACCCTGATCGTTTTCATCGACGACGCCAGCGGGCGCCTGGTGCAGTTGTGGTTTGCCCCCAGCGAAACCACCGCAGTCTACATGCAAGTGCTACGGTGGCATCTGGAGCAGTACGGGCGGCCGGCAGCGTTCTACTCCGACCGCCATAGCCTCTTCCGCATCACCCAGGTGGAGCCCGCCAACGGCGCCACCACCACCCAGTTCGGACGCGCCCTCACCGGACTTGAGATCGAAGCGATCCACGCCCGCACCCCGCAGGCCAAGGGGCGCGTAGAGCGGGCCAACCAGACCCTCCAAGACCGGCTGGTCAAGGAGTTGCGTCTGCGCGGCATTAACGATCTGGAGAGCGCCAACGTCTACCTGCCGGAGTTCATGGCCGACTTCAACCGGCGCTTCGCAGTAGCCCCCAGTTCAGGAGAGGACGCCCATCGTCCCCTCGTGCATCGCCCGCGGGAACTGGACCTGCTGCTCTCGGAGCAGGAGGAGCGGACCCTGTCCAAGAACCTCACCGCGCAGTACCGCAACGTCGCCTATCAGCTGCAACACCCTGGACCGGGATACCGCCTACGCGGGGCTAAGGTGACTGTCTGCGCCCTAGCCGACGGGGGAGGTCGTGCTGCTCGGGAGGGCCGCGAGCGGCCTTACACCACCTACCGCAAGGGGGAGCAACCGCCGCCGGTCGCGGACGAGAAGACCCTCAACGAGCGGGTCGATGGCGCTCTTGACAAGCAACAACGGCAGCGTGCCAAGCCGGCCCTCGATCACCCGTGGCGCCAGGCCGTGGCGAGGGCAGCCGCCCGCACCGCCACCTCATCCGCCGCCCCCTGACCCCGCACGACCACACGCCGCCGGCTGGGCGGGCCAGACGCCCGTCGCCCTCCGGGCTCCTGCCGTCTGGCCCGCCCAGCCGGCGTACCCCCCGGTTCTACCCCCTCCCTAGCCGAGCCGAGCCGCTAACAGGGGACATCTCTATTTTGGACAGAAGGGGACATTTCTACTTTGGGTTGACAGTGCTAAAGACTTATTGTGGGTGACTTACTGCGTCCCGGGGGAATGCTGGCGTGCCCCGTCTTGCCCAACGCGTCCTGCGCCTGATGGTAGTGTAGTTACACACATAACGGGTCTGCGATAGCTGGATATGCACAGGGTGGCGCGCCTTGAAGGCGAACGGAAATCCTGCGCACTCTGGTATGAGTTTTCCTGGTATCTCAGAGGTTGTGAAAATATCGACGACCGTAGCGAGGGCGACCCTGAGCGCCTGTGGCAAGGCGCGCTACGCGAACAGGGCGGGAGTTTAGCGGGCTAAATGACCGTCCTGTTCGCGTAGCGCAACGCCGCCACGGGTGCTCAGGGGCGTCCGCAGTAGGTCGGCGATTTTTTCACAACCTCTCAGCCGAACGGCGGCAGCGATCAACAGGCTGGGGTTTGTAACCCGACCCGCAACGATTAGCTTCAACTGATCTCGCTGTAACGGTGCGGGCGGGATTACAAATCCCGTCCTGCTGCGGGCAACGTGCTGTATCCCGTTGCATCCATCCTTCCGGTGGACGCCAAGGGGGGCATGTGCCGCGTGGGGCAAGCGGGGCCGACGGCTCGCAGAGCCGCAGGCAGGCCGCGTAGACCCGCAGTGGCGAACGATGGGGTTACATGCGCTTCGCGAGCGCGGCGGCGCGGGGTCGGCCATCCCGTCCAGTGATTCGGCCTTCAAAACGATTAATTCCAAGGTGGGTGGCGCAAAAGCGCAGATATTCCAGCCACTGTCCCTTTTCCTCGCCGGGAGCCAGGAACGGCGGGATCCAAGGTTTGTCAAGAACCGTGAGATTCTATACCTTAATTCTTGAACAATTCTGGGCGTTTCTCCTGCCAATCCCCTCAGCGCTTGCGCGGGCGAGAGGTGTCCTAACGCTTTCTGCGGGATCTGGTGATTATACAATCGCACATAGCGTGTCAGGGTCTCTTCTAGGGTGGCGGCCGCATCGTAGTGCGTGGTGGCCAGCACCTCGCTGATGCGGCCATTGAAGCGTTCGACCATGCCGTTAGCCTGGGGATGACGGGGCTTGATCAACCGGTGGTCGATGCCGTGGGTATCGCAGGTGCGATCAAAGCGATGACGCCCGGTGGGATCGCGTTCGCCGGCGGCGCAACAGCGATCGGTAAACGCGTTGTCGTTATCGGTCAACACCTTTTGGACCTTGAAGGGCGCTGTGGCGGCGAGCCGCTGGAGAAATTCGGCGGCATTGTTCGCCGTCTTTTCGCCCCAGATTTCCACGTAAATCCAGCGGGAGGCGCGATCAATGGCCACGCACAGGTACCGATGCGCGGTCTCGTCTGGCAGGGGCGGAAGAGCCTTGATATCGGCGTGAATGAATCCAGGCACATCATCCTTAAAGGTTTTCTTTTGGTTGCTCCTCGTCTTCCGGCTGGGGAATCAGGGCTTGGAGATTGGAGACGCCATGCCGCCGCAGGCAGCGATCCATGCCTGAACGCGAGACGGCGGGATTGAGGAACTCGCGGGTCACCGCCAGCAAGTCATCCAAGGAGAGGAACAAGGTGGTGCGTAACGCGACGACAACCCGCTCTTGGGCCGGCGTCAGGGTCGCATGGAGGCGATGGGGACGATGTGAGGCATCTTCGCCGGTTTCGCGCTGCCGCCATTTACGCACCGTGGCGCGATTCAGGTGGTACTCGCGGGCCAGTTCGCGCTCTGACTTGGTGGATTCGCGCAGTTCCTGGCGAATCGCGGGCGTGGTCCGCGCATTTTTATGCAGGTTCAGATTCATGGTTCGCCGGTCTCCGGTCAGTCGTTGCCCTAATAACGGATCACTTCGTGTCGGTATATAATCATACGGGGCTTGAAAGCTAGTTCTTGGGTTGGTCCGCCGAGAAGGGGGCGTTTTGCGGGTCCCGGCCGGTGATGCGGGCGTATTGGGCGGCATGGAAGGGCTTGAGCATCAGCATCATGATGCCCGTGGTCCAGGCAAAGGAGAACATGCCGGACAGGGCGATGATCATGGTCATCACTTTCCAACCTTCTGGCATCAGATCGCTGTTGTAGCCGACGGTGGTATAGGTACTGCCGCAGAAGGTGATGGCTTCACGGAGGGTGTCCACCAGGCCCAGTTGGAAGACGAGGATGGCCCAGAGGGTGATTTCGCCCAGGTGGGTCATCATGAGTAAAAACATGCTGAAAAGAAACAGCATTTCCACCCGCCAATAGGTCCGCCGGTGCAGCATGTCACGGCTGCGCTGCATGAACCAGGGGTAGACGAACGCGATGCAGAGGCCATGAAAGAAAAGGACGGCCATGAGGCCCGCGCCGCCGAATAAAAAGTCCAGGAGGTCGTAGTTGACCGCGAGGCTGTCAAGGTGCTCGACGACCTGGGGCGGCACAACGGGGGCCATGGCCTGTGCGACCGCCTCGGCGACTGGTCCGGGTGGGACGGGGTCCGGCATCTCAAAGGCTCCTGACGGGCAAGGGTAGTGGCGGAGGCCTGGGACAGGGCGTTACCCCGCCCCATGCGGGCTTGCCGCGGGCCGGGGCCCTAGCCGCCACCCGGTTCGTAGGCCAGATTGGGCGCCAGCCAGCGCTCCATCTCGGCCAGGTCGAGGTTCTTGCGCTCGGCGTAGTCGACCACCTGGTCCCGGCCGATCTTGCCGACGGCGAAGTAGCGGGCTTCGGGGTGGGAGAAGTAGAGGCCGCTCACCGCCGCCGTGGGCACCATGGCCTTGGATTCCGTGAGCCAGATGCCGGTCGTGCGCTCCGCGTCCAGCAGTCGCCAGAGGATATCCTTTTCGGTGTGGTCCGGACAGGCCGGATAGCCGAGGGCCGGGCGTATGCCCTGGTAGCCTTCGGCGATCAGGTCCTGGCTGCTCAGGTCCTCGTCCGCCGCGTAACCCCAGTGGCGCTGGCGCACCCGCAGGTGGAGGGTTTCGGCCAGGGCCTCCGCCAGGCGATCCGCCAGGGCCTTGAGCATGAGGGCTGAATAGTCGTCGTTATCGGCCTCGAAGGCGGCGACCCGTTCGTCGATGCCGATGCCAGCGGTACAGGCAAAGCCGCCGAGATAGTCGTTGAGCCCGGTGTCCAGGGGGGCGATGAAGTCCGTCAGGCACTCGTTGGCCTTGCCGGGGGGCTGGCGGCCCTGCTTACGCAGGCCATGGAAGCTGGCGATGGGCTCGAAGCGCTCCTCGCTGGCGAAGACCTGGATGTCGTCGCCGACGCTGTTGGCCGGAAAGATGCCAATGACGGCGGCGGCCCGCAGCCAGCGCTCCTTGACGATGTGCTCCAGCATGGCGTGGGCGTCATCATAAAGCTTGCGCGCCTCCACGCCCTTGTCCGCGTCCTCCAGGATCTGGGGAAAGCGCCCCTTGAGCTCCCAGGCGTGGAAAAAGAAGGTCCAGTCGATATAGGGGGTGATCTCCCCCAAGGGGATGTCCGGGAAGACCTGGAGGCCGGGCTCCCGGGGCGCGGGGGGCTGGTAATGCTCCCAGTCGATGGGGGTGGCGTTGGCGCGGGCCTCGGCGAGGGTGACCAGATCCTTGCTTTCGTTGGCGGCGGCGCGGCGTGCCCGGACCTGGACGTATTCCTCGGCGATGCCCCGCGTGTAAGGCCCCTGCAATTCCGCGGAGAGCAGTTGGCCGACCACGCCCACGGCGCGGGAGGCATCGGGGACATAGACCACCGGATGATCGTACTTGGGCGCTATCTTCACCGCCGTGTGGGCCTTGGAGGTGGTGGCCCCGCCGATCAGGAGCGGTAGGGTAAAGCCCTGGCGCTGCATCTCCGCCGCCACCAGGACCATCTCCTCCAGCGAAGGGGTGATGAGGCCAGAGAGGCCGATGATGTCCACGTCCTGGTCGCGGGCCTGCTTGAGGATGGTCGCGGTGGGGACCATGACCCCCAGGTCGATGACCTGATAGTTGTTGCACTGGAGGACGACGCCGACGATGTTCTTGCCGATGTCGTGGACGTCGCCCTTGACCGTGGCCATGAGCACCTTGCCGGCGGCCTTATGCACGCCACCGGCCTTCTCAGCTTCCAGGAAGGGCTGGAGATAGGCCACCGCCTTCTTCATGACCCGGGCGGATTTGACCACCTGGGGCAGGAACATCTTGCCCGCGCCGAAGAGGTCGCCGACCTGATTCATGCCATCCATGAGGGGTCCCTCGATGACCTTGAGGGGTGACCCCAGCACCTGGCGGGCCTCTTCCGTGTCCGCCTCCACGTATTCCGCGTTGCCCTTGATCAGGGCCTGGGCCAGGCGCTTGGCCACCGGCCAGTCACGCCAGGCCAGGTCCTGCTTGACCGCCCCCCCGACGACCCCGCCCTGGAAGCGGCCCGCCAGCTCGATCAGGCGCTCGGTGGCATCGCCGCCGTCCTTGGGGGTGCGATTGAGGACCACGTCCTCCACCGCCTCCTTGAGTTCGGGATCGATCTCGTCATGGATCGCCAGTTGCCCGGCGTTGACGATGCCCATGTCCATGCCAGCGCGCACGGCGTGGTAGAGAAAGACGGCGTGGATGGCCTCCCGCACCGGGTCGTTGCCCCGGAAGGAAAAGGAGACATTGGAGACGCCGCCTGAGACCAGGGCATGGGGCAGGCTGGCCTTGATGGCGCGGGTGGCCTCGATGAAATCGACGCCATAGTTGGCGTGCTCCTCGATGCCGGTGCCGATGGCGAAGATGTTGGGGTCGAAGATGATGTCCTCGGCCGGGAAGGCGAGGCCCTCCGTCAGCAGCCGGTAGGCGCGGGTGCAGATCGCGACCTTGCGGGCCTGGGTGTCGGCCTGGCCCTGTTCGTCGAAGGCCATGACGATGACGGCGGCGCCGAGACGGCGGCAGAGTTTGGCCTGGTGGAGAAATTTCTCCTCGCCCTCCTTGAGGGAGATGGAGTTGACGATGGGCTTGCCCTGGACGCACTCCAGCCCGGCGGCGATGATCTCCCACTTGGAGGAATCGATCATGAAGGGCACCCGGGCGATGTCGGGCTCCGTGGCGCAGAGGTTGAGGAAGCGGCGCATGGCGGCGACGCCATCCAGCATGGCCTCGTCCATGTTGAAGTCGATGACCTGGGCGCCGTTCTCGACCTGGGCCCGGCAGATGTCCAGGGCCTCCTCGTAATTACCTTCGAGGATGAGGCGCTTGAATTTGGCCGAGCCGGTGACGTTGGCGCGCTCGCCGACGTTGACGAAGTTGAGGGCCTTGTCGATGTTGAGGGGCTCCAGCCCGGACAGCCGGCAGGCTGGGGCCAGGCTGGGCAGGCGGCGGGGTCGCTTGCCCGCCACCGCCTGGGCAATGGCGCGGATGTGGTCCGGAGAGGTGCCGCAGCAGCCGCCGACGATGTTGAGCAGGCCCGCCTCGGCCCACTCGGCGATCTCCTTGGCCATCGCGGCGGGGCCCAGGTCGTAGCCGCCCATCTCGTTGGGCAGGCCGGCGTTGGGGTGGGCGGAGACATGGGTCTCGGCGACGCGGGCCATCTCGGCGACATACTGGCGCAGCTCATAGGGCCCCAGGGCGCAGTTGAGGCCGATGGAGATGGGCTGGACGTGACGCAGGCTGTTATAAAAGGCCTCCGTCGTCTGGCCGGTCAAGGTGCGGCCCGACTGGTCGGTGATGGTGCCCGAAATCATGACCGGCAGGCGCTGGCCCTGCTTCTCGAAGACCTCCTCGCAGGCGACGATCGCCGCCTTGGCGTTGAGGGTGTCGAAGATGGTCTCGATCAGCAGCAGATCGGCCCCGCCCTCGATCAGGCCCTCGGCGGCCTCGACGTAGGCCGCGACCAGGGTCGGGAAGTCCAGGTTGCGGAAACCGGGGTCGTTGACGTCTGGCGAGATGGAGAGGGTACGGTTGGTCGGCCCCAGGACACCGGCCACGAAGCGCGGCTTATCCGGGGTCGCGGCGGCGTCCGCCAGCCCCCGCGCCAGGCGCGCGGCGGCCAGGTTGATCTCGCGGCTCAGGTCCTCCATGCCATAGTCGGCCATGGAGATGCGG
Source organism: Chromatiaceae bacterium (assembly GCA_016714645.1). NCBI lineage: Bacteria > Pseudomonadati > Pseudomonadota > Gammaproteobacteria > Chromatiales > Chromatiaceae > Chromatiaceae bacterium. The sequence goes on along the minus strand of JADKCI010000001.1, from coordinate 61,114 downwards.
TTGGCGTTGAAGGTGTTGGTCTCCAGGATGTCGGCGCCGGCCTCCAGGTAGGCCTGGTGGATGCCACCTATCACCCGCGGTTGGGTCAGGGTCAGCAGGTCGTTGTTGCCCTTGAGGTCCCGGGGCCAGTCCGCGAAGCGCTCGCCACGATAGTCTGCCTCGCTCAGGCTGTGACGCTGGATCATGGTGCCCATGGCGCCATCCAGGATGAGGATGCGTTCGGTCAGCAGGGCCTGAAATCGGGACGACAAATCTTGCATGGGGAGAACCTGCTCAGGTGGTGGCGCCGAGTTTGGGGACCCGGGGACTTTAGATCTGAATTATATACCGAAGCCCCACGGCCAAATCCGGCCAGGCCAAATGATGACCAAAGGGGGGAAAAGGCGACGCTATACCTATATCATGTCCCGAAGTGGGCCCGGATGGGCCCCATCCCCAATGAGGTATCCGAATATGACCGATCGACTCATGATCCTGCCGAGCAAGGACCCCGGGCGGGTCCGGCTGGTGACTATCCCCACGGACATCTCCCCCCACGAGGCTTACCGCTATATTACCGGTCTTGTGAGCGAAGTACCCCGCGAGGACGAGGAGAGCTGGCTGGAAGCCGTGATGGACACCCTGGAGGATAAGGGCTTCGGGCAGGTGCCCTTCCTGCTCGGCCCCGCCCTGGACTGAAGGGGGCGGTGCGCATCCATCTGTTGAGCGTCGGCCGGCGCATGCCGGTCTGGGTGGATGCGGGTTACCGGGAATACGCCAAACGCCTGCCCCCCGAGTGCGCCCTGCGCTTGGTCGAGATCGAGCCGGGACACCGGGGCAAGGGGGCCAGCGCCGAGGTGGCCCGGCGGGAAGAGGGGGTGCGGCTACTGGCTGCCCTGCCCAAAGGCGCGCAACTCGTGGCCCTGGATGAGCGGGGCACCGCCTGGAGCACGGCGCAACTGGCGCGGGAACTGGCGGGTTGGCTGGGGGAGGGCCGGGACCTGGCCCTGCTGGTCGGGGGTCCCGAGGGCCTGGACGAGGCCTGCCGCGCCCGTGCCGACCGTATCTGGTCCCTGTCGCCCCTGACCTTCCCGCACCCCCTGGTCCGGGTCATTCTGGCCGAGCAGCTTTACCGGGCATGGAGCCTCCTCGGGGGTCATCCTTACCACCGGGCCTAGCGGTTGGGCCTGCCGCTCCGCGCGACGGCGCTCTTGCTCGCCGAGGAGGGAATTCTTTTGCTGGGCGATGGCCTAACCGGATGTTCGTCCCCACTTTCCACTTCATAAACCGCTACTGAATCCCAAGGGCCGCCATGAGTGAGGAAATCCTGGTCAATGTCACGCCGCCGGAGACCCGCGTCGCCGTGGTCGAAAATGGCGTGGTGCAGGAGATCATCATCGAGCGGCTGGAACGCTGTGGCCTGGTGGGCAACATCTATAAGGGCCGCATCTGCCGGGTGCTGCCAGGGATGCAGGCGGCCTTCGTCGAGATCGGCCTGGAGCGGGCCGCCTTCCTGCACACCTCCGATATCGTCGGCGTCGAGGGCGAGCCCCGAGGCGATCAGATCCACGATCTGGTGAGCGAGGGCGATACCTTGGTGGTGCAGGTGGTCAAGGACCCCCTGGGCACCAAGGGCGCCCGCCTCACCACCAATATCTCCATCCCGTCGCGCTACCTGGTCTTCATGCCCACCCTGCAAAACACGGGGGTGTCCCAGAAGATCGAGGACGAGGAGGAGCGCCGCCGCCTGCGCGACATCCTCCAGCGCTTCGTCAATGAGCATGAGGGCGAGGGCGGCTTCATCGCCCGCACCGCGGCGGATGGAATCACCGAGGAGGCCCTGATCAATGACATGAGCTTCCTCGCCAAGCTCTGGCATGACATCAAGGAACGCTGTCGTACCGCGCGCGAGATAGGTCTGATCCACGAGGATCTGCCCCTGGCCCTGCGCGCCCTCCGCGACCTGGTGGGCCCCGAGGTGGAGCGGGTTCGCTTCGACTCCCGCATGACCATGGACAAGGCCATCGCCTTCGCCGACCAGTACATCCCCGATATCCGTGAACGGCTGGAGTATTACCAGGGCGAACGGCCTCTCTTCGACCTTTACGGCGTGGAGGAGGAGATCCAGAAGGCCCTGCAGCGCAAGGTGCAGCTCAAGTCCGGCGGCCACCTGGTCATCGACCAGACCGAGGCCATGACCACCATCGATGTCAACACCGGGGCCTTCGTCGGCCACCGCAACCTCGAGGAGACCATCTTCAAGACCAACCTGGAGGCGGCCCAGGCCATCTGCCGCCATCTGCGCCTGCGTAACCTGGGCGGCATCATCATTATCGACTTCATCGACATGATGGACGAGGACCACAAGCGCCAGGTGCTCCGCGCCCTGGAAAAGTGCCTGTCCCGGGATCACGCCAAGACCCACATCAGCGAGGTCTCCTCCCTCGGGCTGGTAGAGATGACCCGCAAGCGCACCCGCGAATCCCTGGAGCATGTCCTCTGCGAGCCCTGTCCCTGTTGCGGGGGCCGCGGCACCGTCAAGACGGCGGAGACCACCTGCAACGAGATCTTCCGCGAGATCATGCGCGAGGCCCGCCAGTTCGAGGTCGAGACCCTGCTGGTGCTGGCCTCCCAGGATGTCATCGATCGCTTGTTGGACGAGGAATCGGGGCATCTGGCGGAGCTGGAGGAATTCATCGGCAAGCCGATCCGGCTGCAGGCCGAGGCCCTCTATCCCCAGGAACAGTACGACGTCGTGCTGATCTAGTCCTTCCCCGGTCGCGATTTCCCGCTTCATGCCCCCCGTCCCGAGGTCCCTGGCCTCGCGCCTCTGGCGTTTCCTGGTGATATTCAGCCTGGTCGTGGGTCTGCCCCTGGCCGCGGTCAGCCTGGCCCTGCCGGTTGTGGAGGACTGGCTGCGGGCACCCCTGGCGGCGGCCTTGACCGAGCGGCTGGGGCTGGAGACGCGCCTGAGCCGCCTCCATCTGGGGTTGGCCGGCCTGGTGCCTCGGGTTACCCTGGAGGAGGTGGACCTGCTGGCCCCTGGCGACCCCCTTCCCCGACTCCAGCTGCGCCGCCTGCACATGGACCTGGACCCCCTGGCCAGTCTGGGCACCCTGAGCCCCCGGGTGACGGATATCACCCTCGAAGGACCGCGGCTGCGCCTGGCGCGGGGAGGGGATGGCCAGATCGCCCCCGCTGGGCCAGGGGCGGGCGGGGGCTGGGAGGTCGGCAAGCCGGAGGCCCTGGCGGCCTTTCTGGCCCAAGGCCGGTTGCGGCTGACGGATGGCGAGATCGAGTGGCTGGATCGGGACGCCGACGCCCCCGTCCTCCTCCTGTCGGACATCCATCTCGACCTCGATAATCGGGGCTCCGCCCACCGTCTTGATCTGGAGGCGCGCCTGGCCGCCGCCCCCAGCGCCGGGCTGCGAGTGACGGCGGATCTCCAGGGCGATGCGGGCCAGTTCGATGACTGGTCCGGGGTGCTGGATTTCACCCTGGACGCCGGCGAAGACCCGGGGCCGCCAACGGCGGGGCTCCTGCCCCAGGGCATCCAGGTGGCCGAGGAGCGGCTCGCCCTGGAGGGCCATTATCGGGTCCAGGGCTCGCGCCTGGCGGCGGGCCAGGCGCGGCTGCGCCTGGAGGGCCTGTCGCTCCAGGGCCAGGTTCCCGGCCAGGGGGCCCTGGGGTTTCAGGCGGCGCGGCTGGACCTGGACCTGACGACGGACCTGGCGGGCGGGCGGCTCCAGGTCGCCGGGGAGGGTCTGTACCTGAGCCTGCCAGGGGTCTTTGGCGACCGGCCACCGCTCCGGCTGGATCGCCTGGTCGGTCCCCTGACCTGGGTGCCCGCCGCCGATGGCGGGCTGCGACTGGCCAGCGACGGCCTGGAGGCCCTCAACCCGGACCTGGGCCTGAAGCTGCGTTTTACCCTCCAGGATCTGGGGACAGCCGCCCCCGGGGGTCCGGTGCTGGACCTTCAGGCCGAGATCCGCGACGCCCAGGCCGAGGTCATCCGCGACTATCTGCCGGACGCCAAGCTCAAGCCCCGGGCGCGCGCCTGGCTGGAGCGGGCCTTCCCCGCCGGCCGGGTACCCCGGGGGCAGGTCCTCTTCCGGGGCCGGCCCGCCGATTTCCCCTTCCGCCAGGATCAGGGCTATTGCCATGTCCTGCTCTGGGTCGAGGAGATGGCGCTGGATTTCCACCCCGACTGGCCGCCCCTGGAGGGGCTGGCGGGCCTGGTCCATTTTCACAACCAGGACATGAGCATCGCCACCACCGGCGGCGAGATCCTGGGCTTTCCGCTCGTCGATGCCCAGGCGGAAATTCTGGATCTGGCGGATGCCCAGCGGGTCAGGGTGCGGGGTTCCGCGCGCGGCGATTTTAATCAGGCCCTGGCCTTTCCCGAGGCGACGCCGCTGCGGGCCTCCCTGGGCGGCATTTCGGATCTCTTCACCGCCGATGGTCTGGTGGCTATCGAACTGAAGATGGACATTCCCCTCGGGCATGATCACCCCGAGGAGCGATTGGGCCTGACGGGGGCCCTGTCCTGGCCGGGCGCGGCCAGCCTGACCCTCGCGGGGGTGGACCTGGTCTTGGCGGATGTGCGGGGTGTCCTGGGTTTCAACCAGGATGGGGTGACGTCCTCCCGCCTCGAGGCCCAAGCCCTGGGCGCGCCCCTGAGCGTGACCCTGGACCGTATCCGGGCTGACAAGTCCCCGGCCAAGCTGACCGAGTTGCAGCTGACGGGCGCGACGGCCGCCAAGGCCCTGGCGGAGCGGCTGCCTCATCCCCTCTGGCGCCATCTGGAGGGCGAGATCCCTTGGGACCTGAATATCAGGATTCCCGATCCGCGATCGCCCGCGGGTATTCGCGCCCTCCAGGCCGATTTCACCCTGATCTCTGATCTTCAGGGTCTTGCGGTCAAGCTGCCCCAGCCATCAGGTAAGGCGCGGGCGGAGGCGCGGCCCTTGAGCCTGAACTGGCAATCCCAGGCGGGTCGGGATACCCAGGTGCGCGGTCGCTACGGCGATCTGGCCCTGAATCTGCTTTTCGCGCGCGATGGCAAGGGTGGGGCGGGGCTCAAACGCGGCGCCTTCGCCTTGGGGGAGGAGCAGGTGGAGCTGCCCGGCGGCGATGGTCTGCGCGTGACCGGCCAGCTGCCGGAACTGGATCTGAACGCCTGGCGGGACTGGGTGGCGGGCCTGACGGGCAATACGGGTGGCGGGGCGGGGCTGGGTAACCTCCGCTGGACGGTCGCCGATCTGGGCATCGACCGGCTGCAAGTCGGCCCCGTGCGACTCCAGGAGGTGCGCCTCGACCTGGAACAGGGCGCTCAGGCCTGGGATGTTCGCGTCAAGGCCCAGGAACTGGCGGGCCGCTTCTCCATCCCCCACAAGGCCCGAGCCCAGCCCCTGCGCGTCGAACTGGAGCGGCTGGACCTCAGGCCCCTGCTGGGCGCGGACCCGCCCAAGACTCCGGCCAGGCCGGCTGAATCCAAGGAGCCGCCCCGGTGGGCCGATCCGCGCCAGGCCTCGGCCCTGGACCTGGCGGTTGATCGGCTTCACTGGGCGGACAACGATCTGGGCCGCCTCACCCTGCGGGCCGCCGCGACGCCGCGGGGGCTCGCCATCGAGGAGCTACGCCTGACCGGCTCCTCCCGTATCAAGCTGACGGGGACGGGCACCTGGTCCCAGGAGGACGCCGAGCCGAGGACGCGCCTGGACCTGGATGCCAGCTCCGCAGATCTCGGGGAACTGCTGCGGCACCTGGATTACGCCAGCTACCTGGAACAGGCCCCCGGCGGGGTTCTGGCCCGGCTGTCCTGGCCCGGCGGTCCCGCCGACCTGAACCTGGCCGCCCTGGAGGGCGAGGTCGAAGTGCAGATCGGCAAGGGCAGCCTGCTGGAGGTGGACCCCGGGGTGGGCCGGGTGCTTGGGGTCCTCAATCTGGGGGCCTTGGGGCGCCGCCTCACCCTGGATTTCACCGACCTGTTTGACCGTGGCTTTGTCTTTGAGGGTATCACCGGTAAGTTGGGTATCCGCGCCGGCGGGGTGGAGTTACGCGAGCCCCTGGTCATCGAGGGGACGGCAGCGGAGGTCCGGATCACGGGGCGCGCCAATCTCATCGACGAGACCCTGGATCAGGTGGCCACCGTCACCCCGAGCCTGGGTGGGGGGGTGGCCCTGGCCAGCGCCATCGTCGCCGGTCCCCTGGTCGGCGCTGCCGTCCTGCTGGCCGACAAGGCCAGTGGGGGCGCCCTCGATGTGATCGGTCGGCATAGCTATGACATCCGGGGTCCCTGGGCCAACCCCGACATCGAACCCCGGGCCCGGCAGGAACCAGCCCCCGGGGACGAGGCCCTCAAGGGCGCGGTCGGCGCCCCGGATGCGCCCCCGAGGCCCAGGGCCAGCGATGGCCCGCCCCCCCAGGCCACCCGCCCGGAGCCGGAGGAGAACGCCTTTCTCCACCAACCCTGAGGGGCGACTCAGCAATCCATGACTCCGGCCCGGCTGGGGGCGCCCGGGGGGGCCGGGCTCCTACGGGTCGCTTGGATCCGTCGGCAGTGGGCAGAGGTGCTGGCCTTTTCCGGGACTCTTGGCCAAGGGTGCGAGTCCCATCGCCGACGCAGGTCAGGGCCGACGGGCCCCGCCAGCCTTTTGGTGTCGGGCCCCCAAGATGGTATCTTTCCTGAACCCGAACGCGGCCCGACCGCTTGAGTTGGAGACCTACCGCCTGCCATGTCGAGAAAACCCCGAGTAGCGGCCATTCAGATGGCCAGCAGTCCGCATGTGAGCGCCAATCTCCTGGAGGCGCGGCGTCTGATTCAGGAGGCCGTGGATGAGTCCGGTGCCAACCTGGTGGTCCTGCCGGAGAACTTTGCCTTCATGGGGGAACAGGATCGTGACCTGCTGGATTTGTGCGAGACCGAGGGCCGGGGGCCCCTGCAGGATTTTCTCGCCGAGATGGCGGTCCGGTACCGCATCTGGCTCGTCGGCGGAACCCTGCCGCTGACCGCTACCCAGCCGGACCGGGTGCGCGCCGCTTGCCTGGTGTTTAACGACCGGGGCGAGCGGGTGGCCCGTTACGATAAGATCCACCTCTTCGACGTCAAGCTGCCGGAAACGGGGGAGCACTACGAGGAATCCGCCACCATCGAGCCCGGCAACACCCCGGTGGTCCTGGATACGCCCTTCGGCCGGCTCGGGCTGTCGGTCTGCTACGACCTGCGGTTTCCCGAGCTGTACCGGGAGATGCTCGACGCGGGCATGGAGATCATGGCCCTGCCGGCCTGCTTCACCGCCATCACCGGCAAGGCCCATTGGGAGGTGCTGGTGCGGGCGCGGGCCATCGAGAATCTCTGCCATGTGGTCGCGGCGGCCCAGGGCGGCTATCACCGGAATGGGCGCGAGACCCACGGCCACAGCATGGTGGTGGACCCCTGGGGAAATGTCCTGGCCCAGGTGCCACGGGGTTCCGGCCATGTCTGCTGCCCCCTTGACGTGGAATTTCTGGGCTCGGTGCGGCGCAACTTCCCCGCCATCCAGCATCGCCGCCTGACCTGCCGCGTCTAGGCTTGAATTTCGCCGCCCCTCCCTCCAAGTCCGGTCTCGGACGACACCCGGCCCCCTTCACGATCAGCCGCCCCCGGGCGGCCTTGCCCAGGTCCTCACACTAAACCTATGACCGACGCCATCGCCATTGCCCGCGACCAGATCCTGAGTCCGGCGGGCCTCGATACGGGACACATCGAGCAGCTCCTCGGCCAGCTCAAGACCACCGCCATCGACGCCGCCGACATCTATTTCCAGTACAGCCGGCTGCAATCCTGGATGCTGGAGGACGGCATCATCAAGGATGGCAACTTCAATATCGAGCGGGGCGCCGGTCTGCGCGCCCAGAGCGGCGAGAAGACCGGCTTCGCCTATGCCGACGAGGTCCAGTTCGAGACCCTGCTGCAAGCCGCCAAGGCGGCGCGCGCCATCGCCCGTAGCGGCGGCGAGGGGCGGGTCAAGCTGGAGGGCATGGGGGCAGGCCGGCGCCTCTACGAGCCCATCGATCCCCTCGGCAGCCTCTCGGACGAGGACAAGGTGGCCTTGCTGCACCGGGTCGATGAAGAGGCGCGGCGCCTGGACCCCCGGGTGCGCCAGGTTATCGCCAGCCTGGTGGCGGTGCGCGACCTGGTCCTGATCGCCAGCGACGATGGCCGCCTGAGCGCCGACGTCCGGCCCCTGGTGCGGCTCAACGTCAGCGTCATCGTCGAGGACGGCGATCGCCGCGAGCAAGGGGCCAGCGGCGGTGGCGCCCGGGCTGATCTGGGCTACTTCCTGGCCGAGGACCGGGCCCTGGGCTATGCCCGGGAGGCCGTCCACCAGGCCCTGATCAATCTGGACGCCGATGCCGCCCCCGCCGGCAACATGACCGTGGTCCTGGGCCCGGGCTGGCCCGGGGTCCTTCTCCACGAGGCCATTGGGCATGGCCTGGAGGGTGACTTCAACCGCAAGGGCACCTCCGCCTTCGCCGGCCGCATCGGCGAGCGCGTTGCCGCCCCAGGCGTCACCGTGGTCGATGACGGCACCCTGGCTGGCCGGCGCGGCTCCCTCAACCTCGACGACGAGGGCACCCCGACCCAGAACACGGTCCTGATCGAGGACGGCATCCTGCGCGGCTATCTCCATGACCGGCTCAACGCCCGCCTCATGGGCGTCGCCAGCACGGGCAACGGCCGCCGCGAGTCCTACGCCCACCTGCCCATGCCGCGCATGACCAACACCTACATGCTGGCGGGGGATCGCGACCCGGCGGAGATCATCGCCTCGGTGGACAAGGGCCTCTACGCCGTCAACTTCGGTGGCGGCCAGGTCGATATCACCTCCGGCAAGTTCGTCTTCTCCGCCAGCGAGGCCTATCTGATCGAAAAGGGTCGCGTCGGCCGCCCCGTCAAGGGCGCCACCCTCATCGGTAACGGCCCGGACGTCCTCACCCGCGTCAGCATGATCGGCAACGACCTGGCCCTGGACCAGGGCGTCGGCACCTGCGGCAAGGAGGGCCAGTCCGTCCCCGTGGGCGTTGGCCAGCCCACCCTGCGCGTCGATGGCCTGACCGTGGGCGGAACTAACGGTTGATATGATGGAAATTCCCGACATGACCCAGACCGACCCCAACGACACCGCCGACCGCCTCGACCGGCTGGAGCGCATCGTGCGCGACCTGCTGGCGGAGGCCACCCGCCAGGGCGCCAGCGCCGCCGAGGCCGCCGCCAGTTCCGAGGCCGGCCTGGAGATCAGCGTCCGCCTGGGCGAGGTGGAGACGGTGGAGCATACCCGTGACAACGGTCTCGGCATAACCGTCTATTTCGGCCAGCGCAAGGGCTCCTCCAGTACCTCCGACCTCAGCCCCGAGGCCGTGCGTGATGCTGTCAGCGCGGCCTGCGCCATCGCCAGCCGGACTCAGGAGGATGCCTACGCCGGCCTCGCCGCCGCCGACCTCATGGCCCGCGACCTGCCGGAGCTGGACCTCTATCACCCCTGGCAGCTGGAACCGGACGTGGCCATCCAGCTCGCCGTCGCCTGCGAGGACGCTGCCCGCGGCTGCGACCCCCGCATCGTCAACTCCGAGGGCGCCAGCGTCTCCACCCAGGCCGGTCTCCATGTCTATGGCAACAGCCATGGCTTCGTCGCCGGCTATCCCAGCACCCGCCACGGCCTAAGCTGTGCCGTGGTGGCCCAGGAGGGGGAGAGCATGCAGCGGGACTACTGGTGGACCACGGCCCGCGCCGCCGCCGATCTGGAATCGCCCCAGGCGGTCGGTCGCCGGGCCGGCGAGCGCACCCTGGCCCGCCTTGGGGCGCGCCAGATTGCCACCCGCAAGGTGCCGGTCCTCTTCAGCCCCCTGACCGCCGCTGGCCTGCTGAGGTCCCTCACCGGGGCCATCAGCGGCTCCAGCCTCTACCGCCGGTCCAGCTTCCTCCTCGATCGTATCGACACCCGCATCTTCCCGGACTTCGTGCGCATCCACGAGCTGCCCCACCTGCGCCGGGGCCTCGGCAGCGCCCCCTTCGATGGCGATGGGGTCGCGACCCGCGCCAAGGATCTGGTCAGCGAAGGCATCCTGCGCACCTATCTGCTCGACGCCTACTCGGCCCGGCGCCTGGGCCTGGCCACCACCGCCAATGCCGGGGGCGTCCACAATCTCCACATCGAGCCCGGCCCCCTGGATCGCGCTGGCCTGCTGCGAGAGATGGGTACCGGTCTCTTTGTCACGGAACTCCTGGGCCATGGCACCAATCCCGTCACCGGCGACTATTCCCGGGGGGCCGCCGGCTTCTGGGTCGAGGGCGGCGAGATCCAGTTCCCGGTGGAGGAGATCACCATCGCAGGCAACCTCAAGGAGATGTTCCTGGGCCTGGTGGCGGTGGGTAACGACTGCGACTTTCCCGGCAGCACCCGCACCGGTTCCTGGCTGATCCGCGAGATGACCCTGGCGGGGGACTAGGGGCATGGAGCACCTGATCGTCCTCGCCGACCGTTGCCGCCGCTCCGCTCCGGCCGCGGACTACTGGTCCGCGCGGCTGGTGAGCGAGGAAACGGACGAACTGGCGGTGCGCCAGGGGGTCACCGAGCCCAGCGTCCTGGGCTCCAGCCTCGGCGTCTTCCTGACCCTGGCGCGGGGGGCTGGTATCGGCTATGGCGCCACCTCCGATCTCAGCGCCGCCGGCCTGGCCGCCGCCTGGGAACGGGCGGCCGGCTCGGCGGAGCTGCACGCCCGACTGGGGCTCTTTGATGGCGGGCTCTACCCCCGTTCCAGCCTGCGGGCGGAGTACGCCAGCCCCGTTGCCGAGCCCTGGGAGTCCATGAGCCTGGCGGACAAGCTCGATCTGTTGCGGGAGGCCTGCGCGGCCCTGGAGATCGACCCTCGCATCGTCGATAGCACCGCCTGGCTCGGCCGGCGGCGGGTCCAGCAGTTGCTGGTTACCAGCGCCGGCGGCGAGATTCGCCAGGTCTTCGACCAAGTCTCCTCCGGCCTGGTGGCGGTGGCCAACGCGGGGAGCCAGACCCAGAGCCGTCACGGCGGTGGTGCCGACTGGGGCGGTCAGGGCGGACTCGAACGCCTGGCCCGGGTAGGTTTCCGCGCGGGTGCCCAGCGGGTCGCCGAGGAGGCCATCGCCCTGCTGGCGGCCCCGGAGTGCCCCCTAGGCGTCCGCGACCTCATCCTGATGCCGAACCAGATGGTCCTGCAGATCCACGAGAGCATCGGCCACCCCCTGGAGTTGGACCGCATCCTGGGCGACGAGCGCAATTACGCCGGCACCAGTTTTGTCACCCTGGACATGTTCGGGTCCTACCGCTACGGCTCGGCGCTGCTCAATATCACCTTCGATCCCAGCGTTCCCGGCGAACTCGCCAGCGCCGTCGCCGATGACGAGGGCACCCTGGCGGAGCGCCAGGTTCTAATCCGCGCCGGTATCCTGGAACGGCCGCTGGGTAGCCGCCTGTCCCAGGCCCGCTCCGGCCTGCCCGGCGTCGCCAACGCCCGCGCCAGCGCCTGGGACCGGCCTCCCATCGATCGCATGGCCAATCTCAACCTGGAGCCCGGCCAGGACAGTCTGGCCAGCCTCATTGGCAAGGTCGAAAGGGGCGTCCTCATGGATACCAACCGCTCCTGGTCCATCGACGACAGCCGCAACAAGTTCCAGTTTGGCTGCGAGTTGGGGCGTCTGATCGAGGACGGGGAGCTCGGCGGCCTGGTGCGGAATCCGGGTTATCGCGGTATCTCCGCCAGCTTCTGGCGCTCCCTGGCCGGCGTCGGTGCTGCCGCCAGCCGGGAGGTCCGGGGCGTCTATACCTGCGGCAAGGGCGAGCCCAACCAGGCGGTCCAGGTAGGCCACGCCTCGCCGCCCGCCCTCTTTCGGGATGTCGCGGTCTTCGGAGGCGGGGAATGAGGGACACGGCCTTTTTCGAGCTCACCCACCGCCTGACTCAATCCTTGCGGGGCGACGAGGTCTTGCTGTGCAACCTGGACGGCGAGGATTCCGACTTCGTGCGCCTCAACGGCAACCGGGTGCGTCAGGCCGGCGGCCTGCGCGCCTGGCGTTTGAGCCTGGATCTGATCGAGGGTCGGCGCCAGGCCCAGGCAAGCTGCGATCTGAGCGGCGATCCGGAGGAGGACCTGGCCCGGGCCCGGGGCCTGATGGAGCGCCTGCGGGAACGCCTGCCCCATGTTCCCGAAGATCCCTATCTCAATTACGCGATCGAGCCCTCCACGAGCCACCAGGTCCTGAACGGGGGCGGCGCCGCTGGGGATGGGGATGGGGCCGCCGGGGCCATCGCCGATCTGCACTCTGCCGCGGAGGGGCTGGACCTGGTCGGCATCTGGGCCAGCGGGGAGCTGAGCGCGGGCTTTACCAGTTCCCTGGGCCACCGTCATTGGCACGCCAGCCGCAGCTTCAATCTGGACTTTAGCTGTTACCTGGAGGGCGATAAGGCGGTCAAGGCCAATCTGAGCGGTGTCGTCTGGGACCCCCAGGCCCTGGCCGCCAAACTGGCGGGGGTGCGCCGCGACCTGGAGATCCTGGCCCGCCCGGCCCGCGCCATCCCGCCGGGTCGCTATCGCGCCTATCTGGCCCCGGCGGCGGTGGCGGAGCTGTTAGACCTCCTGGCCTGGGGTGGTTTTGGCATCAAGGACCACAAGACCGCCCAGACGCCGCTGCTCCGCCTGGCCCGGGGCGAACGCCACCTGGACCCCCGCGTCACCCTGCGCGAGGAACATGCCCGGGGGCTGGCCCCGCGCTTCACCGGTGAAGGTTTCGTCAAGCCCGAGGCCGTCACCCTCATCGCCGGCGGTCGCTACCAGGATTGCCTGGTGGACAGCCGCAGCGCCAAGGAATATGGCCAGGCCGTCAATGCCGCCGGGGAGGGCCCGGAGTCCCTGGCCCTGGACCCAGGCGATATCCCCACCGCCGAAATATCCCGTCGCCTGGACACCGGGTTGGCGATCGGTAACCTCTGGTACCTCAACTACGCCGATCGCAACGACTGCCGCATCACGGGCATGACCCGCTTTGCGACCTTCTGGGTGGAAAACGGCGAAGCCGTCGCCCCCGTCCCGGCGATGCGTTTCGACGACTCCCTCTATCATCTGCTGGGTGATCGCCTCGCGGGCCTGACACGCGAGCGGGAACTCCTGGTCTCCCCCGAGACCTACGAGGGCCGCTCCTCGGCGAGCGCCCTGCTACCGGGTATCCTGGTCAGCGGCATCGATCTGGCCTTGTAAGGGGGTCGGCCGGGTGGCCCCGGCCAGGGGTCCTAGGGGACGATGCGGATCCTGGTACCGTCCCGGACGGCATGCCAGATCTCGTCCATCTCCTTGTTATTGACGGCGATGCAGCCATTGGTCCAGTCGAGACGGTCATATTCGGCGAGCACCGTCGAGGAGTGAATGTAGTTGGGCTTGCCGTGGATCATGATCATGCCCCCCGGCTTGTAACCGGCCTCCTCGGCGCGCAGACGATCATCGAAGTTCGGGTAGGAGACGTGCAGGGCCTTGTAGTAGTTGCTTCTATGGTTGCGCCAGTCGAGGACATACTCCCCTTCCGGTGTGCGCTGGTCACCCTCGCGGAATTTGGGGCCCACCGGGTCCTTGCCCAAGGCGACGCGGTATTCCTTCATCACCTGTCCGCCTTTCATCAACTTCAAGCGGCGATCCGACTTGTCCACCACTACCTCGTCGGCGGTCGTCAACTTGGCCGGCTCGGTATCCTTGGTTGTGGAACAGCCCGCCAGCCAGGTCGTCAGGCATAGGGCCGCGCCGACCAGGGCGCCCGCCCGGGCGAATCCTCTTGCGGAGGATGGTAGGCTAAACAAGGGATTATGGGTCATGCCGCTTCTCGACTCAGTCAGTTCATCACAATATTTAAAGTAAACGACGAGCGGTCTCCGGCGTCAAGAGGTTGGAGCTTTCTCGCTACCTCCCCCGTTCACGACAGAGACCAATAGGCGGTGCCAGGGCGAGTCAAGCCAGAGCCTGGCGCCGATAGGCCAGGACGAGCAGGAGGATACCCGCCAGGATCATGGGCAGACTCAGGAGCTGGCCCATGGTGAGCCAGTCGAAGGCCAGATAGCCAATGTGGTTGTCCGGCACCCGCACCAGCTCCACCAAGCCCCGGAAAAGGCCGTAGCCGAGGAGAAAAAGGCCCGACACGGCCATGGTCGGACGGGGGCGGCTGGAATAGATCCATAGGATGAGGAAGAGTACCAGACCCTCCAGGGCCGCCTCGTAGAGTTGGGAGGGGTGCAGGGCCAGACTCCATTCGGTCCCGAGGGGCAGGTCGCGGCACTGCTCCGGAAAGCGGGAGCAGGGCAGGCGCAGACCCCAGGCGGCCTCCGTGGCTCTGCCCCAGAGTTCGCCATTGATGAAGTTGCCGATGCGCCCGGCCAGCAGGCCCAGGGGCACCAGGGGGGCGATGAAGTCCGTGACCTGAAAGAAGCCGAGTCGGCGCCGGTTGCCGAAGAGCGTCATGGCGATCAGGACGCCGATGAGACCGCCATGAAAGGACATGCCGCCCTGCCAGACCTTCAACAGATTGAGGGGATTGGCGAGGATCTGGTCGAAGCCATAAAAGAGCATGTAGCCCAGGCGGCCACCGACGATGACGCCGATCACGCCATAAAAGAGCAGGTCGTCCACCATCGGCGCGGTCCAGCCCGAATTCGGCCGCCGGGCTCGGTACCGGCCCAGGGCCCAAAAGGCGCCAAAGCCGATCAGGTACATGAGGCCGTACCAGTGGATCTTGAGGGGGCCTAGGGCCAGGGCGACGGGGTCGATATCAGGATAAGTCAACATGGGGGCATTTTAGCGCAACCTGGCGTTCGGGGGGGTGGATTGACGCCTCGGGCCGCGACTTATTCATCAAGCCCGGCAGCGCCCTGTTCTGGGCCCTGCACGAGGGGAGGGTCGTTTATGGCGGCGGAGCGGACCTTGGCGGAGACCTTCCTGTTGGCCGCGGAGCGTGACGGGCAGGCGTTCCGGAAGCTTGAGCAGGTCGTCTATTGCGCCGTTCGCTGCCGTACCCGACGGGGACGCCCTGGCGGAACCGCCACCCGAGTACGTCCGTGACCAGCGCGTACCGTGGTAACCCCCGTCACCCGGTTCATCCCGGGGATCCACCCCCCGTGCGCACCCGCGCCCGCGACCCGCGGTCCCATGCCCGCCGCACGCCACTCCCCGCCCCTCGAACGCGGGGACAGCTGTTTCCTCCCGGCCGGTCCACCGGGTGGCTGGTCTCGAGCCGCTTGCCTGCGCCTCCCGTCGTTGGTAAAGCTACCCACCCACCCACCCACCCACCCACCCACCCACCCACCCACCCATCCGACCGTCGTGCGGTTGAAGTTCCTATCCCTTGAAGTTCCTATACCTTGGACTATATAGAAAGTGAGCGGTTGGTCGTTGCTGGACAATGTAATGCAAGCATCTGTCGTCAACATAAATAGCGGCCCCGGAAAATGGAGCATCCTGGTGCCTTGGGCAGAGATAACGCAGTCGGCCGTCCGCTACGCTAGTTCAGTCCATCACAGCCAGAGGAGCAGACAACCATGTATAACGGCGACATCGTGATCCATATCGATGAAGATCTGGACGACCACAACATCCACTATTTGGAGCGCGAACTTGCAGGCATCGACGGGATTTTGAGCGCCTGCGTACACGAACGGACGCGCCACCTCATGGTCGTGGACTTCGATGCGACGGCCATCAAACCGAGTACGATCGTTGACTCGTTCCGAGGGCGCGGACTCCATGCGGAAATGATCGGCTTATAGTCGCCGGGCAGCCCCGATTCCCGCCCACCGTCCGGGGAGGCTGCAGGGTTACAGCGATTGGCGGCGAGCACTGATTTTCTCCGAATTCTGCGGAGATCCCTGATTCGCGGGTACTTGCAGTACGGCTTTTTCGTTGCATGTGCTGACATCAAGACCCGATCACTGCCGATTTCACCATAAGCCCGAGCAAAAAACGCTGCCTCGGGACCGCGTCGACGCCCCACCCACCCCATCACCACCTCGTCCAAGCCGAGCCGGTGCTTGCGCCCTTGTTGCTTCCACTGGCGGCGATGTTGGTGTTATGGGCCGCCGGCCGCAGAAGCACTGTTGCTGGAGTTACATCGGAGCCAACCGACCGGGAAGCTGCTGGCCCGCTGGATCATCGCGATACACTATAGGCATGCGGCGGGCGCCGCGGACAAGGCCGCGAGCCAGCATCCGTCGTCCCACAAGCTGAACGCCAAAATGACCTGCGAGGAGTTTCTCGGTCTGGAAGTGAGCTTCCAGCCCGAAGCGGTGTCCTGGGCAGTCGCCTACGGAGAGAACGGGGAGCCAGAGGTCGAGGTCGTGGACGTCGAGGGTGTCGAGACGGTGGTCCCCTTCGTCGTCGAGGGATGCGCTGACCGAGGCGAAGGTGTTTGATTCCCTTCGCGGAACCTCATGTTCATCCGACGACGGATGCACCGATCGAGATCAGGCTCCAGCGCGGCCGAGCCTGACCTACCTCCGCCCATCCCGATCAGCGCCGCGCCGCGACGACCTCGGCGACCAGCATCTGCATCTGCTCACCGATCAGCTTGGTGAGTTTTTCGTCGATCAAGTTGCCATCGGCATCAAACCCACCCGCAAAGGCGTTGGCGAAAATTTCCGGCTTGTTCAGGGGACGCAGGTCAAGAAAGACGCAGACCTGACGCAGGTGGTATTGAGCCCGCGAGGTGCCCATGCCGCCACCGGCGCCCATGATAGCCACCGGCTTGCCGGCCAGAAGGGCGTTGCCGGGTTCGCGCGAGGCCCAGTCCAGGATATTCTTCAAAGCAGGTGCCAGTGAGTAGTTGTATTCGGTGCTAGCCAGCACCAAAGCATCGGCTGATCCGATCTGGGCCAGCACATGGCCGACGGCCGCGGGTTTTGCGGCGATGTCCTGGTTATAAAAAGGAATATCGGTCAGGTCGGCAATTTCCAGGATGGCCTCGGCCGGCAGATTCGCCTGTGCCGCACGCAGCAGACCCCGGTTGGTCGATGCCTGACGCAGGCTGCCAGCAATGCCGAGTAGTTTTATGGAAGCCATGAAATCTCCTCGCTGAAGCGGTTGATGGGATGTTGTGAAACACAAGGGCATAGTCACGGATGATACGTTGCCATGCGACTGAAGTTTCCCAGAATTATCCCTAAAAGATAGTCAGTTTTGTTCCGACGTCAACAGCCTGGCGTCACGCTACTATTGCTGGGGCCATCTGCAACTGCACGACCACGGCAAGCGGGGTTGGACGCCTTAAACAATTATATCTTACCCAATCACCTAGGCTTAAAACCGTGCTAGCCATCATCGAAATTGCCGCCATCTGTGCCTTTGCCGTCTCCGGCTTGATCGAGGCTGTTCGCAAGCGGATGGATGTTGTCGGGGTCTTCACGGTAGCCTTCGTGACTGCCTTCGGCGGCGGGACCCTGCGGGATCTGTTGCTGGATCGCCGCCCCCTCTCCTGGGTGCAGCATCAGGAATATGTCTGGCTGGTCTTGGGACTGACCCTGGCCGGGCCGCCCTTACTTGGTTTAATGCGTCATCGTTGGGCCGACCGCCTCATGCAGGCTACGGATGCTATAGGACTCGGTCTCTTTGCCGCCTCGGGCGCGGCATTTGCCCTGGCCGCCGAGATGCCTATTATTGTTGTGGTGTTGTTGGGCGTGGTGACGGGGGTGTTTGGCGGCGTGCTGCGCGATGTTCTGTGTAACGAAATCCCAGTGGTCTTTCACGATCACCGGCCTTATGCTCTCTGCGCTTTCCTCGGTTGCTGGGTACTGGTGGGTCTGGATTCCGCCGGCGCGGCATCCTGGTTCTCCCTCCTGGCAGGCGCGGGAACCTCGACCGGATTAAGGCTCTTGGCGCTGGCAATGGACTGGAAGATTCCATCCTGGCCTAAAGAGAATTAAGCATTTAACTTTATGGCGTTTTCCTTATATGAATACTGTTAAAGCATTTGGTGCGTAAAACGCTGACGTTCCCATGGCTCCCCTGGAGATTGAGCGTCGGCAACCGGGTCCAGACGATGTCAAATCGAGATCCTTTATGGCGGCGTTTGCCATTCCGACCTGTCAATTGTCAGGAAAATAATTGCCCGCCAAGCCGGCGGGCATTTTTTTGCGCTCGACTGACAGCCACCGCGCCGCATTAGCCAGGACACTTCATCCGCCCCGCAAGAAACTCGATCAAGGCCCGCACCCGGTGGGGCATGTAGCGATTGCTCGGGAGCAGGGCATAGATGCCCAGATCGGGCGGCGCGAAGTCTTCGAGCAGGGTCACCATGCCGCGGTCCCGGAGATAGTCCTCCGCGACGAAGTCCGGGACCATGGTGATCCCCAGGTCCCGCACCGCCGCCTCGGCCAGGGCCTCGCCGTTGTTAGCCTGGAGCTTGAACGGCAGGTAGAAGGTTTCCACCTCGCCCTCGACCCGGAAGGGCCAGGGCTGCACGACCCCGCGGTGGGTGTAGCCGATCAGGGCATGGCCAGCGAGTTCGGCGGGATGCCGTGGCTGGCCATGGCGGGCCAGATAGGCCGGGGTAGCGATGACCTGGAGCCGGGAAGCCCCCAGCTTGCGGGCGATGTCTCCCGGCTCCAGACGGGCGGTGATGCGCACCAGCAGGTCCTTGCCTTCCTCCACCAGATTCTGTTGGCTGTCGGTGAAATCCGTCGCCAGGGTAATGGCCGGATAGGTCTGGGAAAACTCCAGCAGTAACGGCACCAGCTTCTTCAGCCCAAAGCTCAGGGGCACGCCGATGTGCAAGTGGCCGCGCGGGGTCAGGCTGTCCGCCATCACGTCCGCCTCGGCCGATTCGACCAGGTCGAGGATCTCCCGGCACTTCTCCAGGTAGGCGGCCCCGCCCGCCGTCAGGGTCAGGCGCCGCGTCGTGCGCACCATCAGCTTGATGCCCAGATGCTCCTCCAGGGCGGCGATCTGGCGCGTGATCACGGAACGCGCCACCCCCAGCCGGCTGGCGGCGGCCGCGAAACTGCCCAATTCCGCGACTCGCACAAAGGTGGTCATGGCGTCGAGACGGTTCATTGTTGCCCTTTCTGCAATGGCGAAGGGCTGATTCTGAGCTATTAGGTGCTCAGTCGGAAGTCCGGAGTATTTCCAGGTCCGATTTAACCGATCCATGACCAGCCTCCAGTACCTGTTCGGGCCATAGGGAGAGCTGACGCAGACGAAAAAAAGGCGGCACAGGTGCCGCCTAAAGGTTGGTCCATCGGCTGCCGTCCCGGGCAGCTTGTTGCGTGGCTTAGACGCTCATTTCTGACGGTGATACATGCCGCAACCTACGGGGGTACCCTTCGGGATGACCGCCGTCGTCTGACCCGCCTTGCACTCGGGCAGACTGCCTTGGGTAGTCTTGCAGCGCACGGTACGGTCATCGGCGGTGCGCGACAGCACGGTGCCCGTCAGGTTGGTGCCATGGCAGGCCTCGCAGAAGAGGCCGCCGTGGCCAGTGCTGACCCGGTAGAGTTTCGGGTTGCCGTCGGCGGCGCCGCCCTCGGCCACCACGTTCTCCGCAAAGGCCTTATTGTTGGGCACGATGGGCGTGGCCTTGGCATCGCCTGTCGGCGCCGCCGCGAAAGTGGCGCAATACAGCCGAGAGAAAAGAGGACCGCGGGATAGCTTGTGGGTGTCAGTGTTTGTGGGCAAAGACTGAGATGGGCACCTTCGCTCACCTAGGGGACGGGCATTGCTTCAGGGTGAGGGCGGGCTCGGTTGCACCTCAGCTTCCGCTGTGGTCGCGCATACGATAGCTGCGCCCCTTGATGACCACTGACTCAGCATGGTGGAGCAAGCGGTCGAGCAAGGCGGAAGTCAGGGTGCTGTCGTTGTTGAAAATCTCCGGCCACTGTTTGAAGGCGCGATGGGTGGTGATGACCGTGGAGCCGCGCTCGTAGCGTTGGCTGATCACCTGGAACAGGGCGTCGGCGCGGAATTTGTCGATCGGCAGATAGCCGAGCTCGTCGACGACGAGCAAGGCGGGCTTGAGCAGCCGCGCCAGTTCGCGCTTGAGCCCGCCGGTGGCCTGGGCGGCAGCGAGCGTATTGACAATATCAACGGCGCTGGTAAAGAGCGCCATCTGACCGTGGAGGCGGGCGGTGTGCGCCAGGGCGATGGCCAGATGGGTCTTGGCCACGCCGACATCACCGAGCAGGACGACGTTGCCGTGCTGGGGGAGGAAGTCCAAGCGGAACAGTTGCTGGACTTGGGCACGGTTGATTTTCTTCGGCCAGCTCCAGTCGAAGTCGTCCAGGGTCTTGAGACTGGGCAAGCGGGCCGCCTTCACCCGCCGGCGCACCAGCGCCTCGTCGCGGCGTGCCACCTTCCCAGCGATCAGCGCTTCGAGAAAGCGCACAGCGGTCCAGGCCTCGCGAGCAGCCTGTTCCGCCAGGGCGGGATAGTGTTCGAGGATCCAATGCAACTGCAACCGTCGCAGCTCTTGCACCAGCACCTGCTCAGCCGCGGTCATAGTCGTCGCCCTCCGCCTCGGGGATCGCGTAAGGCGACCAATCCGCCGGTAGCAACTCCCGCTCCAGCACATCCTGATAGGGCATCAAGACCAGCGCACTGGGTTGCGGCCATTGCCGGGCGCGGGCCCGGATCAGGTGGGCGATGTACTCGTGGCTGTTGCGCCTCGAAAGCCAGGGCATCCGCCATTGCCCGGTTGACCGCCTCGGCCCCGTGGATATCGGCCAGGGCGAGGATCTTGCGCACGTGCGCGAGGGCATTGCCCCGTCGCTTTGGCGCGCGCCGAGGTGTTGGGCGAAGCCGTCGCGGATGGCACGCCAGGTGGCGTAGTCGATCATGGCCGTCTCTCCAGGGCCGAGCGCAGCCGCTGTAGCTGGACTGCACCCGGCACTGCGCCTGGCAGGCTCAGCACCTGATAGAGCGGTGGGTCATCAGCGATCAGATCCCGCGCGAGCAGGTCGCGGCGTGCCTGCGCCAGCCGCTCGGGTGTGATGCGCAGGCGTTGCGCGAGGGTGCGATAACGGTGCTCTCGCGCGTGCCGGTAACGACCCCGGCGGGGCCGAAGCGGTCGTTGGCAGGTCCGCCGGGAGCGGATCAGGGGAAACGGGGAGCACGGCGAGGGCGGCGATGGGTACCGCGGATGTAGCCGGGATGCGCCTGCCGCCAGGCCTGTACGCGTGCCACTGCCGCCGCTCCCCGGTGGTAGTCGCGATTCTCCACCTTAGCCAACCATTTGGCCTGGCTGGTGCGCTTACTCGCCGCCCGACAGGCGGGCTGGGTGCAGTAGCGCTGATGATGGGCATTGCGAGGGTCAGGGACGAAGCGCTCGCCGCAGTTCACACAGGTCCGCCGTTGTTCGTGTCCCATGTCGCGTCCCCCGCCAGATGGCCAATCTGGCTATAAGACACGGCAGGAAGAACACCGAAGAACACCGAAGAACACCTTAGAGGGAAGAAAACTCCAGGACAGCATCGTTCACACGAGGAAGAAGACGGGTAAGAAGAGCCAGGTTCACCCCGGCAGAATTAGACCCGTTTCAGATCGGCCGCGACAAGGGGGCGGCGGGCCAGCGGCGGGTGCCGGCGACGGAAGAGGACGGAAGGCGACCACCACTGCACTTTCTGGTCGAAGACATACTCGGGTGACGGTCGCGCCAAGGCCTCGCAGTCCGGTACGGCAGGGACCGGCGGGTCGTCCCAGGCGGTGGGCCCGCGCGCGCGGGCAGTCCGGGGCAGCTCGGCGGGCTCGCCGACGTGGGAGAGGATCCGCCGCACGGGGGGCGGTCTCGGTGCTGAAGGCGACGATGCGCAGACCGTCCTCTATCGGTTGGATTGCCGCCGTCTTGGTTCACAGGGCCAGCGTTCGTTCGGGGCCGCTGACCGCCCCTTCGTGCACTCCTTGGGCCGAGCGTCCAGTCGATGGTCGCTGACCGGCCAGGAGCCGTCGCCGAGCATGGTTCTGATCGCGGCGGCGAAGGGACGTTAAGCGGCCGCCCGACAGATCGAAAAACTTGAGCCTGGCCCCTTATCCCAGGGGCTTCTCCGAGGTCGGCGGCAGGTCGGCCCTGCCAACACTACGATGGGGATCTGACGCCGAACAGGTTCGGTGCCGGCCCAAGCCACAGGGGTTCCAGCAACTATGGCACTTTGCCTTTCACGACCCAGGCCGTTGCGGCGTAGGACCGTGGACCATCGACCTCTCCATCTAGATACGCCAGCTTGACCATGTCTCGAAGCTTTTCCCGCGCTTGCATGCCAAGGGTGCCGACGTAGTCCGCGATCGGTCCATCCTTGCCTTCTGTGGGTGCCCAGAAGTCGGCAAAAGATGCGAAATCCATGCGGATCGTCAGCATGCCGTCCACGACATCAACCAGACCGGCCTCACGCCACGCGCGCGCCAAGTCTCCGGGGCGACTCATGGGCTTGGTGTACGCTCTCGCTCTGCACTCATTTCCGTGCCCATCGAGCATGGCTGCCGCATCGAAGATCAGACGAACGCAGACGAGCCCTCCGCGTGTGTCCCACGTCGCGGCGGCGACAGTTCCGCCCGGACGCGTGACACGCCGCATCTCGCGCACTGCGAGATCGGCCTGCGGAATGAATTGCAGGACCAGCAGCGAGAGGGTGTGGTCAAACGAGGCGTCCGGAAATGGCAGAGTACAAGCGTCTCCCACTTCGAAGTCGACGCGCGCATCGCGATTCCGTCGCTTGGCGTGCTCGACGTAAGCGGCCGAAAAATCAATGCCACGCACGCTGCCGATGGCTGGGTTCTGGGCAATGCTGAAACTCAGATTGCCCGTGCCGCACCCGACATCCAGGACGCGCTCCGCTGCCGCAATCCCCGCGAAGTCAATGAACAGGGGCGCGAGACGACGGCTCCATCGGCCCATCTGTACCTCGTAACCGTCTCCGTCCGAGGCAACGAATGTTGATGAAATCGCCATGTGTTCTTCGTTATATGCATCGGGCGACAGCTCCCATCGGGTTTGGCCGCTAACCGAGCGGTCGGCCTCAGGCTTGGTCGTCTGTCACTGCGGCTTCAAGCCAATCGCATTGACAAGCGCTGCGTTGACGGCAATCTCCTTCTCGACATGCGCGTCGAACTCGGTCGGGGTCATGACCATCGGATCGATGCCTAGTGTCGCCAGCTTGTTCTTCACCTTGGGCTCTTGCAGCGCTTTGAGCGTCTCGCGGTGAAGCTTCTCGACGATATCGCGCGGCGTCTTCGCCGGCAGAAACACGCCCAACCAGAGCGGATACTCGGCATTGGCGAAGCCAGCCTCCAGTGTAGTCGGCACGTCCGGCAGCAAGGAAGAGCGTTGGGCGCCATTCACCACGAGCGCAGTGAGCTTGCCCTCCCGCACCCGAGGCGCCACGACGCCGACGGGCCCGAAGAAGAAGTCGACCCGTCCGGTCATCACCTCGGTGAGGACTTCCGACCCGCCCTTGAGTGGAATATGCACGGCCTCGATTCCCGCGCTCGACCGGAAACGTTCCGCGCTGAGATGAGTCGCAGTCCCGACACCGGCTGAGGCGTAATTCATCGCGCCAGGCGTCGCCTTGGCTGCGGCGATGAGGTCGCCCACTGTCTTCCACCCTTTGGCTGGCGGGACGACCAGGACATTGGGCAGGATGCCGAGTGGGATGACTGCAGCGAAGTCCCGCGCCGGGTGGTAGTTCAGGTTCAGATAAAGCGACGGCGCTATGGCGTGTGCGGACGAGTTGACCAGCAGGGTGTAGCCATCGGGTTCCGACTTGGCAACGACGCTTGCACCGATCGTTTGCCCTGCGCCGGGACGGTTCTCGACGATGACGGGCTGCCCGAGTTGCGTCGACACCTGTTCGAACACGACACGCGCGGCAATGTCGGCCATGCTGCCGGGCGCGATCGGCACGATCGCCCTCAGCGGTTTCGAGGGCCAGGTCTGTGCTTCGGCGGTGAATGTCGCGACGGTCAGGCCGAGTGTAAGTATGCGCATCAAGAGCATCGATTTCACGGCTTTCTCCTTATAAAGAAACGCAATTTGCACATCAACTATGGCACCCTGCTGTTTAGCAGTCCAATATAGAATTCCTCTCGTTACTTATGCCGATCAGGCATGATCACTGGTATGGACCTTCGACACGCGCGAACCTTCGTCACCGTTGCAGATCTGGGCACCGTCTCCAAGGCGGCGGTACGTCTGCACATTGCCCAGCCTGCCCTGTCCCGGCAGATCAGCGATCTTGAGCAGGAGCTCGGTCTCAAACTCTTCGATCGTTTAGGACGCCGTCTCGTGCTGACTGGCGAGGGCGAGCAGTTGCTTGGCGACTGTCGTGGTTTGTTGAACTGCGCCAGCTCGATCGGCGAGCGCGCGCAACAGCTTCGGCGCGGCGACGCGGGCATACTGAAGGTAGCGGCCTCCCCTCAGTTCATCGAAGGCACCCTTTCCGGGTTCCTGGACCGATTCACGCAGCGTTACCCCAACGTGCAGGTCAAGGTGATCGAGGCAATTGCGTGGTCCGACACCCTCGGAATGCTCGAGCGCGGCGAGATTCACCTTGGCCAGAATCTGCTTCGCGTGGTTCAGCCCGACGATCCGCGCTTTGCGAGCCACCCGCTAGAGGCGGTAGACCTGCTTGCCGCTTCGCATGCACCGTTGATGCTCGGAAAGAGCGGAGCGATCGAGATCGCCCACCTCGCCGCCCAGCCGCTCCTTGTTCTGGATACCAGCTTCGTAACCCGCCGCACCTTCGACGCCACCTGCCGTCTGGCAGGCATCGAGGCTAATATCGTTTTCGAGAGCCGAACACCGCATACGCTGCTGGCAATGGCTGAGAGAGGGCACGGTATAGCCATCGTTCCTTCTGCAGTACGCATCGATCGGTATCCCTTGCGCATCGTCCGGGTCACCTACGGGGGCAAACCGTTGCGCGAGTACTTGGCCGTCTTCTGGGACAAGCGGCGCTCCCTGCCGTCCTACGCAACGGCCTTTTGCGATATGCTGGCGGAGTACGCGCGCGAAGTGTTCCCCATTTCCAGGCCGTCCGAACCATAGACTGACCACGAAGACGTCCCAACAGGCTTGCCAAACGCGCAGCAACCGCGAGGAGATGAAAGTGAAAATCAGAAACGAAACCGACTTCTGGTCAGGCGTGATGTTCATCGCGTTCGGGCTGTTTTTCGGGGCGTTCGCGACCCGCTATGACTTTGGTACCGCAAGGGTCATGGGGCCGGCGTATTTCCCGACCGTTCTGGGCGGGCTGCTCGCGCTTGTCGGCGTGCTGGTGGCCTTGGCCGGACTCGGGCGCGCGGGAGAAGGCGGTAAGCTCGAGAGGTTCCATTTCGCCGAGCTGGCATGGGTGCTCGGTGCGGTGGTCATCTATGCAGCAATACTGCGCTGGGCAGGCCTGCTGGTGTCCATGCTCGCGCTGATCGTGATCTCCAGCTTCGCGAGCCACGAGTTCCGCTGGAAGGATGCGATCATCCTGTCAATCGTGATGGTCGTGATCACGTACCTCGTCTTCATCAGAGGGCTAAAGCTCACGATCCCGGTACTGCCTGCGTTCCTCAAGAATTAGACGGACTCAGCGGAGACGGCTATGGAACTATTGGGAAACCTCGCGATCGGCTTCGGCACTGCGCTGACGCTGCAGAACCTATTTTATTCCTTTGCTGGCTGCCTGATCGGCACGCTGATCGGCGTGCTGCCGGGCGTCGGCCCGGTCGCCACCCTGGCGATGCTGCTGCCGACGACCTACGCGCTGGAACCGACCTCGGCGCTGATCATGCTGGCTGGCATCTACTACGGTGCGCAGTACGGCGGCTCGACGACGGCGATTCTGGTCAATCTGCCCGGTGAATCGTCGTCCGTCGTGACCTGTCTCGACGGCTACCAGATGGCGCGCCAGGGTCGCGCGGGGGCGGCGCTCGGTATAGCGGCAATCGGCTCATTCATTGCCGGAACCTTCGCAACGGTTCTGGTCGCGGCGTTTGCCCCGCCGCTGACCGAACTCGCGTTCCAGTTCGGTCCTGCCGAATACTTCTCGCTGATGCTGCTGGGCCTGATCGGCGCCGTCGTACTCGCGTCGGGTTCGCTGGTCAAGGCGATCGGGATGATCATGCTCGGGCTGCTGCTCGGATTGGTCGGCACCGACGTGAACTCAGGCGTGGCACGTTTCAGCTTCGGGATTCCAGAACTGACCGACGGCATCGGCTTCGTCGCGGTGGCGATGGGCGTGTTCGGCTTTGCCGAGATCATCGCCAATGTGGAGAAGAAAGGCCAGCGCGAGGTGTTGACCAACAACGTCGGCTCGGTCATGCCGAACGTCAAGGAGATGAAGGAGGCGGCGCCGGCGATCGCGCGCGGCACGCTCCTGGGTTCGATTCTTGGCATACTGCCTGGCGGCGGCGCGCTGCTCGCGTCCTTTGCGGCGTACGCGGTCGAAAAGAAACTCGCGGGTCCGAATGCCGATCCGCCATTCGGCAAGGGCAACATCCGCGGCGTTGCCGGCCCGGAGTCGGCCAATAACGCGGGCGCGCAGACCTCGTTCATCCCGATGCTGACGCTCGGCATACCGCCCAACGCAGTGATGGCGTTGATGATCGGCGCGATGACGATCCACAACATCCAGCCCGGCCCGCAGGTGATGACGAGCAATCCGACGCTCTTCTGGGGCCTGATTGCATCGATGTGGATCGGCAACCTGATGCTGGTGATCCTCAATCTGCCGCTGATCGGGCTGTGGATCCAGTTGCTGAAGGTGCCGTACCGGCTGCTGTATCCGGCAATCCTGGTGTTCTGCTGTATCGGCGTGTACTCGATCAATAACACGACCTTCGACGTGTTCATGACCGTCTTCTTCGGCGCGCTGGGTTATCTGTTCTACAAGCTGCGCTGCGAGCCCGCACCGCTGATCCTGGGCTTCATCCTCGGCCCGATGATGGAGGAGAACCTGCGGCGGGCGATGCTGCTGTCACGCGGCGACCCGACCACGTTCGTCACCAGCCCGCTCTCGCTCGGCCTCCTGCTTGCGGCCCTGGTATTGTTGGGCATCGCGACGTTGCCGGCGATCAAGTCCAAACGCCGGGAAACGTTCCAGGAAGCGGACTGAGCCGAAGAGGCCAAGCTCGAGAAAGCACTTCGCTTGG
This sequence comes from Chromatiaceae bacterium, assembly GCA_016714645.1. Taxonomy (NCBI): domain Bacteria; kingdom Pseudomonadati; phylum Pseudomonadota; class Gammaproteobacteria; order Chromatiales; family Chromatiaceae; species Chromatiaceae bacterium. The sequence goes on along the minus strand of JADKCI010000001.1, from coordinate 33,973 downwards.
CCAAGCCGGGCCTTGGTTTCTTGAGATGCGTGCGCGGGGGGTAGTGTCCTGATTAGCAGGGCGACAACCCTTCCAAAGCTTGGTTCTGATTGACTGGACGTGTCGCATTGTAATGGTGAATAAAATACCATATTGCCCCAATATGGTTTTCGAGTTTTTTTGAGAATGAAAGCGCTTTTCGGTAGTGCCCTAATCGGTAGGATGGCGGCAAAATTATACCTTTTTTGACAGTCTGTTAGGCAAAATGCGCCCTACACATTGGGGCACTACCCTCGTACGAACTGACGTCCGCATTCCTGGCAACGGTAAATTTGCTTGTGGAGTGGGTTGAATCCGTTTTTGACAAGGTGATCAGAATTGCAAGCGGGGCAGTGCATGTGGGAATTAACATAATGCCGAAAATATCATAATAGCAAATTTTGCCAAGCAATCCTATTGATAAGGGCGCTACCGTCTGCCCGCCGTCCAGACATGGCCTTGCCAGGGGATTGTTGCTGATTCAGCAATACAGAATTGCTTTTTGCCTGCTATTTCGCGCCCCTCGGGGCCGGTACAGTAGCCCCATCGCCGACAGCCGCGGCAGGGGCCGCCACGAGGAAGACGCTCATGAATCATCACTACACCGGTACCGCCAAGGGCCTGCACTGGCTGATCGCTGTCCTGATGCTGGGTCTGCTGGGACTGGGCTTTTACATGCACGACCTGCCCCTGTCGCCGCAGAAGCTGCAACTCTACGCCTGGCACAAATGGGCCGGCGTCACCGTCTTCCTGTTGGTGATCCTGCGCCTGGCCTGGCGTGTCACCCATCAGCCGCCGGCCCTGCCAGCAGGAATGCCCAGGTGGCAGCAGTGGGCCGCCCAGGCCACCCACCTCTTGCTCTATGTGTTGATGCTGGCCATCCCGCTCTCGGGCTGGCTGATGAGTTCGGCCAAGGGTTTCCAGACGGTGTGGTTCGGGGTCCTGCCTCTGCCGGATCTGCTCGCCAAGGACAAGGCCCTCGGTGACCTGCTGGCAACGCTGCATATGAGCCTGAACCTACTGCTGGTGGCCCTGCTGATCGCCCATGTCGGTGCCAGCCTGAAGCACCACTTCATCGACAGGGACGACATCCTCCTGCGCATGTTGCCGAAGTTCGGCAAGGCCTGAACCCTGACCCAAGCCCCGGAGAAATGACGATGCAACGCCTTGCCCTCTTTCTTGCCCTGAACGCCCTGGTGGCCCCCGCCACCCATGCCGTGGAATTCACCCAGGTCCAGGCCGACCAGAGCCGCATCACCTTTGGTTACTCCCAGATGGGGGTCGGCATGGACGGCGGTTTCAAGACCTTTAACGGCCAGGTGCGCTTTGATCCGGCCCAGCCGGCCAACGCCAAGGCCGTGATCGAGGTTGACTTAGCCAGCATCGATACCGGCACCCCGGAGGCCGATGAAGAGGTGGCGACCAAGACCTGGTTCAACACCCCGGCCTTTCCGACCGCCCGCTTCGCCTCGACTAGCGTCAAGGCCGTCGGCGATAACCGCTATGAGGTTGCCGGCCACTTGACTATCAAGGGCCAGACCCGGGAGGTCCTGGTGCCCGCCACCTTCACGGCACAGGGGAACGCCGGGGTCTTCGCCGGTAGCTTCACCCTGCGCCGGGGGGACTTCGCGATCGGCGAAGGACCCTGGTCCGCCTTTGACATCGTCGCCAACGAGGTCGAGGTCGGGTTTCAACTCGCTGCCACACCGGGCCACTAATCCCATCCCTTCGCTCAACCACCCCCTGAACCACAATCGGAGATTACCCATGAACAAACTCAGCCGACTTTCCGCCGCCGTCATCCTCGCCGCCGCCTCGGCCTCCGCCCTGGCCGCGACGGAGACCTATCAGGTGGACGGTTCCCACACCTTCCCGAGTTTCTCCTACAGCCACTTAGGCCTCTCCACGCAGGTCAGCCAGTTCAATAAGACCACGGGCACGGTGATGCTTGACCAGAAGGCCAAGACCGGGGCCGTGGATATCACCATCGACACCCGCTCGGTGGATACCGGCTATGCCACCTTCAACGAGCATATCCAGGGCGAGGACTTTCTGGACACCGCCAAGTACCCGACCGCCACCTTCAAGTCCACGAAAGTGGTCTTCGAGGGTGACAAGCCCAAGACCATCGAGGGCGACCTGACCATCAAGGGCGTCACCAAGCCGGTGACCCTGAAGGTGAACCACTTCACCACCATGAAGCACCCCATGCTGAAGAAAGATGCCATTGGTGCCAACGCCAGCACCCTCATCAAGCGCAGTGAATTCAATGCTGGCAAGCATGTCCCTAACGTCGGCGATGAAGTGACCATCACGGTCGCCATCGAGGCAATCAAGGGCTAAGGCCGGGACCAACCCGGTGACGGGCACTCCCTGTCGAGTGCCCCGTCGCCCCGGCTTACAGCGAGGAATTTGACATGCTCGAACTCAGACCTGCCGCCGACCGTGGTCTCGCCAAGCTGGGTTGGTTGCATTCCCGGCACAGCTTTTCCTTCGGCAGCTACTACGATCCGGAACAGGGCGGCTTCTCGGACCTGCTGGTGATCAACGATGACCGCGTCCAGCCGGGCCGGGGCTTCGACACTCACGGCCACCGCGACATGGAGATCTTCACCTATGTCCTGGAGGGGGCCCTGGAGCACAAGGATTCGATGGGTACGGGCTCCGTCATCCGCCCCGGGGATGTGCAGATGATGAGCGCCGGCTCGGGCATCCGCCACAGCGAATTCAATGCCTCGCGCCAGGAGTTGGTGCACTTTCTGCAAATCTGGATCATCCCGAACCGCAAGGGCGTTACCCCACGTTACCAGCAGCAGCGGTTCGAGGCGGCGGAAAAGCGGGGCAAGCTGCGCCTCATCATCTCCCCGGAGGGTGCCGAGGGGTCCCTGGCGGTTTATCAGGACGCCCGGGTCTATGCCGGCCTGTTCGACGGCCAGGAACAGCAGATCTTGACCTTGCCGGAGAACCGCTATGCCTACATCCAGGTGGCCCGCGGATCGCTGGCGGTCAATGGCCAACGCCTGATGGCGGGAGACGGCGCCCGCCTGCGCAACGTCGAAGAGATCCGCTTCGGCAAAGGCGAGAACGCCGAGGTGCTGGTCTTCGACCTGCGCCCGGTCGAATTACCCAGTTACTGAGGGAGGTTTGGCCATGGGCGCAGAGGGTGTCGAAAAGAGGAGCAACATCATGAAAGAAATCGCCTTTATCAAACGCAGCAGCGGCCGTCACTGGGTCGGCAATGGCTTCCCGGTCCAGAGCATTTTTTCCTACAACGACATTGCCGAGGAAATGTCGCCCTTCCTGCTGATGGACTATGCCGGCCCGGCCGATTTCGCACCCACGACCGAGCGCCGGGGGGTCGGCCAGCATCCGCATCGGGGCTTCGAGACGGTGACCCTGGTCTATGCGGGTGGGGTCTCGCATCGGGATTCATCGGGTGGTGGCGGTACCATTGGCCCGGGCGACGTCCAGTGGATGACGGCGGCCTCTGGCTTGATCCACGAGGAATACCACAGCGACGACTTCGCCCGCCAGGGCGGGCCCTTCGAGATGGTCCAGCTCTGGGTCAACCTGCCCGCCAAGGATAAGATGGCGGGACCCGGCTACCAGGGCCTCACCGCCCCTCAGATCCCCAGTGTTGAACTGCCCGGTGACGCCGGTACGGCCCGGATCATCGCCGGTCGCTACGGCGATACGCAGGGGGCGGCACGCACCTTTACCCCCATGAATGTCTGGGACCTGCGCCTCAAGGCCGGCCATGCGCTAGCGATCGACCTGCCTGCCGGACACACCACCGCCCTGTTTGTCCTGCATGGGTCAATCCAGATGGGCGCCCACACCATCCGCGCGGCCGAGCTGGCGGTCATGGAGCGCGAGGGCACGCAGCTCGCCTTCGATATCGCGGAGGATGCCATCCTGCTGCTGCTAAACGGTGAGCCGCTCAACGAACCTATCGTGGGTCACGGTCCCTTCGTCATGAACAGCCAGGAGGAGATCATCCAGGCGATGCACGACTACAACAGCGGCAAATTCGGGCAGATCGTCCATTAACAGAGACCAGACGCCAACAAGGGCTGGCAGGAATACCTGGTGTACGCCAAGGCCGAGTTGTGGCGCGGGGAAACCAGTTGGGCAGCCCCTGGTTCATGACTCGGCCTTTCTGGCGTTACGTTCCCTCGTGCCCAAGCAGCCCCGCGGGTTCTTCAGGCCGCCAGCCCCTTCATCTGCAGCTCCTTGAGCCGATCGCGGACCGCCGCCGCCTTCTCGAACTCCAGGTCCTTGGCGTAGCCGTACATCTCCTTCTCCAGGGCCTTGATCTTGCGGGCCATCTGCGCCGGGGTCAGGCTGGCGTACTCGGCTGTCTCCTCCGCTACCTTGGCGTATTCCCGGGCCGACCTGGGCCCGCCGGGGGTGGAGCCCTCCAGGATGTCGGCGACGGACTTCTGAATGGTCTGGGGGGTGATGCCGTGGGTTTGATTGAAGGCCGTCTGCCTGGCGCGGCGGCGTTCGGTCTCGCCGATGGCCCGCTCCATGGAGCCGGTGATGCGGTCGGCGTAGAGGATGGCCTTGCCATTGATGTTGCGGGCGGCCCGGCCGATGGTCTGGATCAGCGAGCCCTCGGAACGCAGGAAGCCCTCCTTATCCGCATCCAGGATAGCCACCAGCGAGACCTCGGGCATGTCCAGGCCCTCGCGCAGCAGGTTGATGCCCACCAGCACATCAAACTGCCCCAGGCGCAGGTCGCGGATGATCTCCACCCGCTCCACGGTGTCGATATCCGAGTGCAGATAGCGCACCCGCACGCCGTGGTCGTTCAGATAATCGGTGAGATCCTCCGCCATGCGCTTGGTGAGGGTGGTGACCAGGACCCGCTCGTCGTGGCTGACCCGGGCCCGGATCTCCGACAGGAGATTATCGACCTGGCTCAGGGCGGGCCGGACCTCCAGACCCGGGTCCACCAGCCCCGTGGGCCGCACCACCTGCTCGACGATGGCCCCGGAGTGCTGGATCTCGTAGTCGCGCGGGGTGGCGGAGACATAGATGGTCTGGGGCTGGCGCTCCTGGAATTCCTCGAAGCGCAGGGGGCGGTTGTCCAGGGCCGAGGGCAGGCGGAAGCCGTACGCCACCAGGTTCTCCTTGCGCGAGCGGTCGCCCTTGTACATGCCGCCGAGCTGGGGCACGGTGACGTGGCTCTCGTCGATGATGAGAAGGGCGTTGTCCGGCAGATAGTCGTAGAGGGTCGGCGGTGGCTCGCCCGGCCCGCGCCCGGACAGGTAGCGGGAGTAGTTCTCGACCCCGGAGCAGTAGCCCACCTCCACCATCATCTCCAGGTCGAAGAGGGTGCGCTGCTCCAGGCGCTGGGCCTCTACCAGCTTGTCGTGTTCCCGCAGCCAGGCCAGGCGCTCCCGGAGCTCCACCTTGATCTGGTCCACCGCCCCCAGGACCGTCTCCCGGGGCGTGGCATAGTGGGTCTTGGGGAAGACGGTATAGCGGGCGACCTTGCGCAGCACCTCGCCGGTGAGGGGGTCGAAGACCGCCAGGGTCTCGATCTCCTCATCGAAGAGGGTGACGCGCAGGGCCTCCTCGTCCGACTCCGCCGGGTGAATGTCGATGACGTCGCCCCGCACCCGGAAGGTGCCGCGGTGCAACTCCACCTCGTTGCGCTTGTACTGCAGATCCGCCAGCCGGCGCAGGAGGGCGCGCTGGTCCACCCGGTCGCCGCGGCTCAGGTGCAGCACCATGCGCAGATAGGCATCCGGGTCCCCTAGGCCGTAGATGGAGGAGACGGTGGCGACAATGATGACGTCCGGCCGCTCCAGGATGGCCTTGGTGGCCGAGAGGCGCATCTGCTCGATGTGCTCGTTGATGGAAGCGTCCTTCTCGATATAGGTGTCCGAGGAGGGGACATAGGCCTCCGGTTGGTAATAGTCATAGTAGGAGACGAAATACTCCACGGCGTTGTGGGGAAAGAAGTCGCGCATCTCGCCATAGAGCTGGGCCGCCAGGGTCTTGTTGGGCGCCAGCACCAGGGCCGGGCGCTGGAGTTCCTGGATGACATTCGCGACGGTGAAGGTCTTGCCCGACCCCGTGACCCCGAGCAGGGTCAGTCCCGCCTCGCCATCCCGCAGCCCCGCCACCAGGCGGCGGATGGCCTCCGGCTGATCGCCGGCGGGATTGAATTTCGAGACCAGTGCGAAGGGTTTGTCGGGGAGCTTGCTCATGAGGGGCGGCGGTGTTTCCGAGGGAGGGCGCTGGGTATCGCCGTCAAGGTGGTGAATCCCCGTGCCTGTGATGGCGCGTTTCGCTATTATTGGGAGCCACGCCCACGATTGCCAGGGCGCTAAACCCACCCCACCGGCAAAGAGTCGAGAACAGGACCGATGAGCAGCAAACTTTCCGCCCGCGTACAATCCGTCAAGCCTTCGGCGACCCTCGCCATCACCGCCCGCGCCAAGGCCCTGCGCGCCGCGGGCAAGGACGTCGTCGGCCTGGGTGCCGGTGAACCGGACTTCGATACCCCGGACCACATCAAGGAGGCGGCCATCAAGGCCATCCGCGACGGCTTCACCAAATACACCCCGGTGGAAGGCACCGTCGAACTGCGGCGGGCCATTGTCAATAAGTTCAAGCGCGAGAATGGCTTCGACTACCAGCTCGAAGAGATCCTGGTCTCCTGCGGCGGCAAACAGAGCTTCTACAATCTGGCCCAGGCCATCCTGGACCCGGGCGACGAGGTCATCATCCCCGCTCCCTACTGGGTCTCCTATCCCGACATGTCGCTCCTGGCCGGCGGCGTGCCCGTCATCGTGGACGCGGGCGCGGATCAGAACTTCAAGATCACCCCGGCCCAACTCGAGGCGGCCATCACCGAGCGTACCGCCCTGGTCGTCATCAACAGCCCCTCCAACCCTACCGGCATGTCCTACAGCCACGCCGAGCTGGCGGGTCTGGGCGAGGTCCTGCGTCGTCACCCCCAGGCGGTCATCGCCACCGACGATATGTACGAGCACATCCGCTGGAGCAGCGAGCCCTTCGTCAACATCCTCAACGCCTGCCCCGACCTGGCCCCGCGCACCCTGGTCCTCAACGGCGTTTCCAAGGCCTACTCCATGACCGGCTGGCGCATCGGCTACGCCGGCGGCCCCGCCGACATCATCAAGGCCATGAAGAAGATCCAGGGCCAGAGCACCTCCAACCCGACCTCCATCTCCCAGGTCGCCGCCCAGGCCGCCCTGGAAGGCCCCCAGGACTGCATCGCCACCATGGGCGCCGCCTTCAAGGAACGTCACGACTACGTGGTCGCGCGTCTCAACGGCATGGCCGGCATTGAGTGCCTGCCCACTGACGGCACCTTCTATGTCTTCCCCAAGGTGCAGGGCATGATCGACGCCATCGACGGCGTCAAGGATGACCTGGAACTGGCCGAGTACCTCATCGAGAAGGCGGGCGTCGCCCTTGTCCCCGGCTCCGCCTTCGGTCTCGGCGGCCACGCGCGCATCTCCATCGCCACCAGCCGCGCCAACCTGGAAAAGGCCCTCGACCGCATCGCCAGCGTCATCGGCTGATAGGGTAACGCCTAACGGCGGCGTGGCCGGTCGGGACCCCCGTTGCCCTGGCGTGGCCGCGCGCGGTCCTTGACTCCGGTAAGAATGGCCAATAGAATGCCGGGCTTAAACCATTCCTCGGTAGCTCAGTCGGTAGAGCGGATGACTGTTAATCATTAGGTCCGTGGTTCGAGTCCACGCCGGGGAGCCAAATAAGACAGAGGCTTAGAACCGAAAGGCTCTAAGCCTTTTTATTTTTGTGGATAACATCACAAGACCGCCTACCCGTCGCCGACCCACCTCAAAGCCCGGAAACACCAGAACATAAGGGGGATCAACTTAATGCTGGTCTATGCTAACTACCTGTGAAATGTTAAAGCGACTCCTGCTCATCTGCTGTCTCGTCCCTGCCCTGTCGGCGCAGGCGTTAGACGTGGATGCGGACCGAATGGTTGCCGCGCACAATCGCTGGCGCGAAACAGTTGGCGCTCCACCCCTCGCTTATTCGCCTGAACTTGCCGCTTCTGCCCAGAAATGGGCGAACCATCTGAAGCAATCCAACCAGTGTCGCATGCAGCACAGCAAGCCTAATGGGCGATACGGTGAGAATCTGTATTGGGCGGGTGCAATCAAATGGTCGGATGGCAAGCGCGAACTGCAGAGAATCAGCCCGAAGAAGGTTGTGGACGACTGGGGCAGCGAGGGTGCCAACTATGACTACAAGAACAACAGCTGTGCCACTGGCAAAATGTGCGGGCATTACACGCAAGTCGTTTGGAAAAGCACCACCAGGGTGGGCTGTGGCGTCGCGGTGTGCGATGACTCACGTGAGCAGGTGTGGGTCTGTCAGTACCAGCCGCCGGGCAATTGGGTTGGGAGAAAACCCTATTGATTCAATACAGGTCGGTTAGAGGTTAGAGGCGGGTAGGTGCGGATTCATTCGCACGGCGTAGTCTAGAATCAAGTGCAACACCACTACACATCCAACCGGTCGAAGTCCTCGTGTCGGCAGCCGAGGCGCCGCTTGCGAATTCTCATGGCCCCGCCCCATCGCGGAAGGTAAGTTTTGTAGGCGACCCGAGGCAGGATGTCTCACGCGTCATGACTGCATCGCCAGGGACGCGCGTCGCGCAGGAAAGTCCTCAACCAACTTCGCCTTCAGGAGAGTTTGACATGAGAAAGCATCTTGCATTGATCGCCACCCTGATTCCATTCTTCGTCGCTGCCCCTGTAGCCGCCCATCACATGGCGGAAGGCATAGTCGCCGACGACATCTATGCCATGATCGATGAGAACCTTGCGGACAGCCCGCATCTGCTCCTGGACCTGAGCACCACCCCCACCATGACCATCGTCTCGGTGACTGTGGAAGCTGATGATGTGGCGATGGTTGTCGACAGCATCTCCGATGCTCTCGAAGGACAGGGCACGCAGGTCGAGTCGTCGCTCGACGTGGAGATCTCCGCGCCCGATGCCGACGGCCTGGTCACGATAACGATCGAAGAGCGTCTGGGGCAAGGTCAGAGCCAACTACCGTAATCCACACCGTCATACTCAGGAAGGTCGGGACTCGCATCTTGCCGTGCCAGGATGCGGGACTGGCCTGGAAGGTGAATCCGCGAGGCGCTCGCGCCACACCATCCCGTGGCCGCCCGCGCCGCGGCCAGGCTTTCTTAATTCATCCAATTCCTTGCGATACGCCTCGGCATCACCGAAATCACGGAAATCGGCCTGTCGCTGACTAATTTCCGCTTCCAGTTCCGCCTCCAGGACTTTGATGCGACCCAGCAATTCGTCGGTGTCAATGGCCACCTAATCTGAGCCACTAACAGATCGATTTGCCCAGCCAGAGCCACAGGTGTGCTGACATCGCCTTATCTATTGGTATGGGCTGCGCCATTCTAGTTTGGCCAGGGCGACCGTCACCTAGTTGACAGGTGCGCGACTGTTAACTAGGGTTAACACATGTTCGAGATATTCAAATCCGACACCTTTGAGAAACGGCTGACCGGCCTGCAGGATGTACGGTCGCGGGTAGCCATCCAGGCGCGTATCGATCGCATGGCGACCGGCAACCTGGGCGATTGCAAGACGCTGGCGGGATCCTTGTACGAGGCGCGCGTCTTTGCCGGTCCCGGCTACCGACTCTATGTTCATCCGCCAGGGGCAGGTGCTCATTGTCCTGCTCAGTGGTGGCGACAAAGGCTCGCAGCAACGCGACATCAAAGCCGCCCGGCAGTTGGCGGCGGAGTGGAGGGCGCACCATGGCTGAACACTTTTCCCGCTGGGATAGTGCTGACTATCTGGGGACATCGGAGGAGATGCAACTGTACCTGGATGCGTGCATTGCCGAGGACACCGGGGATGGACGGCTGATCGCTCAAGCCCTGGGCACCCTGGCACGGGCGCGCAATATGGCGCAACTGGCGCGGGAGACCGGCATCAGCCGTGAAGGGCTCTACAAGGCGCTGTCCGGTCATGGTCAGCCGAACTTCAGCACGATCGTCAAGGTCGCGCGTGGACTGGGACTGGAAGTGGCGTTTAAGCCAAGGCCAGTGTGAGAGAGATAGAGGTGATGCCCGCTGCGTCCCAGGGCTCCCGCGAGGGTATTGGGCATCCGGCTGGTACCGGCCTTGCGCAGTCAGGCGTCGCCCATAGGATAGGGAACCTGGTCGGGGCCGACAAGCTTGCGGGGGGATGATGAGTCGCCAGTGATCATGAGGTACCCTGCGCTGATGGCGTTGGGGTAAATCGACGGGACTTATGATCGAGTTCCCATTTTTTCAACCATCAGGACAGAAGCTTATGAAAGAATTGGTATGGGACAAGACGCTGAGTGTCGGTGTTCCTGAAATCGATGAAGATCACCGCAAACTGGTGGACCTGTTTAATCTTCTCAATCGTTCCGTCGCGGAAGGGGCGTCCAGAGACTACACCGAAGCGCTGGTTGATGAGCTAATTAGCTGTACGGTATGGCATTTTAAGCATGAGGAGCGACTGATGCTCAAGTATGGCTACCCGGGTCTGGCGGAGCACCGGTCCGAACATACGGAGCTGATCGACAGTGCCCAGGCACTCCAGTGGAAGTTCCAGAGCGGGGAGAGTCCGGCTTCGAGTGAGGACATCGAATTTGTTGAGCATTGGCTGACCGGGCATATCTACGGGGCCGATATGGATCTGGGCGCCTATCTCGGTGAGGTGATGTGAGGGCGGTTCGAGCCAGCGGGCATGCGGCCCTATCAGCTCGCCGAGGCCCTGGAACAGTGACGGCTAAAGCAGCTAGAGTTGTTCGGTTCAGAAGTTAATCATCTCCCGGGTTTTGATGGCGTCCGCGGAGCGCTGGTTATTGATCAAGCCGAAGAATGACCTTGCCGTTGCGGTGTTCCTCCTGGGCCCGGGTAACAGCCGCTTTCACCTGCGCAAGTGAATAATTCGAATCAATCGCTTGGTGTAATCCGCCGTTCGCCATCCACCCGGCCAGCCGGTCATAAAGCTGCGCAATGTCCGCCGGCGGTTGTTGTTTCAGCCATGCAGTGATCCACAAGCCTTTCAGTTCAAGCCCCTTGAAAATAAAAAAACTGTTGGGCACCTTCACGCTCTGTTTACTCATGGCCCCGTAGGTCACCAGCGTGCCGCCAGAACCCAGCACCTGCATCAATCGCGTGGCACTCTCGCCACCCACCGCATTCAACCCCAGCAGGGGCCTTTCATCTTTCAGTTCCTCCAAGACCCGCTTGACCCCCTGTGGATCATCCTCCCCCACGACCACATCCGCCCCCAGGGTCCTTAATTCCTCAGCCCACCGACCCGCTCCGCGGACAAAGTTAATGGTTTTGAATCCCAGAAGCCGGGCAATCTGAATCACGCAGCGTCCAACTCCAGAGTTAGCCGCGTTTTGAACGATCCAATGACCTCTTTGCAGTTCCCGGTAACCCGTCAGCAACCGATAGGCGGTAGGGGGATTGATTTTCAGCATCGCCGCCTGTGCCGGGTCGAGGGTGACCTTCAGTTTCAGGAACTGATCTGCCGAGGCGGTCAGATACCTGGCCCAGGTACCGACGCCATGCAGCAGGATCACACTATCGCCGGGCAGGAAAGCAGGCGAACGGGATACTTCGACCACGCCACAGCCTTCCAAGCCGACGCGAGCGTCAGGAAACTCCGGCTTGAGGCCATAGACACCCTGGACGAAGTTGATATCGGCCGGGTTGATGGGGGCCGCCAGCATCCGTACCTGGATTTCACCGGCCAGGGGTTCACGAACAGGGGCAGGGTTCAGCTCAAGGACCTGTTCCGGCTGACCGCATTGTGGAAAGATAACGACGGTGTTTTCAAGCATAGCGTTCAAGCCTCGGGAGATTATTACTTTTGAAACGAACGAGTCTGGTTGCTGTTGATGCCAGGACGGGCATACCTCCCCCGAGGGCTGAGGTGACCCGATGGCCCGCTGGGGAATATAACCATTGTAGACGCTGACATGGCGTTGGAGAGCATCCGCCAGGGGATGAAATAGCCGGGCACAAAGGGGTCGGGATCGACCAGCAAGAGGCGTGTCGTAACATCCAAAACCACCATCAAGGGAAGACAGACCGATGAGAATCCTGCACACCATGCTCCGCGTCGGGGACCTGGACCGGTCCATCGACTTCTATACCAAGGTCCTGGAAATGCGGCTGCTGCGCCGCAAGGACTACCCCGACGGTCAGTTCACCCTGGCATTTGTGGGCTACGGGGAGGAGTCGGCGCAGGCGGTCATCGAGCTGACCTACAACTGGGGCGTGAGCGCCTATGAAGTGGGTACCGGCTTCGGCCACCTTGCCCTGGAAGTCGAGGATGTCCATCGCGCCTGCGAGAAGATCCGGGAGCGGGGCGGGAACATCATGCGCGAGGCCGGACCCATGAACGCCGGCACCACCATCATCGCCTTCGTGGCGGACCCGGATGGCTATCCCATCGAGTTGATTGGACGGAGGAATTGAGTGGACCTGATGGTGACCATGGTCGAGGTCTCTCTGGAATAAGCACTGACACCCCGGCCTGGGGCCGGGGTGTCAGTGCCCCATGGGGCGCTCTGACTGGAACTAACGGCCGCCGCGGAACGGCCCTCCCTGCGGAGGTAAGCCCCTGGGTTGGGGGCGCGCCGCGCCGCTATCACAATGCTCCATGGGCGCGGCCAGGATTGCATTGAGGGAAGCCACATAGGCGTCATAAGCCTCTGTCCCCGCATCGGGCCGGATTCCAAAGTCATCCACATAAACCGCGCTCGCGTCAATGTAGGAATCACCCGTGGCCAACTCGATGTTGTGGGCGAAGGCCCTCAGATGGTTGCCGGAGCCGCACAGCAGGTTGTCGTAAACGCCCTGGATATCCGCGTAACCCTCCGCGGTGGCGATCGCCTCGGCCAGATCGATCATATCGACCTCCTCGATCAGGCCACCGACCAGGAGGGCGCCCAAACCCGAGACCTTGCCGTCCGCCACCAGCTTCACATAGAGGTCGGCGAGGTCGGTGTTATTGAACTTGCACGCATCGTCTCGACAGCTCTCTGGGTAGGTTCCCTGTCCCCCCTCGACCGCCGAATCCGCGATGCCGTAGTTGTCGAGCAGTTGCTTCATGGCCTCCATATGCCGCTGCTCCGAGTAGGCGATGTTGTCGCATACGGTGAGTGTCAGGCCCTTAGCCAAATGGAAGTCGTAGAGCGTGGCGTAGACGTCCCGCGCCAGCTTTTCCTCCTCGCGCATGAACTTCATGTCATCCTGGACCAGACTCCAGTCGGCAGCCGTTGCCGCGCCGACAGCGAGGATCGCCAGGGTCCCGCCGATCACACCCAGTTTCTTGAACATCTGATTTACCTCGCTGTCGTGGTTCCCGCAATCCCTGGCGACTGGGGCTGCCGGTCCGGCGCCCCTCCCGCCTTCTTAATTCATAGCGCGGACCACACCCTCTGCCCATCAGGTAGATAACCTATTGACTCGGTGGAGCGGCTAGGGCTGGACGAGACCCTCACGGATGGCAAACCGGGCAAGCTCCACCCGGTCGTGAATGTCGAGCTTTTGCATCAGGTGGGTGCAGTGCTGCTCCACGGTCTTGACGCTCAGGTCGGCGATGCGGGCGATCTCCTTTTTCGCCAGTCCCTTGGCCAGATAGGAGAGGATCTCCAGCTCCCGCGGCGTCAGAAGCTGGGCGCGCGTGCGCACGCACGCCGCCAGGCGCGGCCCGTCGGCGGTGATCTCCAGGCGGCTGCGTACCTCGGGACAGAAGCAGGTGCCCCCCTTCAGGACCTTGCGGATGCAGGTGAGCAGACTATCCGGCGTCCCGCCCTTGGTGGCATAACCGCGTGCCCGTGCCTGGAGCGCTTGGGCGATATAGCCGTCCTGCACATATCCGCTCAGAAAGAACAGGCGCGTGCCTGGCAACTCGGTGCCGATACGTTGCGCCGCATCGAACACCGAAAGACCGGGCATATCGATGTCCAGTACCACCATGTCGGGTCGTAGTCGAAGCGTCAGATCGAGCGCCTGACTGGCGTCCTGCGCCAAGCCCACCACCTCCAGGTCGGGCTCCTGCGCCAGACGCTGGCTTAGCATGTCGCGCACCAGCGCGTGGTCATCAACGATCAGAATGCGTGATTTCAAGGGTGCCATGGTCGCTCGTTAGATTATGGATCAGCCGGATGAGCTCGCTCATCAGGAAGGGTCTATCCAAGGTCAACACATCCGCCCCGGTCTCTTCCGTAAGCTCGCCCTGACCGGGACCCAGGACCATGATCGGCACCGCCCGACCGTCTCCCCGCGCCGCCCGCAGACACTCCCCGAGGCTGCGCGTGGCCAGGCTGGCATCGAGCAGCACCACATCCGGCGGTAGTTCGGTGATGGCATCCCTGAGCGCTTGGGATGACTCGGCGGCGCGCACCCGATAGCCGTCCGCTTCCAGGGCCGAGAGCACCAGCCCCTGAGTATAGGCATCCGCCAGCCCGACCAGGACACGCTTGCCTGCCCCGTCCTCGCGGACCTCCGCCTCCGCCGGGACCGGCCCCAGCCCTTGCAGCTCGAGGGTGAAACGGGTTCCCCTGCCGGGCTCGGAGTCCACCCGGATCCGACCCCGATGCTCTTCCACCACGGCGGCAACCACCGCCAGTCCCAGTCCCGTGCCCCGGCCCCGTGGCTTGGTGGTGAAGAAGGGCTCGAATACCCGGTCCTTCAACTCTTCCGGAATCCCCATGCCGGTATCCTCCACCTCTAGTCGGACCCAGCCGACCCCTGTCTCACCCTCTTCATCGACCACCGGCGCCAGACCGATCCGCAGGCGCCCGCCCTCGGGCATCGCGTCCCGGGCGTTGAGCACCAGGTTCAGCAATACCTGCCGAAGCTGGGAGCGGTTTGCCCAAACCCAGCAGCCGTCTCGCTGGTCAGGGACATCGACCTCAAGGGACACTATCGCCGGCAGCGTCTCGCGGAACAACCGAACCGCCTCCGCCACCAGTCCCCCGAGTTCCACCGGCCCCATCTCGGCCCCCGTGCGGCCACTGAAGGTGAGCAATGATCGAATCAGCTCGGTGCCCTGGCGGGCGGCCGCGCCGATCTTTCCCAGCGCCTCGGCGGCGGGATGATCCTGGGCGAGCCGGTTGAGGCCCACGTCCACGAAACCCTGAACGACGCTCAGGATGTTGTTGAAGTCATGCGAAATCCCTGCCGCCAGCCGCCCCAGGGCCTCCATCTGCTGGGCCCGGCGCAACCGCGCCTCCGCCTCGCGGCGTTGGGCCATCTCCGCCTCCAAGGCGCGACCCCAGGCCCGTAACCGCTGCAGCAGGACCACCCAGACCAGGGTGGAGAGCCCGAAGATGGCAAAGGCGAGGACTAGGGCGGTCAGCTCCCGGTGACCCTCCACGCGCAGCCGCTCGCTGAAGGAACGGTTGAGCCGGGTGATGGAGTCGGCCACGCGGGCTTCGAATGCCCAGCCGAGGCTGCGGTAATCGGGGCTGTGCAGCATGGCCTCGGCGGTGGCAGGGTCATGGTTGGCGAGGGCGTCAAGGGCGGCATTCTCCCGCTGCCGCAACCCCAGGCTCACCCTCCCCAGCGAGGCGAGGGAGGCGAACGCCGGGTCCGCCTCGCCGAGTTCGCGCGCCTCCTCCAGATGGGATTGAAGCTCCGTCTCCCAACCGCGATACGAACTTGCCTTGGCGTGGTCACCATCAAGGACCACCAGATGGGCATCGTACATCAGGTTGAGGTGGCTGGAGAGGATCTGGCTACCCAACGCAAGCCCGCTGGCGTAGTCGTTGGTGAGCATCCGACTCACCCGAAAGGTGTTGTAGACATGCCAGTACAGCAACAGAAACATGCCCAGGGTGACCGTGATCACCGCGGCGAACCCCATCAGTGGGAACTGCTTGAGCTTGGTCACAACGCCTTGCCAATCCCTCCGGTCAACCCCCGTCACAAACCCACCACCGCCCCTCGGCCACCCGGGCGGGATCATTGATAGCCTAGCCCATCCGCGGGGAATCACAACCCCGATGGCCTCCCGAGCCCTAGCCTGGCTAGGTAATCCCGGCTTGGGGCCACGACTGGGGTATCTGCCCCATACCACACCCCGCCCCGTTTACCAGACTTAAGGCAGATAGGTTTTCTGGCCCGCTTCTCCGGGTCGTGCGCGTGAGGAGGCGGCGGAAAGGGACCGACCGAGGGAGCGGTCGCGCAAGCGTGACGGCCTGCGGTCAAGCTGGACTGGCTAGCAGCGTCAATGGGGGAACAGGCAATGAAGCTTATATTGAAACACAAGGTACTGGCGCTCGTGGTGGCATCCGCCATTCTCGTGGTGGCGCCAATGGCCATGGGCAAGGGAAAACCGATCACCGGCGAGAGCGGCGTCAACAACCTGTCGTTCCCGGTAATCCTGTCGGACAACGTGGGGCCAGCAGCCTTCCCGGCGGACGGCATCTGGAGGTGGGCGCCGATCACCGACCCGGTGGCGCAGTGCGTTGACGAGGCGGGGGTGGCGGACGGCACCGCGGTCGCCCCCTCCATCCTGTGCTACTACGGGCGTAAGGTCACCGTCGTCTCGGAGACTGGAGAGATCTTGTTCACCGGCGACCCGAAGGTTTGGTGGCTCCAGAAGCGCACGCAAAACTTCTGGAAAGCGCTGAGCGTTGGACATGACATTACAACACCGCTAGTGGTGAGCGCGGTGGATATCGGAGACCTGCTCGAATCGAGCCCGTCGATCGCGACCCGGCAGATCCGCGTCGAGTTCAACCTGCTGCAGAGTGTGCCGGCGGTGGGCGACGAGCTGAGTACATACCTGGTGCCTGACTGGACATCCGGTGTTCCGGCGCCCTGCGTGGTGCCCGATACGGCAGGTGAGGGCATCGGCTGCTTTGCGGCCTTCGGGATGAGCGGGGCGGTGCCCGGCACCGAGCAGTCCGGCAATGAGATGCAGGGCAATGACTTTGGTCCTGGCGACACGGTCACTAATCCCGGCACCCAGACCCTGCTCGATCCTACGACAGTCAGGATCGCGACGGCCGCGACTGGCCCGATTCCGATCCATGCGCTCGTGTACTCCCGCTGTGCGCGTATGCTCATCCAGAAGATCGGCACGGATCCGTACTGGGATGAAACCACGGGTCTGTGGGCCGGCACGGGCGTGGCCGCCCCCTCGGTCAACGTCCCCGTCTACACCAACGCCCTCTCGGTGGAGATCACCTCGGGCGGCAGCATCGTTTATGGCTACAACTGGAACGCCAAGACCGCCTCCACGGGCACTTACCGCCTGACCTTTGTCCTGGATGGCAACGACGCCGAGGGGCCTCAGTGCAACACGCCGCTCGCTACCAAGTTCGAGGCGGGTGGCACCCAGCTCGTCAACCTGGGCGAGAACAACACCTCGACGAGCATCGTCTACGCGGGTGACACCGACCTCGGCGACGAGGGCGGCATCGCCTACCTCGACCTGACCCTCACCGCCAAGGGCGGCAACAGATAGAAAATTACTTTGTCTTAATTTAATAGGAGAAATGTTTTGCGAGCATGGGGTGATTAGGCGGTAGCATTGCCCCCACGGTGCCATCGGGTACTCCCCCCCTCGAGTGGCACCCTTACGGGCCGGGCGGCCTCCTTCCGCCCGGCCCTTTCTGTTTTTCGCCACACCCATCGCATTCGCAATCACCCCTTGCCGGATCTGATTGGTATCATGCGCGACGTGCTCTGCCCGGCCAACCTCCACGACCGCTATCCGCGTTAGGCCTGGCTCGGGCGCCACACCCATTACCTTCGCCAATCTTGGCTAACAGGGGCTGAATATGCAGAGTATCGAATCGTTGGTTTCCATCCTCTCGGGTTGGGTCTGGGGGCCGCCCATGTTGATCCTCCTGGTCGGTACGGGCGTCTATTTGACCTTCTTACTGAGGGGGATGCAGTTCCGTGCCCTGGGACATGCCTTCCGGCTGATTCTCCACAAGGATCACGGGCACGAGGGCGATATCAGTCACTTTGGCGCCCTGATGACCGCCCTGGCGGCCACGGTGGGCATCGGTAACATCGTCGGCGTGGCGACCGCCATCACCCTGGGTGGCCCCGGCGCGGTCTTCTGGATGTGGATGACCGGCCTGGTCGGCATGGCCACCAAGTACGCCGAGGCCTTGCTGGCGCTGAAATACCGGGAACGCGGCGACTTCGGGATGCGCGGTGGCCCCATGTATTACCTGGCCAAGGGCGCCAACCAGCCGGTGTTGGCCTGGCTCTTCGCCCTCTTCACCGCCATCGCCACCTTCGGCATCGGCAACATGACCCAAGCCAACGCCGTTGCGGGGATCTTCCAGTCCAGCTTCCATATCGAGCCCTGGATGACGGGCGCGATCCTGACCCTGCTGACCGGCGTGGTTATCCTGGGCGGCATCCATTCCATCGCCCGCTTCACCTCCTTCCTGGTGCCCTTCATGATCCTGGTCTATGGGGTGGCGTCCCTGGTGGTGCTGGCCTTCAACGCCAGCGAGATCCCGGCGGCCCTGTCGCTCATCTTCTATCACGCCTTCAATCCCATCGCCGCCGGCGGTGGCTTCGCCGGGGCGGCGGTGGCGGCGGCCATCCGCTATGGCGTGGCCCGCGGCGTCTTCTCCAACGAATCCGGGCTTGGTTCGGCGCCCATCGCCGCCGCCGCCGCCCGCACCAATGACCCCGTCAAGCAGGCCCTGGTCAGCATGACCCAGACCTTCATCGACACCCTGGTGGTGTGCAGCATGACGGCCCTGGTCATCCTCACCGCCAGTCCCTGGACCCAAGGGGTGGGCGCGGCAAGCCTCACCAGCCAGAGCTTCGCCGAGACCCTGGGTGGCACGGGTGAGATCATCGTCGCCATCGCCACCGCCCTTTTCGCCTATTCAACCATCCTGGGCTGGAGCTATTACGGTGAAAAGGCCATCGAATACCTGGCCAACTCCCTGGGCGGCGCGCGCGCCGTGCGTCACGCCATCCATGGCTACCGGCTAGTCTTCACCTCGGCCGTCATCGTCGGCACCCTGATGCAACTGGACTTCGTTTGGAACTTCTCCGACCTGGCCAACGGCCTCATGGCCATCCCCAACCTCATCGCCCTCCTGCTCCTGTCCAAGGTCATCAAGCAGGAAACGGATCGGTATTTTCAGGGCCTCAAATAATGTCAGCCGCTTTCACACGGGTCCTGGATGTGCCCTGACCCCTCGGCAAGCAGCGCTGGGCACGGGTATCGGATATCCTCAAGTTCCATAGATTGATCACTGGAACTAATTGCAGATATGAAAGGCGTCAAGCTACTCTGTATCGCCGGTACCCGGCCCGAGGCCATCAAGATGGCGCCCGTGATCCAGGCCCTGCATGAGGAGCCTTGGGCGGATTGCCGGGTGCTGGCCACGGCCCAGCATCGCCAGATGCTTGACCAGGTCCTGCGCCTTTTCGATATAGCGGCGGATATCGATCTCGATATCATGCGTCCCAACCAGGCCCTTAACGCCCTCACGGCCCGTCTGCTACTCGACCTGGATGCCGCGCTGGAGGTCGAGTCACCGGACGCGGTCCTGGCCCAGGGTGATACCACCACGGTCATGTCGGCCGCCCTGGCCTGTTTCCATCGGCGCATCCCTTTCGGTCACGTGGAGGCGGGGCTGCGCACCGGGGATCTGGGCAATCCCTTTCCCGAGGAGATGAACCGGGTCATCGCCAGCCGGTTGGCGCGATGGCATTTCGCGCCCACGGAGCGCTCCCGCGCCAATCTGCTGCGGGAGGGGTGCGAGGCCAGTCACATCTGGGTGACGGGTAACACGGTCATCGATGCCCTGTTGCGCGTGGCCGCGACCCACCCCGATCCCGGTGTCCCCATCGATCCCTCCCGGCGGCTCATCCTGGTGACGGCCCATCGGCGGGAAAATTTTGGCGCCCCCTTCGAGACGATATGCCGAGCCATCCGTCATCTGGCGGATAGCTACGCGGACGTTCAGGTCCTCTACCCGGTGCATCCCAATCCCAATGTGCGGGAGTTGGCCCATGCGCTCCTGGGGGGGCATGAGCGCATTACCCTGGGGGAGCCCCTCGATTATGCCGCCTTCGTCGGGGCCATGCAGCGGGCCTATCTCATCCTGAGCGATTCGGGCGGTGTCCAGGAGGAGGCCCCGGCCCTCGGTAAGCCCGTCCTGGTGCTGCGCCAGGAGACGGAGCGGCCCGAGGCCGTGGCCGCCGGCGTGGTCGAATTGGTTGGCACGGATTTCGATGCCATCGTCGGCGCGGCCCGGCGACTACTGGATGACGCCGCGGCCTACCGGGACATGGCCAAGGGGGCATCCCCCTACGGCGATGGCCAGGCGGCGGGGCGCATTGTCGGGGTCCTTCGCGAACATTTCGCTTGAACGGGAAGCTGCCCGTGAAGGACTTTTCATTTACCCCCCGGCGGCGGGGTCGCAAGCCTGACGCGGGTCATGCCATTTGAGCGTCAGCACGCCGGTCAACTCGCAGGTTCCCGCCCCGTCGTCAATCCCCTTGGCCGCCCTCACCTAACCGCCATCATCCTCGGCGGGGGGGATACTGGGTCGGACCTTCCGCGGCGGGGGCGGTGGCGCTAGTTCAACCGACAGCAGTTCCAACTCAAAGATCAGGGCGCTGTTGGGCGGGATGCGATTGTCGCGACCCCTCTTGCCGTAGGCCAAATCCGGCGGGACAAAAATCTCCCACTTGGCACCTTCCTTCATCAGTTGCAGGGCCTCGCGCCAACCCTTGATGACCTTTCTGACTTCCAATGTCGCCGGCTTTTCATCCTTGTATGAGCTGTCGAACACACTGCCATCGATCAGGGTCCCCCGATAATTCACGGTGACCCGGCTGTTGGGCGCTGGGGTCTTGCCTTCACCGGCGCTTATTACCTTGTACTGGAGCCCGCTCGGCAAGGTCGTCACCCCTTCCTTCGCCCCATTGGCGGCGAGAAATTCCTGGGAGCGCTCCAGGTTCTCCTGAGTCCGCTTTGCGATGATCTGGGCCAGGGCCGCCCGGCGCTCGCTGGACTTCACCATTGGTTGGCTGCCGGAGATACCGTCCTCGACGCCTTTCAGCAGGACCTCGGGCACCACTGACAGCTCCTCACGCTTGAGGTCCTGACCCAGCTCGTAGCCCAGGCTGTAATTGACCTTGTCGAGATCGGATCCGATCTCGACAACCGCCGCAGGCTTGACCATCTCCGTTTTGGACTCTTGCGGTTCGTCCGCGAGGCCGGCGCCGTGCAGGAGTCCCAGCACTGATAAGGTGATAATCGATCTTCTCATTCCCATCTCGTTTCCTCTCTGTGAGTCATTCCGGTCCACTGACAGGTCCGGGATGATGCCTACGGTTGAGCCGTCGGACCCAGCGCCGTGGATGGGGCGACCCGGTCGTCTCCGCTGCACCGCGCCCTCGCGTTGGTGGCGACAAATGCCAGCTTGATGGGAGCCGCTCGGTCCCTGGGCCCTCGCCATCGTCAGGTAGGCGACGGCAAGGGGCAAGCCGCACGTCACAAGGTCCGCTTAATCCATATCCAGGAAGGCCCTCGCCAGGAAGGCCGCCATCTGCTCCCGCGTGA
This sequence comes from Chromatiaceae bacterium, assembly GCA_016714645.1. NCBI lineage: Bacteria > Pseudomonadati > Pseudomonadota > Gammaproteobacteria > Chromatiales > Chromatiaceae > Chromatiaceae bacterium. The sequence goes on along the minus strand of JADKCI010000001.1, from coordinate 12,338 downwards.
CGCTGTCGTCGGGGCAGTAGTTGCCATCGCCACAACCTTGGGTGACACCGAGTTCAACGAGCCTCTTGATGTAGCGGCAGGACCAGTCAGTCGGCGCAACATCATCGAAAGGCGCGACGCCCTCGCAGTAATCCAGCGGCGGTTCGCCCTCCAGCGCCCTGACGATGAAGGCTGCCACTTGCTCGCGGGTGACGATACCCTGGGGACAGTAATAAGTTCCGCCGCAGCCACCCGTAATGCTCAGCTCAACGAGCCGCTTGATATGCGGGCAGGACCAGGTGCCGGGGGAAACGTCGCTGAAAGGCGCCACGCCACCACAGTAGTCAGTGGCCGGATCGCCCTCCAAGGCTCTGATCACGAAAGCCGCCATCTGCTCACGGGTGACAAGGCCCTGTGGACAGAAGTTGCCGTTACCACATCCGCCGGTGATCCCCGCCGCGTAGATGGCATTGATGTAGTCTTCGGCCCAGCTTCCCGGGGGAACATCCGCAAAGGGGGTGGGCGGATCCTCGCAGTCATTCTCGGTGAGCTGCGTCACGAAGATGTCGGAATCCCCCGCGTGGGGCAGCAGAGGGCTGCCCCAACTGGTGCCGCTCCCGCCGGTGAGGTGGATGCGGCAGTCCGAGCCGAGGGCGATCGCGTAGCCGTCGTCTATTTCCACCGAGCCAAGGAAGCCGTGCCAGCGCACTACACCGTCCTCGCCCAGCTTCGCCGCCACGATGTCCTTGTCGCCGGAGAAAGGAAACACCGGATCGGTGCCCCAGGAGGCATTGCTCGTCCCGGTGACGAACACCCCCCCCGCGCCATCGGCGGCGATGCCGTAGCCCCAGTCCCCTTGTCCGGAGCCGAGGAAGCTGTGCCAGGCCAGGACTCCGTTGAGGTCGAGCCGGGCGACCAGGATGTCGGCGTCGCCGGCGTAGGGGTCGATGGGGCTACCCCAGCCCGAGCCGCTGTAGCCGGTAAGAAATAGGTTACCGCCGGTGACCGCGATGCCATAGCCCTCGTCCCCGACCCCGGAACCGAGGAAGGTGTTCCACTGGAGCGCCCCCTCCGGGTTGAGCTTGGCCACCGCGATGTCCTTGCCGCCGGCGAAGCCGCGTACCGGAGTGCCCCAGGGCGACCCGCTGGCGCCGGTCACATAGGCGTTGCCGCTGGCATCGACGGCGATGGCCTCGCCCTCGTCATTGTCCATGGAGCCCAGGAAGGTGTTCCACAGCAGGCCGCCGGAAGCGCCGAGCTTGGCGACGACGATGTCAGGCTGCTTATTGGCGGCGTGGGGCCGAAGGGCATCCCCCCAGTCGGCGTCGCTCTTGCCGGTCACCAGGAGGTTGCCCTGGCTGTCGATGGCGACGCCGGAGCCCGCGCTCATGCCCTCCGAGGTGCCCAGAAAGCTGTGCCAGAGGAGTTGGCCCGCGCCGCTCAGCTTGGCCACCAGAATATCGCTGAGGCCCGAGTGCGCCCGCAGCGGGCCGCCCCAGTCGGAGTCGCTGTAGCCCACGACCGCTATATTGCCAGAGGCATCGAGGGCGATCCCATAGCCCTGGTCCGCCCCTTGGGAGCCCAGGAAGGTGTTCCACAAGAGGTTGCCGCTGCTATCGAGCTTGGCCACCACCAGGTCCGGTCCGCCGGAGTGGGCGCGGAGCGGATTGCCCCAGGTGGCCAAGCTGGTGCCTACCAGGTAGAGGTTACCGGCGGCGTCCACGGCGACGCCGTAGCCGTCGTCGTTCTTCGCCGAGCCGAGGAAGTTGGTCCAGGTCAGGGTCGGGTCGAGCGCCAGGTCGCTGGCCTCATCGGCAGCGGAGGCGTTCGGATTGGCGCTTGCCGCGCCGATCAAGCCCGCCATAACAAAGGTCTTCCACCATCTTGAGTGTTGCATGTGTCTTCTCTCCCGACCAGCAAGGCGTCAGCGTCACCGGTCCACTAGGTAGGGTCAAGTTCATGGCGAGGGGACGCCCCCCAGGGAGCCACCGGGCAGGTAGGAGGGGAGGGGGGAGGGGTGATCTCATGGCGGTCTTCGCCGGGGAAACGCCGACCGATCGGCGTTTCCCCACTCTTTGCGATGGGCCAGCGGGGTGGGCGAGGCGGACCCCACCCACCCGCATGCCTGCCTTATTGCACGGTCGTGGTGGCGGTGGCCCGGTCCTGATCCGGGTTGACGTCCGCGATGGTCACGACCCATTTGATGGTGCCCGCGATTTTCGATCTGTAGGAGGGGAAGGTAAAGCTCGTGGTGCCCGTGATATTGGAGTCGTAGACGTTCAGACTCCACTTATAGACTTGGACCCCACCCTGCGTGCCCGTCACGGTCGCCTTCGCCTGCCCCAGGACGGTGCCGGGGTTCTCGACAAACAGCTTGATCGCGATAAGTTTGCCCACCAGCCGTGTCGTGGTGACCTTGAACGCGGCGATGTCCAGGTCGAGGACGGAGGCCCCCGAGATGGTAGCGATGGTCGAGTTGGTGTTGGTATCGCCCTCGCCGTCGGTCACCGTCAGGTTGACGATGTAGGTATCCGGCAAGGTGTAGGTGTGTTGGACGGTTGGTTCGGTGGTGACCTCATCCGGCGAACCGTCACCGAAGTTCCAGGTGTAGCTGACGATACCGGCGCCCTCGACGTCACTGTCATAGGACCCGCTGCCGTCGAAGGTGATGGGCACGTTCACGTAGCCCGCATAGGGGCCGCTCGGGTCGGCCACCGGCTCGCCATCGACAGGCGGGTCGTAGGGCACGGGGACACCGGCGACCACGCTGATCGGGGCGCCGGTGGGCACGCAACGCCCGCCCACGTCGGCGACGTAGATTTGGTTCACTGGCCCCTCGGTCCAGCCCGGCTGGGCGTTGACGGTGATCTCCTCCAAGTTGGTCGATGCAGTGGGGTCCGAATCCGAATCCAGGGATTCGATGGCTTCCAGGGCCGGAACGATATTCAATGGCAGGTTGCCGTCGAAGGCATCGCACAGGGCCTTGCCGTAGGTATTGAGGTTCTGGTCCTGGGTGCCGTGGCAGAGGGCACAATTGGCATTGTCGGTGGTCGAGCCGGGATAAGTGGCCTGCCAGGTCCCCATAAAACTCTTCAAGGCCTGGGCGGGCGTGATGGCCGTCAGCAAGCCGGCCGTTAGGAGCGCGGATGCAAGGGTCCGCAGCAGGGGTGAGGGGGGGTGTGACATGGTGGGGTTCCTCCAGGGAATCGCTGTTCGGTGGATGGCCGCCCCGGGCAGTGCTCTGACCCTTTCGGCGGGGCGGCGGATCTTCTGGTGAGTGGTTGAGGTTCGGTGCCGGGACCCCTGCCCGGGGTTCGAAGCCGGGCAGGCGGCGCTGGGTGGTTACTGAGTTGACCCCTGGCCGAAGTCCCAGGCCCAGTCCGTGGAGATGTAGCCGTCGCGCCACCAGACCCGGCGGGCCATGGCGTCGGACGAAATGACCTCGTCCCACAGCGTTTCGTTGTTGTCCGTCACCGGATGCTCCAACTGCGCCCAGACGCCGTAGAGGAACTGCCCGCCCGGGTTGGCCGTCAGGCTGGCCTCGCTGGCCTCGAGTCCGGGTTTGCCCTGGTCGAGTTGGTCGAACTCGTTGCAGAAGCCCGAGTCGATCAGTTCCTCGGGAACACCCGTGTCCGGATCGGTGTCGCCATGAGGATCCGACGGATAGCAGACGCTCAGGTCGGTCTCTTCCGCCCACACCTGGTAGTCGTCGCCGAAGTCCACCGCGCGGCTGTAATGGAGGTCCAGCGGTTCGGGTTCGCCGACGGCGGTGGTGGTGTTGTCACCGGTCTCGTACACCACGAAGTAGCGCGACGGATTCCGGACGTCTTCATCATACGGGTTGGTTCCGTAGCCGAACGTATCCAGCGTGTTGCTCACGCCCTGGGGCGAGCCGGTGATGGCGAAACGCGGGTCGAGGGTGGTGATGCGCATGGACTGGAGTTGCGTCACGTTGCGGGCCTGCTCGGGGGCGCCGGCCTTGTACTGGTTGCACACCCGGGGCTCGACCAGGTCGCCAGTCCCGGTCTCTGTACTGCGGAAGGTCTCGCAGGTGACCGTGCCGTCGCCGCCGTAATGGGTCCCGTCCCAGTAAGTGTAGTCCCCGGGCAGGGTCTTCCAGGTCGTGGCGCCGGTGAAGGACCGGCGGATGTACAGCTCGTAGCGATCGCTGCCCTTCGCGTTGAGACGCCAGTTCGGCGACCAGGCGTACAGCATCATGACCATGTCGCCGTCCAGGAAGCCGCGATGGCCCTTCGCCACGTCCAGCGGGTTGTACCAGGACTGATCCTTCAGGGTGGTGGCGTCGGTCCGCATGTCGTTATCGCACGTGTATGGTATGGCATCCGGATCAGTCTGGCTCACCGTGGTGAATTTGGCCGGGCACTGGTGCCAGGACAGGACCTTGGTCGTGTTGGGCTCGACCAGGCTGCCCTGCAGAACCGGGTTGGTGTCGCCGACGCCAAACGTCGTTGGTTCGCCAGATTCCGATACTCTTGTCAGGTCGACCTGCGGGCAATCAACCTCTAAGCCGGTGCTCGAATCCTGGCAGGTGTCCGGGATGGTAGCCGAGAGGTTCAGGGCCGAATCCAGGCAGAGACCGCCGGGGTAGTAGGGGTTGGGGGTCTGACCTTTCGCGGGGTTGTAGGCCCAGTTGGAGCAGGCCATGTAGCGGAAGGCATAGGGGTTGCCGCGCTGCGTCAGGGTCCAGTTGCCGTTCTTCATAAGGATGCGACGCGACATGACGTCCGCCGGGCCGCCCTGGTTCATGATGCCTTGCTTCCAGGTTGGCAGGGCGAGCAGGTCGTAGGCCGCCTCCGAAGTGTCCTGGTGCACCTTGTAGATGTCCTGCCCCAGCCAACTGCCGCGCCGGGCGATCTCGGTGTTGTAGATGTCGAAGTTGTATTCACCGAAATCCCAGAAATCGCTGGTGTTCCTCACCGGGTAAAATTCGCCGTTCGTCCAATCCACCTCGGGCTGGTTGAGTTGGTGGCCGGGCTGGGTCAGGTTGGCCAGCAGGGTGTCCTTCGTTTTTCCGCCGACGGTGTCCTTGATCGACATGCCGAAGGTGAAGTAGCGGATGTTCTTGCCATCGTCGAAGGTGAAGCAGTCGGGGTCGCTGTTGTCCTCCTGCACGCAGGCGTTGCCGTCCGCGTCGAAGGTGAAGGCACCGAGGCCCTTGTCCTCCTCGGCCACCACCGCGACAAAGGCGTTGTTGATGACGGCGTTCTTCACCTTGCCGGTGGAGTCGTAGCCGTACACCGCCAGACGCGGGCGGGTGGCGGCGGTGTTGCCGACGTTCGGCATGCCGTTCTCGGCGACGCAGATATCGGTCGGGGTGTTATCCGGTCCGGTCGGGATCTGGATGGTGTCCTGGCACAGGTCCTTCAGGCCGTAGTCCATCGGGGTTGTCGCGTTCTCATCCGGGAAGACCGGTGCCACGGCAGCGGTACCTTCGAGGGCCGAGCCGTAGCAGTAGGGTTTGGGATTGGTGACGTTGCATTTGGCGTTGTCGGTCAGCCGCATGGGCATGGCGAAGGGCACGAAGGGCTTCGGCTTCTGAGTTACGTCCGTAGTAGCTGCCAATTTTTCATATTCCGCCAGAGTGAGGTATGCGGGGACAGTATTGGTGCTGTCTACCCACTCCGGATTCTGCACTACATCGAAATGTTCCGCATCGATATAGGTATACCAAACATCGGTTTGGCTGTTGCCAACCGCGCCGCTCCAGCCCTCGCCGGGACCCTCGCCCTGGCCGCCGCGCAGGCCTTCGGGGTCCTCCTGCCAGGTAATGGCGCAGCCGGCGCCGCCGACGCAGACGGTCTCGATGCGGTTGAGGTCGCGCACGCCGGAGGTGAGGCGCTCGGCCTTGAACCAGCGCATGTAGCTCGACTCAGTGACATCGGCGGTGCGCGGGTCGTTGCCCTCGTTCAGGACACCGCGGGCCGTCCAGAGGCAGTTGAAGGGGACCGCGCCGACGGCCTGGTTCGGCTCGTAGTCGTCACTCGCGAGGTAATCGACAAAGCCCTGCGAGCCACCGACGCCGTACATGTCGATCAGGTAGATGTCGTCCTTTGAGGCCGTGGTCAGGTCGATGCCCAAGTAGGTCGCGATGGCCGCGCGCCGGGCGATCTGCTCGGGCGTGGCTTCAGGATTGTCGAGGGAATAACTGGGCTGGCCACTCGCGCAGTAGCGGCTCTGCCAGGCCACCAGGACCTTGTTGCCCATGATGCTGTGGAACAGGTTGGTCACGTCGCCGGGGTATTGGTAGTCAGTGTCCGCGAAGAGCGGCACATCCGTGCGAATGACATTGCAGTTGGCGCTGTCGCAGGACGTCAGGTCTGCGGACTGGGAGAGGTTGGTCTTCTTCCAGGTGTCGCCGTCGTCCAGGCTCACGGCGGCGTAGGCGTCGCGCTTGCCGTGGCCAACGAAGCCGACGCCCTCCACACTGATCAGGGGCCCCAAGAGGTTGACGCCGATCAGGGGTTTGGCCAGGTCGCGCTCCGGTTCGACCAGGTTCCCGTCGACGTTGTAGTACAAGGGGTCTCCGAGACCCCCACTCGCGGCCTGGCTGGGCACGTAGAACTTCATCTGGTGGATATAGGCGTGCTCGGCCTCGTCCACATAGCCGGCGACCGTCGGGGTCTTCAGCTTGGACATGCTCTTCAGGATCGGCTTGCCGGCTTCACCGTTGCCGCCGTCATCGGCCACCACCGCCACCGCCATGCCGGCGAGCAAGGCCGCGACGGCGCGCGCGAGTGCGCGCCGGCGCCATTTCGGATTGGGTCTGTGTTTCGGTTCTTGCGTGTTCATGGTGCCCCCATGTGGTCAATGTGGAGAGCGCTTTGGCATGGCACCCGCCACGCCCGCATCTTGAGGACTGCTCCTACCTCAAGTGCAAGCTTAGGAGTCCCGGACGAGGGGTGATATAGGAGGGGCTCTGATGCGGGTATCGGTGTTTGTCCTATCCGCGTGTCCTTTCCCGAGGGGTGAGTCGCCATCCCGAAGTGGGCTGCGGTACCGAGCGTGGCCCCCAACAACTGCCTTGACACTTACCGGGGCCGCCGAGGTTGAGCTACACTGGGCTCTTCGGGCCGGTTGATTGGTTCAGGATGAGGGGGGCATGGCCCGTCCACGACCGGGCCCAATCCCCGACAGGAGCGGTTTCGCTGCCAGTTATCCGCGGCGCTGTTGTAGGGGGCGCCTTGGCGGTTTGAGCCGCCGCGCTGGATTCAAGGCCCGCAGGGGCATGACTGCATCGAGGGAAGCAATGAATAAAGAAGTTGTCACCATTCTGATGGCGTCCTTGCTGATCGCGGCCTCGGGTGTCGCCCCCGGCCCGTCGGCCGCCGATGACCAGGTTAAGCCGGACGAGGCCGTCCAGGCCGTGGGGCAGGCGGTCGAGCCTCGGGTTGCGGTGCCGGACACCCCGCCCGCGGCCGAACAGGCGCCGCAAACCATCACCGGGGCCTTCGGCATACCCCTCGGCGAGCGCTTCGATCCCTGCATGGTGGCGAAGGTCATCAGCCAGGAAGAGAAGAGCTACCGCGGGCCGAACAAGGTGGAGGCGCAAGGGACCCTTTACCGGGTGGAGCCCAAGGTGCCCAACACCCTGTTTGCCACCTATGCGGTCGCCACCACGGCGGATGGTCTCATCTATGCCATTCGCGGGGATCAGGAGCCCGCGGAGCCGAAGCCGGCCTGCGAGGCGCCCAAGGCCCTGGCCGCATTCCTGGCGACTCAGTACGGCAAACCCAGCGCGATGGGCCCCGCTGGGGACTGGTACGGCTTCCGCGACCGGTTGCGCCCCAACTCCCGGAGTGTGCGGTTGCACGCAACCCGCTGCGGGCGGGGCATCTATTCGATCGTCTACAGTGACGATGGGGTGCGTCTGGGGGCGCCGGCCCCCAAGCCCGAGCCCAGCGCTACCTCGGGGCTGTGACTCGGGTGGACCCCGGGCGGGCATCTCGCTCGCCACTCCCGATACAGCCTACCGGTCAAGCGCCGGCCTGCAAAAAAAAGCGCCGGCCCAAGGCCGGCGCAAAAAGGGTCAAAGGATGGGTTAGGCGCGACTGGCGTTAGGGATTAGCGAGCGCCTTGGTCAGTTGGCTGACATCATCGACGATGACCTCATCGCGGGTGTAACCCAGCACGGCGTAGTTTGGTACCGACTTCGTCACCGGCTCCAGCACCGGCATCCAAGGCCCACCGTTCCAGGTCAGGTCTTGTGCGGTCAAGTTGGTGCCGGCCAGTGCCGAGTCGCTATCCGCGCGCGTGAAGCGGCGGTAGCCCGTGAGCTCGTCACCGTTCAGCGTGAGTTTCGCCCTCGGATCGAACCAGTTCAACACCATCAGACCGCGGCTCGGGCGCAGGTACACTCGATCACCCGCGATGTCGATGTCCGCTGTCCCCGCTGCGATATCTTCGTCTGCTGTTTTGAGACCCAGATTGATGATCCGCTTTGCGTGGTAGTAGACCCAGCGCCAGACAGGCATCTCCGCCTGGCCCAACCCTTTAACATCGACCAATACCTTGTCGGTGACCGGGACCGGGCTATCGAGCAGGCCCCCCGCGCCGTGGCAATCGGCACAGCCGTTGCCCTGGCCGGAGCCCTCGGCCCCGAGGGCGTTCTCTTCGGGGTTTGGCGCGACGCCGTGCCCTCCCAGGGTGATGCCGTTGGAGAAGGCCGGGTAGTTGCCGACCAACTGCTGGATCTCCTCCGGCGTGGCGCCTTGTGCCTGGAGCTGCATGGCCAGGAACAGCTTCATGTCACTGCCGTCGGGCAGTTTCATCGTCGCGACATTGCTCACGTCCGTGAACTTTTTATACCAGTCATAGTCCGCTGGCAGGAACATGGGGACGTTAAAGCCCTTGAATTGATCCAGACCCGCATTGACCGCACCGAACATGTCGAATAGGAAGGATGTATTGGGATCGATGAAGCCGTCGCTGTTTGCATCCGGCGGCGACCCGGCCAGGGCGCTGCTGACGAGATAGTGCTCATAGCCATAGGCCGCCTTGCTGAAGTTCATCAGATTGGGGAAGCCCATCATCATGGCCATTGCCTGTTTGTTTGCGTTCGTCATGTCCATCATGTCGGCAAGTGTCAGCTTGCGCGTTGCCTCGGGCGTCAGCCCCTGGACGATAACATTCCCGTCCTTGTCCTTGACCTCACCGAGCAGACCCAGCGCCGTAAAGACCTCTGCATTGCCGTAGAGCCCGTCATCGCCGCAGGTGAAGGGCCCCGTCCCAGGCAAATTGAGCGTGTCGCAATCCGCCGCCTTGGCGAAGAAGCCGTACATCGAAAACTTGTTATATGGGAATCCCGCCTCGTTCAGCGCGGTCTTGCCCGCGAAGAAGCGGCCATCCATCACCATGCCGTTGGCCATGGGCTTGAAGGGCGCGATCTTGGCGTTTTCAGCGCCCCGCACGGCGAGTGACTGGGCGAGGAAGGAGGTGGATCCGTTGAACCACATCAAGACCGGCGTCAATCGGTAGGCCGCGAAATCGGCGTCGATATCTCCTCCCACGTCCTCGTTCGCGATCATGTGGTCCGCGGTGATGACCTTGGTGTCGAGTCCGGCGGCGTTGCGCCCGAACGACAGGTGGCCACCGTGGCCGTACATGGAATAGGTGATGCCGCCGCTCTGGATGATGTGGCAGGTCTCACAGGCAATCTTGTCCAAATGCCCCTCGGAGTGCACCTCACCCGAGAGCCCGACCGCTGGGTGGCACTGCACGCAGGTCAGGTGAGTCGGGTCGTCCGGGTTGGGGGCTACACCGGGAGCCGGTGGCGGATAATCGGCCGCCGCCAGGTCGCCGCCCACCAGGTGGCCGCGCACGAATTTGTGCACATCGAGCAAGCCATCGCCGTCCAGGTCGGCGTCCAGGGTGACATGGCAGGCCGTGCAGGTGTTCTTTGCGCACCCGTCCCCGACGTCGAAGCAGTCGGCGCTGGCGTGAACGTCATAGCCCTCCCGGAACAGGGTGCCGCGCTTGTAGCCCGTGCGCGCGTGCTCATGGCAGCGCAGGCAGGCGTGCTCATCCGTCGCCCCGACGGACAGGATCGCGGCAACCGACCGATCTTGCGCGACGGTGGGCCAGGGCGTTTCCGGCACCCCATTGCCATCCGTGTCCATCATCAGCGGTACATCGGCATCGCCGTCACCGTCCGTATCGATCAGCTTGTCCGGCACGCCGTCGTGATCGAAGTCGGTGTTGTCGCGGGAGAGGTTTGCGTAGCCCTCGGGGGAGGGGGAAGCCTCCCCTGGGGCCGCATAACCGGCAATCCGAAGCGTATCGAGCTCGGTTTCGCTCAGATCATCGCGTACGGACAGATAGGTCTCGGCGTGGCAGATCAGACAGTTGAGTCCACCATCGACGAGGCTCTGGGCGTTGGCTGCCGCCAGCTCTTGCGGCATCCCCTGTTGCATGAAGGTGCTCAGGAAGGCGTTCTGCATTGGCGGCATGAAGCGCCCCGTATGACACTTGCCGCATTCGCCCAGGTTGATGTCGCTGTTGTAGTTGATCAGCGCGGTGGTCCCGGGAAGCCCGCAGGCCCGATCGACCTGGCCGTGAGCGCCGCCGCCCGGGAACAGAATGCGCGGGTTGGGACCCTGGCCGGTGAAATGCACCGAGTTCTTGAGCTGAGCGATGGCGTCCTCGTGGCATTTCGCACAGAGGACGGTGGCCATGCTGCGCTCCACCTCCGCCGCCGGAATGAGAGTGTTGTCCCCCTTGACGTGGTACGCCTTCTCGTCCAAGTTGTAGATGATTTGATATGCGCCGTCGACAAAGTGCCCTTTCTCGACTTTGGCGGCCCAAGCCCCGGCCGAAAGGCCAAAAAGGCTGGCCGCCGCCAGCGGCAGCAACCCTTGATACAGTAACGCGCGTGTGGACATCTTTACATCCTCCCAGAATGTTCCGCGAACCCCCGAACATGGCGCCGGCAGGGAATCGACCCGGGATCAAAGTGCAGCGCTGACGGGGAGCCTCGCCTCAAGCCCGTGTGACCCCTCATTAAAAATACTACCCATCGGCCTTCCCCGGTGTCGGCCAAACACGGACGCTCTTATCCGCGTTTGTCCTACAAGGGCGCTCCGCGGGGGCTAGGGGCCTTGACCTGGGGCTCTGGGTCGCGTCGCCGCGGACACGCGCGCGCTCTCGTTTCCGCTACGGCAGCAGCCGGGTCCCATTTAAGCCTAGGCCCCGCCAGAGCCGGCTGGTATCGGAGAAGTTCTGATTGCCCTATGAGTGATGGTCCTGCTCTGGCGCCGGGGAGGGATAAAATCAGACAAACACCGGTAGCCGCCGCCGGCCGCGGTGGGCTATTCATATGTAAGCACGCGGAGCTCTTCGACCCGCGCCGTTCGGCGGCGGGCCCGGGGCGCGCCAGGAGCCCGATGACGATGCCATTCGACCTGTTTGCCACTCCCGCTACCTGGGACTTGCTGTCCAAGACCGGGCAGGCCTACTTTGATGCCCTGATGGAGTACCTGGTGACGGTGCTCGGGGTAAGCCTGGCCTTTACGGTGGAATCGGTCGCCCCTTCCGGCCAGCGCGTCTGCCCGGTGGCGAGCTGGGGGGGGGGTAGGCTTTCGCGGCGGCCTCTGCTACGACACCCGTGACACGCCCTGCGAGCGGCTGGGGCAGGGCCAGAACGGCATCTACCCCGACCGCCTGGCAGAGCGCTTTCCGGCCGACCCCTGGGTGGCGAAGTCGGGGATGCGGAGCTATGTGGGAGTACCCTTGCTCGGCGCCGAGGGGATGCCCCTCGGGCACCTCGGCGTACTCGATCACCGCCCGATGACGGACCCCCAGGCCGTCGCCGCCACCCTTGCGGCCTTTGCCCCCCGCTGCGCGGCGGAGCTGCGGCGCGCCCACCAGGACCGGGGGCTGGAGCGGCTGCGGCGCGCCCGCCATGACCAAGGATTGGAGCGGCGCGTCGGCCATCACGCCTGGGTGCTGTATCGGGCCGCCGCGGTTCGCGGCGGTCATAACCACTCCCGATGGCCAGGATTTCCTTGGCTTCTCCGCGGCGGACCTGAGGGAGTCCGAGGACCTGCGCGGTCGTCAGATCCATGAGCCGGATCGCGAGCGGGTCCTTGCAGCCTTCGCCGGTGCCTACGAGTCGGGGGAGGATTTCGTCATCCAGTACCGGCTGTGGGACAGGGAGCGCGAGGTGCTGCGTGACTTCCAGGACTACGGGCACATCGAGCGTGACTCCCTGGGGCGGCCGACGGCGATCACCGGAGTGCTGGTGGACATCACCGCCCGCGTCGCCAGCGATGGGGCGGTGGATGGCTTCATCCGTGGCCTCACCGAACAGGAGGAGGCGCGGCGCGCGCTGGCCGAAAGTGAGC